>SAQG01000021.1 GCA_004020315.1 Mesorhizobium sp.
CCGATATGGGAAATGCATATTGCATTCCGGCAAATTTCAAACTGAGACACTACCGACTGTTCCGCCAGCTCGGCCCAGCAAGTTGCTCCAAAAGCATGGGCCGGCGGTATTGCGCCGGCCCGACTGCTTCTTGGAATGGCTACCGGGCCATCAGGATCGGCAGCGATGGATTCTCAAGCATCGACTTGGTGACGCCACCGAAGATGCGCTCGCGCAGCCGCGAATGACCGTAGGCCCCCATAACCATCAGGTCGGCGGCGGTGTCGACAGCGTGCCGGCGAAGAACGTCGGCGACTGAATGGTTCGAGCTCGGCAGCCTGTCGACCGTAACCTTCACGCCGTGCCGTGCGAGAAAGGCCGCAGCATCTGCGCCCGGTTCCGCACCATGGTGGTATTCATCTTCAACCGGATCGATGATGGCAATGTGCACCTCCTCGGCGCCTATCAGCAGGTCAAGCGACTCGCGCAGCGCGCGCGAAGATTCCAGACGAGCGTCCCAAGCGACGAGCACGCGTTTCGGCTTCAGTGTCGGCCGCGAGCCCTCGGGAACGAGCAGAAGGGGCCTGCCGGACGAAAACAAGACGCCCTCGATGACCTTGTCCTTCAGTGTATGGCTTGCGAGCAGGTCCGGCCCCAGAATGGCCAGATCGGCGTAGCGGGCTCGCCTTCCGATGATCTCGTCCGCCCAGGCGGTATCGGGATAGTCGTCGCTCAGATCAGCTGATACGTCAGCTTGGGAAACAAATGCCACCACCTCCGAAATTCGTTTCTTGAGCCTTTTCAGGTCGGCCTGACGCTCCTCCAGCCAAGCTGGTGAGAGGACAACAGCATACTCACCGCCTGAGGGCGGCGCAGCAAGCTCGAGAACCAGCACGGAGAGATGGGCATCTATCTGTTCGCACAGCGATGCGGCGAGCTTCAGATCGCCCTCGCCCTGGTTCGGTCCGGTAATCGTAAGCAGTGTCCTGAAAGTCACGGCGGCAACTCCTCATTCTAAGGGAAGGATTAGTCGTGGTTTCAGTCATTATCGAGTGCGGCCGGCGCGTTCATTGCGCTGAATCAAACACCGTGAAGAGCGCGGCGGCATTTGATACGCATCAATGTGCTCGCTAACCCGGCCTGTAGCTTTCACCCAAGCAATTGGTGGATTCGTAAGTGAAAATCCTGATCGCAGCAGTGTTTGCAGGTTTGGGCTTCAACGCGGCCGGCGCCCAGGAAGTCGGCAACGGCAAGGCGGAATACATGAACTCATGTGCCGTCTGCCATGGCCCTCAAGGCAAGGGCGACGGATCCCTTGCCGATGAAATGTTGAAGCGCCCAGCGGACCTGACGCACCTGTCCAAGCAGAACGGCGGCGAATTCCCCTACTGGCGCGTTTTCGCGGTGATCGATGGCCGTTACGTCGTGCCGGAGCATGGCGAGCGCGACATGCCGGTCTGGGGTCGACAGTTCCTTCCCGGGGACGCCAAGAAGTACGGCCCGAACGCTGGAGAAATCGTCACCAGGGAACGGATCCATGAACTGGCCGGTTACGTCCAGACCCTACAGCGATAACTCGAGGGACAACTTCCTCGATAAGGCCTTGGTCGTTTCACCGGCGCAGCCAAACAGGAGGCAGGCAATGATCGTTGACGACCAGCAGGCCACTGTCGCATTTCTGTATAACCCTGCCGCATATGGCGAGAGCGGACCGGTCGAGGCGATCGAGACCCATATCTCGCGTATCTTCCTGGTTGGCCAGCGCGCCTACAAGATCAAGCGAGCTGTCAAGCTGCCCTATGTCGACTTCTCGACCCCGGCGCTGCGGCTCGCCGCTTGCGAAAAGGAGGTCGAGCTCAACTCCAGGACTGCCCCCGGCCTCTATCTAGGGGTGCGGCGCGTCACCCGAGAGGCCGGCGGCGAGCTGGCCTTCGACGGAAGCGGCGAACTGGTCGATGCGGCGATCGAGATGGTCCGCTTCGATCAGTCGAAGCTGCTCGATCGAATGGCAGTCGGTGGCGAACTGACGCCTGCGCTGATGACGGATGTCGCGCGCATGATCGTGCGCTATCATCGCGGCGCGCCCGAGGTCCACAAGGGCAGCGGATCCTCGAACCTGGCAGGCGTGCTCGCCATCAACGAAGCCGGCTTTGCCACCAGCCATGTTTTCGAGCAAGCCGAGATAAAGGCATTCACCGGGATATTTCGCACCGCCCTCGCCCGTCATTGCGAGTTGCTCGACCGGCGGGAGACGGCTGGCAAGATCCGGCGATGCCATGGCGACCTGCATCTGCGCAACATCTGTCTCTTCGACGGAGAGCCCCGCCTCTTCGATTGCATCGAATTCAATGACCAGATCGCCAGCATCGATGTGCTTTACGACCTGGCCTTCCTGCTGATGGACCTCTGGCATCGCGGCTTTCCGGAACTCGCCAACCTGGTGATGAACCGCTACCTCGACGAAGCAGACGACGAGGACGGCTTCATCCTCCTGCCGTTTTTCATGGCAGTGCGGGCCGCGGTGCGCGCGCATGTCACCGCAACCCAGGTCGAGGAAGCCGGTGACGATTCCGGCGGCCTGGTTGCCGAGGCCAGATCCTATTTCGAGCTTGCCCGAACACTTCTCCAGGAAAAGCCGCCGCGGCTGATCGCCATCGGCGGGTTGAGTGGTTCCGGCAAGACGGCCGTTGCCGAGGCACTCGCCGCGGATGTTGGCGCGCCGCCCGGCGCACGCATTGTCGAAAGCGACCGCATCCGCAAAGCCCTGCATGGGGTGCCGGCCGAGACGAAACTGCCGGACAGGGCTTATCGACCTGAGGTGTCGGACCGCGTCTACCGCGAAATGGCATGGCGTGCCGACTTGATCCTTGCCGAAGGCGGTTCGGTGGTCGCCGATGCCGTCTTTGACCGGCCGGCCGATCGCGACCGCATCGAGAAGGCGGCAAAAGGCAGAGACGTCGCTTTCGCCGGATTCTGGCTGGAGGCGGATCCGCTCGTTCTTTGGCGACGGGTAAGCGAGCGCCGGGGTGGCCCATCCGATGCCACCATCGATATCCTTTCGCGGCAATTGCAGCGAAAGGCCACCCCGTCCACCTGGCGCAAGGTCGACGCCGATCGAAAGCTTGCCGATATCGCCGCCGAGTTGAGAAGGTTCTCCGAAAGAGATACGTCCAAAAAGGAAAGATCGTCCCTACACACGGCCTCCTGACTGGTTGC
The DNA here is from genome assembly GCA_004020315.1 of Mesorhizobium sp. GTDB lineage: Bacteria > Pseudomonadota > Alphaproteobacteria > Rhizobiales > Rhizobiaceae > Mesorhizobium. The sequence continues at coordinate 3,196 of SAQG01000021.1, forward strand.
CGCAAGGTGATCGACCTCAACGGAGTTCGAGCGTTGCCTCAGCTAGGCCGGGCTCGCTCGGATGATGCCCTACCGAAAAGCCGAACTCGCGGCACATTGCCAACATCTTGGTGTTCTCGTTGAGCATAATGCCTTCAATCCGACCGATCCCATCGGCCTTTGCATAGTCGACGATCTGCCTGAGCAGCTCCCAGCCGAGACCATGACCCTGCAGGTCCGTGCGTACGAGCAACGCGTATTCGGCGACAGTGTGATCCGGATCGCAGGACAGCCGGCTGACCCCTGCCAGCGCGCCGGTGCTCGCTTCCAGCGCGACGAAAGCCATGTCGCGGTCATAATCGAGCTGAGTGAGCCGTTTCAGCATCTGGTCGGAGAAGTTCTTGCGCGGCGACAAAAAACGCAGTCGCAGATCATCCGGAGAAATCCTGGCGAGGAATTGCGGATAGAGCGCGATGTCGGCCGGCTTGATCGGCCGAATGTGATAGTGCGCGCCGCCCACCGAGACATCCCTATTCCAGCCCGACGGGTAAGGCCTGATGGCGAGCGCCGGGTTCGGCCCCGGTTTTTCGACGCGTCCCGGCTCGATCTCGATGCGGGCATCGAGTGCGATCACGCCATCAGCGTCGGCCAACAATGGATTGATGTCCAGGGAGACGATGCATGGAAAGTCGACGATCATCTGCGACAGCCCATTGAGCGCCGCAACGATTGCGCCACGATTAGCCGGCTTGTGGTCGCGGAACCCGGCAAGCAAGCGGCCAGTCCGCGTCTGCTCGATCAGGTCGCCGGCAAGCACATCGTCGAGCGGTGGCAGTGCGAACGCTATGTCGTCCATCACCTCGACCGCAACGCCGCCGGCACCGAAGAGGACGACGGGGCCGAAAATGGGATCGCAACTCATGCCCAGTATGAGTTCATGCGCTTGTTTCCGGACCACCATGGGTTGGACCGTATAGCCTTCGATAATGGCTTGCGGAGCCTGCTTGCGTACGCGCGCTTCGATTGACCTGGCGGCCTTTCCGGCCGCTGCGGCGGTCGCGAGGTTGAGCACCACGCCACCGATGTCGGACTTGTGCGAAATCGCCTTTGACAGCAGCTTGACGACGACCTGTTCCGCCCTCTTCAAAAGGCGGCCGGCGGCTTTTTCCGCTTCGCTAGCGGTTTTGGCGACAATGGTCTCGGGCACGGGAACGCCATAGGCGGAGATCGCCGCCTTGGCTTCCGGTTCGGTCAGCATTCGCCGACCCTCTTTGGCGACCTGCCTGAAAATGGCAAGCACGGCTTCTCGATCGCTCATCGTGTCCTCGCTGCGGCTCGGCGGAACTCGCATCAGCGCCCGCTGGGCTCGCGACCAGTCGCTGAGATAGGAGACGGCTGTTGCGGCGTCCGCAGGCGTCTCGAAACTGGCAATTCCGGCATCCTGAAGAACACGGCGCCCCTCGCGCGCCGTGTGTTCGCCAAGCCAGCAGGTCAGAACCGGTTTGTTGCCTATCTTGCCGTCCCGCGCGAGTGTCGCCACGGCGCTTGCCGCAGCAAGCGGCGAGCCGAGCCCGGTCGGGCAGTTCATGACCAGCACAACGTCGGTCCCGGTATCGGCCGCGACGGCCTCGATCGCGACCCGATAGCGCTCCGGCGAAGCGTCGCCAATGATGTCGACCGGATTGGCGTGGGACCAGGTGGCAGGCAGGACGGCCTCCAATCGGGCGATTGTTTCCGGCGAGAGCTCTGCCAGTTCGCCGTTGCAGTCGATGAGTTGATCGACGGCAAGCACACCGGCGCCGCCGCCATTGGTGACAATGCCGACGCGGGCTCGTTGCAGCGGAGCGAAACGGGCTGTCGTCTCAACAGCATCGAACAGTTCGGTCAGACCTTTAACGCGCAGGATACCGGCGCGCAGCAACGCAGCTTCGACGACACGGTCGGCGCCCGACAGCGCTCCGGTATGGGTCGCCGTGGCTTTCGCTGCCTGCTCGTGCCGGCCGGACTTGATCGCGATGACCGGCTTGATGCGCGCCGCCGCGCGTGCCGCAGACATGAACTTGCGTGGATTGGATATGGTTTCGAGATACATCACGATGGCGCGCGTGCGCGCATCACCCGCCAGCATGTCGAGGCAGTCTCCCACATCGACATCTGCCATGTCGCCCAGCGAGATGATCTGGGAGAAGCCGACATTATTGTCCGCCGCCCAGTCGATCACCGATGTGGCGATGGCGCCGGATTGCGACAGCAGCGCAATGTTGCCGGGCCTGGCCGCCATATGTGCGAATCCAGCATTGAGCTTCACAGGCGGGATCATCAGTCCGAGCGTGTTGGGTCCGATGATGCGCAAAAGAGTGGCCTTCGAAGCATCGAGCATGGCCTGCCGCAATCCGTTCTCGCGCGTCAGGCCGGCGGTGATAACGACCGCCGCCGCGTGCCCTTTTCGCCGAGGTCCCGTATGATGCCGGGAACCGTTTGCGGAGGCGTCACGATGACGCCGAGGTCGGGAATGGCTGGCAGATCGGCCGCCTTGGCGTAGCAGCGTCGGCCAGCCACTTGCGAATATTTCGGGTTGACCGGCCAGATCTCGCCCTCGAAGCCACCGTTCACGAGGTTGTCGAAGACGACACGCCCGACAGAGCCGTCGCACCCCGATGCTCCGAAGACGGCAACCGACTTCGGAGCGAATGCATGTTCGAGATTTCGGATGGTCAACCCTGTGCCTCCTATTCCCGGCGATAATCACCAGTCGATCTTGCCGGTTCGTTGCGTTGAATCAAAGCGTTTTGCGGTTGTCCCGATTAGCTGTTGCGCGAGATCGACGCTGCCCCTTAGCGATTGCAAGCATCGATCAAAATCGGAAAGCATCGCATGAATGAGTCCACCCTGCGACGCGCATTGCTGGTCATTGCCATCCTGGGTCTCGCCCTTGGGGTCGGAGTCTGGCGAGCCGAGTTCGGATCCCTTGTGGCCGACACGATCTGGACGATTGCGACCCTGCCCGTGGTGGTGGCTCTCGCCATTTCCATTTTGCGCGATTTCTGGATCGGCCGCTTCGGCGTTGATGCGATTGCCTTGGTGTCGATGTCCGCCGCGCTGCTGCTCGGTCAATCCCTGGCGGCAGTGGTGGTCGCGATCATGTATGCCGGCGGCACGGTACTCGAGGACTTTGCCCGCGGGCGCGCGGAGCGAAACCTCAAGGCATTGACCGACCGGTCACCGCGTGTCGCCCATCGGACGTCAACGCTGGGAACAGAGACCATTTGCGTCGAAGACGTTGCTGTCGGCGACGAGCTTTTGGTACGAGCCGGCGAACTGCTCCCGGTCGACGGCATCCTGCTTGATGCTTCGGCCTCTCTCGACGAGTCCGCGGTAACCGGCGAACCACTGCCCGAACGGCGGAGCGCAGGCGACGCGCTGCGCAGCGGCACCCTCAACAACGGTGAGGCCTTCAGCATGCGGGCATCGGCACTCGCAGAACAGAGCACCTATGCGGCAATCGTGCGCATGGTCGCTGCAGCACAGACCGCGAAATCCCCGTTCATCCGCATGGCCGACCGCTTTGCGCTGTTCCTGCTGCCAGCCACTTTGCTGGTCTCCGGCACCGCCTGGTACATCTCTGGCGATCCAATCAGAGCGCTCGCCGTTCTGGTGGTCGCGACACCTTGCCCGCTCATCCTCGCTGCTCCCGTTGCCTTCATCGGAGGCGTATCGCGCGCCGCGCGTGCCGGCATCTTGATGAAAGGCGGCGTGGCTCTGGAGGCCCTTGCGCAAGTCCGAACCGCGATCTTCGACAAGACCGGGACCTTGACCATCGGCGGCGCCGAGCTCATCGAGATCGAAGCCGCGCCCGGCCGTGATGCCGACCATCTGCTGCAGTTGTTGGCATCGTTGGAACAAGCCTCCCACCATGTGCTCGCTGATTCGATCGTCCGGGCGGCGCGCGGCAGAAAGCTGATGCTGTCGCATCCGTGCAATGTCCGCGAGTATCGCGGCGCGGGCCTGAAGGGCCGGGTCGGCAACATGTCGATCGCGGCGGGATCGCGGGCTCTCGTGCTCGCCGACAAACCGCTGCCCGGTTGGGCGAAAAGCGGCGAAAGGCGATACCAGAACGATCCGGTACTCAGGGTGTTTTTAGCGCTCGACGGGCGACTTGCCGGCATATTCACTTTCGGGGACGCGCTGCGCGTGGATGCTCGCGATGCCCTCAGCAACCTGCGCTCGGCCGGTATTGCGCGTGTGGTCATGCTCACAGGCGACGACGGCGTGGCGGCGAAGCGCATTTCGGCGTTGCTCAGCCTCGATGCCGTCGTGGCCGACGCTCTCCCCGCCCAGAAAGTGGCGGCGGTTGAAGCCGAGAAAGCCCTGGCACCAACGATGATGGTTGGCGACGGAATCAACGATGCCCCTGCCCTCGCGGCTGCAACGGTCGGTATCGCCATGGGCGCGCGGGGTGCTACCGCCTCCTCGGAGGCGGCGGACGTCATCGTGCTGACCGACAGGCTGCATCCCGTCGCCGATTCAGTTCGCATTGCACAACGAACGCGGGCGATCGCCTTGCAAAGCATCATTGCGGGGCTGGCGCTCTCGGCCGTGGCAATGGGTGCCGCAGCCATGGGACAAATCACGCCTGTAGCAGGAGCGCTGCTTCAGGAGGGCATAGATGTAGCGGTGATCCTCAACGCTTTACGCACTCTTGGCGACGGGCGTGTCGGGCGCGCATAGTTGAAGCAGGTGAATGGCCATGGCCCAGGAAAATCTGGTGGTTTGCGGCAAATGCGGCGGTGTCAATCGCCTGCCGCCGTCGCGCAATGCCGGGGGCGCGAAATGCGGAAAGTGCGGCTCCAAGCTGTTCTCGGGTCATGCCGAAGACGTCGACGCACAGGGCTTCGATCGCCAGGTCAAGCGAAGCAGCCTCCCCGTTGTCGTCGACATCTGGGCACCGTGGTGCGGCCCCTGCAAGATGATGGCGCCGGCCTATGAAGCGGCAGCAAACGAACTGGAGCCGCATGTTCGCCTGATCAAGCTCAATTCCGACAATGAGCAGGCCGTTGCCGCCAGGCTCGGCATTCGCGGTATCCCGACCATGATCCTCTTCCATGGCGGACAGGAGGTTGCGCGCACATCCGGCGCAATGACGGCGGGGCAGATCGTCAGGTGGGTCCGCGATCACCTGCCGACCGCCGCAGCCTGAAAGCCGCCACGTCGTGGATCCGCTCATCGCACGGCTCGGACTGGCGCTGGCAATAGGCCTCCTCGTCGGACTGGAACGTGGCTGGCGCGAGCGGGACGAACCCGACCACAGCCGCACGGCCGGGATTCGAACATTCGGCATATCCGGCCTGCTCGGCGGCATTCTCGCAGCGCTGGCCGATACGCTCGACGCAGTTTCCGTGCTGGTCGGTGGCTTCATCGCGTTTGCGGCAATCTTCGCCTGGTACAAGGCGCGCGAGGCTGCCCATGACGAGGATTTCAGCGTTACGGCAGTAATAGCGGGCCTTGGCGTGTTCGCGCTCGGTGCACTTTCCGTCGCCGGTGATTACCGGGTTGCGGCCGCCGGAGGGGCGGCGCTCGCAGCAGTCCTTGCCAGCCGCGAGATCCTGCACGGTCTCTTGAAGCGATTGACCTGGATCGAGCTTCGTTCGGCGCTGATCCTGGCGGCGATGACCGCGATCGTTTTGCCCTTGCTGCCAAACCGGACGATCGACCCGTGGGGCGGCTTCAACCCGTGGGAGGTCTGGTTCCTCACGGTGCTGATGGCGTCGATATCGTTCGCTGGTTATGTCGCCGTTCGCGTCCAGGGAACCACCCGCGGTCTGCTCGTCAGCTCGCTCACTGGTGCAATCGTCTCGTCCACCGCCGTGACCATGGCGCTAGCCCGCAACGCCGCATCCGCAAGCAATCCGCGGCCGCTCGCCGGCGCTGCTTCGCTGGCGGCGATGGTCTCGGTGCTGCGCGTTTGGGCTGTGGTACTGATCGTCGAGCCAAGCGCCTTCGCAGCGGTCGCCATTCCGGCAATTGCCGCAGCAATCGTCTTCGCCGCCTGCGGTGTCTTCTTGCTGGCCCGAGACGGCCGGGATCAAAAGAGCGGTGCGCTGGCACGCAATCCATTCGAATTGGGCCCGCTGCTGCTGTTTGCCCTGCTCTTTGCGGTTGTCGCCACCGCGAGTGCTGCATTGGCTGCTCAATTCGGCGGGCGCGGTTTGCTGGCGAGCTCGGCTCTTGCAGGCACGTTCGATGTCGACGTCTCGGTGCTCAGCGCATTGCGCCTGGTCAAGCAATCGATCCCTGTCGAGACCGTAGGTCAGGCGGTGCTCGCGGCGCTGGCGGCAAACGCGATCGGTCGCCTGTCGCTGGCGATATTTATCGGCCCGGTCAGGTTCTGGTTGCCACTGGCCGGGGCAACTCTGGTCGCCGCAGTGGCCGGCTATGGCGCGATGTTGCTGCCACTGAACGTCTGACAGCGCCAGGACGTCCGAGCCCTTTGATGCGGATCAAGGCCAAGTCTGGTCGCGGCGCTATGAAACTCCGTCAAAGGAGTTCGCCATGACCAATCTGAAGGATCTTACCCCGAAATTTCGCCATGTCCGGCTGCTGCTTGCCCGTGAAAAGGGCCATCCGGAAGGTGACCGCGAGGAGGGCTATGACGTGCTCGCTCCATTGAACGGTGACGGTCGGATCGACCCGGACGAGTGGAAGGAGCATAAGGCCGCATGCCGCGTTCGCCGCTTCCGCACCGGTGAAGAAGATCTGATCGGCCGGCTGCGTCGCAAGCCGGGCGGACAGTGGTATTTCGATTATGCCGAGGGCGACCGCGACGACGAGATCGGCTTCCATCTCGGCGACGAGCGTTTCGTGACCGGCGAATACGTGTCAATCGAACGTAACGGCGCCATGCACACCTATCAGGTGGCACGGGTCGAACGGCCTTAGCGTTCCAAACAACGCCGGGAGCAACTCATGTCGCGACGCATCCTGGTTGTGGTCGGCCATCCCGAACCGTCTCCGGACCGCCTCTGCCGCGGTCTGGCGCAAGCCTATGCCGAGGGCGCAAAACAGGCGGGACATGTCGTGCGACAAATCGATCTGGCAGCGCTCAATTTTCCGATGCTGCGCACGATGCAGGAGTTCGAACACGGCGCGATACCCGATAGCCTGAAGGACGCCGCCGGGGCGATCGTCTGGGCGGAGCACATCGTCTTTGTCTTTCCACTTTGGCTCGGGACCATGCCGGCCTTGCTCAAGGCATTTCTGGAACAGGTCATGCGGCCGGGAACGGCCTTCGCCTATCCGGACAAGGGTAGAGGCTTTACCAAGACGCTACTTCGCGGCCGCTCCGCCCGGCTCGTGGTGACAATGGGCATGCCTTCCCTTCTCTACCAGCTCTGGTTCCTCGGCCACGGCATTGCTGGCATGCGGCGAAGCATACTCCATTTTGTCGGCATCAGTCCGGTACGCGAGACGTTGTTCGGCATGGTCGCGGGCGCAAGCGACGCGACGCGCGCGAAATGGCTCGGACAAATGCGCAGGCTTGGTGCGCGGGCCAGATAGTCCGGTTGGAGTAGATCACGGCACCAGGACGGCGGCACCACTCAATCTGCCGGCACGCAGATCGTCTAACGCCTGGTTTGCCTGTTCAAGCGGATAGACCTTTGTATGCGTGCGAACCTGCGCACTCCTGGCAACGGGAAAGAACTCTTCTGCATCGTGGCGAGTCAGGTTTGCGACTGACACCAATTCACGCTCTTCCCAGAGCAATCGATACGGCATCGCTGGAATGTCACTCATGTGAATACCGCCGCACACGACCCGGCCGCCCTTCCGCACGGCTCGCAGCGCGTTTGGCACCAAAGCACCAACAGGAGCGAAGATAATCGCGGCATCGAGCTGCTTGGGCGGATGTTCATCCGAACCGCCGGCCCAGGTGGCGCCGAGCGAGCGCGCAAATGCCTGTGCGTCCTCGTCGCCAGGCCGCGTGAAAGCGAAGACCTCACGATCCTGCCAGATAGCGATCTGGGCGATGATGTGCGCGGCAGCGCCGAAGCCATAGATCGCGAGCAGCTTGCCTTCGCCGGCTTTGTTCAGGCACCGCCAACCGATAAGACCGGCGCAAAGCAGCGGCGCCAACGACACCGCATCTGCATCGGCATCCAGGTCGAAGGCGAAATGCTCGTCGGCGATGACATGGCTGGCGAAACCGCCATCGCGTGTATAGCCGGTGAACAGTGGCTGGTCGCAGAGATTTTCACTCCCTGCGGCGCAATAGGGGCAGTGGCCACACGTATGCCCGAGCCAAGGCACGCCGACTCTCCGCCCAAGTCGGGAGCTCGCGACCCCCTCACCAACAGAATCAATGACGCCGACAATTTCATGACCTGGAATGACCGGCAGGTTTGGATGAGGGAGATCACCATCAACGACATGCAGATCGGTCCGACAGATTGCGCATGCCTCGACTTTCAACCTGATTTCGCCCACCCCAGGAATAGGATCGGGTCTGTCGATCAGCTTCAAGGGAGTGCCGATGCTTTCAAGCACCATGGCTTTCATGACACCTCCTATGCATTCCGCAAAAACAAAAGGAAGCGGATGACGATCCACTTCCTTTTGACGCTGCTACGTATCAGGCGATTGTAATGAGGTCTTCGACCATGTGCACGCCGGGTACGGCCCAGGCGGCCCGTTCCGTTGTGCGACGCTCGGCCCAACTGTTGACCTTGCCTTCTAGCGTAACCCGGCCATCGGACACTTTGACATTTATTGCCTTCGCCTCGACTTCGGCGTTGCGTTTCAGTGCATCTTCGATGCGCTTTTTCACATCACCCACTGATGCTTGCGGCTTCACCTCGATTTGGTTGTAGACGCCGAGCACGCCCGCCAAATACCGAATGGCAGCGGCAGCGGCGGCTTTCTGATACTGCCATTCCACCTTGCCGGTGAGGGTCACCCAGCCATTCTGGACTTTGACCTGCACCGCTCCGTCGGGGACCACCGTGTTCCAGCTGATCGTGTGCAGAGCCCGCTTGGCGATCTCATCGTCTGCCGTGACATTGCTGCCGAAAGGCCGCACTTCGATCTCTTGGGCGACACCTTTTACGCCCTTGACGCAAAGGACCGCTTTTTCCGCCGTGGCCTTCTGTGCATAGGTCGAGACATGGCCGGTCAGTGTGACTACCCCGTTATCGACAGCGACGCCGATATTGGCCGCGTCGATGCTGGGCTGGAACTCCAGCTCAAAGATGACGTTCTGTCGCAAAGTATTGTCGTTCATACTTGCACCTCTGTTCCGAGCGGGTCGCACCCACTCTGTTGAAGATGTTAAAAATGCAGAGATGTGGCGGGTGGCGCGTTGATGGAGATCAAAAGGCCAAGGCCATGTGCTTGATTGCTCGAAACGGGAACCGTGATTGAACGAGGCAACGCATCGCCTAGACGTTCTGGGGCCAGGAGCCAGCGTGGGCCGGACCGTCTTCTGACGACACGCATGAACACAACATTCCAGACCTCTCGGGACCTTTGCGAAATCCAATAGTTCGGATGCAGCGAGGACAAATTCTCTTTTGACCGGCATCAAAGCGGCCGCCCCTCCTTCTCTGTTTATTGCCTCCCATCAACGCCATGCTACGGGAGAGCATCATGACTACCGCTGGAATCAACATCCCTATCCGAAAGGTGACGACCGCAGCAGCGACAAAGCTCCGAGTGGGTTCGCTCACCGCACTGGTGATCGGTTCGATGGTCGGCTCTGGCGTGTTCAGCCTACCGCAGAATATGGCGGCCGGCGCCGGTCCTCTTGCCGTCCTGATTGGCTGGGCCATCACCGCGATCGGCATGCTGGCGTTGGTCTTCGTCTATCAGTCGCTCGCAACCCGCAAGCCCGAACTCGACGCCGGCCCCTATGCCTATGCCAAGGCTGGCTTCGGCCCCTTCATTGGCTTCAACAGCGCCTGGGGCTACTGGATCAGCGCCTGGGTCGGTAATGTTTCCTACGCGGTGATCGTTTTCAGCGCGCTTTCCTATTTCTTTCCGGCCTTCGGTGACGGAAATACCTGGCAGGCTGTGCTCGGTGCATCGATCCTGCTGTGGCTGATCCACGCCCTGGTTCTCGCCGGCATCCGGCAGGCAGCGATCGTGAACGTCATTGTCACGGTGGCAAAGATCGCTCCGATTGTTCTGTTCGTGGGAGTCGTCGGAGTCGCGTTCAAGCTGGAAGTTTGGTCGCTCGACTTCACCGGGTTTGGCAACGCCAGTCTCGGCTCGATTACCGCACAAGTGAAAAGCACAATGCTGGTGACCCTGTGGGTGTTCATCGGCATCGAAGGCGCCAGCGTATTCTCCGGCCGGGCCGAACGCCGCAAGGACATAGCTATGGCGACCCTTCTGGGCTTCTTCACCTGCCTCGCGCTCTATGCCCTGGTCTCCTTGCTGTCGCTCGGCATTTTGAGCCAGCCTGAGCTCGCCGCGCTGAAGAACCCCTCTATGGCTGGCGTGCTGGAGGCGGTTGTCGGGCCCTGGGGCGCCATCCTTATCAACATCGCGCTTGTCGTGTCGGTGGTCGGCGCCTTCCTGAGCTGGACGCTGCTTGCCGCGGAAATTCCGCATGTCGCCGCCAAGGACGGAACGATGCCGAAATTCTTCGGCCGGGAGAGCGAGCGTGGTGTGCCGTCGACCTCGCTCTTGATCACCAACCTGTTGGTCCAGGCGTTCCTGGTGATCACGCTCTTTGCGCAAAGCACCTATCAGGCGCTGTTCTACATCGCATCCGCAGCCATCCTTGTGCCTTACATCTTTTCGGGAGCCTACGCGGCCAAGCTCGCGCTGACCGGGGAGAGCTATGGGAACAGCGAGCAGCGCGCCGGTCCGCTTTTCGCCGGACTGCTGGCGACGGTCTACGGGCTGTGGCTCGTCTACGCGGCTGGACCCGCCTACCTGTTCATGTGCGCGATCCTCTATGCGCCCGGCATCCTCTTCTACATTTGGGCCCGCCGCGAAACCAACCAGCGCATCTTCCATCCTGCCGAAGCAGCACTCGCCGCAGCGCTTGCCCTCGCCGGTATCGCTGCCGCCTACCTCATCTGGAACGGGAGCATCAGCCCGCTATGAACGCTCCAATCACCACGACCAAGCTTGGCGCCTTTTCTGAAGTTGGCCGGCTGCGCGAGGTGCTGGTGCACCGCCCCGATCTCAGCCTGCAAAGGCTGACGCCGGAAAATTGCAAGGCGTTGCTTTTTGACGATGTCCTGTGGGTCAAGAAGGCACGGCAGGAGCATGATGTCTTCGTCGACGCACTGCGCGAACGCGGCGTTGTGGTGCATTCGTTCGGGGAACTCCTGGCCGACACCATGAGTCTGACCAAGGCCCGCGACTGGCTTTTGGATCGCCGGATCCATCCCGGCGTCGTCGGGCTCGACATGGTTGACGAGATGCGGGGGTGGCTCAACGAGATGCCCTCACCGCAGCTGGCGTCCTACCTCGTCGGCGGCATCGCTCGCGCAGAGCTGCCTTTCGAACCAAGCGGATTGACCGGAAGGACACTCGCGCCTCAGGACTTCGTGCTTCCACCGCTGCCGAACCAGCTTTTCACCCGCGACAGTTCCTGCTGGATTTATGGCTCGGTCTCGGTCAATGCCATGTACTGGCCCGCGAGGCGGCCAGAAGCGGCCAATGTCGAAGCCGTCTACCGCTTCCACCCCCGCTTTCGCGACAGCGGCATCCCCTTCGTTTCACCTGATCCGGGAACCGGCATCAGCCTGGAAGGCGGAGACGTCATGCCCATCGGCGATGGAACGGTTCTCGTCGGCATGGGAGAGCGGACCACGCCACAAGCCGTGGGCGGCCTCGCACGCAGCCTGTTCGCTGCTGGCGAAGCGACGCGCGTGATCGCCGCGCTGATGCCGCGGGACCGCAGCTTCATGCATCTCGACACCGTCTTCACCTTCTGCGACCGCGATCTGGTCACGATGTACCCGCCGGTGGTCGAGCGGCTGCGCACCTTCTCGCTGCGGCCGGGCGACGGAGCGGCAACGGTCGAGGTCACGGACGAGACAAAACCGTTCACAGAGGTTGTTGCCCAAGCCCTTGGATTGAAATCGCTGCGGATCATCGCCACCGGTGGCGACCGTTATGAGGCCGAGCGCGAGCAATGGGATGATGGCAACAACGTCGTTGCTCTCGAGCCCGGCGTGGTCATCGGCTACGACCGCAACGTCTACACCAATACGCTTCTGCGCCGCGCCGGGATTGAAGTCATCACCGTCGAGGGCGCCGAGCTCAGTCGCGGTCGCGGCGGCGGGCATTGCATGACCTGTCCCATTGCCCGCGACCCGATTTGACCCGAAAGGAACTCTCCATGTCGATCAATCTTCACGGCCGCTCCGTTCTGACCCTGGACGATCTCACGGCTGACGAGATCCGTTTTCTTCTGAGGCTGGCGGCCGATCTCAAAGCCGCCAAGCTTGCCGGGCACGAGACACCGCGTCTCACTCGGAAAAACATCGCGCTGATTTTCGAAAAGGATTCAACGCGCACACGCACGGGCTTCGAAGTGGCAGCCTATGACCAAGGTGCCCATGTCACCTATTTCGGTCCCAGCGGCAGCCACATCGGCCACAAGGAATCGATGAAGGACACCGCCCGCGTACTCGGGCGGATGTACGACGCGATAGAATATCGCGGCTTTGGCCAGCACCAGGCCGAATTGCTTGCCGCGCATGCCGGCGTGCCCGTCTATAACGGTCTCACCGACGAGGCGCATCCGACGCAGATCCTCGCCGATTTGATGACCATGCGCGAATTCACGCACAAGCATCTTTCGGACGTGACGGTGACCTTTGTTGGCGAGGGTCGCGACAATGTCGCGCTGTCGCTCGCGCTGGGAGCTGCCAAGGTCGGCATCGACATGCGCATCGCCTCGCCCAGGGAGCTCTGGCCGGATGAGGGATTCTGCGCCCATGTCAGGCAACTGGCGGAACACAGTGGCGGCCGCTTCAGGCTGGACGAAGATGTGAAGGGCTGCGTCCAGGACGCCGACTTTGTCTATACCGACGTCTGGATGTCGATGGGCGAGGACAAATCCGGCTGGGCCGAGCGCATTCGTCTTTTGACGCCCTACCGGGTAACCCGCGAAGTGATGGCTGGCGCCGGCAACCCGCACGTCAAATTCATGCATTGCCTGCCGGCGTTCCATGACACCGACACCGAGATCGGCGCCTTCATCGGAAAGGAATATGGCATCGACTGCATGGAGGTCACAGACGAGGTGTTCGAGTCGGATGCCTCGATCGTCTTCGACCAGGCCGAAAACCGCTTGCATACGATCAAGGCCCTGCTCGTCGCCACGATCGGCAATTGAAATGCTTATTATCGTTGCGCTCGGCGGAAACGCACTGCTGCGCCGTGGGGAACCGATGACGGCCGGGAACCAGCGCAGCAACATCAAGCGCGCCGCATCCGAACTGGCGGCTCTTGTTGGCGAAGGGCATTCGGTCGTGATCACGCATGGCAACGGCCCGCAGGTTGGTCTGCTCGCACTGCAGGCCGCCGCCAACCCGGGCGGCGGAGCGTTTCCGCTGGACGTGCTCGGCGCCGAGAGCGCCGGCATGATCGGTTACGTGATCGAGCAGGAACTCGGCAACCTCTTAAAAGAGAGGCTGTTCGCGACGCTGCTAACGCAGGTCAAGGTGGATCCGCACGATCCGGCTTTCGCTCGCCCGACGAAGCCGATTGGCCCGGTCTACGATAAGGCAACTGCGACCAGACTTGCCGCGCAACGCGGCTGGCAGATCGCGCCCGACGGTGACAAATGGCGCCGCGTCGTGCCTTCGCCCAAGCCGCTGGAGATACTGGAAGCATCAGTGATTTCGTTCTTGGTCGAGCGCGGCGTTATCGTCATTTGCACGGGCGGCGGCGGGGTTCCGGTGATAGCGCGAGATGACGGCAGTCTTTGCGGAGTGGAGGCCGTCATCGACAAGGACCTGGCAAGTTCGCTTCTGGCGCGCCAATTGAAGGCCGACATGCTGCTCATGCTGACCGACGTCGACGCAGTCTATGTCAACTATGGCACCGCTACCGCCCGTGCGCTCCGGAGGGTTAGCCCGACAGAGATATCAGGCCGGGATTTTCCCGCTGGCTCCATGGGGCCAAAGGTCAGCGCCGCGATCGAATTCACTGAGGCAACTGGCAAGCCCGCCGCGATCGGCAAGCTTGATGACGCTGTCGAAATTGTCAGAGGCGAGCGCGGCACATGGTTCGAAGGCGGCGCTTCGGTTCCAACGGTCGAGCGTCTGCCGGCTAGCAGGCATCGCCCTTATAAGCTGATCTAGATGGCATCGCATGGTCACACGGCCAGTACAGGGGCAAAACCGCCGCCGGGCGTGCGGAAGTTCGTGGTTTGGCCCTGGTAGAGGCGCGCGGCGGCGAGCAACATCTGGCCGTCGTAAGTGTAGAGCCGCACGTCCATTTTGCGCGGTGCGGGTGCACCATCGATTTCGATCATACGCTGCCCGGGCGCGGCAAATGACTGGGCCACATAGCCGCCGCGAGCGATCTCTGCCCACACGCCTTTGGTCACCTTGTCGCCGCGGTAGACCGCCTTGCTGCCATGGCCGGAGAGCGGCTTGAAGAACATGTCCTTGCGGGATTGCCAGGCGGCATCCAAATTGTCGGGGGTAATCAGCGTGGTTCGCGGGATGCCTGTGAGCCGCGAGCGCAGCTCCGGGGAAAGGCCGAATGCTTCGAGCGCCGCCGGATCGGATAGCAATGTCAGATTTCGCTTGCTTGCAAAGAGCGCATGATTGTGTGGATTGGGTGTGACCACTACCGCGCCGTCCTGATAAGCCGCCCTGAGTGCCGTATGCTCGGGCCCATCAAGCGCAAAATCGACCAGGCGATTGTAAACCAGCTCTATCTCGTTGCCGTCCAGCCGAAGCCTGCCGCCTTCATATTTAAGCTTGCTCGCGTCCCCAATGACCGCTTCGACGCCATGCTTCAGCAACAACTGCCTGGCAAGTACAAATTCGGCATAGAGATACTGCTCCTCAGGCCGATCATCGACGATCGCGATCCTTCGCGGCGAACCGGCACCCCGCTGGCGCCGCCATTCGTGCGTGAACATCGCAATGACGCTGGCTTCGAAGTGGTTGTCCCTGGCGCCGATTAGCGCCCGGTCAGCTTCAGAGCAGCAAGCCTTCTGGGCCTTCGCCAGCACTGCATTGAGGAAAACGCCGCCGGCGTTGGTGTTCACCTCGATCAGCTTGGGGCCATCATCGTCGAGATGGAAATCGTAGCCCATAAGAGCGCCAATTGGCCCAAAATCGCGTTGCGCGATTTCGGGAGCCCAGGAGAGGACCGCTTCGCGGTACGATGGCAAATGTGCTGCCGCCTCAATGGCGACGACGATTCTTTGCATCTCGTCGAGGGCGGACGCGGCAAGAAAGACCGGGACGTTGGAAAATAGATGCGGCCGTGTCGCCATGAAGGTTTCGCAGAAGCCAGGCTCACCGGCTTCGCGATCCAGCGCCGCCCAAAGTTCCGCCCGGTCGAGCGTGATGCAGAAGCATTTGCGGTTAAGCCGCTCTGATAGGGATGTGCTGGCCTTCGCGACCGCAGGCACTGTAAGCACGTCGTTATCTCCTCATTGCCGGCCGCCAGAGTCATGCAAATTTCGCATTCGCCACGCTGGCGAGCTTTGATTTGTATCAAAGTGCCGACGCGTGGTTAAGCTACGCTGATATCATGAAAATCGCCTTGGCTCAGCTCCGGTTACTGCTGGCCGTGATCCTCCTGATCGCGGGCGGTGCGGTTGCTGGTTTTGCCGGGCAGGCTTCTGCAATAGGCGCCAATTCCGGCGTTGCGACGCTCTCGACGAGCGCCACGCACCAGGTGATAGGTCACATCGCGTCCACTGACCAGGACGACCATGGCGCTGCTTGTGATGATTGCCTGGATTGCCTGCACTCGACCGGCCCCAGCTGTTGTGCTGCTTGCATTTCCGCCGTCGAATGCGCCGTTCTTGATGACGTGCCGGTTGCAGTCCGCTTCGTGGCGGGCAAGGCGTTCCTGGCAACGGGCATCGACCCTGAGGCCCTCCTGCAACCTCCCCGGACCTTCGCCTGAAATCGCGCCGTCGCGGCCCTTGCGACTGTTGAACCCAGCAGCGCCCGACAAGGCCCGATAACGCGCCAGCGATCCGCGAAACCAAACCGGTATCGGCGATCCGGCTGCCTTGGGCATCCATACTCAGAGCTCGCCTCAGTTTCACACTAACGACAAGGAAACAGTCATGAAAACCCACCTTCGAATGATCACGCTTGCCGCATTCACAACTCTTTCAGGCACGGTTTTTGCCCAGACGGATCCGCACCATCCCGAGGCCGACTTACCGCAAGCCACGACAGCGGCTCCGGCAGCTGAGGCGGTGCCGGGCAAGCTGCCCGAGCAGTGCACGACGATGATGTCAACGATGCAGAAGATGATGCCCATGATGCAGCAGATGATGCCGATGATGCAGCAGATGATGCAAGGCGGCCAGGGCGGCATGATGCAGGGCGGCGCCATGATGCAAGGCGGCATGATGAACAACATGCCGAAGGACACTGCCAGCATGCCGGCGGCCTCCAGGGCTTACATGGATGCCATGAAGCGAATGGACGGGCCGATGATGCAGGCCATCCAGGCCGAAGATCCCGATATCGCCTTCGTCCAGTCGATGATTCCGCACCATCAAGGGGCGATCGACATGGCCCGTGCGGTCCTGCAATTCGGCAAGGATGATCAGGTCAGGGACTGGGCCAATCAGATCATCACGGCTCAGCAGGCCGAGATCGCTTCAATGCAGGAATGGCTCAAGCAACACGCGAAGTGACGGAAGGAATCCATGAACAAGCTTAGCATTTTGTCTGTCGGCATTGCGCTGGGCGTGACGTTGGCCCTGATGAGCATGCTCTGTGCTTTGGCCTTCGCCATCTGGCCGGACGCGACGGTCTATTTCTTCGGCGCCTTCATGCACGGGCTCGACTTCAGCGCAGTCAGATTAGCGGCGCAGATGAGCCCTGGCCGCGTTCTCTACGGCGTCGTTGGCCTTGGCGTCGTCGGCCTCGTGGCGGGCGTAATCTACGCCTCGATCTACAACGTCGTCGCCACCGGGCGCCGTTAGGGCGAGTCTCATGAAAGCCGCAGCACTCGACCGCGCGGCCGGCAATGACAACGGCTAACAATCAAAGGGAATCCAACCCATGAACCCCAACACACACCACATGTCCGATCCCTTGACCGGCTCCGAACCAGAGCCGGAGTTCGAGGCAGGAACGCGCGGATTCTGGACTTCGAAGACCGGGTTGGTCACGATCGCCTTCCTGCTGATCGCCGCTTTCTTCCTGCTCTCTGAGCACCGGGCGCATGCCTTCGGTATCCTTCCCTATCTGCTGCTGCTCGCCTGCCCTCTGCTTCACATATTCATGCATGGCGGCCACGGGGGGCATGGGAGACATACGCAGCACAAGGAAACCGAGCCGGACGCGCAAGACGGCCCCACACACCACAAAGGAGCATGACCATGGTCGAGCAATCTTTCGCCTACGGCCTCTGGGGCCTGGCTATAATCAACTCGGCGATTTTCATCCTGTTTGCCTTCAGCTTCTTCAAGCCGCGAACTGGCCGTGACTGGCGCTCCTTCGGTGCATTCAGCGCCTTCCTGGTGGCGCTGTTTGCCGAGATGTACGGGTTCCCCCTGACGATCTACCTGTTCTCGGGCTGGCTGCAGTCTAGGTTCCCCGGCGTTGACTGGCTCTCGCATGATGCCGGTCATCTCCTGGAGATGATGTTCGGCTGGCAGCTCAATCCGCATTTCGGGCCCTTCCACATTCTCAGCTTCTTCCTGATCGGCGGCGGCTTCGTGCTGATCGCGAGTGCGTGGCGGGTGCTTTACGAAGCACAGCGTCACAATCGCCTCGCAACCGGCGGCCCATATGCCTCCGTCCGGCATCCGCAATATGTCGGCTTCGTTCTCGTCATGGCGGGCTTCCTCGTGCAGTGGCCCACGCTGCTGACGCTGGCGATGTTTCCCGTACTGGTTGGCATGTATGTGCGGCTTTCCTTCATCGAAGAGCGTGAAGCCAGAAAGGAATTCGGCGACGCCTACGACCGCTATGCGGACCGCGTGCCCGCCTTTTTTCCGCATGTGGCCAGGCTGTTCGGTTCCGCCGGCGAGCGCCGTGCGCCCTAAAGGCCAGGGGGCTCGGGCATGATCTTTGTGTGCTGACCGAAACAACAATCTCGAGACCGAAGGAAATCATCATGAAACGCCGAGATATCCTGAAGGGCGCAGTGGCAGGCGCCGCAGCTCTTGCCTTCCCTTCGGGCTTGCTCGCAGAAACCTCCGCCAGTCGGTCAGGCGGCCAGACGCTCGGCATCTCTCGCCGCACGATCGAAGTGAACGGCAAAGCTGCAAGCGTCTTCGGCCTGCGAGGAGCCGACGGCGCTCCCGGCCTGCGCTTGCGAGCGGGCGATGCCTTCAATGTCCGGCTTCGAAATGAGACCGCCGAGCCGACGATCATACATTGGCACGGACTGACGCCGCCCTGGTTGAGCGACGGCGTCGCCGACGCGCCACTGCCTCTGATCGGCGCCCAGGCCGATCGGAGCTTCGATTTTCCGGTCGGCGACCCCGGCACCCATTGGATGCATGCCCATACCCTGCAGGAACAATTGCTGCTCGCTGCTCCGCTTATCGTCGCCGATCCCGCCGATGATGCAAACGATGAGCAGGAGGTCGTCATCCTGCTTCACGATTTCTCGTTCTCATCGCCGGAGGAATTGCTGGCCGGCCTGCAGAGCAAGAACACTGGCGGCGCCATGCCAATAAACGGCATGGACCTGTCGGGTGACGCCGGCGGCGCCATGGCAGGGATGAGCCACGGCGGCATGGCGATGGATATCAACGACATCGAGTATGACGCCAATCTGGCCAATGACCGCTCACTGGACGACCCCGAGATCGTGCCGGTCGAACGGGGCGGACGCCTGCGGGTGCGGATCATCAATGGCGCCACGGCGACCGCGTTCACGATCGACTTCGGCGCGCTTGAAGGCGAGCTGATTGCGGTCGACGGTCAGCCTGTCGAGCCGGTCAGGGGCCGGCGCTTTCCGATGACGACGGGACAGCGCATCGACGTCCGCGTGCGGTTGCCGCGCGACCTCAGCGCCGCCTTCCCGATCCTGGCGCTGCGCGAGGGGAGCAAGGAACGCACCGGAATTGTCCTGCGCCCGGCAGGAGCGGCGGTGGCCAGGCTCGGGACGGCCGCGTATGTCGATGCTCCGGTTCTCGATCTGACGCTCGAGGCGCAACTTCGGGCAATAGTGCCGTTCGCATCACGTCGTGCCGACAAGACGTTCGATATGGCGCTGACCGGCGACATGGCCGCCTATCGCTGGCGTCTCGAAACCAGCGCTCCGATCCTGGTGGACACCGGCGATCGCGTCGAGGTCACGCTGCGTAACGACACCATGATGGCCCACCCGATGCACCTTCACGGCCATCGTTTCCAAGTGGTCCGGATTGATGGGCAGCGCTTCCAGGGTGCCGTTCGCGACACCGTGCTCGTGCCGCCGATGCGCTCGATCACCATCGCCGTCGATGCCGGCAATCCCGGGCAGTGGGCCTTCCATTGCCACCACCTCTACCACATGGCGAGCGGCATGATGTCGACCTTCGCCTACCGAAGCTGAGACATCGCCGGACGTGCGATCGCCGCCACCAACTGCGGCATGGAGAAGGATGATGAATAAGATCAATCTGGAAGTGCGCGACCTAGTCGGCATGATGGACTTCGCGGCGGTCGAAAAACGTCTCGAGGCACTGCCGGGCGTTGCCGGTGTCGCGATGAATGCGGGGTCGACCACCGCCACCATCGAGTTCGACGAGGGGCGGACGAGCCCGGAGATCCTTGCCCGGGAAATCGAGGCCTGCGGCTTCCATTGCCGCGGCGAGACCGTGCCGCGGCATCTGTGCATTCCCGGCAGCACGACGATTCCGCCGGGGCATCCGCGCGCGATCTCCGGGCACGCCGGGCATGATCACGCCGCCATGATCCAAACGGGTCCAATGGACCGGAGGACAGTTGCGGCCAAGGTGCCGCACGACGCCATGGCCCATGAGATGGGGCACGGCGCCGGCATGGACATGCAAGACATGGTCAAGGACATGCGCAACCGGTTTCTTGTCAGCCTGGTTTTCACGCTGCCGATCTTCGCCATGGAGCCGATGGGCCTGGGCGAGCCCTGGTTGCGCCCGCCTTTCGGGCTGAGCGAAGACGTGGCGATGTTTTTCCTCGCCAGCGCCGCCATCCTCTATCCTGTCTGGCCGTTCCTGGTTGCCGCCTGGCGGGCCCTGCGCAACGGCGTCCTCAACATGGCCGTGCTGGTGGTGCTGAGCGTCGGCACCGGCTATCTGTTCAGCGTCGGCGCGACCTTCTTCTTCGAGGGGCAGCAGTTCTATGAGGCTGCGAGCGTGCTGCTCGTGTTCATCCTGCTCGGCCACTGGCTGGAGATGCGCGCCCGCGCCGGGGCTTCGGCCGCAATCAGGGCCCTGCTCGACCTAGCCCCGCCCAAGGCCACCGTCTCGCGCGATGGCAAGGAGGTCGAGGTTGCGACCGCGGACGTCGTGCTCGGCGACATCGTGGTCCTGCGGCCCGGCAACAAGCTTCCCGTTGACGGCGAGGTGATCGAGGGCGGGTCGACCATCGATGAATCGATGCTGACCGGCGAGTCGATGCCGGTGACCAAGAAGGTCGGCGACAAGGTGATCGGGGCGACGATCAATAAGAGCGGCACGCTGCGCTATCGCTCGACCAAGGTGGGCGCTGACACGGCCCTGGCCCAGATCGTCAAGCTGGTCCAGGAAGCCCAGAATTCGAAGGCCCCGGCGCAACTGCTCGCCGACCGTGCCTCGCAATGGCTGGTGCTCGCCGCGATCGTCATCGGGCTTGCGACCTTCGCCGTCTGGTTCTGGTGGCTCGGCCAGCCGCTGCTATTCGCGATGACCTTGACCATCACTGTCTTCGTCATTGCCTGTCCCGATGCGCTTGGCCTTGCCACGCCGATGGCCGTCATGGTCGGCACCGGCCTTGGCGCCGCAAACGGGATCCTGTTCAAGAATGCCGCCGCTCTCGAGGAGGCGACCAAGCTCAACGTGATCGTCTTCGACAAGACCGGCACGCTGACGATGGGCCAGCCCAAGGTCGTCGAAATCGTCCCCGCGGCCGGCGTTTCACCCGACGAGGTTCTGCAGGTCGCGGCTGCTGTAGACCAGGGGTCGGATCACCCGCTGGCCGTCGCCATCGTCGAGCGAGCCAAGGACCTTAAGCTTCCCAAGGTTTCAGGCTTTCTGAATATCGAAGGCAAGGGCGCCAGCGCCGCCGTCGGCGGCAGTCCGGTTTTCCTCGGCAACCGGCGCCTCATGGACGAGCAGAAGATCGATCTTCTGAGGCTCGGCGAGAGGGCCGAGACGCTCAAGGGCGAAGGCCGCACCGTCATTCACGTGGCGCGGTCCGGCAAGCTGCTCGGGCTGATCGCGATTGCCGACACGCCGCGCCCGACCGCCATCGCAACGATTGCCAAGTTGCATGAACAGGGTGTGCGCGTGGCGATGCTGACGGGCGACAATGCTGGAACCGCCAAGCGCATCGCGGACATGCTCGGCATCGACATCGTCCTGGCCGAAGTGCTGCCGGGGCAGAAGGCCGACAAGATCAAGGAACTGCAGGGACAGGGCCTGAAGGTCGGCATGGTCGGCGACGGCGTTAACGACGCGCCGGCACTGACGCAAGCCGATGTCGGGTTCGCCATCGGAGCGGGCACCGATGTCGCTATTGAAAGCGCCGACATCGTGCTGATGAAGAGTGATCCCTATGACGTGGTCGGTGCAATGACGCTTTCGCGCGCCACGCTGCGCAAGATGCACCAGAACCTGTGGTGGGCGGTCGGATATAATGTCATCGCCTTCCCGATCGCGGCAGGCATGTTCTATCCGTTCTTGCTAGGCCCCGAGATTGCGGCGCTAGCAATGTCGGGCAGCTCGGCGCTCGTGGCGGTCAATGCGCTGCTGCTCAAGCGAACCAGGCTCGAAGGCATTCGACCTGCCGCTGCATCAATAACCGAACGCGTCGCTCGTCAGCACCCGAGCGGCGCGCAGGCATAAGCGTATCGATGCAAGCTCGCCTGCCAACGTCGCGATGGACCCTGGGCGCACTTCTCGCCTCGGCCTTTGTCGTTGCGCTCGGCTACGGAATCGTCTTGCCGGTCCTGCCAGCGATGGTCGAGCGGCTTGCCGGTTCCACCGACCCGACATTCAATGCGCGGCAAATTGGCTTTCTGACCGCTGCCTATGTCGCAGCGCCGGTGGCCGCCGCTTTCCTCTGGGGGAAGTGGTCGGATTTGATCGGGCGCAGACCCGTCCTTGTCTTTGGTCTGATCGGCTTTGCGGGTCCTGCGCCCAGCACCAGTCGGCTCGGCCATAAAGCGCCTCCGCCAAGCTGCGGATCTCGGCTTCGGCCGTCGCGCACCGCAACTTAATTACAATGCGCGCCGGCTGTGCCGCGGCATTGATGCCGATCAACGAATGTTGAAACCGGTGCCTGCACTCATGGCAGGTGCTTCGCGACCGGCGCCTGAACGTGGGTAATGTTCGGGGAATGCCAATTCGTAGCGTGATGCCCTCCCCTAACAGCATTCATCGACTTCTTGACTGGGATCAAGGCTTCTGACCGCGAGATCGGCAGACTGACTACAAAGGAGAAATTGAATGGGTGGGAAACTTCCACGACCCGGCAGGCTAACAGTCTGGTTTGAAGAAATCGGACGCGGTGACGTCGGCCGTGTCGGTGGCAAGAATGCTTCGCTCGGCGAGATGGTCCAGGCTCTGGCGCCAAGAGGCATTCGCGTTCCACCTGGTTTTGCGACGACGGCTGAGGCCTACTGGGACTTCATGCAGGCGAACCAGCTGAAGGAGCGCATCCAGGACTTACTTGGCGATTTGGTTGCAGGCAAGGCTGCTCTTGCCGAGACGGGCCAGGCGATTCGGGAATTGTTTCTGCATGGTGATTGGCCCGAGGAAACCGCGGCCGCGATCACGACCGCTTATCGCGAGCTTTGTCAGCGCACCGGCAAGGCAGAGGTCGACGTTGCCGTGCGTTCGAGCGCGACCGCCGAGGACTTGCCCGACGCGAGCTTCGCCGGCCAGCAGGAGACCTTCTTGAACATTCGTGGCGACAAGGCGCTGTTAGTGGCATGCCGCCGCTGCTACGCCTCGCTCTTTACCGATCGAGCCATTAGCTATCGCCAGGCAAAAGGCTTCGACCACATGAGCGTCGCCCTTTCAATCGGCGTTCAGCAGATGGTCCGTTCGGATCTTGGCGGATCGGGTGTCATGTTCTCGATCGACACGGAAACCGGCTTCAAGGATGTCGTCGTGATCGACGCCGCTTGGGGACTGGGCGAAAACGTTGTGCAGGGCGCGGTCGATCCCGACGAATATCAGGTTTTCAAGCCGCTGCTCTCCGATCCCGCTCTCGCACCTATCATCGGTAAGAAGTGCGGCGACAAGGCGCAAAAGATGATCTACGCCGACGGCGATAAGCCAACCCGCAACGTGCCAACGTCAAAGATCGAGAGCGCAGCTTTCGTGCTTGAGGATCGGGAAATCCTGACGCTGGCCAGGTGGGCCACTGCGATCGAGTCCCACTACGGCTGCCCGATGGATATGGAGTGGGCAAAGGACGGCGAGACGGGCGAGACCTTCATCGTCCAGGCGCGGCCGGAGACGGTTCAGTCACGTCGTGAAGCGGCAGCATTCAGGTCCTACACAATTACGCGAAAGGGCAGAAAGCTCACCACGGGCCTTGCTATCGGCGATGCAGTCGTCGCAGGCCCCGTCTGCCTGATCGAAAGTGCCCGTGACATCGCCGACTTCGTCGACGGCGCAATCCTCGTCACTGGGACCACCGACCCGGACTGGGTGCCGATCATGAGGCGGGCAGCTGCGATCGTCACCGATCACGGAGGGCGCACCTCGCATGCCGCCATTGTCAGTCGCGAGCTCGGCCTGCCAGCAATCGTCGGCACCGGCAACGCGACCGAAGTGCTGCATGACGAGCAGGTGGTGACGGTGTCCTGCGCGGAAGGCGACCAGGGATTTGTCTATGAAGGAACCGCCGACGTCGAAACGGAAATGGTCGACATGACCAACCTTCCGGAAACGCACACAAAGATTATGCTCAACCTGGCAAATCCCGCCGCCGCGCTGCAGTGGTGGCGTCTTCCTGCCGACGGCGTCGGTCTCGCCCGCATGGAGTTCGTAGTGGGTAACCACATCCGCGTCCATCCGATGGCGCTGGTGCACTACGACCAGCTCAAGGATGAGGCAGCGAAGCGTGAGATCACGGAATTGACGGTCGGCTATGCAGACAAGACGGAGTATTTTGTCGACCGGCTGGCACGCGGAGTGGCGCGCATTGCGGCGGCGCTTTACCCGAAGCCCGTCATTGTGCGCATGAGCGATTTCAAGACTAATGAATATGCTGGGCTGATCGGCGGCGCCCAGTTCGAGCCTGAAGAGGAAAACCCAATGGTCGGGTTCCGAGGCGCATCCCGCTACTACTCCCCGCTTTACCGAGAGGGCTTCGCCCTTGAGTGCCGAGCCATCCGCCGGCTGCGGAACGAAATGGGATTTCGGAACGTCATCGTGATGATCCCGTTTTGCCGGTCGACGCATGAGGCCGACCGGGTGCTCGAAGTCATGGCCGAGAACCAGTTGAGGCGCGGCGAAGACGGATTGGAGGTCTTCGTCATGTGCGAAATCCCGTCAAACGTCATTCTTGCGGCGGAATTCGCAAAACGCTTCGACGGCTTCTCGATCGGCTCGAACGATCTTACGCAGCTTACTCTCGGCGTCGACCGGGATTCCGCCGAGCTCGCGGGCCTCTTTGACGAACAGGACGCTGCGGTCAAATGGATGATCTCAAACGTCATCAATGCAGCCCGCAAGTCTGGTGCAAAGATTGGCCTCTGTGGGCAAGCGCCGAGCGATCATCCCGAATTCGCGACATTCCTCGTCGAGTGCGGTATCGACTCGATCTCGGTCAGTCCCGACAGCTTCATCGCGGTGAAGCGCAAGGTCGCCATGGCGGAAGCGGCAGGAAAAAAACGGTGGGAGAAGAACCATGAAAGCCAGTGACATCATGACCATGGGGGCGACGACGGTACGCCCCGATACCACCATCGAGCATGCGGCGCGTGTCATGCTCGAGCACCGCATCAGCGGCCTGCCGGTCGTTAACGCACAAGGCAAGCTGCTCGGCATCGTTACCGAGCGCGACCTGTTGCGCCGCGAGGAGATCGGAACCGAGCGTCACCGCCCACGATGGCTCGAAATCTGGCTGAGTACGGGACAGCTGGCACAGGAATATGCACACGAGCACGGGCGGAAGGTCGAACACGTCATGAGCCGAGAGGTCGCGAGCGTTGGACCGGATACGCCCGTCAGCGAGATCGTCGACCTGATGGAAGAGCGCGGCATCAAGCGGTTGCCTGTCGTCAGCGACGGCAAAGTGATCGGCATCGTGAGCCGCCCCAACCTGTTATTGGCGCTGTCGCGACACACAGGTGAAATCCCTTCATCGGTCGTCAGCGACCTGGCAATCCGCAAGAGCATTATGGACGAAATCGAAAGCAAGGCTTGGACGCCTGGCGCAACGATCGACATCGTCGTTCGTGACGGTATCGTCAATCTGAACGGAACGGTCACGGATGAAAACGTGCGTGAAGCAGTGCGTGTCGCGGCGGAAAATACGCCGGGCACCGTTCGCGTAGTGGACAATCTCCGCGTCGTCACCTTGTCTGCAGGCTACACATGAGCGTCCCTTGGGAGCGTCGCCACGCGAGCCATCGCAGGTACTCGTAAGTACGTTGATCCGCACAGATTTCTGGCCCTGGAACAGTGAGTCGCGCTTTCAGGTGGATGCTATCGTCGACCAGTAGGTCGACAAAGCCGCCGTAGACTGCGGCGCCGGCGATCAAGATCTGTTCGAGCTCGATGCTTTTTGCGTCGACTTGTCCGGATGCATTCGCCGTCACTTAGGCATTTTCGAACCGCGCACTGTCGCGCGCTCCAATCACTGCCAACAGAATGCCGGCGAATCCGGCGGCGGAGGCGCGCGCCTGGCGTAGCAGGTTGGGATGCGGGTATCGCACTCGTCGGCAGCGGGCCGAGCTGCAGCATCTCGACACTTCAATTTGACGAGCCGGCGGGGTTGGCCCGATTAATCCAACTTCGGAAAAACGGATCTCATCGACGTGGTCGACCGCAGCGACCCGCCAGTGCCTCCCCGAGACGTTGCGTTTCGGCAGTTGCGACGGATCACGCGACGTTCGATCGAACCTTTTCATCCTCCGCTATAGATTTTTGATCTCGCTCAATGAATGTCAGTAATTCATCGTTAATATTTAATTAAAGTTCGCGTCAGAAATGAGTTATGACTGATTTTGTAAACAGACCAAGGAAGTCTAGTCTGTACACATTCTAGCGAGATGCTAGTTGTAAATGCCAACTTAACGATAAAGGTCGAGGAGATGGTAAGATCTAGTATAGTACTTAGGTGTTTCAGTGTAATAATGACTGCATCCGCAGCCCTCGCGATGACTGGCTGCTCGCAAACCAGCAAACTAATCGGCGTTTCTGGTCATCCATATATGACGGAGCCTAACTGCCACCGGACTGAGCCGTTCGGCGAATTTGATGAGACTTGCGATGAACCACGCCTTGGATTCAAGAATTTTTCGCCGCCTCCAATCGCCGGCGGTTTTTGATCACGACGCCTGACGAACATGAAGAGCTGGTGTTCCATTCGGAGCGGCGGCCATAGCGTGAGATTATGGCTGATAAGCCGTATCGCAGCTTCGCTTCAAAAAGGAACCCCGCCGATCGGCGAGGGAGTATCATGCCGATCCGGTGCGCGAGGAAGATTTGCTGCAATGTTGGCCGATATGCTGCACAGCCGTCATCTGGCCGGAGATTTCGACTGACCTTGCGAAGGCTTCTCGGAAAGCCTTCGCAAGGTCACAGCCGCAGAAATAGCCAAGGACTTCACCTTCACCAAGCTGCCGGCACACGAGCTTCGGGACGTCATCCGGAAGCTCGAAATCAAGCGCGCCTCCGTGGATGGATGAGCAATCGGTCACGCTTGCCACCGTTCGCCGAGTGACACCGTTCATCATGCTTCTCCCTGCAGTCGCAGATGACGCGACCGAGAGCGAGCTCCATCTGTCGTGATTCAGCTTATCGCCGCGACCCCGACGACGTAGTTCTTTCCGTAGGCTTTGGCGCATTTCGGACATGTCGTGTAGAAGAAATACACGTTGCTTGGCTCGGACTTCCGATCGCGCGCAATCTGCCGCATCTCCTCGTGCCATACTCTGGCCTGACTGTACGGCCCCTCGAACACTTTCGTCACGAAGTTGCCGCTCAGCGCAGCCATCTCCTCGCCGGGGACCTCTTTCGAAACCGAGAACAGATGCTCGAGATATCCTGACTGAGCACGATGAACTGATCAGTATCGGAAGCGCCGGCGTCTTCGATGTGCTTGTTAACGCGCGCGAACACGCTGCCCATGTTCATCGGGACATGCATGACGCTGCGGGTTGCCGCTTTGACAAATCGCTTGTCCGTGAAGTGCAGTTCCTGACCGTCCCAGCCCTCGGGATTGAACTTGGGGCAGCAGCCGGTCGTGTTCACGCTGGCGTCGTATCGAGGCGTTTCATTCGTCTGCATGGTTGTTCCCCAATTGGATCGACAGCCATCTGACAGGTAATGAACCCCGGCCATCATTGATCCTCGTCAAGATGCCCGCAGGATCGTGATTGATGCGTATCAAAGCCGGCTGAATGGACGCCTGCTAGCTGTAGCCGACGGCAACCTCTTCGGAGACGATCATGGCTCACAAGCAAGTGTTGTTTCGTTCAGCGGCGCGCGAAAAGATCCTACGGGGCGCGACCCAGCTTGCCGACGCCGTGCGCGTAACGCTCGGGCCGCGTTCGAAGTCGGTCCTGATCGAAAGGAAATGGGGCTCACCGATCGTCTGCAACGACGGGGTGACGATCGCCAAGGAATTCGACCTGAAGGATCCCGAGGAGAATCTCGGCGCGCGGATGCTCAGGCAGGCAGCCGAAAAGACCGGCGACATGGTCGGCGACGGCACCAGCACTTCAACCATTCTGGCCCACGCGATGTTCGCCGATGGCGTGCGCAATGTCGTCGCCGGCGCCAGTGCGATTGACATCAAGCGGGGCCTCGACCGCGCAGCCAAACGGGCGATCGAGACGCTGAAGCAGGTATCGCGACAGGTCTCGACCCGCCGCGAGAAGGAGCAGGTGGCGACGATCTCCGCGCACAATGACCCGCTCATCGGAGAACTGGTCGGCGAGGCAATGGAAAAGGTCGGCGACGAAGGCGTCATCACGGTCGAAGAGTCCAAGACCACGGAAACGGTTCTGGAGGTCGTCGAGGGTATGCAGTTCGATCGCGGATTCCTCTCTCCCTATTTCGTCACCGATGCCGAGAAGATGGAGGCGGTCCTGGAAGAAGCGGTTGTGCTTATCGTCGAAAAGAAGATCGCTTCGCTCAACGACCTCATCAAGCTGCTTGAAGCCGTGGCGAAGTCCGGTTCGCCATTGCTGGCGATCGCCGAGGAAGTCGAAGGAGAGGCACTGGCGACGCTCATCGTCAACCAGATCCGAGGCACGTTCAAGAATTGCGCCGTCAAGGCGCCCGGCTTTGGGGACCGTCGCAAGGCCATGCTGCAGGACATCGCTGTCCTGACGGGCGGACAGGTCATTTCCGAGGATCTCGGTCTCAAGCTCGAAAATGTCACGATGGCACAGTTGGGACGTGCGAAGCGCGTCGTCGTGGACAAGGACAATACGACGATCATCGGCGGCGGCGGCGATGCCAAGGCGATTAAAAGTCGGGTGGAACAGATACGGCGCGAGATCGACAACACGACCAGCGACTACGATCGTGAAAAGCTGCAGGAGCGGCTGGCCAAGCTTGCAGGTGGCGTCGCGGTCATAAAAGTTGGTGCTCCGACCGAGGCCGAGATGAAGTCGAAGAAGGAAGCGCTCGACGATGCCATCAGCGCCACCAAAGCCGCGGTCGCGGAAGGCATCGTGCCGGGTGGGGGCCTTGCCCTGCTGCGCTGCATCGCGACGGTGGCTGACGAGGAGCAGCATTGCGAAGGCGACGAACGGACGGGTGTTCAGATCCTTAAGCGCGCACTCGAAGCGCCGGTTCGCCAGATCGCCGAGAATTCGGCTGTCGACGGCGGCGTTGTCACTGCCAAGATGATTGAAGGCGCAGGCAATTTCGGCTTCGATGCCGGACGCAAGGAATATGTCGATCTGGTCGAGGCCGGCATCATCGACCCGACCAAGGTGGTGCGCATCGGGCTTGAGAACGCCGTCTCGGTCGCGAGCGTTCTGCTCTTGACCGAAGCGACCATGACAGAAATTCCAGAACCGACGAAGGAACGCGCTCTGGAACCGGAAATGTCGATGTAGGCGAAGCGAGGCGCCCCTTCTTATGATGGATATAGCCACTACGATGATGATTTCGCCGCAGCAGTGCCGCGCTGCGCGCATTCTCACCCATGTCGACCGCCCTCTGTTGGCTGCGACGTCCGGGGTTTCGCCAGAAGCTATTCTGTCTTTCGAAAGGACCGGCCGGAATTTGTCCAACGCCGATATGCTCGCCGTGCGACGCGCTTTGGAAGAACTTGGCGCGGAATTTATTCCCGAAGATGCTGTGGGAGGTGCTGGCGTTCGGCTCCGCTTCGATGCGGACCAATCACGGCGGATTTCGGATTGGGAGGCCGAAGGCGGCGCGGCCGGCGATGACGATGTGACCTGACGGACTGCCGATGTGTGCGGGCTTTGATACGCATCAAGGCGAAAGACCGGGCTTCATGGTGATCCTGCAACAAGGTCTTAGAGGAGCACGAAAATGATCTTCAATACCATTATGGTTCAACTTGATGTCGATTCTCCGGCCGCTCCGCGAACGATCTACGCTCAGGAATTGGCGCGGCGGTTCGAAGCCACACTGATCGGTTTTGCCGCAGCCGACGCGTATGTATTTATTCCCAGCGACGACGGCGGCATTGCGGCCGCCGAAATGATGCGTCAGCGCAGGCAGGAAATCGAGGAACGGCTGAAAGTGTTGAGAGAGGAGTTCCGCAGCGTTGCCGGGGATGATGCGTCCTGGCGCGAAGAGATCGGTGATCCGACACGCCTTCTCGCTGTGCATGCGCGCGCTGCAGACCTCATCGTGACCGGAGCGCCGGCCCCAGGCGCCGCCGACGACCATCACCGAGTGGTGGATATCGGAACGTTGATCCTGTCCGCCGGGCGCCCTGTGCTGCTCGCGGAGGACAATCTGACACCGCCAGCCGCCCGGAAGATCGTCATCGCTTGGAAAGACACGCGCGAGGCCCGCCGCGCAGTCGCAGACGCCATGCCCTTCTTGACCGACGCACAGGAAGTGCTGGTGGCGACGATCGAAGAACAGGATCAAAGGAGCGCACGCGAAAGCACTGGCGACGTTGTGCGCTTCCTGATGAGGCATGGTGTCAAGGCACGATCCGACGTTCTTGGAATTGGCTCTGGTGATGGCGGCCAGATCGTCATGGATATCTCACGTAAAATGGGAGCCGACCTTGTGGTCGCAGGCGGCTACGGTCACAGCCGCATCCGGGAATGGGCGTTTGGCGGCATGACCCGTTCATTGCTGAAGCAAGGGTCGATCAACCGATTGCTTTCGAACTGACCGCGGTTTCGTGGCGAACCCTCGGCCTTCGCCGTATCCCAATTCTTGCTGGGGCCATCGCAAGTGCGCGACACCTGCCGTTCAGCTACTTGCTCGGTCAGTTCGCAGATTGGGAGCGATCATCCCGCTGCGGGCGCTACTGCTTCGTCGTGGTTGCCCATGATGCAGTGCAGAGCGCACCTTTGACCTGTCAGATCGGCAGTCAATCGACCGCATAGACGGGGTCAGGCCCATAGCCAACCAGATCGCCGATATCCAAAAAAGCGCGTTGTCATGACTCGGAGACTGCCGCGATCGAATGATTGACGGCAACCGCCGTCGCGGCGCCGCCAGATAAATTGATCCGGCTCAATGCGAAGATCTCCCCGTTCGCCAGAATGGCGAGATAGATTTGAAGGAGCGATCGGCATGACCCACACTTCCGTTACGGGCTTCACCCACGCTGCCGAGCAGGCGCAGCAATGGGTGAACGAACTCGCCCAGGATTTGGACTGGAGCGAACAGAACGCATACCGGTTCCTGAAATCCGTTCTGCACACATTGCGGGACTGGTTGTCGCCGGAGGAAATGGCCGACCTTTCGGCTCAGCTGCCAACGCTCATCAGAGGTATATATTTCGAAGGCTGGAAGCCGTCGGACGAACCCATGTGGGAACGAAAAAAGATCGATTTCCTCATTTGCGTCAGAAACAGCTACGGGTACGAGCTTGACGTCGATATCGTCAAGGCGATCAAAGCGGTCTTCAAACTCCTTGACCGCCACATATCGCACGGCGAAATCGTCCAGGTCCGAAACTCGATGAAGAAGTCGCTCCGTCATCTTTGGCCTGCGGGTTGACCGATGTTTCGCGATCGTCAGGAGGCCGGGGGGAACTTGGCATCGAGTTGGAGAAACTCCGCTACACCAGCCCGTCGTTCTCGCCTTGCCGCGGGGCGGCGTTCCTGTCGCCGCCGAAGTGGCCAAAGCCCTGAAGGCTCCGCTCGACCTGATCATCGCTGCGATGGACGGGGCTGTCCAGTCGCGAAAAGCCGGCCAGCACCGAAATCAGAAGCGCGCCTCAGGCATGGTCAGAGAAACAACGACACGGGTAGCCGAAAAAAATAGGAGATCGCACCGATGCTGATCCGCACACTTTCTGCCTTGGAATGCACGAAATTGCTGGCGGCCAATCGTATCGGCCACTTAGCATGCGCGAACGACGGGCAACCCTACGTCGTGTGCGTCAACTACGCCCACGCGGACAATCATCTCTATGCGTTTTCCATGCCGGGCAAGAAGATCGACTGGATGCGGGCCAATCCGCTGGTGTCGTTCCAGGTCGACGAACATGGCCAGGGTCGCGGCTGGAGAAGCGTGGTTGTCGATGGCCAATACGAAGAACTGCCGGATCGGATCGGCCATAAGGTTCAGCGCGATCATGCATGGTCAGTGTTGAGCAAGCACGCGAACTGGTGGGAGCCTGGAGCCCTTAAGCCGGTTATGCCTCCCGTTTCAGACAGCACTCCGCACGTCTTCTTCAGAATCCACATCGAGCAGGTGTCGGGCCGGGAAGCAAGCGAGTAGGCTGTTTCCACCAGTTCGATGCCTCGCGCAGAACAGCACGTGACGGATCTCCAAAACAAGGGCCGGCAGCAGATCGCGCCGGCCCGACCGTTTCCAGTCTTTGAATTGCTACCTCGACGGCGAAGGAGGGAATGATGAGGGGGGCCATTTGCCCGGCAGCGCCGCGTACCACGTCGCCGAGCTGAAACCGCCGCTGCTCGGGCGAAACGTCCGGCCGGTCCCGGTCGCCATAGGTCGCTTCGCAGATGAGATAGTCGACACCGGCCGGGCCTTCCGGATCGTTCTGAAGGATCTTGTAGCCTGGCCCGATATCACCCGAAAACATGATGCGCGGCGTTGGCCAGCAAGTTGGCAAGCTCGAGTGATGATGGATACGGCGGCGAACCCCGGAGGCTACACGAAAAGGTACCAGAACGGCGGGAAGGTTAGTAGGAATCCTATCCCGAGCAAGACGAGCGCTGCGACATTGACGGCGCGCATGTTCACCGTTTCCCTTTGCCAAATCCGTGACAGCCCGTACCAAGCAACGAGCCAAACGATGATTGTTACGGTCGTCTTGCCGGAGAGCGGGCCGACAGGATTGTAGAAATTCAACAGACCTCGCAATCCGGGCGACAGCTCAGAGGCGAATGCTAGAACGCCGATGGCAGCACAACCGATGCCCGCTGCCAGAATGGCCGCAGCTCCGGGGCCATTCGGGATCGTCTCAACGATCTTTCCAAACTCGACCGGTTTTTGCGACGTATTCATGTCCCTTCCCCCTGCATCAGAATGATCACATCACCACCCCGAATCGGAGCGTACTTGTTCAGGAATGCGCCGAACGCTCCGGCGATTCCCGTGGCGACAAAAGCAGCCACGGCGAAGGCTAGTACGGAGATGCGCATGTTTCGGTGTTGAATGATTGCTCGCCCGTATTTCATGGTGACGTAGGCCACCATGGTCATGGCGGTCGGTGCTAGCCAGCCTACATGCTCTTTCCATTCCATGCCGACGTTATGCCACTCGGATGTCTTCCCGCTGGACAGGAGCAATCTCCGCGGATAGTCCGCAAGATCGGTGACGCCTTCCGGCGGAACGGCTCGATACCAAGGATAGATGACGTAGGTGCCAGAGAACACAGTGAGCCACGCGAGTATCACCATCGCCACGAGGTAAAGACCAAGCAGTGTCTGGCCTCCCGCGCTCATCGCCGGCGGCGCGCCAGGCGCAGAAATTCGATAGAGTTCGACCAGCGCGCCAGAGAACGCCAGCATGAACAGGGCTCCAAACCCCATTCCATGCAGCACCGTCATGAGGTCGTGCGTTGTAATTTCCATGACAGGCCCCTTTCATGCCTGGCAATATACAATATACAATATATTAGCGACGTCGCATGTTGCGGCATTGATCCACATCAAAGCTCCCGCTTACGGGTCCACTGCTTGGCACGGGCAACATTCCACTGATTTCCATCCTTGACTTATTAGAGAACATACCGATTACGCGCAGCTCTCTTTCGCCGCGACACCGGCAACACATCGCATTTCGACGTCCGGAATTGCAGCGCTCCCGCGCAGAGGAGAAGCTCATTCACGCACAAGATGCCGCGCTCGACACCGAAACGATCAGTGCCAACGGTCCTCAGAGCGTTACCGTGCGAGCGGTTAGTCCTTTGGCGCGCAAACCTGTCCCGCCTCAACCACTTTGGTGTACGCGCATTGCGCATTGACTTGCTCGCTGAGCATCGATGCTACCGATGCACTCATCACGCGGCCGACAGGCAAGTACTGAGGCCAAAGCGCGCTGTAGCGCTTGGTCGCGTGCGCTGCAGAGCACCTTGGCGCTCATCCGGTTGGTGACGTAGGCGAAGGCGATGCCCGTCTCGGGATCGGCGAATGCGAGTGAGCCGCCGGCGCCCGGCGCGCCGAATGCGCTCGGGCTGCCCACCGGCCACTCTCGCGATGACTTCATGAAGCCCATCGAAAACTGCGCCTCGGCTCTGATGCCGTCGTCGTAGAAGCCATTGGCCGGTGGCAGCGCCGGCGCCTTCAGTGCCTCAAGCGAGCCGGGTCGGGTAAGCACATGAAGTCGAACGTGTCGCTCGGCATCTGGTCCGTGCAGGTTGGCGCGCAACCACGAACGTGATCCTTCGACGGCGATCCTTCGATAGGGACTGCTTCACTGCCGATTTTTGTTTGTGGCCCGTCCCGCCCGGTAGATGTTGATCGGAAACGTGACAGACCCGCCTCCGAAGGCGGGCGAGGAGCCGCCGCCGCTCAGCAGCGCCTTGTCGAGGTTGTGGTGGAGGATGCGATCAAAGTGTCGGGAATATTCGCGGCACAAACTGCGCGAGAACGTCTCAACGAGGGCATCGCAGATCGTATCGAGGCGTCCCAGTCTTTCGCTCCACGACTTCGAGTCGCCGTCGTAAGGGCTCAGGGGCGCATCGTCGCCCGGCTGATCTCGATCGCAGTGACGACACCCATAAGACTGCCCCTGATAAGCGTTACGTCACTCGCCTCGATAGCGACGTCGGTTCCTGTCCCGATCGCGAAGCCGACATCGACGCCTGGCAGGCGCTGCTTACGTCACTGCTGCCGTGCGAGGCCGACTCGCGCGGGCGCGGGGCGGCCCGGGACACTGATGTCCACCAGGATATCATAGCGGTCACTGCCGGGCAGCGTGACGAAGCCGCCATAGGTCACCGTGCCGGCGATCGCCATTGGCTCAAGTTCCAAGCTGTTTTGCCCAACATGTCCCAGTCCCGATACGGTTGCAGTCACTTTGGCGTTCTCGATACGCGCGCCCGTCGCGGCCTCGAAGACCGCGATGATGATGTGGTATTCATGTGCACCGCGCGGGCGCCGCCATGCATAGTAGCCTCGGGGTGACTCTCAAGAAGACGGCGCGCAATTGCCGCCGGCAAGACTCCCAGATAGACGCCTAACCCCTGCGCCACTTTATAGTTTTCATCTTCTTTGGCCGAAACCGGGGAGACCACAGAGGACAAATAATGAACGGCCGTAACTGGCGTGGACAGTTTCGCAGTCGTGGCCAATCCGGCGGGCGTGTGGCATACTGTTCCATAGCCGCCGCTACATGGAACTGATGGAAGGTAGCTCTGATATGCGCCGCTTGTTGACCCGTACCAGACTGCCGACGAACGGCTGGCGAAACCGCCACTAGCTGCGACGAGGTGATTGGCGATGGCGACCGGCCCTTCGGCCCTGGCATGAACCACCGACGCCAGCAGGCTCACTGCGAGTAGTACCAGCAGAAACATCTGCCCTGCCGCTGTCGCATTTGGCTGCGCCGCAACTGCACACGCTTTTGCTGGCATGATAACCATGACATCCCACGTAAGGTTATCTGGATCGATACCACCGGATTTTGGCAGTGGGCGCTTTGATTTTGATCAACAATTCCCGCTCGCCGAAACGTCGGGCAGCAAGACCGGAGCGGCTATCGAAATTTCCCAGGCTGACAGATGATTGGCTTGCGGCACAGGCGCCTCGCAATCCGATCAAGCGGTCGGCGTCGGTTCCTGGTCGAACGCTCTCAACCAGCCGCCTTCAAACCCCGCCCGTTGCATGCCGCTGCGGATATACCGGCACGAGCGCATCAGGCGCCACAGAAGCCCGCTGCGATCGTTCTCGATCATCAGCACGACGGGGCCTTCGTTGAGGCCGAAGTGCCAAGGCGAAACCCACCAGCCAAAGGCATTGCCGGATGTCCCCGGATGCGTCGGATTGAAGGCCGCCTTGAAACCATAGGCTTTGGCGGCCTTGAGCTTGGCCTGGTGGATGCAGAAGCTGATCGCCGGCCGGACGATTTCGGGAGCAAAAGGCAAGGAGGCCACGACGGCCCATGGGGCAAGCGTGCCATCGTCGGGGCCGTACGGGACTCCGCGTGCAACATAATCCTCGAAGCGGCGTTCGATGCCGTTCAACTTGAGCGTGGAAGGGCCAGGACCCTCGCTTGCGGTGATGCCCCAGCAGTGTTCGCCATAACCCTCGAATCCACGGGGGTTCTCGATGGCGTAACGCTGATGGACGAAGGTGGCGCGTCGGCTGTTCTCGAAATAGTCGGTTCCCTTGCTGCGCATGAAGGCATCCTGCAGGTCGCGAAAATCGATCCATACATGCGAAAGCTGGTGGATGAACAGCGGTCCCGCATAAAGATAGTCGTAGCCGTAACAGCTCTCCCATCGGAAGGTCGCGGTCCAGGCCGTATAGCTGCTCTCGGGCAAGGGGTGTGTCGGCGATCCGAGCCCCAGGACATAGAGCAGGAGCGCTTCGTCATAGCCTTCCCAGCGATACTCCAGAAACCCGTGCTCGGGTGTCCAGCCATGGGTGACGGTCTCTCCACCGTCCTGCGCCCAGCACCAGTCGGCTCGGCCATAAAGCGCCTCCGCCAAGCTGCGGATCTCGGCTTCGGCCTCGGTATCGGCATCGAAATACTGCCCTGCAGCCAGCGCGCCCGCCAGCAGGAACGTGCTGTCGATCGTGGACAGCTCGCATTGCCAGGCTCGCCGGCCGGTCTGCATGTTCAGGAAGTGATAGTAGAAGCCGTGATATCCCGTGGCATCCGGATCCGGACCCTGCGGGCTGTTCCAGAAGAAGCGCAGCGTCGCCAAGGTGCGTTCCGCAGCCGCGCTTCGCTTCATGAACCCGCGCTCGACTCCCACTGGATAGGACGCCAGCGCAAGGCCGGTGGCCGCGATGCTCGCCGGCCAATTCGCTTCGGTCTTGTCCAGAATGAGACCGTTCGCAGGGTTCGCTTCATGAATGAAGTAGTCGAACGTCTCCCGCTGCAGCATCGCCAGATCGTCTTCGATGGCCGAGGTGTTGAAGCGGTGGGTTTCGAAAGGATGCGTTCGCATCTCAGTATGACCTCGGATCGCCGTTCACGGATGCGCGAAGTACAGGTGGTCATACACACCTTTAACGCCTCTGACGCCTTCGGCAACGACGCGCACGGCATCCCGTTCACTCTGCGATCTGACTGCGCCCGAAAAATGGACCAAGCCATCGCTGACCGTGAGTGTTAACGCGTCTCCGTTGACGCCTGCGTCCTCTCGCAGCCGCGTAAGAATGCTGCGCCGGATCGCATCGTCACCTGCCGCCGTGGCGTCGAACTTTGCCGCAACGACGGCGCGCAAAAGATCGGCACGGCTGACGACGCCGACCAGGCGCGGTCCCCTCAAGACCGGTATGCGCTTGATGCCGTGTTCCTGCATCAGGACGGCAATTCGCTCGATCGGAGTTTCCTCGTCCGCCACGACGACGTCGGACGTCATCAAATCCGCCACTTTCCAGCTGTGGCCCTTCACATAGCCACGCGCCTCACCTGACGACAATGCTGTGGCACCGAGTTCCGACCTGCGCAGGAAGTCACCTTCGCTCACAATTCCAACCACGCGGCCGCCATCGTCGACGACCGGCATGCCGCTGATGCGATGATCCAGCATGATCCGTGCTGCGTGTCTTACGCTGTGGTCAGGCGACACCGTAACAACCCTTGCAGTCATTACATCCTTTGCTCTCATCGGCCTCATCCTAGTTCAGTTCAAGTGGACAGGCGCTCGGGCACCAATCGGCAATATGGTAGCGTAGCCGGCCCCAGCCTCCTTTGAGGCAAATCAATACCGGCTCCGAACCAGACGACCCGGACGACTTGAACGCCTGCTCCCAGTACTTGTCTGTTGCGGTGCCGGCACAAGTGATGGCCTTCGGACTCCTCGTTTTGATTTGCGTCAATGTGGCTCTCATCTGCAGGGATGACTGTGGTGCGGAGATACGAGGGGGTTGAGCTGGCGAGGACGCATTTTCCCAACCCAACTCGCGGATCTATCCTGGAGCCGGCGCGACAAATGCCTCGAACATGCGATCTCCAAAGGCCATGGCTGACCTCGTCTTCAGCGCCAGAGCGCTGACCAAAACTTACACCTCGGGTGAGACGCAGGTGCTTGCCCTGCGCGCGCTGGACCTGGAAATCTTCGCTGGAGAAGTGGTCGTGCTGCTCGGCCCGTCAGGCAGCGGCAAGTCGACCCTCCTCAACATCATGGGCGGGCTTGACCATGCCACGAGCGGTCAGTTGTTCTTCAGGGATCAGGAGTTGACCAAC
Source organism: Mesorhizobium sp. (assembly GCA_004020315.1). GTDB lineage: Bacteria > Pseudomonadota > Alphaproteobacteria > Rhizobiales > Rhizobiaceae > Mesorhizobium. Next base: position 41,714 of record SAQG01000021.1, read on the forward strand.
CTCGATGATCGAGGCCTTACGGCCTATCGTCGCCAGCACGTCGGGTTCGTTTTTCAATTCTACAATTTGATCCCTAGCCTGACGGCTTATGAAAATGTCGCCCTGGTTACGGAGATTTCCGATCACCCGATGCGCCCGGACGAGGCGCTGGCGCTTGTTGGACTTGAACCGAGGGTGCACCATTTCCCGGCTCAGCTCTCCGGTGGCGAGCAGCAGCGCGTGGCCATTGCCCGCGCCATCGCCAAGCGCCCCGACGTGTTGCTTTGCGACGAGCCGACCGGCGCTCTCGATTCCAAGACGGGCATCCGGGTGATCGAGGCACTGCTGGGCATCAATGCGCAGCTCGGCACCACGGTCCTCATCATAACGCACAACGCCAGCATCCAGGACGTCGCCGACCGCGTGCTGTTCTTCGCCGACGGTCAAATTTCCAGAGTTCACAAGAACAAGGCGCGCCGAACTGCCGCCGAGCTCGTCTGGTGATCCGATGCGCACCCTGGATATCAAGCTCTTTCGTGATCTGGTGCGGCTCTGGGCTCAGGCGCTTGCGATCGCTCTCGTCATTGCCGGCGGAGTGTCCACAGTGGTTCTTGCTGTCGGCTCCTTGCGGTCGCTGGAGGAAACCCGAATTGCTTATTACGAGAGGCACCAATTCGCCGATGTCTTTGCGTTGGTCAGGCGTGCGCCGAAGACGCTGCTCACTCAAATTGCAGAAATCCCCGGAGTTGCTGCCGTGCAAGGGCGAATTGCCAAATTGGCCCTGCTCGATATTCCTCAGTTTAGCGAGCCTGCAACGGGACTATTCATTTCGTTGCCTGAGGACCGTCAGCCCGCGCTTAATCGGCTGTACATACGGTTAGGCCGGATGCCCGAACCTGGGCGAGGCGATGAAGTTGTCGTCACCGAGGGCTTTGCCAAAGCACATGCATTCAGGCCGGGGTCTCACTTCGCTGCCATTCTCAACGGCCGCAAGCGCGACCTCGTCGTCGTGGGTATCGCGCTCTCGCCGGAATTTATCTACGCCATAGGGCCGGGCGACCGCATGCCGGACGAGCGTCGCTTTGCCATCGTCTGGATGTCTGAAAAGGCTCTCGCCAGCGTCTACAACCTGGACGGCGCATTCTCCTCGGTCATTCTCAGCCTAATGCGGGACGCCTCGGAAGGCGAGGTCATCACGCGCCTCGACGCGTTGCTCGATCGCTACGGTGGACAAGCAGCATATGGGCGCGAGGATCAGACCTCACACGCCTTTCTGGAACACGGGCTCGACATGCTCAGGAATATGAGCCGCACGCTGCCGCCGATCTTTCTTTTGGTGGCCGCATTCCTGATCAACGTGACGCTTAGCCGGATCGTCGCGCTCGAACGCGAACAAATCGGTCTGCTGAAGGCGCTTGGCTATCGGAACGCCGCCGTCGCCTGGCATTACATCAAATTCATCGTTGTGATTGTCACGATCGGGGTCGTCATCGGCAGCGCGGCTGGAACGTGGCTGGGCACTTTCGTAACAGAGATGTATGGCGACTTTTACCGGTTCCCATTCCGCGTTTTTGTTCAGAGCTCGGATGTCTACGTTGCGGCTGCGGCGCTCAGCCTTGGTGCTGCGATCGTCGGCGCGGTGCGTGCGTTGCGCGATATCGTGACGTTGCCGCCCGCAGTTGCGATGCAGCCGCCCGCTCCGCCTCGGTTCCGTCGTCTCCTGCCCGCGAACTTTGCTATCCGTAACGTCCTTTCACAACCGGCTGTGATGATGGTGCGCAACATCAGCGGCCATCCGATAAGGGCTATGTTTACGATAGCGGGCATGTCGCTGGCGACGGGAATCCTGATCGCCTCGCTTTTCCTCAACGGCACGATGGAGGCGTTGATCGATGTGACTTATTTCCTGTCCGACCGACAGGATGCCACTGTGAGCTTTGTCGAACGGCGCCCGCTGAAAGCAGTCAATCAAATTGCGCGGCTGCCCGGTATTCTTGCGGCGGAGCCTTTTCGGGAGGTTCCCGTTCGCATACGGAATGGAAACATCGACCGTCGGATCATGATCAGCGGAAGACCGCGCGATGCCGACCTCAACAGGATCATCGACACTGACCTGCATCCCGTCGTGCTGCCGGAAGCGGGCTTGGCACTTTCGAGTTGGCTCGTGCACATTCTCGGGACACAGGTCGGCGATTTCGTCGAAATTGATTTGCTGGAAGGGCGGCGACGGACCGTCTCCCTTCCCGTGACCGCGTTGGTCGAGGATTATTTTGGCATTCAGGGAATGATGCATTTCGACGCCCTGGCGCGCTTGATGCGGGAGGCTCCGGCCGTCAACAGCGTAAGCGTAAGCCTCGATGCGAACGAGCGTGACCGATTTTACGACGCTATCAAGAGCATGCCGACGGTCAGCGGCGTGGCCCTGCAACGCGTATCACTTGCGAACTTCCGTGATGCATTGGCCGTGTTGGTGACCACGATGGCAAACATTTACATTGGGCTCGCGGCCGTTATCGCCTTCGGTGTCGTCTACAACAGCGCAAGAATCTCGCTTTCCGAACGCGCGCGCGAGTTGGCCAGCCTGCGTGTCCTCGGCTTCACCCGTGGAGAAGTGTTGCGAATTCTGCTCCTCGAGCTGGCCGTGTTGACGTTGCTTGCGCAGCCGCCGGGATGGGCCATCGGCTACGGCCTCGCCTGGACATTGCAAACAAAAATGGCCGGCGAGCTGATGCGGACTCGGTTGGTCGTGGAACATTCTACCTATGTACTTGCCAGCGCGATGGTGATTGCCGCGGCACTGTTCTCCGCGCTCGTCGTACGCCGGCGGATCAACCAGCTCGACCTTGTCACCGTTCTCAAGACGCGAGATTGAACCATGCGCACGATCTGGATGAAGCGAACCGTCGGGGCCACGGCCTTGGGTGTCTTGGCAGCCGCTGCGGTCTGGTTCGCATGGCCACGGCCGATCGCAGTGGATCTGGCGACGGTGACGGAAGGGTCCATGGAGGTCACGATCGACGACGAGGCCAAGACGCGCGTCCGCCATGTCTATACGGTGTCCGCGCCAATCGCTGGAAAAGTCCTGCGAATCTCCCCGCCTCGCCATGTCGGGGATCAGGTTGCCGTGGACGAGACGGTGGCGGTTATGCAGCCGACGGTGCCGAGCTTCCACGACGCCCGCACGCACGAAGAGCTACAGGCGGCGCTGGCGGCAACCGAAGCGGCAATGACGCTTTCGGAAGCCGAAGTTCGCCGGATCGAGGCGGCGCTCAAATTTTCGCGCACGGAGCTTCAGCGGGCGGAGGCCCTCGCCCGCACCGAGGCGATCTCGGTCAAGGTTTTGGACAAGGCAAGATTCGACGTCGAAACCAATGAAGCTGCGTTGGCAAGCGCCAAGGCGCAGGTCGAGGTACGGCGCAACGAGCGCTCAAGCGTTGCGGCCCGACTCAGCGAACCGTCGGACGCCATCCCGCAATCGAATCCCGCCTGCTGCATCCAGCTACGCGCCCCAATGAACGGCAGCATCCTGAAGATCGTTCAGGAGAGCGAAGGAGTGGTGCAAGCAGGTGCCCCGTTGATCGAGATCGGCGATCCGCGCGACCTCGAGATCGTCGCCGAGCTTCTGTCGACCGACGCTGTCCAGATCAAGGCCGGCGCACCTGTCCGGATCGATGGCTGGGGCGGATCACCCATCCGTGGCCAGGTGACACGGGTGGACCCGGCGGGGTTCGTCAAGGTCTCCGCACTCGGTATCGAGGAACAAAGGGTCCGCACGATCATCGATTTCGCCGATCCTCCCGAAGCATGGCCGTCGCTCGGTCATGACTATCGGGTGATCGTGCATGTCACGATCTGGAATGCGGAAGACGTGCTGACGGTGCCGGTGGCGGCCCTGTTTCGAAAGGGGGAGGACTGGGCTGTCTTCGCGGTCAAGGATGGGCGTGCGGTCACAACGATCGTCAAGCTCGGGCAGCGCAACGACCGGACGGCAGAGATTCTGTCAGGCCTTGCCGCAGGCGATCGCGTGGTGCTGCACCCGAGCGACAGGGTCACGGACGGCGTGACCGTCGCAGAGCGCGGTGGAATAGGCTGAAACGCCCTTTTTCGCCGGCAGCTCAGCCGCTTTCCATCGAAGGGCTTTCAAGGTGGTAGGCGCGTAAACTCGCGCTCCCTAGTCCGGAACTGTTACTTGCGCTGGTCGGAAAAACAGTAACGCCAGCCTGTGGCGATCTGTCAGGCACGACCAAGAAAAAGCGGGGAACTGAGTTGGATTGCTGTTCAACGGGAACTGTCTCGGGCGCAATCCCGAAAGACCATTCAAAAGACAAATTGGAACCGCGCCTAGGCTACGAAACGGCTAATCCTGGAGTCATATCAATCTTTTAGCTTATTGATTGCGTGGCTCGATAATGCAGCACAGGTCGCCAGAAGGATACGCAAGCGGCGACGAAGGCGAGCGCTGGCATGATGCGCTGTCCCTCCTCCTGCGGCTGTTCCTTCGATCGGCGACAGCAACGAAACGACCTGTGAGGCGGCACTGCCCCAGGCGGATGTTGTATCACTGTCTTGGGCTGTCGGATGACGGGGTCAGGCCGGCGCCAGCTAGGAAAGTGCGAACTGCCATGCGAACATCCTGCTGCTGCCCAACAAGAAGATGTCCGCCAGTGTCATAGACGACCAGTTTGGCACGCGGGATCTTGGCTGCGGCGAACTCAGCTGCCGGTAGCGTGTTAAACAGGTCGTCGCGCGCAGAAATAATGATCGTCGGCGCCGTAATTACTTCCAACGGCAGAACATGTAACGCGGGGGCGCTATCGATGTTGATTCCGGGGAAGCGCAGCGACAACGGCTCAACACTCTTGACGATACTCATGACGCGGTTCCGCTCGGCCCGAGGCGCAGCCGCAACCAGTGCGGGCCGAACCCCGAGGAAGCGAACGAGCACTGACGGCGCGATCTTCTCGGTGGCCCACCATGCGAAGTCGCCGCCGGCATTGACGACCCTGAATACGAACTTGTTGCCACGGCTCGCTTCAATCGAGACCGGACTGGTGGGCGAATAAAGGCCTGGAACGATCAGAATGAGAGCGGTGACCTTGTCCGGGTGCCGGAGCGTCAGCTCGACCGCAGAACGCGCCCCTGCCGAAACGCCGACGACCACCGCTTTGGGAACGTCCAGTTTGGACAGCAACGCCGCGTGCGCATCGGCCTGCGCGGCTGGAGAGGTATCCTGCGGAACGGGCGTGCGCAGATAGCCGAAGCGCGACGGCGCGATGACCCGAAAGCCCTTACCCACAAGATCGGCTGCATTGGCAAGGCCTTGGTCAAAGCCGCCACCGGCACCATGGATCGATAAGAGCGGAATACCCGCACCACTGTCGGCATATTCGACGGGGCCCATGTCGAGGTTGGCGACCACACCGCCTCGGCTGACGGCGTCGCGCATGCGGCCAAGCTCATTTTTGTAAAGCAAGAAAACCACACCGGCCGTAGCGATGAACATGGCCAGCAGGAAACCGCCAATTCGTCTCATTGGAAAAGCTCCACAAAGAGGACGGGCGAATATTGGCCTGTATCACTTGGAGACAGGTTGATTTACCTCAATTTCCCTGAGTGACAGCATTGGTCGGTGTATTTGGATGCTGTCAATTGTGAGAGGCGGAAGCCGATCCGGTGTCCCTACTCTCCCGGGATTATGCATGGTACATCCCGTTCAGTTTTGCTGCCAGACGGCCTGAATATCCAGGGCCTTGTGCAGTATCGAGCCAGAAGCCGCTAGCATTTCTCAAACGGAGGTGGCCAAACTCGAATGGTCATGCCTCAGAGTCCCAGTGTGACATGAAATGCAATCAGCCCTCTTTAATTTTCAGGGTCTATGTCACGCCCGCGCTTGCTGCTCGAAAGAGTCCCCCTGCCCTATGCCTGCCTGGCAAACGTCCGCCCGGAGCGCGAGCCCTTGGGGCAAATGTCGCGCTGAGAGCTGCGGGTCCTAGGCTACGGCCGCGCGCCAACGACATAGTTCTTGCTGTACGCTTTGGCGCATTTCGGACACGTCGGGTAGAAGAAATAAACATCACCCGGTTCTGTTTTCCGATCACGCGCAATCTGTCGCATTTCCTCATGCCACTGCGTTGCCTGGCTATACGGGCCTTCGAACGGTATCACGGCTCGCACTGAAGTGCTGAAGGCCGATGACGAGAGCGACAAGCTGACAGTGCCGATCGCGTCGCTTGGGCTGCCGTGAAGCGCCTTTATCGCAAGGAAGGCAGAGACTGGGTGCCGCTGTAAGCAGCGGGGGGATTTTGATCGAAATCAAACCCATCCCTGCCGTGTTCATTCATATGATTTGAAATCAGGCGCTTAAATAATGCGGATTCAATGACGGACACGGTCTCGAGGCTTCTCAATGCGTGCAACGCTGAAAAGAACAAGGGAGCGGATTTTCCAACGATCTGGAAAAACATCCTGAAGGGGCACCTTTACGTCGCGGGACCGCCGATCCAGGACAGCTGCGATGACGGTCCCATATTGAAAATTCCCCTGGTTACCGGCCAGTTTCTCCTCTTCGGCTCGAACTTCTCTCTCCTCTAGCAGCAGCTTGCGTGTGTCGGGCGCAAGTGCGACATGTCACAAATGCCGCCGGGAGTGCCCTTGCCGATCTCGGCTAGCGTGCCGCCAGCATCCATCCACCCTGCTAAGCCCTCTCAGTGCCGGCCGATCCCACCCAAGGTCGCCGGTGTAAAAGGGCTCGCGACGATCGTCGAGATCAGCAGATCTTGGTCGATCTGGGGGGACTCAAGCCGTCGTCAACATGTCCTCAATGGCCTTGGCGGAATGTTTAGCGAGATCCTTGGCTACCTCGCCCACCAGCTTTGCTCTCAGCGGAGCCTGGAAGTGCTTGCGCAGCTCGCCCAGCGTGCGCGGATCGGCGATCACCACGACGTGCTCGAATACTTCCGTCAGCGCCTCGCGATTGAGATAGGCGGCCACGGCTGCGGCCAAGTCGTCTTCCCGCAGACGAGAGTCGTCGGGATTAGCGGTGGAACTGCGATGTCTGCCGCCCGAACCAGTGTTCGCGAGGTGCAGCCGCGGCTCGGGCATTTCGACCAGATCGATCCTGGGTTCGTGACCTTTGTTGCGGAACAGGCGCAGCTTATCGCCGTCGGTCACGACGATGAGGGTATCGTTAGCCAGAATCATATTGTTTCTCCTTTGACATCGCTGGACCGAGATCCAACGCACTCTCGGGCCATCGTGGCGGCGCGGCGGCCACCAAGAAGTCGCCGCGTCCAACTCGTGTGCCCATCAGATTATGGAAATACGATCGTCCACAGTTCGGACACCCGGCGACGACCAGGCGGCACGTTCCGCTGCCTGGCGCTCGGACCATGCCCGGACCTTGCCCTCAAGGGTCACCTTGCCATCCAGTACGTTGACGCGGATCGCCTGTGCTTCGGTTTCCGCGTCGCGCTTCAGCGCATTCTCGATGCGCTTCTTGATATCGGGCACTGACGCTCGTGGCGTGATTTCGATCTGGTTGGCAACGCCGACAACACCCGCCAAGCCGCGGACGGCCTCGGCCGCTGCGTTCTTCTGATACTGCCATTCAAGTTTCCCGGTCAGCGTTATCCACCCGTCGTGTACCTTGACCTGAACTTTGTCCCTCGGGATGGAGACATTCCAGGTGACCGCATTGACCGCACGCTTGGCGATCTCGTCGTCCGCGGTTCCCTTCTGTCCAATCAGCCGGACTTCGATTTCCTCGGCGATGCCCTTCACGCCCTTGACCCGCTTGACCACATTTTCGGCGGTGGTCTTTTCCCAATAGGAAGAAACATGCCCGGTCAGGGTGACGATGCCGTCTTCCACAGCGACGCCGATGTGGGCAGCGTCGATGCTCGGCTCGAATTCCAACTCATCGAGAATGTTCTGACGCAATGTTATATCCGTCATGGTCTGTCTCCTGTTTGTTGAGGCGGACTTTCTCGCCCGCAGCGAAGACAAAAAGCATCCTTTGCGCCCTTGCTCATTGATCCGGCTCAATGCCCGGGTCAGATAGTCAGCTGGTTGGACCATTGGTCGCGATCGTCATGAGGCGGCGGACGTGCCCACAAGCCAATGGTGTCGCATGCTGTCCAGAGTCTCCGCGATATCGTCGGCCTCGATCTTAACGAGATCGGTGTGACCAAAACCCAGGGAATAGTCGAGCACAGAGATGATCGTGGGCCGTACTCTGAAGAGCTTCACGGGTGCGGCCTGGCTGGGCTGGATAGCCGAAATCTGCGGAAAGCGCTGCACCATCATGCGTCCAATTTCTGTGAGTTCGGAAGGCAAGACGACCTCCGTCGCAGTCGCTGCCATCGACAACCCCTTGATCTCCAGCCAGTTCTCATAGGGTGCGGTCATGGCGACCGAAACGCGCGGGTCGCGAGAGATATTCATTGCCTTCTGCGAGCCGGCTCCGCAGCCGAAATAGAGCACCAGACCTTCATGGACGAACGAGACCACCGTCGCCTGTGGCGAGCCGTCGGAGCGGGTCGTTGCAATCGTCATGTCCATGCAACGGGCCAGGATGTCGATCATCATCTGCTGAAGCTTGTGTTTCATGACACTCTCCTCCTTTGTTCAAGGGCGGCCGGCACCTCGGGGCACTTCGCCTTCACGTCGCCGGAGCCAGCTCGGCGGTTCGCCGCAACGGCGCGAAGTCATCGGGCGTCAACGTTTCTTTCTCGAGCAGCAGCTTGGCGCCAGCGCGCAGGTCGGTGATCCTTGCCCGGAGCACGTCCTTGGCACTGGCAAAGGCCTCCTCGATCATGCCGCGCACCGCCAAGTCGACTTCCCGAGCCGTAGCCTCCGAATAATCCTTCTTGTTCGGCAGGCCAGGGCCGTCACCCAGCCATTGCAGGCGCTGCTCTTCGAGAACGGCCTGCCCCACCGTCGGATCCATTCCAAAGCGGGTGACACACTGGCGGGCAATATCCGTGACCTTGGCGAGGTCGTCGGCCGCCCCAGTTGAGACTTCGCCGAATATGATTTCCTCAGCCGCACGGCCGCCCATCAGGACGACCATGCGGTCCTTCAGCTCACTGACCGTGATCAGAAACCGGTCCTCGGTCGGGCGCTGCATGGTGAAACCGAGAGCCCCTATCGAGCGCGGGATGATCGATACCTTGTGCACCGGATCGGCGCTTCGCCTCGCGACCGCAACCAAGGCATGCCCCATTTCGTGAAAGGCGACACGCTCACGCTCCTGCGGTTTCAGCAATCGGCTTTTGCGTTCCGACCCTGCGACGATGCGCTCGACCGCATTGGTAAAGTCATCCATCGTCACCTTGTCGGCGCCACGCCGCGTGGCGATGATGGCCGCCTCGTTGACGAGATTGGCAAGATCCGCGCCGCTGAAACCGGGCGTTATCGCGGCAATCTCGTCCGTGCTGACGCCAGGCGCGATTGAGACGTTCTTGATGTGGACCTTGACGATCGCCTCCCTGCCCTTGCGGTCGGGCCGGTCCAGAACGACCTGTCGGTCGAAGCGCCCGGCGCGCAGCAGGGCCGGATCGAGGATTTCAGGCCGATTGGTGGCAGCAAGCAGCACGATACCAACACGCGGATCGAAACCGTCGAGTTCCGACAGCAGTTGGTTCAAGGTCTGCTCTTTCTCGTCACCGCCGCCGTAGCCCGCAAATGGGCTGCGGGCGCGGCCGAGCGCGTCGAGTTCATCGATGAAGATGATGCAAGGCGCGGCCTGCCGGGCCTGCTCGAACAGGTCACGCACCCGGGCGGCACCCACGCCGACGAACATCTCGACGAATTCCGAGCCGGATATGGAGAAGAAGGGCACGCCTGCCTCACCGGCGACGGCGCGCGCCATCAATGTCTTGCCGGTCCCAGGCGGCCCGACCAGCAGGATGCCTTTCGGGATGCGAGCGCCGAGGCGGCCGTATCTGTCCTTGTCCTTGAGGAAGGAGACGATTTCCTGCAATTCGGCCTTGGCTTCGTCGACGCCAGCCACATCTTCAAACGTCACTCCGGTCTTGCGCTCCAGATAGACCTTGGCCTTCGACTTGCCGATATTGATCAGGCCGCCCATGCCTTGCCTGTCGGCGAACCCGCGGAAAAAGAACGTCCAGATGCCGACGAAGATCAGCGCGGGCAATATCCAGGACAGAATTGTCGTCAGCCAGTTGCTGTCGGACGCCCCGGTGATCTTGACGCCGGCCTTCTCGAAAACCGCAACTGCCGCAGGGTCGACGCGATTGGCAAGAAACGTCGTCTTGCCATCCAGCGGCTCCTTGAACGCGCCCTCGATCATGGTCTCGGTCAGTGTGACGGACGCAACCTTGCCTTCCTCGGTGAGGCGGATCACGTCACTGTAGGAGATGTGGGCAGTGTCGCGATAAGCGAACCAAACCTGAAACAGCTCAATAATCAGGAAAGCCACGATGACGTAGCCTATGTTGAAGGTGTGTTTGCGATCCATGACATCCCGCTGGCCGTTGTCTTGATCTGCAAAATGTCACAACCAACGGACGCGTCCTTGACGCGCATCAAAGTGCAGATCGCTGCTGGCGACCATTGTGCTGGCGATGATGGGACACCGGCAAATTGCAGACTTGGCGGAGAAGGTGCGCTTTCTGAGCGATCCGGCGGCATACGGTCGCGGAACTACTCATGTGGAAGCCCGCGAGACGCATATGTCCTGGGTCTTCCTCACGGACGAACTTGTCTACAAGCTCAAGAAACCGGTCAGGCATGCATTCCTGGATTTCAGCACGATCAGGAAGCGGCACCTCTACTGCAACGAGGAATTGCGACTGAACGCTCGCCTCGCCGCTGAAACCTATCGGCGGGTCGTTCCTCTTTGCCGCGGCGCATCGGGCCATCTCGGCCTCGGCGGGAGCGGACGCGTCGTCGACTGGCTGGTGGAGATGAAGCGCCTGCCGCAATCAGATATGCTTGACGAGCGAATCGTCAGCGGTCGCCTGACCGCAGCGGAGATCAACAAGGTCGCCAGGACGCTGACGGCCTTCTATGCGCTAGGCCAGGCTGAAATCGCCGATGGCGGCGCCTATTTGCGTCACCTCACAGGAGAGCAGCGGATCAATCGCGCTATCCTGCTCCGGCCCGAACTCGCCTTGTCGGACATTGCTTCCGGCGCGCTGGTCATGGTCGACAGTCTGCTGCAGCGCCTGTGGCCCCGGATCGAAGCGCGCATTCTCAGCGGGGTCATCGTCGAAGGGCATGGCGACCTGCGCCCCGAACACGTCTGCCTGTGCCAGCCGCCCCAGATCATCGACTGCCTCGAGTTCAACCGGTCGATGCGCATCATCGACCCCTATGACGAGGTAAACTATCTCGGCCTGGAATGCGAAATGCTTGGCGCGCCCTGGATCCGGCCGCTGCTGGTCGAGGCCTTGCAGAACCGGCTGCCGGACCGCCCCAATGCCGATCTGCTCGCGCTTTATGGTGGGTTCCGGGCGCTGCTGAGAGCCCGTCTTTGCGTCGCGCACCTCCTCGACAAGCCTGTTCGTCACCCTGAAAAATGGCGCCCGCTGGCAATCCGCTACATCCGGCAGACAGAGCGCGAGATTCTCAGTGTTCGATCCCCGTCAATTCGGAAATCGACCCCTGTGTATGGAGACGCCTGATTGCTTTGCCGACCAGACGACCGATCGGCAGAATGTCCAAGGGCGCTTGCGGGTAACGAGCATTGGCGACTGCCGCCGAGTCCACGCTGTCAGTGACGATGATGCGGTCTATCGCCTGGCTGCCGAACAGCGCATCAGCGCCCTTGCCAAACAGTCCGTGCGCGGCGATAGCATAAACGGTCTTGGCGCCGCGTTCGCGGCAAGCCAGCGCGGCCCGCAGCATGGTGCCACCCGTACTGATCATGTCATCGACAATGAAGACGGCCGAGCCCGAGACGTCGCCAGCAAACAGCTCTCCGGACACCAGGTTCCGGCTGCGACGCTTCTCCATGAAGCCGAATCCGATTTCTCTCCCGGTTTCCGCCTCCAGGGCCTCCTTGAGCAATTGAGCGCGCTTCACACCGCCACCGTCGGGTGAGAAGATCGTCACCGGCAGATCGCCGGTCAACTTGCCTATGAGGGGAGCGAAGAGCTTTCGCGTGTCGAGATGGACGCTCTCGCAGCGAAAGGCGTTCTGGAACGCCGCGAAATTATGGATATCGAGCGTGACGACCCGGTCGGGGCCCATTGCCTCGAAGAGCTGCGCGACATAGCGCGTGGTGACGGGGTCGCGCGCCTTGGTCTGCCGGTCCTTGCGCGCAAAGGCGAGATAGGGAACGACCGCCGTTGTCTGTGCGGCGCCGTTCTCCTTGCACGTCGCCAGGAAGAACAGGAGCTTGCACAGCCTGTCGTTGGCCGACGCACCGCCACTTCCGGCGAGGCTGTGCAGCACATAGACGTCCTTGCCGCGCACGCTGACGAGCGGGCGCGACTTATGCTCCCCATCCTCGAAATCCCTCTCTTCATGCGGGTCGAGTTCGATCGCGAGCGCCTGCGCTGCCGCTGCGCCGAGTTTTTCCGAGCCTTTGAGTGCGAAAAAACGCATTTGTGCTTGTATCCAGTTTCGGGCATCGATGGATTGATGCGCATCAAGGATGCGGGCCGTCGAATGGCTTAGGAGCACCAATTGACAATCTTGAACTCCTGCGCTGGGGCAAGCCATGCGGGAGCCGCTTCAGACCACGACGCCGAACGCAGGCGTCAAGCCAATGAAGCCATTGGTGACGAAACCACTCCCTGAGAACATCGGGGTGGCAGCGAAACTCCGCGATTTTGCCGATCTCCTCGATAGCCAGGGCGCAGACGGTTCCCGCGCGCGGGCTTACAGATCGGCGGCGGATGTAGTCGCCAAAAATGGAGCGGCCCTTGGACGAAATCCTGGCAAAGGACGGACGCGACGGCCTCGTCGCCCTCCCGGCAATCGGAACAGGCATAGCCGGTGCAATTGCGGAGATCATCGCGACAGGACGGTGGTCCCAATTGGAAAGATTGCGCGGCGAGATGGACCCGGAGGCACTGTTCCGGTCGATCCCTGGCATCGGCCCACGATACGCGCACCGCCTCGCCGAGGACGCACAGCTCGAGAGCCTCGAAGACCTCGAAGCCGCGCTTCATAGCGGCGAGCTTCGTATCAAGGGAATCGGTCACAGGCGCAAGGAGATGCTGGCTGCGACCCTCGCCGAGCGACTCGGCAGAGTTCGGCTGGGAACGACACATCAGCCTCGACCCTTGCCACCTGTGTCGATGCTGCTCGATGTCGATCGCATGTATCGCGAAAAGGCGGCTGCTGGCGCGCTTCGCAAGATTGCGCCGAGACGCTTCAATCCGAAGGGCGAAGCATGGCTGCCGGTTCTGCATGCACGACACGACAACTGGCATTTCACCGCGTTCTTTTCGAACACCAGGCTGGCGCACGAACTGGCGAAGACGCATGACTGGGTCGTGATCTATTTCCAAGCCGAAGGCCAGCCGGAAGGGCGCTGCACAGTCGTCACCGAAACACATGGGCCGATGGCAGGCAAACGCGTCGTCCGGGGACGGGAAGACGAAAAGCAACTGAAGGAACCAGCGTGATGAAAAGAGCAGCGACCAGGATTGGTGACGGCGAGACGGAACTCGAAGTTCCGCTCGAAACCGTATGCTTCATTATCATTAAGGCGCGCGAATTCGATGCCAAGGATCCAGTTACCGAACCCAGCCCCGCCTCTAATCCGTCAGATGATCATTCCGCCGCGATCCTCGAGGATCATGACGACGACCCGGTCGTTGAAGAACTGCAGTCGCTGATTTCCGATCTTTCCATTGACGCACAGATCGACTTGGTGGCCCTGATGTGGTTGGGCCGCGACGATCATTCCGCCGAAGAATGGCAGAATGTCCGCTCGCAGGCGGCTGACGCACACAATGAGCATACGGCTGATTATCTTTGCGGGACACCGCTGCTTGCTGACCATCTCGCCGATGGTCTTTCGACACTCGGCTACTCCTGCGCCGAATATGAGGGCGAGCACCTTTAGTCACCAGTTGCGCCTTGCGCCTGCCGAACGAATGACGTTTTCATGCTGCGGTGCTCGCCTTTCGGCCATGCCTTCATCAGCGCATTCCCAAAGCACGGGACCATCGCAGGCGTGCTTCTCACGCCATTTCGGTCCTGGACCGCGCATATAGTAAAGCTCGGGCCGGTACGGGTCCAACAGATCTGTTACGAGTTCTTGCAGTGCACCGGCAATGCGCGTGGCACTCCAAGACGAGGCTCCAATGCCTACTGTAATGGCAATGGCTCTGGAAACCGAGTGTGTACAGAACATCAGTTTGCTCCTGCGTCAGCCTACAGCTCAGTTGGCGTCCGGAAACGATGAGGCACTTCGACTAAATTTCGGGACGTCATCTGCCTTTGGATTTCACTGCAAACACAGCTGTCAAACAATTCGGTTATACCCTTAAGGGAACCTACTAAGTGCAATCGCGAGCGCCACTGTTCGGTCCGATGGCCTTTGCGGTCGTTCCACTCCGTCTCCAAGAGATGGTTCCTCTCACACTGGAGCTAAACGTTGCAAAAGCAGGGATGGCGGCCTTTTAACCAGGCTCATGACGAGCGGCCGGAACGAACGCTTTGCTTCAACTCTAACAATCAGACCGATTTCCGGGCTGACTTTGACGAATAGCTGATGACGGCGGTCGCCTTTACCGTTGTCTTCGATCTTGAGACGCTTCCACAGCCTGACGAGATGAACCCGGCTGGCTTCGCACGTACACTTGCGGATCCGGCTAAACGGAGCCGGTTTTCGGCGGAAAGAGCGTGGTGTCCAGTCTGGCTGTGCCTATCGCACTCCTCGGCAGCTCGATACGTCGATTTGACGGTGCCGTTGGCGCTCCAACCGTTGCGGCCGATCGAGGGATCACAAGCCTTGTCGGCACAAGCGACACATCACACTTACGAGTTCCCTTTTTCTCTCTACGACGAATTGATTCACATCACGGCCAACCCAGAGCCGCTGGATCGGACTTGTCGCTACGCGATGCCGCGCACGCCTGAGCCGCCAAGTCTCTCTGACGCTGCGGCATGGGCGTTTTCTCTTGCAAGTCAGCTTCTTGCGCGACGATGATCTCCTAGTTTCGCCACCCTACTGATCGCATATCTGCCGCACCGATGGCATTTCCTCGTCTCATTGATGCGGATCAATGAGCCTGAGGACTGCAAACACTATGATGCAATTCTCGTCAGGCCGAGCCGACTTTGGTGACGCGGGCGCGATGAACCGGGCAAACGCGGATTCGCGAAGCAATGCACCAGTTCGGTGACGACACTTGGCGAGCGGGCCGCTGACCTCCAGCTCTAGCGCCTCCTGGGAGACCTAAAGGTGGAAGGGCGGAGGCGGCGGCACCTGTCGATCAACCCCTTTCGAGGATAAAAGCCATGGCTGAAGCTGCCACCAAACTGCCCATCAAATCAGAGAAAAGCACTGCGCCGGCGCCAGCCGGCAATTGGACAAGTCCGTTCGAAAGCCTGCGTCGCGAAATCGACCGACTGTTCGACGACTTCCATCCTTTCGATTTTCGCCTGCCATCGCCGCGCTCCATATTCGGCCGCGAACTGCCAACGCTGCGCTCCGCAGCTTGGCAGATCGCGCCGGCGATGGATCTTGTCGAAAAAGGCAAGGAGTATGAGATCACGGCCGAGCTGCCCGGTATCGACGAAAGGAATGTCGAGATCAAACTCGCCAACCGCACGCTGACGATCAAGGGTGAGAAGACCGAAGAGAAGGAAGAGAAGGACAACGACTATTACCTGTCCGAGCGCCGTTATGGCTCCTTCCAGCGTTCATTCCAGCTGCCCGAAGGGGTCGACGCCGACAAGATCGATGCGAGCTTCGCCAAGGGCGTTCTGACGGTCAAGCTCCCCAAGACCGCCGAAGCCCAGAAGGCCGAAAAGAAGATCACGGTGAAGGCTGCCTGATTCCGTGATTGTTAGCTGTCAGCGCGTCGGTCCGACGCGCTGACAGGTCCGACCTTGCTGGTGCCGGCGCTCCTCGAAAATGAACCAGTCCGCATACGGATGCGCTCTGGCTTCTGATGTGACGAAAACGCCTTAGCGCTTGGATCAGGTTTGGAATTTCACCAACTTCGCCCAGATTGGACAGCTTGCGTGCCTGAATATCCGCAACTTGGAGCTTTTGTTGTTCCCAACAAGCCTTCGATCAAACGCCGCCGTTCTGGATCGGTCTCATGCGCGAGCAAAACCTGGAAGTGGCTGATATTGGCCTTCGCAATGAAGCAGTCCGCGATATATCTGCTGCCCGGCCCGGATGCAGGCGAAGAGTTTACACTCTGAATCACGCCCGTCCTATCCTTCCTTTGGCACTCACACCCAGGGCGAGATGCGGCACCAATCGGTATGCCGCCTCGAACACCCCCCGCTGGCGTCGTTGATGTAGATCAACGCCGCCACCGCTGTTCTGCCGCTAGAATGATCCAATGCAATAACCGATGAGATGGAGGTTAATCCGATGCTTACTCCGATTTGGCGCAAGACCTTCGCCGCGGGGCTGATGCTCGCAGTTGCAGCAATGCCTGCCGTAGCCAGTGCTGAGGAAAACGATGCTGACTCTGGTTGGTGGCCCCGGTGGGGCATGGGCCGAATGATGATGGGCCAATGGGGCATGAGCGGGCCAATGGGCGGCTATGATTCAGGCGAGATGCTCGATCGAATCAATGGACGCCTTGCCTTCCTGAAGACGGAACTGAAGATCACCGACGAGCAGGCGCCATCCTGGAACGAGCTTGCTGTTGTGGTCCGCACGACAGCCGAGGCACACAACGAGTTGATGCGTGGCATGGTCAAGGAATTCCATGAAGGCGACTTCCTGGAAAAGCCTTTGCCGGAGCGGCTCGCTTACCAGCAAACGCATCTCGAAGCGCGCCTCGGACAGGTGAAATCGGTCCGGGCAGCAGTCGACAAATTGTACGCAATATTGAGCGACGAACAGAAGAAATCAGCCGACGAGATTATTCTGCCGATGATGGGGCTGGGCATGGGTCGCAAAAGCGGCTTCGGTCCTGGAATGATGTTGAGATAGTGTCCATTCGCTTGGAAATTCTGCGCGCGAAGTCTGACGGGGACGATTTGTGGAGGGCTTGAAAGCATGTTTCGGGTTCGGCTTCTTGGCTCAATATCCGTGCTCGTAACGCTCGGGATAAGCCAGGCAACCGGCGCAACCATCCTTCCAACACAGGTCGTTTACAGCAATTGGACCGAAGAGACCGAAGAGGCCAGGATCTGCGAGATCATTCTCGATGTCAGTAACCCGCCGTCGCGGGAAGTCGTCAAATTCATCATGCTTGCCGGTTACAACAAGTTCGACAGCGAAGTCTTGGCCGGCTTTCTCATGGCGGCGGCAGATATCATGACGATCGACAAATTCGAGATTGTGCAGATTTCGGATGCTGCCTTCAATTCCGGGGCATTCAGTTCCCTAGGACAGTTGGGCTATGAAATCTATGATGACGGCACGGTGATGGCGACGACAGATGACCCTCAAATCGCCACGCCATTCATCAGCGCAGTGCTCGCTGGCGATTATGAGTTGAGTTTTTCCCGACCAGAACCAGGCGCCGGTGCACGGACCTACAAGATCATCCCTGCCCCGCCGGACGCTGTAACGAGCAATTTCATTGATTGCATGGGCCGCGTTGAGGCTCAATCGAAGCTCGCTCGATTGTCCGCGTCGGCAAAAAGAAGCCCGCTGCCGGAGTGAGTAGGCAGCGGGCTCAACACCACGATGGATCAGGGAGGAGGAATCCATCGCTCGCCCATGCCAAGGGAAAGCATGCGGCACATCATAAATAGGAAAATGATCCTAGAACTCAAGCGCAACAAAGTCGACTTTTGAAATGTCTCTCAGCATGGCGCTGTCGCCCTTCTTGCCGGACCAAATTGCGTATTTCCATCATCCGTAGACTGTTGTGGTCGAATTCTGAGGCATTTAGCGCCATCGGATAAATTGATCCGGCTCAATGCCAAAACCTTCCCGTACGCCAAGATGGGTATTTAGGGTTGAAGGAGCGATCGCATGACACACACTTCAGTGACAAGTTTCGCCCACGCTGACGAACAGGCGCAGCAATGGGTCAACGAGTTGGCTCAAGATCTGGATTGGAGCGAACAACGCGCATACAGATTTCTGAAATCTGTTCTGCACACGTTGCGGGATTGGTTGTCGCCAAAGGAAATGGCCGACCTTTCAGCTCAGCTGCCTACACTCATCAGAGGCATGTATTTTGAGGGCTGGAGACCATCGGGCGAGCCCATGTTGGAAAGAAAAAAGCGCGACTTCGTCATTTGCGTTCGCAATAGCTTCGGGTACGAGCTTGACGTTGATATCGACAAGGCGATCGAGGCGGTTTTCAAGCTGCTCGATCACCACGTATCGCACGGCGAGATCGTCCAGGTTCGGAACTCGATGAAGAAATCGCTCCGTCAGCTCTGGCCGATGGACTGACTGATGTTCCGTGATCGTCAGGAGGCCGGACAAAAGCTTGGCGTCGAGTTGGAGAAACTCCGCTTGCGCCAGCCCATCATTCTCGCCCTGCCCCGGGGTGGTGTTCCGGTCGCCGCCGAAGTGGCCCAAGCCCTGAAAGCTCCGCTCGATTTGATCATCGTGCGCAAGGTAGGCGCACCGGGGAACCCTGAGCTGGCCGTCGCAGCGATCGTGGATGGCGACCCTCCGGACGTCGTGCTCAATCGTGAGATCATTGAAGCTTACTCGCTCGACGATGATGAACTTCGTGTGTTGATCGCCAAAGAGCGGCCCGAGTTGCAACGTCGCCGGCTTGCCTATCGTGGGAATTGTCCGCCCTTATCTATTGCTGGAAAGACGGCAATCATTGTCGACGACGGGGTGGCTACCGGTACGACAATGAAGGTAGCGATCCGTGCTCTCAAAAGGCGCTCGCCTCTGAAGCTGGTCGTAGCTATCCCTGTCGCGCCGCCTGACACATTGGCCGATCTGGCCAATGAGGCGGATTGCATCGTGTGCCTTAGTCAACCCGCACACTTCCAGGCCCTCGCTTACCACTACCGCAGCTTCCCCCAGCTTACCGATGAAGAAGTGAAGGACGCGCTAGCCGAAGCTGCGCAAAGACGTAGCGCGGTTCAACTACGGGTTGGACGCAACGCCGCCAAGCCTCGAGCGGTTTGAACGGCTTCCTTTCAGCCTGCCGCCGCATCGGGTCGGCGGCACGGTTTGACGAACGTCAAGGTGCGTGCGAGCCAATGTCGTACCAGTGGTCCGCTCAATGAGGCCAGGCCACGGATGAACACCCCGATCTTTTCCGCCCGTGAGGTAACCAAGGTCTATGACGCCGGCGAAGTCGAGGTCTTCGCTTTGCGCGGCGTCGATCTCGACCTTTATGAGGGCGAGATCGCGGTGTTGCTGGGACCTTCAGGCAGCGGAAAATCCACTCTACTGAACATAATGGGCGGGCTCGACCAAGCGACGACCGGTGCCGTGCGCTTTCGTGGGGAGGAGCTGACCGCCTTTTCCGAACGGCAGTTCACCCGCTTCCGGCGCGTCCATGTCGGCTTCATCTTCCAGTTCTACAATCTGATCCCGAGCCTCACCGCCTGGGAAAATGTCGCCCTCGTCACCGAGATTTCGTCGAATCCGATGAAACCCGGAGAAGCGCTCGAGATGGTCGGTCTCAAGGACCGCATGACGCATTTCCCGGCTCAACTCTCTGGCGGTGAGCAACAGCGGGTCGCGATCGCACGGGCCATCGCCAAGCGACCGGAGGTGATGCTCTGCGACGAGCCCACCGGCGCGCTCGATTCGAAGACAGGCATTCTCGTCCTCGAAGCGCTGTCGCGGATCAACGAAGAGATGAAGACAACCATGGCGATCATCACGCACAATGCCGGAATCCGGCAGATCGCGCACCGGGTCTTCACCTTCAAGGACGGCCGCATTGCTGACGTCGCCGTCAACGACCAGCGGGCACGGCCTGCTGAAGTAAGTTGGTAGCGTCGTGTCCGTTCTCGACCGCAAGCTTTTGCGCGACCTCTTGCGCATGTGGGCGCAAGCCCTTGCGATCGCGTTCGTCATGGCCTGCGGCGTCGCGACACTCGTCCTCGCTATTGGCGCCTATCGCTCGCTGGAGGAGACCCGTTCGGCATTCTATGACCGCTATCGCTTCGCCACCGTCTTTTCGGGGTTGACGCGAGCGCCCCTGTATCTTCGAGAGCGCATCGTTTCTTTTGCGGGCGTCAGCGGTGTCGAGTTGCGTATCGTCGAACCCGTCCTGCTGGATATTCCCGGCATGGCCGAGCCAGCAAGCGCGATCGCTGTGTCGATTCCAGATAGCGGTGAGCCGGCGGTCAACCGGCTGTACCTGCGAACGGGGCGGTCACCTGACCCGGCCCGGTCCGGCGAAGTTGCTGTGACGGAGCCTTTCGCAACCGCACACCGGATGACACCCGGTAGCACATTTGATGCCATTCTGAACGGCCGTAAGCGGACACTTACCGTTACCGGCATCGTACTCTCGCCCGAATACATTTATGCACTGGGTCCCGGCGAGATGGTGCCGGACCAGCGACGGTTCGGTGTCTTCTTCATGCCTCGCACCGTTCTGGCTGGCATCTTCGACATGGACGGCGCGTTCAACGACGTTGCAATCCGCACTCAGCGCGACGCCGACATCCACGCAATCGAAGGCGCGCTGGATCTTGTTCTGAGACCATTTGGAGGGACCGGCGCACACGGACGCACAGATCAGATCTCGCACGCGTTCCTGGACAACGAGCTCGTCCAGCTTCGAGCTATGGCCGCTGTCATTCCACCGATCTTCCTGTTTGTATCGGCCTTTCTCGTCAACATGATCCTGTCACGGCTAATCGTGCTTGAGCGGGAACAGATTGGACTGATGAAGGCCGTCGGCTACGGACCGGAGGCAATCACCTGGCATTATGTGAAGCTGACACTGGTGATTGCGCTGATCGGCATAGCCATCGGCGCTGGAGCAGGCAACTGGCTGGGTCACGGCCTCACGGCCCTCTATGCGCGGTTTTACTCCTTTCCCTTCCTGATCTTCAGGCAGAGCCTCGACCTCTACGCAATTGCAGCGGCCATAAGCGCGCTAGCAGCCCTTGCGGGGGCGACACGCGCGATATGGAGCGTCGTAGCGCTTTCCCCGGCGGTCGCCATGCGGCCACCAGCGCCGGTCCGATACCGTACTTTCTTTTCAGGTAGCGGTCGTCTTCTGACGGCTTTTTCGCAATTGACCATCATGGCGCTCAGACACCTGATGCGCTGGCCTTTGCGCACGCTGCTCACGGCGTTGGGGACCTCCCTCGCCGTCGCACTCCTGGTGACGGCGCTGTTCTCCTTTGATTCCGTAGCGTTCATGGTGGACACGGTTTTCTTCCGTGCCGAGCGGCAGGATGTGACCTTGTCGTTTCGCCTCGCGCAATCGCCCCGCGCCCTTCAGTCGGTCGCCGCCATGCCGGGCGTGCTCCGTGCCGAGCCTTTCCGGGTAACGCCGGTGATTTTGCGCCATAATCATCGCGAGCGCCGGCTGGTCATCTCGAGTGTTCCCCAGGGCGCTGACCTTGCGCGTATACTCGACCTTGATCTTGATCCGGTGGAACCACCCATCGTCGGCCTGACGATATCCGAGAGGGTCGCTTCGCTGCTCGACATGCGTATTGGAGATGTGGCCGAGGTCGAGCTGCTTGAAAAGGCGCGCCGGGTGGTTCTAGTGCCTGTCACCAGCATCGTGCAGAGCTATGTCGGCCTTGCCGTCTATATGCAGGCCGATGCGCTCGACCGCCTGGTCGGCGACGGTCCTCGGATTTCCGGCGTCAGGGTAACAATCAATCCGTCGCGCCTCGCAGATCTGTATACGGTCGTCAAGCAAACGCCCGCTTTCGCCTCCGCAGCGCTGCAGAGCATATCGCGACAGCATTTCCGCGAGACGATCGAGGAGAACATCACGATCATGACGAGCGTCTATACCGCGCTTGCCGTGATCATAACCTTCGGCGTCGTCTATAATTCCGCGCGCATTCAGCTTTCCGAGCGTGCGCGCGAGCTCGCAAGCCTGCGTGTGCTGGGTTTTACCAAGGGCGAGGTTTCCAGCGTCCTGCTGTTCGAGCTTGGCTTTGTAGTCGTGCTGGCGCAGCCACTCGGCTGGATCCTCGGCTATCTTTTTTCATGGTCGGTTGTGAAAGGCTTCGAAAGCGACCTCTTCCGTATTCCATTCATCATTAATCGAGCCACCTTTGCGATTGCCAGCCTCATCGTGGTTTGCGTGGCAACACTCTCGGCTCTGATCGTGCGCCGCCGTATCGACAGGCTCGACCTAGTGCGAGTTTTAAAGACAAGGGAATAGTCTGATGAGGTCAATCTGGATCAAACGCGGTGGGCTCGGTCTTGTTGCCGCTGCGGTCATTGCCGGTTTCGCTTGGGCCCTGCGCGAGGAGCCCGCGTTCGTGGACATGGTTGAAGTCACCGCAGCACCGATGAAGGTCACGATCCGAGAAGAAGGCATCACCCGCGTACGCGACATCTATACGGTGTCGGCGCCGATTGCGGGGCACCTGACGCGCACGGTGGTAAATGAAGGCGATGTGGTCAGGGCAAACGATACAGTCGTCGCTTCCATCCATCCGCTCGACCCGCCGTTGATAGATCGGCGCGCGGAGGCTGAACTGCTCGCGACCCGTGATGCGGCGCGTGCCGGCATCGGTGTCGCCGAGATCGAACTGCAGCGCGCGCAATCGGCGCTGAAACTGGCAGAGGACGAACTGGCACGGACAATCAAACTGTTCGGATCCGGCTTTGTCTCGGAAAGCACCTTGCAGAGACTCACCAACGAAGTCGACCTGCGAAAAACCGCTGTCGATGCGGCGAAAGCAGTCATCGGACTTAGAAACGCGGAACTTGCGAACGCCGAGGCACGCCTGCTGCAGCCCGACCCTGCGGACCCGACCGGTGAAAGCTGCTGCGTCAATCTTCTCGCGCCCATCGACGGAACCGTTCTTGCGGTCATGGCAAGGAGCGAGCAGGCGGTGGTGCCTGGCACGAAGGTCGCCGAAATAGGGAACATCCGCAATCTTGAGGTCGCTGTCGACCTGCTTTCAGCCGATGCAGTACGCATCGCGCCGGCGACAAGGGCGCAGATCAGCGATTGGGGCGGCGATCGTGCACTGCGTGCGACGGTGAGACGTGTCGATCCAGCGGCATTCACCAAGGTTTCGGCGCTCGGGATCGAGGAGCAGAGGGTCACCGCCGTTCTGGATATGGATGACACGGACGCCAGGCTCGGCCATGGCTATCGGGTCTTTGTCGAAATGACCGTGTGGGAGTGCCCCAAATGCGTTCAAGTGCCGATTGGAGCCTTATTCAGAACCGGGGGCAAATGGAGCGTCTTTGTGGCTGATCGTGGCCGTGTCAGGCAAGCCGAAATCGAGATCGGTCACATGAGCGAGGATGCTGCCGAAGTTTTGGCAGGTCTGGAGCCAGGCCTCAGCGTCGTCGTTCATCCTGCCGATACCCTTTCCGATGGCGATCTGGTGAAAAGACGCAACTGATTTCGCGACGGGTAGGCATTCCGATTGATCGGTATCAACGGAAGAACAGGATGTACGAATGGTGGGCAGCCTTATGTTGTACCAATCCACTATGCTTATGCGGATCACCATCTCTACGCGTTCTCCATGCCCGGCAAGAAGGTCGAATGGATGCGAGCCAACCCTTTGGTCTCCGTGCAAGTCGACAATCCGCGGCGAAGGGCGACAATGGAAAAGCGTCGTAGTTGATCGTCGGTACGAGGAGTTGCTGGATCGGATCGACCAAAGGCCCGAACGGGAGCATGCCTGGTCAATCTTGAGCAAGCACGTTGACTGGTGGGAACCTGGAGCCCTTAAGCCGGCAACCCCTCCGCTTTCGGACCACTCGACTCATGTGTTCTTTCGGATTTCGATTGAGCAGGTGTCGGGTCGTGAAGCGAAAGAATAAAATAGCTGACGCGGTCTCATTCGCTACTTGCGACCTGAAAACTGCGGTCGCGGCACGCTGGCTTTTTTCGACATTAACGCAAGGTTTTGGATCGGCACGAGCGGGCTTGGCCTCGCATCCTGACATCTTCCCTGCGTACCAGTGACGGCCTACTTCCGGCGGCCATGCTTCACCGCGCCACTAGGATCGGCAGTGACAGCTCATCGAGCATCGACTTGGTGACGCCACCGAAGATGCGCTCGCGCAACCGGGAATGACCATAGGCGCCCATCACCATCAGGTCGGCGGCAATGTCGACCGCGTGGCGGCGAAGGACGTCGGCGACTGAATGGTTCGAGCTGGGCAGCCGGTCGACCGTGACCTTCACGCCATGCCGCGCGAGATAGGCAGCGGCGTCGGCTCCGGGTTCGGCCCCGTGGCGGTTTTCGTCCTCGACCGGATCGACCATGACAAGGTGCACCTCATCGGCACCTGGCAGCATGTCGAGAGACTCGCGGACGGCACGCGATGACTCCAGACGGGCGTCCCATGCAATCAGCACGCGTTTCGGCTTCAGTGTCGGCCGCGATCCCTCGGGGATGAGTAGCAAAGGCTTTCCCGAAGAAAACAACGCGCCTTCGATCGCTTTGCTTTTCAGCATTTCATTGGCAAGCAACTCCGGTCCAGTAACCGTGATGTCGGCGTATCGGGCACGGCGGCCGATGGTGTCGTCGGCCCAGCCGGCCTCCGGATATTCGCTGGAGACATCGGCCGAAAGCACCCTGCCAGCGAGAAAAGCCGACACGGCAGCGGCTCGCTTCTTCAACACATGCTCGTCAGCCTGACGCTCCTCGAGCCAGGCTTCTGAAACGACCGCCGCATACTCTCCGACTGGTGGCGGCGCAGCAATGGCAACGACCAGAACAGAAAGATGGGCGCCGATTTCTTCGCAAACGTCGGCACCGAGTTTGAGATCGTCATCACCCATCTCCGGCCCGGTTATCGTAAGGATCGTCTTGAAAGCCATGGCGGCTGCTCCCGACGTCAAATTCCATTACAATGGTAACAAGACGGTTCGGCATATTCATTGCGCTGAATCAAAGACCATGCCGACGCCCAATTGATCCGGATCAACTCGTGTACACCTTGACCTAGTACGCTTAGCCGATCAATCGGTGGGTGCGCACATGAGACTCCTCATCGCAGCAGCTCTCGCAACCATGACCTGCGAAGCGTCCAGCGCGCAGGAAATGAGCTATGGCGAGGCGGAGTACCTGAACTCATGCGCGGTCTGCCACGGTCTCGACGGCAAGGGCGATGGGCCCTTGGGCGATGTGTTGTTGAAGCGTCCGGCCGACCTGACGCGTCTTTCCGAACGGAACGGCGGCGCGTTTCCCTATTCGAGGGTCTTCGCGACTATCGACGGTCGCTATGCCTTGCCAAGCCATGGCGATCGCGAAATGCCGGTGTGGGGTCGACAGTTCCTCGAAGAAGACGCAAAGGTTTATGGCCCCAGTGGCGGCGAGGTCGTTACGACGGAACGCATTCACAACCTGGCCGCTTACATCGAAACGTTGCAGCATTAGACTTCGGCAACAGCGAAGTTTGCGCAAATGGCTTGCTGTATGTGGATGAATGGTGCACGTGCCGAAGCGCCAATCAACTGGCTCTGGACGCTATGATTGATATCAGCCCGAGGTTGGACGAGCGCCTTGGCCGGATTCATGCCAGGCAGCGTCTAGGGGTCGAAGAGGACCACGAAGCCCAGGTTTTCGGCCACGGCCTGAATTTCTTCCATTTGGAGAATTGGTATTCGATCCACGCGGCAATCCGCTACGGGCTGCGGTTAACTGGCCTCTATGGGCGTGGGCGCCGCAATGCCGCAAACGTCCAACTCCGCGTCAACACGATTGCGTCGGCAAGCTTGCCACGTAGTTTTGACGGATTCCGGATCCTCCACCTCAGCGATTTGCATGCGGACATGAGCGGCCCCGCAATGGATCGCGTCACCGAACTCGTCGCCGATCTCGACTATGACATTTGCGTGCTGACCGGCGATTTCCGTGCAAAGACCTTCGGTCCCTTTGAAGCTGCCGTAGACGGCATCGCCCGTATGCGAGCCTCTCTCAAGGGTCCGCTATACGGGGTGCTCGGCAACCACGATACAGTTCGAATGGTTCCAGCCTTGGAGGACATGGGCATTCGCATGCTGATGAACGAACTCGAAGTGATCGAGCGGAGCGGAGAGCGCATCTATCTCGCTGGAATAGACGACGCGCACTTCTTCCGGGTCGACAATATCGAAAAGGCGGCTGCCGATATGCCAGCCGACGCATTTTCAATGCTGCTTTCGCATACTCCCGAGATCTATCGCCAGGCAGCTCACGCTGGATTCGACGTGCTGCTCGCAGGTCACACCCATGGCGGCCAGATCTGTCTGCCAGGGGGCATCCCGATCACCTTGGATTCGAAACTCCCGCGGACGATGGGCGCCGGCGCGTGGATGTTCCATGCCATGATGGGTTACACATCAGTTGGCGCCGGATCGAGTGTCGTTGCAGTACGGCTGAACTGTCTTCCCGAGATCACACTCCACCGTCTGGCCCGCAAGGATTAGTAGGGTCTGTCTCTGATACGCAGCATGTAGAGAAGCCGGGACACCACGAGTTCGCCAATCCAGAACGAGCCGACACCGATCAGAATGTCCCAAACCGAAAATCCCACGAGGTCCTTGACCGCAAGGAAAGGCAACAGGGATTCCGGCACCTGATCGAAGCCTGGCGCCTCGGCGCTCGGAGCCAAGCGCAAACGACGCTTGAGGAAGCTCGATAGCATGTCGCCAATCATGGCGATCAAACCTACGAGCGCTCCGGTTTCAATGTCCAGCCCCACAAGAGGACCGCCCATCGCAGCTGCCGTGATGGCTAGCACGAGACCGCGAAGAGTCTTTGACCGACCCAGGAGCGGCTGTCCGTCCCAGAAAAGCCAACCACCATCGATCGGCCATGCGAGCCACTCGCCAAGCATTTTCTTGGCGATAACAGGCACGCCGTTGGCGAGGGTCAGCAAGATGAGGCACTGACCAATCGACCAGAAATGAAGCTCGGTCATGATGTTCTCATAATGCAGGGTCCGGGGTCCTTGCGAAAAATCGCGCGCCAGCCCTTAAGCCGGTCGGGTTGCCTTCCTCCGATAACGCGCTTCACTACTACTAGTTTTCTTCAGAATGATGATGCACTACCCGAGTGGGCCGCTGTTGGCGGCCGGATGGCAAGATCGTCGCGACCGGACATCGTGACGAGCTGACGCTTATTGAGAACGTCAAAATCACTCGCGTTGCGGATTTTGATGATGCCCTTGCGGGTCATCTCGTGGATGACGCGACTAATGGTCTCCCCGGTTGTCCCAAGATAGCTGGCCACGTCACGGCGACTGATAGGTACATGGATCGAGAGGCTTGCGCCGGGCGTCCATCCATCTGCACCGCTACGACGGCACAGTATCAAGAAGAAACTGGCAATTCGTTCCGGGGTCGTCTGGCAGCCAAGCAGCAGCATCCAATTGCGCGCTGCATCCAGCTCGTTCAGCGTGCTCAACATCAGCTGATGCTCAAGCTCGGGAAAGCGCTCCGTCAATCTTTCGAAGGCGCGACGCTCATAACAACACAGGGTCACATCGGATGCCGCCTCGATGGCGTAATCGGAAAGGCCGCCGAAGACTCGGCCAAAGAAATCTGACTGAAACAGCAAGCCGACGAGCTGCTGGCGCCCGTCTTCCAGCGACTTCTGCATTCGCAACACGCCGGACACGACGATGCCAACAAAGGAAGTGGCCTCCATTTCGGCCAGCACGGTTTCGCCGTTGCGATAAGTTCGGTGATGAGAAAGCTTGGCGAGTTCCTTCTGCAAGCCGACGTTGACCCTGTTGCAGAGCGAGGTTTTGCGCACGGCGCATCGATCACAGGGCGTTAGAACTCGGACAAAGGGCAAGGCTTTCACAGAAATATCCAACTCACCGTTGTGTCAAATAAGGCCGCTTAAAGCGAAGGCCGACTTGGACTGAAACTCGTTCAATTTCCTACTGTCGTCTTTGTCCTGAATCAAATTGAGATCAGGTATGTTCAGACCCGCCTCGTCAAGCAGTCGATCCGACCTGTGGCGCATGCCAACGTCGCTCGCTTTCACAAAATCCTTTCTCACGAACCGGACGCGGAATGAACCGCTGTTTAGGGAAGGCGGGAGGCGCCTTTGGCTGGGTGTAGACAATCGACAAGCATTTACCTGAGATGCTCATCAAAAGGCATGGCGGCCTCAGGGCAATTAAGGATGCTCCGTGTGGGAATAAAAGTGCGGATCGTCCATTGAAACTGAGAGGTCCATAAAGCCAGTGCCGCCGCTCTCGGCGATCGAGCTGAGCTCCTCATCGAAGGCCGCTTCTCCCGTCAGGTTGCGGCATCGGAGCTGGCGGGGCCGGCCCCAATGGTCGCCGATGGTGCCGACCTCACTCGAGGGCCACAGGATGCGCCGGCCCCATCAAACGGCTCCACTGCCGCCTCCATCAAGTACCTAGGTAATTCCCCGTAGGGACATAACCGAATTTCGCGAGACGTGAATTCGCGCGATTGCTGTCACACGGATCAACCGGGAAAACAGCCATGCAAACCTACGCAGCCCTCAGAATTGCACTGTCGCCAAGCTCCACCCAGTCGAGCCTGCGAGAGGCTTTCGACGCGCCGTTACAGCCGGTCAGCTTCTTCCCCGCCGGCTCGGAAATCTATGCCCAGGGCGAGAAGGCGGGAGCCTTCTACCAGGTCGAGTTTGGCGCCGTCCGTGTCTACCGCCTGCTTGCCGACGGCCGCCGTCAGATAAGCGCCTTCCATCTGGCCGGAGAGACATTCGGTTTCGAAGCCGACACTACCCATCATTTCTTCGCCGAAGCCATCAACGCCACTGGTGTCCGCGTCTTCCGCTTTGCCACTGGTGCGGATATCTCCAGTCAGCTGCTGCCGTTGGCGCTCAAGGGCCTGACGAGAGCGCAGGAACACCTCTTGGTCCTCGGCCGCCAGAACGCCATCGAACGCGTCGCCGCGTTCCTGGTCGACATGGCGGAGCGGCAGGGCGGGTTGCGGCAGGTCGAACTGCCGATGTCGCGCATGGATATCGGCGACTATCTCGGCCTCACCATTGAGACTGTATCGCGGGTCTTCACCCGGCTGAAGGACAAGGGCGTCATCCGCCTGCCCAGCCTGCGCAGCATCGAGATCGTCAAACACGACACGCTTCTCATTATGAGCGAGTGACGCAACTTGGTTAGGCAGCGCGCGCGGCAGACCGCAGGCGGTCGCTGTCAATACCCGTTCAAACGATTGTATAGGCAGAAAATGACTACGGAGAGAAATAATACTCTTACCACACGCACGGGATTTCAGTTCGAAGTGCGCCGTGCACGCCCCGAAGACGAGCTAACCTTAGCCGAGTTCTTTACCCATGTGACGCCGGCTGACCTGCGATTTCGTTTTCTCGGCGGAGTGAAGGTTTCGCATGAACGGCTCGTGTCGATGACTCGGTCCGATGATGCGGGCATATACAACTTCCTTGCCCTTGCCATGGACGGAATGCTGATTGCAGTCGCAACGCTGGCATGCGATGAGCCTCGCCGGCATGGAGAAGTCGCGATCTGCACGCGCGCAGATCACAAGCATTTGGGCGTCAGCTGGGAACTGCTCTCTTACATAGCGAAATACGCTGAGGAGCTGGGCCTCCATACAATCGAGTCGATCGAGAACCGCGAAAACCAAGCTGCCATCGAGCTCGAACGCGAGATGGGATTCACTGTGGCGGCTTATCCTGACGATCCCACACTTGTCCTGGTTCGGCGGGACCTAAGAAGCCGACCAGCAGAGTAGCTGCCGGTGGAACGTGGACCGAAATCCATCAAACCAAACTCTGACGCACGCCCCACCTCCGTGTAGCGCCATTCAACACACCCCTTCTTGGCACGGCTCAGCAGGTGTGGCGGTAAGATTCCTGCTTGAAGGGCGATCGTTTACACCGGTGTTCCGATCCCAAGGGAGAGGCGGCGTTTCTCCTGTTCGGGACGCGCTGAGCTGGCGGTCGCGAAGGCCAGACGCTTTACCAGGATCGCCGTCCCCGCCCCTGGTCACTTGGCGGCGGGTTGAAGATTGTCTCGCGCACAAACTCGGCCAGAGCGGGCGGCTCTGTCTTTGAGTTGGCGGCACTTGGTTCGAAACCAGCACGTCAGATCGGTTCTAGCAATGGCTGACTGGTTTCTGTGACCGCCTTGGCTGCAAATGCGCCGCAAGACCGAGCCGAACCGTCGATCCAGCGAACATTTGACCAACCGGCGGGCGACGATCCGGCCGAACTCGCCTTTGCGGCAAAGGGCTTGCCGTGGCGATCTTACCCTGCACTCGATCACCATCACGTCCTCAAGACCCGATAGATCGCCGGGATGACCAGCACCGTCAGCAAGGTCGAGGACGCGAGGCCGAACAGCAGTGAAATCGCCAGTCCCTGGAAGATCGGATCGGTCAGGATCACCGCCGCACCGATCATGGCCGCTAGCGCGGTGAGCAGGATCGGCTTGAACCTTATGGCGCCGGCCTCGATCAGAACCTCACCCAGCGGCCTGCCCGGCGAGGCGGCATGCCGGATGAAATCGACCAGCAGGATCGAATTGCGCACGATGATGCCCGCCAGCGCGATGAAGCCTATCATCGACGTTGCCGAGAACGGCGCGCCGAACAGCCAGTGTCCGCCGAGAATGCCGATGAAGGTCAGCGGGATCGGCGTCAGGATCACCAGCGGTACCTTGAACGAACCGAACTGGGCGACGACCAGGATATAGATGCCGAGCAGCGCGACGCCGAAGGCCGCACCCATGTCGCGGAACGTCACCCAGGTGACTTCCCATTCGCCATCCCACAGCAGCGTCGGCTTGCTTTCGTCCTCCGGCTGGCCATGCAGCGCGATCGAAGGCTTCGGCAATCCTGTCCAGTCCTGCGCGTCGATTGCCTGGCTTACGGCGAGCATCCCATAGATCGGCGCCTCGAAGCTGCCGGCAAGTTCGGCCGTCACCATTTCGGCGGCGCGGCCATTGTGCCGGAACACCGGAAAGGAGGCGCGTTCGTCAGCGACCCGCACCACATCCCCCAGTTCGACCACGCCACGGTCGCCGGGGAGCACATTTGCTGGAATGGGCGTTGTCAGGAAACGTTCGTCCAGAGTCCTCTCGCCCTTCGGCCGCTCGATGCGGATCGGTATCGGCTGGCGGCCGCCGCGATGCGAATAGCCGACGGTCTCGCCGCCGTTGAGGATGGCGATCGTGTCGAACACATCGCTCTCCTCGACATGGAAGAACTCGGCATCGTCGGTGGAGATCGTGGTGCGCAGCCGGCGTGCCGGCTGTCCGTAGGAATTGTCGACGTCGACGATGAACGGAACGGAACGGAACGCCGCTTCGACCTTCGCGGCAACCTTGCGTCGCGCCTCGCCATCGGGGCCATATATCTCGGCCAGGAGCGTCGCCATCACGGGCGGCCCCGGAGGCGGCTCGACGACCTTCAGGCTGGTGCCGGCTGGAACGGCGATCGATGCGATGCGTTGGCGAATATCCAGCGCGATGTCGTGACTCGAACGGATGCGTTCCGATTTCGGCGGAAGATTGAGCGCAACATCGCCCTGCTGCGGCTCGCTGCGCAGAAAGGAGTGTCGCACAAGCCCGTTGAAGTTGAAGGGCGCCGCGGTTCCGGCATGCGTCTGGGCCGATCGCACCTCGCTCAGTTCGAGAACCTTGCCGGCGACCGCCTGCGCCACCGCGTCGGTCGCCTCGACGGAGAATCCTTCCGGCAGGTCGATGGTCACCGAGAGTTCGGACTTGTTGTCGAAGGGCAGCAGTTTGACCGTGACATCCTTGGTGTAGAACAGGGCCAGCGAGCCAAGCGTGAGCACGCCGATCGCAAGCAGAAAGGCCCAGCTCGCCGTCTTCGACGACAGTATGGGCCGGGCGACGGCAGTGTAGACGCGGCCCAGCATGCCACCGCCGGCTTGATCGGCATGGGCATGCGCCGGCGACCGTCCGGCAAACTTCAGCATCAACCACGGCGTCACCATCACCGCGACGAAGAAGGAAAAGATCATCGCCGCCGACGCATTGGCCGGGATCGGGCTCATATAGGGGCCCATCATTCCCGAGACGAACAGCATCGGCAGCAGCGCGGCGACCACGGTCAAAGTGGCGACGATCGTCGGGTTGCCGACTTCCGCCACTGCCTCGATCGCTGCTTGCCGTCGATCGCGTCCGCCGCCCATCGCCCAGTGGCGGGAGATGTTCTCGATCACCACGATCGCATCGTCGACAAGGATGCCGATGGAAAAGATCAGCGCGAACAGCGAGACGCGGTTCAGCGTATAGCCCATGACGCGCGAGGCAGACAGCGTGAGCAGGATGGTGACGGGAATGACGATGGCGACCACCATGGCCTCGCGCCGGCCGATGGCGATCCAGACCAGCACAATGATCGAGATCGTCGCCAGCCCGAGATGGTAGAGAAGCTCGTTAGCCTTCTCGTTCGCCGTCTCGCCGTAGTCGCGCGTGACCTCGACCGACAGGTCGCCGGGGATCAGGCTGCCTTGCAGCACCTCGACCCGGTGCAGGATCGCCTCGGCAACCGACACCGCGTTGGCGCCGGCCCGCTTGGCTACCGCAACGGTCACCGACGGCACGCGCGTCACACTCGTCGCGGACCTTGTAAGCGTCGAGACAAGCACATCGCTGGTATCGGTCGCGAAGGCGACATCGGCCACGTCGCGGACATAGACGGGGCGGTTGTCACGCGAGGTCAGCAGCAGATTGCCGATCTGGTCGGGCGAACCCAAGGTCTCGCCCGCCACGATGTCGATCTGCTCGCCCGCATTGCGCACGCGTCCCGCCGGAAAGGCCTTGTTCGCGCCGGAAACCTTTGCCACAAGCTGCTGCAGCGTCACGCCGTAGAGAGCGAGCTTTTCCGGGTTCGGGTTGACGCGGATGATCTCTCCGGTGTCGCCGACCAGATAGGTCAGCCCGACATTGTCGATCTTGGCGATCTCGGTGCGCAGTTCGCGCGCGATGCGGGTCAGGTCGTTTGCCGTCAGGCGGTCAGCTGTTTCCGGTTTTGGCGACAGCGTCAGCGTGACGATCGCGACATCGTCGATGCCGCGTCCGACGATGAGCGGCTCGGGCACACCGACGGGAATGCGGTCCATATTGGCGCGAACTTTGTCGTGGACGCGCAGCACGGCGGCGTCCGACGATGTGCCGACGACGAAGCGCGCGGTGACCATCACCTGGTCGTCGCGGCTTTGCGAATAGACATGCTCGACACCATCTATGCCCTTGACGATCGTCTCCAGCGGCTCGGTGATCAGCTTGACGGCGTCGTCGGCCTTCAGGCCGTCGGCCCGGACGAAGATGTCGACCATCGGCACCGATATCTGCGGCTCTTCCTCGCGCGGCAGCGTAAGCAGGGCCCCCAGCCCGAAGGCGAAGGCGGCAATCAGAAACAACGGCGCGAGCGGCGAGGCGATGAACGCCCGGGTCAGCCCGCCCGCGATGCCGACGGCAGCAGGACCTTTCATGGCGTGACCACGACATCGCCGGGCGCAAGACCGGTCAGGATCTCGACATAGTCGCCGTCGGCGCGCGCCATCCGTTCGCCGGCGACCACTGCCCGATCGGCCTCGACGCCGGCGGCAACCGTGCGGACAAAATCGATCCCCGATCGGGTCTCGATCGCCGATGACGGGACCAGCAGCGCAGAGCGCTCCGCGACCGGCAGCTCGACCAGCACCCGGGCGTCGATGAATTCGGTATCGAGGTTGTCGACCTCGACATCGGCGATGACGCGGCCATTGTCGATCTGCGGGTAGATCTTGGCGAGACGGCCGGCCAGTTCCGTGCCATTGGCATTAATGCGGATAGCGGCACCCTGCTTCAGCGTCGCCGCGTGGCGTTCGGGGATCGCCAGCCTCAGGAACACGCCGCCACCACCGATGGTCGCCACCACTTCGCCGGCCATGATCACGGCGCCGCGCGTGACCGGCACGGTCAGCACGCGTCCGTCGCCGGGTGCGAAAACATCTCCTTCGGCCCCCTGCTGCACGATCACCGAACGCTGCGCCTCGGTCGCGGCAAGCTGGTTGCGTGCTACGTCGACTTCGGTCCTGAGCTGATCGACCCGCTGCAAGGTCACGACGCCCCTGCCGACCAGTGTCTGACCGCGGGCCAGTTCGGACTGCGCCGTTGCCAGCTGCACCTGCAGGGCGCGAAGCTGGGCGTCCAGCGCCGCGACCTGAAAGGCGATCTTGTCGTCCTGGACGGTCGCGATCTTCTCGCCCGCCTTGACCAGATCGCCCTCGGTAACGGCCAGATCGACAATGAGGCCGCCAATGCGCGCGCGCGCCGGAATGGTGTTGCGCGCTTCGACTCGGCCATAGACCGCCTTCCATTCGGTCACCGTCGTCGGTGCGAGCGTGAGCGTGCCGGCCAAGGCCGGTGAGCACGCCAGCAGCGCGCCGAGGAAAAGCAACTTGCGCATTCTACTGCTCCTAGAATGCGCATCCCGGCTTGATGCCGAGCTTCCGGAAGATCATCGCCGCCGGGCAGAAGCCGGTGAACGCGGATTGCAGCATGTTGAGCCCGACGAAGACCGTCAGCCAGACAAACAGCGGCGAAACCCAGACGGTGAGCGCGACGGACAGCAGCACCATGAAGCCTGCGAACGCAAGAACGGAACGGTCAAGTGACATTGTCATCTCCATTTGTATATGATCATATATAAATATAAAAACGTTACGGTTGACCGCAAGAGGCGGTGTCGATTTCGCGGTCCGCGGCTTAAGGCCACGCCCGCCGCCCTAGCGGGAAAAGCGGGCTGCGCAGGGTGGGTCTCGATCAGGCGCCGGGCACGCCCACGTCCGCCTCGATCTTGATTTCCTTTTGAGCTTGTCCATGCCGAGCACCTGCAGAGCCAGGCGCTCATAGAAAGGCTCGGACTTTTCGGTTCTTATCTTGTGGAGGAAATACGTTTCGAAACCGACCTTGGCGGTGTGCACGATTTGTCGGAGGACGACCAGTTGAGGTTGCGCGGCGGAATTTGCGGCTGCGCCACGAAGGCGAGCCGGATTTGCCGAAATCGGCGAGGCAGGCCGCGTTCCATGTACCCTGCGTCGGGTCCCATTCCCTCTACCAGCCGGCCAATTTTGCGGGCCGTCGGCGTGACCATGGATTCGATCATGAGGCCGGCCTTCGCACCCACGGAACCGGCTTCTTGCCGACCGGCGGGACGGCGACGCGGACGCGAACCGCGAACTTGACGACGGAAACTTTGTGTTCTCTGGCCAGTTCGTCGCGAAGCTCGTAGGCCATGATGGTGCCGCCCAGACCGGCCCCGTGACGACAACATCCGTCATGCTTTTGCTCCTGTGCGGCGTCACTCGAAGCGCTACGCCGGCCGTCACCTGTTTCCGACGACTGTGGGCCGAAGTTGTTTAATTCTGGATCGTCGTTGCTGGCCGCGCCTTGATGCGGGTCAATCGACCCGCCGGTATACGGATTTGCAGGGTTTCGAAGCGTCGGCTTGACAGCCGCCAACGCGAGACTAATATTATTTGTAGATCTTAATATGATAATGTGTTCATATGCGCAATAAGAAAATCGTTGAACTGAACAAGATGGCGCGCGAGGCGTCCGAACTGCTTGCGGCGATGGCCAACGAGAAGCGCCTGATGATTCTGTGCCATCTGCTGGATGGCGAGACGAGCGTCAACGAGCTGGCGGAACTGGTCGCGATGAACCAGTCGGCGCTCTCGCAGCAATTGGCGAAGCTGCGGGCGCTGAAGCTGGTCAACACCCGTCGCGACGCCCAGCAGGTTTACTATCGGCTGGCTTCGGTGGAGGTCGAGCGCATCCTGCAGACGCTTTACGGCATTTATTGTGATCCGCAGGCTAAGACCGCGAAGATCAGATCGTTATGATGTGATGCTGACGACTTCGGTAAAGTTGACCGAAGTCCCAAGATTGCAGCTCAAGCCACAGCTTCAGCACATAATGGAGCAGCGCCGTTGGGGCAAGTCGGTCGGTGAGGGTCATGTGCGGCATTGGCTTCTCAGGATTTCAGGCGTTCACATTAAGCTTGCTGCGACAGGCGACCATCAACGGGACCGCAACAACACCGCTGACCAGAAGTAACCAGTCTTGCGGCACGCCAAGGAGGAACGCTGCACTCCCTCCGATCAACGACCAGATGAACGGGATCGCGAGCACCCATCCAGACACGGGCGGCTTTGCAAGAAGGAAGAACCCGAAAGTGAAAATCGTCACCGGACAGGGGGTGACACCGAACACCGGCATTTCAGGATATGCGTGACCTGTCCAAATGCCGAGAAGTGGATAAAGGACGGCCGCATAGGTGACGAAGCCAACTCCCACCATTGCTGCAGGTCCAAAACTCTGGCCGAACCGCAATTGGTTCTTGACGAAACCAACATAGGCCAGAATGGCTCCCTGTGCGACGAAGAGAACTCCAAAGACGAGCGCGGCCTCGTTGATCTGGGTGAAATGGAACCAGTGATATGCAACGCCGGTCCACAGCCACATGATCGCCAGGATGCCAGCGATCAGACGGTCCGCCATTAGCGGTCGCCAAAACAACAAGGCCACGGCAAGCAAGCCAAGGCCAAATGCCGCCACTTGCACCGGCCAGATGCCCTCGTTGTAAGAAACCAGGTTAGCGAGAAACTGATCGCGCGTGAAGGGCAACATCAGCGTGTCTCCTCACGCTTCACCATAGCCTCGGTCGCAGATACCCCAATTGATCTGGCGCAAGTCAGCGGCCTCGGTTGATCCAGGTCAACGCCCACCTGACATTTGCTCTGCCTTATGGATGAAGGATCAAAGGGGAGAAACAACGTGCCAATAGAGAGTTTGGTCGTCACCATCGCGGTCTTGACCGTCTTTGCATTTTTTATGGTTGTGCTGGGCTATGCCTCTTTCGATGAATCGCGCGGGCTGTCCCCCAAGATAGCACCTCGGTCCGGTAAGGAGAGACGCTGAAGGGAACCTCGTCATATAATCTGCCAGACCGTAGGGAAGTCGACGCCCTTTCTTCGCGTCAAATTGTACTTTCTGCGAGCCTGGAGACAATGTGGCCGTCTGCATGCCCGTTGAAGCGGCTTCCACGTTCCAGGACCAATTGATGGCGAAGGATGCGTTTGGAGCGCATGCGCTCGACGAAACTCGGCACGCGCCCGGCAGATCCAGGCGGCGCTGACTTCGGCTGCCGCCGTCGGCGTCGGCGATGCCATGCCGCTCACGGGTGTGGCCCTCTTCGATGCTGGTGACCGTCGTTAATCGCCTCATTGCTTCTTCTTGCGCTGCCTGGGTCATTCGCAATGCGTTGACGGCGGCATAGGTGAGCTGATCGGTACTGCTACGAAAGCGCAACTGGGTCGGTCAAGCCTTCAGGCGCTCCCGCCAGAAGTGTTTCAACAACTCAAGGCAGACTAACACAGCGATCCCGGACGCAAGCGTGACGGCAAGATCATCCAGGTGCAGCGGCCCGAATTGGAAGAGGCCACTCGCAAGCGGCCACAGAAGCGTGCCGCCAAGTGCTGCAGCAACGACCGCGACGACAACTACAAGCGATCGATTTGGCCGCAACAGCGCAATCAGCAACGACTCGCTAAACGTGCGGTTGACGAAAATCAGCCCGACAATCGTCAACACCAGGGAGAAGAACGTCAACGCGCGAATTTCATCCTCTGGCATTTCCCAGCGCAAGCCGAGAAGAAAAATGCCCGTAACGAGCACGAAAGCCAGAAGGCCCTGCACAAGGCTCCACGCGATCAACGGACGCGAAAAGAGCGCCGCCTCCGCATCCCGCGGAGGACGCTTCATTATGTCGTCCTCCTCGTTTTCCGCTTCAAAAACCAGTGAGCAGACCGGGTCGATCACCATCTCCAGAAAGGCAATGTGAATTGGCCCGAACAGGATAGGCAGTCCAAACAGCAATGGAAGTAGAGCCAAGCCGGCAATCGGCACG
Organism: Mesorhizobium sp.; assembly: GCA_004020315.1. GTDB lineage: Bacteria > Pseudomonadota > Alphaproteobacteria > Rhizobiales > Rhizobiaceae > Mesorhizobium. The sequence goes on from SAQG01000021.1 coordinate 79,813, forward strand.
TGCACGGCGAGGATGAAGCCCATCGCTTTGCGCAAATTGTCATAGATGCGACGGCCCAACCGTATGGCCTTTACGATCGATCCGAAGTCGTCGTCGAGAAGGACAATGGAAGATGCCTCGCGGGCGACATCGGTGCCGCGGCCTCCCATGGCAATGCCGATGTTGGCCGCTTTCAGCGAGGGGGCATCGTTGACGCCGTCTCCCGTCATGGCGACGATCCCGCCATTGGCCTTCAAGGCCCTGACGATCGCCAGTTTCTGCTCAGGCATGATCCGCGCGAACACGGTTGCGGTTTTCACGCGCGCCGAAAGGGCAGCCTCGTCCAGTGTCTTGAGCATTTCACCGGTGACGACATCTTCGAAGTCGAGCCCAGCTTCGCCGGCAATTGCTCTTGCCGTCGCCGGGTAGTCTCCGGTGATCATGATCACCTTAATCCCGGCGGCGCGGCAATCACTCACGGCATCCGGAACGCCTGGTCGCAGAGGATCAGCTAGCCCGACGAGACCCATGAATTCGAAATCGAAACCAGTCTGCTTGTCTGGCAGTTGATCGCCGGCATGACTGGCACGTGCAACGCCCAAGACGCGGAGTCCTTCGGTTGCCATGGCGTTCACGGAAACCTTGACCGAAGCGACACGATCCGCACTCAGATGACAAAGTGCCGCGATGGCCTCCGGCGAGCCCTTGGCGGCGACCAGGCAATTGTCACCGGCAAGCGCCGACCACCACACATTCGACATGGCAAGCAAGTCGGGACGCAGCCCATAGGTGCGGACCAGTTTCCGATCAGGGCTGTTCAACTGTTCCCGCCCAAGCCCCCGCTCCTTGGCGAGGTTGTGAAATGCCCTTTCCATCGGATCAAAAGGAATCTCGGCACTGGCGAGCACGCCGAGCTCGACCAGTTCGCCGAATGCCGCCGGCATCGCTCCGTTCGCGCCGTCTGGCAAACGGAGCAGTTTGCCGTGCGGCGTTCTCAGTTCTGTTATTGTCATGCGGTTTTCGGTCAGCGTTCCGGTCTTGTCCGTGCAGAGAACCGTTGCCGAGCCAAGCGTTTCAATTGCTGCCGCGCGACGGGTGAGCACGCGTGCCTGCGAGATGCGCCAGGCGCCCATGGCCATGAAAATCGTCAAAACCATGGGAAACTCTTCCGGCAGCATCGACATGCCGAGCGCAATGCCTGCCAGCACCGCATCAAGCCATCCTCCGCGCAAAACGCCGTAAAGCATGACCGCGAGGACACTGACCGCGCCGCCAACGAGTGCGAATATGCCGACAAGGCGTTTTGTTTGTCGCTGCAAGCGGGGTGCTTCGGTCTCCATCGAACTGAGCGATTGCCCGATCGCACCGATTTGGCTGCGCGGCCCGGTCGCCAGAACTTCGCCGACGCCTGAACCGCGAACAACGAGTGATCCGGAAAAAGCGAAAGGCAGATCGTCTCCACCTGGACGGCGCTCGGCTGGCAGCTGGCCATCTTTGCCTGCAATCTTGCGCACCGGGACGGATTCGCCCGTCAGCAAAGACTCATCGGTCTGGAGGTCTGCACTCTGGATCAGCAGCATGTCGGCCGGGACCCGGTCCCCCTCGCCCAGGACAACCAAATCGCCCCGCACCACCTCGCGACCCGCAATGCGCTTGCTTTCACCGTCGCGTATGACCAAGGCACGGGGGCTCGTAAGATCACGCAATGCCTCCAGAACGCGTTCCGTCCGCGCCTCCTGAACAATCGTTATGCCTACCGACAATGTGGCAAAGGCAAGCAGGATCAACGCTTCTTGCAGATCGCCAAGAAGCAGGTAGACAGCGCCGCCACCCAGCAGGAGAGCCAGCATCGGTTCGCGCATGACCTCAAGAGCAATCCGCAACGGCGTGCGCCTACCGGTCGCAGGCAATTCGTTGAACCCTTCGGCGAGGAGCCTCGCTCGCGCCTCGACCTCGCTGAGGCCGGGCGAGAGAATGGTCGATGCGTTGGATTCAGACATGTCGGCTTTCTTCAATCGCCAAAGCGCGCTCTGTTGCGTTTCTTGTACGACAGGGACTGACATCAGGTTGGTCATGTGGGGGTGTTGGTTGGTGTGGTGCAGATAGCAGTGGCACCCACGGCGCTCTCACCGGCGACAGACTGCCGTCTCTAGCCGCGGACTCCCGCCGCGCCCCTCTATGACAGGCCAAGGTCAGGGTGGAAGGAATCACGCTTCAGGACCAGGAGCGCGTCTGCCACCGGCTCGTCCTTAGTGTGGGCCGATTGCCGCCTCATCAGGACCCTCATTCCACCTCCATTCAAGTATCTCCGGCATGTCGCGGCCATGGACGCGAATGTAGGCTCTATGTTCAAGCAGCTTGACGTCCATCGCCTGCTTCAGGCGGACCTGAACGCTCCTCAGCTGTGGAACCCGGTCGAGCACGCTTTGTACGAGATGGAACCGGTCGAGGCCGTTCAGCACCGTCATATCGAAAGGGGTGGTCGTCGTGCCTTCTTCATTGTACCCACGTACATGGATATTGTCGTGGTTGGTGCGACGGTAAGTCAGGCGATGAATGGTCCAGGGATAGCCGTGATAGGCGAAGATGACGGGTTTGCCCGTGGTGAACAGAGCATCGAAATCCCGATCTGACAGGCCGTGCGGGTGATGCTCCTTGGGCTGCAGGGTCATCAGATCGACTATATTGACCACCCTGATCCTGAGCTCAGGAACATGGTGCCTGAGGATCTGGACGGCTGCCAGCGTCTCCAGAGTCGGAACGTCGCCGGCGCAAGCCATGACGACGTCCGGCTCCGCACCGTCCTCCGTCGATGCCCAGTCCCAGATGCCGATGCCCGCTTTGCAATGAACGATCGCCTTGTCCATCGACAGCCACTGCCAAGACGGCGGCTTGCCGGCGACGATGACGTTGATGCGGTTCCATGTCTTCAACACGTGTTCAGTGACGCAAAGCAAAGTGTTGGCATCCGGCGGCAGATAGACGCGCACGACGTCAGCCTTCTTGTTCAGGGCAACGTCGATAAAACCGGGATCCTGATGACTGAAGCCATTATGTTCCTGATGCCAGACATGGCTGGACAACAAATAGTTCAGCGATGCGATGGGTCGCCGCCACGGTATGTCCCGGCAGGCATCCAGCCATTTTGCATGCTGGTTGAACATGGAATCCACAATGTGAATGAACGCTTCGTAGCAGGAGAACAGACCGTGCCGCCCGGTCAATAGGTAACCTTCGAGCCAACCCTGGCAGGTATGCTCGGAGAGGATTTCGAGAACCCTGCCATCGGGGGCGAGATGAACGTCTTCGGGGAGGATCGTTTCCATCCAAGCTCGCTCGGTAACTTCGAACACGTCCTGAAGCCTGTTCGAGGCGGTCTCGTCCGGGCCAACGATACGGAAGTTCTTCGAGCCGTCGTTCAGCTCCATCACGCCACGTAGGAACTTGCCCATTACCCGCGTTGACTCGGCCTTAACCTCTCCGGGCCGCGCGACGGCTATCGCATGGTCGTGCAAGCCGGGTAGATCGAGGGACCGACGCAGCAGACCACCATTGGCATGCGGGTTGGCGCTCATGCGCCGCGTTGCTTGCGGCGCGGTGGCGCGGATCTCGGCAAGAGGTGCGCCGGCCTCGTCGAACAGTTCGTCGGGTCGATAGCTTTTCAGCCACTCCTCGAGCAGCTTGAGATGGGCGGGGTTTTCCGCAAGGCCCGACAAGGGCACCTGGTGCGCACGCCAGAAGCCTTCGGTCTTCAGTCCGTCGACCTCCTTCGGACCGGTCCAGCCCTTGGGGCTTCGCAGCACGATCATTGGCCATTTCGGTCGCGACACCAGCGCTACGGCACCATGGCGCGCTGCGTCCTGGATCGCTCTGATGCGATCCAGCGCGTCGTCGAGCACGGTCGCCATCAGCTCATGCATAATGGTCGGATCGTGTCCCTCAACGAACAGCGGTTCATAGCCATAGCCAATGAACAGCGCGCGCAATTCATCTTCGGGAATGCGGGCCAGGATGGTCGGATTGGCGATCTTATAGCCGTTCAGATGCAAGATCGGCAGCACAGCGCCGTCGCGCGCCGGGTTGAGAAATTTGTTGGAGTGCCACGCGGCGGACAGCGGCCCGGTTTCGGCTTCGCCGTCACCGACTACGCAGGCGACGACAAGGTCCGGATTGTCGAAAGCGGCGCCGAAGGCATGGGAAAGTGCGTAACCCAACTCGCCGCCCTCGTTAATCGAGCCGGGCACATCGGGCGCGGCATGGCTCGGAATCCCGCCCGGAAAGGAGAATTGCCGGAACAGCTTGCGCATGCCCTGCTCGTCCAGTGATATGTCCGGATTGAGCTCGCTATACGTGCCCTCCAGATAGGTGTTCGCCACCATTGCCGGGCCGCCATGGCCGGGGCCACAAATATAGATGACATTTGCATCCCTGAGCCGGATCACGCGGTTGAGATGCGCGTAGATGAAACTCAGCCCCGGCGACGTTCCCCAATGGCCAAGCAGGCGCGGCTTGACATGGTCCAGCCGCAATGGCTCGCGAAGCAGTGGATTGTCGAGCAGGTAGATCTGGCCGATCGTCAGATAGTTGGCAGCGCGCCAATGGGCGTCGATGTCGTGGAGCTCCTGGTCGGTCAACCGGCGCTCGGAGGCTGCTTTAGGCTCGGTCATGTCTGGCTCCCATTGCCTGTTGGCGACTGTCGCCGAACCGCGACATGCGCCTGTCTTCGTCGATCTACGGCGAACTACAGAAACGTATTCGCGCGCTTTCAGTTCGTGCTCACGTCGTGTGGCCTCTATGCATCGCTGTCCTCGAGCGCCCGGCGCATTCGCCTGACAATTGCGGCGCGGCCCCTTTCGTCGGCTGCGGCGCCAACCGCCTCGCTAATTTCCAGGAGAAGCTTTGAAAGGTCGTTGTGCCAGTCGAGACGGGCGATTTTTTCTGGCCTCAGGCGGCGCGGCTCATTAACGTCGATCGGCAAACAGCCGCGTGGTGACAACTGGAATGCGTCATCCAGCCTCGGCATGATGATCTTATCGTAGGGCATGATCCCTGTCAGCTTTTCGCGCAGGCCACCAAGCCCCCCTTCCTCGCCATGCGTCAGGAATACCACCTGCTTCACCGGGGTCCGGGCCTTAACCCAGGCGACCAGCTCGCCAGCGTCGGCATGGCCGGAATACAAATCGAACAAACGGATACGCGCCTTGACTTCGACCTCCTCGCCTTGGATGCGCACACGCCGCGCGCCGTCGAGAAGGATCCTGCCGAGGGAACCCTGGACCTGAAATCCAGCCATCATGACCGTGGCGTTCCGACGCCAGAGATTGGCCTTGAGATGATGACGGATACGCCCTGCGTCGCACATGCCGCTGGCGGCGATCACCACGAAGAAGCCGTTCAGGCGATTGATCGCCTTGCTCTGCTCTACCGTCTCGGTGAAACGCAACTCCCTCGAGTTGAGAGCCTGGCGCAGCACATTTCCCTGTTCGATTTCGTCGGCATGCCGTTCGAAAATCGCGCTGGCGCGCGTCGCCAATGGCGAGTCGACAAAGATCGGAGCCGTAGGCACGTCACCGGACTCCATAAGCAGGTAGAGATCGACCAGCAATTCCTGCGTCCGCTCGACGGCGAAGGAAGGAACGATCAGCGGGCCGTTCGCCTCGGCCGCGCCACGCACAATTTCGCCGAGCTGAGACCGACGCTGCTCGGGCGAAAAGTCCGGCCGGTCCCGGTCGCCATAGGTCGATTCACAGATCAGATAGTCAAAGCCTGCTGGGCCCTCGGGATCGGCCTGAAGCAGCTTGTGGTCCGGCCCTATGTCGCTCGAGAAGATGATGCGCAGCGGCGCATCATCTCGGTCAATCTCAAGCTCTACCGATGCTGAACCGAGCAAGTGGCCGGCGTTCCAGAGGCGGGCGCGAAGGCCCTCGGCAATGGTCGTCCATTCGCAATATTCCAGGGCCCGAAACAAGCTCATGCACGCGGCCGCATCCTCCTGCCTGTAGATCGGCTCGACCGGCTGACGCCCGCGCTGCACGTTGCGGCGGTTCAGCTGTTCCACCTCCATCTCCTGGATATGTGCCGCGTCGGGCAGCATGACGGAGCAAAGATCGATCGTGGCGCGGGTCGTGTGGATCGGGCCAGAAAAACCCTGCTTGACCAGTTTCTGCAGAAGGCCGCTGTGGTCGATATGCGCATGCGTCAGGATGACGGCGTCAATCGCCTCAGGCGCGAACGGGAACGCACCATAGTTCAACTCGCGCTCGGACTTCGACCCCTGGAACAGTCCGCAGTCGACGAGGATCCGTGCACGCGACGTCCCGATCTCATAGCACGAGCCGGTAACGCCGTGGGCAGCGCCGTGGAAACGCAGAACCGGATCCTTGTCGCGATCGCCTCTCATGCCACCAAGCCCTAGTGCGACAGGAGCACAGGCAAGCGCAGTTCCGAGAGAATACCTTCAGTCGCCCCACCGAGTACGAAGTCCCTGATACGCGAATGACCGTATCCGCCCATGACGAGCAGGTTGCCGCCGATCTTGAGGGCGTGCTCCTGGAGAGCAGTTCCGATCGAACGACCCTCAGCCTGAATCGAGGCGGCTCCGGCCGCCAGGCCACGCGTCCTGAGGCCCTGCGCAAGGCGTTCGCCGATGTCGCGCCCGGGGAGCGGCTTCTCGTCCGTCACGGTCACGACAGTTATCGTCGAAGCACGCTCCAAAAACGGCTGTGCGTCCGCAACGGCCCGTGCCGCCACGCGACTGCCATCCCACGCGATGACGACGTGGCCAAGGACGCCGACATCCGCGGCGTCGGGAAGAATTATGGTCGGGCGACCCGACCCGAACAGTATCGCCTCGGCAGCCATGCGTGCAGCCTGATTGTCCAACTCCCAACCGACCAGACAGACATCGAAATAGCGGGCCTCCTTTGCTGCAACGTCACCCATCAATGCCGGCGGTGCCGTTATCTCTTGTGTAGTCAGGGTCACGCCGCCTTGCGAGGCTTCCCTCGCAACCGCCTGCAGCAAAGTGGTGCCGCACTTGCGACTGGCGGTTTCCACCTCGCGAATCTTGTTGGGAAGGTCGAGAAGATAGCTCGACAGCGCGTTCGAAACGTCGGGTATATCCACATTGATGGCGACAGCATGAAGCGAGGCCGCGATCTGCTTAACAACGGCGACTGCGTTCGCCGCTATTTTCGGAGGGGTCGGGTCCGGGTACGTCGTCAGTGACAGAGATGCTATTTGGTTCATCAGATTTCGCCTCCGTTGCGGCAAGATCAAGCGACCTCACGCCAGTGCAGGCTATCTGTAGAGGCAATGGACAGTGTCCAGCTTTGATCCACCGCAAACACGCGTGATCAAATACCAAAACGTTGGCGTCAGATAACAAGTAGGGCCGCAGGTCTCGATCTGCCGACGCCGCCGACAAATCGTCGCGCTCGGCGAGCGCGCAAATAGGCGAAACGGGCGATGATCGGGTGGCTGCCAGCCGATTCCGGTGACAACGTCTCTATCCTGTTCAAATCGCTGGCCATCTGACAAACACCTTGTTCGCATGAAGGCCGAGGTGTCTCCGGCCATCGCGGTGACTCTACTGACTGTGAGCCTGCGGATCCGGCTTGTTGCGCCGATGATGAAACTGTAGCAGACCGAAGCATCATGCCCGAAAGCGTCCCTCACGATTATTCTATCCTGCGCGACGCCGTCGTCTTCCTTGTGGCTTCTATCTTGGTCGTGCCCCTGGTGCGCAGGCTCGGCATTGATGCGGTCATCGGTTACTTGATCGCGGGCCTTGTTATCGGACCGTATGGTTTTGGACTCGTGAGCGAGGTTGAGGGAACGCACCGCCTCGCCGAGCTCGGCATTGTGTTCATGCTATTTGCGATCGGGCTGGAGCTGTCGTTCGATCGCCTTCGCACCATGGCGCTATATGTGTTCGGACTTGGCGTGGCACAGGTTGCCATCACGGGTGCTGTCATCGGAGCGGGGTCACTAGCGTTCGGAGGCACCATCGGACAGGCGGCGATAATCGGCGGCGCCCTCGCTCTCTCATCAACGGCTTTCGTGTTGCGCCTGCTGTCGGAACGCGGTGAGCTGTCCAGTCATCTCGGGCGGGTAGTTCTTTCCGTTCTGCTCTTGCAGGATCTCGCGCTCGTTCCCGGCTTGGCCGTTGTCACAGCGCTGGGCCAAGAGCCTGAAGAACTGGCCTGGACGCTCGCCGAGGCGGGCCTAAAGGCCACCGTGGCGCTAGTCATCTTGCTTGCCGCCGGGCGTCTGCTGCTTCGACCGCTTTACCGCGTCATCGCCGGCACGGGGAACGCGGAGCTTTTCATTGCTGCTACCCTGCTGGTAGTGCTCGGCACGGCCTGGGGTACCGCACTGGCCGGTCTCCCTATGGCCCTTGGCGCCTTTCTAGCCGGTCTCATGCTTGCCGGCACCGAGTACCGCCACCAGATCGAAGCCGATATCCGGCCTGTCAGAGGCGTCTTGTTGGGCTTGTTTTTCATCTCGATCGGCATGCTGGTCGACGTTGGCGTCGTCTTGCCTCTGCTCCACTGGATCCTGTTGGTCGCAGTTGCACTCATAGCCGTGAAGGCGCTGCTAATCCTCGGCCTATGTACGGCCTTCGGGTTGCCGCTGCCGCTCGCTGCAAGCGCTGGCCTGCACCTTGCCCAAGGCGGCGAGTTGGCTTTTGTGCTGTTCAGCCTCGCGATGGGCACCGAGGCGCTATCGGTCGAGACCGGTCAGTTCCTGCTTGCCGTCGTAGCCGTCAGCATGGCTACCACGCCACTTCTGGCCCGAGCTGGTCGAGCGGCCCAGAGCCAGCTTGAGCGACGGGGGCTACCCAGCAGAACTCAGTTGCAGACAGAGACCGAAGCTTACTCGGGCCATGTTGTCATTGCCGGGTTCGGGCGGGTCGGCCAGGTGATCGGCAGATTGCTCGACGAGCGTGGATACAGGTGGGTTGCAGTCGACCTCGACGCCAAAAATGTAGAGCGGTCCCGGAAGGAACGTCTACCGGTCTTTTTTGGCGACGCTTCTCAGGAGGAGATGGTGGCCGCAGCGAGAATCGATAGCGCAAAGGCCATGGTGATCACTCTGGACGACCCCGAGGCAGCCAAATCGGCTCTTGCGGCGCTGAGACGCAAACTGCCCGACTTACCGGTGATTGTCCGGGCGCGTCACCACGTGCATGTGCAAGAGCTGCTTGAGAAAGGCGCGACAACCGTGATGCCCGAAACGACGGAATCCAGCCTTCTCCTGGGTGCAGCTGTCCTTCAAGAACTCGGGGACAGCAAAACGGATGTGGATGCGGCCGTCAGGACCGTCCGCGAGCGTTCTTACCCCACGTCCCCAAGCGGCTCCGGCCTTCCCTGAGTCTGAGTGCCTGGCATTTACCGCCTCGCGGTGATCTGTACCCGCTCCATGCAATCGGGAACTCCACCGCTCTCGGCGGCTGGCGGATGAGCCGAATAGCTAACGCCTCCGGAGTGCATTCCTCGTAGGCCGCTGATCTGCGGCCTGACACTTGACGAGCACTTCGTCCAACGCGCCTTGAAGAGGCCTTCCTGATGGCCCTGCGCGAAGCCGGGCTGGCGATCATGGGGTTGTCGGCCGCCGATCGCGAGGGAGGATGCCGCGATCCCGATTGTGTCGGCTGTCGCATCCGGTGTGGTGAGCGACCGCGACCAAACTTGGTGGCCGAGTTAAACACACTGAATGCGCGGCTACAGCGTTTATCCGCGGCCGATCAGAACGATCATCCTTATAATATTGACGAGGGGATGTGGATTGTCGGAAGGAAACGGATTATTTGCCTGGCGGAGCGGGTAAATCACACTTCTTTAGTGAATCCGATAAGTTAGTGAATCCGATAAGTTAGTGAATCCGATAAGACAAAGGAATATTCTATGGTCAATTCTCCCGAACGCGATGGCCAAACGGATATCGTGTCGATTGCCGCCGACATTGTTGCCGCCTATGTGTCGAACAATCCACTGCCGGTCGCCGAGTTGCCGAAGCTAATCGGCGATGTCCATGCCGCTCTGTACGGGATCGGCACGCCGGCAACGGAACCTGTGGTCAAACAGCAACCGGCAGTCTCGATCAGGAAGTCGGTCACAGCGGATTACATCATCTGCCTGGAAGACGGAAAAAAGTTCAAATCCCTGAAGCGCCATATCGGAGTTCACTACAATCTGAGCCCTGATGAATACCGGCAAAAGTGGAATCTACCTGCCGACTATCCAATGGTGGCGCCGAACTACGCGGCCACCCGCTCTGCGATGGCGAAATCAATTGGACTCGGGCGCAAGGCCGCGGTGCCTGCACCCGCACCGGCAGCAAAACCAAAACGGGCTGCTCGTGCGGCGGCAGCAGCAACAACCCCAGCAACAATCAAGTCGCCGATGAAGAAGGCGCGCAAGGCACCCGCAAAAGCGTAGCGGCTGAACCTGATAGCGGTGGCAAACCTGAATATAGCGAAGCCCCTCGCGCGATGGTCGGTGCCGGTGTCGGCACCGTCACAGCCACCGCCTTTGCCGCGGCCGTGGAGGATCCGTCGAACTTCAGAAAACTCGCGCGCCGTAGGCGCATGGGTAGGCCTGACCCCGAGACGCTACCAGTCCGGCGAAGTCGATAATGACGGCCATATCTCGCGCCGTGGCGACAAACCGACGGTGAAGATCACATTACTCGAGGAACATCCCGAGCACCTGCCCAAGCGCCTGATGATCCACAAGCCGATGAAGATCGGCGGCAAGATCCATTGGACCACCGAGCGGTTCCGGGGATGAGCGAGCGCCTCGAGGTATGCCTCTCCTATCAGAGCGACTCTTCCAGATCGTCGACGGCAGGCTTGCTGCCTTCGAATGCCCTGTCGAGGGCTTCAAGTTCGTCCGCGACCGCGGCGCTCGTGTCTAGCTGGACTGGCGCAGAACCGTGATCGCTGGCCAAACTGGACAGTATGATTTTACCGCGAGTCTGCGTCAGCGGAACATCAAGACGGGCATCCGGGAGCGGCGAACCAGGGCTTCGGTCGTGGAGCCGATGACCAGGCCGCGGATGCGCGAATGGCCGTAGGCGCCCATAACGAGCAGACCGATGCCGCGCGTTTCGACATGCGATCCGATGACCTCGTCCGGATCGCCCTGCAGGAGCAGACCCTCGACTTCGAAGCCCGCTTCGCGGAGACGGCGCACAGGCGCGTCGAGCTGGGAGCGGTTCTCGGCCGTGTCGGCGCCGACCGACAGCACCGTCGCCTTCACGGCTTTCAAGAGGCCGCTTGAAGCGACGAAGTCTATGCGCGGTTAATGCAATAATGCGCATCGCGAGCAGGCTCAGGGGCGGCGGCCCTTCTTAATCACGATGCGGAGCTCATGTGCCAAAGCAGGTACGTCACCGCCTCGGATCAGTTGGGAACCGGGCGCGATTGGCGCCCTCGGCTCCGTTAATTGATCCCCGACCCCGGAGGAAGTTGCCGATCTTGACAGCATGACATTAGCGTACACTAATATTATCTGTGAGCAGCGGCCCGCCCCCGCTTGCCCGCCACAAATCGAGGCCCAACCCGATCGGCCCGCGCTCTCCGCCCGAGGCGCGGGCTTGTTTTCGAAAAACAGACGAACATGCTGCAGTCGTCATTGCAGGACAACATTCCCGGATGGGGGTGATCGACAAGGCGCCATCCCCCTGCCCTGCCCTGGATCCGAAGCTTCGGTGGAGCGTCTTCTTGGCAAACGCAAAGTTTCACGTGAACTCGTCTTCCCCTAAATGGAAGGGGTGAGCAGCACCCGTGACGGCTTCCCGCACGGCATGATGATCGGCGATATACTTGCGAAGACTAGCTGACGGCTGCGGAAAGCAGGAAATTTGTCCGCTGACAAAATCGGGAAATTGTGTAGCCTATTCAATTGCATGAATCGGATCACGTGATTCCGCTGCCGCGAGGCCGTTAACCCTTTGTTAACTTAAAATTTCTTGCCGGATCGAACGAATCGGACATAATGACGCTTGCTTAGCGTCTTTGCGCCAAAAATCGTTTTTAGAGAGTGTCGATCTAATGAACGTGAGTTCGCCCGTTCCCACGAAAATCCCGTTGCTGTTCGAGAAAAGCATTCTCGAGCAGGGCGACCAGATATCGAAGAAGCTGCACCTACTCTCGATGCAGCGCTTCCCTCCCCATGCAAAGAAGAATCTTCGCTCGTTCTCGCTGGCCGAGGTTGCCACGTATCTTGGGGTCTCCCAAAGCCATCTGAAGAAGCTGCATCTGGAAGGCAAAGGCCCGGTGCCTGAAACCTCAACGTCGGGCAGGCGGTCGTATACTGCTGAACAGATGCTTGAGCTGCGCCAGTATCTCGACCAGTACGGGCGATCCGACGCCCGAATGTATGTTCCCCATCGGCGGCCGGGCGAGAAGCTTCAGATCCTAGCTGTGGTCAATTTCAAGGGCGGCAGCGGTAAGACCACCACCGCTGCCCACCTCGCCCAATATCTTTCGCTGACCGGGCACCGTGTCCTAGCTGTCGATCTAGACCCGCAGGCGTCGCTCTCCTCATTGCATGGGTTCCAGCCTGAACTCGACCAGACGAAATCGCTTTACGACTCGATTCGATATGACGACCAGAAGGTGCCTCTCTCGGAAATCATCAAGCCAACGAATTTCCCGGGCCTCGATATTGTCCCTGCGAACCTAGAGCTGCAGGAATTCGAATACGACACGCCTCTGGCAATGACCGACAGGTCCTCGAATGTGGGCAGGGCGTTCTTCACGCGAATCTCGACGGCATTGACGGAGGTCGACGATCGCTACGATGTCGTAGTTATCGATTGTCCGCCGCAGCTCGGGTATCTGACGATCACCGCACTGACCGCGGCGACGTCGGTGTTGATCACGATCCATCCGCAGATGCTCGACGTGATGAGCATGGGCCAGTTTCTGCTGATGCTCGGGAACATCCTCGAGCCGATCAGGGCGGCGGGTGCCGAGGTGAACCTGGAGTGGTATCGCTATCTTGTTACTCGATTCGAACCCACGGATCAGCCGCAAGCGCAGATGGTAGCGTTCCTGCATACGCTGTTTGGCGAATTCATTCTCAAGAACCAGATGCTGAAATCGACGGCGATTTCCGATGCGGGGATTACCAAGCAGACCCTCTACGAAGTTGAGAAGAATGCGATGACCCGTTCCACATACGAGCGGGCAATGGATGCGCTGGAAGTCGTAAACGGTGAAGTCGCCGACTTGATTCATAAAGCATGGGGGCGCTGACTTTTGTCCGCTGACAAAATCGGATCTTTTTCGAATGCATTCAATGGACTAGGCGCTATCTGGAGGTAGACAAATATGGCACGTAAGAACCTTCTTGCAGGCCTCTCAGAAACGGAGACCGACGATCAGGTGTCGTCTACCTCCACGGCGGCATATCCGATCCGCGGCGCTTCGAAATCTATGATCCGCTCAGTCAATGAGTTGGCAAAGCAAGCGGATGCGTATCTTGAAGGCGAGCATGTGGTCGAACTCGATCCAAACGTCATCGACGGCTCGTTCGTTTCCGACCGCATGGGCGACGACAAGGAGCAGTATCAAGAACTGCTGGAAGCGATCCGGGAGAGGGGTCAGGATACTCCCATACTTGTTCGTCCGCATCCCGGTATCGACGGCCGCTACATGATCGTTTTCGGCCATCGCCGCGTCCGAGTTGCCGGCGAACTGGGGCGGAAGGTGAGGGCGGTCGTCAAGGAGATCGACGACAAGACTCATGTCATTGCCCAGGGTCAGGAGAATTCTGCTCGGGCAAATCTCAGTTTCATCGAGAAGGCGATGTTCGCAAAGCGCCTTGAAGACTTAGGATACGACAGAGATGTCATCTCGTCGGCATTGGCCTCGAACGCCGCTGCTGTCTCGAAGATGGTGTCAGTTGTCACAAGGATTCCGGCATCTGTCATCGGCAAGATTGGGTCAGCTGCATCTGTCGGTCGCGAGCGGTGGGTAGAACTGTCCCTGCTTGTCGGCAGGAAATCCGACATGGTTACTGAAATCCAGTCCGAACCCGAATTCGGTGAGTTGGAAAGCAACGAACGCTTCGCAAGGTTGCTTGCGGCCCTGAATGCCAAGGGGAAGCCCGGTCGCAAGGCCAGTGTAAAGCCCGAGGCACAATCTTGGGCTCCTGAGGACAAATCAGTTAGCGTCAGTGTCAAGAAGGCAGGCAGGGCCGTCACAATCGCTGTGAAGGAGACAGATGGCGGCCGCTTTGGAACGTGGATTTCCGACAATCTGGGCGACCTTTATGAGGCGTTCAGGAAGTCGGAGAGGACAGCAACAGGAGACTGAACCGCAAAAGAAAAAGGCCCCCGACGGCGAACCGTGGAAGCCCTTCTCGATCTGTAGCAAGCCGAGAATCTCATTTCCACGAATCAGTGTCAAGAGTTTTAAGCGTCGATTCGGCGGACGGATTTCTTTTGCCTAATTGAAGGCGAAGGAAGAAATGGAGACGGGTATTGCAACGACGCCCTTTGGGCGGCGGCCGATGTCGCTTGCCATGCTGGCAGCGCAAAACGAGTCACGTGAGATCCCCAAAGGCAGGATCGTCGACAAGTGGCAGATCTATCGCAACCTCTGCGAGGGCAAGAGCATCATCGGCATCGGCGATCGCGCCCTGGCCGTCCTGAATGCGTTGCTGTCATTCTATCCTGACAGTGAGCTGAGCGAGGAAAACGGCCTCATCGTGTTTCCCTCGAACGCACAGCTGTCCCTCAGGGCGCATGGCATGCCCGATTCCACCTTGCGGAGGAACCTGGCGGAACTGGTGGATTGCGGTCTGGTCATCCGTCGGGACAGCCCGAACGGCAAGCGTTATGCACGGAAGGGCAGGGGCGGGGAGATCGAGGAAGCATTCGGCTTCTCCTTGGCGCCGCTGCTGGCCCGTGCTCAAGAGTTCGAGGCGGCGGCCGAGCGTGTTCGCGCCGACAACAGGGCGCTCAGGCTTATGAGGGAACGCATTACGCTGCACCGCCGGGATATCCACAAGCTGATCGAGGCGGCCGTTGAGGAAGACGTGACGGGCGACTGGGGAGGCCTGTGGAGGCGTTTCCGCGCCGTTGTGGAGACAATTCCGCGCCGTGCCCGCATTGCCGAGCTCGAGCCTGTCGTGGCCGATCTGGCCGCGTTGCGTGATGACGTGGATAAGCTGCTTGAAATCCATATGGAATCTACGAATCCGAGCGGCAATGAGTCCCAAAGCGAGCGGCAGCAATCTGATTCAAATACCGACTCTATTTTTGAATTTGAACCTGCTTTGGAAAAAAGCGGGGCGGCGGCCGAGCCACTAACGAGGACCGCAGAGCCGCCGAAAACCTATCCGCTGGGGCTGGTGCTGAAGGCCTGCCCCGAAATTGCGGACTACGCCGTCGACGGCATCGGCAACTGGCGCGATTTCATGATAACCGCGGCCCAGGTGCGGGGATACCTGGGCGTTTCGCCGTCTGCGTATGAGGATGCCTGCCATGTCATGGGTCAGGAAATCGCCGCGGTGGTGATTGCCTGCATTCTGCAGCGGGCACAGCACATCGAGTCAGCTGGTGGCTATCTGCGCGTGCTGACCGAGAAGGCCAGGGCAGGGGAGTTTTCGGTCGGGCCGATGCTGATGGCGGCGTTGCGAGCGAACGGCGCGACTGCAAAGATGACAGGGTAACCCGTTGGCGGATCGGTTCGCGCTGATGCGGGGCTTGCATGGCGCATCAAGTGAGGCTATATTTTGCCTCAAATGGAATGGAGAGTGAAATGCTAGCGTTCGGAAATGTCGCCGACGTGTTGGGGCTGCCCGTGAAAGAGGTGGCGGCGCGGTCGCCTTTCGGGCTGATCTCCCGGATCGAGGATGGACTTCCCATTGGCGCACTTGAGCGCGTTGCGCATCTTCTGGCGCCTGGCGATGCTCAGTTCAAATACCGGCTGATCCCCAAGGCGACCTACGAGCGGCGCAAGGCGGTACATCGCCTCTCGTCGGACGAGGGCACACGATTGGCCCGCGTCGCGCGCGTCTGGGGCCTTGCTGTCGATGTCTGGCAGAACGAAGAGGAAGCGCGCGATTTCCTGTTTCGGCCGCACCCGATGATTGAGGACAAGCGACCGATCGACGTCGTTATCATGAGCGAGTTCGGTGCCGAAATGGTGGTCGATATTCTCGCAGGTCTGAAGTACGGCAGTGCTGCGTGACGGCGCAGACTCTCGATCGCACTCTATCGTCCTTTCGTATCGGCGATCCGGCCGGCACCTACCCGATCTTCGACGCGACCGGCTCGACAATCGCGCCAGGGCGATGGAACACGCCCGGAAGTCCTCTCATCTACACCAGTGAGCACTATTCGACGGCCCTGTTGGAAAAGCTGGTGCATGGCAGCGGCCGCCTGCCGCCCAACCAGCACTACATCGAAATCACGATCCCGCGCGGGCTGAGCTACGAGGTCTTTTCCCAGCCATCACTGCCCGGCTGGGACACGATGCCGGCGACAGTGAGCCAGGGATTCGGCGAAACCTGGTGTTTAGACCGGCGCAGCGTCATCCTGCTGGTGCCGAGTGTCGTGGCGCGTCTCGATTGCAATGTGCTGATCAATCCGGCGCATCCGGAGTTTTCAAAGATCCACACAGGCCTGCACCAGCCGGTCTACTGGGACCGGCGGCTGTTTGGCGCGTAACGCGGAGGTGGCTCTTTGTCCCTACAGCCCGCTCGCTTTTGTGAGATTGACACGAAAACAGTCGCGCCGACGCTGATATCTGCAGGTCATCTCGGCCGAGGCGTGGCCGAGTCCTGGAGCTGACGCCGCAAGCTGTGATGTGTCGGATCGATCTGCGACTCAGACGATGATCCGCGCCGCCCGCCCGAGCGTGCGCTCGGCGTCGTTGTAGTAGTTGGACGCCTGTTGCACCGAGCGATGCTGCGACTGCTGCATCGCCTCGGGCAGCGGAATGCCGCGACGGGCGGTTTCGGTGAGATAGCCGGAGCGCAGGCCGTGGGCGGAAAATGCCATCGGATCAAGCCCGGCCTCGGCGACGCGTCGCTTCAGGATCAGGTTGACCGCCTGCGGCGTCAGCGCGCGTTTTTTGAGATTGCCCCAGCGGTCGATGCCGCGGAAGACGGCGCCCTCCCTGAGCACGGCGCGCTCGAGCCATTCCTTCAAGACCAGCACCGGCCGGCCGACGAGCAGCACGAAAGCGTCGCTGTCCGCCTGTGTCGTTTTGGTGCGGCCGAGCCGGATCGACAGGCAGGGCAGTTTTTCGCCGCCGGGATTCTTGGGGTCGGCGGTCACCGGCTCTTCTTCGACGATCTGCTCGAACCTGAGCGAAGCAATCTCGCTGCGGCGGCGGCCGCCGGAGGCGAAGGCGGTGATAAGAAGGGCACGGTCACGCAGGTCGACGAGACGGTCGCCGGCGCAGGTGTTGAGCAGGGTGGTCAAAATATCGGCGGTCACCGCCTTGTTGCTCTTGCGGCCCCGGGGGCGGGCGCTGGCGCGCACGGCGAGTTTTATGGCGCTGCGCAGGCCTGGCGCGTTGAATTTTCCCACAAAACCGCGCCAGCCGGTCAGCGTCGACCAGCTGGACAGACGCCGGCGTACGGTGTTCGGCGCGTGCGGTCCATCGACGCGCAACAGTTTTGCCGACTTCAACGCCGCGGTCACGTCTTCCGGCATACCGTGCGACACGTCGGTTTCACGCTTTGCAGGATCCCACAGGTGATGGGCGACGAATTTTATCAGCAGTGCCTCCGGCGCCGGCCAGGGGAGCGAAAAACCGGTCGCGGCGAGCGACCAGGCCTCGAGATAGCCGAGGTCGGAGGCCAGCGCCCGCAGCGAATTCTCGCCGATGCCTTCTTTGGCGAGATGGCGCAGTGTGGCGACGTCGTCGTCGGTGAGGATTTCGGCCAGAAAATCGCGCCGGTCGAATGGCAGCACCGAATCCAGCGCATCGAGCGCCTCCGCACGGCGCAGTTTTTGGTCTGGTAAGGGCTTTGGCAGGCGAAGATCCATGACGGCGGCTCAGAACAGATATTTTTTGTCTGCCCAGGCGAGCAGTACGGCGGCATCGCGGTCTGGCAGGCGCACCCGTCCTTGGCGCAGGCCTTCAGCGATCGCATCGCCGACGTCCGGATCGACCCAGTGCCCGTGCGTCATCAGAAAGAACCAGGCGAAGGGCAGGCCAATCTCGGCGTCGATCGCCTCGGTCCGCTCCATCAGGCGATGCACCGAAATACCGTCTTCCATCGGCAGCCGCTCTGCCGGCATTTTGAGCGGCCGCGGGATAAAGCCGATCTCGCGCCGGCCACGATCTTCGAGATCGTGGATGTCGAAGGCCCAATGGTCAAAAATGCGGTGGGCGCAAGCGCTCGACCGCTCCCAGTCGGCAAAAAAGCGGTTCTCGCGCGGCACAGAATCGAACCAGTCCGGATTGGCGTCTAAAAACGCGGTGTCGCGCGTGCCGTCGGGGCCGACCTCACGGATGATGCGGTTTTCGAGCTCGGGACGGCTTGCCTCGCGCTGTTCCGTGTCGATGCGCGCCCGGCGCGCCAAAAAACTCTTCATGTGAACGATGCCGCCGCCGGCGCGGCCGCGCAGCCGGTAGACCGGCCCTGCGAGCTGCTGCGCCTCGGCAGCGGAATCACGCAAAACCCAGGTCGGCTCGAAGAGCTGGTCGACGCTGTTGGGGCGGTAGTCGGGATCGACTACGGGGCCGGCCACGACCTCGATCTCGCGGCTGAGCGAGAGTTGCACGAACTCGGCGACGCCCGGCCCGGACGGCGCAAAGGCGAAGGCGCTAGCGCCGCGCCATTCAGCGAATTTTGTCCCGTCCTCGCGATGCCGGTTCCAGAAGGCGGTGAGATCGCCGCCCAGTTCGGCCAGCTCGCGTTCGACCCAGGCACGGTGGTCGCCGCTGCGCGTGCCGTCGGCAGCGACAACAGCGTGAGGGTTGCACCAATAGGGATCGTCGATCGTCGCGACGGTGAAGGCAAAGCCTGGAAAGGCCTTGTTGAGAGCAGGGGCGAGCTCGGCGTCGGCCGACTGCGCCTCCAGAGATGCGAGCACGGTTTCGGCGGAAGCGGGGTCGGGCAGGCGGACGGGTTTTTCTTCGCTCATCCCAGGTGGCCTTTCTCGCGCGGCGGAATAGCACCTTGCGTCATTCTCGGCCGCGCGGGACGTGACCGGCGGGGCTCTGCAGGGCGATTCTGGCTGATTTGGGCGGCGAGATCAATCACTATCGATAAGAGGTCATTATCGATAGTGAGAAAGATGCCAGAGAAAATCCCCTGCAAGTCAACTTAAATGCCGGATAGCTTGACTAACGCGAATCAGCCATCATGAAAACAATGGCTTACGACATCGGTCTTTTGTCCCTGGAAACCCTGATCGGGCCGGTTTCCCGCGCGACCGAAGCCTTGGCGCGTCTCGACGAGCGCCTGGCCCGCTCGCCGGTCCGCGACGGTTTTATCGAGCGCCAGCACTTCGCCGACGCAGCCGCCGCGCTTTGGCTCGTGGGCGAGCTCGTCCACCTCGAGGACCTCGTCCTGCACGACGCCCATATGGACATCCGCACCCCAACCCACGAGCTCACCCGGGCGCACGCGGTGCTGCGAACCCGCCGTCGAATTTTGTCGCAAAAGCCGGACTGGGCGCTCGGCCGCGACGGTTTTTGGGCCCTGACTGGCCGGGGCGGCGCCGTGCCGGCGGCGGAGGGTCCAAAAAACCGGGAAGGGGAGGGAGCTCGAGCCAGCCCCGTTGAAGCCGACGGTCGGGATGATGGTGAGGACGATCTTCTGGCTGAGGAATTTGCCGAGATCGATGCTGTCCTGGCGCGCTCGTCGAAGATCCTCAGCGGCGCCGACGTGTCGGCGAGGACGCCGCGTTCGGACGAGCGGCCGGACCTGATCTACGATCTCGACTG
>SAQG01000186.1 GCA_004020315.1 Mesorhizobium sp.
CTTCGTTCGAAGCATAGGTGATGTCGATCGTCTTGGTGTCGAAACGGTCCTCGGTATGGCCGATGGAGCGGATCTTCTCGAGATCGCCATTGGTCAGGATCGGCTGGCGCACTTCGAGCCGCTTGCGGCGCGAATTGCCGACGAGGTCGAAGATGTTCGGCCTCGGCCCGATGAAGGACACCAGGCTCATCACCAGTTCCTCGCGGATCGGGTCGATTGGCGGGTTGGTGACCTGGGCGAAGTTCTGCTTGAAATAGGTGTAGAGCAGCTTCG
>SAQG01000187.1 GCA_004020315.1 Mesorhizobium sp.
GTTGGGGGCGGGGTGGTTGGAGGCGGGGTGGTCGTGGTGGTGTTATGCTGCAGGAAAAAGGATTGCATCGCCGGAGTGTTGCCGAGCGAGGTTTCGCCGTTCTGCGAGGCCCATTTGTAAGCCATGTCAAAGGCGGGATTGGGAACCAGCCTTTCCCAGTGGTCCATCATGGTCTGCATCTGGGACGTCGTGGGCATGACATATGACCCGCCCGTATTGGTCGCCCAGCCGCCGCCGCCAAACGCCTGATAGACCGGAATGATCGCGC
>SAQG01000188.1 GCA_004020315.1 Mesorhizobium sp.
ATAGCTCACAGAGGTCCACACCCTGTCTTGACCTTGGCCAGAGGCCTCGACCACCTTGTCGCCGGCATTGTCGACATAGTATTCGTCGTTGCCGCCAAAACCGCTCAACTTATCGACACCGCCGCCGCCGTTTAGAGTGTTGGCGCCGGCATTGCCCTGGATGGTTTGGGCCGACTCGTTGCCGGTCAGGTCGATTGCCGTGGTGCCGGCGTCCTTCGTGGTGCCGAGGACTTCAATCGACGAGCCGGCTGAGAGCG
>SAQG01000189.1 GCA_004020315.1 Mesorhizobium sp.
GCTTCGGCAACGCGTTCTCCGAGTTCGGCTCCAAGCGCGCGGCCGACTTCGAGACAAAGTTCGTCGACGCCGGCGACCATGTCGTGGTCAACGGCCAGAAATTCTATTCGAGCGGTGCTCTGCTTGCCCATCTGGTTCCGATCGTGGCGCTCGATGACGAGGGGCGCGCCTGGTATGCCATCGCCGATCGCGGCGCGCCCGGACTGACGGTGATCGACGACTGGTCGAGCTTCGGACAGAAGACGACTTTGTCCG
>SAQG01000190.1 GCA_004020315.1 Mesorhizobium sp.
TTGACGCTTCCTCGTACACATATTGGTCGGTTTTTTTGATTTGCTTGCTGTTCGCGGGTCTTTTTCAATGGATAGGCGTGTCCTTGATCCCGTTGATGAAGGGCGGCGGCAACTATGCCGTGGATTGGGGAAAAATAGCTCTTGTGCGTCCTGAGGTCATATCCGTCCCCGAAACAGTCGTTTTTACGGGGCTCGCTTATCTATACATGTGCCTGGTGTTTTATCTTTTCTTCGCAGGTCTCATTTTGCTCTATA
>SAQG01000191.1 GCA_004020315.1 Mesorhizobium sp.
TGCAACAAATGCTTCAAATAAATTTATAGAATCTTTGCGAGCGCAAGTCCCTGAAGGTTGTAGGTTCATCGTAAATCTGAGGTCAGGCGCGCTGAAAGAGGCTAATACCCTGTTTACGCTCGAACCGCCGCAGCTCGCAATGGAGAAATGGATGCCAAGAGCAACGAGAGCGCTTATCCTAGTTGAAGGTCATAGGGGAATTGGTCTGCGATACGTCCAAGCGGCCCAGAGTCTTGGTTTCCATCCAATTACC
>SAQG01000192.1 GCA_004020315.1 Mesorhizobium sp.
TTTCCTGCGTGCCGAGCTTGATTGGCTTCAACCGCGCATCGACCAGCACTTCTATCCGGGCGGGGACGGCGGTCGTCAGGCCGAGGTCGTTGGCGGCCGTCATACCATCGATGACGGCGCGCGCCCGATCTCGGCGCGTCACGGCGCGGATGACGGCGCGATAGTCCGGCACGGTGACGCGGCCAGTCAGGTTGCTCGTGCGCGGCCGGTCATAGAGGCCCCGGTCGATCCGGCGCAGCTCCCCGGCGGC
>SAQG01000193.1 GCA_004020315.1 Mesorhizobium sp.
TTGCCCGCCTCGCCGCGCTGCAGGCGCGACATGCCGCACATCCCGCCGACCTCGGTGCGTCAGACCACCTTCGGACGCTGGCCGACTTCGGCACCAACCCCGGCGAGTTGGGAGCGAAGGTCTACATTCCCAATGGCCTATCCAAGGGCGCTGCAGGTGTCGTCGTGCTGCATGGCTGCACACAGAACGCGGCTGGCTATGACCATCATTCCGGCTGGTCCCAACTCGCCGACGAGGCTGGCTTCGCGC
>SAQG01000194.1 GCA_004020315.1 Mesorhizobium sp.
GCCCAAGCCGGCGAGCCAATCGCTTGAGCTCTGCAACCGTGATGCCCGTGCCGGCACGGCCCGCGTACATCAGACGACCATCATCGGTGTAGTAGCCTAGAAGCAGCGAGCCGATGTGCGGCCGGCTTCCAGTCGGATCGGTCCAGCCGACCACGATGAATTCCTCTCTGTTGAGACATTTTGACTTGACCCATAGGCCGCGATTGCCGGATGCATAGGCGCTGTCGATCCGCTTTGAGATAG
>SAQG01000195.1 GCA_004020315.1 Mesorhizobium sp.
CCATGCGGCAGGCCGGACTTTCCTGCGACGAAGGGAATGCCCATCGCTTCGGCGCTACAGTGGGCGTCGGCGGCTTGGGCTGGGATGTAATGGAGGAAACTTACCGGGCCCTCCTTTTGGACGGCGCGAGGCGAGTTGGCATCCTCGCTGTACCCAAAACGATGCCAAGCGCCGCCGCCGGCCAGGTGAGCTTGCGCCTCGGCTTGCGCGGGCCGGTGTTCGGGGTGACCTCCGCATGTGCCT
>SAQG01000022.1 GCA_004020315.1 Mesorhizobium sp.
AAGGAATGCGCCAACTACTTCACCGAGGCCGGCTATGCCCCAACCTAAAATCATCACGCTCTAGCGCCCGGCAGTTCCGAGGAGAGCTCGAGGCCGCCGCTGCCTCATGGCGTCGGTCGGCGGCCTCGACAGCCAGATGCGTGCCTGAGCCGCCTCAGACGGGTTGATACTCCTGCGACTTGAACGACAGGTGCTTCACGCCTTCCGGCGCATCCGAGATCTTCCGGATGTTCGCCCAGGTCTGCTTGTAGTTCGGAATGATGAACTCGTTCACCCCTGGCGACACGACGTTGCCCTGCACCCCAGTGGGAAACGCGAACAGCATGAATGTCTCTTTCCGCTTTGCCGTGGGTGTCGGATATACAGCCGCCTGGGTCGCGCCGTTGTCATTGTAGACTTCAACCAGATCCCCCTGGTTCAGCGATAATTCTGCCATGTCTGCAGGATTCATCTCGATGAAGGGATAGGGCCAGCGGTCCATGACCAGCTCGTTCTGCTGGTCGAGGTAGGCACTCTGCCAGACGTGGTTGGTGCGGCCATTGTTGATGAGGAAGCTGAACTTGTCCTTCTCTTCCTGCTTGCCAGCAGCTTGGAGGCCCCTCCACTGCGTCTCGGCAAAAACGGCCCTGCCGTCCTCCTTGTTAAATTTGCCGTCGGCGTAAAGGCGCTTGGTTCCAATGATGCGCTCGGTCCCCGCAGCCGGTTGGGGGGGCGATCCCGCATTGGTCGGCGCTGCTTTTTGCACAGGTTCCTTGCCGCGCGCCCCCTCGATGGCCGGGCCGCCGAGGACCTCACCGGGTTCGCCCGTCGAAGTTCCAGCTGCCAGCGGCTGGGTCTCCCCAAGGCCGGTTGCCGGCTCCTGGAAACCGTTGGTCCCCATCGCGCGCAGCCGGGCGTAGGTGACGAATTCTCCCCCCTTTTCGTGCTGGTGGTAACCGTCCATGAAGGCGTCTTCTTCGGTCTGCCAGTCGAATCCCTTGAACTGGTCCGCGACGACGTTGTCGCCCGCTTCGCGGAAAACCCGTTCCAGATGATTGGCCAAGCGCGCGGCGATCAGACAGTCAGGCATCGACTGGCCGGGCGGGTCCATATAGCGCTCCGTCAGCCGCATGCGCCGTTCGCCGTTCATCGAGGTGAGGTTCATCTCGCCGGATGTCGCGGCAGGCAGCCAGACATGGCTCGCCTGACCGATATTGGTCGGGATGATGTCGACATCGACCGAGAACAGGCCGCCTTTAGCAACCGCACCGACAATCGCATCGACAGTCGCCTGCCGGTCGCCGTAGGGGACAGAGGACATGGCGTCCTTCACCATATCGGTGCGCTCCTTGTACCGCCGCTTGAACTGGTGTGCGTTGAGCGTGGTCTTGTAGTGATCGCATCCCCAGATGTGATGGACGCCACCCTTACCCTCGATCAGCAACTGGTCGACGTAAGCCGCTGGTCGACCGACATGAGCGTCCGACGGCCGGGAATAGCCCTCCTGGTGGCCGCCCAGGCGGACACAACCGCCGCCGGGGCGGCCAATGTTTCCGGTCGCCAGCGCGAGGTTCACGAGCGAGCCATTGGTTCGGTAGTTGTCGTTGCCCCAGATCAGGCCTTTTTCGTAGGCGAACATGGTGCGTCGACGCTTGCCGTCTTTCGGCTCGGCGATCCAGGCCGCCGCCTGCTTGATCTGGTCGACGGTGAGGCCGGTGATCTCAGCGGCTTGTTCCAGCGTCGTCCGGTTGGCGGCCAGCGCCTTGTCGAAGCCATTGGTTGACGCTGCGATGAAATCCTTGTCCGTCCAGCCCTGATCGGCGATGTGGGTCACCAGGGCGTTGAACAGCGCCAGATCCGTACCGGAGTTGATCGCCAGGTGCAGGACGCGCTCCTTGCCCGCCTCGACTTCGCACGCGTTCACGGTCACCGTTCGCCGCGGATCGACGATGATGACGCGAACTGGCTCGTGCGGCTCGCCCGGCAACTCCTTGTTCTTCTTTTCCGTGGAGGTCCCGCGCAGGTTCGGAATCCAATGGTTCAGGAAATAGTTTGTCTGCGTCTCCAAGGGATTTGCGCCGACCACCATGATCGTGTCGGCAAGCTCCGCATCCTCATAGCAGTTATTGAGTTCGCCGACGCCCATGTCGCGTGTGGCGTGGACCTCGGAATTGTAGGCCGGACGGTTATGAATCCGGATGTTCTTGACCTTCATGGCGCCGAAATAGAGCTTCCCAGTACCCCAGGTGTTCTCGTAACCGCCCCCGGCGCCGCCGTGGTCGAAGGCCGAGACGAATACGCCGTCGTCGCCCTGTTCCTTGATCACTGCCGCAGTGACGCGGGCCACCAGGTCCAGCGCATCGTCCCAGGAGGTCGGCTGCATCTGGCCGTAGCGCCAAACCATGGGGTCGGTCAGGCGCTGAAGCTGCGTGTTGCGTTGCCGACTGAAGCTCATTTCGGCCATGCGGGCGCCGCGGATCGAGCCGAGCCCGGAATTCACGACGCAGTCTCTGTCCGGTTTGATGACGATATGGACGTCTTTGCCGTCCTGCTTGACGATGTTGTACATCGCGGGGGAATACCAGGCTGGCGTCTCCGCCTCCTGCTGCTGGGATAGGTCCACGCCAAAGACGTTTTGGTCGGGCGCTGTGCCGCCCTGGTGATTCGTGTCCCAGGTATAGGCGTGATAGCCGCAGCCGACGATGCAGTAGTGGCAGACGACGTTGTGAACCTTCGCGTCCGCCGGGATAATCGGCAGGCGGCCGATTTGACGTTTGTAGGCCATGACAGATCTCCTCTAGAGCACGTTCGACAGGCGGCCGTAGAGGAGCTCGTCGAGCCCCTCCGCGAACACATCGCCTTTGTCATCGACGCGAAGCAGGTACTGCGGCAGGTTCTGCGTCGCCTGCCCCCAGATTTGCTGGCCCCCCGCCTCGCAGTCGAAGCGGGAATAATGCCCCGGACAGTTCAGCGTGCGGTCCTCGGCGTTGTAGTTCAGCGGAAAGCCCTTGTGCGGGCAGATGGTGGAGAAGCCGACGATGTCGCCGTCAGGACCGGCGCCACCTTCCACTTTCATTCCAAGTTTCAGCAGCACACCGGGCGCGTTCTCATCGGGGTAGCCGACATCGAAAGGCTCGTTCGGCTTCAAATCGGCTATATTGGCCAACTTGTTCGACGGGTATTCGACCAGTGCCAGACCGGGTGCAGCCTTGGTCTGAGCTTGCGCCGGCAGCGCCACTGCTGTGGCCACGCCGGCGGCGGCCAACGCCCCTCCCCTCAAGAATTGACGGCGGCCGACGTCGACCAGTCTCTTGCAGCGATCCATGCATTCCTCCCATTGGCGAAATCGTCGCAAGCGGCTTTGCAACCCCTGTGCCAACCGGAGAAGCCGTCGATTTCATTCGAGAAACTGCTGGAAAGCCGGCGCCAAGTGAGCCTGCACGTTCGGAAATCCGAACATGCTGCAGTGCCGAAGGTTCAGGTTTCCGAACGCGCTCGCTCGGCAAGACCGAAGCGCGTCATCTTCTCCCACAGGGTCGTTCTCGAAATGGATAGAAGCGCTGCTGCCTTTGCGATCTGGCCTCCAGTTTCTTCAAGCGCGCGCTCAATCTGGCGGCGTTCGGCAGCATCGCGGACGTCGGCGAGCGGCACGAATGCGGCATCGCCAGGCCTGGATGCGTGTTCTGGAAACAGATCACCGGGCATGATCCATTCGTTGGTCGCCAGTGCCACCGCCCGGTCGACGCGGTTTCTGAGTTCCCGAACGTTCCCTGGCCAAGGGTGGACGAGCGCTGCTTCCTTGGCCAGCGCGCTAAATCCACGGATGCAGGTGTCCGAGCGGGCGGCGGCATTCTGAAGAAACCGATCCATCAGCCAGTCGATGTCTTCAGAACGTTCTCTGAGCGGCGGAATATGGATCGGCAGGACAGCCAGTCGGAAGTAGAGGTCCTCTCGGAAACCTGTGGGGCCGCCGCGTTGGGCAAGATCACGATGCGTCGCGGTCACAATGCGCGCGCGGAAGACGACGGGCGTTTCACCACCGACGCGATGAAAACTTCCATCCTCGATCAGCCTGAGAAGTTTCGCCTGGAGGGGCAAAGGCATGTCACCGATCTCGTCGAGAAACAGCGTCCCCTTGCCTGCACGTTCAGCGTAGCCGAGATGGCGAGCTTGAGCGCCCGTGAATGCACCCTTCTCATGTCCGAATATCTCGCTCTCGAGGAGCTCTGCAGGAATCGCTGCGCAATTGACCGCGATGAACGGCTCGGTGCCACGCGAAGAAATCTGGTGGAGCAGCCGGGCCGCCACCTCCTTGCCGGACCCGGTTTCCCCGGTGATCAGCACCGGCAGGTCATGCGCGGCGTAACGATGGAGCAGGTCTTCGGCACGTTGAATACCGGCAGACTCTCCGAGACAGTAACCGTTCAGCCGGAGTTGGCTTTGCGTCGTCCGTCGTCCGGCATCGATGCGGCGAAGGAACTCGTCCATCGCGAAGGGCTTGGTCATGAAGTCGACCGCGCCTGACCGCATCAGGCGGACCGCCTGATCGATTTCGCCGTGGCCAGTGACGAACATGAAGGGCGGAATGTTCGGCAGTTTGGCGAGTTCGTTGAATACCACCTCTCCAGAGACATCGGGAAGGCAGACGTCGCAAATAACAAGATCGAGCGAGTCGGGCTCGCCAGCGATTTCAGAAATCGCCTCACAGCCTGACTGCCACCACGTCACTCGCCAGCCCTCGAGCTCGAGGCGCTGGACAATCGAGCCTCCCATGACGGGATCGTCCTCGACGAGGCCTATCCGGGCGCGCTCAGGCAGCATGGGCTTTGACATCCTCCCTGTTGAAGGGAATTGTCAGCGTGACCGCCGTTCCTCCCCCACTTTTGGCTGCGATACTGGCACGTCCGCCGAGATCGTCAACCACGCGGCGGACCATCCAGAGACCGAGGCCACGTCCCGCGCGTACGGCCGGACCGGGATCCTGATCGATGAGAATCCCCGCTATGTCGGCCGGCATTCCGGAGCCCTGGTCACCAATTTCGATGTGCAACCGGTCTTCCCAGCTCATCGCCGTCAGCGACACCGTCCCGTCTTCCGGAGTGACCGCGCTTGCATTGAGGAGGAGATTGAGGACCGCCTGACGGACCGGACCGCCTCGGATGGGCAACTCTCGCGCACCATTCCATGCGACGCTCCAATCCAGTCGCTGCCGCTTCCGGCGCAATTCCGGTTTGAGCAACAGACTGATGTCGTCCAGGTCGGCAGCAGTCATGGAACGCCGCGATCGTTCAGGCCGGTAAGTCGCAAGTGCGGCCTCCACGACGTCCCGAATGCCCGCAAGGCCGCGCTCGATCAGACTGATCGATGTATCGCGAACACCGGGGGTTTCGCCATGGGTCTTCAACGTGTCCAATGCGTTGAACAGGCCGCCAAGCGGATTGTTGATCTCATGTGCCATGCCGGAAGCGAGACGCCCGAGGCTCGATAGCTTCTCTTCCTCGGCGAGCTGCATGGCGAAATTCGCGCGCTCACGCTCGGCATGAACAAGGGCATTGTAGCCACGGAACAGGCCTGCGACTTCGGAGTCCCCGGCCGGGATTTCGCGGGGTGAGATCGGCTCGGCCGCGCCGTGCGCTGCGGAGCGCATGTGATCCTCCAGCACCCGCATCGGGCCGATCATCTGCCTCACCAGCACGAAGCCGCCCAGCGCGAACAAGGCCGCAAGGACGCCGTTGGTAACGAGCAGGGTGACCAGAATCTCACGCCGCTCGGCAAAGAGGTGCGAAACATCGAATGTGGCGTGGATCGTCCCGATCGGCTGCCCCTGGTAGACGAGATCGCGGTGGGCGAACCCGGTCAATTTGGTCTTGTCGATCGTGACGACGTCCGGACCATAGCGATTGAGGTAATCCGCCGACAATTCGGAATAAGTCGCGATCCGGTTCGGATCGCTCGCGGCGAGTACCCTGCCGTCTGAGCCGGTCACCACGGTTTCGATCGGAGCGAGGGACTTATAGGAGGCCGAGGATCTGTCGAGCGCGTCGAACACCTCCCAGACGTCCGCTCGCAACACGGCCGGCACGACGGCCGACGAAAGACCATCGAGATATGTTTCGGCGAGGCCGTTGAGGAAGCTTTCCTGTGTCCGCGACAGCCGGTTGAGCACTCGCTCGGAAATGGCTGCACTGATGACCACCATGAGCAAAGCCACTAAGACCGGCACGCGGTAGGAGACGGGAATCGATCGGAAACGCCGGAGCAGTTTCATCCAAACTGCCTCACGGTTTCCACCTTGGCCGCAATCGCGTCGAAGAGTGACGGATCGGTTGCCACGAACCCGTCCAGACGAAGCAGGGCAAGGACCTTCCGACCCTCGGCATCGTCCTTCATGGAAATCAAGGCCTGCTGCAACGCCTTGACGCGTCGATCGTTGGAGACGGACTTCGGCGACGCTATTGGCGGAAAGCCCAGCCATTCCGATTTGCGAACGATCCTGGTCTGCTTCACCAAATCCGGCTCGGTCTCACGCACGACCTCGTAGACATAGCCGTCTACGCTGCCTGACTGAGCGAGGCCCGAGGCGACGGCCCTGATGACGTTTCGGTG
This sequence comes from Mesorhizobium sp., assembly GCA_004020315.1. Lineage (GTDB taxonomy): Bacteria > Pseudomonadota > Alphaproteobacteria > Rhizobiales > Rhizobiaceae > Mesorhizobium. Next base: position 6,586 of record SAQG01000022.1, read on the forward strand.
CCCATAGGTGAAAAAGCTCCGCGCGAAAAAGCTGCCGGGAAGCAGGCGATTCTCCGCCAGGAGTGCCCGCGTCACCAGAAAACCCGAATTCGAATCAGGATCCGAGAACGCATGGACGTCGCCTTTCAATCCGGCCCAGTCATCCAATTTACGCCCGGCCGAAGCGATCAGGTAGGACTGGTAGAGCGGCTTGCCGTGCCAGACCGGGGTTGCGACAAGGTCGAGATCGGCCTTGAACTGCACGTAGGGGTAGCCGCAGATCCATGCCGATTGAATCTGCCCGGAAACCAGCAGGGCCGTGATTTCCTGATACGTGCGGCGAGTGACGAGCTCGATCTGGCCACCGATCTTGGCGCCCAGGTAGCTGCGCAGATGGCCAAGCAGTTCGAGATCGTTGGAAAGGAAGACCGGCGTCAGGCCGAATTTGAAACTCTCTTCTTCGGCGCGGAGGGCAACGGGGGCGAATAGGGTCGCCGCGCCCGAAAAAGCTGCCGCAATCAGATCACGCCGTGTGATCGGAACGCCGTCGGTGGCCCTGTGCGGGTTGCCTAGGTTCCTCAAGGATTGCCTCCCGACCGGAGCGAGTGGGTGTCCGGTCGACCCGATCATATCCGAAAATGTAGAAGTCTAGGAACTGCAAAAGCGGAACCGGATTTTGGAGCGAACCGACGCATCCCGTCTGGAATGCATCGGACGATTGAGTCAGTTGTGGCGGATTTCCGTTCCCAGCACCTTTAGGCATTCGCGGATGAACGCGGCAAGTGCGGTCCAGCCCTTTGCCGAGACCATCGTTCCGTCCACATAGGCCTCAGTCGGAGACAGGTCGATATAGGTTCCACCGGCGAGGGTCACTTCCGGCTCGCAGGCAGCCAGCGCACCTACTTTCTTGCCACGCACGACGCCGTCGACCGCAATCAGGATCTGGACGCCATGGCAGATCGTAAAGATCGGCTTCTCGTTTTCGTGGAAATGGCGGACTATCGCCTGCACGCGCTTATCCGTGCGAATGTACTCGGGGCCACGACCGCCCGCGCAATACACGGCATGATACTGGTCGAGCTGTTTTTCCGCCTCCGAAAAGGTCTTGTTCAGCAAAGCATAGTGGCCGGGTTTTTCGGTGTAGGTCTGGTCACCTTCGAAATCGTGAAGCGACGTCTTGATCAGGTCTCCAGCGTTCTTGTCAGGACAGACAACGTGGACGATGTGGCCGACGGCCTCCATCGCCTGCTGATAGACGAAGATCTCGTATTCTTCGGTAAACTCACCGGTCAACATCAGTATTTTCTTGCCTGGCATGGTCGGTTTCCTCGTTTTGTGAATGGAAGTCAGGCGGGCATTGCACTCGCCCGGGCGGCGCGGGTTTCAGAAAAGGGAATCCGGGAGGTCCCGGGCGTTTGCTTGCGTAGTCAACAGTGCATCCAGCTTGACGGCGCCGCTCCCGACGTGGACGGTGACCGACATCGTGACAGCCTCAATCGAACGCCAGCAACAAACGATCACGAGAATTCTCGATATGACGGCGCATCGCCTGTTCCGCCGCAGCGGGATCGGAGGCAGCGAAGGCGGCCAAGATGGCCTCATGTTCGTCGAGCGCTTCCTCAGTAACGCGCGAATGGAACATCAGGCGGAAGATGTGGAAGTGCGTATGCTGGAACGCGAGAGTCTCGCGCACGAGATCATTGTTTGCAAATTCCATGATCCTGTCGTGGAAAATGGCGTCCTGCCGCGCAAAGTTGGAGTAACGCAGGCGTTCGTCCTTGCCTTCGCGGCGCGCCATGCCCCCTGCGGCCTCCCGAAGCACCGCGAGTTTCGTCTCATCCATCAATGCAGCTGCTTTGGCCGCCCCATGCGGCTCGAGCAGCAGGCGAAGCTCATAGAGTTCGTCAAATCGGCGCCTGGTTATCTGCGGCGCGGCGCGGTAGCCGATCAAATGTGTCTTCAGCACAAGGCCTTCGCCTTCGAGGCGGCCAAGCGCTTCACGGATTGGCGTGTGGGATACATCGAGTTCCTTGACCAGACTGTCGACGGTGATCCGTGAGCCAGGCGAGATCTTCAGCGACATGAGTTGCGCGAAGATCGCTTCATACACGTCCTCAACCAGGCTGTTGGATCGCTGGATGCGTCCGCTAGCCGGGTCACCTTCTCGATCATTGCTTAAGTTCGTGACCTGCATCTTTGCCTCTTGACAGGACCACTGGCTAACACGATGCTTCGTTCAATACAATCCTATATCCTATACGATTTAATAGAGGATATCTTTTGGGGCCGAGCTCGACGAGCTTTTGCTTTCCACTCCCAACATCTTGAGGGACGCAGAATATGAGCCTTTTCGCTGCCGTAAGGCTCCCGCGTGAGATCCTCTTCGGGAAGGGCCAGCGCCATGTCATTCCAACCGTTGCGGCCAGGCTGGGCCGTCGCGCTCTTGTCTGTACGGACGAGCGCTTTGCCGCAACTGTCGCATTCGCAGAGATCATGGCGGCGCTCGAGGGCGCATCGATCGATGTGCTGGTGCATGACCGCGTGCTGCCCGACGTCCCCCGAGACACCGTTGCCGTTTGCGTCGAGGAGGCGCGAGATTTTGCGCCGGACATGGTGATTGGCATTGGAGGCGGCAGTTGTCTCGACATGGCCAAATGCGCCGCGTTGCTCATCAGTCACCGCGGCCTGCTCCAGAACTACTACGGCGAGTTCAAGGTGCCTGGTCCGACGCTGCCGGTGATCGCGGTGCCAACAACAGCCGGCACCGGCTCGGAAGTGACCCCTGTCGCGGTGATCTCCGATCCGGATCGCACCATGAAGGTCGGCATCTCCAGCCCGCATCTGATCGCGGCAGCCGCCATCTGCGACCCGGAACTGACGATGACATGTCCCCCGGGACTGACGTCGATTGCGGGCGCAGACGCGCTGACACATGCGATCGAGGCTTTCACCGCCGTCAGGCGCGGCACTGACCCCAGCCTGCCGCAACAGCATGTCTTCATCGGCAAGAGCGCGCTGACCGATCATTTTGCGCTGCTCGCGATCAAGCTGCTTGGCCGCAGTCTCGAGAGGGCATACCGCGACCCCGCCGACGAGGACGCTCGGGCCGATGTGATGATGGGCGCGCTTGCAGCCGGCTGCGCGTTCGGTACGGCCGGAACGGCGGCGGCGCACGCGGTGCAATATCCGGTCGGCGCCCTTACCCACACCGCTCACGGGCTGGGTGTCGCCACCATGCTGCCGTATGTCATGAAGTACAACCGGGCCGCCGCGGCCGCCGAGATGACCGAGATCGGCCTTGCCCTCGGTCTCGACGGGAGGGACCGGAGTACCGGTGAGATGGCCGACGCGACGATCGACGAGATCGGCCGGCTGTTTGGCGCGATCGGGATCACGCCTACGCTGGCCAAGCTCGGGCTTCCCGCCGACAAGCTCGATTGGACGGCCGAACAGGCGCTCGGCATTGACCGTCTCATCAAGAACAATCCGCGTCCATTCGATCTGGCAGCCATGCGAGGCCTGATCCAGGCTGCCTATGATGGCGACCTCGCCACCGACGTCATGTGAGCAATCGAGGAGCCGGCCATGAACATATCTCATCAGGTGCTGGGGGACGATCAGGACACTGCCGACTTCCATAGATTCTCCCACGGCTTGTATATCGGCGGCCAATGGAGGCAATCCGCCGACGGCAGGGAAATCCAGGTCGTGGACCCTTCCACGGAGGCGGTGATCGCCGCCGTTCCCGATGCGACGATCGAAGATGCCGCGGCCGCCGTCGAGGCTGCGGCCAAGGCCGCCGATGGCTGGCGCACAACGGCACCCCGCAAGCGTTCCGAAATCCTCAGACGTTGCTTCGAGCTGATGACGCAACGTTCAGAGACGCTGGCAACCCTGATCTCGCTGGAAAACGGCAAGGCACTCCGGGACGCGCGTGGCGAGATCGCCTATGCTGCGGAATTCTTTCGCTGGAATGCCGAGGAAGCCGTTCGCATCACCGGTGAATTCGGGATGGCGCCTTCCGGCACGAACCGGATCGTGGTCGACTACGAGCCCATCGGCATCTGCGTCCTTGTCACGCCCTGGAACTTCCCTGCCGCCATGGCGACGCGCAAGATCGCGCCCGCCTTGGCTGCCGGGTGCACGGTAATCTTGAAGCCAGCCAGCGAGACCCCGCTCACCGCCTACGCACTTGCCGCGCTCTACCAGGAAGCAGGCGTTCCGCCAGGTGTGGTGAACGTTCTGACAACCTCCAATCCCGGCCCGGTGACGGCCGCGATGCTGGCCGATCCGCGGGTCCGGAAACTCTCCTTTACCGGCTCGACGGGTGTCGGGCGCGTTCTGCTGGCCGAGGCCGCAAAGCATGTGGTTTCATGTTCGATGGAACTTGGCGGCAACGCGCCATTCCTTGTGTTCGATGACGCGGACCTCGACGCGGCGGTCGATGGGGCGATGGTGGCGAAGATGCGCAACGCCGGCGAAGCTTGCACGGCTGCAAACCGCATCTATGTCCAGTCCGGCGTTTACGGTGCCTTTGGCGAGAGCCTCGCCAGGCGGATGTCGGCACTCAAGATCGGCGCTGGTACGGACGCGGCCACGGACTGCGGGCCGATGATCACCAGGAAGGCCGTCGAAAAGATCGACCGTCTGGTCAACGATGCTGTCGCCCGTGGCGCGCGGGTGCTGTGCGGGGGCAAGGCAGGCTCAGGAATGGGATTCTATTATCCGCCGACCGTGCTCTGCGACGTCCCGGCCGAGGCGGAGATGGCGCACGAGGAAATCTTTGGGCCGGTGGCGCCGATCTCGAGGTTCGAAACAGAAGCCGACGTCATCGCGCGCGCCAACGACACCGAATACGGTCTTGCCGCCTACATCTACACGCGCGATCTTGCGCGTGGAATGCGGGTGGCATCCAAGATCGAAGCCGGGATGATCGCTCTCAACCGCGGCTTGATGTCCGATCCGGCAGCACCGTTCGGCGGGGTAAAGCAGAGCGGCCTCGGCCGCGAGGGCGGCCAGCATCACGGCATTGCCGAGTTCATGGAGGCGAAATACCTCGCCATCAGCATCTGAGCGGAGGAAGAGTGCAAAGCGATCCGTTTCGCATCCGCGACCACGTCGCGGATTTCGATCAAATCCTGCAAGACATCGTTCACCGCAGCGAGGCCGTTCGCGCAACCGTTCCAATGACTGCCGACCTTGCCTATGGGCCGGATCAGGCCGAAACCGTGGACCTGTTCTTTCCCCCAGGCAAAAGACGCGGCCTGCCGGTGCACATGTTTATCCATGGCGGCTACTGGCGAATGTTCTCCAAGCGCGACTACTCATACGTCGCGACGACGATTACCCAGGCGGGTGCGATTGCCGTCATCGTCGACCATGCTCTGATGCCCAAGGTCAGAATGGCTACGATCGTTGACCAGGTGCGCCGCGCCAAGCAGTGGGTTCTGGCCCATATCGCCGACCATGGCGGAGACCCCGCAAACCTGACTGTCAGCGGTCATTCGGCCGGAGCACATCTTTCAACGTTTCTGTTCAACAGCGAGAATACCTCCTCGAATGTGCGGGCAGCTCTTCTGCTCGGCGGGCTCTACGATTTGAAACCGCTCCAGAACTCCTTTCTCGCCAACGAGATTGGAATCACCGATGAGGAAGTCGCCACGTTTACACCTCTTGCCTATCGGCATGATCCTCAAACCAAGGCGACGGTTCTGGTCGGAGCCAATGAGACGCCGCCTTTCCATCAGCAAGCAGATCGATTCAAAGAGAACCTGCTGCAGCAGGGTTCGCCGGTAACGTCGCTTGTTCTGACGAACCGCAACCACATGGACAGCGTCAGAGATCTCGGCGTGCCTGAGAGTCAGGCGGGTGATTGCCTGACGAAACTGATTGCCAACGACAGCCGCTAACCCCCCTGCAGAAGTGCCGGCCATGGTACGTGGCGGGCTTAACCGCGCCGTCAGTTGAACGCGTCAGCGAGGGAAAAGAACCTCACCCATTCCAAGCACCGCGTTGTCGCCGCCATACTTTTGCGGCGCTTTGCCCAGAAGCGGCCGTTTCAAAATACCTTCGGCGATCAGATGGCGATCGACGACGGCGGCGAAAACGCTCTCCGGCGCGCCGCATTCGACGAAGCTCGACGACAGACTTTTCGGCGCGCGATCGAGCAGGATCGAACCGCGACGCATCAGATAGCCGGGCATCTCACCGGTGCCGCCGGCCACCACCAGCGTGCCGGCGATCATGCGGCTGCCGGCATTGTCACCTGAGCCTTTCAGCACGGCGATCAGGCCGCGCCGCATGCGGTCGGCGGCAAAAGCGCCCGCTTTGCCCCTGACGATCAGCACGCCGCCATTCATACCGGCCAGCTCCCCGGCGAGCGGCGCACCAAGGTGATCACCGGCGTTGCCCATTATTTCAAGCCTGCCGCCGCGCATGCAGGAGCCGGCATGCGGACCCGCATTGCCTTCGATCGTGAGCTTGCCGCCGCGCATGGCGCGCCCGGCCTGGGCGCCGGCATTACCGACGACGCGAACCGAACCGCCACGCATGCCTTCCGCCAAGCGGTCGAGACGCGTGCTTCCACCTTCGAACACGATGTCCAGCGGATCGTTGCCGGCGATGCGAAAGATATCGCCGACCTTCGATCCATGCTTCGACATGCCGATCTGGATTTTTTCGATATCGCGCCTTTCCATCCCGGCAAGCCGCTCCGGCGTCAGTGGCGACAGGTCAAGACGCTCGGGCGGCTCGGCGACAAGGGTGAAGGTCAGCGGCTTCATGGCAGCATATCCTTCAGCGAATAGATGAACTTTCCGAGCTTGCCGCCGTAATTGCCGGCGCTTATGCGAACCGCGCCTTTTTTCGGTCCGAGCTCGATGACGGCCTTGATGCCGGCCTTCATCGCGGCGGCAACGGCATCGTTGGTCTCGCCGTCGATGACGATTTCCAGGACGGCGTTGATGTCGGGACCGAGCTCACTCCTGACAACACCGCGCAGTGTCGGCGCGTAGGCTTCGTTGGCCGAGGCGATCATGCCCTTGTATTTACCACCGATCTTGGAACCAGAACGGGCGATGCCGCCCGGAAACGGCACGATTGCGCCGGGCACCAGGCCTATCGCGGCAACCGCGGCCTCGGAGGCGACCAAGGCCTTGGCGCTGCTTTCAGCCATGACAAAGAAATTGCCGCCGCCGACGGCACCCTTCGTCAGTCCGGTCGTTGCTTCGCACAGGAATTCGCCGTCCATGACGGGAACGCGCCAAAAATGTCGGCCGCCGATTTTCTTGGAGATCTGCCAGCCATCGCCGAAATAACGCAGCGCCGAACCGAGCTTCAACTCGGCGCTGCCCTCCAGTCCGGCGAAGCAGGCGGAACCCGGCGAGGTCAAGACACACTGGCCGACGCGAGTGAGCAGTTGTTTCTGCAGCTCGTCTGTTCGCATCGCGAGGATCATCACGCGGCAACCCGGCCGGCCATCCGGCGTGGCCGATGGCGGCAGCTCGACATCGATTGCCGCTTCGCAGCCGCAGCCAATCACCGAGGTGGCAAAGCCGGTCATCGTGACCGCCGCCTGGCGCGCCCATTTCCGGTTCGGCGCGGTGATGATGATGGCGGTCGCGCGCATGCCGAAGGCCTCGGCAAACGTATCGTCGACCGTTATGCCATTTACGCTCACATTCGGCATGCTACCTCGCCGAACGGCTGTTCGCGCGCGATCGCGGAATCTGGGAAATTGAACCAGTCTAGCGACAGGCCGTAGCGCTGCTGGTGATAGTCCTCCAGACGCCGCACCATCGCCTTGTCCGGCGACGGACTGAGCCTGAGCGCCTTGCCCCAGCGGTAGTGGGTGATCTCGCCATCCTGCACAACGAGATCGCCATCCTTGAAGACATACGCCGCCTGCCCCAGCATTTTCGCTATACTCCCGTCCCTGCGGTAGACAGCGATGTCGGCTATGGCGCCGGCGCCGAGATGGCCTCGATCCGTCAGCCCGAGCAGCTTGGCTGGGGCCGCGCGCGTCATGATGGCAATTTCCTCGAACGTGTATTCGCGGTCGATTGCGGCCAGGGTGGAGAGCGCCATGGCGGAAGATGAAAGCCCGGCCATCATTTCGGTGCGCGCTTCGCGGCTCATCAACAGCTCGAACAAAGCCGGATAGGCGGTAAAGGGTGCGCCGTTGGGATGATCGGTGGTGAAGAAGACACGCCAGGGATCGTCGATCAGGAGAAAGAGCTCGAGCCCGATCGCCCACTGCATGGTGCCATAAAAATCTTTGCCATAACTGTAGGGCACGATGCCGCCGCCATTGCCGTCGCCGTCATGAATGACGGATTTCTTCGGGTGCGCACTGCCACGCGCCGAAAACTGACGCATGACGTCGGAGGAGACAGTGACCGTCTGGCCGAACATCACCTGGCCGATGTCGATTGTGACCTCCGGCGTCGCGTTGACCAGTTCGGCAAGACGCGCCGCGGCCGAGGAAAACTTGCGCTTGCCTTCCGTGCCGTACCCGTAGAACTGGAGATGGGCGAGGTGCAGCGGCAAGCCTTCCGCCGCCGCGATCGTCGCGGCCGCCGTGTCCGCCGACCCGGGGCTGCCCAGATTGTTGCAATGGACATGCAAAGGATGCGGGACGCCAAGGCTGTCGACGGCGGCCTGCAGCGTCTTTACGATCTTGCGCGAGCTGACGCCATAGGAAGGCACCACATCGTCCAGCGAGAAGGTGCGGACGTTTTCCTTGAAGGCGGCCGCCGCACCGGCGTTGATCACCTTGACCCCAAGCGCCCGGGTCGAAGCGACCGTCCAGGCGACATAGTCCTCGATCATCTGAGAGGAGGCGTCGTCGCGGATCATCGACAGCAGGAAGTCGTCGTTGCCGAGAATGGCCAGCGTCGCCTTGTCGATGATCGGGATGTCGGCCAGTTCGAGATGGGTGTGAAGTGCTGCTCCCGGCGACATCGCCGGCTCGACGACCGTGGTGAAACCCATCTTGGCGTAGAGACAGCCGGTCTGGAAGGTCGACCAGCCGGCATTGGAGAGCGGCGTCGTCGCCGGCCGCGCCTGATGCGCGGCATGCTGCTCGGGCAACAGCAGCCGTGCCGTATTCACATTGCCGCCGCCGATGTGAGAATGGATGTCGATGGCGCCCGCCATCACGATGCAGCCGGCGGCGTCGATGGTCCGGTCGGCAGCGCCCCCCGCCGGCGCCGCAACGATCTTGTCGTCCCTGATCCAGAGGTCGCTCTTGCCAAGACGGCCGTTGACGGGATCGATGATGTCGCCGCCCGCGATTTTCGTCAGCATGGCAACGCCGCCTTGGCGGAGACATGACTGGCGACCAGCCGGATAATTGTCGCGGCGGAGGGCAGTTCAGACGCCGCTCGCGCATCGACCGACCTCAGGGAGCCGGTGCGGCTGGAATAGACCACCGCCTCGTGATCGACACCCGCTTCGCCGATGGCGATGGTGACAGCTGCGCCCGCGACCGGCTCCTGTGTTTTCGCCAGCGCAATCATCGTCATGCGGCTCTTTTTCTTCTGCTTCTTCTGCGGCTGGACAATTGAGGAAGAGATCCGCAGGTGCAGGTCGGCTTCGCCGGCAGCGATCATGCGCGCGACATCGTAGCGCCAGGGATCGAATTCCGGGAAGCCGCGCGCAAAGCCGGTGCGCAACGGGAAACCGGTCATCCAGGTCGAGGCGAGCGCGCTTCCCCATCCGTTTTCGCTCGCCGGCAAATGAAGGCCGGATGCACGTGATGTGCGGTTGAGATCGGTGATCAGTCCTTGCAGCATCTCCAGCGCCAGCCCTTCGGTTGCGTCGCCTGAAAACAGGAAGACGGGAAAATGCGCAGCCTCCAGGGCTTTGGCGAAATCGTCGAAATTCGACACCGGCTGCGATGTCTGACGCCCCCTGCACTGCGCCCTCAGAGCCGCCAGCGTCGCGCCGAGACTTGCCTCGCCGCAGGACAGGAGCGTCGCCTTCCGCCCCTTGTTCAATGGCGGCGCCGACACCCCGCTCGACCCGACCAGAAAGATTTCGCGCTGATTCTTGGCCGAGAGATCGGGAACCGTCTCAGCAAGTTCGCCGACAAATTCATGATGGATTTTCGGGAGTTCGCCCACAATTACCACGACATCGGCGCGCCGGCGCGTCTCGCCGGGCGCTACAGTCATCGCGCCTTTGTCGGTAAAAAGCGCGGTCTCCCGGGAAAGTGCCGCGCCATCAACATGATCGTATGCCGCGCCAACCCGCTCAGCCAGCGCAATCGCCGCCCTGGTGCCGTGTATATCCGTATCCAAGCTGAAAACCGGGCATCGGCTCGACCCCAACAGCGCAGCGGCATGTGCAGCCGCGCGCTCGACCAGCGTTTCCCGGTTGCCGATCCAAGCAACCGCCATTCACTACGCTACTTTCTGGTGCCGGCTCGATCCTAGACGAAACTGGATCGGCCGTGAACCCCGCCAGCCAGCAGATTAGCGAATGTTTTCATGCGCTATCAACAAATTCCGACCGCGCTTAATCATATTTGATGTAAGCGAAGCGCTGATCGGTCGGCGGAGTGCCTTCCAGCGCACCGCCTTCCTTGGCCGGCTGCCACTGGACGACCTCCTCGATCTTTTTGGCCAACTCGAAGTCTTTGTCGGTGATGCCCTTTGCTGCGTGGTTCATCAGGCGCACCTCGACCCAGGCATAGGAGGCCGTGATGTCTGGATGGTGCCACGCCGCCTCGGCGAGATGGCCGACCGTGTTGATGACCATCAGTGTCGATTTCCAGCTGTGGGTCTTATACTTGCGCCGGATCCAGCCGTTCTCGTAGCGCCATTTCGGCAGCTCCTTCTCCAGCCGGTCGGCAATCTCGGCTTCCGAATAGACTTTTTCCCTAAGCGTATCGCTCATCTCGACCTCCGCGAATTGCCCGGTCTGTCTTCGCGCCCGGGCCAAAACAGATAAACGAATGCATTCTCTCCGGCTTGCCCCTTCGACGAAAACAGCTATCATGACGACGGGCACCTAAACTTCCATGATGCGTCTATGATGCACCGATCGGGGGGTAGATGTCGAATTCTGTTACCATACGAGTGCCCGCCCGCCTGCATCTTGGCTTCCTCGATCTCAGCGGCGATACTGGACGTCGCTTTGGCAGCGTCGGGCTACCGTTGAGCGAACCCGAAACCGTCGTCGCCCTGTCGCGGTCCAGCGAGACCATCGTCGAAGGCCCCGAGAGCCGCCGCGCCGGCGAGCATTTGTCGACGCTCTGCAGCCATCTCGGCATTCGCGGCCAGCACCGTCTGGTGGTCGAACAGTCGATTCCGAGCCATGCCGGCCTGGGTTCCGGCACGCAGATCGCCCTTGCCGTCGCCTCGGCATTGCGCACGCTCCACAACTTGCCTCTCGATATCGGCGCCGACGCGACCCTGCTCGAGCGCGGCGGCCGATCCGGCATCGGCATCGCCAGTTTCGAACGCGGTGGCGTCATTGTCGACGCCGGCAAGGACGACAGCGGCAGGCCGCCGCCGGTCGTGGCGCGATTGCCATTCCCGGAAGACTGGCGCGTCATCCTGATCCTCGATCATGGCGGGCATGGACTGCATGGCGATGCCGAGATCGCGGCGTTTCGTTCGCTGCCGCCCTTCCCGGCGTCCGGCAGCGGAGAAATATGCCGTCGGGTGCTGATGGGCATCATGCCGGCTCTGATCGAGCACGACCTTCCAGCCTTCGGCACTGCCGTCGCCGCGATCCAGATGCTGATCGGCACCCACTTCGCCCCGGCGCAAGGTGGCGTGTTCACCTCCAAGCGGGTCGAGAGGGTGGCCCACGGTCTCAATGAAGCAGGCGCCGTCGGCATCGGCCAGAGCTCGTGGGGGCCAACAGGGTTTGCCTTCGCCCCCTCGCAAGACGCCGCAGCCAGCTTCGTCAGCGCGGTTCAGCATGCAGTGGACGACGGCATCGAGATCAAGATCGTCAAGGGCCGGAATTCCGGCGCGAAGATCAGTTCGACCAAACTTGATCTCGTCGGCAGCTGACAGCTCGGCAACGCGATCACATAAGCAGAAAGGCGAGAAATGGCCCGCAAACATATCCTGCACATGCTGACGCCGTTAAAGCATATGAGCCCTTTCGACGTGAACATGGCGCTTGATGCAGGTTTCGACGCTGTCGTCCCCTATGTCGATGTAAGCCTCGGCGAGGTGACAGGCCTCGTGCAGGACGCGATCTTTTCGCGCCCGCCCGATGCGGGCGTCGATACTGGCATCTTCATCGCCGGCAAGGATGCCTCGCTGGCGCTCGACATGTTCGACGCAGCGCGAAAGGCGATGGTGCCGCCTTTCCAGGTTTCGGTATTTTCCGATCCGGCCGGCTCATTCACCACAGCCGCAGCGATGGTGGCCAAAGTCGAGAAAGCGCTGGAGAAGAAATTCGAGCGCGGGCTGAAGGACACGAGGATCGCTGTTTTCGGCGCCACCGGCGTCGTCGGCTTCTGCACCGCCGTCCTCGCCGCCAGAGAAGGCGCCCGGGTCACGCTGGTCGGTCATGACGGCATCGGAAGGGTCGAGCAGATAGCGGCCGAGATCAAAAGCCGATTCAACATCGCCGTAGATGCGGCTGATGGATCGAGCGACGCCCGCAAGACGAAGCTGGTCGAAGCGAGCGAGGTGATCCTGGCGTGCGCCAAGGCCGGCGTCCAGGTGGTCTCAAAGGCCCAGTTGAAAGGCGACGGCCTGCTTATCGCCGCCGACGTCAATGCGGTCCCGCCGGCCGGCATCGAAGGAGTGGCCGTCAATGCCAATGGCGATCCGCTCGAAGCGGCAAAAGCTGTCGGCATTGGTCCGCTTGCCATCGGCAACGTGAAATATAAGGTCGAATTCGGCCTCTTCAAAAGAATGATCGAATCCGAAAAAACGATCACGCTCGATTTCCAGGAAGCATTTTCCCTTGCACGCGAAATCGCCAAATAACGCCGGATCTCTATTGATCGCGGCGATTTCAGGCCGGGCGCTGGCTGCCGCTGCGCGCCGCGCCGGCTATCGTCCGCTGGTCGCCGATTTCTTTTGCGACACCGATACGGTCGCGCTTGCCGAACGCGCGACGATGCTGCCGGGCGACCTGCAAGGCGGCATCGACGGCGAGCACATCGTCGAGACGCTTCGGCGATTGGCTGGAGACGACCAACCGGTCGCCATTGTCCTGGGCTCGGGCTTCGAGCGGATGACGGAGACCGTAGACGAGATCGCGCGCCATTTTCCGCTCGCCGGCAATAGCGGCGCCGCGATCCGAAGGATCAAGAACCCGCAATTGCTGGCCGCCGATTGCGCCGAACTCGGCATTCCGCATCCGGAATTCCGGTGGGACCGGCCGCCCGATCCGGAGAACTGGGTGGTCAAGACCGCAGGCGGTGCCGGCGGGGCGCATATCAGACGGGCAGCCGGAGAAACCCCGGCCACCGGCCGCTATTTCCAGCGTTTCGTTGCCGGCCGCAGCATCTCGGCCCTGTTCGTCGGCGACGGCGAGTCCGCTGATATCGTCGGCTTCAGCCAACAATGGGCGTCCCCTGCCCCGGCAGCGCCCTATCGCTACGGTGGCGCCGTGCGATTGAGACGCTTCGATCGCAGGCAGGCGGCGATGATCCGCGACTGGCTTTCAGGCCTCGCGCGCCGCGCCGGCCTGGTTGGGTTGTGCAGCGCCGATCTCATCCGCGGACCGGATGGCTACAAGCTCATCGAGATCAATCCGAGGCCAGGCGCCACGCTCGATATTTTCGACGATGCCGACGCGCCCCTGATCGAAGCGCACCTGCGTTCCGCGGCAGGCAGGGCTTACCACCTGCCGCGCTTCGTCGATTCGATGGCGTCGATGGTGACCTACGCCGCGGCGCCGATCGCCCAGTTTCCATCGATTGCCTGGCCTGAATGGACTGCGGATCATCAGTCGCCCGGCACCCGTCTGATCGCCGGCGATCCTGTCTGCACCATCTTCGCGCGCGGTCCGAGCGCCGATCTGACCAGGCGGCTCATCAAGGCACAAGCCAGCCGATTGCAACACCAATGGGAAGGAGACCGGACATGAAAGACGGTTCGGCATTCCTGAACGACAATGCGCAGCGCATCATCGACGGCATGATCGGCAACGCCGAACGCCTGCGCATCGCCGTTTCCACAGGGCCATTGGGCGAGTGCCTGATCGATGCCGGTGCCAAGGCCGCCGGCGGCGTCGAGGCCGGGTTGCGCATGGCGGAAGCCGCAATGGGCGGTCTCGGCAGCATTTCGGTCTTCATGGACCGCGCGTCGCAGAAGTGGCCGTTCACCGTCGAAGTGCGGTCTTCGCAGCCGGTGCTTGCCTGCCTGGGCAGCCAGTATGCGGGCTGGAACCTGTCGGGCCAGGGTTATTTTGCCATGGGATCGGGACCGGCGCGGGCGCTCGCCCGCGTCGAACCGCTGTTCGAAGCCCTTTCCTATCGCGACAACGCGTCATCCGCCGTGCTTATCCTGGAGACCGCCGAACCGCCGCCCCGGGCGATCGTTGAGAAAGTCGGCAAGGCGACCGGACTGGCAACCGAAAAGCTCACCTTCCTCTATGCGCCGACACAAAGCCTTGCGGGCAGCGTGCAAATCGTTGCGCGCGCGCTCGAGGTTGCCTTGCACAAGGCCAACGATCTCAAATTTCCGCTGGAGAACGTGGTCGACGGCATCGGCACGGCGCCTATCCCCGCCCCCCATCCGGATTTCCTGACCGCCATGGGCAGAACCAACGACGCCATCATCTATGGCGGCAGCGTCCAGCTCTTCGTAAAAGGCTCGGCGAAAGACGCCAGGGAGCTCGCCGAGCGACTGCCGAGCCGCGCCTCGCGGGACCACGGCCACCCCTTCGCCGAGATCTTCAAGCGGTTCAAAGGTGATTTCTATGCCATCGATCCGCTGCTGTTCAGCCCGGCCGAAGTGATCGTGACGGCGATCGAGACCGGCGATACGTTTCGCGCCGGCGAGCGTGATCTGCAGATGCTCGAACGGAGCCTCGGTTAGACCATGGCGATGCAATGGATTCATCTGTCATCCGCCTGCCGGGCCGCCCGCGCGCGCCTTCGGTATACCCGTATCCAAGGCCCCACATGATTCCCCGCATCCTGATCGTCAGCGACAATTCGGACGCCCGCGCCAAGGGCTTGGCAGCAAGGCTGGACCGGCGCGGCGCTGTGGTCGCAACCGTGCCGCTGGCGGCGATCGCGTTCGACACCGGCAGCCCGAGTGGACTTTCCATTCCCGGCTTCGACGGCGCACTGCCGGACGCCGTGCTTGTCCGTTCGATCGCCGCCGGATCGTTCGAAGCGGTCACCCGGCGCCTCGGCGTGCTGCACGCATTCGGCAAGCTTTCCATTCCGGTGTGGAATTCCGCACAGGCGATAGAACGCTGCGTCGACAAGTCGATGACGACCTTCCTCCTGAAGAATGCCGGCCTGCCGACGCCGCCGACATTCGCGGTCGAGGGCCGTGCCATGGCCGAAGCGATCGCCCAACGCGAACTGCCGTTCACGCCGCTGGTGCTGAAGCCGCTTTTCGGCGCACAGGGTCGCGGCATCAGGCTGATCGAAACAGTGTCCGATCTCCCCGCCGACGAAGAGGTGAACAGCGTCTACTATCTCCAGCATTACGTGCCGCGTCCCGGCCCTCCTTTCCGTGATTTTCGTGTTTTCGTCTGTGCGGGCGAAGTCCTGGCGATGATGAGCCGGCGTGGCGACGACTGGATCACCAACGTCAATCGCGGGGCAGTGCCCGAGCAGGTTTCAGGGCACGGGGAAACCGAACTAGCGGCGCTGGCAAGAGCTGCCGCCGCCGCTATCGGCGCCGATTTCGCCGGTGTCGACATCGTGGCGGCTGCCGACGGCAAGCTGTTCGTGCTGGAGGTCAACAGCATGCCCGCTTGGTCCGGGCTTCAATCGGTCGTCGCGGTGAATATCGCCGATGCGATCGCCGACGCCCTGCTGAAATTCCTGGCCGATCGCACCGAGGCGACGGCGGCGCGCCCCTACCGCCTTACCGCGCCGGCGAATTCGTGACGAGCCGCTAGCATGGCGCTTTCGCGAGAACGCCTCCAGGCTGCCTACAAGGATGCCTGCCGGATGGAAATCGAGGCGCTGAAACCGGGCAATGTCCATCTGTTCGCCGACGGGCACGGCATGTTCGCTGCCCAGTTCATGACGAGCGCAGAGGTCTCGTCATGGCCGCTGACCGATCCTCGGCTGCCGGTCGGACAGCGCATGCTGGAAGCGGTTCGCGCGACACGTCTGGCGGTCGCGACCAACACCAACCTCGGTATCATCCTTCTGGCAGGGCCTCTGCTATGCGCCGCCGAAATGACGGGCGGCAGACTGCACGACAATGGACTGCACGACAATCTCGACGCGGTGCTGCGCGCGATGAGCATGGAAGATACCAGGGCCGTGTTCGCGGCGATCGTCGCGGCCGCGCCAGGCGGGCTTGGAGAGGCCGCGAACGATGTGCGGCAGGAGCCGAAGGTTCATCTGCTCGAAGCCATGCGGGAGGCGGCCGACCGCGACATGATCGCCCGCCAGTATGTTACCTGTTTCGGCGACGTGTTCGGCGTCGGGCTTGCGGCTCTGGAAGCGGCGTTGGCACGTGGGGAAGGCGGCATGTGGCCGACGGTATTCGCCTATATGGCGTTTCTCGCCGGCTTCCCCGACAGTCATGTGGTGCGCAATCATGGAACTGAAGCCGCAAATCAGGCGCGGCAAGAAGCCCTTGACGTTCAGGCGGCGCTGCATGCCAATCATGACGAGCCGTCACGCATTCGTCTGCTCATGGAACTGGACCGCCGGCTGAAGGCGGACAAGGTCAACCCCGGCACCTCGGCCGACCTGACCGTGGCTACTCTTTTAGTCCACACCCTCGGCGTTCAGCTTGCATAATCCCAACGTTGGTGGTTGACTTTCAGGAGCGGAAGCTGGGCTTCCGCGGCTATCCAGCCAACCGGTCCGGATGTCCGGGCGCTGCCAACAAGGATAGCTGTCCATCGAGCGCTCGCTCGGTTTGCGGCGTCTTTGGACACCATAACTGTGTCTTGGAGGAAATTGGCATGGCAAAAATCTCGAAAGTAATGGTCGGTGAATCGCTGGTAGGAGACGGCAACGAAGTGGCTCATGTCGACCTGCTCATCGGCCCACGGGGGAGCGCGGTCGAAACGGCATTTTGCAACGCGCTTACCAACAACAAGGACGGTTTTACCTCCCTTTTGGCGGTGATCGCGCCCAATCTTCAGTGCAAGCCCAACACCGTGATGTTCAACAAGGTCACGATCAAGGGCGCCAAGCAGGCCGTGCAGATGTTCGGTCCGGCTCAGCATGCGGTTGCAAAGGCGGTGCAGGACAGCGTCGCCGAGGGGATCATTCCCGCCAGTGAGGCGGACGATCTGTTCATCTGCGTCGGCGTTTTCATCCACTGGGACGCGGCAGACGACGCCAAGATCCAGAAGTACAATTACGAAGCGACAAAGGAAGCCATCCAACGCGCCGTCTCGGGAACGCCGACGGCCGCCGAAGCCACGGATAAGCGGGACCAGGTGAAGCATCCGTTCGCGGCTTAGACAAGAGACAGCCCCGCACAGATAAAACCCTCCGCGGAGCCGGATGGTCTGTTGCGCCGCCTGAAGAAGTTTCTGGGCCTTTAGAGCATCGGACAAAACTATCCTCGGGCCTGACCCGAGGGTGGACCGGTTTGGGAAATCCGATGTTCCAGCAAAGAGATAGAGCGGCGAGACGATCAACTTGAGAGTCCGCCGCTCTACATGGCCCAGCTTCCGAAGCCGAAGTTCGAGATTACGCGAATGTCAGGTACCAAGTATTGCGAGGTGCCCGGGCGTGAGCGTGCCGTCATGCAGCGAGGTTGCGACCAGCGCCGCGGCGATACCGAGTGACGAAAGGGCGCGAATGTCAGCTTCGTTGCGCACCCCGCCGGCCGCAATCACGGACCTGCTGCCAGCCTTCGCCTTGATCGCCTCGAGTCGCGTGAAATCGGGACCGGAGGCGGAACCGACCTTGGCCAATGTCATGACGATCACCTTTTGCGGCCAAAGCTCCGGCTCGTCGAGAAATGATGCCGGACCGCGAAACCCGTCGTCGAAGAAATCCAGCGACAGGATAAGGTCCGGATGATCGCAAAAACGCCGCAACAGCGCATCGTCTTGCTGCGATTCGGAACCCAGGACCGGGTAAAGCCAGGGTTCGGCAAGTGCTGCCGAAAGCGTTTTCTCGTCGGCGACGCCGGCATCGACCCAAAGCTCCGGCGGCTCGGCCATCGCCTTCAGCCTGGCAAGCGCGCCACTGTTTGGCGTTCCGCCTTCGATGGCATCCAGATCGGCGATATAGAAGGTCGGAAAAGGGTAAAGCCTGCGCAGGCCTTCGGCGACCGCGACGACATCGGAAGTTTGGCTGAGCGGCGTAACGATCGGCCTGTAGCGATCGCGTTTTCCTTGCTGGGCGCGGACCACCTCGCCGCCTTTCAGGTCGAGAACCGGAATGATACGCAACGCTGTCCTCGCTGACCAACTGTCCCTGTCCAACTGCCCCCTGTGATGAAAGCTTGAAGAGTGGAAAAAAGAAAGAGCATCGTTGCCGGCTTCGATATTGGCGGCGCGCATCTGAAGGTGACGCGTGCGGAAGACGGCCGCATCGTCGAGGCTGTAACGGTCGCCACGCCGCTTTGGCTCGGGCTCGACAATCTGGCCTCGGCATTCGAGGAAACCGCCCCCATTTATGCGGGCGCCGATCTCAACGCTTTCACCATGACCGGCGAACTGGCGGACATCTTTCCGTCTCGCGATGCCGGCGTCGCGACTCTGCTGGATGAGATTTCAACCCGTTTCCCAGGCGAAAAATTGATCTATGCCGGGCGGTCCGGCTTTGTCGGGGTCGAGCAGGCAGCGCGGCTGTGCACCGATGTCGCCTCCGCCAACTGGCACGCGACAGCGTCGTTGGTGGCGAAGCTCGCCGGCGATGCCCTGTTCGTCGACATGGGCTCGACCACCACCGACATTATTGCCATCAGGAATGGCGCCGTCGCCAATGACGGCTACACCGATGCCGGACGGCTTCTGAGCGGCGAGCTGGTCTATACCGGCTTCACCAGGACGTTCCTGTTCGGTGTGGCCTCGTCGGCCCCCGTCCGCGGCAGGCTGACACCACTGATGAACGAGTATTTCGCCTCGATCGCCGACGCGCACCGGATCCTGGGGGTGCTCGACGAGAAGGACGACAGGCACGCTTCCGCCGACGGCAAGGAAAAGACGATCGACGGTTCGATAGCGCGGCTGGCGCGCATGATCGGGCGCGACGCCGCCGAGCTGACACCACCGGAATGGCGTGAAGTCGCGCGCTGGTTCAGCGAACAGCAGTTGCGCAAGATCCACGACGCAGCGTCCCTGGTTGCCGGGCCCCTTGCCCCGGATGTGCCTATCGTCGGCGCCGGAACCGGCCGCTGGCAGATCAGGCGGCTGGCCGAGCGCATGGAACGCCGCTTCGTCGATTTCGCCGAGATCGTCCCCGCAAATGACGCCGTCCGTGGCGAAGCGAGCAGCGTTGCACCTGCGTCAGCGGTGGCGCTGCTGGCGGGATCTCAATTGTAGGTGCTGTATCATGGCCATCCGATCAGTCGGATCGATGAGATAGTCCCCCGGCTTGAAAGATCCCAACCCGTACCAGCGCATCCAAAATCGGACCGCGCGCAAGGTCGCAACAGGATGGGAAACCCGACGTTCGGCACCCGCTCGGCGTATGTCCGGTTCGCGCCTGATGTCGGCCGTTGAGGGGATCTTTCCTGTTACCCGATAGCAGACGTTGCCGGCGACCACCCTGGACATCGTAGTTGCGCCTTACCTGGAGGCTTCCGGACGCCGGCCCCGGCGCCAAGCACCACGTGGATGGCCGGCGTCCGCAACCCTTCACAGTTCACGTCGTTGCACGCAGCCCACCTGAAGGTCCGCTTCTGACATTCCGAGCCTCTAAGCGGCAAGTCCGCCAACGGCCCCTCGCCACTGCTTCGCGGTTCTCTTCCGTCAAAACGGCCAAAGGAGAACCAAAAAATGGGTATTTCACAATACGATCCAGGAGCTCTAGGACGCCCTGCTTGGAACGCTGGTCGGAAGGTCGGCGTCAAGAAGCCGCTGAAACAACGGCAGATATGGGCGATCCGCTTTTTCCTCGACAGAGAAGGGCGCATGAGAGATCGGGCGCTGTTCGATCTGGCAATCGATAGCAAGCTGCGCGGCTGCGATTTGGTGAAGATCAGGATCGGGACGCTGGTCACTGGCCCGGAAATCCGAACGCGGGCCATGGTCGTTCAACAGAAGACCAGACGACGCGCAATTCGAGATTACATCCGATGCACGAGCAAGTTTGCTTGCCTGGCTTAAGCGTCGGGGTGGATCAGTCGACGACTATGCCTTCCCGAGCCGAATTGAGAACTCCGGCCACCTGAGCACGCGCCAGTATGCTCGCCTCGTCGATGAATGGGTGACAGCGATTGGGCTCCGGCGGGAGGACTATGGCACCCACTCGCTCCGGCGCACTAAGGCCGCGATCATCTACAAGGCGACCGGGAACCTCCGTGCAATTCAGATCCTGTTGGGTCACACCAAGATCGAGAACACGGTCAGGTATCTTGGCGCAGACATCGAGGATGCGTTGGAGCTGGCAGAAAAGACCGAGATTTGAACAGCTGCGGCTCCGCACTTCGGGGCCGCACGACATCTAAACCACTCTCCAGAGCAAGGTCCAATGAAGCCGAGATGCGCCTCCTATCCGACGCTGTTTTTGCTGCTTGTTTTCGTCGATAGCTGACCTCGTGACTAAGGGTGCGCCGAGATTGCGGCCTCGACGGTGCAGGATCGTGATTTTAGGTAGCAGATCGTTATAGTTATTTAATATTCTTCATGAATTCGTGCATAAGATCTACATAGCCATCGATGTCCTCTTTGGCATGCGCAAAGGATGCCTGTGGTCCGGCGCTGACGATGCAATCCCAGTACCCCCGGTTCGCCATGAAGACGCGGCGGGCGTCGAGCATGTCGAGGTCCATGGACAGACGCGCTTCGGCATAATTGCGCGGCAGCTCGGGCGTCAGGCACAGGCCCGATCGCGGCCCGATCCGGAACGCGCGGCATGGCAGGTCTAGATCCCGGGAGATGGCGTCGATACCGTCGGCCATGCGCGATCCGAGTGCGGAAATCCGGTTAAAGGCGTCTTCGGTCAGCACATGTTCCAGCACGGCGCGCGCGCAGGCCATCGACAGGGCATTACCATAAAGCGTGCCGCCAAGGCCGATGCCGGGCGTACGGTGCAGGATGTCGAGGTGCTTCTCGACATGATCGCCTATCGTGTCGGTCATGCCATAGGCGGCAAAGGCCAGCCCCGATCCGAGCCCCTTGCCGAGCGTGATGAAGTCGGACTGGAGATTCCAGAGCCGCGTCAGGCCGCCATAGGCGAACGAAAAGGTGTGCGATTCATCGATGCACAGCATCGTGCCGGTTTCGGCGGTAATCCGGCGCAGGCCCTCCAGATAACCCGGATCGGGCAGCACAAGGCTGCAATTGGTCAGCGCCGGTTCGGTAAGGACCAGCGCGACTTCGCGCGATTCCAGCGCCGCCGCCACGGCATCGAGATCGTTGAAGGGCAGGATGATGGTATCTTCAGACCGGCGGCCTGACAGGCCCTGATATTCGGGAACGACCCGTTCGCCGTCGAACTTGACCAGCGTTTCCTCGATATGGCCGTGGTACTTGCCTTCGAAGACGATCAGCTTGCGCCGGCCAGTGATGTGCCGGGCGATGCGCATGATTTCAGTGTTGGCGCCCGATGCCGCCAGCGTGAACTGCCAGAAGGGTAGCCCCATCAGTCGCCCGAGCGAATGTGCCGCCACCACGGCATCCTCGGTGGGCAGCAGATAATGGGCACCGTTACGGAACTGGCGCACCATCGGCTCTTCCACCGCCGGAATGCCGTAGCCAAGCGTGGCCGAAAGATCCGCCACGTTCATGTCGACATAGGCATTCCCGTCCACATCGAAAAATCGCGCGCCTTCGCCGCCCGCAACATAGAGCTGGGGATGCATGTAATAGCCGGACATCCAGGACATCGGCGTTCCAGCCGGCATCACGTTGCGCGCGCGGTCGAGTAATGCCTTCGACCTCCCGGTGCGCGCCGCGAAGCGCTCCAGTTCACGCTGGTTCAACTCTGCGACGCGCGTCCGGTCCGCCCTATAGGCTGCTCCTGGCGCAAGAGTGGTCGACAATTCTATCCTCCTGTCAAATTCCTTGCGTCGTGCGCCGACAGAGCCGGTGGGCACCGCCAGAACCGGGTACCGGCTCACCAATACGCGATAGTGTCGTTCCAACACTAGTCGAGAAAGATCTGCTTTGGCAGGTCGCGTGGAATGTCCGCTCCAGTCAATTGTGTGCCGGAAACTGACCGACAGGTCCCGGCCCACTCCGGTCATCGTGCATACCGGGCTCAATGACCGCAAAGGGTCGAACACCGCCGTTTGAGATCAGCGCCACCGCGTACCATGCTAAAAACACGTCAGCCCGGACGCTTACTCTGGTTCGGCGTATTTCGCTCAGCCCCGCGCATCCTCGCCGCTGGCATCCTCGCCCGCAAGGTGATCGCTGACGCGCTGCATCAGCCAGCCCCAGGCTTCCTTTTCGCCCTCGCCCGCGGTCTTTTCCACGGCGATCGAAAGATAGGCGATTTCCGCCTCGATCTTGTCGCGCGGCAGCATGCCGAGCCGGCTGACCAATATGGCCAGTTCCAGCACCGCCGCCTTGGCGCGGTTGAGGCCGGTGAATGGCGCATGCGTTTCCTCCTGCACCACACGGCAGAAATGGCGAGGTCGCATAGCGTCGTCATCGACACTTTCCACTTCGAGAACCGAATGCGCGAGCGCCGCCTCGAGCCGCGGCACGCGAAATCCATCCACCGCAACGGTTGGCCAATCCTTGCGGCCGGTCAGGCAGCCGGCAAAGATGCGCACGTCGTCGGTGTAATTGGCGATGGCGAAGGGCACTTCGGCGAGATTGTCGAGCGTCACCGACGGCCGGAACGGCGCGATGATCCAGCCGTCCTTCTCGGCGATGATGCCGATCGGCGCGATGTGGACGTCGCCAGTCTTGTTGACGGTGGTGATGATCGATTCGCGAATGTAAGACATGGTTTAGCGCTCTTTCTTCGCGCGAAGCGTGTGGCCCGCTTCCGCAAGACGGGTGCGGTCGGTTTCGGGAGCCGGCGCGGCAACGCCCCATGCGAGCGGCTCGTCCTGCACATAGCGCTTGCCGAGGCGCCACGCGATCTCGGCCTTCATCAGTTCCGCGCCGAGATAGAACGCGTGTGCGCCATCGGCCTCAACGCCAAGCCCGGTGAAGAGTTCAAACGCATCCGTGGCAACTGCGTGCCCTTTGCCGTTGAAAATATGGATGCCGTCCTCGGCGGTCATGATGCGGAAGTTGGTGTCGCGCACCTCTGCAGCGAGTGCCGCGATATCCTCAGTCGAGGCCGTAAACGGCTTGCGGTCGTGAACCTGCAGGAGCCCTGGATGGTAACTCCGCGGCAGCGCACCGTCGTTCTTCGCCGCAAACAGGATGCGGCGGGCAATATCGTGCTCCTCGATCGTTCGCAGCGTGTGCGGACTGACATGTACGGCAAGCACGTTTCGGATCTGAAGTTCCGAGCAGAGCCCGGCCAGAACGGCGGTAACGCCGGAACTGTCGGCGTCGGTCAATTCGGTGAGATTGCCGGTGCCCATCAGCAGTTCGACCTCAGGCCAGCGGCGGCGCGCCTCGATGAAGCGCCCAAGTGAGGCGGCAAAGCCGAAATGGATCGGATCGAGCACCGGATCGGCGATGAAGGCGATGCCGGCCTTTTGTGCTGCTTCGATGGCCCGTCCGAGCGAATCCAGGTTGCCGGGCGTGGACGGGATCAGCACTGGTACAGCCTTGTGGTGGAAGGCCAACGGCAGCGTGTTCTCATCCAGGCTGAGAAGATAGTCCGCGCCGGCGCGTGCGCCGATCGACAGTTCGTCCGTGCTGGCGGAATCGACACTGACCAGAAATCCCTGTGCCTTCAGCTCGAGCACGGCCTCTTCCAGCAACGGAAACGGCGTTTCCGGCAGGCAGCCGACATCGATGACGTCGGCGCCGGCCGAAGCCAGCGTCCGTGCCCTCGCCACCAGCGCCTCGATCGACAGCATCGGCGCATCGACGATTTCGGCGAAGATGCGCATGTCGTGACGCGAAAGGTCAGGCGGCTCGCCCGCCCGGCCGAGAAAGGCCGGCAGATCGGCGATCTCGTCGGGACCGCGTACGAAGGGCACCCCGAAATGGTTCGACAGGTGCTCGATGTCCCCGCGATAGCGGCCGGGCAGGATGACGCGGTCAGTGCCGCCTGTCAGGCTGAGCCGCCGCTTGATGATGTCTTCGCTCATCAACGCAGCGACCTTGACGCCGATGTCGATGATCTCCCACGCAAATTCGGTTTTGCCCAGTCCGGCCAGCAGCCTTTCCAGCCGGACCTTGGCCAGATGGCCGGTAAGAAAGACCAGCCGCTCAGCCATGGCTTGCGAGTTCGGCGTGGCGCCGTCTGACCGAGGTTTCGAGATCGGCGAGCGACTCGACCACGTGGGTCCGCTCGAAGCTCTTCAGCTGGTTGGTATTCTCCAGGTCGATCCTGCGCGGATAGACCTTGACCAGCCCATGCGGCGCCATGGTTTCGAGTTCCGGCGCGGTGTCGCATGCAAAGACGATGGCCGGCACCCGGCATTTTCCCGCCTGGGCAAAGACGTTGGTGGCGAGCGTGTCGGAAATGCCGTGCACGCATTTGGCGACCGTGTTGGAACTGGCCGGCGCCACCACGACGGTGTGATAGACACCGTGATAGAATTCGCCGACCGGGATCGCGCTCGCCGTCTTGTCGTGCAGCACCCGCGTCGTCTCCGGGAAATCGAGCTTGAGCTTGTACATGCGCAGCACTTCATTGGCGGCTTTCGACACGAAGACATCGCAATGCTCTAGCTGGTGAATGAGTGCGAAGCTCTCCGTAAAAAAATGACCGGAACCGGTCAAAACCCATGCCCAGCGCGGCGTATGCAGCGTCGCCATCGCCTACCCTGCTTTTCTTGCCGACCGGATCGGGGCCGCGATCCGGATGCCGGGCAGATTGCCCGACGCGAGCAGCGCCCCGGCTTCGGCTGCATCTTTCGGACCGGCGAGATGGAAATTGACACCGTCGGGCAGCATGGCGGCGAAGCCGGCGTCGACGATGCCTCTGACTGCCAGGCTGTCGATCGCGTCGCTGCCGAAGAAGGCGCCGGTCTGCTTGATCAGCAGCAGCGCATTCGCGCCGAGCTTGCCGGCAAGCCAGGCGGCAAGGGAATCGGAGGTAATGTCCCAGGACGCCGGAATGTCTGGCGCCGACAGGGCCAAGGACGACGGCAGCCATACCGGGACCTTCCCCTCGTCCAGTGCCCGCACCATTTCTTCCAGCGACCGTGCCGGCGCCAGCCTTTCGTCCCGATCGAGGATGACCTGGCCGAACTGCTCCATGGCAAGGATCGCCATGGCGTGGGCAGCGGTGTCGGAAAAATCCATGCGGAACTGCGTCTCGCGCACCTGGTCGGCGAAGAGGCCGCCGCCGGGCACGATGACGATCGGCAGCTTGGAACCCGCCAGCGCGGCGATCCAGATCGCCATTTCCGCCGCATGGCCCGTGCTGCCGCCAAGCTTGACGACGGCTGGCTTGACGACGGCTCGCCTGATGGCCTCAGGCTTTTCCTGTCGCGGCCGGGAAACGGCGCTTTGCTGTTTTCGGCCGGCGGGGCCGGAGGCAACGCCACGGCCTGCCGATTGGCGCTTGCGTTCGATCTCGACGCCGACGCCGCCGGGGCCGAGTTCGAGTTTTTCCACCCTTACCGTGACGCGCACGACACGCGGGTTCTCCAGAATGTAGGTCGCCACCTGCTCGGCCAAGGCCTCGCTAAGCTGGATGTGGCCCCGCGCGACGATGGTGCGAATGCCGTCCATGATGATGTCGTAGGAGAACACATGGCGCATGTCTTCGGGATGATCGGTGACTTGCAGCACGTCGGCGGTTACGTCAAAACGAACCTTCTGTGTATGGCCGTGCTCGAAGCTGTAAGCGCCGATCTGGACCGGCAGGACAAAGTCCCGCACGAAGATCTTGTCGGTGCCCAGCGTCGGGTCCGTGCCCGGCGAATAACCCCTCGCCGCCAGCAGGCGGTAGTCGACGCTCGACGGGCCGCCGGCACGGGATTCTTCCGGGACCAACTCGCGGATCTGCGAAAGCGCCTCGGCGCTGATCGAACCCGCACGGCCGGATTGGCCACACAGCGCCCCGCGAAAGCCGAGAAAATCGGGGGCGAATGGCAGCAGGCGCGGAATGTCGGGCGCTTCCAGCGATCCGCTCAAGCCGACCATAAGACCGAGCGATTTCGTTCGATCGATGAACCCCGGGATACGCTCGGGCGGCAGATGGTCGAGCAGCCGCCCGTTTGCCTTGATCGCAGTGTCGACCATGGCGCCATGGAAGCGATGTTTGGCAAGCATCGGCAGAAGCTCGAAATCCGGCGCCAGATCGGCGAAAAGCACGGCAATCAGTTTCGTTCGCGCGGCGAGCGGCTCGAGCGCGTTCGCACAAGCGGCCGCATTTGCCGATGGAAAAAAGCCTATCTTGACGTAATCGACGCCGGTCGCAGCGATCTCTTCGGCCTTGGCGCGGATCGTCTCCGGTTCCATCGGCAGGTCGCCGCAGACCGCGCTGACCGGCGCCCGGCCGGCGATGAACGAAATCGTCCGGCAGATGGTTTGGGTGGATACCGCACCCAGCGCTCCCGCCTTTGGGTCCTTCAGGTCGACGATGTCGACGCCGCCTAAAAGCGCGATCTCCGCCTCGTCGACGCCGGTGACACTGGCCAGCATTCTGGTCATTGAAGGACTTTCTCCGGCATGAGGGACAGGACGTTCTCGGGCCCGAATACCGACATCCGCTCGGTTGCCATTCCGGCGAGCAGGCATGCCACTAAAGCAGACGCGACAAGTCCACTTTCAGGGTTTGATAAATTTTGCCGGTCAGTTAAGCTCATGATGGGCACCTTGACTTCGCGCCGGTCGGACAACAATCGGACTTTAGCGCAAGAACGGGTAATTTTATCGATGACGAGCGCGGTGCCGGGCACTCTCGCGGCCTTTTTGTGCTTTTTTTCCCTGACCGTCAACGTTCCGGGCGCGCTGGCCCAGGAAGCGACGGGCGGGCAACCGGCTGCAGCGGCCAAGCCGGAAAAAAAGCTAACCGAAATCAAGATAGGCTATTTGCGCGCCTATGCGCCGCAGCTGGCCCTGTCGGTGCTCGACGTCCCGCCGCGCGATGAAGGTGTTGCCGGCGGCAATGTCGCGATTGCCGACAACAACACGACCGGCAGCTTCCTCGGCCAGAAGTTCAGCCTCGACGTGACGGAGGTAAAGCCGGACGCGGATGTCGTTCCCGCCTTCCAGGAAATGATCGCCAGAGGCGACCGCTATGTCGTCGCCGACGTCTCGGTCAAGCAATTGCTGTCGATCGCCGATCTTGCCCGCGACAACGGCGTTTTGATCTTCAATGCCGGCGCCACTGACGACAGTCTCCGCGAGGAGGAATGCCGCGCCAACATCTTCCACACCATTCCGACGCGCAGCATGCTGGCCGACGGGCTGGCGCAATATCTCATCTGGAAGCAATGGCGGCGCTGGGTGCTGATCTACGGCTCGCACGAGCGCGACCAGCTTTTTGCCGAGGCGCTGCGCCGGGCGGCGACGCGCTTTGGTGGCGAGATCGTCGGCGAAAAGCTGTTCGAGGATACCGGCACGGCACGGCGGACCGATTCCGGCGTCGTCCAGATCCAGCGGCAGATGCCTGTCTTCACCCAGGACCTGCCGGAGCACGATGTGTTGCTGGTCGCCGACGAAAGCGAGGTCTTCGGCACCTACGTTCCGTTCCGCACCTGGACTCCGCGGCCGGTCGCCGGCACCGCCGGCCTCACCCCGTCGGCCTGGCATCCGGCCAGCGAGCAATGGGGCGGCACCCAGATCCAGAACCGCTTCGCCAAGGCAAACGGCCGCCGCATGATGTCGAAGGACATGGCGGCGTGGACGGCGGTGCGCATCCTCGGCGAGGCGGCGACCCGCACGCAGGGTGCCGACCCGCGCAAGATGGCCGACTTCATCCGCTCCGACGATTTTTCGATCGCCGCCTTCAAAGGGCAGAAACTGACCTTCCGCAAGTGGAACCAGCAGTTGAGGCAGCCGATCTTCCTCGGCGACGGCCGATCGGTCGTCTCGACGTCGCCGCAGGAAGGTTTTTTGCACCAGGTCTCCGAGCTCGATACGCTCGGGGTCGATGAACCGGAAACGAAATGCGTGCTTAAATAGAACCAATTGGGAGGAATTTCATTGCACAGACGAGCTTGCGCCCTCGCCATTCTCGCGACCGGCTTCATGGCCGGGCCAGCATCGGCCTACATGGCTTATGTTTCCAACGAGAAGGACAACACGATGTCCGTCGTCGACACCACGACGATGCAGGTGGTGAAGACCGTCAATGTCGGGCAGCGTCCGCGCGGCATCACCATCTCGCATGACGGCAAGCACATTTATCTCTGCGCCAGCGACGACGATTCGATCGAGGTGATCGACACGGCGTCGCTGGAGATCGTCGACACCTTGCCCTCCGGGCCTGACCCGGAGCTCTTCGTGCTCTCGCCTGACGGCAAGACGCTTTACGTCGCCAATGAGGACGACAACCTCGTCACCGTCATCGACATCGAGGGCAAGAAGGTGCTGGCCGAGATCCCGGTCGGCGTCGAGCCGGAAGGCATGGGCGTCAGCCCGGATGGAAAGACCATGGTCAATACGTCGGAAACGACGAACATGGCGCATTTCATCGATACGTCGACCCACGAGATCACCGACAACGTGCTGGTGGATGCGCGGCCGCGCTTCGTCGAGTTCACCCCCGACGGCAAGCAGGCCTGGGTGAGTGCCGAGATCGGCGGGACGGTTTCGGTGATCGACAATCAAACGCGCGAAGTTATTCGCAAGATCACTTTCGAGATATCAGGCCTGAGGGCCGAATCTATCCAGCCGGTCGGTGTGCGCATCACCGCCGACGGCAAGAAGGCCTATGTGGCGCTCGGACCGGCCAACCGCGTCGCGGTGATCAACACGCAGACATACGAGGTCGAGAAATACGTGCTGGTCGGCCAACGCGTCTGGCAGCTCGCCTTCACCCCGGACCAGAAGACCATCATCTCGACCAACGGCGTGTCGAACGACATCACCTTCATCGACGTGGCGACCGACGAGCCGGTGCAGTCGGTGACCGTCGGCGCGCTGCCGTGGGGCGTTGTCGTCTCGCCCAATTGAATCAAACAGATAAAAAAATCGCACAAGGGGAGGAAATCATGCGGAAATTTCGGGCAGTCGCTTTCGTTGTGCTGGCAGGCATGGCACTCACGCTGGGCCAGGTCTGGGCGCAGGACAATGATGACGATGACGCAGCCGCCGGTGCGGCCACCAAAACGGACGCCAGCCCCGAAGCCGAGAAGGCAACCCGGGCCAGCAAGGACGTGCCGGAACTTATCCTCGGCAGCAAGGAAGACCAGTTCACCGTCAACCAGAAGGACTTCCAGCTGATCGCCGGCCAGGGCTATCGCTGGAAGATCACCGCGGCGGGCGGGCTGGAGTACAAATTCCATACCGATCTGTTCCGCAATGTGTGGAACAACCAGATCGTCATCAACGACCTCGAGGTGCACATGAACGGCGCACCCGCCTGGCTCGAATTCGACGCCGACGGCACCATCCAGGTGCAGTTCGCCACCGTGAGGCCCGGCATCTACACATGGTCGGTGCCCGACCTCGCTGAGAAAGGAATGAAGGGCACGATCACGATCAAGTAGGATCGCCGGAAAGCGGGGCCTTCGCCATTGGGCCCGGTGCGCTAGACTCCTGGTGCGCTAGGTGCGCTAGACTATCGTCGACGACAAGGAGCCAGCCGGCGTGCGGCATGTGAGGACAAGCAGACCAGGAGATGAGGTGGCGGCGCTCGACGTCGCCGGCGTCAGCCATTCCTATGGTCCGAAGCGGGCGCTCAACGACGTCTCGTTCTCGATCGCGCCGGCGACTTTCACCGTTCTTCTCGGCCTCAACGGCGCCGGCAAGACAACTCTGTTCTCGCTGATCAGCCACCTTTACGACACGCGCCGCGGATCGATCCGCATCTTCGGCCATGACGTCAGCCGCGCTTCGGGCGAAGCGCTCAGGCGGGTCGGCATCGTGTTCCAGGCACGCACGCTCGACCTCGACCTCAGCGTCCACCAGAACCTCTCCTACCACGCCGCGCTGCATGGCATCGGAGGACGCGAGGCCCGGCAGCGCATTGCCGCGCTGCTCGACACGGTAGACATGCAGGGCCGCCAGCATGACAAGGCACGCAGTCTTTCCGGCGGCCAGATGCGGCGCATCGAGATCGCCAGGGCGCTGCTCCACCGCCCGTCGCTGCTGCTGCTCGACGAGGCGACGGTCGGTCTCGACATCCAGTCGCGCGCGGGCATTCTCGCCACCATCCGCAAGCTCGTCGAAACCGAGGGCATCGGCGTGCTGTGGGCAACGCATCTGATCGACGAGGTTGAGGACGGCGACCATGTCGTCGTGCTGCGGCAGGGCGAACTGGTGGCCAAGGGCAAGGTTGCCGATGTCGTCGGGGCGAGCGGCGCCGGGTCGATCCGCGACGCCTTTTCGAGGCTCAGCCGCATCGAGGCGGCCGGCATCGCGGAGATATCGCCATGAGCGCTCCCGCAATGCCCGAAAAAGTAGCCGGCATCATGCCGGTGAAGTTCGAAAAATTCGGCCTGCGCCATTATCTCATTTGCCTCAAAGGCGTCGTCCTGCGGGAGTGCCTGCGCTTCCTGCACCAGCGCGAGCGCTTCATCTCCTCGCTGGTTCGGCCGCTCATCTGGCTGTTCATTTTTGCCGCCGGATTCCGGCAGGTGCTCGGCGTATCGATCATCCCGCCCTACAAGACCTACGTGCTCTACGAGGTCTACATCACGCCAGGTTTGTGCGGCATGATCCTGCTGTTCTCAGGCATGCAGTCTTCGCTGTCGATGGTTTACGACCGCGAGATGGGCAACATGCGCACCCTGCTGGTCAGCCCCTTCCCGCGCTGGTTCCTGCTGGTGTCGAAGATGCTCGCCGGCGTCTCCGTATCGATTGCGCAGGTCTACGCGTTCCTGATCGTTGCCTGGTTCTGGGGCGTCAAGGCGCCGCCGATCGGCTATCTCATGGTGCTGCCGGCGCTGTTCCTGTCGGGCATGATGCTTTGCGCGCTCGGCATGCTCTTGTCGTCGATGATCAAGCAGCTCGAAAATTTCGCCGGCATCATGAACTTCGTCATCTTTCCCGGCTATTTCGCCTCTCCGGCGCTCTATCCGTTGTGGCGCATCCAGGAGGCGAGCCCGCTGCTTTACAAAATCTGCCTCGCCAATCCGTTCACCTATGCGGTCGAACTGATCCGCTTCGCCTTTTACGGCCAGATTGACTGGCTGTCGCTGGGCGTCGTTGCCGGTTGCACTGTTCTGTTCCTTGCCGCCGCAATCATCGCCTACGACCCTTCGCGCGGCCTGATGACCCGCAAACAGGACACGGGAGGAAATGCCTGATGGCACGAATGAGCCTCGTTCGCAGCCTGGTCGTGGTTGCCATGCTCGCGCCGAGCGTGAACGCCATGGCGGCGAACACCGACCCGGACTGGCCCTGCATACAGCGCAAGGTGCCGCAACTCTCGCTCGGCCAGATCTGGAACGGGCCGGAGCTTCCGCCAGCGTCGAAAGACTTGAAGGACCCCGCCGTCTCCGCCCTGGTCGAGGAGGTGGCCGCGCGGCGGATACCGATTGCCGAAGCCCAAAAGAAGATCAAGGATTTCGCCGCCTCGCTGCCGGCCGAGCAGCTTGCACCGAAAATGGCGATGCTGGTGCAAGGCATGTTCGATCACATGGACGCCGAGCGTTCGCACGTGATCTCAGGCATTTCCCGGTACGCCCACAAGCAGCTCGAAATGGCCGCTGCGTTGCGCAAGCAAGCGTCCGACGTCGATGCGCTGCGGGAAAAGCCGGATGCAAATCCCGACGAGATCGAACGGCGAACCGAACAGCTGAAATTCGCAACGCGAATTTTCAATGAACGCGTCCAATCACTGACTTACGTCTGTGAAGTGCCGACGATCATCGAGCAGCGGCTTTATCAATTGTCGAAGGCCGTCTCGGAAACGCTCGCCGCGAAGAAGTAGAACCTCACTCGATCTTCGCGGCGGATCTCACGATCCCCGGCCGGGCAGTACGCGCCAGCGCTGCACGAAATAACCGGGATGCGTCTCGATCCACTGGGCTACCAGCGGTTGCGCCTGCATGAAGGCGGTCCCGGGATTCATCGCCAGGCCGTCCACCATCTGTTCGCGTCGTTCACAAGTCTGCGGCACATCCGTCAGGCACACCATCATAACGAGCGTGTAAAGCATTACCCCTTGTCCCCATCGAATCCCGAACCCCATGCCCGGGAGGTTTCCGAAAATACCGACCAGTCTGCAGGGGTCGCACATACAGATCGCTTACGGGTGTGAAAGGACGTGGCCCCTGTTCTTTCGCACTGCAACATAACATATTCTTTTTGCACTGCAACATAACAGATCGCTTATCTAACGCCAACGATCGCCGGTTCTTCGTGCGGATAGAGCTTGCCGAACAGGGGCAGGTACATCGCGCCCTTGCGCATCAGGAAGTCGTGGAATGTCGCCATCGCCGGCGAGATCGCGTGATCGCTGCGCATCACCGAAAACCATTGCCGGCGGATCGGCATGCCGACAACGTCGAGGATGACCAGCCGCCCGGCTTCGGTTTCCGCAGCAATGGTGTGGGCAGAGATGAAGGCGATGCCGAGCCCGGCCATCACCGCCTGCTTGATCGTCTCGTTCGAGCCCATCTCGACGCCGAGATCGTCGATGCGGCCGGGCACGTCGCTCAGGAATATTTCCAGCGAGATGCGCGTGCCGGAGCCGGGCTCGCGAATGAGGAAATGCTCTTCGGCGATCCGCTCCTTGGATATCTCGCGCGCCGACGCCAGGGGGTGGTCGGGCGGCGCGATGATGACCAGCGGGTGATCGCCGAAGACCGAGGCACGCACCGGGACTTCCCTCGCCGGGCGTCCCATCAGCGCGATGTCGATGTCGTGGTTCTTCAGACTGTCGATCGTTTCGGCACGGTTGCCGATGGCAAGCCGCATATCGATGTCGGGATGTTCTTTCATGAAGCCGGCCATGAGCCGCGGCGCGAAATATTTGGCGGTGGAAACCACGCCGAGCCTCAAGCTGCCGATTCGCACGCCCTTGATTGCATCCATCTTGTCCTCGAGCAGGCGAAGCCGCTCTTCAATGGCCTGCGCCGTCTCGACGAAGGCCAGACCTGCGGCAGTGGGACGCATGCCGTCCGACGTCCGGTCGAACAACGCCAACTGGAACTCCTCTTCCACCTGCCGCAACTGGATCGTCACCGCTGGAGGAGACAGCCCTAACGTCTTGGCCGCGCTGACGATTTTTCCGTGGCTGATGATTGCCTGAACGGTCCTGAATTGCTTGAGGGTGAGGTTTCTCATATCGCATGCTAAAATTTTTTAACTGCCAAAGTAAAGTTATTAAATTTTACTTATCCGGCGGCGTTTGTTTCATTTGCCCTATCCGGCCGATCCGAGGAGAGGCGGCTGGATCGGGAGGTTACGATGCCAGCGGCAACGCTCGATGCTTTTCTGAATTCCTATCTCGGCCCGCCGGATGAACTGCGGTCCGCGGTCGTAGCGACCATCCGTCAGCTGACCCAGGCCGCCACCAAGATCCGCAACACCATCAATCAAGGGGTGCTCGGCACCGCCTTTGCCGGGACCCGTGGAGCCAATGCCGACGGCGACATCCAGAAGGATCTCGACATCTTCGCCGACGACATCTTCCTCGACGCCATGCGCCACGCTCCGGTCGCGCTCTACGCGTCCGAGGAACTGGAGCAGCCCGTCCTGCTCGACAGGCAGGCGCCTCTCGCCATCGCCATCGACCCGCTCGATGGCTCGTCCAACATCGACACCAACGTGTCGATCGGAACGATCTTCTCGCTCCTCCCTGCAACTGGCGCGCCGGACGGAAATCCGGCCGCCTCTTTTTTGCAGGCAGGCGTGAACCAGCTGGGCGCCGGTTTCTTCATCTATGGGCCGCAGCTGGCGCTTGTTCTGTCGCTCGGCAGCGGCACGCATGTCTTCGTTCTCTCGACCAGGCTCGGCACCTTCGTCCAGGCTTACGAGAGCCGGATCATTCCGCAGCGCACCCAGGAGTTCGCCATCAACGCCGCCAATTACCGGCATTGGGACGAGGCGGTGCGGCTCTACATCGACGACTGCCTCGAAGGCACCGAAGGCCCACGTGAGAAGGACTTCAACATGCGCTGGATCGCCTCTCTGGTCGCCGACTGCTATCGCATACTGATGCGCGGCGGCGTATTCCTGTATCCAGGCGACAAGCGCAAGGGTTACCGCCAGGGACGGCTGCGCCTCGTCTATGAGGCCAACCCGATCGCCTATCTCATCGAACAGGCGGCCGGTGCCGCTACCGACACGATCACCCGCATCCTCGAAATCGAACCCGAGAGCCTGCACCAGCGCGTGCCCATGGTTTTCGGATCGGCGCGGGAAGTCGCGCGCATCACCCGCTATCACACCGAGCCCAGCGCTATCGGCGAACGTGCACCGCTGTTCAGCCGCCGCGGCCTGTTCAGGGCCTGAGCATCATGTCGGCAAAGCATCCCATCATCACCATCACCGGGTCGTCGGGCGCAGGCACCACCTCGGTCAAGCGCATCTTCGAGCTGATCTTCCGGCGCGAGAACATCGAGGCCGCCTACATCGAGGGCGACGCTTTCCATCGCTACGACCGTGCCACGATGAAAGTAAAGGTGGCCGAGGAGGAGAAGGCGGGCAATCCGAACTTCACCCACTTCCATGCCGAGGCCAACGAACTCGCAATCCTCGAAGAGGTGTTTGAGGAATATGGCCGCCGGGGAACCGGAAAGACCCGCACCTACATCCATGATGAGGACGAGGAGAAGCAGTACGGCACGCCGCCGGGACATTTTACCGAATGGCGCGAATTCCCGCCGAGCGACCTGCTCTTCTACGAGGGCCTGCATGGCTGCGTCGTCACCGACAAGATCAACCTGGCCAGGCACGCTGACCTCAAGATCGGCGTGGTGCCGGTCATAAATCTCGAATGGATCCAGAAGATCCATCGCGACCGCGCAACCCGCGGCTATTCCACCGAGGCGGTGATGGACGTGATCCTGCGCCGCATGCCGGACTATGTCCGCTACATCGTCCCGCAGTTCTCGCAGACCGCCATCAACTTCCAGCGCGTGCCGATCGTCGACACGTCCAACCCGTTCATCGCGCGCTGGATTCCGACGCCCGACGAATCGATGCTGGTCATCCGCTTCGCCAATCCCCGCGGCATCGATTTCCCCTACCTGCTCTCGATGATCCACGACTCGTTCATGTCGCGGCCGAATTCCATTGTGGTTCCAGGCAACAAGCTCGACCTTGCCATGCAGCTGATCCTGACGCCGCTCATCCTGCAATTGATCGAACGCAAGAACCGTGTGTCGTGAGGAGGACGCCATGAACAGCCAAGCAGCAGCATTGAAGCCCGTCGCCGCCATCTCGGAGCGCGACATGGCGAATGCCATTCGCGCACTGGCGATGGACAGCGTCCAAAAGGCCAATTCCGGTCATCCGGGCATGCCGATGGGCATGGCCGATGTCGCGACGGTGCTGTTCAGCCGCTTCATCAATATCGATCCGTCGACGCCCGATTGGCCCGATCGCGACCGTTTCGTGCTTTCGGCCGGGCACGGCTCGATGCTGCAATATGCGCTGCATTACCTGCTCGGCTACGAAGATATGCCGATCGAGCAATTGCAGCGGTTTCGCCAGCTGGGCAGCCGCACCGCCGGACATCCGGAATATGGCCACGCGCTCGGCATCGAGACGACGACCGGTCCGCTTGGACAAGGCATTTCGACCGCCGTCGGCATGGCGCTGGCGGAGCGCATGCTTGCCGCCCGCCACGGCGCCGATCTCGTCGACCATTTCACCTATGTGATCGCCGGCGACGGCTGCCTGCAGGAAGGCATCAGCCATGAGGCGATCGACCTTGCCGGTCACCTGAAGCTCTCCCGGCTGATCGTCTTCTGGGACGACAACGCGATCTCGATCGACGGACCGACTTCGCTGTCGACATCGATGGACCAGCCGGCACGGTTCGAGGCCGCTGGATGGCATGTCCAATCGGTGGACGGCCACGACACGGAAGCTGTCGCCGCGGGAATCGAAGCGGCGCAGCAGTCGGACCGGCCGTCTCTGATCGCCTGCCGCACGGTGATCGGCAAGGGCGCACCCAATCTGGGCGGCTCGGAAAAGACGCATGGCGCGCCGCTGGGCGATGCGGAGATCGCCGCGACGCGCGAGAACATCGGCTGGGCCTACGCTCCGTTCGAGGTGCCGGACGATATCGTTTTCGCCTGGCGCGAAATCGCCGGGCGCGGTCAAGCGGCGCGGCGCGCCTGGGAGCAGCGGCTTGCCGCCTCGTCGCAGCGCCAGGCCTTCGAGAGCGCGGTCGCCGGCAGGCTGCCCGACGCGATCTTCGATGCGCTCAATGCTTTCCGCAGGGAGCATGTCGAGAAGGCGACCAAGGTTGCAACGCGAAAAGCCTCCGAAATGGCGCTCGGCGCGATCAACGCCGCAACCGAGCTGACCGTCGGCGGCTCCGCCGATCTGACGCATTCGAACCTGACGATCACCAAGGGCATGGGTCGCATAGCGCCTGATGACTACGCCGGCCGCTACATCCATTACGGTATCCGCGAGCACGGCATGGCCGCGGCCATGAACGGCATCGCGCTGCATGGCGGCTTCGTGCCTTATGGCGGCACGTTCCTGTGCTTTGCCGACTATGCGCGCGGCGCGATGCGGCTCTCGGCGCTGATGGGCCAGCGCGTCATCTACGTGATGACGCACGATTCCATCGGTCTCGGCGAGGATGGCCCGACCCATCAGCCGGTCGAGCACCTGGCGATGCTGCGGGCCACGCCGAACCTCAACGTCTTCCGTCCGGCCGACATCATCGAAACGGCGGAGTGCTGGGAACTGGCGCTGAAGAGCGAGAACCGGCCGAGCGTGCTGGTGCTCTCGCGCCAGAACCTGCCGATGCTGCGCCACGCATATAGCGACGAGAACCGGTCGAGCCAGGGCGCCTACATCCTGCGCGAACCAGCCGAGCACCGCGCCGTGACGCTGATCGCAACCGGCTCGGAGGTCGAGATCGCCGTTGCCGCCGCCAAACGGCTGGAGACCGAGCACGGCATCGCCGCCGCGGTGGTCTCAATGCCGTGCTGGGAGCTTTTCGAGGAACAGGACGCCGGCACCCGCAAGGCCGTTCTCGGCTCGGCACCGCGCATTGCGGTCGAAGCCGCAGCACGGCTCGGCTGGGACCGCTGGATCGGCGACACCGGCGCTTTCGTCGGCATGGCCGGTTTCGGCGCCAGCGCCCCTGCCCCGGATCTCTACCGGCATTTCGACATCACGCCCGAAGCCGTCGCCGCAGCGGCGCTGAAGCTCATCGTCTAGGAGGACCCGACAATGGCCCGCATCACCCTTCGCCAGCTTCTCGACCATGCCGCCGAGCATGGTTACGGCGTGCCGGCATTCAACATCAACAACATGGAACAGGGCCTCGCCATCATGGAGGCGGCCAGGGCCTGCGACGCGCCGGTCATCATCCAGGCCTCGCGCGGCGCCCGCTCCTATGCCAACGACATCATGCTGGCCAAGATGATGGAGGCGTTGACCGAAATGCATCCGGCCATTCCGCTATGCATCCATCAGGATCACGGCAACAACGAAGCGACCTGCCTTTCGGCGATCCGCTACGGCTTCACCTCGGTGATGATGGACGGGTCGCTGATGGCGGACGCCAAGACGCCGGCGAGCTACGATTACAACGTCGCCATCACCGAACGTGTCGCACGCATGGCGCATTCGGTCGGCGCTTCCGTCGAAGGCGAGCTCGGCGTGCTCGGCTCACTGGAAACCGGCCAGGGCGAAGCCGAAGACGGCCACGGCGCCGAAGGCGCGCTTTCCCACGACCAGCTTTTGACCGATCCCGATCAGGCGGTCGACTTCGTCACCGCCACCCGGGTCGACGCGCTGGCGATCGCCTGCGGCACCTCGCACGGCGCCTACAAATTCAGCCGCAAGCCCGACGGCGGCATCCTGGCCATGCAGGTGATCGAGGCGATCCACAAAAAGCTGCCCAACACGCATCTGGTCATGCATGGCTCTTCCTCAGTGCCGCAAGAACTGCAGGACGTCATCAACAAGTATGGCGGCGAGATGCCCCAGACGTTTGGCGTTCCGATCGAGGAGATCGAGCGCGGCATCCGCTACGGCGTGCGCAAGGTCAACATCGACACCGATTGCCGCATGGCCATGGCCGGGCAGTTCCGCCGCGTCGCGACGGAGGATCCGCGTGAATTCGATCCGCGCAAATTCCTGAAACCCGCCATGGACGCCCTGCGCGATCTTTGTCGCGATCGTTTTGAACGCTTCGGCACGGCGGGCAACGCCTCGAAGATCAGGGTCATCGCCATGGACGAGATGGCGAAACGTTACGCCGCGGGAAAACTCGACCCGCAAATCGCAACCGCGAAAGCCGCCTGAGCGGCAAACAGGAGACCTATCATGAACAAGATCGACATGCCGTCAGCGGGCACGCTCAAGGAAGGCAGCGAACGCTACAAGTCGGGCGTTATTCCCTACAAGAAAATGGGCTATTGGGAGCCCG
Organism: Mesorhizobium sp.; assembly: GCA_004020315.1. Taxonomy (GTDB): domain Bacteria; phylum Pseudomonadota; class Alphaproteobacteria; order Rhizobiales; family Rhizobiaceae; genus Mesorhizobium. The sequence continues at coordinate 45,593 of SAQG01000022.1, forward strand.
ACTACCGGCCCAAGGAGACCGACCTGATCGCCATGTTTCGGATCACGCCGCAGCCCGGCGTCGACCACGAGGAGGCGGCCGCCGCCGTTGCCGGTGAATCCTCTACCGCGACATGGACCGTGGTGTGGACCGACAGGCTGACCGCCTGCGAGCTCTATCGCGCCAAGGCGTTCAAGTCCGAGCCGGTGCCGAACACGGGTCCCGGCACCAAGATCGAGCAGCAGTACTTCGCCTACATCGCCTACGACCTCGACCTGTTCGAGCCGGGCTCAATCGCCAACCTGACTGCATCGATCATCGGCAACGTGTTCGGCTTTAAGGCAGTCAAGGCCTTGCGGCTTGAGGACATGCGCATTCCGGTCGCTTACCTCAAAACCTTCCAGGGCCCGGCAACAGGCATCGTGGTGGAACGCGAGCGGCTCGACAAGTTCGGCCGGCCGCTGCTCGGCGCGACGACGAAGCCGAAGCTCGGCCTGTCAGGCCGCAACTACGGCCGCGTCGTCTACGAGGCGCTGAAGGGTGGCCTCGACTTCGTCAAGGACGACGAGAATATCAACTCGCAGCCCTTCATGCACTGGCGCGACCGCTTCCTCTACTGCATGGAGGCTGTGAACAAGGCGTCAGCCGCTACTGGCGAAGTCAAGGGCCACTATCTCAACGTCACCGCCGGCACGATGGAGGAGATGTACGAGCGCGCCGAATTCGCCAAACAGCTTGGCTCCTGCATCATCATGATCGACCTCGTCATTGGCTACACGGCGATCCAGTCGATGGCCAAGTGGGCACGCCGCAACGACATGATCCTGCACCTGCACCGTGCCGGCAACTCGACCTATTCGCGCCAGAAGAACCACGGCATGAATTTTCGCGTCATCTGCAAATGGATGCGGATGGCCGGCGTCGATCACATCCATGCCGGCACGGTGGTCGGCAAGCTGGAAGGCGACCCGCTGATGATCAAGGGTTTTTATGACACGCTGCGCGAGGAGCGCACGCCGCAGAACCTCGAAACCGGGCTGTTCTTCGATCAGGAGTGGGCCTCGCTCAACAAGGTGATGCCCGTCGCCTCGGGCGGCATCCATGCCGGCCAGATGCACCAGCTGATCCATTATCTCGGCGAGGACGTCATCCTGCAGTTCGGCGGCGGCACGATCGGCCATCCGGACGGCATCCAGGCCGGCGCGACGGCTAACCGTGTCGCGTTGGAGGCGATGATCCTCGCCCGCAATGAGGGCCGCGACTATCTGCGCGAAGGAACCCAAATCCTCGAACAGGCGGCCAGATGGTGCACGCCGCTGAAGGCGGCCCTGGAGACCTGGAAGGACGTCACCTTCAATTACGAATCGACCGACACGGCCGACTTCGTGCCAACCGCAACGCCCAGCTTCTAGACGAAAGGAACCGTCGCCATGATGACCAATCCCGGAAACAAGGTCACGCAGGGACAGTTTTCGTTCCTGCCCGACCTGACCGATGAGCAGATTTCGGCGCAGATCAAATACGCGCTGAAAAACCACTGGGCGGTCAGCGTCGAGTACACCGACGATCCGCATCCGCGAAACACCTATTGGGAAATGTACGGCAACCCGATGTTCGACCTGAAGGACCCGGCCGGCATCCTGCTTGAAGTCAACAATTGCCGGAAAGCCATGCCCAACATGTATGTGCGGGTCACCGCCTTCGATTCGACCAAGGGCTGGGAAGCACCGCGCATGTCGTTCATCGTCAACCGGCCGCCGAACGAACCCGGGTTCCGGCTGCTGCGCCAGGAGCGCGACGGTCGCAGCCAGGGCTATTCGATCGTGCCTTATGCAACCGACAGGCCCGAAGGCGAGCGGAGCTAGCCGAAACCATGCTGGACGCGATAGCAAAGGGCGCTGCCGCGCAGGACGAATCGGTTGATCTTCAGGCCGAGTTCGAGGCGTCTAACATCGATGAGGTGTTGGGCAAGCTCGACCGCGAACTCGTTGGCCTGAAGCCGGTCAAGACCCGCATCCGCGAGATCGCGGCGCTGCTCCTGGTCGACCGGCTTCGCCGCAAGTTCGGCCTGATCTCGGGCGCACCGACGCTGCATATGAACTTTACGGGAAACCCCGGAACCGGAAAAACCACCGTGGCACTCAGGATGGCCGAAATCCTGCATCGTCTCGGCTATGTCCGCGAAGGGCACATGGTCGCGGTGACGCGAGACGATCTCGTCGGCCAGTATGTGGGCCACACCGCGCCCAAAACCCGCGAAGTGATCAAGCGCGCCATGGGCGGGGTGCTTTTCATCGACGAGGCCTACTATCTCTACAAGCCCGAGAACGAACGCGACTACGGCCAGGAATCGATCGAAATCCTGCTGCAATGCATGGAAAACAACCGTGACGATCTGGTTGTGATTCTTGCCGGCTACAAGGACAAGATGGACCGCTTCTTCGACAGCAATCCCGGCATGCGCTCGCGCATCGCCCACCACCTCGATTTTCCCGACTACGGCGTCAGCGAACTCAAATCGATCGCCGAGATCATGCTGGCGGAACAGAATTACCGTCTCAGCGAGGCGGCGGCCAAGGCGCTCGAAGAGTATCTCCCGATCCGCATGCGGCTGCCGCATTTCTCCAACGCTCGGTCGGTCCGCAATGGGCTCGACCGGGCGCGGCTTCGCCAGGCCAACCGGCTTTTCGCGTCGCGCGACCGGGCGTTGACGAAGACCGACCTTATCACCATTGAGGAATCCGATATTCGCGGCAGCCGCGTGTTCGCGGAAGGTAAGCTCGAGGGCGAACCGGAGACGAAGGCGCGCTGACAAGATGGCGCCGGTTGATGTGCAGCGATCGGAAACGGAAGACAGAATGGGAGCCGACGACCATGGGTACTAAGACAATCATCGCGCCCTCGGTGCTTTCTGCGGACTTCTCGCGGCTCGGCAACGAGGTCGAAGCAGTCGTCGGGGCGGGTGCCGACTGGATCCATCTCGACGTGATGGACGGCCATTTCGTGCCCAACATCACCTTCGGTCCGCCGGTGATCAAGGCGATCCGTGATCGAACGGACAAGATCTTCGACTGCCATCTGATGATCGCGCCGGCCGACGCCTATCTCGCCGCCTTCGCCGATGCCGGCTGCGACATCATCACCGTGCATGCCGAGGCCGGGCCGCATCTCGACCGTTCGCTGCAGGCAATCAGGAATCTCGGCAAGAAGGCCGGCGTGTCGTTGAACCCGTCGACGCCGGAAAGCGTCATCGAATATGTGCTCGACCGGCTCGATCTGGTGCTTCTGATGACCGTCAATCCAGGGTTCGGCGGCCAGGCGTTCATTCCGGCGGTCGTCGACAAGGTCAGGCGGGTCAAGGCGCTGATCGGCAACCGCCCGATCGACATCGAGATCGACGGCGGCGTCACGCCCGAGACCGCTCCGCTGGTCACCGCGGCCGGCGCCAATGTGCTGGTCGCCGGCTCGGCCATTTTCAAGGGTGGCACCGAGGCTGCCTATCGCGCCAATATAGGCGCCATCAGACACGCAGCCGACGGGGCGATCCGGAAAGCCGCGTAAAAAACATTTCATCGGAGGGCAACATGGGGGCGATTCCACCTGTCTGTGATTTCGGCTGGCAAGCCATCGATGCCGTTTTGCCCGGCGTCGACGGCAAATCGCATTCGATCTTCAGCCACGCCGGTCCAACGGCATGGTGGTGGCCTTCATCTGCAACCACTGCCCTTACGTGAAGGCCGCGATTTCACGCATCGTCCGAGATGCCAACGATCTCAAGGCCGAAGGCATCGGCTTTGTCGCAATCAACTCCAACGATGCCGAGGCCTATCCGGATGATTCCTTCGACAACATGAAGCTTTTCGCTAGGACGAACGGCTTCACTTTCCCCTACCTCCACGACGAGCACCAGACGGTGGCGCGTGCCTATGGCGCCGTTTGCACTCCGGATTTCTTCGGACTCAACAGCGACTTGACGTTGCAATATCGCGGCCGGCTGGATGCCGCGCGACGAGACGCCGGACCGCCCGGACTAAGACGCGACCTGTTCGAGGCGATGAGGCAGGTTGCCCGAACCGGCGACGGACCGCTGGACCAGATCGCTTCGATCGGCTGCTCGATCAAGTGGAAGGATGCTGCATGAACGTCGGCGCAGGCAGGCGGTTTCGGTCGCCGAAGGCGATCCTGTTCGATCTCGACGGCACGCTGGTCGATTCGGCACCTGATATAACGGCCGCCGTCAACGAGTTGCTGGCCGGCCGCGATCTGCCGCCGCTGCGCTTGGGACAGGTCAAAGCCATGATCGGCGGCGGCGTCAGGAAACTGGTCGAGCGAGCCTTCGCGGCTTCCGGTACGCCGCTCCTCGGCAGCGCGCTTGACGAGGCCAACCGCGCCATGACGCCGATCTACCGCAGACATCTGACCGGCCTGACGACGCTGATGCCTGGCGTCAGGGAGGTTCTCACCCACTTCCATCTGAGCGGAATAGCCATGGGTGTGGTGACCAACAAGCCGCAGCTGGCGGCTCGCGAAATCCTGCTGCATTTCGGGTTGACGGAACATCTTGGCGCGATCGTCGGCGGCGACGCGGTGACATCCTTGAAACCGGCGCCCGACGCTCTGTTGCTGGCGCTCGACCAGCTTCAGGTCGAATCTCGCGACGCGCTGATGGTAGGAGACAGCGGCGCCGACGTGGCCGCCGCGCGCGCCGCCGTCATGCCCGCCATTCTGCTGCGTGGCGGCTACACCCAAATTCCGGTTGAAGAACTCGGCGCCGACCTCGTTTGCGACAGCCTGTTCGACCTGCCCTCCGCGATGCGCAGGCTGCAAAATGCCGCTTGACTGGCGCCAGCCACCAGGGCGGGCGCCGGCCGAACACAGTTTCGAACGGCCGGCGAAGTCGCGTTACTTCCTGCGGAAGAACCGGGCTACTTCCTGCGGAAGAACCGGGCTATTTGGAGAATTGCTTCAGATAGGCGATGACGTTGGCGAGATCCTCGTCCTTCTTGAGACCCGCAAACGCCATCTTCGTGCCTTTGATCATGGCCTTGGGATCGCGAAGATAGGCCGTCAGCGTGGCGTCGTCCCATTTGACGCCGGATTTCCCCGCTTCGGTCATAGGTTTAGAATATTTGAACCCCGGATGCGTGCCGGCCGTCCGGCCGAAAACGCCGCTCAACGATGGACCGACCTTGTTCTGGTCCTTGTCAACGACGTGACAGACTTTGCATTTGGCGAAGACCTTCTCACCCGCGGCGGCATCCTGTGCCTGCGATTGGTTTGTGATGAACGTCGCAACGGACACGACGGCAAAAAATGCGATTGCACGCATGGCATTTCCTCATTGATCGTCAAGGTGCCCTGGACGATTTGCGCATGCCTTTGTTTGATCATCGGCATGCGTCATTTTATGGCAGAGCGAAAGCTTCCCCCTTGTGGAGTTGCGGCGCCTGCATCTTGGAAGCTACCCGGCAGATGAGCGATGTCAACCATACTGAAGTTCAGAGGCCTGCGCGGCACACCCAACATTCCGGAGTAGGCGCCGTCGGCGAAGCTGTCGATCTCCCCCGCAAGGGCGGAGACCGGATGCCGCTTCGGCTTTCGCCAACCACCAACGCTGAAGCGCAGGGCGATGGGGCGCGGCGCAAACCAGTAGCGATTGCCGTGGTCGCGAGCTCGCGATTCGTTGCTTTATGACGGCATTTATGCTATTGATTTCGGCATGGTGCTGATTTGCGCCGACGACCCGCCCGCCGAGGCGGGTTTTTTGTTTCGGGTCCGGTGCCCCTATCCATTCGCCTTTGTTGACGGCCATCGGGCGAACGCGTAGCCTCAAACCATTCCGGTTTTCCATGGGCACCTCGGGACTCCGGCGGTTGGCGATTTTGTCCAGGCTCGCAGATCGGGCCGGATCTCGTCGAAGCGGGCGTCTTTAAGCGCGCAAGAGGTGCTGAATGGACATGGTCGACCTCATATTGACGGTTTGCCTGATTGCCAATCCGAACGATTGCCGAGACGAACATCTCTATTTCGAGAGCCGCGGCTCTCTCGTCCAATGTATGATGCTGGCGCCCAGCGAAATCGCGAAGTGGTCGCAGGAACACCCGACCCTCAAGGTCAGGCGCTGGAAATGCGCTTTCCCGAACAAGGACCGTGCGATCTGATCGGCGCCTTGGCTCATTTCCGCCCCGGGAGGAGGCATCATGACGATTTCACGTCGAGCAACGCTCCGGCTGGCAGTTTTTGGAACAGCCGCGGCTCTTGTCCCGAGGCCCTCCTTCGGCACTACCAAGGTTCGCATTGGTGTGCTGAAGTTCGGCACCGTGAGCTGGGCGCTTGACACGCTGAAGCAACACAAGTTCGACACAGCCAACGGCATCGATCTGGAGATCATCGATTTCGCCGGCGAGGATGCCACCAACGTCGCCATGCTGGCCGGCGCGATCGACATGATCGTCTCCGACTGGCTGTGGGTCTCGCGCCAGCGCTCGGAAGGGGTCGACCTCACATTGGTCCCCTATTCGACCGCCGTGGGGGCAATCATGGTGAAGGAGGGGGCGCCGATCCGGACGATCAGCGATCTCAAGGGAAAAAAGATCGGCGTCGCCGGCGGGCCTCTCGATAAAAGCTGGCTGCTGATCCAGGCGCTGGCCAGACGCGATCACGGCCTCGACCTGCCGGCAACCAGCGACATCGTCTTTGGCGCGCCACCGTTGATTTCGGAAAAGGCGATGCAAGGCGAACTCGATGCAGTGCTCAATTTCTGGCATTTTTGCGCCCGGCTCGAGGCCAACGGCTTTCGTCGGCTGATCGGCGCCGATGATGCGGCGAAAGCACTCGGGGCCTCGGGCGCCGTATCGGCGCTCGGCTATGTCTTTCATGACAAATGGGCGAACGAAAATCCGGCCGCTATCAGGGGCTTCATCAATGCTTCCGCGCAGTCCAGGGACTTGCTGGCCAGATCCGACGATGAGTGGCTGCGCCTTGCGCCGATTATCCGCGCGCAAGGCAAGGAATTGGCAAAACTGCGTGACCGCTATCGCGAGGGCATTCCCAAACGCCCCGTTGCCGAGGATGCGGCCGACGCCGGCAAGCTCTACCGCGTGCTGGCCGAGATCGGCGGCGAAAAGCTGGTCGGCCGCGCGCCGGAAATGGCGCCCGGGACGTTCTGGCAGGAGCTCCCGCAATGAGCGCACCTGACCCCGGCGATCGGCCGCCTGGCGCTGCGGCCGAGACAGCCAGCCAATCCAGGCTTACGACGGCGTTGACACCCGTGCTGACGGTGGCGGTTTCTCTGCTCGGGCTTTGCCTGCTCTGGGGCTTTGCGGCCAATGCCTGGCCGGGCCGTGCCTTTCCAGGGCCGGGACAGGTCTGGCAGGTGCTGCGCGCCGAGGCGGCGAACGGCGACCTTTTCTATCATCTCGGCGCGACACTCGGCCGGGTTGCCGCAGCATATGTCGTGGCGATGGTCGTTGGCTCGGTCATCGGCGTTCTCCTCGGCAGCCACCGCAGTGCAGACCGGTTCTTCAGCCCCTGGCTGATCCTGTTTCTCAACATCCCCGCGCTGGTCGTCATCGTGCTCGCCTACATCTGGTTCGGCCTCAACGAAGCGGCGGCGATTGGCGCGGTTGCCGTGAACAAGATCCCGAATGTGGTGGTGACGATGCGCGAAGGCGCCAGGGCGCTCGATCCGAGTTACGCCGAAATGGCCGCCGTCTACCGGTTCGGTCTTCTCGACCGCGTCCGCCACGTCCTGCTGCCGCAACTGCAGCCCTATCTTGCCGCCGCCTCACGATCCGGCATCGCCCTCATCTGGAAGATCGTCCTGGTGGTCGAACTGCTCGGCCGCTCCAACGGCGTCGGCTTCCAGATCTATCTTTATTTCCAGCTCTTCGACGTCGCCGCCATTCTTGCCTACACGCTGGCTTTCGTGGCGGTGATGCTTGTCATTGAACTCCTTCTGGTGCAGCCCGGTGAACGACATGCAACCCGTTGGCGCCGTCGTCCCGCTTAGGGTCGACATCGCCGAAAAGACCTTCAGGTCCGCGCAAGGCGTCTCGATCACGGCGCTCCAGGACCTTTCCTTCGAGGTCCGGCAAGGTGAATTCGCCTGCTTGCTGGGACCGTCGGGCTGCGGCAAGACCACGACGCTGCGCATCCTGCTTGGATTGGACAAGGACTTTTCCGGCTCCTTCCAGCTGCCTGAAGGCGGCTCCAACCGCATCGCCGCCGTATTCCAGGAGCCGATCTTGCTGCCGTGGCGGACGGTGGAGCAGAATGTCAGGCTGGCGCTGCCGAAAGGCCTCAGAACGAAAAATCTCGACGGGCTGTTCGACACGCTCGGCCTCGCCGGCATGCGCTCGCTCTATCCGGCGGAGCTTTCGCTCGGCCTTGCGCGCAGGGCAGCACTTGCCAGGGCCTTCGCTAACGAACCGGCGGTGCTTCTCCTGGACGAACCCTTCGCCTCACTCGACGAACGGACCGCCGAGCGGCTGCGGCACCTGCTTTTGACCGTGTGGTCGGCGCGGCCTACGACCGCCCTGATGGTAACGCACAATCTCCGCGAGGCGTTGATGCTGTCGGATCGCATCATTGTGCTCGCGCAGCGGCCAGCCCATGTGCTCGGCATGTTCGACGTAAGGCTGCCGCGGCACTATCGCAATCCACAGGTGATGAGCGACCTTTTGCGGTCGTTCCACCAAAAATTTCCGGGCGTGGTCTGATCGCCTTCCTCGGAATGCATATCGGGGGAAGCCATGCCGATCGATGGGACACGACGCAAGCTTGTGAACGGCTTCGCCTGCACCGCTGTGAGCGCCGCGATGCTGCCCTGCTGCCTCGGGCGGGCCGCTCTCGCCGCTGCCGGCAGCCTTGAGTTCAAGCTCAGGAACGTCGCCGACCGCGTCTTCGCCTTCCAGGGCGTGGATGAATTGATGAGTGCTGCCAACCAGGGCGCGATCTCGAACCTGGGCGTCGTCGTGGGGACCGACGCTGTTGCCGTCATCGACAGCGGCGGCAGCCTGATCGAGGCAAACGCCCTCATCGCCGCGATCGGCAAAATAAGTGCCAAGCCGGTTCGCTACCTGATCAACACTCACATGCACCCCGACCACATATTCGGCAACGCGGCGTTCCAGGAGATCGGCGCGACCATCGTCGGCCACCACAATCTGCCGCGCGCGCTCGAGGCGCGTGGCGCGTTCTACCTGCAAAGCTTTCGCGAACAGATCGGCGAGGCGCTCATGGAAGGGATCGAGATCATACCGCCGACAATGCTGGTCGACGACCGCCTGCAGCTCGACCTCGGCGGACGCGTGCTCGAATTGCAGGCATGGAAGGCGGCTCACACCGACAACGACCTGACCGTCTTCGACAGCGCGACCCGCACGCTGTTTGCCGGCGATCTGGTTTTCATGGGTTCCTTGCCGACGCTCGACGGATCGCTGCTCGGTTGGCTCCGCCAGATGGACGCGCTCGCCGCGATCGGTGCCGCGCGCGTCGTGCCGGGTCATGGCCCGGTGCCGGCCGACTGGCCGGAGGCGCTGACGGCGGAGCGACGCTATTTCGAGGTTCTGGCGCGCGATATTCGCAAGGCGATCGCCGACGGGACGCCGCTCAGCGAGGCAGTCAAGACCGCCGGCCGAAGCGAACGGGGCAATTGGCATCTGTTCGACGACTACAATGAACGCAATGCAACGGTTGCCTTTGCCGAACTCGAATGGGAATAGTCACACCGACAAGCGCTGGGGCGGTGGATCGATTTGCCAAACGCATCGTCAAAGGCTTATCCTCAACGTCGGCCTGGGCACCACCTCTCTGACATTGGTGGAGGCATTGAAATGCAAGACCACGCTTACCGGAGCCGGCAGCTCGCCTTGCCGCTCGCAGCAATCTTCGCCGCGATCATGCTGGCCGTCGGCACGCTCTTTGGCTCCTCCGGAGCCGCCAACGCGCAGCAAACAGCCGCCACTTCGGACAGGATCTGGCAGGATCTGAAAGGCGACGTGTTCGGTGATCGGGCAATTCTGGTCGATACCGGCGTCGTCAGGGTCGAGGCGCCGAAGCGGGCGCAGGATGCCGCCATCGTGCCCGTCGACATCTATATCGACCCGGCCAAGGCGCCCGACGGCATCAAATCCATCACCTTGATCATCGACGTCAATCCGGCCCCGGTGGCGGCGACGTTCCAGATCGGCAAGGACGCCGGCGTGGCGCATCTGTCGACGCGCGTGCGCGTCAACGACTATTCCTATCTGCGTGCCATTGCAGAGACGCAGGGCGGCGAACTCCACATGGCTCAGACCTTCGTCAAGGCGTCAGGCGGATGCTCCGCCCCGGCAGTCAAGAACCAGGACGAAGCGATGGCGACGATGGGGCAGATGAAGCTGCGCCAATTCCCGCCTCAAGAGACGATGACAAAGACACAGGAATTGCAGCTGATGATCCGCCACCCGAACAATTCGGGCCTGCAGCGGAATCCGCTGACACAGTATTTCATCCCGGCGCATTTCGTTCAGAAATTGTCGATCTCGCAGGCAGACCGGCCGATCCTCTCGATGGAAGGTGGGATATCGATTTCGGAAGACCCCAATTTCCGGTTCGATTTCACGGCGCACGGCACTGGCCAAATCCAGGTCGAAGCGATCGATACGGATGGCAAGGTATTTCGCAATCAATGGCCGCTGGAGGCTACGGGACTCTGACCTCGAAGCCGCATGCAGCGGTTGTCTCCCGCCGTCGGCGCTCCTTTCAGGGCACGGTCTAATGCATGTCGCGCAAAAGTGCGCAGCGGTTTTGCGATAACGACATGCATAAAAACAAGAACTTAAGCGCGTCGCATGAATCCGTTCAAATGCGACGCGCTTTAAAAGCAGCGCACGTCGGCTTCCGCCTGCGCGCGCTTCAGTTGCGTGGTTGCGGCTTTTGCCGGCGCGCTTTCGCGAAACAGTCCCGAACGCTCCCCCGTCGTCAGGGACATGCTCTTGAAGGTCTCGGCCCTTTCATAATCCTCGAACGGAAGGATCGAAGCGATGACGTCGATCGAGCAGGAACAGCTCTCCAGCGCCTGACGTGTCTGGCCATTCGTCTGCATGCAGCCGAGCACATAGTCGACAACCGTCGCCGTCGGATAGTCTCCGGCGGCGCCGGCCGGATTGGCGAAAGCCAGGGCCGATGTGAGTAACAGCGGCAAGGTCGAAAAGCCGACATATCTGATCATGGGGAATCCTCCGAGTGGCCCGGACGCGATTGATCGATGGATCGATACAGATCACCGCGCCAGTTGGCCTCGTGCCACCACGCCAGTCAAGTTCTCATGCCGGCCATATAGTACCAAAGGAGCAGGGCCGTACCGGCGGGCAAAAGGCCTCCCCGACGGCACGATGATCGGCTCCAAATCCCGGTGCTGACCTTCATTTCATGTCTCCTCCACTATCGGCACCCGGAGCGACGCTCGCATACTTAAAGTCCTACGTTCCAAGTAATATTCCGAAACATAAATCAATACATTTTGCCCAAAAAATACGCAAAATTTGGCCACTTATATAAATCTCGGCTCATTCACAGTCGATCAATAGCTTTCTGAATGGTTTTTTTCGTATCTATTTCTCTATATTGCACTGCAACATGGACGGAAGTGATTTTTCTTGCCTTCCGCCTGGGGATGACATAGCTTCATCCTGTTTCCGGCTTCAAGGGCGTCACCGTCATTAGGGAGCGGCGACAGTCTTTCGTAGGCCAAGTGGGATGGGCAGTAACGGTGCCCTCTGCTCATTCGGCTTAGGTCGTGACACGCTGCCGGAAATACTTCCCCCATATGAATCGCTTGGGCAAGCCCTCGTGGGCTCAACGGACGATTCGTTCATTGTGAACCCTGGGAGGACTTTGATGCGTGTACTTGCGAAAACTGCCTACCTACTGACGACCGCGGCGCTCATGTCGTTCGGCGCGGTCCACATGTCGTCGGCCAATGACGAGCTGATTAAAATGGCCGAAAACCCCAAGGATTGGGTGATGCAGACGGGTGACTACGCCAACACCCGCTTTTCCAAGCTTAACCAGATCAACAAGGACAATGTGAAGAACCTGCAGGTCAAGTGGACCTTCTCCACTGGCGTGCTGCGCGGCCATGAAGGCGGGCCGCTGATCATCGGCGATGTGATGTATGTCCACGCGCCGTTCCCGAACACCGTCTATGCTCTCGATCTCAAGAATGACGGAAAGATCCTCTGGAAATACGAGCCCAAGCAAGACCCGAACGTTATTGGGATCATGTGCTGCGACACGGTCAATCGTGGCGTTGCCTATGGTGACGGCAAGATCATTCTCAACCAGGCCGACACCACCGTCGTGGCACTCGATGCCAAGACCGGCAAGGTTGTCTGGTCGGTCAAGAACGGCGAGCAGACCGACGGCGGAAAGGGCGAATCCGGTACGTCAGCGCCCGTAGTGGTCAAGGACAAGGTGCTCGTCGGCGTCTCCGGCGCTGAATTCGGCGTTCGCGGCTGGCTGGCCGCCTACAATCTGAAAGACGGCAGCCTCGCCTGGAAAGCCTATTCGACAGGGCCGGACGAAGAGACCCTGATCGATCCCGAGAAAACCACCCATCTCGGCAAGCCTGTTGGAAAGAGTTCCGGCACGAACACCTGGGAAGGCGAACAGTGGAAGACAGGCGGCGGCACGACATGGGGATGGTATTCCTATGACCCCAAGCTGAACCTGGTTTACTATGGTACCGGCAATCCCTCGACGTGGAACCCGGTCCAGCGCCCAGGCGACAATCGCTGGTCGATGACGATCATGGCTCGCGATGCGGATACTGGTGTTGCCAAATGGCTCTACCAGATGACCCCTCATGACGAATGGGACTATGACGGCGTCAACGAGATGATTCTCGTCGACGGCATGGAGGTCGGCGGCGCCAAGCGTGACGTGCTGGTGCATTTCGACCGCAATGGCTTTGCCTACACCATGGACCGCGCCACTGGCGAGCTTCTCGTCGCCAAGAAATACGATCCGGCAGTGAACTGGGCGACGGAAGTCAACATGGACCCCAGCAGCGACCAGTATGGCCGCCCGCAGGTCGTGGCCAAATATTCGACCCAGCAGAACGGCGAAGACACCAACACGACGGGCATCTGCCCGGCGGCGCTTGGAACCAAGGACCAGCAACCGGCGGCCTATTCGCCGAAGACCGGCCTGTTCTACGTGCCGACAAACCATGTCTGCATGGACTATGAGCCTTACAAGGTGAGCTACACTGCCGGCCAGCCTTACGTGGGCGCCACCGTGTCGATGTATCCTCCCCCTGGTGAGGACAACATGGGCAACTTCATTGCCTGGGATGCGGCCAAGGGCGAGATCGTCTGGTCGAAGCCCGAGAAGTTCTCGGTGTGGTCGGGCGCGCTGGCAACCGATGGCGACGTCGTCTTCTACGGCACGCTCGAGGGCTACATCAAGGCGGTCGATCATGACGGCAACGAACTTTACAAGTTCAAGACCCCGTCCGGCATCATCGGCAACATCACGCCCTACGAGCATGGCGGCAAGCAGTACATCGCCGTTCTGTCCGGCGTCGGCGGATGGGCCGGTATCGGTCTGGCAGGTGGACTGCTTTCGCCCGAAAACGCCGCTGCCTGGCATGGCGCCGTCGATCAGGGCCGTGCGCAAGGCGACGAGGCCGCGGTCGTTGGGACCGCTGGTCTGGGCGCGGTCGGTGGCTACGCAGCACTTGCCGACTACACGACGCTGGGCGGCCAGCTCACCGTCTTCGGTCTCCCGGACTGATACTCGGGAACCTTAGGCGCGCCTCGGGTCTTGTGAAAAAGACCAAGGCTTGAAAAGCGAGAGCCCGGATCACCGGGAAGCCAGGACCGGGCTCTCAATTTCGCCGCGCACTCCACATCGATCAATGCCGCTTCACGATAGCAAAACCGTGTGCAGGCGAAATGAAGGAAGAGTCTGAATGTCCGTTCGCATTGTAATTTCCGCTCTCGCTCTGGCTCTGCTGCCTCTGGCAAGTTCAAGCCTCGCACAAGCCCAGGACAGCGCGGAAAAAGCCAAGGCGGTGACGGAAGAAGGCGGCAAGAATTTCGACGCGGAGGGAAATCCGACCTACAAGATCGAAAACGGAACCGTCGATTGGTACACGTTCAGCGGTTACCGCCGGTATCACTCCGATTGCCATGTCTGTCACGGACCGGACGGCACAGGTTCGAGCTATGCACCGGCCCTGGTCAACAGCCTGAAAACTATGGATTACGCCACATTTATCTCGATCGTCGCCGAAGGCCGCAAGAATGTCGGCGGCGGCAAGGAGAATGTCATGCCTGCCTTCGGCGACAACAAGAACGTCTATTGCTACATGGATGATCTCTACGTCTATCTGCGTGCCCGCGCCGACGGTGCGGCGCCCCGCGGCAGACCGCCGAAAAAAGCCGACAAGCCACAGGCAGCGAAGGATGCCGAAGCATCCTGTATGGGTGGATGATATGATTGGCCGTGATGGGTTGAAGCTGCGTTTTATCCTGCCGATGCTCGGCGCACTCGCCTTGCTGCCTTCGAACGCTCAGGCGCAGGACGCCGGCCTTGGTGCCGCGGGAGAACTGGTCGACCCAAACATTCTGCGCGTCTGCGCCGATCCTTCGAACATGCCCTTCACCGACAAGAGCGGCGAAGGCTTCGAAAACAAGCTGGCCGAACTGGTTGCCGCGAAAACCGGTCGAAAGTCCGTCGCCTACACGTGGTTTCCTGCCGTCGCCGGCTTCGTGCGCAACACGCTGGCCGCCAACCGATGCGACATCATCATGGGCTACGCCCAGGGCGATGAACTGGTGCAGAACACCAACGCCTACTATCGCTCCTCCTATGTGCTGGTGCACCCGAGGGGCAACGACATGGATGGCGTCGAGACGATCGAGGATCCGAAACTCACCGGCAAGAGGATCGGCGTCGTCGAAAACACGCCGCCGACCGCCAACATGGCCGCCAACAAGCTCTTGCGAACGGCAAAGATCTATCCGCTGGCGGTGGACACGCGCCTCACCCCTTCTATGGGGGAAGTCATGATCAAGGACATGCTCGCCGGCAAGATTGACGCGGCTGTCATGTGGGGACCGATGGCAGGCTACTATGCCAAGGAGCTCGGCGCCGATCTCACGATCGTTCCGCTGGTGAAGGACAAGACCGGCTCGCGCATGTCCTACCGCATCACCATGGGCGTACGTCCATCCGACCAGGAATGGAAGCGGACGCTCAACCGGGTGATCAGGGAAAACCAGGCCGAGATCACCAGGATACTGCTGGACTACAATGTGCCGCTGATCGACGAACACGATAATCCGATCACGCAATGACGACCCCGGTATGAAGAGAAAGGAGACGATTTTGCTGGTCGCTGCGGGCCTTCTGGGTCTGACCGAACCGATCTGGGCTGGGGATATCGCCGAGCCCCTCGGCTACCGGATGGACGAATATCGGGCGCCGGTGCCGCGAACGCTGCAGGGCGCGAGGGTGGTGACGACGGCGGAGGCGGAGGCGCTGTGGCGGGAGAAGAAGGCGGTGTTCTTCGACGTCATGCCGAACACGCCGAAGCCGGCTAATTTGCCGGCAGGAACGATGTGGAGAGACACGATCAGAAAGGATATCCCAGGCAGCACCTGGCTGGCCAATGTCGGTTACGGCGCTATCTCCGAGGAGACCGCCAACTATTTTCGCCGGGGCCTCGCGGCCGAAGCCGGTCCCGACAAGTCGCGTGCTATTCTGTTTTACTGCATGACGAATTGCTGGATGTCCTGGAATGCCGCGAAACGGGCCCTCGAATGGGGCTACAGTTCGGTGATCTGGTATCCGCCCGGCGCCGATGGATGGGAACGTGCAAACCTTCCGCTGGAGGAGAGGAAGCCTTATGTGATTAGCAATTGAGCATAAGCATTGCTATTTTTCGATCGCCTTGTTTTTCGACTTTTCAGAACCTACCGTTTCATTTGTCCATTTTGAGAGCTGATGGACGAGCCATTGCAAAGGTGCCCAGCAATGGTTGACTGAGAAAAGGATCGGCCCCTTCGGGCTGGTAGAAGAGGAGAAATGCCATGAAGAAGAGCTGGACAAAACCGACCATGTGCCAAGTTGCTGCGGGCTTCGAAATTTCGCGGTATCTGCCTGCTGAAATTCCTCCCAAGAAGTAGGCCGCAGAGGTGCGTGTCCCTGGCAACGGGGACACGCACTGCCTTGCCGCGCGAGGTCTTCGTGAAAGGCTTTGACGCGTTCAATACGAGCGCGAAGCCATTCGCGGTCGAAAATTCGCCGTTGGTTGAACAAGCCGCAGAGCGGGCATTGCAATGCGCTTGAAGATCATCGGCTCGGCGGCAGGCGGTGGCTTTCCGCAATGGAACTGCAACTATCGCCTGAGCCGCGCGGCTCGCACCGGGATGGCTGGCGTGCATTCGCGAACCCAATCCAGCATCGCCGCATCGGCGGACGGGGTCGGCTGGGTTCTCTTCAACGCCTCGCCTGATATTCGCCAGCAGATTGCGCAAACGCCTGAATTGCAGCCCGCGCAGGATGCGCCGCTGCGTTCGACGCCTATCCGTGCGGTGGTGCTGACCAATGCCGACGTCGATCATGTCGCCGGCCTGCTCAGCCTGCGTGAGCGGCAGCCCTTCGCTATCTATGCAACGACACAGGTTCTGGCGACGCTGGAGGCGAATTCGATTTTCAATGTCCTCGATCCGGCGCTCGTGCCGCGACGCATCCTGCCGCCGGCAAAAGAACTGGCGATCTGCGACGCAGACGGCCACAACACAGGCGTGACTGTCGAGAGTTTTCCCGTGCCCGGGAAGATAGCGCTCTATCTCGAGGAAAGAAGCCAGCCGGAAGCCAATTTCAGCTCCGATGCCGGCGATACGATCGGCGTCCGTATCGCTGGTGCCGGCAGTCACGGCTCCGTCTTCTACATCCCGGGCTGCGCCCGCATCGATGCGCCCCTGCGCACGCGTCTAGCCGATGCCGCCTGCCTTCTGTTCGACGGCACGGTCTACACCGACGACGAGATGATTGCCGCCGGCGTCGGCCAAAAGACCGGGGCGCGCATGGGGCATCTGGCAATGTCGGGAGACGCTGGGTCGATCGCCGGCTTGGCCGATGTGAGGATCGGACGCCGTGTCTTCGTCCACATCAACAACACCAATCCTGTTCTGGACGAGAATTCCGCCGAATACACAGCAGTCAAAGCGGCTGGCTGGGAAGTCGCCCGCGACGGCATGGAGATGGAATTTTGAGTGATTTCCACGACGCGGCCAGGAACGGCCTGTCCTCCAGCGAGCTCGAAGCCGTGCTGCGGCAGGTCGGCGCCGAGCGCTATCACAACCGCCATCCTTTCCATCACAGGATGACCAGCGGTGCGCTGTCGAGGACCGAGATGCAGGCCTGGGCGCTGAATCGCTATTGCTACCAGGCTGTCATCCCGCGCAAGGATGCGATGATCCTCGCACATGCCGAGGATCCGGCGTTTCGCGCCGCCTGGCGCAAACGCATCGAGGACCATGACGGCGAGGATGGCTGGAGCGGCGGTATCGCGCGCTGGCTGCATCTGGCGACCTCGCTCGGCCTCAATCCCGATGACGTGAAGAGCGAAAGGCTGGCACTGCCGGCGACACGTTTCGCGGTCGGCGCTTACCTCTCCTTTTGCACGAGCCGGACGCTGTTCGAGGCGGTCGCGTCGTCGCTGACCGAGATGTTCTCGCCGCTCATCATCGGTGAGCGGGTCCCGGCGATGCTGGCCAAATACGACTACATCACCGAGGATACGCTGGCCTATTTCACCCGCCGGCCCGAACAGGCCTCGCGCGACGCCGACTTCGCGCTCGCCTACGTGCTCAGCCATGCCAATACGGCACAGCTCCAGCAGCAGGCGATCGATGCACTGGTGTTCAAATGCGATATACTGTGGGCCATGCTCGACGCGCTTCAACACGCCTATGCCGAGCCGGGAAACATCCCGCCCGGCGCCTTCCGTCCGGAGGCAGCCCTATGATGGCGCTGCGCGAAAGAGCTTTGGTGTCGTCACGATCGGTGCCTTCGCTGCCGAAGCACGTGCGCATACAGTACGATCCCGTGCGGCAGGCGTTCGCCGTGCTTTCGCCCGAAAAGGTATTTTGGCCGAACGACATCAGCCTCGACATATTGCGCCGCTGCGATGGACGGTCCACGGTCGGCCACATCATCGCCGACCTTGCCGCGGACTATGATGCCGAACAGGAGGCCGTGGCCGCCGACATCATCGCCTTCCTGCAGGAATGGTCGGACAAGCTGCTGGTGAAGCTATGAGCGAGCCCCTTCTCCCTCCGATCGGCATGCTGGCGGAACTGACGCATCGCTGTCCGCTGCAATGCCCCTATTGCTCCAATCCGCTCGAACTGCTGAAGGCCAATCGCGAACTCGACACACAGACCTGGCTCGACCTGTTCTCGCAGGCGGCCGATCTCGGCGTTCTCCAGGTCCATCTGTCCGGCGGCGAACCGACGCTGCGCCGCGATCTCGAGCAACTGATCGCCGGGCTTTCGGCGCGCGGCGTCTACACCAACCTGATCACCGCCGGCGTCGGCATTGCCGAAGGCCGCATCGAGGCGTTTGCCGAAGCCGGGCTCGACCATCTGCAGCTGAGCTTTCAAGGCGCACGGCCGGCGACCACCGACCGCATCGGCAACCACAGAGGCGGCCACGAAAAGAAGCTCGAGACGGCACGCCGGGCTCGGGCGGCCGGCCTGCCGCTTACCATCAACGCTCCGATCCATCGCCACAACATCGAGGAGGTGCCGGAATTCATCGATCTGGCCCTCTCGCTGGGCGCGGAGCGGCTCGAGATCGCCAACGTGCAGTACGCCGGCTGGGCGCTGACCAATCGCGATCAACTGATGCCCGAGCGTGCCGCGGTCGACCGACAGGCGGAGATCGTCGCGGCGGCGCGCGAACGCCTCACCGGCATCATGAACATCGATTTCGTCACGCCGGATTATTTCGCCATCTATCCCAAGCCGTGCATGGGCGGCTGGGCGCGCGACGCCTTCATGGTGGCGCCGGATGGCACCGTGCTGCCGTGCCATGCCGCACAGACCATCCCGTCGCTCAGCTTCGAGCGTTTCGGACCGCGCAGCCTGGCCGAGATCTGGACCGACTCGCCGGCATTCAACGCCTTTCGCGGCACGGACTGGATGCAGCAGCCCTGCCGCAGCTGCGAACGGCGTGAGATCGACTGGGGCGGCTGCCGCTGCCAGGCGATGGCGATCGCCGGCGATGCCGCCGCGACGGACCCGGCTTGCGCGAAATCGCCGATCCATGCGCGCATGGCAATGCTGATCGACGAAGCCCAGCGTGCTGCGGCAGTTCCTTCGAACGACGAACAATTCGTCTACCGGCGGATCGGCGTCGTGACCGAGCCCGCCTGACGCGCTCTTCTATTCCACGGTCTCGCGCTCGCGCACCGCGTCGGCGAAAGCCAGTGCATCGCGATTGACCGCGACATTGTGCACACGAAAGATCGAAGCACCCTTCAGCCGCAGGATGACGCTTGTTGCCGCTGTGCCGACGTCACGCCCCTCGTCAGTTCCGCCGACCAGATGACGGGCAAGACGCTTGCGTGACGTGCCGACGAGCAATGGAAAACCGAGCGCGCGCAATTCAGCGAAGCGAGCCATGAGCTCGAGGTTTTCCTCTCCGTCCTTGGCGAAGGCGAAGCCCGGATCCAGCACGATCCGGTCAAACGGGATTCCGGCGTCGCGCGCAATCTCCAGCGATCTGTTCAGGAACAAGAACTGGTCGGCGATCACATCCGCCAGTTTGTCGCGACCGCGCCCGGTGTGCATGATGACGAGACCGGCGCCGGTTTCCGCCGCGACGTGCGCGATGTCGGGTTCGCGCTGCAGGCCATGCACGTCGTTGACGATATGTGCGCCGGCTGCGACCGCCAGACGCGCCGTCTCGGCCCGATAGGTGTCGACCGAAACGAGGCTGCCTCCGTCTGACGACAGCGCCTCGATGACCGGAAGGATGCGCGATTGTTCCTCCCGCGCCGAAACGGCACCGGCGCCGGGCCTGGTGGATTCGCCGCCGACATCGATGATCGCCGCGCCCTCGCCGATCATGCGCCGCGCCTGCTGAAGCGCCCGCTCCGGCCGATCGAATTCTCCCCCGTCGGAAAAACTGTCCGGCGTAACGTTCAAAATCCCCATCAGCAACGATTTCGCGCCAATGTCGAGATACCGTCCATGAGCAACGTGCCAGCGCGTCATGCATCAACCTTCTGTCTTATTAGAAGCCATTCGCGACACGATTGTCACTCACACGAGTCCGGTTTCCCCATCTACCTCTACTCGCGAAACAAAAGGAGCGTAGCAATGACCAAGGAAGCGATCAGCTTTGCTTATACGACCTATATCGTCTCGACGCCTGGAAAGGTGTTCGAGGCCATAACCAAACCGGACCTCGCACGGCGCTATTGGGGCCACGAGAACGTCTCCGACTGGAAGCCCGGCTCGAGTTGGCAGCATATCCGCGCCAATGATGAACGGACCGTCGAGCTCGTCGGCAAGGTCGTCGAGGTTTCGCCGACCCGTCTCGTCATCACCTGGGCGAACGCTTCGCAGGCGTCTGACCCGGCGAGCTACAGCCGGGTGACATTTGAGATCGAGGAATACGAGGCCATGGTGCGGCTGACCGTCACCCATGACGAACTCGAAGCCGGCAGCGGGATGGCGAACGGCATCAAGCGCGGTTGGCCGATCGTCCTCTCCAGCCTGAAATCCTTCCTCGAAACCGGCCAGGCGATCGATGTTTTCGCCAAGCCGCGCGCGTCCGAACGGGCGGCATGACCACGGATCATGGAGCCGAGCATATGAGCACTTCCTATACCGGCGGATGCGCGTGCGGCGCGGTCCGCTACGAGGCAAAGGCAGCCCCCATCTTCGAGAACCACTGCCAATGCCGCGATTGCCAGAAAAGAAGCGGCACCGGTCACGAATCCTATCTGACATTTCCATCGCGGGCAGACGTGAAGATCACCGGCACGGCGACGGACTGGCGCATTGCGGGTGACAGCGGCAACGACAACATCCATTCCTTCTGCCCGGTCTGCGGAACGCCGGTCTACCTGACATTCGCCGCCATGCCGGACCCGATCGCGGTCTATGCCGGAAGTCTCGACGATCCGAGCCGGTTCAATCCGACCGTTGTGACTTACGGTAGCCGCGCCCTCCCCTGGGACAAGATGGATACCGCGCTGAAGACGTTCGAGAAGATGCCGCCGGGCTAACCGGCCCGGCGTCAGGGCGGACGCGCTCCTACCTTCGGGAAGCGGATCACCTGCGCCCACCGCGGGCGCGGGTCGGCTGACGTGGTTTCGCGTGCATTACGGTGACAGTGCACTTTTTGCCATGCTTGGCTGTCGCTATGCGGGAAATCGGGAAGGCACGGCAGGCAGAAAGGAAATAGTGCACCTTTCACCGTAATTCGCGGTCCCATGACACTCGCCGCTCAGCGATTGCCATACTCGTCATGGCGGCGCCACCACGCCTGGGGGAATTCGAGCCCGTTCTCGTTCCTTCCCCACGGAGCCAGGTCGAGGAAACGGTAAACCCCCATAAACACCTCGGTGCCACGGGCGTAGGTGGAGTAGGTGTGGTAGACGGCACCGTCCTGGAGCGCGAAGACGCTCATTCCCTCCTTCTGCGGCTCGGCCCTGTCGACATGCTGATAGTTGTAGTCGGCGCCGCCTCTCTGCTGCTCTTCGGTGAAGGCGGCGCCGAAGTCGTATTTGAAATCGCTCCCGAGCGACGAAACCCACGGAAAGCGCCAGCCCATTTGTTGCTTGTAACCCTGGAGCTCATGCAACGGGGCGATCGATTCGCAAACGAGGGTAATGTCGCGGCCGTTCAAGTGGGGGATGACGCAGTCGAAGTGATCGGCGATCAAGGAGCATCCGGTGCAGCCTTGACGCTCATCGGTGAGCCGGTATCCGTACCCGAACATGAAATGATAGACGAAGAGTTGCGAGCGCCCTTGGAAAAGGTCGGCGAGCGAGGCGCTTCCCTCCTCGGTCTCGAATAGATACTCCTTATCGATCCGAACCCACGGCAGCTCCTGTCGCTGTCGCGCCAGCTCGTCGCTCTGCCGCATGAGCCGTTTCTCCGCCTCGAGCAGTGCGAGCCGCGCTCCCAGCCATTCCTCGCGTGTTCCGGTCTTGTGTTTCGTCATCGCTCCTGTCTCCTTCCTTGGGGTTTCCTTTCCGTTTCTCGAAACAACTTGTTGCGTCAGGAGATAAACTTAACGCCGGAGGCGAAACATGGTAGCCAGATGTGGGGTGGGTTTCCGATGGACTCCCTGATCACGGATGCCAATGATGTCACCCTTGGCTCCGGCACGCTTGTTGCGGAGCCAGTGGGGGCGGGCGCCTCGTCGAACCACCTGCGTCACTTGGAGGGCAGCATGAAATCGCCGACAGTGAGAGTTATGGCCGCGGCCGATGAAGATCCGGCGGTCGCAACCATCGTGCTGGCCTTTGCAGAGGATCCCATGGCGCGATGGACCTGGCCGCATGCACACCAGTACCTTGCGGCCATGCCGCGACTGGTCCGCGCGTTCGGGGCCAGGGCATTCTCAAACGGAAGCGCCTTTTGCACCGATGGCTATGCCGGGACGGCGCTGTGGCTGTCGCCCGGTGTGCATCCCGACGAGGAAGGGCTTGGTGCGGTTGTCGAGAGCACGGTTGCGCCCTCTCTTGCCCCTGAAGTCGCCGCTATATTCGAGCAGATGGCCAAGTACCATCCGGCCGAACCGCATTGGTACTTGCCCGTGATCGGCGTCGACCCGGCGCATCAGGGCGAAGGTCTCGGCGAAGCCTTGATGGCATACGCGCTCGCGCAGTGCGATCGCGATCACGCGCCCGCCTATCTGGAATCCTCGAACCCGCGCAACATTCCGTTCTACCGGCGCCACGGCTTCGAACCGCTCGGCGCGATCCAGGTCGGTTCATCGCCGACGCAAGTCCCGATGCTGCGGCGACCGCGTTGAGCCTGTCATTACCGTGACAGTGCACTTTTTGCGTGCCACCGTGGAGGCGATGGGCCTAATCTTCCATGACCGTGATGGACGCATGTGAGGGAGGAGGTGGCCCGGTTCTGCTCGCGCGATAGAAGCAGCGGCTGGCGATTGAGCAGCATGGAATCGCCGAATTCATGCGCGCGGTATCGGTACGCGGCGAAGGCTGCCGAGGCCTTGGCAAGCAGAGCATCGTCGGCAAAGGCGCGCAGGAGCTCGAAATGGCTTTCGCCGGGCTGGTGGACACCTGTGAGAATCGCATCAACCACGTGAAGCCGCGTGCCCCGCGCGATGCGCCCTGTCGCAATGCCAATTCCGGCACGCACATTGCCGTCGGGTTTGGCGGCTGCCTCAAGCGCGCGCACCACGCTCGTGCCGATCGCGATGATGCGGTTGCCACGGCGCTTCGCCCGCGCGACCTGCGTCGCGGTGTGCTCAGGGATGCGGTACGGTTCGTCGAAAGGGAGGCGCGAGTCGAGCGCGGGATCGCCGGTGGACGAAACGCCCGCGGCATGCGTGAGTGTTGCGAAGCCGACGTCTCGCCGACGCCAGGCTTGGAGCGTCAGCCAGTCGAGCGCAAAGCCTGCCGATGGCGCCTCGAACGCGACCGGCCCGGCGGCAATCTTCGTCCAGACATCCCAAAGTGCCAACGGCTCGGGAACATGCGCATATTGGATCGGCCGGCCGTGCTGCGCCAGGCCTGCAAGCACCGTCGCGCGGTTGCCTGGGAAGCGCAGCTCAAGAAGGCGAGGATGGTCGAGAGGGCGCTCGACGACGGCTTCAAGCGGGCCGAACTGGAGGCGATCGCCTGGCGACAGCGGAGGCGGAGGCAGCCGGTCTTCCGTGCGCGTACAGTGATCGCCCGCGCCGAAGGCAATCGCCACGAAGCGGCTTGGATCGGGAAGTGACAGCCAGCCTGCCAGGCGGATCTCGATTGCTTCGTCACTGGGGACATGCATGCCGTGCAAGCTGGCAGGCAAGGTCGCGGCGTCATTGGCGACGACCAGATCGCCGGGATCAAATAGCGCCGCGAGCACAGCGCGCGGCAGGTCGCGCATCGTGCCATCGGCCTCGACGACGAACAGCCTTGCGGAGCGCCGATCGGGACGGTCGGCGGCAATCATGTATGTGCCCCGGCGAGAAGCGTAGAGCGGACCGGCAACGCGTCGAGCATCTTTTCGATGATCTCGGCAGCAGCCAGCTCGGGGCGCTTCAATGTCGACGGATCGGCGTCAGGAAGCGCCAGCGCGTGCAGCGGGGTGTCCATATCGCCGGGGTCGAGCGCGAGGAGCCGGATGCCGTCGGCTTTCGCCTCCTCGTCCCAAATCGCCGTCAGATGGGCAAGAGCGGCCTTGCTCGCGCCATACGCGCCCCAGCCGGGATAGGCGTTCACGGCCGCGTCGCTGGAGATGTTGATCACCAGCGCGCCACGGCCCTCGCGTGCGGACGCGGCAAGCGCACCGAACAGGGCTTTCGTCAGCCGGAACGCACCGACGAGATTGATCGCGAGCGCTTTTTCCAGCTCCTCGCATTCGGTATCGGCAAGCAGCGCCAGAGGGACAGGGCCGAGGCTCGACGCATTGTTGATCAGGACGTCGAGCCCGCCGAGGCTGGCAGTGACCTGCAACGCGATCGGGTAGATGTCCTCCTTGTTGCCGACGTCGCCGACAATACCGTGCGCGCCCGTCTCGTCAGCGATGCGTTCGACATTCGCGGTGGTGCGTGCGACGAAGGCGACGGATGCACCCTGCTCGGCAAGCTGCCGCACAAGCGCCAGTCCGAGGCCGGACGTTCCGCCCGTGACCGCCAAGCGAAGTCCCTGAAGATCAATATTCGTCTGCATTGCCGGTGCTCCTTCAGATCTGTATGCCTGTGCTACAAGTTCAAGTTAACTTGAAGTCAAGCGGGAATCGTGCTTTCGTTCCTGCGTGGATTCCATGCTGACCATCACCGACGTGTCACGGCGCAGCGGCGTCGCCTCATCGGCGTTGCGTTTCTACGAGGAGCGCGGGCTGATAGCGTCCGAGCGAGCCGGCTCGGGACACAGACGCTATCCGCGCTCCGTGCTGCGCCGGATCGCCTTCATCGTCTTTGCGCAGCGAATTGGGCTGACGCTTGAGGAGATCGGCGCCGAGCTCGCCAAGTTGCCAGCCGATCGCGTGCCGTCGCGTCGGGATTGGTCGCGGTTGTCGGGTCAGTGGACCAAGCGCATCGACCAGCGCATCGCCGAGTTGCAGCGCCTGAGGTCCGGGCTTACCGAGTGCATCGGTTGCGGCTGCCTGTCGATCGACCGGTGTAGCCTTGCGAACCCTGCCGATATGGCGGGACGCAAGGGGCCGGGGCCGAGATATTGGCTGGGGTGAGTTGCCATTACGGTGCCATTACGGTGACAGTGCACTTTTCGCCATGTTTGCGCGGCTGTCGCTGTGTGTAGATTGAACGCTTGGCTCGACTTGCATTTGCCGCGCCGCCGATGTCGGCATCGGGCGGCCGGTGCGCGTGCCTGGCTCCGTCGAGACAGTCGCCGATCTCCACCTCGCCTTTAGTTACAGCGGCGCCACGCTTGGACTGACCGTCGGCGAGTTGCTGGCCAAAGAAATCGCCTCCGGCAATCCGCACCCCATGCTTGCAACCTTCCGTGCCAGCCGTGTCAATTGAAAGGACAATCGGGGCCGACGTCGAACTGTTCAGATGAGCCGCGGGCCTGGGGGAATCCCTGGTAGGAATCGGTTGATCCGCGCACCTGACTAGGATAACATGACAATCGTAGTTTAGTTTTAGCCGCGGCCGCAGCAAGGCTGGCCCTTCACGCGCGGCGCCATCAAAACCTTTGAAACTCAGCACAGAGCGCCTGCCCGGCGTCTGTGTGACATGGCGTCCGCAACGAATGATCGACAAGAATCAGATTGCAGCAGAACAGGCAACGTTTCGAGCCTTCGCAAACAGCTATCTGCGTGAGCTGAATTCCGGCAACCCCGTGTTCCACCGCATTGGAGACCGGAACTTCGATTGCGTGGAGATTTCCCTGCCATCGCGGCATGCCGTGCTGCGCATCGAAATCAAATCCCGATCGCTTTGTGGCATGCACCTCTTTGGACAGATCTGGATGCGTCAGGATGCCGGTCCAAACTGGCACGAGATAGAGCCGATCCTGGCGGTACATCTGCTTGTGCTGGGAGCCAGAGGAGCCGGATCGGCGACGCACCGACAGGCCGATGTGGAGCTTCTTGGGCGGGTTCTTCAGAGCTGTCAGGCGACGAAGCGTTACCTCGACGCCGCCGATCGGGCGCCGCCACTGGTCGGCTTTATAGCCGCGGAGCAATCCCTGTATTTCGGACATCCGCTGCATCCGACGCCCAAGAGCCTGCAAGGCATGTCGAACTGGCAGCAGGGTGTTTATGCCCCCGAATTGCGCGGTGGTTTCCAGCTGACCTATTTCGCCGCAGCTGCCCATCTTGTCCGCGAGGATTCCGCCGGCATCGCGGTGACCTCGATCGTCGGATCGCTGCTTGGGAATGACGCCGGCAAGGTTGCCGCCGGCAACGGCGAGATGCTCTTGCCCATGCATCCGCTTCAGGCGCAAGCATTGATGCTCGACCCGGCGGTGCGCGCGCTCATTGGTTCAGGGCAGATCCGGTATCTCGGTCCGGCAGGGCCGGTGTTCACGGCGACGTCCTCGGTACGCACGGTTTACAGCGATGACGCCGCCTGGATGCCGAAATTCTCGCTGCCCGTCCGCATCACCAACTCCAAGCGCGTGAACAGGCGGCACGAGCTGGAGGCAGGCGTTGCGGTGGCGCGCCTGTTCGAACGCGCCGGGATCGACAGGTTCGAGCCGCGCCTCGGCTTTCTCCATGACAGTGCATACGTGACGCTGGACATTTCCGGACAGGCCGAGAGCGGTTTCGAAGTCATCTTCCGTGAAAACCCGTTCCGGGGCCGCGCCGACGATCCCGTGATAACCGTTTCGGCACTGACGGCCGAACCGCGACCCGGGCACAGCTCGTTGTTCGAAACCGTCGTCCGGGGCGTCGCGCGGGATCATGATATCTCTGTGCGGCAGGCATGCTGTCGCTGGTTCGAATGCTATCTCGACTGTGCGCTCGATCCGCTGGTCAGACTCTACGACCGCTTCGGCGTCGCGCTGGAAGCGCATCAGCAGAACAGCTTGCTGGACCTATCGCAACAGGGGCTGCCTAGCCGATATTTTTATCGCGACAGCCAGGGATTCTACCTCTCGAACAGCTTCAAGGCCCGGTGGTATGGCCTGGTGCCCGAGGTTGTCCAGATCCGCAGTCTTTTCTTCGACGACCGTGAGATTCGCGAGCGGCTCTCCTACTACCTCATCGTCAACCAGATCTTCTCGGTCGTCGCGCGCGCCGGACATGACGGCTTGGCAAGCGAGGCCGAACTGCTCGGCATCCTGCGAGCGCGGCTCAAAAAACTGGCGGGAGAGCTAACTGGTGCAGGCAGGGAGTTCGCGTCTAGCCTGCTGGATAAGCCGAACATCACCGCAAAGGCCAACCTGGCGATCCGGATGCAGGATGTCGACGAGTTGGCCGATGGCGGCAGCGCCATCTACACGCATTTTCCCAATCCACTGAGCCGTGTTGGGCTGTTTATGGCCGCGGAGCAGGCACATGCCATTGCCTCTTGATCTCAACGGCATCCCCGAGCTGCGTGTGATGCGCCAGCTCGCGGAAGCCCTGGTCTATGAAGGCCTGGTCGACTGCGCGGTGTCGCGAGACGGCGGGAAAGCCCGCTTCGAATGGCGCGGCGACGGCGCCTCGATACGCTGCGAGGGATCGATCGGCGCCTTCGGCCGGGTCAGGATCGCCCCCGAAACGATCGTGCGGGGCTGCGACGACCAATGGCGACCGGCGACGCTCGGCGATCTGCTGGCGAGCATAAACACCTGCTCCGGACGGCGTGCGCAACTCACATTCGAACTGGATCGGACGCTGGATTTCAGCGCCTGGAACGAGCGCAATCTCTGGCCCAGAGCGCGTCGCGATCTGCCTTTTGCGCAACTCGACAGCGCGATCGACGAGGGTCATCCCTATCATCCGTGCTTCAAGGCGCGCACCGGCTTCGATTACACAGACCATGCGGCGTACGGCCCGGAAGCAGGCAACGCCTTCCAACTGGCCTGGCTGGCGGTCGCGCCCGAACGTCTGCACTCGGCGTTTCCCACGGACGAGCAGGCTTTCTGGATGCACGAACTCGGCGCCGAAACCTACTCGGCACTGGATGAGCGCCGTGCCCGGCTTGGCGACAATGCAAGGCGGTTCGGCCTGATGCCGCTGCACCCGTGGCAATGGAAAGCGTTGCAGGGCTCGGAACTGTCGCACTGGCTGGCGGAGGGCTCCGCCGGCTTCCTCGGCCAGGCCGGCGATCGCTACACCGCCAGCCAATCGGTGCGGACGCTTTTTAATCGCGACCACCCGCGACGCGCCAATCTCAAACTGCCGATGAATCTCATCAACTCGTCGGCCAAGCGCATCATCGAACCGCATTCGGTGTGCAGCGCGCCGGCGATCAGCCGTTGGCTGAAGGACATCGTTGCCGGCGATCCGCTGTTCGAGGCGCGCTACCCGCTGACGATCCTCGGCGAATATGCCGGCACGATCGCAGATCGGGAAGGGCCGCTGGCAGGACAGATTGCCGCGATTTGGAGAGAGGACGTTACAACAAGCCTTCAGCCCGGCGAAACCGCCGTGCCTCTCAACGCGCTGATGGCCTTGGAGAGCGACGGCCGGCCGTTCGTCGCGGACTGGGTCGAGCGGTACGGGCTGGATGCCTGGCTCGACAGGCTTGTCGATACGGTGGTGATGCCGGTGTTTCACCTGCTCGTCGGTCATGGCATCGCGACGGAAGCGCATGGCCAGAACCTGATCCTGATCCATCGCGACGGCTGGCCAGTGAGGCTGGCGATGCGCGACTTTCACGACAGCGTCGAATATGTGCCGGGCTTCCTGCGCGATCCCGACACTGTCCCCGACTTCCTCGCCTTGAACCCCGCCTATCGCGACGCCGCGCCCAACCGGTACTATTGGATGGAAAGCGCCGAGTTGCTCGGCGAGCTCTGCCTCGACGCCTTGTTTGTCTACAACCTCGCCGAGATCTCGCACCTGCTGCGGCACTGTTACGGTCTCGACGAAGACAGCTTCTGGTCGGATGTCGGCAGGCGATTACGGCACCATAGCCGGCAGTTCGGACTGACACATCGGCAAGCCGCGCTTGGTCTCTTCCAGCCACGCATCCGCACGGAATCGCTGCTGCGGCGGAAGCTCTCGCCGCCAGGCACCGAATGCGCTCACGAAATCCCAAACAGCCTGGCAGTCGCGTAAGGAGACGGAAACATGATCGCAATCAACGACACGGTCTTTGGTCAGGCCTATTTCCGCGATGCGGCGGACCGCATTACGGCTGTGGCGCAACTCGACAAGCGCGCAGGCGACCGTTTTGCGGTCTGTTTCTCCGAGGCGCAGGATTGGCTGGCGTTCTTCTTTGCCGCGCGCGCGGCTGGCGCCAGCGTGCTGCCGCTGCACCCCTCGACACCATATGCCGCGGCGCGCCGGCAGGCGGAGACGGCGAAGTGCAATTGGCTTTTCTACAACCGGCTGGAAGGCGAGCCGATCTGCGAGGAGCGCGCCAGCGAAGCTGGACAGCTGTTGCAGATGAGCTCCGGCACGACCGGCGAGCCGAAATGCATTGCGCGCGCATGGAGCGACATTGACGACGAGATCGAGAGCTACACCTCGGCGTTTGTCGAGCCACAGGACATGACCCCGATGATCGCGGGGCCAACCACCCATTCCTATGGCTTGATCTGCGGCGTCCTGGTGGCGCTGAAGCGCGGCCAGACCCCTACCATACTGGATACCGGAAACCCCAAATTCCTGCTGCGCAAGCTGCGCGAAACGGAGCGGCCCTACCTGCTCTCGTCGCCAGCGATCCTGCACACGCTCGCCAGGCTGCTGCCGGCCGGCGAAAAGATGCATGCGACCATGACGTCCGGCACCCTCTTGCCCGAACCCTGGTTCAGGCAGATCAGGGCCAAAACCAGGCACATGTTCCAGCAGTACGGCTGCTCGGAAGCCGGCTGCATCGCGATCAACCCGGATGTCCAAGCGGCAAATGAAGTCGGCTATGTGCTGCCGCGCTTCTCGCTGCGTGACGCCGGTACGGCCGGCGAGCCGCAGGAAATTGCCGTCGAGCGCAATGGCGCAGCGGTCGAGACGCGTGACCTCGGCTATCGCCGCGACGACGGCATGCTGGTCTTCCTGTCGCGTCTCGACGATCTGATCAACGTCTCGGGCCTCAACGTCTATCCGAAGGAAGTCGAGGACGTCGTCATGACGTTCGCCGGCATTGGCGACGCCGTCGTGTTCCGCAAGCAGGATGCATTCGCGGGCGAGCGCGTCGCGCTTCTGTTCAGCGCCGAACATGCGGTCGACCGGACGCAGCTGCGGCAATGGTGCGCCGAGCGGCTTGCAGCACACCAGATGCCAACTGAAATCCTTCAGGTGGAGCGGGTCCCGCGTCAAGCGAACGGGAAGATCAGCAGGCGCGACGTGGCTGCGCGCTACGGCACCGGCGAATTCGGGCTGGTACGGACGGAGGCAGCCTGATGACCTACGATGGAATACTCGACGCGATCGGGACGATCCTGCGCGACAAGCTCGACAACCAGCACATGGATGCCTTTGCGCCGCAAGCCAGGCTGAATGAGGATCTGTATCTCGACTCCGTGCTCATTCTCGAGATCATGCTCGCTCTTGAACTCGACCACGGTGTCGCGCTGCCCGAAGAGGTGATCAGTCGCCAGGATCTGGACACCGTGGATGACCTGGCCCGGCTGTTTGTCAAGGCGTCTGAACCAAGTGGAACACTGGTGAAGCCCGCAAAAGAACTTGTTCTCGCTCGCGCCGAAAGAGAAGCGGCCGAGCGGATCGGCGTGCATGGCGAGGACTTCGTCGACATCAAGGTCCATTGCTTCGTCAGCAATGTCTGCCACGCGGTGAAGCAAAGGCAGCTCGATCATCGACCCTTCTTCTTCGGCGTCTGGGATGCGGGTTTCGCCGTCGATAAAAGCTGGCGGCTGGCGTATCACGCATCTGAAATCAACCACGACTTCTTCCGCGATTGGTTCGAGCGTCTGTACGGCGCCAAGGTTCGTCAATGGTATCGGCCGGACGCCGCGAAGGTAGAGAACCTGGCGACGATGCTGGAGCTTCTGGAGCGCAAGAAGGAGAGCGAGTATCTGATGGTCATGCTCGATCTCTTCCATCTGCCCGAGCGCGAGAACAAGTTCAACCAGAACCCGTTCCCGCACTATTTGATGCTGGAACACACCGACGATCCCGCAGTATGGATGGTTCTAGACCCGGATTTCCGCTGGGAAGGCAGGATCGAGAAGCAGAAAGTCATCAATGCGATCATGCAGCCGACCGTTGCGGGCGGTTTCATTTTCGACGCTGCCGACATCAGGAAACCGTCCGCCGTCGATCTGCGCGACTATTTCCTTGCCTGTTTCCATGAAGACGACAATCTGCTGACGCGCGCCACGCGCGAAGTCGTTCGCGCGCATTTGGAAGGCCGCGACGGCGTGAAACTGCCCGAGTTGTCGATGGCGCTGCGCGAGCTGCCGGTCATCTCGATCCGCAAATACGCATTGGAGCACGGCTTTGCCTTCTTCTGGCGATCGCTGCAGCTTTCCAACGCCGAGTTCGACACGATCTGCGACGACATCGAATCTTTGATCCAGGAATTCAAGGCGCTTCACTACGCCATCATGAAGCTCAGCCAGACAGGCAACGAAGCCTTGGCGGCACGGGTATTCGAGAAACTCGATGTGCTGGACGCCATGGAGCGGTCCCTGAAGGGCCGCCTCGCTCAAACCTATCGGGTGTGGTGCGACACGCGCGGCCTCCTGCACGCGCCCCGACACGATCTGGAGGACGCCGTCGCATGAGACTGTCGCTCTGCACAATCACGTTCCGCCACCACCTGCTGTCGCTGGAGGATATCGCGCGATGGGCGGCAGCGAACGATTTCCAGGGCATCGAACTCTGGGGCGCACACGCGCGCAACATGCAGCATATGACCGACCGCAATGCCGACTGGATGGCGGCGCTCGGCCTTTCCGTGCCGATGCTCAGCGACTATCTACCTCTCGACGAGGATCTGGCATCGCTGCGCCACGCCACGTCGAACCTCTGCCGTCTGGCCGGCCGCTGGGGCGCCCGCAAGGTGCGTACGTTCGCCGGCAAGTCGGCAAGCCGGGACACCTCGCCCGAAGCGCGCTGGCGACTGTCGGCGCGACTTAAGGACGCCTGCATGATGGCGCAGGACCAGGATTGCCAGCTACTGGTGGAGACACATCCGGGAACGCTTGCCGATACGCTGTCGTCGACGCAGCGCCTGCTTGAGGAGGTCGATCATCCCGCGCTGGGGATCAATTTCGACACTTTGCACGTCTGGGAAGGGGGCGCTGATCCCGTCGCCGCGCATCGCGCGCTGTTGCCGCATATCCGGCACTACCATCTCAAAAACGTGCGCTCGCGTGCCGACCTCGCCGTATTCGAGCCGGCAAACGTCTATGCCGCGGCCGGAAAGCGGGCGGGCATGACCGCGCTTTTCGATGGCGCGGTGGATTATCTGGAATTCGTGGATGAGTTGTTCGAGCGCGAGGAGGTAGATGCCTCGCTGGAATGGTTCGGCGGCGACTGCTTCAACATACTCGCCAACGACGCACGCAACATGCGTCTGCTGCAGGCGGACCGCGAAGCACCCATCCGCGCTGGCGCTGCTTGAGCGTCGAAGGCGCCAACGCAACCATCGTTTCACAGCCGGCGCGGGCGATTGACCACGCCGGCGTTTTCCAACGTCAGAACCGCGCCGTGGCGCTCAGCCGGAACGAGCGGCCGGGATCGTAGTGCGGCACCACACCGGCGAAATCCTGCCCGTAGGCGGCGCGATCGGTGTAGGTCTCGTCGAATATATTGAGGGCGTCGGCGCGCAGCGTGAAGTTCGGCCTCGAAGGCGGCGTCCATTCGACGTAGGCGTTCACCACTTCGTATCCCGGAAGTTCCCTCTTCTCGCTCTCCGGGTCGGTGTCATGCCGCACCAGGGTCCTGTCGGTCTTCAAGGCGATCTCGATGTCGCCACCGACTTTGACGCCCCAGTCGTCGAATGTGTAGCCGGCGCCGATCATCACGATCTGGCCGAGAGGAGTCGTCAAATAGCGGCCGATCTCCGTATCAGCGGGCTTGCCGTCGACGTCGGCATTGATGTCGGCGTATTTCACACTGACAAAGCCGGCGTCCCAATCATAGCGGCCGCCGATTTCCCAGCCCTTAGAAACGAGATCGAGCGTGCGGATCGATGTGTCCCCGGGAAGGTATGGCTCGCGCCCGTAAACCGGCAGGCGTGCGCTGTCGATGTTCGTACGGAACACGTTGGCCTCGAAGGTGAAGCCGTTGTAACGCATTTCGAGCCCCGCTGTGTAGTTATCGGACGTCACCGGCTCCGGGCCATCGCCATAGGTCCAGAGTGGGTTCTGGATAAAATTCTCCGCCAGCGGAACACCGCCCCAGACATGCGAGGTGCCAGCCTTGGCGGTAAGGAACTCCGGCACAAGATCGTATTCGCCGGAGATGTTGCCACTCAGGCCCGCGTTGTTCCAATCCGAATCGTCGACGCCGGTGAACCATTGATGGTCTCCACGTGCGCCGAAGGAGATCCTCGCCCGATCGAACGGCTCCAGGCGAGCCTGGGCATAAGCGCCGACGTTGCTGGCGCGTTCGTCGGCAAATTCGAAGAACCCGGGAAAACGCGATTCCAGTGCGGCCTTGTCGCTGTAGAAATCGAAACCCGCGGTGACGCTTCCGATGTCGAGCGAAAATCGGTTTTCGAGCTTGCCATTGAAACTGTTCGTTTCGCCCTCGGCCGGACCCGAGGTCACCGGCCGCCGGCGGCCGTATACTTCGGTTTCGAGATCGGTCTTGCTGTAGGCGATCACGATCTTCGGATCCCACCAGCCTTCTGGCGAGGTGTCGGTGTAGGTGAAGACCGTATTCTGGCGGCTCAGATCGTAGTTGCGGGTCTCCGGCTCGGCACCGATATTAATATATACATTGGCGCGATAGGGGCGCAGCGCGTCGTCGCGGACCTGTTCGTGGCTGAGCTCGAAGCGATGGCCCTCGACGCTCTCGTAAGCGACCTTGGCTAACCCGCTAATGAGATCGGTGCCAGTCCCCGGCATCTCCTGGCCGTTGCCGGCCGTGAAGTTGCCGCCACGGCCGTAGTTGATGTAGCCGAGATACTCGAACCCGTCCTGCTGGCCGAAGGCGCTCACGCCAGTGGTGAATGTCTCGCTGTTGGTGTCCCAAATGCCGGTGACGAAACCGCCGAAGTTGCGGCCGGGTTCGAGCAGATCAACCGCATCCTTGGTCTCGAATCCTAGCGAACCCGCGAGCGCGCCCGGACCGGCATCGGCCGGCGCGACGCCTGCCTGCACGGACGCTGCCTTCAGCAATGCCGGGTCGAGCAGATAGGTGCCGTTGTGGTGGAACACCTTGTTGTTTTGTCGTGACCCGTCGACAGTCACGGCCAGATTGTTCTCATCGACACCGTTGACATAGATCTTCTGCGTGCTGGGGATCGCCCCGCCGACGGCGATCTGCG
Source organism: Mesorhizobium sp. (assembly GCA_004020315.1). GTDB lineage: Bacteria > Pseudomonadota > Alphaproteobacteria > Rhizobiales > Rhizobiaceae > Mesorhizobium. Next base: position 80,348 of record SAQG01000022.1, read on the forward strand.
GTTCACCGGAGAACACCTCCCTCAAATCCTGCGGTTTCTTGCGGTCGATCTCCTGCTGGTCGATGGTGATCAGGTCGGCACCGGCCGTCGCGTTAGCGCCCGCCCCCACGTCCACGACGAGAATGGTGTCGAGTTGCGTGCCCCCGGCGGGAGCTTGGGCTTCTTCATTTTCTTCGGTCGTGCTCGTCCTGGCTTCCGCTTCCGCGGCGGGAGCAGACTGCGCCAGCGCTTCGGGACACAAGAAAATGGACATCGCGGTGCTGACGGTCAGCGCTCGCAACAGATCGGATGACATCGGCTAAATCCCCTCGATTACTGTAGCCCCGGCTGGCGCGAACCGCGCCTGTGGGAACTGCCTTAGCGCATCGGTTGCGCTGCGGCAATAAACTTGATAATAAAAATCCACTTTATGCAAGCTGTTGTAACTGCTTCGCTCTTCGAGCGCCGCAGAGCGGAAGCATGCTCAGGCGTGGTGCAAAACGGTCAGCCGACCGTCGATGTGTTCGACCCGCATCGAGAAGCCAAAAATGCTCTCCAGTATGTCCGGCCGGATGACGTCGGCGGTCTGGCCCGAGGCGACAACGGCGCCGTCTTTCATCGCGACGATACGGTCGGCGTACGAGGCTGCATGATTGATGTCATGGAGCACGATGAGCACCGTCTTGCCGTGCTCGTCGGCGATGCGTCTCAGCGTTCGCATCAGGTTTCTTGCATGAAACATGTCGAGATTGTTCAGCGGCTCGTCGAGAAGGATGTAATCCGTCCCCTGGCAGAAGGTCATGGCGACAAGGGCACGCTGCCGTTGCCCGCCTGACAAGGTGTCGATGAAGCGCGGCGTCAGATCGCTGAGATCGAACTGTTCGAGGGACGCCGCGATGATTTCGTGGTCTTTCGCGGTCAGCCGCCCGCGGTGATGCGGGAAACGACCAAACCCCACCAGTTCAACGACGCGCAGGCGGCTTGCGACGCCGGGATCCTGTCGCAGGATGGCCATGATCTTTGCCAACTGCCGGCTCGGCGTCGTATCGACCGGCAGCCCATCGACTGTGATGCGGCCGCTTTGCAGGGGCCGCAGGCGGGCGATCAGCGACAATAGGCTGGATTTGCCGGCGCCATTCGGTCCTACAAGCGCCGTGACGCCGCCCTTCGGCACGGTCAGGCTGACATTATCCAAAATTCGGCTGCCGCCAAGAGCCAGGGAAACGCCTGCAATCTCGATCATCGCCGGCCCCCGGCAAACAGAATGGCGAGGAACACGATGCCGCCGACAAATTCCACGACGATGCCGAGGCTGCCTTCCCCGCCCAGAGCGTGCTGGAGGACCGTCTGGCCGCCCACGAGCACGATTATCGCCGTGAGCGCGGCTGCCGGGAGTAGGATGGCATGCCGGTTGGTGCCCACGATGCGTTCGGCGAGCGAAACCACCAGCAGGCCCAGAAACGCCATCGGGCCGACCAGCGCCGTCGACGCCGAGACGAGCGCGGCGACAAGAACCAGCAGCCCCGCAGCCGTGCCGCGCCACGCGACGCCCAGCCCAATGGCTGTGTCGGTGCCCAGCGAGAGCACATCGAGAATATGTCGCGCCCGCCAGGCGATGGCGACACCCGCCACAGTGATCACGCCAGCCAAAAGCAGGAGATCCGGTTCCACCGTATTGAAGCTAGCGAAGACCGCACCTTGCAGCACGGCGAAGTCGTTCGGATCCAGCAGCCGCGCCAGCAACGTCGTCAGCGAACGGAACAGCACGCCCAGCACGACGCCCGTCAGCAGCATCAGCGTCAGGTCGAAACGCCGCCGAAGCATCGGTAGGAAAAGCGCCAGCGCGAGGCTCGTCATTACGGTGAAATTGCCGAGGAAGTGCAGGCGGGGATCGATGCCGGCAAAACCGAAACCGCTCAGCGCAAAAACAAGCGCGGTCTGGCAGAAGACGTAGAGCGCATCCAGCCCCATGATCGATGGAGTGATGATGCGGTTGGCGCAAACGGTCTGAAACACGACCGTCGAAACCGCCACCGCCACGCCGACCAGAACCATCGCCGCCAACCGCGCTGCGCGCAGTTCGATCACGAAGGCGAGGTTGCCACGCAGGCCGATGGTCATGAACGCCACGCCGACCAGCATTGCGACCGCCGCCATCATCACGAGGCGGCCCTCGTGCCGCATCACGCGTTGTATCACGACGTCAGTCATTGCTGTTTCGGCCAAGTAGCAGGACGAGGAAAAGCACCGCCCCGACGACGCCGAGGATCGTGCCGACCGGAACCTCGTAAGGGAAACGGATGAGCCTGCCAATGATGTCGCAGGCAAGCACCAACGCCGCACCACCGCCGGCGACCCCTGGCAAGGTGTGGCGCAGGTTTTCGCCAGCGAAGCGCGATACGATGTTGGGCGCGACAAGGCCGACGAACGGGATCGTTCCGACGACGACCACGGTCAGAGCGGTGATGGCCGAGACGATAACCAGGCCGAGCCGAAGCATGCCGGTATAGTTCAGGCCAAGCCCTATGCTGACGTCCCTGCCCAGCGAAAGCATCGTCAGGCGGTCGGCTGTCCACCAGGCCAATACGACCAGTGCGCCAGCAACCCACAACAGTTCATAGCGCCCGCGCAGGATGCCGGAAAACTCGCCCGTCATCCACACTTCGAGATATTGCAGGAGATCCAGGTGCCATGCGGCAAAGGTCGCGGCAGCGCCAATGACGCCGCCATAAACCAATCCGAACAGCGGAACGAGAAAAGGCTGTGTCGGCGGCAGCCTGTGCGCAAGCATGAGGAAAACGGATGTCCCGGCGAGAGCGGTCACCGCCGCGCCGGCCGCTTTCCATCCAAGCGATGCATTTGGCCACACGAGCGTAACGACCAGTATGCCCAGTGCCGCAGATTGCGCGGTTCCCGCCGTCGACGGCTCGACGAAACGGTTGCGGGCAAGCGTCTGCATCACAAGCCCTGCGATGGCCAAGGCGCTGCCGGCCAGAAGTGCCGCCAACGTCCTTGGCAAGCGGCTGATCATGATCAGCCGCAACGCTTCCGGGTCAGCCAGACTGCCTATGGCAAGCTCACCGACGCCGACGAACAGACTGGCCACAAAGAGCGCCAGCAGGGTTGCGGCGCCTACGGCTCGATAAGCGAAACCCTGAGAGCCAAGCGATCCGGCGGTCATTGGGTCCGCGAGAATGCGTCTCGAATGGTCTTAAGCACGCGCTTCGTCGACTGGACGCCGCCTGCAGCGATGTAGAAATCGGCTGCCGGCATGTAGACCACCTGCCCTTTCTTCCAAGCCGTGGTTTCGGCCACCAGTTCATTGTCGAGCGTCGCCGCCCTGGCGTTCTGCTCGCCCGAACCGATCGCCGCGGCGCGATCGAGCACGATGAGCCAGTCCGGATTGGCGTCGCGGAGGAACTCGAAGGAAATCGCTTCGCCGTGGGTAGCGGCCTCGACATCCTCGACGGCCGGCGTGAGCTGGAGCGCCGAATGCAGCCAACCGAAGCGGGAATGCTTGCCGTAGGCGGTCACTTTCGGGCCGCTGGTCATCAGGATCAGCGCCGTGCCCTTGCCCTTGACGGCGGCACGTGTCGACGAAAGCGCGTCATCGAGTTCCGAAGCAAGCGCCGCCGCCTCGGCCGGCTTGCCGACGAGAGCGCCGTAGGCCATCAGGCGCTGCTTTGCCTGCGCGAGCAGATCATCGCCGTTCATTGTCATGTCGATGCTCTGCGCAATCTGGCTCGTCGCCGCCAGTTGCGGCGAGGAGCGCCCGCCGACAATGATGAGGTCGGGCGCCAGCGCGCTTAGCGCCTCCAGATCGGGCTCGAAGATGGTGCCGACGATTTCCGCGCCGTCCTTCAACTCGGCGAGTTCGGGCACATAGAGCTTATCGGGCAAGCCGGCGATCTTCACGCCCAGGCTGTTCAATGTATCGACTGCCGCAATGTCGAACACCGCGAGCGTTTGCGGCGTCTTTCCGACGCTTACCGGGCCTTTCGCGGTTTCGATCTCGGTTGCGAACGCCTGAACGAGGAAAAGCGCCAGTGCCGGCAACGCCAGGACCGACTTGAGCCATCTCATGAGCATGCTCCGTGTCGAAAACGACGCTTCAATCACGCCAGGCCAGCGGCTGGAGATTTTCACGGAAGGCGAACCGGACGAGATGCGATTCGATGACCTGCTTGGTCTCGGTCAACGCGCCGGTGTCGGCCGCTTCCACCGTTATGTCCAGCCCTTCGAGACCGGCATTCATGGTAGCCGTGCCGCAGGAAAACCGGCACTGCCCATGCCCATCACCATGAGTGACCTCCAGGTGCGCGAAATGTTTGCAGAGCTGAGCGAGATATTTGCCGGCATTCGGCGTTTCGCAGCGCGTGGTTGCAGTCAGCATCGAGACCTCATAATATGATATTTACACTCCACTTATCGTAAGCTATCCCTCCAGACAAGGTCGGCCTCATCAGCAGTCGCCCGCATGAATGCCTGTAGCGACAGGCCTCGTCAGCCACGCTCCTGGCAGTCCAGACCTTCGAACAGAAAAAGCGGTTCCAATGCTTCTTAGATTTTTCTCCTACTACCGCCCCTGGAAGGGTCTGTTCATCCTGGATTTCTGCTGTGCGGTTCTGTCTGGCATGCTGGAGCTCGGATTCCCGATGGCGGTCAAGCTGTTCGTCGACGACCTGCTGCCTACTCAGCAATGGCTGCTGATCCTTGCGGCGTCAGCCGGCCTGCTTGCCATCTATGCGCTGAACACCGGACTGATGGCGGTCGTGGTTTACTGGGGTCATATGCTCGGTATCAACATCGAGACCGAGATGCGCCGGAAGAGCTTCGATCACCTGCAGAAGCTCTCGTTCCGCTTCTATGACAACCACAAGACCGGTCACCTCATCGCCCGGGTCACCAAGGACCTGGAGGAAATCGGCGAGGTCGCCCATCATGGACCGGAAGACCTGTTCATCGCGATCATGACTTTCCTTGGCGCCTTTGCGCTGATGTTCCTGGTCAATCCGCAGCTTGCACTGATAACGGCGGCAATTGTTCCGCTCGTCGCCTGGGTGACAAGCCGCTATGGCGCGCGCATGACGCGCAACTGGCAGGCGCTTTACGGACGGGTCGGCGATTTCAATGTCCGCATCGAGGAGAACGTCGGCGGCATGCGGGTGGTGCAGGCTTTCGCCAATGAAGACCACGAACGCAATCTGTTCGCGCGTGACAACGCCAGCTACCGCAAGACCAAGCTCGATGCCTATCGCATCATGGCCGCCAGCACGTCGCTGAGCTACATGAGCATGCGGTTGATCCAACTGGTGGTAATGATCGCCGGAAGCTACCTCGTGCTGCGTGGCGAACTTTCGAGTGGCGGCTTCGTTGGCTTCCTGCTCCTGGTCAATGTGTTCTTCCGGCCGATCGACAAGATCAATTCGGTGATTGAAACTTATCCGAAAGGCATCGCCGGATTTCGCCGCTATGCGACCCTCCTCGACACGGAGCCGGACATCGCGGATCGGCCCGGCGCAATTGACGCGCCGACCCTCAAAGGTGACATCAGCTACCGGGATGTCACCTTCGGCTATAGCGGCGAACGGGCGGTTTTGAAGAACATCAATCTCGACATCGCAGCAGGACAGACCATCGCCTTCGTCGGGCCGTCGGGCGCCGGCAAGACGACGCTGTGCTCGCTGCTGCCGCGTTTTTACGAGGTCGACAGCGGCGCCATCACCATCGACGGTCTGGACATCCGCGACATGACGCTGGCCTCGTTGCGCGGCCAGATCGGTATCGTGCAGCAGGACGTGTTCCTGTTTGGCGGTACGATCCGCGAGAACATCGCCTATGGCCGGCTGGATGCGGTCGAGAGCGAGATCGTCGAGGCCGCGCGCCGCGCGCGCCTCCACGAACTCATCGCTTCTCTGCCGGAAGGCCTCGATACGATCGTTGGCGAGCGTGGCGTAAAACTGTCGGGCGGTCAGAAGCAGCGCCTGGCAATCGCGCGTATGTTCCTGAAGAACCCGACAATCCTCATCCTGGACGAGGCGACGTCGGCACTCGACACGCAGACCGAGCGGGAGATCCAGCAGTCGCTGGCAGAGCTTGCGCAGGGCCGAACGACACTGGTGATCGCGCATCGGCTGGCGACGATCCGCAATGCCGATCGCATCGTGGTGGTCGCCGATACGGGCATCGTCGAACAAGGCCCGAATGAGGAACTGGTGGCGCGTGGCGGTGCTTACTCAAACATCTAGGTGCGACGTGTGCGATAAGAAGGAGAGTCGTATGCTTCTGCGCTTGGTTAGACTGGTCAGCCGAAGACGATACGTTCAGAGCGAGAAAAAAGGGCCTGGGCGCCGCCGAGCGCCCAGGCAGCCTACTATAGCGATGAATGCCTCGCTCCGGTTCACGCGTGAGCGAGGAAATCCTGCCGGTGTTTCAGTCTCACATGAGGGGTCGCGGTAGCGTCACTTCTCTAATTGCAGAGTGCATCCTTCACGATTGTCACGCCACAGCAGCACGCTTCCGATAAGGTGCTTGACCGGTTCGACCTCACCCTCGTTCGCGCCATACATGCGCCGGTTATCGACGATCTTTTTTCCAAACTGCAGGAGAGACGAGCGGACGTGCGGTTGTCACGTCCCAGTGCTATGCGGGTGGTGCAATAGCGTTTTCGGCGTGTAGCAAATGTCCAATCTGCCGATTTCATCGAAGCCTATATCGCCGCCTATAACCGCAGAATGAGAAGCAGGTCGGACCTCTATGCGAGAGCGGCCCTGTTCCTCCCGACAGAACCGCCGCACGTCGGGATGCGCAATGGCTCGTCAGATCCGCTTTAGCTCGAGCGCATGGCGATGCCTACGCAGCGGATAAACGCGAGATGTGCGTTCGCGCTCCCCGGTTAGCCGCTTCCTTGTCAAGGTTGATGATGTTCGATGTTTGTTCTATAGCAAGCTGTCGGTTGTGGTGGTCAGTTCAAAAAATTGATTTGTGCGGCACACCCGCTGCCTAGATGTTACGGACTTCGCCTGAAGGGCCGATTACGAGGGGTAACCATGGTTCACACTGCACACCTCCGCCACGATTCTCTGACCGCCCCCTCCAGCAGAAACGTCCCTGCAAAATGGCTCGCCGCCGCGGCCTTCGCGGCGATCGGCTTGCTCGCGGCCCCGGCCGCACAGGCGCAGGAAGCGCCTCCCGCGCCCGTCGTCACGGTAGCCAAGCCGCTGGTCCGCGATATCGTCGAGGACGATGAGTTCGTCGGCCGTTTCGAAGCCGTCGACCAGGTTTCGCTGCGCTCCCGCGTCGGCGGCTATCTCGACCAGGTCCATTTCCAGGACGGTACGCTGGTCAAGCAGGGCGACCTCCTGTTCACCATCGACCAGCGGCCGTTCAAGGCGGCGCTGAACCAGGCGCAGGCGCAGGTCGACTCGGCCAAGACCCTGGTCGAATTCAGCAAGATGCAGTTCGAGCGCGCCGAGACCCTGTCGCGCGAAGGCAACATACCGGTTTCGACACTGGACGACCGCCGCCGCGAATATCTCGCCGCCCAAGCGCAACTGGACGGCGCGGAGGCGGCACTTGAAAACGCAAGTCTCAATCTCGAATTCACCGAGATCAAGGCGCCGTTTTCCGGCCGCGTCGACCGCCGGCTCATCTCGCCGGGCAATCTGGTGCAGGCCGACCAGACCGTGCTGACCACCATCGTCTCGATCGACCCGATCGACTTCTATTTCGACATCGATGAGCGGACCTACTTCGCTTATGCGCGCGACGCCCGCGAGCGCGGCGGCGTCATGCAGGAGGGCGCCGGCGGCGTCGATGTTGTCGTCCGTGTCGCCGACCGTGATGAAGCGACGTTCAAGGGCAAGCTCGACTTCGCCGAGAACCGTCTGGACGAAGCTACCGGCACGATGCGGGCCAGGGCGCGCTTCGACAACAAGGACGGCGTGCTGCAGCCGGGCATGTTCGGCCGCATCAACGTGCCCGGCTCGCTGCCGCATCCGGGCGTGCTTCTGCCTGACGAGGCGATCGGCGCCGACCAGAACCGCCGCATCGTCTTCGTTGTCGACGAGGCAGGCCTGATCTCGGCCAAGCCGGTCCGCACCGGCCCGCGCATCGACGGCTATCGCGTTATCCGCGAGGGGCTCACCGGCGAAGAGACCGTGGTAATCAACGGGCTGGTGCGAGTGCGGCCGGGCGTCACCGTCAAGTCCGAGATGACCACGTTGCCGCCCAAGGTTGATGCCGAAGGGCAGACGCAATGAACTTCGCCCATTTCTTCGTCAACCGCCCGATCTTCGCGGTGGTGCTGTCGATCGTGCTCGTGCTCGTCGGCGGCATCGCCTATACGCAGCTTCCGGTCGCGCAATATCCCGAAATCGCGCCACCGACCATCGTGGTGCGCGCCTCCTATCCGGGCGCCGACGCCGAGACGGTCGCCGCGACCGTGGCGACGCCGATCGAACAGGAAATCAACGGCGTCGAGCACATGCTCTACATGTCGTCCTATTCCTCCGGCGAAGGCTCGATGTCGCTCACCATCACCTTCCGCCCCGGCACCAATCTCGACGCGGCGCAGGTGCTGGTCCAGAACCGCGTCTCGATCGCCGAAGCGCGCCTGCCGGAAGAGGTGCGCCGGCTCGGCATCACCACGGCGAAAAGTTCGCCCGACCTGATGATGGTCATCCATATGCTGTCGCCCGACGACACATATGATCAGCTCTACGTATCGAATTATGCGCGTTCGCGCGTGCGCGACGTCCTGCTGAGACTGGACGGCGTCGGCGACGTGCAGATCTTCGGCGAGCGCGAATATTCGCTGCGCGTCTGGCTCGACCCGGAAAAGCTGTCCGCCTACGGCATGACCGCAGGCGACGTAGTCCAGGCGCTGCGCGACCAGAACGTCCAGGTGTCGGGCGGCTCGATCGGCGCGCCGCCGATTGGCGACGGCTCGGCCTTCCAGTATACGGTCACCACGCAAGGGCGCTTCGAAGACGCGCGCGACTTCCGCTACGTTATAGTCAAGTCGACCGAGGACGGCCGCTTGATCTCCCTGCAGGACGTGGCGCGCATAGAGCTCGGCGCCAGGGACTACGTCACCAATTCCTATCTCAACAACAAGGCGGCGGTGGCGCTCGGCATCTTCCAGCGGCCGGGCACCAATGCCTTGGCCTCGGCGGAAGAAATCCAGGAGACCATCGCGGAGCTTTCGGAGGATTTCCCGGAGGGGCTGGCCTACGAGATCATCTACAATCCGACCGAGTTCATCGCCGAATCTATCAACGAGGTCTATGTCACCATCGCCGAGGCGATCCTGCTGGTGGTGATCGTCATCATCGTGTTCCTGCAGTCGTGGCGCATGGCGATCGTGCCGATCGTGGCGATACCGGTCTCGCTGATCGGCACGCTTGCCGTGCTGCTCGCCTTCGGCTTCTCGCTCAACATGCTCACTCTGTTCGGGCTGGTGCTGGCGGTCGGCATCGTTGTCGACGACGCCATCGTGGTTGTGGAAAATATCGAGCGGAACATCCGGCTGGGGCTCGCTCCGCGCGCCGCTGCGCACAAGACCATGGATGAAGTGGGAAACGCGGTCCTCGCGATCTCGCTGGTGCTGATCTCCGTCTTCGTTCCGGCGGCTTTCATTCCCGGGATTTCCGGCCAGTTCTACCTGCAGTTCGCCATCACCATCGCGGTCTCCACCGCGATCTCCGCATTCAACTCGCTGACGCTTTCGCCGGCTCTCGCTGGCGTGCTTTTCAAGCCGCACATCGAGGAACATTCGAACTTCTTCCTGGCAAGGTTCGGCCGCGCTCTGGCGAACGGGTTCAACAACGGGTTCGACAGGATGGCGGACGGCTATGCGTGGCTGGTGCACAGACTGGTCGGCACGACTCTGGCGCTTGCCGCCATGCTGCTCGTCTTCGCAGGCCTGCTCTACGCGACCTATCACATGCTGCAGACGGTGCCGCGCGGCTTCATCCCGAACATGGACCAGGGTTATGCGATCGTCGTCGTGCAATTGCCGGAGGGCTCTTCGCTCGCCCGAACGGACGCAGTCATCCAGAAGGCGTCGGATATCATCCGCGAGGCGCCGGGTGTCGCCAACGCCGTCGCCTTCGCAGGATTCAACGGCGCGACATTCACCAACGCCAGCAATTCCGGCGTGATCTTCGCGCCATTCAAGAGCTTCGAGGAACGGCTCGAGAGCGGCGATACTTCCGACAAGATCATCGGCACGCTGTTTGGCAGCCTGCAAAGCATCCAGGAGGCCTTCATCATCGCGCTGCCGCCGCCGCCAGTGCGGGGCATCGGCAACTCCGGCGGCTTCAAGATGATGCTCCAGGAGCGCAACAGCGCCGACATGCGGCCGATTCTGGCGCTGGCCAACGAAATCGCCGGCAAGGCCAACCAGACGCCCGGGTTGATGGGCGTCTTCACCACCTTCTCGGCCTCCAGCCCGCAATTCTTCCTGGCGATCGACCGCGACAAGGCGCGCGTGCTGAACGTGCCGATCCCCAACATCTTCGAGACGCTGTCGATCAATCTAGGCACCGCCTATGTCAACGATTTCAACGCCTTCGGTCGCGTCTACCAGGTGCGGGCGCAAGCCGACCAGGCTTTCCGCATCGATCGCGACGACATATTGAAGCTGAAGGTGCGCTCGGCGGCCGGCGACCTGGTGCCGCTCGGCACACTGGTCGAGATCCGCGACGTCACAGGTCCCTCGCTCGTGCAACGCTACAACATGTATGTCTCCGTGCCGCTTCAGGGCAATGCAGCGCCGGGCGTCGCCACGGGCACGGCGCTCGACCTGATGGAGGGGATCGCAGCCGAATCGCTGCCGCAGGGCACTTCCTTCGAATGGACTGAACTCGCCTTCCAGGAGCGGCAGACCGGCAACACGGCGGTCTTCATCTTCGGCCTGTCGGTTCTGTTCGTCTTTCTGGCGCTCGCCGCGCTATACGAAAGCTGGATTACGCCCTTCGCCATCGTGCTTATCGTCCCGCTCAGCGTGCTGGCCGCCCTCTTGGGCGTCGCCATCCGCGGTCTCGACAACAACATCCTCGTGCAGATCGGGCTGATCGTGCTCATCGGCCTGGCGGCGAAGAACGCGATCCTGATCGTCGAGTTCGCGCGCCAAGGTGAGGAGCGGGGCCTTGACGCCGTCGAGGCGGCTGTCGAGGCCTGCCGGCTGCGGCTGCGGCCGATCCTGATGACGGCATTCGCCTTCATCCTGGGCGTGGTGCCGCTAGTGATCGCCAGCGGGCCTGGCGCGGAAATGCGCCAATCGCTCGGCACGGCCGTGTTCTCCGGCATGCTGGGCGTGACGTTGTTCGGCCTCTTCCTGACGCCGGTCTTCTACGTTGCTCTGCGCAGGACCTTCCGGCGCAGGCGGCCTGAAGCCGGCCCGACCCTGGCTTCCGAGAGCGGCGCAGCCGAGTAGACGCCGAGCCGATGAGGCGCCGGGTTTAGGCTGGAGCCGGACCGGCGGGTTCCTGGATCTCGCGGAGGGATGGAGATCGGCGATCCATCCCTCGAGCGGATCGAGATGTTCCGGCGCGCCGTATCGCTCGCTTCGCGTCGTTCACGCCCAGGCCGTCTGGATCGCGCAGAAAAGCGCATCGAGCCGATCGCCGCTGGGGTCGTCGGCCAACCGACAAACAGGAGCAAAAATAGAGGATAGAAACAGGCACAAGATCGCTTCTCCTGTCCTTGGATCGGGGTCAGGCGACAACATTCAATCTGAATACGACGGGTATAGCGGAGCTCAAGTGGCCCACTTTAGACAGACGTCGGCCATAAATTATTGATATTGAGCGACAATGGTGGGCCCGGAGGACGGGATCAAATTATTGATTTAATTGTCCTTTTCGTTGGCGCATATCGAGGAACCTTCCCGTATCGCTCCGTATGGTTCCGCTCATAAGCAAAGGACGCTGCACACGATGTTGCTTCATGCAGGTCCTAGGATGTGGGCTTTGCGTGGTATGATTTCGCGGTTGGTAGCGATCAGCCGCCGCTGTCCAATTCCGTTCCGGTTCGCAGGCACTCCAGATAGGCGCGATAGGCGAAGCTGCGGTCGCGCTTCTTCCCCGTGGTTTCCACGAGAATGTCGGCTTCGGTAAGCGCCTCGATCGCACGGATCGCGGTCGGCTTGCTTGCGCCGATCAACTTTATGGCCGAGGCAACACTCACGATCGGATGACGCGGCAATTGCTCGAACAGTCTCACTGCCGAGACGGAGGCGAACTGGGCTTCGAGCAGTCGCATCCGGTCCGCGGATACGAGATTGAACAGTTCCCGCGCCGAGGCGACGGCTTCATCGGAAATCGTGGCGACCCCATCGAGAAAGAAGTCGATCCAGCCCTCCCAGTCCCCTTCCAGCCGGACCAGATTGAGGCGCCGATAGTACTCTTCCCGGTGGCGTTTGAAAAACAGGCTGAGATAGAGGAGCGGCGCCTTCAGCAAGCCCCAGTGCTCCAGGAGCAGCGCGATCAGGAGCCGCCCGATCCGCCCGTTGCCGTCGAGATAGGGATGAATGGTCTCGAACTGCACGTGGAGAAGACCCGCCCGCACCAGCTTCGGTAGCGGATCGTCGACGTGGATGTATTTCTCAAATTCGCTGAGAAGCTGGGGAAGCTTATCAGGTGGCGGCGGGACGTAGGCCGCATTGCCTGGCCGGCTTCCCCCGATCCAGTTCTGGCTGCGGCGCACGTCTCCGGGCTGCTTGTTCGAACCGCGTACGCCGCGCATCAACCGCTTGTGTGCCTCGTTCAGGAGCCGCATGGAAATCGGCAGCCCATGCTTCGAGGCTAGCTGGTCGCGGGCATAGGCGAGCGCATCGAGATAGTTCGTGACCTCTTCCACATCGGCGTTGGCTGCCGGCCCCTCTTCGGCCTCGAAAGCGAGAAGGTCCACGAGTGATGCCTCCGTGCCCTCGATCTGTGACGAGATCACTGCCTCCTTGCGCACGAAGGCATAGATGAACCAATCGAGGGAAGGCACCATATTGCCTGCGAGATCGAGCCGAACGAGCGCCTGCTCGGCTTCCCGCAGACGATGTTCGAGCTTGCCTTCAACAAAGAGTGCCGGACGTGCAGGCGGCAGATCGAACGGGATGAACGCATCGACGTTCTCTGCCCCTGCGGTTACGTTCTCGTATCGGCCCGTTGTTCGCTTCGGCATTTTTCGACGCTCAATTGGGACCAGCTTCTTTCGGATCGTGGCGAGCAAGGAACGGCTGCGTTCCTTGGCGCGCTCTCTGGGAACGAAGTCTTTACTAGAGGCGAGCGTTAGTCAAGAAATCGTTCTTAGCGCCAGTGCCTTAATAGATTGTCGCCGACGCCCAGGGGCGGTGTTTTCGGCCCCCAATGCCTGCACGTAAACGCAGCTCCTCAAAAGAGGGCCCGAGAGGCGTCGCGGACGTCAGAAATCCTCTGCAGTCGCAGCAGGTCGAACGCCCCCTGCCAGCGGGGTAGCCTTGCCCCGGATGCGTACAGCATCCAGGGACTACCTCGGTCTGTCAAATACATCCGCGACACGGAAACCCTCCTGGTCGGAAGCGGCCGTGTGCTCGTATCGCGGGGAGAAAAGCCTCATCCGCGTATCGACAGCCCGTCAATTCGATTGGGCGCTGCCCCTCCTTGCGGGCCTCCTCGGGAGTGTGTCCCATCCCAGCGAGCAGATGGCTTAACATGGACGCATAGCCGCATTGCCATGCCATCGCCGAACGGAATGTGCCCCGGAGGTGATGAAGGATTGCCATTCCCGAGTAGTCGAGATCGCCCCAGAAGAACGTTGGTACTTCGACCTCGGAAAACAGGTCGCGTTTGAAAGGTGCGATCGAGGTCGCGAGCGAGATCTCGTCGATTGCGTGGAAGAGCCGCACGCTTTGCGGCTTTCTGAGATTCCTGGACGATCCGACGAAGCCGCTGCAGTAGATCACAGCCATGCCGACATATGGGGATTCGCCTGCGGCCGCGTGGTGGATGTCGCGGATTGCTGCGCGGCCGCGCGGGCCACGTTTGCCTCTGCGCGGCCAACGCCGCGATCCCGCGCGTAGGTGTTGCCCGATGAAAGGAGCACGTCGCCCTCCGGGCCCACTAGGAGCGCCCCGAAAGGATGATTGCCACTGGCCCGGCTCTCGGTCGCGATTTCCACGGCGAGACGCAGATATTCGGTATCGCTCCTCATGGCCATCTCCTTGGGACGCCCATTTTGTAAGTGCACGCGTAAGAGCCATTCGCTGGATTCTATATTCTTGGAGCGCTTGGGAGCTGTCTAGTCATGGTCATCAAATTCATGGCAAACGTAGTATGGAGGTTCGGGCGCTTTCGATCGATACAGAAGCCGATTAGGTCGATAATTTTGCACTTCACAAACACCCGAAGGTGATCGCCTGGCTTTCCCGTCATCCCCCCATCACCTTCCATTTTCACGCCGACTAGCGCCTCATGGCTGAACGCGGTGGAGGAGTTCTGCGCCGCGCCGACCAAGCGACGCCTCATCTGCAGGCCGCCATCAACCGATACCTCGCCAACCACAACATCGGCCCCAAACCCTCCGCTGGACATCCGCCCCCGACAAAATCATCGCAGCCGCAAGCCGAGGGCGCCAGAATGGATTCAATCCACTAGTTCCTTGGCCTCTGCAGTCGGCATGCTCAGGGCCGCGAGTCGACAACGGCTGTAGAGTGAAGAACCGGTAGTGAGAAAGGTCAGGGTTGATAGGTAGTGACGCTGTCGGCCGGTTCCGATGGGCACCAACGGACGGAACTAATTGCGGCCTCTCACCAGGAAGTGAAATCCGCTCGGGTCAGGGCATCTTCGACGTCCACGCCGAGATATCGAACAGTGTTCTCGATCTTAGTGTGGCCGAGCAGGATTTGCACGGCTCGAAGGTTGCCGATTGCCTTGGAGATGATCGAGGCCTTGGTCCGACGAAGCGAATGCGTACCCGTATCCTGTGCCAATCTCACCAAGGCAGGGGGGCTGTAGGCGACAGAAAGCCCCTCCCCCGTTACGCGCCAAACAGCCGCCGGTCCCAGTAGACGGGCTGGTGCAGACTTGCCTGGATCCTTGAAAACTCTGGATGCGCCGGATTGATCAGCACATTGCAATCGAGACGCGCTACGACACTCGGCACCAGCAGCATGACGCTGCGCCGTTCTAAACACCAGGTTTCGCCAAATCCCTTGCTCACCGTCGCGGGCATCGTGTCCCAGCCCGGCAGGGACGGCTGGGAAAGGACCTCGTAGCTTAGTCCGCGTGGGATTGTAATTTCGATGTAGTGCTGGTTAGGCGGCAGTCGGCCGCTGCCATGCACCAGCTTTTCCAACAGAGCCGTCGAATAGTGCTCGCTGGTGTAGATGACAGGACTACCAGGCGTGTTCCATCGCCCTGGCGCGAATGTCGAGCCGGTCGCATCGAAGATCGGGTAGGTGCCGGCCGGATCGCCGATGCGAAAGGACGATAGCGTGCGATCGAGAGTCTGCGCCGTCACGCAGCACTGCCGTACTTCAGACCTCCGAGGATATCGACCACCATTTCGGCGCCGAACTCGCTCAGAATAACGACGTCGATCGGCCGCTTGTCCTCAATCATCGGGTGCGGCCGAAACAGGAAATCGCGCGCTTCCTCTTCGTTCTGCCAGACGTCGACAGCAAGACCCCAGACGCGCGCCACGCGGGCTAATCGTGTGCCCTCGTCCGAGGAAAGGCGATGTACCGTCTTGCGCCGCTCGTAGGTCGCCTTGGGGATCAGCCGGTATTTGAACTGAGCATCGCCAGGCGCTAGAAGATGTGCAACGCGCTCGAGCGCGCCGATGGGAAGTCCATTCTCGATCCGGGAGATCAGCCCGAAAGGCGAGCGCGCCGCCACCTCTTTAACGGGCAGCCCCAACACGTCGGCGACGTTTCCGAACCCTAGCATATCTCTCTCCACTCCATGTGAGGTAAAATATAGCCTCACATGATGCACCATACAAGCCTCTGCATCAGCTCGAACCGAGCGCCAGCGGTTACCCTGTCATCTTTGCTGTCACGCCGTTCGCTGGCAAAGCCACCATCAGGGCGCTAGCGCGGCGCAGTTGGCCGCGCAAGCTCCCGCCTTGCCTGCAACCAGCATGCTGGATTCCTTCGGCTCTTTTTGCTAGCGAGATGTCATGAACAATCGACTCCCACCTGCTTGGTCAAAGCACATCAAGCCCGGACCCGCGCCGAAAGCGAAGATGCCGATAGCGAAGCCTTTGGTGAACCCGCAGAAAGGAAACGCCCAATCGCGTGCGCAGGCCGACGACGCGCTGCTGAAACAGGCATATGCCTTTCAGCAGGCCAAGCGGCTTGATGAGGCTCAGGACCTATGCCTCCGGGTTCTGGCGCGCACGCCAAACCATCCGCTCGCCTTGTACATCTTGGGGACCTTATACCTTGGTTACGATGATGAGAGGGCCTTGCGATGTTTCGCACGGGCGGTCGGCGAAGAACCTAAAAACCCCTACTACCACCTCAGCCTGGGCGAGGCCTATGTGAAGGTCAGCGAGTATTCGCCAGCAATCAGGCATATGCAGTATGCCTTGGAACTGCAGCCCGGCCTTATCGAAGCACTTTGTGCATTGGGGCGCACTTACACGGCGTTTGACAAACCCGACATGGCTTTGCCGCTTTACGAGAAGGCGCTGAAAATCAACCGCGATCATCCTAAGGTGCGAGCCGGGCTGGCCGGCGCGCTCAGCGGCCTAGGGCGTATGGATGAAGCGGCCGTCTATCTGAAAGAAGCGATCGATCGCCGTATTGGGGTGCCCGCTGCCTACAACGACCTTGTACAGACACGAAAGTTCACCGAGGAGCCCAAGGAGCTTCAATCCATCCTTCGTGAACTCGGTAATCCGAAACTTGGTTCGGAAGGCGCGCAGCAACTCCATCTCGCCGCCGGCAAGGTGCTGAACGACCTCAAGCGCTATGATGAGGCATTCGACCATTTCAACAGGGCGAAACAGGCATCCGGCTACAAGTTCGACATCGACTTGTATCGTCGGTGGATCGATTCGATGATTGAAACCTTCACGCCGGATTTTTTTGCTGCCCGGGCCGGCTATGGAAATCCTTCCGAAGTGCCTGTGTTCGTGGTTGGCATGCCCCGCTCGGGGACGACGCTCACGGAGCAGATCTGCGCCAGCCATCCCGATGTTCATGGCGCAGGGGAGCTTAGCAAACTAAGGCGGGTCGCCAATGCGATCGGCCTCAAGACATCATCGGCTGGAGATTTGAACCAGCCAATCACGTCGATCACAGAAGTCCTGTCCAAAACGCTGGCCGAAGAGCATCTGTCCTATTTGCGGGAGCGGGCGCCTGCCGCACTTCGCGTCGTGGACAAGATGCCGCACAATTTTGAACTGATCGGCCTTATCGGGCTTCTCTTGCCCAACGCACGCATCATTCATTGCCGTCGTGACGCCATCGACAATTGCGTCTCCTGCTTTGTCCTCAACTTTAGCGAGGCACACAGCTACAACACCGACCTGAAAACACTAGGCCTGTACTATCGCGAGTATGACCGCCTGATGCAGCATTGGAACGAGGTCTTTCCGGGCCTTATCTTCGAAAATCGCTACGAAACGCTGGTCGAGGACCAGGAAGCGCAGTCACGCCGCCTGATAGATTATCTCGGGCTGCCTTGGGATGACGCCTGCCTGCGCTTTTTCGATAGGGATGGTTCGGTCAACACGCCAAGTCGCTGGCAGGTTCGTCAACCGATTTACAAATCGTCCGTCAAGCGCTGGAAGAATTATGAAAACGAAATTCAGCCGCTGATACAGTCGCTGGGCGATCTTGCTGAGATTTGACTTGAGGTCGGCGGTTCCGCATTGTGTGGATCGCGAGGGTCTCAAGCGCATAGGCTTAGCCGATCTTCAGCCGCCAATTGCCCAACATCTGCGATTGGCCGCAGGCCACCACGCCTTAGCAGGGCGGAGGGAACGCCTAAAGCGTGTCGCAATTAATTGGCCTCATATCCGGCAGCCTTGAAGAAGTTTCTGCA
>SAQG01000196.1 GCA_004020315.1 Mesorhizobium sp.
GGGTTCTGGTCGCCATATGGATGAAGGTCCAAAGCTCTTATCTGGCATCCAGTGGGGAGAATATTGTGGCGTGGTTGGTCGGCGATATGTCTTCGATGTTCCAAGGCCGCGATGATGTGAGCACCGGGTTCCACTATCGTAAGCCGACGCATTACAGCAGCCTTCTTATCGTTATTTCAACCTGTTTTGTATTTCTGTATGGCTCCATCCGATTAGGTGTCGGAGGTCGATTTC
>SAQG01000197.1 GCA_004020315.1 Mesorhizobium sp.
CTCGGCCGGAGGCGCAATGGCGGCGGCCATGCTGGCGACCTATCCGGAAGTGTTTTCCGGCGGTGCGTTAATTGCCGGCCTGCCCTACGGCAGCGCAGCAACAATCCCGGAGGCCTTCGATCGCATGCGCGGCCACGGCGGTCCTTCGGAACAGGATCTGCAACGGGCCCTCCGCGGCGCATCGGATCATCAGGGACCGTGGCCGAGGATCTCGATTTGGCACGGTGCCGCT
>SAQG01000198.1 GCA_004020315.1 Mesorhizobium sp.
TAGTTTTGTCATGTCAGTGCTGCCATTCCTTGTAGACGAATTCGAGGCTGTAGCCATCGGGGTCGCGAAGCTGCGCGGCGTAATAGCGTGGGTCGTAGTGAGGCTGCGGGCCGGGCGGATGGATCTCGGTTGCACCCGCAGCCATGGCGGCGTCGTAGGCGGCATCGACTTGGGTGGTGCCTTTGGCGACGAAACCGACATGAGCCGAGCGGCCTTCGACGACCCCTT
>SAQG01000199.1 GCA_004020315.1 Mesorhizobium sp.
TCTGTGCCCTTGCGGACCAAGCCGTGGCTGATCCAGCCTTTTTCGATGAGCCGAGTGTGAGTGATCAGGGTTTTGAAAGGTTAGATGGATGGCTCAAATTTCCATCAGACATTTCTACTGATATCGAACAGAACAATGTAGTCTCGGCGAAAATCACAGAAAGCGGGTCGTGCGATCAGGCGATGGTGATTTTTCACCATTGGAATGCAAGCGCCCGGAATCGTCAG
>SAQG01000200.1 GCA_004020315.1 Mesorhizobium sp.
CGACCGAGGCCTGCCGCGCCGCCATCCAGTTGACGTTGCCGCGCAGCGTGTTGATTTCGCCATTGTGGGCGACCATACGATAGGGATGTGCCAGCTTCCACGACGGGAAGGTGTTGGTCGAAAAACGCTGATGGACGAGGATCAGCGCCGTCTCGAAACGCGGATCGGTTAGATCCTTGTAATAGGCGCCGACCTGATAGGCCAGGAACATGCCCTTGTAGACGA
>SAQG01000201.1 GCA_004020315.1 Mesorhizobium sp.
ACTAAGGTGGATGCCTGGCTGACCGAGAAGTTCTCGAATCTGAATTATCGTATCGGGTTCGATTACACTGGCGAAATGAACAAGCTCTGGATGGATCCCAGCTCTTCGATTGGGATTCCCACCTCGTTCGTGGTCGACCGCGACGGCCACATCGCTTTTATTGGCCACCCGGCGGAACTCGATGACGTTTTGCCGAAAGTCCTTAACGGCAGCTGGC
>SAQG01000202.1 GCA_004020315.1 Mesorhizobium sp.
AATTGGCGCATAAGCGGCAAGCCGGTTTTGATGTCGCGCAGCTTGTGAAGCAGAAGATCCGCATGAATCTGCCGGAACTCACAAGAGTCTGGCATCAAGGCGAGCCCTTCTTCGATGGCCAAGAGCGCCGCCGTCCAATCCTCGGCCTGCATCGCCGGCTCAAGTTTGGCGTATATCGGCCGGGTAAGCGACATTTCGCGCGCTGCAAGTTGGTTA
>SAQG01000203.1 GCA_004020315.1 Mesorhizobium sp.
CTTCGATCGGGGAGGACTTCGCCGACCTGAAGATCAAGATCCGCTTCGGAGAAGGTGCGCCGAACATCGAGGCGCGCGAGGACATCAAAATCACGGACGTGGCGCCGATCATCAGGACTATCGAGGGCGTCCGAGGCGAAGGCGACATGGTGCAACGGCGCTGGAGCTGGCCCGGACCGAACAAGCGGCCCGTCTATAATTTCCGTTCAGAGG
>SAQG01000204.1 GCA_004020315.1 Mesorhizobium sp.
GCGAGTACATGACCGGCGGCATTGTCGTCGTCATCGGCCAGACCGGCCGCAACTTTGCCGCCGGCATGTCGGGCGGCGTCGCCTATGTGCTCGACGAGGTGGGTGATTTCGCCGAGCGCTGCAACATGGCGATGGTCGAACTGGAACCCGTTCCCGAGGAAGACGACCTGATGGAGAAACTGCTCCATCATGGCGGCGACCTCGACCACAAAG
>SAQG01000205.1 GCA_004020315.1 Mesorhizobium sp.
ACATCACGCTGGCCTATGTCGTGCGTGCCGTGACGCCGGGCACCTATGCCCATCCGGCGGCAACGGTGGAGGACATGTACCGGCCGCAATACTCGGCCCGCACCGCCACCGGCATGATGGAGGTCAAGGCGGAGTAAGGTGGTGCTGACGAACATGGCCGGGACGATGGCGCTGCCCCTCATCCGCCTGCCGGCACCTTCTCCCCGTAT
>SAQG01000023.1 GCA_004020315.1 Mesorhizobium sp.
TCCCCGCTGATTTGGGAATCCCCCTTCGATTCAGCCTCTCTTCATCCCGCTCTAAGCCACCACGAACGCGATAGGCCGCGGGCTGTCGTGGAATACAGCGCGAACGGCATGCAGAAGATCGATTTCTCGTCGCCGAAGCGGGCAAGCGACGCCTCAGGCTCATCATCGCCTTCCTGGATTTTGGGCCTGCGGGCGCATCCGCAACCCGATCGGGGCCACATGTCGGTGCGCGCCGACGTGCTGCGGCGCGCAGCGACGACTACGATGGGGTGATGGCCTGCACCTCGCATCGTTCCGGGCGTTTGGATCTTCCGTGCGGCCAAAGAGCGATTGAAGACGGTAAATCCCGGGAACGTTTTCGCGCCGGCGCGGGTTGTCGATGGAGATGCATCGAAACTCATGGGGCGCCGGTGAAATGGCCATTCTTTCGGGAAAACCGGGAAGCTGTTGGGTTGCGGCAGCCACCGCTTCGAACTATCCCCCGCTCGAGGGCTCGATCCATGCGGAGACCGTTGTCGTAGGCGCTGGGATTGTCGGGCTCACCACAGCGCTTCGCCTTTGCGAGGCCGGTCGGTCGGTGATCGTCGTCGAAGGCCTGCGGACAGGCGGCCAGGTGACCGGCCGCTCGACGGCCAAGATCACGACGCAGCACGCGTTGATCTACAACCATCTTATCGGCACCTTCGGCCGGGCCCTGGCGCGAGCCTATGCCGATGCGAATTCCGCCGGCGCTGTCCAGATCCGGGAATGGGTTCGCAACTATGCCATCCCCTGCGATCTCGAGAACAAGGACGCCTATACCTACACCTGCGACGCAAGACGGCGCGCGGAGATCGTGGCCGAGGCAGAGGCCGCCCGCCAAGTCGGGCTGAACGCCGATATTCTCGAGCGCGCGCCGCTGCCTTTCGAAACGGCCGCCGCTCTGCGTTTTTCCGACCAGGCGCAGTTCAATCCGGCAATGTATCTGGTTGGCCTGGCTCAAGCGGTTGCGGCCCGTGGCGGACGGATTTTCGAAAACAGCCGCGCGATCTCGATTGGCGAGGCAAGCCGCTGGCGCGTCGTCACCGACAGCGGCACCGTTCACGCCGAGCATGTGGTCGTCGCTACCAACATGACAGTGAAGAGCCCGATCGGTATGGCGAACCGGACCCAGCCGCGCTGCCACACAGCCATGGCGTTTCGGATCGATGACCCTCTTGCTGTCGACGGCATGTTCATCAGCATCGACGATCCGACGCATTCAATCCGCACGGGCCGCGATGGCGTAGGCCCGCTGCTGGTCGCACTCGGCCCCAAGTTCGACACGGGCCAGGACGGCGACGTGGGGAAACGGTTTGTCGAGCTGGAACAATGGGCAAGGATGAGCCTTCCAGTTGGCGACGTTGCGTGGCGCTGGTGTAATGAGGACTATGACACGGCCGATAGAGTTCCGTACGCCGGCGAGCCCGATCCAGACAAAGCCTCCGGTTTTCATATTGCCACGGGATTCAACGCCTGGGGCATCACCAACGGAACGGCCGCGGGCACGATGATCGCGGATTTGATCTGCGCTCGGCCGAGCCCATGGCAAAAGCTCTATGATCCGGCGCGGTCTTATCCCGAGGACTTTCACAAGAATGGCCGCAGCCAATCGATTGTCTCAAGCATCGACGACATTGCGCCCGGCATGGGCGGTGTGATCGTCAGGGGTGATGAAAAGATCGCGGCGTGGAGAGACGCTGAAGGGGTGATCCACGCCGTTTCGGCGACATGCACCCACAAGGGCTGCACCGTGACCTGGAACAACGCGGACAACACATGGGATTGTCCTTGCCATGGATCGATTTTCGCCGCCGACGGTTCGGTCATCCACGGCCCGGCTCGACAACCGCTTGCGCCGGCCGCGCTGTAAAAGGCGGCGACTGCCGCGGCCCGCGTTTACCGTGCGTAGGTTCCGACCAGCTCAGTCTGCTCCAGCGCATGCTTCTGGGCTTCCTTCCAGACAAGCTGGACGCCCGCCTGTCCCGGCACACTGAGGCTTGGCACGTCGAGCGCGGCCAGCCGGAAATGATAATGATGGACGCCATGTCCCACTGGCGGCTGTGGGCCATCGTAATAGGCATTGCCGAAATCATTGGTGCCTTGCCTAAGTGCCGACGGGCCTGGCTTGCCATCTTGCGCCTCGGCGAGTTCGCTGGCATCGGGCGGAATATTGAACACCGCCCAGTGCCCGAAAATCCCACTCGGCGCGTCGGGATCCTGCACGACAAGAACAAGGCTCTTGGTACCGTCCGGCACACCGGACCACTTCAGCGGCGGCGAGACGTTCTGGCCGTCACGGGTATATCTTTCAGGGATTTTCCCGCCCGCCGGGAACGCAGGGCTGATAAGGGTGAGTGGCATTTCCATTTCTCCAAGAAGAAGCGCTACAGCCGAGACTAGCGATACCTGGCGCTATTCACGCCGCTTGCTGAGCTTCCGCCACGCGCCTGATTTCTGCTGGCAAGGATTCCCAAACCTTGATCATCTGCCCCTCTCCCACATGGTGAGCGAGCACCTTGGATACGACCCTGAATGCCTCCTTGGAATCAACCGGTCGGGTGAATTCCAGCTCCGCCTGGATTTTGGCCAGGAACTCGTCGAGCGACCGCAACTTCTCGGGCGTCTTGGAAGGCTGATACTGGTCGTAATAGGCACCGCGCACGAGGATCGGCAGCTGCGAGCCGAGGTGGGCTGCAAGATCCGGCTGCATGCGGTCCCGCAGGGCGTGGAGTACCGCTCCAAGCACATGCCATGCGACCTGCCGATCCGGCCCCATCTCGGTCATGATCTCGTCGAGCCAGATGTTTGTGGTCTGCAGCGTCTTATCGAATACGTCGAGTCCGGTGGCGCTCATCGAAGCCTCCTCTTCAACAGGTTGAATGACTCATTTGGCAAAACGGCCTTGGTCGGCTGTTGTTCCCGTCTCAACCCTAAAGGCAGCCTCTCGCGCAAGCGTGTGATCTATTCGGCCAAGTTTACGCTCGCCAAGCTGACACTTAATACGTTCCCGCCAAGATTGGCCCGTCAAGATTTGGCCACGGCGACGGCAACGAAAAGGGATTGTCCTTGCCTGTTGATGCTGAACAATATGGGCTTGTTCTGCTGGCGCGATTTCGCCCACTCCTCTTGGATGTCCGACGGCTGCGTCACATTCCGGTTGTTGGCCGAGACGATCACATCGCCGGGCTGAATGCCGTTTTCGGCGGCGAGGCCGTTCGGGGCCACTTCTTGCACGAATACGCCTGTAATGTCCGGCTGGAGTCCGAGCTGCTGGCGCGCCTCATCCGGGATTGGGCTGAGCGACAAACCAAGACGCGTGTCGGCCGTTTCCGACTTTGGAACGGCGCCGGTCTGTTGCTCCTCATCGTTGCGCTGTCCGATGGTCAGAGCTATTTCCTGTTGGCTGCCTCCGCGATTTCTTGTCAGCGTCGTTTTTGTTCCCGGCTTTTGGCTCGCAGCCGCGAGCGTCAGATCGTGGACGTTCTGAATGTCCTTGCCGTTAAAGCGTGTAATCACGTCTCCTGCCTGGATGCCAGCCTGCTCTGCCGGACTGCCGGGTTCGACCGAAGCGACCAGCGCGCCCTTGCTGTCGGGTATTCCAAGCGCCTCGGCAATCGACGGCGTGATCTCCTGGAGACGTACTCCGATGAAACCGCGCTCGATCCGGCCTGTGCGGATCAACTGGTCGACAATGTTGCGGGCGGTGCGGGATGGTACGGCAAAGCCAATTCCTATGCTGCCACCTGTGGGCGATACGATGGCCGTGTTGACCCCGATCACTTCGCCGCGCGCATTGAACAGGGGGCCGCCGGAATTGCCGCGATTGATTGAGGCGTCGGTCTGGAGAAAGTCGTCGTAAGGGCCGGCATTGATGTCGCGCGAACGGGCCGAAAGCACGCCGACGGTGACGGTTCCACCGAGTCCGAACGGACTGCCGATGGCGATCGTCCATGCGCCGGGTTGTACTGCATCGGAGTCACCCCAGGCGGTCGTTGTCATATTGGGCCGTGGGTCGATCTTCAGCACCGCGAGGTCGGTTGCCGGATCCCGGCCGACGAGCCGCGCAGGCAAAGTCTCCTTGTCGGAGAATACGACATGGATTTCGCTTGCATCGGCAACGACATGGTTGTTGGTGACGATGTACCCATCGGGGCTGATGACAAAGCCGGAGCCAAGAGCCTCTCGCACCCGTGGTTGAGCCTGTCCCAGGCCTCGGCCACCGAAAGGACTAAGAAAGTCGTCCAGCGTCGCCTGGTCTTGGATGATCTGACGGGTGGTTATTGCGACCACGGCCGGAATTTTCTCGCGCACGATCGCCGTGAAGTCGTTTGGGATTTCCTGGGCTGCGAGCGGAGCAAACCCGCCAGCCGAGAGCATCAGAGTTCCGGCGATCAGGCCCGCGCACAGTCTTTTGTTCAAAACCGGAAACATGGTCTGCGGACTCCTCCAGCGTTCAGTGTCAAGCATGCGACGGCTCCAGCATGAGCCAGCGGCTCACCAGCGGATTACAACGACCTTGTCGTTCCCGTTGGCGAGTTCGACAGCTTCAGTGCCGTCCGGTTTGCGGCTTTCGATCCGGGCGTTTTCTATTGTTTCTATGCCAGCGATGTTGGCTGCAAAGGCCTCGTCAATCTCGGCGGCACAGACCAGGGTATCCGGCGGCAGATCCTTCACTTGGTCCATCAACTCGCGAAGCTTCATGGCGAACCTCCTTGGTACAGCTGCACGCCCGGGTTCTCTCGGCCGCACATTCCAACCATGTCCCTCAAGAAAAGTTCCCCGATGAGATCTGCGGGCATGTCACAGGGACGAGATTTTGGGGAATGTCACAGGACGTCTGCGCAAGGTCTCATAGACCACCGAGAGAACGGTCTTTGAATACCACGACCCGACCCGGAAATGATCGGAACTTCCAGCTCGCTATCCGGTTAGGTGGGCAAGGATTTGCGGCTGATTGAAGTGGAAGACAATGCCCCCAGTGGTTGAAATCCGCGCTCGACTGCCCAGGATCGCCGGGTACCCCATTCACCCGATGCTCGTCCCAGACCTGCGCTGGCCCCCGAAACAAGGAGGAACTCCATGGCGATCATGAAAGCAGTGCGTGTTCATAGGTTTGGCGGGCCAGAGGTTCTTTCGCTGGACGAAGTCCCCATGCCTCAGCCCCGTGACGACGAGGTCACGCTCAAGGTCTGCGCAGCAAGCGTCAATCCTGTCGACTACAAGACCCGCAAGGGTTCGGCGGGCGGGGATTTGCCCGTTACGCTCGGCCGCGACGTGTCGGGCGTGGTGGAGCTGTGCGGCACGCGGGCTCATACGCTGAAGAAGGGCGATCCGATGTTTGCCATGCTTGGTCATGACCGGGGCGGCAATGCCGAATACGTCGTCGTCAAGGCGACGGAAGCGGCAGCAAAACCGGAACGTCTAAGCCACGTCGAAGCCGCTGCCGTGCCGCTTGCCGGCATTACGGCGTGGCAGGGCCTTTTCGACCATGGTGACCTCAAATCCGGGCAGCGGGTTCTCATCCATGGCGGCGCCGGCGGCGTCGGACATCTGGCGATCCAGTTTGCCAAGGCTGCGGGCGCATTTGTCGTGACGACCGTTGCTGCCGAAGATTTCGATTTCGTCCGCGAGCTTGGCGCCGACCAGGCCATCGACTACAAGAACCAGCGCTTCGACGATGAGGTCGAAGACATCGATATGGTTTTCGATCTGGTCGCGGGCGACACACAGGACCGCTCCTGGAACGTACTGAAGCCCGGCGGGATACTTGTTTCCACTGTTTCTGAGCCCTCGGCCGAACAGGCGCGCCTGCACCAGGCGCGTGGCGTTTCCTATTTGGCTGAGCCAAATGCGGCGCAGCTTGCGAGGATAGGACGCCTCATCGACGCAGGCAAAGTAACGCCGTTCGTGCAGGCAACTTATCCCCTGAAGGAGGTCGCCAAGGCCGAGGAACGGCTGGAGAGGGAGCATACGCGCGGCAAGATCGTGCTTCAGGTGGCCGCCTGAGGCCGGAATGCTCGAAGCTCCCCGCAGTGCTCAAAGAGTGAACCAGTCCTGCGGGCAAGCCGTTCAGGAGGTGCGTGGGCCCGACGGGCGGCAGATCGTGACCCGCGTCATCACACCACGAAAGTGAACCCGCGCGAAGATGTCGAGACGACGGTGGACGAACCCTAGTTGAAGGCGATGTTTGAAGCCGCCGCCGCGCTTCGGCCTGCCTACCGCATTCAGCCATTACGAGCAAAAGAATGAACCTGCTTGGCGCTGATTCATCCGTAAGTGCCGATTAATTCCGCCTCACCCAGCATGTTTTCACGGGCGGCCTGCCACACGACCAGGGCATCGGGTTCGGGGCCGATGGGAAGATTGGCAATGCCAAGAGCCGCGAGCCTGAAGCGGTAGGTGTGAGGTTTACCGCCAGGATGCTGGTCGGGTCCGTCATAGTGAAGATTGCCGAAATCATTGAAGCCGTGAGGCAGGTCCTCGGTTCGCGCTTTAGAACTCCGTCCTTCGGCCAAATGACGCCGGTCGGCCCCAATGTCATACACGACCCAATGCCGGGACGCCTGTGACGGTGCATCCGTATCTTCCATGACGAGCACGTAGCTCTGAGGGCCCGGCGGCGGATCGCTCCATTCCAGAAACGGGGAAAGATTATCGCCGCGCCGGGCATGACGATCCGGAATGGGCTGGCCGTTCTGAAAGGCCGGACTGCTCAAAGTGAACGCCATCACTTTCTTCCTTGCTCGGCTAGACTCGTCGAAACAAGCGGTTCGGGCGCGCACGTAGCGGCCTTCTTTCCATCAGGCGATCCCAACAACCGCACCCCGTTATTGTTCCTCCGAGAACGACGCACCCTCTACGTGGATCCGTTCGAATCTGCTCCCGCCGACGAGCGGCCCGGCCGGGCGAGCATGAAGCCTTCACCCGGCGGCCCTGAATGCAGGGCGTCGGCTCCACCATCCATTGCGTTGCCGGCGACGCCACCAGCATTTGGCGGCCAGTCGCTAATCAGAACGATCAAGACTTGCCGTCACCGTTCTGCGCCGGCCTCAATGGACAAACTTGGCCCTCAGCCAAGCCAGAAGTCTGTTCCCGGTAATCGTCCGGCGGACTCTGGCGGCAGCCCATCGCGCTTGCATCGTAGCACCAACGTGGCAGTGACAGACGATGTTGTGCAACTGCGAGTCACTTAGCTCGAAGAAGCGCTTTGCCTCACCGTAGGTATCATCTTTCAGACCCATGGCGCGCAGCACCGGATCCTCGTAGGCAACAGTGATCGGCGACCCCGCGCCACGCGCTACGGCACGGGCTTCTGGACTGAGATATTCGGTGCCTGAAAGAGCTCCGAGGCACCGCCGTGGATTTCGTTCGAGAAGCTCTGCCCAACGCTCGATCCGCTGCGCCCGAGTCATGACCGGGTATGTCGCCGAGGGCTCAACTTTCGCAACTGTCTGCAGTTGGTCGAGTGTTTGGTGTTTCATGATCGGCTCCTTTCAATAGGTCGAAGCGCCCACGCCCTGACAAAAGACTATTGCGCCGCGAAGCGCCGACAAGGCCGGAATTGGCAATGTTAAGAGTTTGCCCGCTCGCACGGTTCGTATCAGGAACCTTCCCGGGGGCCTGCTTGTTTTGGCTAGTGAAAGGAGACCGTCATGAGCACAAAACCACCACCCGTTCCGGCAGAGAACCAGAGCCCTAAGGGTCCGGGCGATAAGAAGTCGGTTCCTGTCGACCAAACGCAGCACAGCCATTCCGCCCCAAATCCCGACAAACAGGGCCAGCAGGGCAACACGAAGGTCAACACGACCCATCAAGGCCACCAGCAAGACCGTTAGGTGATTTCATGTCCACGTCGAAGAAGACCCGTGCCAGCATTCGCCACGGCGGTCCTGGCGCATCGCACGAAAATGCCAAGGAGCCGCTGGTGATAGAAAAGCCGCCAGCCGATTCCGATCTGCGCAGCCGCAGCAAGATCTCAGGCGGCGGAGGCGAACGCGACAGCCACCATACTCATGACCCGGAAAAGAAGGGCGGCGGCACCCGGCCGGCACACAAAGGAAGGTGAATTGTATTCACGTCCCCGGCGAAGCCTGCGGCCCGGCATCTCGCGTTTTCTGCTGAAATGGCGAGGTGCCAAACATCATCAGGCCGTGAGCACCGGCTGTCACGCATTTTTGCTGTGATCGCCCGTTCCTAGCCGGTCCGAGGCTGAAAAAGCCTGTCGCCCGCTGGCTCCCGGCCGGCGGGCTTTCTCGTGCGCCTGGCGGCTTTTCCCGTTAGACGAGCCACACGATGCTACTTCAGGTGGAACAGGAAGCCCCTTCTGGGAGTTCATACTGTCATCACAGGCGCGCATGGACGTGGCCTGTATGCGCGGCAGCGCAAGAATGGGAGAACCACCATGAGCCTCGGCACCATACTCATCATCATTTTGATCCTTATCTTGCTTGGCGGGTTCAGCGGCCTGGGTGGTGGACCGTTCTACGGCACCGGCTATTATGGTGGTGGCGGCCTCGGTCTCGTGCTGCTCATCGTCATTATCCTGGTCCTTCTCGGCCGCATTTAGTGCCCGCACCATTACGCGGACAACTTCAGCGGTGGTCCTGTGTCGCTTGGTGACTTTGCCCAGGAATGTCGCCACAGCTGTGGGTAAGGCGCACGTGGTGGTCCCCGACGGGGAACCGAAATCGCGCAAGTGCATTGTAGCCGCTGCGGAAATCCACGAGAATGGTGCCATAAGTGAACTTCGTTGAACAAGCCGATGTCGGCCTCGGAGTTCCGGGCATTCCCGCTGCCGATCTGATGCAGGCACTGCCGGTCGCCATCTACACCGTCGACGAGCAGGGGCGCATCACCTTCTTCAACGAAGCCGCAGCTGATCTCTGGGGCCATCGTCCTGTTATCGGTCGGGACCTATGGTGCGGTTCGTGGAAGCTTCGTTACCTAGACGGTCGGGATATGGCGCATGGCGAGTGTCCGATGGCCGTGGCGCTGCGCGAAGGACGGGATGTCTCATGGGACCAGGCGATTGCGGAGCGGCCGGATGGCGAACTCGTCCCGTTCAGGGCTCACCCACGCCTGCTTCGCGACGAAGCGGGCAATGTTGTCGGTGCCATCAACACGCTGCTCGACCTGCGCACGCAGACGCTGGGCGATGAAGCCCGCATGCGCCTTGCCGCCATTGTCGAGTCGTCGATGGACGCCATCGTCTCCAAGGACATGAACGGCATCATCACCAGCTGGAACGATGCTGCAGAACGCCTGTTCGGCTACACGCCTGCCGAGGCGATCGGCCGGCCGGTGACGATGCTCATTCCGCCCGACCGTCTCGACGAGGAAGTCTCGATCATCAGCCGCATCCGCGCCGGCGAACGCGTCCCCTCCTATGAGACGATGCGCCTGCGTAAGGACGGTACGCTCGTTTCGGTCTCGCTCACCGTCTCGCCGATCCGCGATACCATCGGGCGGGTCGTCGGCGCCTCCAAGATTGCGCGCGACATCAGTACTCACAAAGAGAACGAACGGCGCATCCGTCTGCTCATGCGCGAGGTCAATCATCGCGTGAAGAACCAGTTTTCGGTGATCATCTCGATGATCCGCGAGACCAGCAGGCTGACGAGCACACCTGAGGCTTTCCTCGGGCAAGTTCGGGAGCGCATCATGGCGCTTTCGGAATCCCATGATCTCCTGGTCAATGCCGAGTGGCGCGGCGCGACGGTCGGCGAGCTCATCCAGGCACAGCTCAAACCCTTCGCAGCGCAGTCCCGCGTGTCGATGGCCGGGCCAATGGTGATACTGCAGCCGAACGCCGTCCAGTATCTCGGCATAGCCTTTCACGAACTCGCCACCAATTCGGCAAAACATGGGGCGCTGTCGTGCAGCGGCGGACGCGTCGAAATCGATTGGACTGTGGCCCCTGCCGGCGACGGTGCTGAAACCTTTCGATTGGTCTGGCGTGAATTGGACGGGCCGGTCATGGATGGTGTCAGAGGGCGCGGTTTCGGAGTGGTCGTCCTCGAGCGCGTGGCGCCACAGGCTCTCAGCGGCAGCGGGCGGCTGGAGTTCGACGAGCAAGGCATCACCTGGACGCTCGAGGCGCCGCTGCAGTTCGTCCAGACATCACTGGCCGATATCGTGGGCGATTGAAGGGAATTCGCCCAACCCGTGAGCTGAGCTCTTCCCGCGCTGAGGTTCGGCCAAACCTATTGCGTTTGGTCCGGCGGGCGATGGAGCGAAACAGCCGTCTCCTCCAGAACCTTGAGGTCGCCTCTTCCAGACAGGGCGTCGCGATCAACTGAGTGCCGATGGACGTTACCTGGTTCAAAAACGGTCAGGCTGTCGAATTCCATGGCCGCCCCGCAGAACTGGGCCGCTTGCAACACCAGGCATTCGACGTCTTCAAGCGCAACGTTTTCTGCGAGGTTTCGCAGCCGCACGGCCTCGGCAACCGCAGTGACATTGAGTATCCCCTTAGCCCGGGCGGCTGCCCGAACTTGCAGGTTAACGTCTTGACACAAATGGGCCGAGTAACGCTGTCTCATGGAAAACCCTCTTTTCAGGAGCGGTTTGTCCCTCGTGATCAGCATGGGCCATACCGGCCCGAATGGCAAGCGGAATCAATAAAATTATCCCGCAAAATCAACTGGTTAGTATATGACGCAGGCCGCACAATCGACGCTTCACAGTAACTGTGAACCTTTCACGCCGACGGCTAATGAGCCGGCCTTGACGATCGATGAGGCTTTTCCTAATTCTTAGACAAATACTAACTTGGAGCGGCTGGAGGGCAAAAAATGGCCGAACTGGAAAGACCCGAACGACTGCAGATCATGCTGACCACCGACGAATTGGCTGCATTGGAAAACTGGCGCTTCGAAAGGCGCATGCCAAGCCGGTCGGCGGCCGTCAGAGAGTTACTGCGGCGCGGTCTCCATGCGGACGGATTTTTGACGGCAGCACAAGGTTCCAAGTCGCAGGATTTTGGAATTCTGCCCAATTCCGACATTGTCGATGGAGCCTCTCGCGACTAGCCGTCTCGCCAGATATGGCCGGGTTCAAGTGGACTAAAGGCAACCGACGGCAAGCAAAATGCTTGGCCGGCACAAGCGTTACCCACGGTCGCTGATGGCTTAGCCATCAACTGCAGCCTCGAAAAAGTCGAACGACAGGCAAGCGAACTGCCTCAAGTCCAAGACGACAGGATGGTTTCCATTTCGACTGTTTCGACCTGCTGGGCGAATCGTTGATGGTAGAGGGTCAGGAGCGCATCGTGCGTCGTGTCCGAAGAACTGCATAGCGCGTCGGTGACGAGAACGACGCGATAGCCGAGATCGATAGCTCCCAGCACGGTGGCTAACACGCAGACATCCGTCTCTCCGCCGGTAACAACCAGCGTGTCAACATGGCGCTCGGACAGGAACGCCCGGAGCCTGCCTTCCAACCACGGTGAATAGATGTGCTTGTCGATGACGGCCGCTGGCGGACAATGTCGTGCCAGGGGAGGCAGCAGGTCGATCATTTCGGGATCGAGATTATCCATCGTCATCGACGCCCAGCGCTCGTAGTAGCGCTTCCAAGCGCCAACCCCCTGCCCTGGTTTTTGTGCGGGCAAGAACCGGGTAAAGACGGTTTGCTGGGCCCGTCTTTCCACGAGGCTTTCGATTAGAGGCAGGACGCGCGTAATCCACGGCGTTGCCCAAGGCGATGGGGGTGCAAACAAGCGTTGCATATCGACGCACAGATGCACGCATGTGTCGCCCAATGGTCCATATGCGAGTCCCGGCGTCGACATCACGACGTCGACAATTGCGGGGTCATTTCATCGCCCATGGGAACTGACGCCTGCATGAATAGGGGGCTTTCCTTGTGCATGAATTCAACTTGCTCGAACGCCAAACAAACGCGAAGCGCCGTATCTCGTTCCTTGGGTGATCTGGAACCGGCGACGATCATGGCGCGTTGCTGCCGTGGCGATGAGACACGTGATGACGGCAAAGCACGGCATTCGAATTGACAGATGGGCTTGTCAGATGGGCGCGAAGTGACAACCGGTTCGGGACTGCACGGCGGTTGTCTCTGCGGAAATGTTCGCTTTCGTGTCGAAGCGGTATCACGCGTTCACTATTGTCATTGCGATATGTGTCGGCGAACGACCGGCAGCGCGTTCGCGGTTCTGGTGTGGGTGGCTTCTGAAAATCTGTCGTGGGACAGCGCAAGACCAACCTATCGCAGATCATCGCCAATCGCCCGCAGAGGCTTCTGCAAGGCTTGCGGGTCTCCGCTCAGCCTTGCCTACGACGCTTCGCCTCAAGAAATCGCACTGCATGTCGGCTGCTTTGATGAGCCTGGCAGCCTGGCGCCACAATACAACTACGGGTCAACGCAGCGGCTTGGCTGGGTGTGCTGCGGGATTGACCTGCCGCACCGTGAGACAAAGCAGCAATGGTGAGTCCCAGTACTGGTCTCGTCGATGGAACTCGGCAGCGAATTGACAATTAAATCAAGGATTTCATCGGGACAACGCAAGGATTGACACGATGAGCGTGCTTTACCGCGCGGCAAAAATCGCCGAGCAAGCTCACGCCGGGCAGACAGACAAGACTGGGCGGCCCTATATCGAACATTGCCGCCGGGTCGTTGACGCCGTCGAAACGCTCGACCAGAAGGCCGTCGCCTACCTTCACGACGTTCTTGAGAAAAGCGACGGTTGGGACCGCGATCGGCTCGAGGCGGTTGGTTTCGGAACATCCATCGTGTCGGCAGTCGATGCCATGACACGCAGGCCAGACGAGGATGACCTCGCTTTCGTGCGCAGAGCAGCAGCCAACCCATTGGCGCTGCCGGTCAAGCGCGCAGATCTCGCCGACAATCTATGGCAGGCACAGCAGATTGGCGCGTCGACATCGAAATATGAAGACGGATTGCGGGTCCTCGACGAAGAATTCTCCGAGTGACGAAACAGATTGTGGCGTGATCGGCCGATGTGGAAATTTCAAGCGACGCTCTACTCGGGGATGTGAGGCGTATGTCGCTTATCCTCGGCAGGATCGGCATCGATCCGCGCCTTCTTGGGATCGAAAGCGCCATGGCGGGCGATGGCCAATGCCGGCGTGTCGGGCGTCTCGTAGGCCCACATGAAGTCGTCAGCCGCTCCGCCGACCGCGTGAACCCGCCAGTAACTCGCCGTGCCCTTCAACGGGGAATGCGTTGTGGTGTTCGTCTTCTCCAGAAGGTCGAAATAGATATCCTCGAAGGGGATATAGCAAACGGGATCGTGTCCATCTTCATGGAGCACTTTTGCCCGCTCGGTTGAGGCAATAATCGCGTCGGAGAACCTGACCGTCACGGTTCCATTGAACGGGGTAATCGTAAGCGCGCCGGAACGGCTGGCGGAATTTGCGGCTAAGGGCTGCATTCGACTTCTCCGTTGGCTGCCTCATCTCCCTGGAACGTCGTATCGCCATGAGGGTTCCAATGGCGATAGGCTCGTTGGAGCGCGCGACGTCGGCCGGTTCGACTTCCGCGTCAAAGACATACCGCAAGATTCCCGCGACGTGGGCTTCCGAGCCTTTCCAACTGCAGATGAAAATCTTCTGCGGAGCGCACCCAATCCACATTCAAGGGAACGTTACCGCCGAAAACTTCGTTCATCGGTCACCAATACCGTATCGGCGGCGGGCTTCGCAAATGAAGGGAGATTTGCCATGAAAGTCGGCAACTGCATGACGAGGGATGTCCAGGTCGCGAACCCCGAACAGTCCATTCGCGAAGTAGCGCAGATCATGGGCAGGCTCGACGCTGGAGTGATGCCCGTGGGCGACCACGACCGGCTTGTCGGGATGATCACCGACCGTGATATCGCGATCCGCGGCGTAGCATTGGATAAGGGACCTGACACGAAGGTGCGCGATGTCATGAGCCCTGAGGTCAAATATTGCTTCGATGATGAAGACGTCGAGCATGTGCTTGAGAACATGGGGGACCTGCAGGTGCGTCGGCTTCCGGTTCTGAACCGGGACAAGAGGCTCGTCGGCATCGTCTCGCTTAGTGATCTCGCGGCTAATGGCGAAGCGGCGGAAGCGGGAGAGGCTTTAAGCGACATCTCGAAGCCGGGTGGCAAGCATTCGCAGACTGCTCACTGACTGACGCCGAGACATGTTAGCGCGAGGTCAACATGTATCTTATTCCGCGGTGCGTCGGCTAACGCTGGGGCCTGTCGGAGCCTTCCGCATTGCGATGTTCTTCGGCAATAGTTGGAACAATCCATGGATGACGACCCGAGCTACCGTGTCCTTCAGCGCCGAAAAAGCGCGACAGGGCGAAATCATCGTGCCGGCCCGGACGCCTCGGATCACAACGCGCCGAGACGTTCACCGGGATGTCGTGTCGTGATAAACTCTTATTGCCGCGGGAGCGCGACAACGAGCGGGCATCTCGCGGCCGTAGCCCTTAGTCGCAGACGATGAGCTTGAGCACCTGATGTTCTCGAACGATTGCAAGCGTCCTGCCAAAGCCTCTTGCGAAGGTGGGGCCTCTCGGAGTGGACGGATTTGGGTTGGTCGCTGAACCTCGGGACGATTGCCGGTACCACCGTGCGCGTTCACTTTACCTTCCTGCTTCTGCTCGTCTGGATTTGGCTGACGCACTATCAGATCGGCGGCACGCCGGCGGCCTGGGAAGGCGTTGCCTTCATCATTGCCGTTTTTGCCTGCGTGGTCCTGCATGAGTTCGGCCACGTCGCCGCCGCACGGTACTTCGGCATCAGCACGCCAGACATTACGCTTTTCCCGATCGGCGGCGTGGCCAGGCTCGAACGCATGCCCGAAGAGCCGGGGCAGGAGTTCGTGATCGCGGTCGCGGGACCGCTGGTCAATGTCGCGATCGCCGCGCTGATCTTCGTCTTGCTCGGCGGGTCGGCGGGCTTCGAACAGATGGCCGGGATCGAGGATCCGCGCGTGAGTTTTCTCGCCAGGCTTGCCGGGGTCAACGTCTTCTTGGTCCTTTTCAACATGATCCCGGCCTTCCCGATGGATGGCGGCCGTATCCTGCGCGCCGCACTCGCCGCCCGCCTCTCCTGGTCGCGCGCGACCCAGATCGCCGCCACGATCGGGCAAGGATTGGCCTTCGTCTTCGGTTTCCTTGGGCTGTTCTACAACCCGCTGCTAATCTTCATCGGCATCTTCGTCTATCTCGCCGCGGCAGCGGAAGCGCAGAACGCACAGATCCGGGAGGTGGCC
This sequence comes from Mesorhizobium sp., assembly GCA_004020315.1. GTDB lineage: Bacteria > Pseudomonadota > Alphaproteobacteria > Rhizobiales > Rhizobiaceae > Mesorhizobium. The sequence continues at coordinate 15,258 of SAQG01000023.1, forward strand.
ACAAGCGTCCTTGTCGCGGACGTGATGATCACCGAGTTCGCCCGGCTGGAACGGTCGGCGACGCTCGACGAGGCAATCGAGATGCTGCTCGCGACCACGCAGCACGAATTCCCTGTCATCGACTCCGCTGGCCATCTCGAAGGACTGGTGACACGCAACGATATGATCCGGACATTGAAGGAAATGGGACCCGCTGCACCGGTCGCGAGCGCAATGCGGCACGATATCCCGAAAATACATTACCGCAAAAGTCTGGAGGAAAGCCTGCGGCTGATGCAGCAGGCAGATGTGCCTGCTGTTGCCGTCGTGGACAATTCCGACCGGCTGGTCGGGCTTATGACACACGAAACGATAGGCGAGATGCTTATGGTCCGCTCAGCAGTGTCAGATGCCTTCCGATTTGGTCGTTTGCGTGGGGGCAAACCGCGACTCACACGGATCTGAGCACGAGGATATTGTTTCTACCGCCGGGTCGAGCGAGCGCGCTCTCGTAAGGGCGAGCCGAGGTAGGAACGATTGCGCAGACACGGGCCATTAGCCTTGCCCAGAGGCAGAAATTGGCCGGAACGACGTCGTTCCGGCCGGCTCATTTTGCGTCTCAAGCGCCCGTGACGTGAGGCAGAAGTTCAAGCGCACCTCGATAGATCATGTCGCCAGCTACGTAGAGGATGACCACCAGCCCGACATAGGCAATCCAACGGTGCTTCTGAAGCAGATTGGCAATGAGGTTCGCAGCAATGCCCATCAGCGCGACGGAGAGGACAAGGCCGAAGATCAGCACGTTCGGATGGTCGCGCGCAGCACCCGCTACCGCCAGAACATTGTCGAGCGACATGGAGACGTCGGCGATGATGATCTGCCAGGTTGCCTGCGTCAGGGTCTTGCGTGGAGCTTTGCCAGCCACGATGCCGTCGTAGTCGACGTCACTTCCCGAAAGCGCTTCGATCGCCTGTGTCTCCTGCGCATGGTTTTGCCGGAGTTCGCGCCACATCTTCCAGCATACCCACAACAGCAATATACCGCCGGCGAACAGCAAACCGACAATCTGCAGGAGCTGGGTTGTCACGGCCGCAAAGCCGATGCGCAGAACGGCCGCTGCGATTATACCAACGACGATTGCGTTTCTGCGCTGCTCTTTGGGTAGTCCGGCCGCGGCAAGGCCGATAACGATGGCATTGTCGCCGGCCAGCACCAGGTCGATCATGATGACCTGCAGCAGAGCGGTCATTGCTTCAGGACTGAAAAATTCTGTCATACGGCACCCTTGCGTTCAGCTAGGGGTGACGCGGCTTGCGAGCATAACCGTAGAGCAACGCGGACACCGCGTATGACAGGAGAAATGCCGCTACAGCTGAAGAAAACTCAAAGCCAGGCCACCCGGATTGGAATTCCAGTCCGACATCACAGTCCTGATGGACTGCCAGAGGGGCCCGGCCTGGTGGCACCTAGCTATTGCCGTAAGCGCAAAAACTCAAGGCTTAATTGTTGATCCGCATATGCGGCATCGAGCTCGGCACGTTTCGTTGGGCCAAGTCGCTCGAGCACGCGGCCATTGAACGGGCCGGCAGCCGCAAGTAGACTGATACGGTGGGCTTCGGTCAGTTTCTGCAATGCCCGATCTGCGACCGTCGATGGCGATGAAGGAAATCCGTCTTGGCTGCTCATCGACGACCGATCGGCCAATATCTGTTCCCAATCGGCTCCTTGGGCCTGGCCGCACTCATTCATTTCGGCGCCGCGTCGATCGAGAATTCGCCGCTTTCGATCAAGGGCCTGGCATTGATTGTGGTCGCTATCTTCATCTTCGCGACCGTGTTTGTGGTTTTGCATCATGCAGAAGCCGTCGCACTGCGGCTCGGTGAACCTTATGGCACGCTGCTGTTGACGTTTTCGGTGACGGCCATCGAAGCATCGGTCATCGTTTCGATGATGCTGCATGGCGAGAACAACCCGACGCTGGCACGCGAATCCGTGTTTTCGACGGTCATGATCGTATGCGCTGGTGTGGTCGGGGTCTGCCTCACCCTGGGTGGGCTGAAGCATCGGTATCAGGACATAAAACGACAGGGCACCAATGCTTCCCTTGCCGTCATTATGGCGCTGACGGTTCTTACGCTGGTCCTTCCAAACTACACTCTTGCAACAAGCCCCGGTACGTTTTCCGCATCGCAACTCGCTTTCGTCAGCGTTCTTTCAATTCTCCTCTATGGCGCGTTCGTCTTTGCCCAGATGGTGCGCCATCGGGGCGATTTTATCGAGGATTTGACGTCCAGCACGGAACATGAGGAGCATGTATCTGAGGGCGAGAAAGTGACCACCAACGTGCTCCTTTTATTTGTCGGACTGGCAGGGATCGTTCTTCTAACCGAGCAGGTGGCCGGCAGCATCGAGAATGGGCTCGCCTTTCTTGAAGTTACTCAAGCGGACGCAATCGTGGGCTTCTTCGTCGCTACGCTTGTGCTTATGCCGGAGGCGGTGTCGGCGGTTCGGGCAGCGCTCAATAACGAACTTCAGCGAGGGCTGAATGTCGCCCTCGGCTCCGCCTGCGCCACAATCGGGCTGACAATCCCGGCAATCGGTGCGGCGAGCCTACTCACAGGACGAAGCCTGACCCTTGGTCTGGGCCCGGGGGATACCGTGCTTCTCCTCCTCGCGCTTGCCATCAGCATCGTGAGCTTTGGGACGGGCCGAACAACGATGCTGACGGGGCTCGTTCATCTCGTCGTGTTTGTCGCTTATCTGTTCCTTATCTTCGTGCCCTAGAACAACTTGGGACACATGGTGGTGACTAGTCTAATGCGGGGCGTGTCCTATCGATTTCGCACACATAGCTGGCCTTGCAGCTACTGGACCTTTGAGCGCAAGCGATCCGTTACGAACTCCATCAACACCACGATGACGAAGATCACGAGAATGATGGTCGAGGCATTCCTGTATTGGAAAAGATCGAACGCAACCTTCAACTCCTGGCCGATGCCACCGGCTCCGACAAGGCCGAGAACAACGGACGAGCGCACTGACTTTTCAAGCGCAAACAGCGTGGTGTTTATCAGGGACGGCATAGCGTCAGGCAGAACTGCCCCGCAGAGGACGGAGAACCGACTGGCGCCGATTGCAAACAGCGCTTCCTGAGGTCTTTTGTCGGCATCCTCCATTGCCTCGGCGAAGAACCGCCCGCAAAAACCGATCGTATCGACGACGATGGTCATGGTTCCAGCAACCGCCCCGAGACCAACGGCTGACACGAACAGAAGCGCCCAGACCAAATCTGGAACGGTCCTGAACAACGAGACCAGGATCCTGGAGATATGCCGGAACGGGCCGAGCGGGGTTATGTCCCTGGCCGAGAGCCAGGCAAATGGCAAGCTCAGGACTACACCGATTGCAGTTCCCACGAGCGCTATCTGAAAGGTTTCGATTATGCGCCAGAAAACCCGCAGGAGGAAACCTGGCTCGAAATTTGGGGGTATCATGCGGCCGACGAGATTGGCCATGCGGGGCACTCCGCCTGCCAATTGTTCAGGCGAGGGTGCGACCTGCCCGGCGGAAACGATCACGAGAGCGACCAAAGCAACTGCGAAGCTGAAAGTGACGGGCGAGATCGATGGAACCCGGCTCGGCGAAGCGCGGTCATGCATCGAAGACGTCTTTCAGATCAGCGCGGGTCACCTGCGCCGTTGGCCGGTCGAAGAAGACTTTGCCCGCCTTGAGGGCTATCATGCGATCAGAATAGTCGAGAGCATGTTCCATGTCGTGGGTGGTATAGACCAAGGTAATTGCGTGTTCTTGGGTGAGCTCGGAAAAAACTCGCATCACATCGTGTCCAGCCGCCGGATCGAGACTTGCCGCCGGTTCGTCTGCTATCAAAAGCTTCGGACGCCGGATCAGCGCCCGGGCGATCGCCACCCGCTGCGCCTGCCCTCCAGAAAGCGCGTCGGCGCGGGCGCCTGACTTGCCGAGAAGCCGTACGTCGGCGAGTGCCTGCATCGCCTCCTCGCGCCAGTGTTGCTTTGCTATAGAATGATGCCAGCCGCGCCAGCCGCCGGGCAGCCCGAGCTTCCCCTGCAAAACGTTAGTAAGAACGGATTGGCGGCTAACCAAACCGTGGTGCTGGAAGACAAATCCAATCTGCCTGCGGATGCGCCGCAACTGGGCAGCGGATGGCGCCGAGCGGAAAGTTTCGCCGAGTGTGACGACCTCGCCACCGCTCGACGGTAAAAGGCCGATAAGGCATTTGAGCAGCGTGGATTTTCCGGCGCCGTTCGAGCCAATCAAGGCAACCCGTTCGCGCGATGCTACGTTGAGGCCGATATTGGAGAAAATGACCTTTCCGTTCGCATAGCTCTTCGCCAGATCGTGCGCGCGAATGATTGCTGTCATAGTGACCTCTTGGCCGTGACCGGCCCAGACCGGGATTACGAAGTAAGCCGGCGGTTAGCCGACGGTCTTTGCGATGAAGCAAACGGCAGGCCTCAGTTTACGAAATCGGTGAAGCTTTCGATTCCGATCGTGCGATACATCGAGCGGACATAATCGTAGTCCGAGTCCTTGATATCGGTCAGGAAGAAACCACCCTTGAATTTCTGGTTGTCTTCGCCTGTCAGGATCGCTTTCATCAGCTCGTTGCCGTTTTTCGCAAAGGCATCGCGGACCTTGACGAATACGTCGTCTGAGATGTCCTTACGAGCGACAAGGATGTCGTTCGGCAGATCTCGGCCCCGTGCGATTACCGCGAAGGCGATGTCAGGGAACGCTTCCCGGATCGAGTTCAGATGGCCGAAATTCAAGCCAATGGCGGCGATGTCGCCGCGGATGAGAGCCTCAGCCGCGATGTTGCGCGATATGATCACTGGCTCGTAGTCGGTGGCATATTTCAGGTTGAAATCGGCCAGCGCCTGCGCCGGGCCAAGGTGCTGGGAGGTGGAGCCGACTGAGCCGAATGCGACCTTCTTGCCCTTCAAGTCTTCAACCGAGCGGATCGGTCCATTCGCCAGTACGGCGATCTGAGCGAAATAATCGGGGCGCTGCCAGGCAACAACAATCTTCGGCTGGCTTAATTCCTTCATGACCACGTATTCTGCAGGACCTGTCAGGACAAGATCGACCTGCCCGGAATTCATGGCCTCGACGGCGGTGGTCCGCGAACTGACTGGAAACAGTTCGACATCCAGGCCGGTCGCCTCTTCGAGAGCGATCTGGAAAGCGCCGAATTCCTGCTGAAGAGCCTCCAGTCCCTCCATGTCGGTTACTGCGAATTTCACCGGTTCCGCAAAAACTGGAAGGGCGGAGGCAAGCGTCAGGACGAGTGCGGTTGCGATGGTGCGGATCATCATTTTTCCTTTGCTGTATAGACAGGAAACTGTTACCCGCTAATCCGTATACGCAGCAGATGACGTGCTCGTGACATTCGTCGGCGCCACCGGCAGCCTTTTCTTTTTGAGGGATACAGTGAACTGGCATATCCAGGGTGGTCGCGTCCTTACCGACAAGGGACTTGCAACGGCAGACCTGAGCATTGCCGGCGGGATACTGTCAGAGGTACAAGCGCCCAATACATCCATAATCGACGCCGATGGTCTGCTCGTGCTTCCGGGAATCGTCGATATCCACGGCGACGGCTTCGAGCGGCAAATCATGCCACGGCCGGGCGTCCGCTTCGACACCGCGCTGGCGCTGAAAGATACCGACCGCCAGCTTGTTGCCAATGGAGTAACTACAGCCTTTCACGGCGTCACGGTGTCATGGGAGCCCGGACTTCGCTCGCTCGAAGCTGCCAAGCAGCTGATCGGCGCGCTCTGTGATCTCCGCGATACTCTTAGCTGCGATACGCGTGTGCATCTGCGCTGGGAGACCTTCGCGCTTGATCAGATGGCGCAGGTCGTACAATGGCTGTCTCTCTCGCCGCGACCGATCATCGCTTTCAACGATCATACGACCGGGTCGGTATTGAACGGCACAATCGCCCGCAAGATCGGCCAGATGGCCGAACGGTCCGGCTTGAGCCGGGAGGAATACATGACGTTGCTCGACCAGATTTGGTCCCGCCGGGCCGAGGTAGCGATCGCGATCGGGAAGCTGGCCGCGACTGCACGGGCCAATGGCAATGTGCTTCTTGCCCATGACGAAGCGTCTCCCGAGGAACGTATATATTTCCGCGGTCTCGGTGCAAGGGCTTCGGAATTTCCGCTGACGCTCGAAACGGCGAAAGCCGCGCGGCAAATGGGTGAGGATGTGATCCTCGGCGCGCCCAACGTCGTGCGCGGCGGCAGCCACAATGGTGTGCTAAACGCCACAGAGGCCATCAGAGCCGGCCTCTGCACGGTGCTGACCAGTGACTACCACTATCCTTCGCCTCTGCATGCGGCCTTCAGGCTGTCTTCTCCGGGCGCGAGCGATTTCCCCCTGATCTGGAATCTGGTCTCGGCAAATCCTGCCCGGGTAGCCGGCCTTGACGATCGCGGATCGCTTGTTGCCGGCCGGCGGGCGGATCTGATCCTCGTCGATGCCGGCGATCCGGAGCATCCGCGTGTGGTGGCCACCATGGTTCACGGACAAATTGTCTATTCCTCTGGACTCCCGCGCGTAGACCGACGGTCGGCACAACGATGGCCGGTGAACGAGACTTCATGAACCAGAATACGAAAATCCCAACACCACACGAGCGCAGCGGCAATCGCCTTCTGGCTTTTGACGGGCTGGTCTTTCGGCCACGCAGCGATACGCCAATCTGGCAGCAGATCTACGACCACATCTTCGATCTGATAGAGAGCGGCTGTCTTCCGCCGGGCTGCCAGCTTCCCGGGGAAACGCATCTGGCGGAGAAGCTCGCGGTTACCCGCATTACACTTCGCCGGGCGCTGCAGCAGTTACAGCATGAGGGCCATCTCACCGCCCGCAAGGGCGTCGGTATCTTCGTGCGAAACCTACCCTCGACATTCACTGTTCGCGACGGACAGCGCTTTCTCGACAATTTCGAAGCCCACGGCCAGGAAATCGGCACCCAGACGCTGCTGATTGTTCGGGAACCGGCCGAACCGGCGGTGGCGGAACGGTTGCGTCTCGCACCTGATACCACCATTATCCGGCTGTGCCGGATCAGAACATCCGATAGGCAGCCGGTTTACGTCAACACCAAAGTCTTTCCAGCCCATCTTTTTCCCGATTTCGAGCAGAGATACGACGTGCGTCAGTCGGTGACCGATGTTTTCCGCGCGCATGGCATCGAGAATTACCGGCGGGCCGAGACGCGCATCAGTGGCGGCTTTGCATCCCCCGATGAAGCGGAAATCCTGCGGCTTACGCCCGGAACACCAGTATTCCGCATCAATGCCGTCAACGAAGACCGCAACGGCGTGCCAATCGAATGGACCCGCGGCTGCTGGCCGCTAACGTCCGTCGAATTCGTGTTCTGATTCTGGCGCGATGGCGCGGTCAGTATGCTCTTCGCCTCAGCCCATGGTCCTGAAGCGTAGCGATCAGCACGACCAGCCGAAGATGTCGGTCGGCCATTGGGTCGGCCTTTAGACAGATACCACAAGCCGGTCGAGAAAAGGCCGCTGGCCAATAAGCATCTTTTCCCGGGCCATATCGAGGCCGAACCACCCTGCGCGATCGATCTCTGGAAAGGATTGTATGCGGCCGCTGCGCGGCGGCCATTCCATCTCGAACATGTTGCTTCGCAAAGTGCCGGCGTCGAAATCGCCTTCGATGCCGAAGGCCGTAATAAGCTTGCCGCCGCGCTGGCGCAGCTCTCCCAACGGAAGCAGTGCTCCCGTGAGCTCCCAGCCGGTTTCCTCCACAAATTCGCGACGCGCCGCAGCTTCCGGCTGTTCGTCATCAGCATACTCACCCTTTGCGATCGACCAAGCGCCAAGATCGCGGGTTTGCCAAAACGGCCCGCCCGGATGGACAAGCAACACCTGCAGTTCGTTGGTCGATCTGCGGTAAGGCAGGATGCCCGCACTTCTTTTCGCCATCGCCTCAAGCCGTCAGCTTCCAGCTTTCATCGCAGGTAGGCTGAACGGGATGTTCCCTCTGTCAATAGACTGCCCTGCCCTGCCCTGTGCCGATGCGACTGGTTACACCCCATCAATACGACACGAAACGATTGATGCCACTCCAGGCGATCAGCTTACGCCGCCAAAGGCCTATTCGCTCAAGCGACCGTGGCCATATGCACTGGAAATGATCCGATCCGCATGGATCGAGCGCGAACGTCAAACGGCGCTCGCCGTGGTGACAGATGATCTCCTCGAGGCGAATCCGCTGTTACCAGGTCAAATCTCTGTTGTTGCTTGGCCGCCCCAGGGGTTGACGATACTCAGCCCCGCGGCCTCGAAAGGACTGGTGTCGCTTGTCGCGATCATGAAGCCGCGTGCGGCGGCTGTGGCGGCGATGTAGCCATCAGCTTTGCCGATTGCCTTGCCGACCGCTTTGGCGTTCGCCGCCAGTTCGGCATAGGCTTGCGAAGCGTCAAGATCGAAGGGCAACACGCGCCCCATGAACAGCGGCAACACGTCCCGTTCCAGGCGTTCATACAAGGTCTCGCGGCGTTTTCCGGTAGGCAGCGCTGCGATACCGAAACGCAACTCGGCTACAGTGATGGCCGATAGATAGAGCGTTTCGACAGCCTGCGCGTCGATCCACGCCACGACACGCGGGTCGGGCGCGAGCTTCCACGGCTCGGAAATCACGTTTGTGTCGATGAGGATCATTCAAACCTCATCGGCTCGGCTGGGGTCTTGTCGCGGAGCTGCCGTATTGCGTCCACGTCTTCATCCGCAAGTCCGGCCTCGCGGCCGATAGCGGCCAGGAGCGAGCCGAGCTTGACACGGCCTTCGGGCTTCGCGGCCTTCTCCAAGATGTCGCGGATTTCGGCTTCGGCGCTACGCCCGTGCATGGCTGCGCGCACCCGTAAGGCGCGGTGCACTTCGTCGGGTACGTTGCGGATTGTGATAGATGGCATTGCTTGCGAATCCTTGGATTGATTGGCATGCTTGCATTGTACGCATGTGCAATAAGGGGCGCAACCCGGTCGAAAGCACCCTTAGTCCCGATCCACATTTACTCAAGCGAACTTAAATCTCGTTCGTCAGGGCGTGGGACCTCGTGGGTGGTACCAGCGGTGGAACATCTGCTGCCGCCAGACCGATAAGGCGGGCTTCAAACCGTTCAGCAAGATGATCTGACTCACGCATGTCCACCGATCGGGTTTCCGAGCGAATGAGCCGAAAGATCGCGTCGGGGATCGGCATCGTCATTAGCACGGGTTCTCGGCGACCTCGCGCGAGGAACTGCAGCCGGTCGCTACGTTGGCAACGATGGGGTGGCCAAAGCGCGATCTGCAACGTAGGTGACTTCGAAAGACAGCGGATCGAGGTACATGCTGTCGGCACGCGACCGCGGACCGGGCGAAGCAGACGCCCGAGATGACGCGGCCGTCGCTACGCCCGCGAAAAGCGCGTCCGAGCCGGTGTTCGGCGAGGCCCATGCCCTAGAACGGCGCGACGTCGAAATAGCCAAGACCGGCCGTCAGAGCCTAGCCCGGCAAGCCGCGCGGTCTGTTCACAGATGTGCACAACCGCGCGTGCCGGCGACCTCGACGAAACGTCTGATGTAATCGGGCCGGTCGGTTGGATTAGCTAGCTGTTCGCCGCGCGCGAAAGAGAAGCTTCTGTTTGATCGGCATTACTCAAGAATTCGTCGCGTTCGGCTATCCACAGATCCGCATAATCGACATTCTGCCACTCGGCAAACCACGGACCACCGCTTGTGTAGTGGACCGCCTTGGGTGTGCCATGCGCCGGCTTTTCGTTCCAACCTTCAAGCCAGTTCCACTCTACTGGAAGCGAGCCCAGGTCCTCATCGGCAACCCACTGCATTCGGTGGAGGTAGGCGCCACTTTCGCGGTTCACGACCTCTGGCGTAAGCGATTTAACCGAAGGATGCGCGCAATTGAACAGCATCAGCGAGGACCAGTTCTTCCGAGGGTAGGATGTCTGAACCACGCCATCCATCTTGGTGGTGGCCTTCGGCGTGTAGTCATGCTGGACGCAATAGACCGCCTTATCCGACTTCGTGTATTCCAGCAAACCTGCGACGTCACCGAGCCACAGGAAGTCGCAATCGCAGAACAAAGCCCAACCCGTGTAGTCGGCGAGAAAAGGCGTGAGAAACCGCGTATAGGTGAACTCTGTTGACGCGAGCGGATCTTTTTCCCTCCAATACAATCCACGGGCACGCAGCTCGTCCTGTTTGATTGGAATGACGGAGACAGGCACTGAAGCGTTTTTGAGCAAAGAGTGCCGCGCTACGTCGTAGGCGATCGGCTCACGGCTGTCCCATCCAACGAATACCCTAAACGCATCAGTCATATTCAGTACCTTGGCTCCCGATTTCAAAACGGGCATACACTAACTGTCTGGCAACAGCTCGGCAACAATGGTGCAGAAATTAGCCAGGACGATTCCTGAATCTCACGGATTTGCTTTTCACCTCGGTCCGGCTTTTTTCGGCGGATCTCGCCTCGCTGCCCAATGCGACAAGCGCCCATTTCTGATAGGTGTAGCTGGCCGAATAAGCAGCGACCATCACACCGGTCGAACCATCCAGAAATCCCAGTTTGAAAACATAGCTGTTCATATAGGCCCAGACCGAGCGCAAAACCGCCTTGGTTATCGAGCCTTTCTCGCCCTCGGCAAGCAGCCGCGCCGCGGACGCTTCTGCGTATCGGCCGATCTTGTCATGCGCGTCTGCCAGGTCGGCGATGGAGTCATGCTCCATAGGGTGGGACAATCGCGTGACCTTCCCATTCACCACCACTTTCTCATGTACCGTGTCGTTGCTGAAGCGCCCGGACTGTCGACGGAAAAGCCTGAGCACCAGATCGGGCGACCAGCCGCCATGGCGAACAATCTTCCCACAAAAGCGGGATCTTCTTGGTATTACGAAGCCGTCATAGCCTTTTGGGTTGGCGATAGCGGCTCTGATTTCTGCAGCGAGGGATGGCTCGACCCATTCGTCAGCATCAAGCGAAAGAACCCAATCGCCTGTCGCCGCGGCGAGGGCACGGTTTTTTTGCGCGCCGAAACCGGGCCAATCGAGGGTGATCAGGACCTTGGCCCCGAGTCCCCTGGCGATGTCCCTGGTTTGGTCGGTGCTGTTATTGTCGAGGACGACGATTTCGTCGGCAAAATGTACCGAGCGGAGGCAACGTGCAATGCAAGCTTCCTCGTTGCGGCTGATTATGATGACTGAGAGCGCCGGCACGATCAGACGGTTCCGGCATCAAAATTGCTGATGTTGCTCAAATGAAACTGCCCCCAGGCCTGTTAGCACTTCGAGTGATACTAACGAATTCAAAAAAAATGTCGAAAATTAATTCAGGTCGAGACTTTCGTAGAGCGCTATCATTCTCTTGATCATGACGTTGAAATCGTAGTGTTCGGCCGCCGCTCTGACCTTGGCCGCAGTCTCAGGCCGTGACGACAGCTGCAACGCGCGGGCAACCCCGGCGGCGAGGTCGTTTACGCTGGCTGCGTCGCAAACAAGCGTCGGCTCGAACCGATCGACAAGCTCGCGCGCCCCACACCCGGTGCTTACCACAGCGGGCAAGCCGCTGGCCATGGCTTCGATCACCACTGTGCCGAATGGATCATAGATGGAAGGCAGCACGGCAATGTCGGCCGCGCCGTACCATGGCAACGTGTCTTTCTGCGGCCCCAACATCCTGAGCCTTGCGCCAAGACCAAGTCTGTCGCCGGCCTGCTTGAAGGCATTGGCGCGCGAATCGTGGCCGATGACCCACACCTCCGGCTCCCCATCCAGCGTGGCGACAGCCTTCATCAATGGAAGAAGCCCTTTTCGCGCAAAACCCGAGCCCACGAACAGAATGACCGACCTGTCATCGCTGATGTCGAGCTGTGAGCGGACCGCTGTTCGATGCTGTTGGCGCAGTTCCAGGTTGAAGCGGACCAGGTCAACCCCGTTGGGAATGTGGTGCACACGTCCCGCAGGATAGTCGTAGTGACGGATAATATCCTCAGCCACCATTTTCGAAATGGCAATCACGGCCTTAAGCCGTGGGCTGACATAGGTTGCGCGTTCAAGACGCAGCGTCTGGCGATGAAAGGGGCTCAGCGCCATCGCTGCCCTGCCGAGCCGCGTCTCGAAACGCCGCCGCTCGGCAAGATAGGCGGCATGAACGCCTTCCCCGGCCCGGAAGACGTCGCAGCACGGGAGGCGATCGTTGCTCTGCACAAGGGCCGGTGGCATTTCGGCGATCTTGCGGCATGCGGCTCGAGCAAAGGACGTCGCCCGCTGGGAGCGGGGAAACCGGCGGCCGGCACAATGGATGAATTCTACGCCTTCATATTGCGGCCAGTCGCCGGACAGCACGGCCACCGGCCGTTGACGCGCGGCGAACGCGGCCATGATGTTTTCCAGCATGATCTCGCCTCCGCCAAAAGGCGCATAGCGCTGGCGTACGAACACAATAGGCGTCTTCGGTTCAGCTTGAACCCTTTGATCATGCTGTGACAAATCCATGCGATCTCGCTACGCCCTTTTGCACTCCGGAACTGGTGAATTTGATAAATCACGTATATGAGCGCGATTTTGAGCAGTTTGGCTGTCTGCACGCACTGCCGGAGTGAAGATTAAGTTTACTTCTATTCAGATATCCCGTAACGTTCCATGATATTTTTGCAGTATGAAATTTCGTTCTCGGTAAGGTAGTCCTTATACCCGCCAACTATGCCGCGTCTAACTTTAAAACTATCTGAATCGGTTCTGTCTACCGGTCTCAAGCGATGACCATAGCACTCATCGCTTTGCCCGGAGGATTCCTTGCTTCTCATGGAATCAAATCGGCCGGCATCAATTGCTTTCGTAATTTTCTCTTCGTCTGGTTCTACATTTAACCATTTTGCGATCCGTCTAAGCTCGGAGCGGGCATCGCTGTGGAGCGTTTCGTATCGTGTGATCAGGACATCGTCTCTTTCGCTGATTGCCGCCAGCCACATTGCATTGAATCGGAGCGTCCTCTCGATACCAAACCGTGGGTCTCGTACATAGCTCAACAGATCACCTTGGAATAACCCGCGCCATGCTTCGCGTTTAGTGACGTGAAAATATCCGGAAATTGTTGTGTCGATCGGATTGCGATGCAAAAAAAGTAGGGGCAGCTTTCCCAAAAAAGCTTCGACAGAGCGGAAATCCCTTCTGTGGAATGCGCTGCCGCCGTGCGTGTAGTCAAGACCGACGACAAGCTGATCAAGCATGACTCTTAACCATGTCCGCCCTGACTTTGGGTAGGAAATACAAAGGCCTAAATTACTGGAATTTCCTTCTGCTTTCGGCTTGAGCCACCGCAGTAATTTCATAGTCACCCCGCGACATCCTATCACGTGACATCCTATCAGCTGGCGATGCTAAGGACCCGGCTTCTGGATTTATGCCATGAAGAGTCATCTCGATCAAACTTGGCCAATGAGCAATCACATGTTTTGTCGCGCCTCGTCGATGTCGTCATAACATCCTCGTAGCGGTAGACCAGGAAGTCGGTACCGACGCGAGGCGAAGGTAGATCTGGGTCGATTGTCCACTGTCGCTTGTGGTTTTGCCAGCGGTGAGGCATTTAGAAACCAAGAGGAAACAGCGGATGAATAGCAGCCCTCCCCACCTAGCGCATGAGATTCCGGTCCCGAAATCGAAGCAAGCTCGTGGATTGAGGAGAATCGAACGCCAATTGAGGCCCAAACTGCGGTCGCTTCGGTGGCGGTTTGTCGAGCGGGTTTTGAGCTGGCGCAATCCCGAGGCGCTGGCATTTTACCGCAGGGCCATGGAAACCGCATATCTGCCCGACGACCTGATCGACGTAGTCCCGCAACTCAAGATCCTGTACCTCGCCACGCCAAAGGCGGCGAGCAGCCGCATTCGCAGCAACCTTGCAGCCATGATCGGAAACGACACTGTGTCGGGGTGGCGCAGTGATCAGAACTGGATGGTGCACAACCGAAAGGCGTCGAACTTGCAGGCGCCTCGCCATGGCGTCCAGCAGTTCTATCGCATGGCCACAAGTCCCGAAGCCTTGCGATTTACCTTCGTTCGCAATCCCTATACCCGGCTGTTGTCGTGCTGGGCCGACCAATATCGCGACCGTCCGCTTGTGCCTGGTTATGGCAGGGTCGAGGTCTATCTAGCCTACCGCGAAAGGGCTAATCCGGCGCTGCCTGTCGGTGCCGACAAGAGCCTGTCCTTTGCAGATTTCGTCGCCTTTGCCTGCGCGACTTCCACATGGCGCATCGACAAGCATTGGCAGAGGCAAAGCGACATCATCGACCTTCCAGGAGTGGCGTTCGACCTCGTCGGCAAGACAGAGACTTTCGCACAGGATTTCGAACGGGTTCTGGATCATGTCGGTGCGAGCGACGAGATGAGACGCGCGGCGATGCCACCTCTGCACACCTCCTCGCGCCGCAGGCTTGCCGACTATTTCACGCCAGAACTGGCTGATACCATCTATCGCGCGTATGAGCGCGACTTCGATCAGTTTGGCTATCCGCGCGCGCTTCCAGAGTAAAGCGGTCGCGCGGCGGTCTTCAGATGTACCCGAACGCCTGCATCAGCGGTTTCCCACGCCCCTCGGTAAGCTCCATCAATTCCTGCTGACCCAGTTCGGTCTTCCAGCGGCCGCGGCCATCATAAATTGGCTGGTTAACTTGTTGGTTGCGCAACGCGGCATGTTGGGGTTGCGCATCAAGTGTGAACCATCGTTGCGGGTTCCGATGATAGTCGAGCAAACTCTGGTCGAACGATAATCCCAGGAAGGTGCAGATCTTTTCGACGGTCGCTTGCGGGTCATCGACAAGATCTTCGTAGCGGTAAATCAGGACGTCCTTGCTGCCGCGCTCGGCAAGCACCATTGTGTTGTCCGAAATCCAGCGATCCAGACTCTCGGTCGCATCGCCAAGCCGCCTTGTCAGCGAAGCAACGGTATCGCGCCCATCGCGTACCGGCATCACGAACTTCGCGCCCGGCACCAGGCGTCGTATCCGCTCGACACGCCTGATATGACGCGGTGTCTTTTCAAGCAGCACCGACTTGCCCGCCCCAATGGCATGCCGTTTCAGCTTCGAGTAGCGATACAGCGCAAGTGGGGTCCATTTGAAAAACACATTCGTTTCTTCGAATGGCAAAAAGACATCGGCATGCGAGGCAAGAATCGTGGCTATCAGCGTCGTGCCGCTATGTCCGCATCCGCAGACAAAACCGGTGCATCGGATCAATTCACACCTGCCCTGTCGTCGACATAAGATATGCCATGCCGCTGAAAGGCTTCATCGAGCCGCTTCCAGTAATCGAGCCGCGCAAGCACATCGTCACAGAAGGTTACGTCATCCGCGCTGAGGTAGTCCAAATAACCACCGACCTTGCCTTTTCGAACCTTGAAGCTTTCCGGGTCGTCAGGATTGCGTGGCTGCAATCTTCCGCCATAGCGCGCACCCAGTTCTCCTGAGATTTCAGATTGCTGCATTCGTTTGAACGATCTGCTGACAGCAACATCGGCAACCTGCGACTCGTCAAAAGGTTTCCCCAAAAATTTCCCGATGCTGCGCAATGCGTCGTTTGTATCCCGCTGCACATCTTCATAACGCAGAAGCGCAATCTTTCGCATGTGACTTGCGGCTGCGAACCACTGGAGATTGAAAAGAGCAATCTTCTCCACACCGTGTTTGGGGCTTCTTATACAATCGCCGATCGGCCCTGCTTCCAGCCCATGGCGTTTGTTGACCTGAAAATATCCAGACACCGCAGTGTCGCGGGGGTCTCGCGTCAGGAACAGAATCCGTTGCCGTTTGTAGCGAGATTTGTCGGGGCTGATCTGCGTAATGTCGCGCAGATCCTTGTGGTCGGAACCGTCGTGTGTGTAAGCCGCATCGACGCCCAGATCGTCAAGCATTACGCGCAGCCATGTCCGCCCGGATTTGGGAAACGAGACGACAAGGAGGGGCGGCTTTCTTGCAAAAAAGTTGGACAACAAACTCAACTTGCGGACTCCGATTGCGGGCACTTTGATCGAGCAGATCAGCGATTGTAGATATCGATTAAGGCATTGGCGATCCGTTGCGAAGCCGGCACCTTTGGATCGATCGACAGATTGGCATTGAGGAAGTCCCGGCTTTGCTCAAAATAAGTCGGCCTTGACCTGACCGCAGCGCGGATATCCTCGACGAGGTCCTGCTCCGACAATGTTGGTTTGAAAGCGCCCATAGGGCTGTCGAACTCGACCATGGGTGAGACCAGCGGAAACAGCACCACCGGAATGCCGCAGGCGATTGCTTCGTAAACAGTGGTGCTTGGGCGAGTTACGAGCGCCAGAGCGTCCGGGAGCAGTTGAGCGAAATCCAGGGTTGATTTGTTCGGCAAATCGACTTTTGCGAACATCGTGGGGTGGACGCTAACGACATAGGGCAGGCCGAGTTTCGCACATGCGGCTGCCACGGCTTCAATCGCTTGGCGATCTGCGGGGTCTTCGATGTCTCCCTTGAAGTTCACCAGCACAAAAAGCCCTTCATCGTGCCTGGCACCGGCGCTTCCGACGGCCCGCTCAATGACCGGGGAGCCGACAACGTATGTCGGCTGTCGTCTTTGCTGCAGCGCCGCTGGTCCCATCGAAAGGATGTAGTCAGCCCTCATAAATCGATGCGGCTGCAGCAGTCGCGCACCTCCGATGAGGCCGACCACACGAACCATGCCGAAGTTGATGGAGTCTATGAACCGCCTAAAAAATTGCGGCGCATAGTCATTTCCAGTCACCAGCATGTCGCCGGGTCTGATCATCCGCTCGAGCTCGGCAAAGCCGATATGGGATATTCCCCGGGCGTCGAGTTCGGGCCGCGCTACGCCGCCGCGTTTCAAGCCATCAAGATGCGCGAACACGCATCGGATGCCGCGGCCAACCAGTATATCTGCCGCATCGGCCAGCAGGCGAACATTGTTGCGGTTGTGTGGGACGAAGTAGACGGTTCTCGTCGCTGCCTTGCCGCGAGCGTAGATACGCCCGCGCTTGAACAGATTTCCTGGATGCACAAGCCGGTACGCCGCGAGGAGCCGCTGTACAAAGCTTTCCCTGACAGGAGAAGCCGCCTTGTTTCCGAATCCACCCAAAGATATGCGTCGCCTTTTATCGTTGATTTAGAACGGCCGCCCGCCGGGTAGTTTACAATGCTCTCGCCGTCAAGAAAGGCGCTTGATTACTCCGCCGGTTGTGACCTGCCGTGCACACTCGCGATGCCTTGCATGGTAGATTCAAAGAGCGCCGATGAGTGAGCACATGTGGTGTTGTGCGTCTTCCATCACCGAGGCCCAAGGCCGTTCCCGTTTCGAGACCAGCACGGCGGAGGGATAGTAGGGCGTGCGATCGCCCTCGACCGGCCAGGAACGTTTGAATCCATCACCAAGAATAAAGACCGACGGGATGCCGAGCGCGCCCGCCAGATGCGCCCCGGTATTGCTGATGGTTACCACGGCGTCCATCGCAGCAACCTGCGCCGCGAAAAGGTCCATATCGACGAGTTGGTCGATTGATCCGTCATGGAGAATACGCGCGAGCTCGCCATCGGTCAGGATCTTCAGGTCGGACGCGATCTGGCCATATTGCAGCGAAACGAACCTGAGGTCCGGACGGCTGATAAGCCCGCGCCATGCCGTAAGTGGCGGCAGGTCCTTGCCGGGGTTGGAGCTGCCCCATGCAATGCCGACCAACGGCCGGCCATCCTTCCGATAGTGAGCGCGAAGTTCAGCGACCCGCGCCGGATCCGGCTTCAGCGGGACGAAATGCTCCCGGATCGTGGTCTCATCCGTTTCGAACACGGCAGTCAGATGCTGAACGCCCGCAAAGGCCTGGGCCTCGCCATAGGCGGCCTTGTTCCCCGGACCGACAGCTCGCACATCGGCGGCGGGAAATGTCCGCTGAAAGAGCGGCACCAACCGGTGCTCGACCAGGACGATCAAACGAGCGGCCCGGGCGAGCGCACGGCCGACGGAACTCGCATGGTGGATCGCGGTGGCCAGACCCTGCTTTTCGGTCTCCATCAGATCGACGAGCAGGGTTTGGTCCGAGATATCCTGACCGAGCCATTCGCCGTTGACGCGGCCCTCAACGATATGGCGCCGGGCAATCTTGAGCTCGGCCGCCGGGCCGTAGGCGCCCATACGCATCAGCGCCTTGCTAAGTTCGTCGAGCAGGTGAACCTCGCCCCTCGACTTCGCAATTGACCCCAGAGCCAGGGCTTTCGGCAGTGCGGACGACCAATCGCGCGCCTCGATGCTTCGCCGATAATCCGCCATCTGATCGGCAATGTCGCCATCACGCCAGCGAAGGAAAAGCTGCCGCCGGTGGCGGCGGAACCAGACTTTGTATTTGTAGCCGGCAAGCGCGACAACGCGGCGGAACCGGCGAAGAAGTTGGCTAGCGGCCATCACCAACTCCACCGATGATTTGCGCAACCCGTTCACGTGCTTCCTGCATTGCGGACGCCCATGGCTGGTCGCCTTTTCGAACCAGTCGAACGCTTGGATAAGTGGCTACTGTGTCGCCGAAGGCAGGCCACGACAGCCGAAAACCATCGTCGAGCATGACGACAGTCGGAACGCCAAGCGCTCCCGCCAGATTGGCGCCGGTATTGCTGATCGTCACCACCGCATCGAGTGCTGCGATTTGCGCTGCAAAGCGGTCCATATCCGACAACTGGTCGACGGAAGCGTCATGGATAATGCGTCCCGGCGCCCAGCGTTCGAATTCGGAGAGCGCTGGCCCGACATCGCCATATTGCATACTGATGAAACGTCCCGGCAGATTGCCGAGCAGCGCCCGCCAGTCATCCAGAGCCGGCAGGTCCTTGCTCTTGTTCAGGCTTCCCCAGGCGAAGCCGATCAGAGGCCCCGGGCCATGATCGAGATAACTGCTGCGTAGCTCGGCGACCAGTCGGCGGTCCGGATCCAACGGAAGGAATGGCGCGCGTGCTGTCGGCTCATCTGGCCAGAAGTGCCTCGCCAGTGTCTCGAAGCAGGCGAACACATCGGCGTCCACCGCCGCAACCTCCCCTTCTCCCTCTAGCCTGACATCGAGCGCGGGATAGGTTCGGCGATAAAGTGGCGCGAGTCGCGGCTCGACGAAGACGGTGCATCGGTCGGCAGCTGCGACCGCCGGCCCAAGCAGCGATGCGAATTGGAGGAAGATTGCAAGATCGCCTTCGCGCCGCTCAACGGCGAGCCTGCGACCCGCAAGATCACTGCCATCCCATTCGGGCCGGCCGGGCACTTGCTTGCTCGACGCAATCAACTGCCAGGCACGATTGCCGCCGCGGAGACGTCTCAGTCCACGCCCGGCTTTTTTGACAAGCCCGCGATCGCCAAGCTGCTCACCGAGCAGGCCGAGTGCCAGCGCATGCTCCCGGGCCGCCTGCCAATCACATCGCTCGATACTCTGCGCCATCAGGTTCGCATGGCGTTTGACGCTTTCGTCAGCGTGGCGCGAGGGGCGCCTGAAAAACTTCTTTGCCCGATCGAGAACCTTCGCCAGCCGCTTGCCGTCAACACCTTGCGGACGCAGGTCGGCGGCTTTTGCCTTTTCAAGGATGGATCGTCTGTTCGGCACGGCGAGCCTCAACTATCGCCAGACAGCGTCGAACGCGCCGTCAGCATCGACGAGAGCCGCCGGCCGACGCCGTCGAGCACCACCGGCCATGGGCGTCCTTCCTTGCGAATGACGACGCCGTTAGGATACCAAGGCGTTCGATCGCCAATCACTGGCCACGCTGTCTGAAACTTGTCGTCGATCAGAAAAACAGTCGGAACACCGAGTGCTCCGGACAGATGGGCCGCCGTATTGCTGATCGTTACGACGGCATCGAGCGCGGCGACCTGCGCGGCAAAACGGTCCATATCAACCATCTGGTCGACACTGTCATCATAGATAAGCCGCGCGTCATTGCCGTTGCGCAGGCGCCGCAGCGCCGGCTTGATCTGTCCGTACTGGAGGGAAACGAACGTCGCGTGTGTCTGGGCGATGAACCGTGCCCATTCGGGGAAATCAGGCACGTCCTTTGTATGGGATTTGCTGCCCCAGGACAGACCCACCAGAGGCAGATCCGTCATCGAGCGATAGCGCTTGCGGAATGTCTCGACGAGTTCAGGATCTGCCCGCAGCGGCACAAAATCGGCGGCAAGTCTTTCAGCATCGCGGCCGAAGACCCAGGCGAGATTTTCGAAGGTCGCAAATTTGTCAGCAACGACCTTCTGCTGCGCTGGGACCACGGCCGCAGTCGGGAACGTCCGCTGCACAAGTGATACGAGACGCGGCTCGACCCGAATTGTCGCACTTTGCGCACATGCTGCGGCAGCGCCGGCCAGTCGCGCATGGCGGATCACCCGGCCCAGACTGCGAGGATCATCCTCTACGAGATCGATCAGCAATGTACCCGAACCGAGATGTTCTCCAGTCCACTCGTTCGCACCTTTTCCTTTTCGTAGCCGGCGAGCGGAAAGCCGAAGCTCGGCCGCCCGCGCGAAGTTGCCCAGCCGTTCGAACGCCTGGCCTGCCTTGTGCATCATCTCGGGGTCGTGGGCACGATCGGCCATGATGGCCATTTTATTGGTACTTGCTTCAAGGCCTGTCCAGTCCCTGCGCGCGATCAGCGCGTCGACCTTGGCCTGCTGCTCAAGAACGGAACGAGGTTTGGAGCCGGTAAACAGCCTCTGTACGGCCTTTGTGTATCGGCGCAACTGCAGGCCCAATCCACCAATCACGTACCGGATATAGGAACCGTGGTAAAAGCTGGTCATCGGCCTTCAGCGCGATACGCTCTGCCGCAGCGTTTTGCCGCCTTCAATGATCGGAGCCGACGCTTCCAGATGGAAGATCGAGCGATAGATTTCACTGCGCTCGGCAAGCTCGTCGTGAGTTCCGGAGTCCGCGAGCATGCCAGCGTCAAATACCAGAATACGATCGGCCGCCTTGATGGTTGAAAGCCTGTGCGCAATGCAGATCACCGTGCGCTGAAATGCATCGTCGAACGCAGCCTCCATGACCGCCCGCTCGTTTTCGCCGTCGAGCGCGGAGGTTGCTTCGTCGTAGACTATCACCGGAGCATTTTTGAGCAGGGCGCGCGCGATGGCAACGCGTTGTTTCTGCCCGCCCGACAGATTGGTACCGCTCGGCCCGACAAGCGTGTCGAGCCCGTTTTCCAGGTTAGAGGCAAAGCTGGTGACCCGGGCTAGGTCCGCCGCGGACTCGATCTCCCGATCGGTGGCGTTCGGGCGTCCGTCACGAATGTTGTCACGGATCGAGCCTTCGAACAGGAAGACGTCCTGTGACACCAGTGCGATATTGTCGCGAACGTCGGAGAGGCTGATCTTCGAAATATCCTTTCCGTCGAGGAGAATCCTGCCCTTGTCCGGCTCCATCAGGCGCAGGACAAGATTGACGATGGTTGTCTTGCCGGCGCCGGAGCGGCCGACGATCGCCAGCTTCTCACGAGGTCGCACCTCGAAGGAAACACCGTGCAGCGCCGGGCTGTTGCCGCCATAGGTGAAGGCGACATCTTCAAAACGGATGCTGCCCTCGACATCGGTGAGATGCTCGCCCGCGGTTGCGAGTTGTCGCTGTTCGGGGGTATCGATCAAATCATACATCTGCTCGACGGCCACCATTTGCTTCTGGATGTCAACATTGACCCGGGCGAGCCGCTTGACGGGCTCATAGGCAAGCATAAAGGCGGTTATGAAGCCCATGAACTCGCCCGGCGTCTTGCCGTTACCGAGGGTCTGCCAACTGGCATACATAACGAAAAGGCCGATGATGAAACCGCCGCCGGTCTCCATCAACGGACTCATCAACGCCGATGTCCGGTTGATCTGGATCCCGCGCCTTTCCATCTTGCCGACTGCCTTTGCGAAGCTGGCGGCTGCCTTGTCTTCGAGCTGGAAGGACTTGATGGTGCGGATGCCTTCGACGGCTTCCGTGCCGATCGACTGGACCAGTGCAGCCAACTCCGTCTCACCCCTTGCCAGCGCCTTGAGCTTCCTGGTTATGGCGCCCACCGATAGGAACAGCAGCGGTAGAACCGTCACGGATATCAGCGACATCACCGGATCCTGCTTGACCATGACGCTTGCCAGGGCAATCAGCTTGAGCACATCGGAAACAGAGCTGCTTGTGAGGGTGAGAATAACGGCGGCCCCGGCGCGCGCGTTGAACATGATCTTGGAGACGAATTTCGCCGGATGCTGGTTGGCGAACCGGCCGATGTCGAAACGCACCATTCGGGAAAACTGCCGATTTTGAAGGTCCGAAACGATAGCCCGGCGAATCTTCCCCGTCGTAATAGTCTGGCAGTAGTCAGCGATCCCTTTGATCAGGAAAATGCCGATAATCACGAGGCTGATACCCCATGCGGCGGCAGCGTTCCGATCCACATAAATGGTATTGATCATGACACTCATGATCCAAGCCGTTGCGCCGGTCGCCGCCGCAGCGGCGATCGAACACAGCAAGCCTGTCACATACAGCGTCTTATGCGGTGGCAGGTTTTCGACGATCAGGCGCTTGACCGGCGGATACGTCAGGGCCGCTGAAATTCGTTTCTTTGCGCTCATTCCGTTTCCCGATGCGATGTATCGTTTTCTGACGACCCTCGCTCCTGCCGATCCATGAAAATTTTCTCGGCGCCGTCACACATGCGCCAAACTGATACCTGACGTCTGACTTCGTTCGAAGTTATAGTCAATCTTGAATCCTCCTGATTGCGGCTAGCGGCGAAGCGGACTAAGTGTCGGGCATTGCCGTCGGCGGCCGGCTATAAAGATCATGGAGCCATTGTGACATTGCTAGAGCGAGTTCGACGAAAGTATCTTCGGCTCCGCCACCAACTCGGATACGTTAAACCTATTCGTTTGATGGCATCGAACAAAGCAAACACGAAGTATGACGACTTTGCCAGTTCTTGCACCATTACAATCCGCAAAACCTCAATATTCACTTCTGACGATATATTCTTTACGATGGGGAGTTGCTTCGCGCAGGAAATTCGACGTGCATTGACAAGCAGACATATCGCATGCGTTCCGTCTTACAGAAATATCAGCTTCGACCCGACACAGGCCATTGTAGATGAGCTGCCTCGGCAGGAGCATATGAACTTCTACAACACCTTCACTGTTCGCCTTCAGGTCGAGCAAATGCTTGGCTTGTGGGATCAGGCCGATGACGACTGGTGGCAGGTCAAGAAACGTGCTCCTTGGGGCCCAATCTGCTTTCAGGACCCGTACCGCCGCGGCATCTTCGCCAAATCTCCGGAAGTTCTCAGAGAGGTCATCGAGAGCATGAACCGAGAGATGCGGGTTGGCTTCGATGCAGCCACGGCATTCATATTTACCTTCGGAATGACTGAGGTCTTCATCAACAAAGCCAGTGGCAAAGTAGCAGCACAAAAACCGCTCTATCGCGGCGGAGGCGGAATGCAGGAAACGACGCTTCACGTCAGCAGCTTTCAGGAAAACTACGCCAACGTGATGGCTACCGTGGACATGGTCCGTCGACACAAACCCGATGCACCGATAATTCTAACAGTCTCACCGGTTGCATTGGCTCGCACGTTTCAAGACGTGGATGTCGTGACTGCGAGCACTGAAGGCAAGTCCGTTCTTCGAGCTGTGCTTGGTCAAGTCTGCCGGGAACGGGACAATGTCCATTATCTGCCCTCATTCGAGCTTGTCACCTATGGAGGCCTTAATCGCAGCTATAGAGAGGACTTGCGGCACGTAAAGAAATCAGTCGTCGATGAGATCGTTGATCAGTTCTTCAATGCGTACTTTGCTCCGTCGGGCGTAGCCCCAGCTATTCAGCGCTAACTTGCCTTTACGACAATCGCCTGCCCCGTCGGAAGTTCGATGATGCCTTCCGGGCGGTTATCGAAGAATTGGTCAAAGGCCTTGCGGGCTCCAGGACAGAGCGCAGAGCCGTAGTCGTCACATATGATCATGCCATGCGCACACATTCGATCGTAGAAAAAGGCAAGCGCGTCACGTGTCGGCTCGTATAGGTCGACGTCAATATGAACCAGGGCGAAACGCCGGTCGGACACGCTGGGAAAAGTTTCTGGTATCCACCCGACATGAAAAGTGGTGTTGCTGAAGTCGGAAATGTTCTCTCTGGCTACCCTCTCGTCGGTGCTGAGATCGCCGGACTTCCATGACGTTCGGCCGTTTGGCTTGCCATCCTCTGCGGTTGGTTCCGAGAGGCCAGCGAACGAGTCAAAAAGGTGGTAGTGCCGTGGCCGAAGATCGCTCATCAGCATGAATATCGTCGACCGGCCTTGCCTTACGCCGCATTCGGCCACATCGCCATCGATACGCTCGATCGATCGCAAGCAGCTTTGCAGGACGAAAGCTCGGGGATCTGGAATCCCGCGGATGTTTTTGACCCGCTGCAGCGCCTTTCGGAAAAAAGGCTGGTGCCTCCAGACCATATGCCTGGAATAAACATAGAACCCGTATTTGTCGGCCTTCTTCTGAGAGACCTTATACCAAGCCACGCCTCTGCGTTTTTTCGAAACAACAGCGAGTGCCACATCTCTTAATTTCATCGGTACCAGTCATTCGATATGTTCATAAAGCGGGCGGAATCGAAAGCCCTGCCGGCATCAGACGCGGAATGAAGTCGGGTTCCGGCTGAAGGACATGGGCTTAGAGCGCCGCAAGAAGCACTTTCCGGTGCCCGTAATAAGGCAATGTCGAGAATGGAACTCGCATGGGGTGCGACTCAAGATCACGGGTCACGTGCCTGGCCCCAGTCAGGAAATAGTCGATCCCTGCCGGGCTGTCGGAGTTAACTCACTGCCAGGCTCGCGCTGCGCGCGCAGTTGATCGCACCGGCGTCTCATTATCACATGTTTGCATGCAGCCAGATCAATGCCCTGCGGGAGGTGCGCGTCGAAAAGCTCAGGCTCGTCATCGCGCTTGCGGCGGCGAGAGGTTCAGTCGACTGCCCCGACCAGAACGTCGGGGTGTTCAAGTATCGCGACCCAGCGCCCGGTATCTGTGGACGATTGCCTTTTTAGAAATCTATATCCAGTTTCCGACCAAAGCTTCACATCGTCGGTGAGGTTGTCGAGCACATAGTCGCCTTTGTCGGTCTTGACCGTCAGCACAGCGTGCCCCTCGCCGTCCGTCTTTCTGACGACGGTGATTAGAAGGTTCGAGAGCGATATGCCCTCCAAATTGAGCATCTGGCGCTTAAGCAGGACGTAATCCTCGCAGTCACCGACCGCGCTGTCAGGATAGGACCAAAATTCCATCGTGCCGTGAACGGCAAAATCGCTCTCGGGCTTGATCGATTTATTCACGAGTTTGGTGACGGACGCGAGCTTATCTTCCATTCCACTGGTCATAAGGACCGGAGGGACCCTGCCTGATCGTATCCTGCATTCTTCGGCCTGCCTTCGGCAAAATTCGATGTAGCCGACCGGGATGGACGTCCCCTGCCCGGTGGCCATGGCACCAGGCACCGCATCGGCCGAAGCTTTCTCCATCGGCGTCGCGGATATCATCAAGCCTATCAGTAGGCCGGCACACAGCCATGCCCGCGGTATCACTAATCCCATCCGCCCCGCCCAGGTAACGACCCGAAACAATCTTTAATATCGCGTTACCATCTTTTCATGGGCACATCAACGCAGCCGACACACAATTTAAAGTTACGGTCGCGAACCCGTCACCAACGACCTGATGCTGGGCGCCGTGCGGTCAACGCTAGCAGACTTCCATGGCCACTGAAAAATCATGACCCTCGCGTGTTGTCGCATGACCATATCGATGCACCTTCGATCATCGACGGCCACCAAAGGGGAGTTGTTCCGCTTTTAGCTCATCGGGGTTCTTCGGCAGCGCCGCTTACCGGACCTGAAGACGATGCCGACACGTATTTGGCTGCGCAACCGAGGACAGGCGACCGAAAAAATTATAGCCAAATTTGTCGAAGTCCAAGAGCTACGGGGCCCTCGCGTGAATCGTCATACATTCGGATACACTTCGACAGCACTCGGGCAAACCTCTGCGACAGGCGTGGCGTAGGTTTCAATCGTGAGCAGGAAGCCTCGTCATAGTGACAGGACAGAAGCCGACCGCGATTTCGCACGCAATACCGCGCGAGGCGCCGGTTGGCAGGTCTGCTCATTCTAAGAAAGGAAAAATACCATGAACAAACTTGCAACGGCTTTCGCCTTCCTCGCCTTGTCGACAGGCGTCTCTCTCGCTGCCGCTCAAAATCCGGACCGCGACCCGACCCGCGGATTTGCTCCTGATCTCCACAACGGCGAAATCACCTTGGACACCAATCATACGGCTTCCTTGCCTCTGCCCGTGGAGGCCACGAAAGAAGAACAACCACAACCCGGCAAGGTCCTCAGGGGTCGTGCACCATGGGCGGGCCGTTAACATCCTGACCCCTTGTCCTCCCATGCAAATGTCCAACCACCCCGTGCAACGAGGGTGGTTGGACAGGGGGTGCAAGAAAATCCGACCGCCATGGATGAATTGAACGTTTCAGGTGATAGCAATGAGTGTGTCAGGTCGCGAAGTCAGGAACCGGCCGTGGCGAGGCTTCGAGGGCCGCGTCTGATGCATCTGCGCGCTGTCAGTCGGCGGTCACATTGGCCGCTGCCATCCCTATCAGCGCCGCCGCGATCGGTTCCGCCTCAACCTCACCAAAGTGACCAGACCATAGGCGATAAACCCCGTCCCCTGCCCTGCTCCGGTTCTGAATGAGCCCATATCCCAGGTCAGAACTCCCACGGAGAGAACAACTTGAGACCAGTCGTGGCGAAGTCACCTAAATTCCGGGTCGCCAAGCGGCCGCCATTCACGCTTGAGATTGCAGCAATCATGCCGTCGGGCGCCGACATCCCCCGGCCCTGCCGCACGGCAGTACCCATGATTTCCCCGTAGGCCATCGCGGCTTCCTCGGTCAGCCCGAAGATCCGATCAGCAAACCGGCGACGCCAATCCGAGAGTCCCTGCTCCAAGCGCTCGGCACGCTGATCTGGTCGAATTTTCTGGATGCCGAAGGCGATCTCGGCGATCGTTACGGTCGGAAGCGCAAGTTCAGCGTCATGGCGGACCAACCATGCGATCACGGCAGGATCGGGCGACTTCTTCAGCGTCTCGGAAATAACGTTGGTATCAAGGAAGATCAAAGCTCAGGTCCCGCATGAACCTGCCGATCGTCTCGGATCACTGCTTCAAGATCGATTTCCGTACCATAAGCGCTAGCAATACGGGCGTAGAATGTCGATGCCGGCTCGCGACCTGCTTCCCGGACCTCGTAGGATTCCAGGGCACGCTCAACTACGTCGGCGATCGAGCGGTTCTCGCGTCGAGCAAGCCGGCGCGCAAGATCACGCGCCTTGGCGCTGCGTACAGAAAGCTGAGGTTCGGCCATATAGAACTCCTTTGGCACAGATATAGTCCTTCATCGCACTGCTAGCAAGATGGCGGGTGATGGCAGGCCATCCTGGCGCACCATCGCCTGATCCTTTGCTGATCTTAGTCTTTGCCCGAACGTGAATTGGTCGAGGTCATCTTCGTCCGGCACCGCCAAACGGCCTCGGCTCATCTGAAGGCCCTGACCGACCAGCGATTGCTACAGGAGATCAAGGCTGGCCGCGAGAAACCCTGCATCAACCCCGGCCTATCGACGCTGGCCGTGATCAGCCGCCGCGAAGATCGGAAGATGTATAGACAACCGCTCGCAACTGGTGTTCGTTTCCCATCTCGATCGCAATGATTTTTGGAAATGCAGGAATCGTGACGCCATGGACGCCGTTTCCTTGTTCGATCTGACGGGAAAAAAGGCGCTGGTAACGGGCGCCAGCCGCGGCATCGGCCAGGCGATGGCTGAGGCGCTCGCCGCGGCTGGTGCAGATGTGGCGGTGACCGCCCGCGACGAAACATCCCTTCGTGAGACAGCGGACCGAATTAGCGCTAATGGGCGACGGTCGCTTTGCCGGTCTCTCGACGTGCTCGACACCGATCGCATCCGCGTGGTGGTCGACGAGGTGGCGGACGCCTTTGACGGGCTCGACATTCTGGTCAACAACGCCGGCTATGAGAAAGTCCAATCCTCGCTCGACGTGGACGAGGCAGTGTGGGACCGCATCATATCGACCAATCTGAAGGGCGCCTTCTTCTGCGCGCAGGCTGTGGCGCGGCGGATGGCTGCCGACAAGAGCGGTGGCGCGATCATCAATCTTTGCTCGCTGACCTCCTATGTCGGCATTCCGACCGCGGTACCTTACGGCTCGTCCAAGTCTGGGCTTCTGGGCATGACACGCGCGCTCGCCGCGGAATGGGCTCCGCTCGGCATCCGCGTCAACGCCATCGCTCCGGGTTATTTCCATACGGCGATGACGGATGTCTTTTACCAAGATCCCGACTGGCAGACGGCGATGCTGGCCAAGATCCCGCAGCGGCGCTTCGGCACGATGCAGGATTTGGCCGGAGCCATTGTGTTCCTGGCAAGCGGGGCATCCGCCTATGTGACCGGCCATTGCCTCCCGGTCGACGGCGGCTACCTCGCGTCCATCTGAGCGGTATAGGGGCGGATGCAACGAGGGACCGTGTAGACCCAGCTTGTATATGGTTGTATATACCACTCACGCGCTGGACGTTCTTGCATGCGGCCAGTGACAAAAAGGGGAACCACAATGCAGGAGCCTCTCCAGGCCGTAGCTTCGCACGAAGCGGAAGGCGGCAGGGAAATCGCAGTCACGGTCCGCAACGTCGGAATGGACTTCGATGGGGTTCATGCGGTCAAAAATGCGTCGTTCGACCTGCCGAAGGGCCGGTTCCTCACCATTCTGGGACCTTCGGGGTCCGGCAAGACAACCCTCCTGCGGATGATCGCCGGCTTCCAGAGCCCGAGCAGCGGCGAGATCTTCATCAACGGCGAAGCGGTGAGCGCAGTGCCACCGCACAAGCGGTCGATCGGCATGGTCTTTCAGAGGCTTGCGTTGTTTCCACATATGACGGCGGCCGAGAACGTCGCCTTCCCGCTGAAGATGCGTAGGCGCGACGCACGCACCATTCCGGACCGCGTCGAGCAATATCTGGCGCTGGTGCGGCTGGAGGGCTATGGCGGCAGGCGCATTCATGAACTTTCCGGTGGGCAACAGCAGCGCGTCGCGATTGCGCGCGCGCTGGTGTTTGAGCCGGATTTGCTGCTTCTCGACGAGCCGCTGGCTGCGCTCGACCGCAAGCTGCGCGAGGAAATGCAGCTCGAATTCCGCCGCATCCAACGCGAGCTCGGCGTCACCACGATCAACGTCACCCACGACCAGCGCGAGGCGCTGGTGGTTTCCGACGACATTGTCGTCATGGATCAGGGCGAGATTCAGCAGAAGGCACGGCCGATCCACACCTACCGCCAGCCCCGCAACGCCTTCGTCGCCAATTTCATCGGCGTCACCAACTTCATTGCCGGTACAGCACGGGCCGTATCGGAAGCGGGCGACGTCTCCATCCTTCGGGGTGATCTGATGCTTGCCGGAAAGATCGGCGATCCGGTCAATCCACCTGCGGAGGGCGACAAGGCGTCGGGAGCGATCCGCGCCGAACAGATTCGCCTCGCTGGCGATGCTGCTCAGCTGTCGAAGCTCGATTGCGTGCTGGCCGGGACAGTCACCGACACGATCTTCGAAGGCGAGCGCATGGTCTACGAGGTAGCCTGCGCCGCGATTGGCGACGAGGTCATTCGCGTTTTCGACCATGATCCCGCCGCGCACACGCAGTTCGAAATAGGCGAAAGCGTGTTCCTGGGGTGGAATGCCCGGGACATGCTTGTTTTTCAATAGAACCGGAAACCGGTCAAACCCAGAGGAGAATGCAGATGAAGCGCTTCAAGCCGACAGTATCCCATCTTTCCCGCAGAACCTTCCTTCAGGCCAGCGCCGCGCTCGGCGGCGCCTCGGCGCTCGGCCTGCGCGGTGCCTATGCGCAGGAGCCGGAAAAGCCGGCGGAGATCATCGTGCGCGCCTGGGGCGGCAGCTGGGTGGACAGCCTGAAGGCCGGCGTGTCCGACAGCTTCACCAAAATGACGGGGATTGCTGTCCGTCACGACCTGACCGAAGACAACGAGATCCAGCCCAAGGTCTGGGCGGCCGTGGCGCAGAACCGCGTCCCGCCGATCCACATCAACTGGGACACCACCACCAATGCCACGAAGTCGGCACTGCGCGGCGTGACGGAAGACCTCTCCGACCTGCCGAACCTGGCCAATGTGACGGACCTTGCCAAGCCGGCCGGACTGCAAGGCTTTCCCATCGTCAATACCTACGGCTATGTCTATGTGCTTGCCTATCGGCCTGCGGCGTTCCCGGACGGACCGCCGAAGTCCTGGAAAGACCTGCTCGACCCGAAGTTCAAGGGCCGGCTTGCCTTTTACAATGACGGCATCGGCTTCCATTTCCCAGCCCAGGTCGCCGGTGGTGGCAAGCTGGAGGACATACCCGGCAACATGCAGCCGGCTTGGGATTTCATCGCCAAGATGAAGGCGCAGCAGCCGCTGCTCGGCGAAGATCCCGACTTCACCACCTGGTTCCAGAACGGCGAGATTGATGCCGCCTGCACCATCTCGACCAACGCGCGAGAGGCCCGCAAGAACGGCGTCAAAATCGAATGGGTCGTGCCGGAGGAGGGTGCGAAATTCGACACGGACGGTTTGTGGATTCCCAAGGGCCTGCCGGAAAACGAACTCTATTGGGCCAAGCAGTACATCAACCATGCGCTGACCAAGGAAGCCCAGCAGGTCTGGCTGGATGGGCTTGGCTTGCCGGGCGTGGTGCCGGGTCTCACGCCGCCGAAGGATCTGGTGGGCGATCCGTCCTATCCGACCACCGAAGCGGATTTTAAGCGCCTCATCCGCATCTCGTCGAAGATCCAGGTCGAGAATGAGAGCGAGTGGTTTTCCAAGTTCAAGGCGATCATGCAGGGCTGACGCTGGTCGGCCGGTGCCGCGCTGGCGCTGCACCGGCCCCTTCAAAGATGGATTTTTCATGCGGGCAGCCAGAACAGCCTATCCCTTGAAATGGCGCGTCATGGATGCACTGGAAGGCGTTGCCGCCGCTATCTGGCCGGCGCGGTTCAGGCGCGCTACGCCCTATCTGATGCTGCTTCCGGCGGTGCTGCTTGTCGGGCTGCTTGTGCTTGGTCTCATCCAGATCGCGGATGCGAGCCTGCGCACGCTCGATACCACCACGTTCCAGTTCTCGGACAACTATTCCATCGCCAATTTCCGCCGCGCACTAACGGAGCCGCTATTCCTCGTTGTCGCGCAGCGCAGCCTCATTGCCGCCCTGATCGTCACCGCGATGACGCTCGTCTTTGCCTTTCCCTACGCCTACTTGATGGTGCGCACGCGTTCGCCAGGATTGCGCAAGTTCCTGCTGATTGCACTGTTCCTGCCCTTTTTCATCGGCCAGGTGGTGCGTGCCTATGGCTGGCTGATCATCCTCGGCAACCAGGGCATGGTGAACGAGGCACTCGGCCTGGTCGGGGTCGCCCCGATGCGGCTCATCTACAACTATCCCGCCGTGCTGTTCGGCCTCGTCCAGTACATGCTGCCCTTCGCCGTACTGATGCTCGCACCGGCACTCACCGCCATTCCCGAAGAGCTGGAGGCCGCCGCTGGATCGCTCGGCGCGAACTGGGTTCGCACCTTCATCCATGTCGTGTTGCCACTCGCTCGCCCGGGCTTCATCGGCGCCGGCGTGGTGGTGCTGACGCTTTCGCTCACCGATTTCGCAGTCCCAGCAATCCTTGGCGGCGGCTCGCAGGACTTTATCGCCAACGCCATCTACGACCAGTTCTTCCGAACCTCCGACCAGGGCCTCGGCGCGACGCTGGCGCTTATGCTGGTCGCGCTCGGGTCAATCCTTGTCGGCCTCGTGTTCGCGCTGTTCGGAGCCGGAACGCTTGCGATGGGGAGGTCACGGGCGTGAGCGGCTCGCGCAGCAAATCGATTGTTCTGTGGACGCTGGTGACGATCGCCCTGGTGACGCTTTCGGCGCCGACGATCGTGGTGCTCGGCGCTTCCTTCACCGGCGGCAACATCATCACGTTTCCGCCGGATGGCCTGTCGCTGCGATGGTACGCGCGCATCTCGCAGGCCTCCGATCTGCGCAATGCTTTCCTGCGCACGCTCCAAGTCGCGACGATCTGTACGATTGTTGCAATCCCCGTGGGCACGCTGGCCGGCATCGCCCTGGCCAAATATGCTGTGCGTTTCGAAAAGACGATCCAGATCTATCTGCTGCTGCCCTTCACCATCCCGCTGATCGGATCGGGCATCGGCCTCATGCTGATTTTCGGCAAGGCCGGCATTCTCGGCCAGCTCTGGCCGGTGGGCATCGCCTGCTGCGTCATCAACCTACCCTTCATGATCTGGGCGGTCACCGCGAGTGCCACCGGGCTTGACCCAGACCTGGAACTGGCTGCTGCCAATTGCGGCGCGCCGCCGCTCCAGGTGTTCTTCTCCGTCACCTTGCCAGCGGTTATGCCGGGGGTGATCACCGGCTCGCTGCTGATGTTCATCCTTGCGCTCAACGAGTTCCTGGTCAGCCTGCTGCTCGTCGATGCGCGTATCGTGACGCTGCCGGTGCTGATCTACAACTCCATTCGCTCGATCATCACGCCGGATCTCGCCGCGATCTCCGTGGTCTTCATCGCCTGCTCGGCCGTCGCCGTCTTCCTGCTCGACAGGCTGGTCGGGCTCGACATCTTCCTGAAATCGAAATGAGGAATGCCGGCCCGCGGGGCCGCAAAGGAAATCATATGCCAAACGTATCGTTCCACGACTTGAGCCAACTCGACGCCGCCAGTCGAGCGGCATTAATGCGGCGCTCCGAGACCGATCTCTCTGGCTTTATGGAGAAGGCCGCACCGATCATCGAGGCGGTCCGAACAGAAGGCGACGCCGCGCTCGTTCGCTTCGCCCGCGACTTTGACAAGGCAGATCTCGATGCCTCGCGCCTCAAGGTTAGCCCCGCCGAGTTCGATGCCGCCTTCGGCATGGTGGATGAGGAGGTGATCGCCGCCATTCGCTTCGGCATCGACAACATCCGGCATTTTCACGAAGAGCAGAAGCCGGAAGCGATGTGGCTCAAGGAAATGCGGCCCGGCGCCTATGCTGGCGACCGCTTCACGCCGATCCGCTCGGTGGCGCTCTATGTCCCGCGCGGCAAGGGCGCGTTCCCTTCGGTGACAATGATGACCGCAGTGCCCGCCGTGGTGGCGGGCGTCCCGGAGCTTGCTATCGTCACGCCGCCAGCGCCCGATGGTTCGGTGGACGCAGCCACACTGGTCGCGGCGCGCCTCGCCGGCGTCGAAACGGTCTACAAGTGCGGCGGCGCGCAGGCGGTCGCCGCGGTCGCCTATGGCACGGAAACGATCAAGGCCGCGCTCAAGATCGTCGGTCCAGGCAGCCCTTGGGTAGTTGCGGCCAAGCGGCTGCTTGCTGGCGTCATCGATCCGGGCCTTCCCGCCGGTCCGTCCGAAGCGATCATCCTCGCCGATGACAGCGTGCATGGCGGGCTGGCCGCGCTCGACCTCCTGATCGAGGCGGAGCACGGGCCGGACTCATCGGCCTATCTGGTGACCCACAGCCGCCGCGTGGCGGAGGAGGCACTGGCCGCCCTGCCCGAGCACTGGGCGCGCATGAGCGAGCAGCGGGTAGCGTTCTCCACCGCGGTGCTGACCGGTGCCTGTGGCGGCATCGTGCTGACGGCGTCGATCGAGGAGAGCTACCGCTTCATCAACGACTACGCACCGGAGCATCTGGAGATCCTCTCCACCGACCCCTTCGCGCACCTCGGCCACATCACCGAAGCCGCCGAGATCCTGATGGGGCCGCACACGCCGGTCTCGATCGGCAATTTCGGGCTTGGCCCCAACGCCGTCCTGCCGACCAGCCGCTGGGCGCGCACTTGCGGACCGCTCTCGGTCACGGATTTCGTCAAGCGCTCTTCCATCGGCTATGTGACGGCCGCGGCCTATCCGGAATTCGCGCGGCATGCCCGCACACTTGCCCGCTATGAAGGCTTCTCCTCGCATGAACACGCCGTCTCCGACGTTCGCGATCGATATCTGTTGCGGTAGCGGATCATGAAGGCGGCCAGACTCCATGCGACGGGCGATTTGCGGGTCGAGGATGTGCCATCTCCCGGCGAACCAGGGCCCGGCTGGGTGCGGCTCAGGGTGGCGGCCGCCGGTATCTGCGGCTCGGACCTCCATAACTTCCGCACCGGTCAGTGGATCAGCCGCGCGCCGAGTGTCGCCGGGCATGAATTCGCCGGCGAGGTGACAGCCGTGGGAGCCGGCGTGTCCCAGCTGGCCTGCGGAGACCGGGTGGTCGCCGATTCGCGTTTCTGGTGCGGCGAATGTCCTGCTTGCCAGGCCGGCCTGCATAATGTCTGTGCCAGGCTCGGCTTTGTGGGCGAGGTCTGCGACGGCGGCTTCGCGGAGGAGACGGCGCTGCCGGCGCGGCTGCTCCTGCGCCACGATCCCGCGCTCGATCCCGCGATCGCCGCCATGGCGGAACCACTGGCGGTCGCCCTGCACGCAGTGCGGAGGCTGTCGGCGCCAGCCGGGGCGCCGGTGCTTATTGCCGGTTGCGGCCCGATCGGCGGGCTGGCTGCGCTGCTCCTGTCGCGGCCCGGCGAGAGACAGGTCCTCGTCGCCGACCGCAATGCGGCGCGTGCGGATCTTGTGGCCGACGTGAGCGGCGCGACCGTCGTCGATCTGGACACCTTGCCCTGTGATCCCAATCTGCGCCATGGCATCGACGCGACGGGAAGCGTGACGGTGATGGCGCGGCTGCTCGATCTTGTGGCCGGCGGCGGCACGCTGGCGCTGGTCGGCATTTCGCATGGCCGCCTCGACCTCGACCCCAACCTCCTGGTCGAACGCGAGATCGCGCTTGTCGGCTGCCACGCCTTCGCCGACGAACTTGCGCCGGCCGTCGCGATGCTTGGTGATCTCGCCCCCTCGTTGTCGCGCTTCGTGGCTGAAGAGATCGCGATCGGCGAGATTCCCGCCGCCTACCAGCGCCTGATCGCAGGCACGAGCGGCGGGTTGAAGACCATCATCCGAATGGAGAGAGGATGATGATCAGGCTTCCCGAAACCGCCGGGCCTCTCTACGAAAAGGTCAAGGACTACGTGCTCGGCAACATCGGCAGCGGCAAATGGCC
The DNA here is from genome assembly GCA_004020315.1 of Mesorhizobium sp. Classification (GTDB taxonomy): domain Bacteria; phylum Pseudomonadota; class Alphaproteobacteria; order Rhizobiales; family Rhizobiaceae; genus Mesorhizobium. The sequence continues at coordinate 50,560 of SAQG01000023.1, forward strand.
GAAGGACCGCAGGCTGCCTTCCGAAAACGAGCTGGTCAGCACGCTCGGCGTCTCGCGGATGACCGTGCATCGGGCGCTGAGGGAACTGACCTCGGAAGGCCACCTCCTGCGCATCCAGGGCGTAGGCACTTTTGTGGCGCCGCCGAAACCGCAATCTGCCCTTATCGAAATCAGGAACATCGCCGGTGAGATCGCCGCGCGCGGCGCACGCCACAGGGCCGAGGTCGTCGTCCTCGAGAAGATCCGCAACCCGGCGCTGGACCTCATTGTCGCCTTCGAGTTCACGCGCCGCAGACCGGTCGCCCATTCGATCATCGTGCATTTCGAAGACGAGGTGCCCGTCCAGCTCGAGGAGCGCTTTGTCAATCCGGCTCTCGCGCCGGACTACCATCGGCAAAATTTCGTTACGACCACCACCTACGACTATCTGCAGCGGGCGACGCCGCTGACGGAAGTGGAGCATGTGATCTCGGCCGTCGCCGCAGAAGAGATGGCGGCCCGCCATCTGATGATCCAGCCCGGCGATCCTTGCCTGCTCTTGCATCGGCGGACCTGGTCGGGCGCGGCGGTCGCCACAGTCAACAAGCTCACCTATGTCGGCAGTCGCTATTCGTTGGGCAGCCGATATGCGCCCTCCCCTGCTGCGTGAGCAGCGACGGCCCGCCAAGCAGGGCGGGCGGCGCTACCGGCCCAACGGCTGCCTTGACAGGGAAATCAGTTCTGCCTCGTCGATCACGCCGGCCATGTAATTGGCAATAATCCGAGACGCGAGCGCCTCACGTTGACCAGTCGATTGACCTTCAAGCTTGAGCTGTTCGAACGCTCGAGCTAGCAGAGCCAACTCGGACGGATCAAAAATACCAGCTTCCTCAGCTTTTCGACGGATCGCCACCGCATTTCTCAAAGACGATAATTTGTCTTTGCAACGTTTGCCGCGACATTGTGTTCCTGGAGGTGTTCAAGACGAGCCTAGGCGCGCGCCTTGCTCGCCCTCAGCTGACAGCTTCTAACCCCAGCGGCCGCTAGCCAGCCTGCGTTATGAGCGCACCACCAGAGGCACCAGACCCTCATGGCGGTGGTCGAGATAACAGACAACGCGGTCGCCAATGCGCTCGAAGATGAGATCGACTTTCGCCTCGCCGATGGCCAGATGGCGGATAACGATGTTGTCGATGCCGATCGGCAGCCGCGGGCGTTCGACGGTGATCTCGCGCTTCCAGCCATCAACCCGAATGCCGAGGCAGGCCTGCAGCATCATGAAGGCGGAGCCGGCCGACCATGCCTGCGGCAGGCAGGCGACCGGGTAGGCCACCGGTGAATCGCTGGCCGCACGCGTGAAGCCGCAGAACAGCTCGGGCAACCGCATGTTGAAACGGACCGCCGCCTCGAACATACCGCTCATCAGCTTCACGACACTGTCACGCTCGTGATAGCGGGCGAGCCCGGAGGCGCAGAGCGCAGTGTCGTGCGGCCATATCGAGCCATTATGATATGACATCGGGTTGAATGGGATCTCGTCATCGGCCAGTGTGCGAACGCCCCAGCCGCTATGGAGATGACCCGACAGCAGCTGGGTGGCGACTGCCTGAGCCCGTTCCGCCGACGGCAGCCCGACGTAAAGCAGGTGACCGGCATTGGACGTGCGAACCGCGCATTGCTTGCCTTCTCCGTCGATTGCCAAAGCGTAGAAATCGCGGTCCGGCATCCAGAAATGCGTCTCCACCGCCTGACGGATCCTCTCGGCCAGGGCGCTCCAGTGCGCCGCCTTTGCGTCGTCACCGCGCCTGGCGGCCAGCGTGGCCATTCCCTGATATGCGGCGAAGGCATAACCTTGCACCTCGACCAATGCGATCGGCCCTTTCGGGATCGTGCCGTCGGCATGGAAGATGGCATCGGAGCTGTCCTTCCAGCCTTGGTTGAACAGACCCGTGTCGGCCGCCCTGTTGTAGGTTACAAAGCCTTCCCCGTTGCGGGCTCCGACCTCTTCCATCCACGCAGTGGCAGCGCCCAGCGAGTTCCACATGCGGTCGACGAAGGCCTCGTCTCCGGTGCGATCGGCGTAGGAGGAAGCCAGATAGACATAGAGTGGCGTGGTGTCGACGCCGCCATAGTAGCGACCGAACGGCAGCTCGCGCAGCACGGCCATTTCCCCCTTGCGGGTTTCATGCATGATTTTGCCAGGTTCGGCATCGTCGAACACAGAGGTCTCGGTCGACTGATAGTGAGCAAGGAAGGCCAGGACCCCACGGGCAAGGTCCGGATTGAGCCAGAGCATCTGCAAAGCAGAAATGACGCCATCGCGGCCGAAGGCCGTCGAAAACCAGGGGATGCCGGCGTACGGGTATGGCCCCGTCTCCAGATCGGTCGTCAGCAGCGCGATATCGGCGCGCGTGCGTGTCAGCCAGTCGTTGAACACCCGGCCAGAGCTGAAGACGGTGGCGCCCTGCCGGCGCTTTGAGCGCATGGCGAAGCGGGCTCGCGCGGCGGCCGCGCGAAAGCGGTCGCTGGAGGGGGTCTCTTCGCTGTGGCCGACCTCCAGGTACAATGCTCTGCTGTCACGCCTTGCCACGAGAATGAGGAAATCGGCGTGATTGGGGTGCACCTGATCAGGCTTCATCGAGAATGCGATGACCGATTGACGAGCCACATTGTCGAGGCCTTCATAACGGAACGTTACGCTCGCCTCGCCGACCAGCGCGTCATGCGCGCGACCGCGGCGGCTACGCGTGGTGCCGCGCACCTCGAACATGTCACGGAAATCGGCGTCGAAGTCGAGCCGGACCGGCAGAACCACCTCGCGCGCGGAGTAGTTGGTGAACGTGATGCGTTCGAACATGCGGTCCTGCCAGATGAACCGCGTCCGATCGATATGGACGACGCTCGGCAACGCTTCGCTGCCGTCCGGCCCGATAGTGGCTAGATTAGTGAGATTGGCGGTGAACAGGATGTTGTCCTGCGACAGCGAGGCGCCGAGCAGCGACGGCATCCGACCGCCGATAAACAGACGAAAGCGCGACAGTACACGCGTGTCGTCGCGGAAAAGCCCGTCGCCGGTGCCGCGTATGTCGCCGTAGCTGTCTGCGACGACGAAGCAATCCTCATGTTTGAGCGCAAATTGCCGATGCGGCTCGCGCGGTGCCGTTTCGTCGATTGCCGGGAGCGCCACGGCTGGATCAATCTTGCGGTCTTCGAGTTGGGTGGTCATGGTCATGGTCAACCCCTCCTGTTCAGAAGCGACCAAGGCAGCTCAGGCCCCGATCCGGGCCGGCCAACTCCGGGCAGCCGAGCCATCTCCTTGCTCGATCAGGTAGACATAGTCATCATTGCGGCATTTTTTGCGCGCTGGTTTTGAGAACCAAGTGCTTTCGTTATGTCCTGCGAGAGCGACTCATAAATCGCCACGTAGTCGCGGCACATGCGCTCGACTGTGAACCGCTCTTCAAAAGTCCGTCGCACCCGTGCCCGATCGAGGCCGTTTATCCGCCGTACGGCGTCCACAGCTTCCTCGAGCGTGTCGACGATCAACCCAGACACACCATCGTCGATGACCTCCGGAACGGCGCCGCGCCTGAACGCTATCACAGGCGTGCCACAAGCCATCGCCTCGATGGTTACGAGTCCGAAGGGTTCCGGCCAGTCGATGGGGAATAAGAGCGCTGCCGCATTACCCAAAAAGTCTGCTTTTTGCCGTTCGTCGATCTCGCCGATGAATTCCACGTTCGAATGTCGAAGCAATTGGAGTTCCACCCTCTCTTTCCAATATGATTGGTCTACCTTGTCGATCTTGGCGGCGATCTTCAGCGGCATTCCGGTACGCGCTGCGATTTCAATGGCCGTTTCCGGCCCCTTTTCCGGTGAGATGCGGCCGAGGAATGCGAGATAGCCCGAGGCTTTCGGGCGAAAAGGAAGAAGATCGCGTGGCAGGCCGTGATACACCGTCCCCGCCCAATTGACCGGCGGCATGGGCCAGCGTTGATCGTAAGAAATCGAGACCAGCGGAATGTCGCCGAACATCGCATAAAGCTGCGCCAGGTCCGGGAGGTCGAGCCGTCCATGAAGTGTCGTAACGGTCCGCTGGGCAAAGTCCCGGACGACGGGGAAGTGGAGAATATCGATGTGAAAATGCAGCACGTCGAATTCATCGGCCCGCCTGCGCACCTTTTCAAGCATCGCCACGTGGTGGGGAATATCGTGCCGAACCCTGGGATTCAGGCGCAATGCGATATCGCAACACGGTACCAATTCGGCCGAGGTGCGTGAATCACCGCTGGCGAACAAGGTCACATCATGCCCCTGTCGGACAAGCTCCTCAGTCAGATATGAAACTATTCGCTCGGTCCCGCCATAGGTCCGCGGCGGCACGGCTTCGGTAAGGGGGGCGATCTGGGCAATTTTCATCTGCAACACTTCTCGAAAGCGAAGGTCATCCTTCAAAAAGCTCCGACGGCAATCCCCTTCCTCGCGTTCATTGCGGTGCGGTTCTCCTGCGCCAACTCTCGAAGCGCCGATATGTTCCCGGCGGGAACAATCGCCGCGTCGGAGGGTTCCAATAGATGGACCAAAAGGAGAACCAGGATGGCTACGAAGCTGCAGGACACAAAAGCCGTCAAGGGATCGCGCGGTGAGCATGGCGGCAACCGCGGCGGCAATCACGACAAGAAGGACAAGCCGCAAAAGAGCAGCCAGGCTGCCGGCAAGGATCAAAACCGCGGCAAGGACTGACCGACGCCTGCCCGCAGGCGGGCCATAATGGCTGCGACCCCGACCATCGATAGGAGTGACGCCATGACAAAGCCCAACTCGTTTACGAAAGCCGACCAGCCGGTATCCGGAAAGAGGGCAAGCGGCAGCGACAAGGCCAAGGAACCGGCCAAGGACGGCGCCCAAGCCCGGAACGCCCAGGAATGGGGCGGCGGCTCGAAAGCTTCGAAAGGGAAGATCACCCGGGCAGACCGGGAAAACCCCAACTCAAGCCAGCGCAGCTAAGCTTTCGCATTCATCTAACCAGGCGGCCGGATTTCGAACTGCTCGGCCGGAGATAGGTCGCATTACAGGCACATCTCGTCTGTCGTTTGCGCCCCTTCAACATTGCAATTCGAAAATGATCGAAGGCTCCGTGCCACAGCGCCGGCAATTGCGGCCTTGACGCGATGTGCATTAGGTCGTTTGTTGCGGGCGGGAGTGCCACGGGAGGAAACCATGGAAGTCACCCTGCGGACAGCCTCGCGGCGCGTTTCCACGTTTTCACGCCGATGACGGGCGAAGGTTCCCGCGCATGAATTCCGGAGCGATCCTCGAAGCAGCGGGATTGACTAAGGAATTTGGGGGTTTTGTCGCCGTCAATAATGTCGACTTGACGGTGGAGCGGGGATCGATCCACGCATTGATCGGCCCCAACGGCGCAGGCAAGACGACCCTCTTCAACTTGCTGACCAAATTCCTCCAGCCGACGCGTGGCGCAATCCGCTACCAAGGCCGCGACATCACCAGGATGCAGCCGGCCGACATCGCGCGACTGGGCCTTGTGCGCTCCTTCCAGATATCGGCGGTGTTTCCGCACATGACGGCACTTGAGAATGTCCGCATCGCGCTGCAGCGCCGGCGCGGCGACAGTTTCGATTTCTGGCGCTCCGAAAAAGTGCTCTCCAAGCTCAATAGCGACGGTGCGGCTCTTCTCGCCGATGTCGGCCTGAGCGAGTTTTCAGATATCCGCGCCAGCGATCTGTCCTACGGCCGCAAACGCGCGCTTGAGATCGCGACGACGCTGGCGCTGAACCCCGAAATGCTGCTTCTCGATGAGCCTATGGCCGGCATGGCGCAAGAAGACATCGAGCGCATCTCGGCGCTGATCCGGCGCATCTCCAAGAACCGCACCATTTTGATGGTTGAGCACAATCTGTCGGTCGTGGCCTCGCTGTCGAACCGCATCACCGTGCTCGCGCGCGGCAAAGTCCTCGCCGAAGGCGACTATGCTGCGGTTTCCAAAGATCCGCGCGTTATCGAAGCCTATATCGGGGCCGGACATGTCTGACGTTGAACTTGCAAGCAGGCCGGCTGTTGGCCCCTCGGCGAGACCCCTCCTCCGCGTCGATGGCCTGCAGGGCTGGTACGGCGAGAGCCATGTGCTGCACGGCGTGAGTTTCGAGGTTGGCGAAGGCGAAGTGGTGACGCTGCTCGGCCGCAATGGCGCCGGCAAGACGACGACGCTGAAGGCGATCATGGGAATTCTTTCCAGGCGCTCGGGCTCGGTCACCTATGACGGCCGGGAGACGATCAAGCTGCCGTCGCGGTTGATCGCACAGATGGGCATCGCCTACTGCCCCGAGGAGCGGGCGATCTTTTCCAGCCTCTCTGTCGAGGAGAATTTGATGCTGCCGCCGCAGGTGCGCCCCGGTGGGCTCACTGTCGAGCAGATTTTCGAGCTCTTCCCGAACCTGAAGGAACGGCTTTCAAGCCAAGGCACCAAGCTTTCGGGCGGCGAACAGCAGATGCTCGCCATCGCCCGGATCTTGCGGACGGGCGCGAAGCTCTTGCTGCTCGATGAGCCGACCGAAGGGCTTGCGCCCGTCATCGTGCAGCAGATCGGCCGCACCATTGCCCGGCTCAAGGACGAGGGATTCACGATCGTGCTCGTAGAACAAAATTTTCATTTCGCCGCGTTGGTCGCGGACCGTCACTACGTGGTGGAACAGGGGCGCGTGATCGACACGATCCCCAACGGCGAACTCGACGCCAACATCGACAAGCTGCACGCGTATCTGGGTGTCTAGACAATCATCAACGGCGCGTCGCGCCGGAATAGGAGGGAAGTAGCGATGAAAAAAATGGGATTTATTCTGGCTTCAACGGCGAGCCTGATGATGGCCGGCGCGGCCTACGCCACCGATGTCAAGATCGGCGTTCTGAATGACCGTTCCGGCATCTACGCAGACATCGCCGGCGAAGGCTCGGTCATCGCGGCCCAGATGGCCGTCGAAGACTTCAAGGCGACGGACAAGGGCATCAATGTGTCGATCGTCTCCGCCGACCACCAGAACAAGCCGGACGTCGGCTCGAACATCGCCCGCCAGTGGTACGACACCGAAAATGTCGATGTAATCGCCGACGTGCCAACCTCTTCGGTGGCGCTCGCCGTCAACGAGATCACCAAGGAGAAGAACAAGATCTTCCTCGCTTCGGGTCCGGCCTCGTCCGACATCACCGGCAAAGCCTGTTCGCCCAACACCGTCCACTGGACCTACGACACCTGGGCGCTTGCCAACGGCACTGGCTCGGCCATGGTCGCGCAGGGCGGCGATACATGGTTCTTCGTCACAGCGGACTACGCTTTCGGCCATGCGCTCGAGCGCGATACATCGGCGGTCGTCGAAGCATCGGGCGGCAAGGTGCTCGGTGCCGTCCGTCATCCTTTCCCGGGCCAGGATTTTTCATCGTTCCTGCTGCAGGCGCAAGGGTCGGGTGCCAAGGTCGTCGGCCTCGCCAATGCCGGTGGCGACACGATCAACGCGGTCAAGCAGGCGTCAGAATTTGGCATCACACAGGGTGGCCAGGCGCTCGCCGCCCTGCTGATGTTCATCAATGACGTGCATGCACTTGGCCTCGACGTGGCGCAAGGCCTGGTGCTCACCAGCGCGTTCTACTGGGACATGAACGATCAAACGCGGGAATTCTCTGCCCGCTTCCAGGAGCGCAATAGCGGACAGAAGCCTTCGATGATCGAGGCCGGGGTCTACGCTTCGGTCCTGCATTACCTTAAAGCCGTCGAGGCCGTCGGTGACAAGGATGCAGCCAAGGTGATGGCCAAGATGAAGGAAATGCCGACCGAGGATCCGCTGTTCGGCAAAGGAACGATCCGCGCGGACGGGCGCAAGCTACACGACATGTATCTGTTCCGCGTCAAGAAGCCGGATCAATCGAAGGGGCCATGGGATTATTTCGAGACGGTGGCTACCATTCCGGCCGACAAGGCGTTCCGCCCGCTCGCCGACGGCGGCTGTCCGCTCGTTAAGTAAGCGAGCTTCGCCAACGATGCGCCGAACCGCTCGGCGCGTCGTTTCGTCGATAAGTCAGCTGGAGCGACCATGTTCGAACTGCTTGGAATTCCGCCGCAGGTCCTGTTCGGCCAATTGCTGCTCGGGCTGATCAATGGGTCCTTCTATGCGGTTCTAAGCCTCGGGCTGGCGGTCATCTTCGGTCTCCTGAACATCATCAATTTCACGCATGGCGCGCAGTACATGTTGGGCGCTTTCGGCGCCTGGATGCTGCTCAACTATCTCGGGGTCGGTTACTGGTGGGCTGTGTTCATCGTCCCGCCGATCGTCGGCGTCACCGGCATCGTGCTTGAGCGCGTCCTGATCCGACGGCTCTATCACCTTGACCACCTCTACGGGCTGCTTCTCACTTTCGGCCTGGCGCTGATCATCGTCGGCTTCTTCCGCCAGTTTTTCGGCGTATCCGGCCTGCCTTACCCGCCGCCGCCGCTTTTAACCGGCGGGCATAATCTCGGCTTCATGTACCTGCCCAATTCGCGCGCCTGGGTGATCGTGGCTTCCCTCGTCGTGTGCCTCGCGACCTGGTTCATCATCGAAAAGACCCGGCTTGGCGCCTATCTCAGGGCAGCCACCGAGAACCCGACGATGGTCGGTGCGTTCGGCATCAACGTGCCGCTGCTGGTCACGCTCACATATGGTTTCGGCGTCGCACTCGCGGGTTTCGCCGGCGTGCTCGCCGCGCCGATATACGCAGTCAATCCGAACATGGGGGCAGACCTGATCATTGTCGTCTTCGCCGTCGTCGTCATCGGCGGCATGGGCTCGATCCTGGGCTCGATCCTCACCGGCTTCGGGCTTGGGCTGATCGAGGGCCTGACCCGCGTGTTCTATCCGGAAGGCTCGGCCGTGGTGATCTTTGTCATCATGGCGCTGGTGCTGCTCGTCAAGCCCGCGGGTCTGTTTGGGCGGAGTGTGTGATGGCAATCGACACCAACCCGATCGCTATGGCGGCCATCACATCGGTTGGCGCCGCGGGCATGCCCCGTCACCACCTTGCGATCTTCGCCGCGCTTTTCGTCTTCCTCATAGCCGCGCCATTTCTGCTCTATCCGATCTTTGTCATGAAGGTGCTGTGCTTCGCGCTGTTTGCCTGCGCCTTCAACCTGCTGCTCGGCTTTGGCGGTCTCCTGTCCTTCGGCCACGCAGCCTATTTCGGCATGGCGAGCTACGTCTCGGCCCATGCGGCAAAGGTGTGGGGTCTGACGCCTGAACTTGCCATTGTCGCGGGCACGGTGGTGGCAGCCGTGCTCGGTCTCGCCATCGGCTCCCTCGCCATTCGCCGCCACGGCATCTATTTCGCCATGGTGACGCTGGCTTTTGCGCAGATGATCTATTTCTTCTCGCTGCAGGCGGCGTTTACCGGCGGCGAGGACGGCATCCAGGCTGTGCCGCGCGGCCATCTGTTCGGGCTGATCGACCTGCGCTCAAGCGAAGTCCTCTATTACTTCGTGCTCGCCATCTTCTTCGCCGGCGTATTGCTGATCTATCGGATCATCCATTCGCCGTTTGGACAGGTGTTGAAGGCGATCCGCGAGAACGAGCCCCGCGCGATCTCGCTGGGTTATCGGGTCAACCGCTACAAGCTCGCTGTATTCGTGCTGTCGGCCACGCTCGCCGGCGTCGCTGGCGCCACCAAGGCGATCGTGTTCCAGTTGGCGTCGCTTACCGACGTCTACTGGACCATGTCCGGCGAAGTCGTGCTGATGACGCTCTTGGGCGGCATGGGCACGGTGTTCGGACCGATCGTCGGCGCGGCAGTCATCGTCACGATGCAGAACTACCTCGCGACATTCGGCGACTGGGTCACGATCGGCCAGGGTATCATCTTCGTTGTCGCGGTGCTGTCGTTCCGGGAAGGCGTCGTTGGTGTCCTGGCAAAATGGATCCGGAAGCCGCTCTGACCGGGTCACGAAACCGAAATTTCGGATTGATCGGCAGTCGAGATTGAGAAGTCGACCCATAGAAGATGTTTGAGCGCCAGGTCGGCCAAGTTGGCCGCAGCGATACGGGCGCACAACGTTCTTAACTGTGCAGATTTCCTCATCGGGTGTGACAACCAGCAATTCCGGCTGTTACGAAAATTCAACTCTGGGCATTCCCAGGCGCGCCTGTTGACGTCGTAATCCGCAGGCAAGCACCCTATCTACGCCGCATGAACGACATCACGACCAGACGCGCGCTTCTACTCGTCAATCCAAAGGCACGACGCGGGCAGGAATCTATCGCACCGGTCGTCGAGCGGCTGGAGGCCGGTGGGCTCCGCGTCGGCGTCGAGACGTTTGAGGCGCTGCCCGAGATAGCACGCGACATCGTGCGCCTTCGCCATAGGGCCGACCTTGTGATCGTGTGCGGCGGCGATGGCTCGGTGTCTTCGGCGGCGGTCGCGGTTATGGAAAGCGGGCTGCCGATGGGCATCATTCCGATGGGGACGGCGAACGATCTGGCGCGCACCCTCGAAATACCGTTGGATCTTGGGAAGGCGGCCGACGTGATCGTAGGGGGCGGAAGACGTCTGATCGATATCGGGACCGTCAATGGCCACGCTTTCTTCAACGTTGCGAGCATCGGCCTCAGCACCGACCTTGCCCAGGGTCTCGATCCGGCGCTGAAGAAGCGTTTCGGCAGGTTTGGCTATGCCTTGGCGGCCATGAAAGTGTTGACCAAGGCCCGCCTCTTCGAAGCAAGGATTACCGAGAAGGGCGTAACGACCGAAGTCAAGACCTACCAGATTGCCGTCGGCAACGGCCGGCACTATGGCGGCGGCAACATCGTCGAGGAGACGGCGGAGATCGATGACGGTCATCTCGACCTGTACAGCCTGGAAATGACGAATCTCTGGAAAATGGCGCTTATGCTGCGCTCGTTCCGCTCAGGCACGCATGGCGCCTGGAGCGAGGTTCGCACGGCCAGATGCGTCGAGTTCGACATCGAGACGAAAAGGCCGATGCCGGTGAACACTGACGGTGAGATCGTCACCTCGACCCCGGCGCACTTCAAGGTCCACCCGAAGGCGATTTCAGTCTTCGCGCCTGCTGGCGCGCGCCTGCAGCCCCGCACAAAGGTGCTCGGTGATGCGGTCAGCGCAAACAGCGGCTAGACTGGCGACCAAGCGCGCGTCGAATACACCTACCGCCTGCGGTCACCTCTCGATCAGGAGTCCGTGCCCTCTGGAAGAAGGGCGCGGGCTGCTCGGGCAGCCGGCGCCATGACAACCCTGATAGCTGCCGTGCTCGCCTGGCCTCTAGATAGCCTTTAGACACCTCTTTGGTCATTGCTTGAGGAACGCGCCCGTGTAGGTCTGGCCGGCAAGCTTAACGGTTCCGGCCAGGGTTCCGTCGGGCCGCATGACAAAGCTGACGTCTGCGCCATTCGGCAGGCGCTCAAGCTTCAACGTCGTCCCCACAATTCTTCCAACGCCGGCGGCCTCTCCCGGATGGTTGTCGCCCAGAGTTCCCCACTCATAGGTAACCGTCACCTTGCCATTGGAAGAAATCGTCTGAACAGCAAGTTTGGCGTCATACATCCCATCCAATCGTCCGGCCCATATACCCGAAAAAATAGCATACTTTGTCGGAACGGCCTTGTCTGGGGGAGTGACCGCCACGGATTGATCCATGACTGCTGAGCCGGAGGGAACAGCGGCAGGATCCGAGGCAGTTTGGGCAGGAATGGTACCAGGTTCTAACGCCGGTTCGAGAGTGGGTTGCGGCCTGTCAGGAGCCGATTGGCACGCGGTTATGGCAAGCGCCGCGAAGCCAAGCATTGCTTTGCACATTCGGCGTGCCATCTTCTGGTGCCCCGGCCATCTCTAGATCTAGCGCAGGCTAACCTTATCGCGCGTTTTCACGACCTCTGTCTACCCAAGGTATCTCGTACAACAGCGGCTCGTCGAAGGACGTGCAGCGGTCGTGAGTGAGCGCCTCCATTCGTCGCCCAAGTAGCCGCCTGGGCGATAGGCAAACATTCAAACGGTTACGCTAGAATGTTCGATCTATTTTCTAGGTTTTGGCTTTCGACCACAGATGCCTAAGCTGCTATCGACGCAGCCGCTGCCGTCTCGTCCGCGACGCCATCCACCATTACATGACCGATACCCCGCGAGCAGCGCTCGATCCGCGCCTCGACGCGATACACATCCCGTAAGAGCGCCGGTGTGACGACATCTTCCGGCGTGCCGCAGGCGATCATCCGGCCCTCGGCGATGACGATGCATTTGTCAGCGAAGCGCAGGGCCTGATTGAGATCGTGAATTGCGATCAGCACCGCAATCCCGTGGCTGCGCGCGAGCCCGCGCATGAAGCTCAGGACCTCGACCTGCCGGTGCAAGTCAAGCGCGGACGTCGGCTCGTCCATCAGCAGGATTTCGGGTTCGCGGGCAAGCGTCTGGGCGATGCTTACCACCTGCCTTTGCCCCCCGCTCAGTTCTCCGACATTGCGAAAAGCAAGATCCGAGATGCTGAGCGCGGCCAGGATGCCGTCTATGAGTGCGAGGTCGCTATCGCTAACCGACCAGGCCGAGCCCTGCTTGCGGGCGAGCAGGATCGATTCATAGACGGTCAGCACCGCGTTGGCTGCCGTATCCTGCGGCATATAGCAGATGCCGTCCGATCCCTTCGCCGCTCCCTCGAGGCAGACGCGGCCCGGGCCTTTCAAAAGTCCTGCGATGCGCTTGAACAGCGTCGACTTGCCCGCTGCGTTGGGCCCGATAACGGCGACTACCTCGCCACCTCGGAAAATGGGAGTTGAAACATCCGAAAGGACGAGCTGCGCCCCGTGGAAGGCTCCGAGACCATCGAGCCTGATCGTTACCATGAGCGCCTCACATTCGAGAGGATCAGCGAGATGAAGAAGGGAATGCCGATAAGCGAGGTGACGATGCCGATCGGGAAGATCGTGCCTGGAATGAGCGACTTGCTGGCAACCGAACTCGCCGAAAGGATAAGTGCCCCCGAAAGGGCCGAGGCGGGCAGGAAGAAGCGCTGATCTTCTCCGATCAGCATGCGGGCGATGTGCGGACCGACGAGCCCGATGAAGCCGATCGTGCCGACGAAGGCGACGGGAATGGCAGCAAGCAGGCTCACCATCATCATGGTTTCGAGCCTAAGGCGTGCGACCTTGACCCCAAAGCTCGCGGCCTTGTCTTCACCTAGCCGCAGCGCCGTCAGCGCCCATGCGCGGCGCGCGAATATCGGAAGTGTTGCGAGAAGGATGAGGCTGGTGATGATGAGCTTGGGCCAGGTGGCCTTGGTGAGGCTCCCCATCGTCCAGAACACGACCGCGGCGAGCGCCTGCTCTGAGGAAAGATACTGGACGAGCGACAGCAGCGCATTGAAGGTGAATACGAGCGCGATGCCGAGAAGGATGATGGTTTCGACCGTCACGCCGCGCTTGAGGCTCAGCATGTGGATGACGAGCGCAGTCAGCATCGCAACCACGAAGGCGTTGAGCGGCACGATATATTCGATCGCGGCCGGGATGAGCGCGACGCCGAAGGCGAGCGCGAGCGCGGCGCCGAAGCTGGCCGCCGCCGAAATGCCGAGCGTGAACGGGCTGGCGAGCGGATTGTTGAGGATGGTCTGCATCTGGGCACCGGCGACCGACAGTGCTGCGCCGACGACCACGGCCATAAGCGCGATGGGAAGCCGGATTTCCCACAGCACCACGCGCACCTGAAGCGGCACACTGCCGGGAGAAACGAGGGCGAGCACCACCTGGTCGAGGCTATAGCTTGCGGGTCCGAGCGCAAGGTCGATGCAAAGGCTCAGGAGCAGCGCCAGGGCGAGCCCTGCGAGGAGGAGCTGCTTGCGCAAGACGAGGGCGCGATAGAGCCCGCGCCCTTGCTTGGCCGATAGTGCAGCGGGTTCACTGCTCATCGGAAAGCGAGACCCAATGGCCAGGCCTATACGCGACCGGCAGGAACTTCTCGTGCAGTTCCTTGAAGGTGGCCTCGGCGTCGAGATCGGCGAACAGGTCGGGGTGCAGCCACTCGGCCATCTGCTGGATGGCCACGAACTGATAGGGGCTGTTGTAGAACTGGTGCCAGATGGCGTGGACCCGACCGTTCTCCACCGCCTTGATGCCGGTTAGCGCGGGCCGCTCCGTCAGGCCCTTGAGTTTCTTCAGTGCTGCCGCTTCGTCCGCGCCGGGACCGACGCCGACCCATTTACCGCCCGGCACATAGGCCTCCCAGTTGCCGCCTGTGACAATTACCTGGTCGGGATCGCTTGCGATGATCTGTTCGGGATTGAGCGTTCCGAAGGTGCCCGGGATCAGATCCGCCGCTATATTCCGGCCGCCGGCCATCTCGACGAACTTGCCGAAATTGTCGTTGCCGAAGCTCATGCAGCAATCGTCGGAATAGCCTCCGGCGCGCTCGATGAAGACGGTCGGGCGCTTTGGATCCTCTTTTGCGATCACCTCGGTGACGCGCGCGATCTGCGCGGCGCGGTAGGCGATGAACTCTTCGGCCCGCTTTTCCTGGCCAAAGAGCTTGCCGATCAGGCGCATGCTCGGCTCGGTGTTGGTGAAAGGATGCTCGCGGAAATCGACATAGACCACCGGAATGCCAACGGCGGCGAGCTTCTCGATGTATCGCGCGTCCTCCGTCGCCTGCTTGGATTCGATGTTCATGATCATCACGTCCGGCTGAAGCGCGATGGCCTGCTCAATGTCGAAGGTGCCGTCCTTGAAACCGCCGAAAGTCGGGATCGTGGCCATCGAGGGGAATTTTTCCAGATAGACGGCGTAGTTGTCTGGATCGGCCTGGGAGAAATCCTCGCGCCAGCCGACGATCCGCTTGAACGGGTTGTCGGTATCGAGCGCGGCGACCAGGTAGATTTGCCGGCCTTCGCCGAGGATGACTTTCTCGACCGGCGTCTTCACCTCGACCTCGCGGCCACTAATGTCGGTGACGGTCTCGGCGCGCGCGCCGAGGGTAAGCGGCATGAAGGCCGCGAGGGCGACCGCGGCCGCAAATATCGACTTCAATATCATTGTGCTCTCGCAATTCGGTTTTGCCGATCCGGCTTAGAAAACGTGAATTGTGTAATCAAGTATTATCTTTTAGAGCAATTCCAATGTACCGCTTTTGGGGAGAGCGTTTCGGGCAATGACGGCTCACGCAAACTATTCGCTGCGCGATGAAATTCGGGACTATTGGTCCGACCGCGCCGAGACGTTCGACCTGCAGGTCGGCCACGAGATTTTTTCCGAGCGGGAGCGCGCTGCCTGGCATGCGCTCATAACCAGGCACCTCGGGCCTGGCGCTGGACGGGCGTCTCTGGATCTTGCTTGTGGGACCGGCGTCATTTCGCATCTGATGCACGATCTGGGGTTTGTCGTGACGGGCCTCGACTGGTCGGAAGCCATGCTCGCCAAGGCCCGTGCCAAGGCACAAAAACGCGGCGCCGGTATACGCTTCATCGTAGGGGATGCCGAGCGGACGCTCGAGGACAAGGCCAGCTACGATGTCATCGTCACCCGTCACCTGGTCTGGACGCTGGTGGATCCGAAGGCGGCCTTTGCCGAATGGTTCTCGCTGCTGAAGCCGGGCGGCAAGCTGCTGGTCATCGACGGCGATTTTGTCGGCCGCAACTGGGCGACGAGATTGCGGGAACTTTGGGAGAAGGTCATGGACGGCAAGTCCCAGGTCTCGGATAATGACGGCGCTTCCATGGCCAGACGCCACCAGAGCATTGTTGCCCGTGTCTGTTTCTCGGGCGGCGCACGGGCCGAAGAGATAGTGCGCTTGCTGGCCGAAGCCGGACTGGAGCAGCCTGTCGTCGACTGGAAACTGGGAGCGATCCATCGCGCTCAGGCTCGACAGATGAGTTGGCACAAGGCGCTCGAACGCGCCACTCAACATCGCTTCGCGATCTGCGCGACAAAGCCGCAGTAACTCCAAGGCGCTGCCGGCGTCGGTCGCTCCAAGGCGCCGGCGACGGCACGACAGCGGATAGCTGCCGGTCCGCGTTAACTCAGATGCGCCACCGAGGATTATTTCTTCTGGTTGGCGTCCTGCATGATCATTTCCGATGCCTTCTCCGCGATCATCACCACTGGAGAGTTGGTATTGCCGGAAACGATTGTCGGCATAATCGAAGCGTCGACGACGCGCAGGCCAGAAATGCCGTGCACCCGCAGCCGGCCGTCGACCACCGCCATCGAGTCTGCGCCCATCTTGCAGGTGCCAACAGGGTGGAAAATCGTAGTGCCGATATCGCCGGCCTTGCGGACGAGATCTTCGTCGCTTTCAAATTGTGCACCGGGCAGCATTTCCTCAGGCGCGAAACGGGCGATGGCGCGCGCCTTCATCAAGCGGCGGACATGGCGGAGCGATGCCACAGCCACGGTCTTGTCTCCCTCGGTAGACAAATAGTTCGGCCGGATCTTCGGGGCAGTCTGCGGATCGGACGCCTCTATGTGGACGGTGCCGCGGCTTTCCGGTCTGAGGTTGCAGACCGAAACCGTGACCGCGGGGAAGCGATGCAGCGGCTGGCCCAGCCGGTCAGTGCTCAGCGGCTGGACATGGTATTCGAGATCGGGCGTCTCCAGGCGTGGGTCGCTTCTGGCGAAGATGCCAAGCTGGCTCGGCGCCATCGACAGCGGTCCGCTGCGACGGATGGCGTATTCGACGCCCATGGCCGCGCGGCTGAACAGATTGTGGTAGCGCTGGTTTAGCGTCGAGGCATTGGCGACCTTGAAGACTGTGCGGATCTGCAGATGATCCTGCAGGTTCTCGCCGACGCCTTCCAGCGCGTGGCGAACCGGGATTCCTGCTGCACCAAGCACGGCGGGCCGGCCGACGCCGGAAAGCTCGATCAGCTTCGGCGAATTGATCGCGCCAGCGGCAAGAATCGTCTCGCCTGCCCGCGCACGATGCACCAGGCCGCCCATGCGGAACACAACGCCAGTGACGCAAGCTCCGTCGAAATCCAGCTTCTCGGCCTCGGCACCGGTCACGACGCGCAAATTCGGCCGCCGAAGAACGCCTCGCAGGAACGCTTTCGAGGTATTCCAGCGCACGCCTTTCCTCTGGTTGACCTCGAAATAGCCCGACCCTTCGTTGGTTCCGCCGTTAAAATCCTCGGTCCGGGGAATGCCGAGTTCCTCGGCGGCATCGCGGAAGGCATCCAGGATTGGCCAGGACAGGCGCTGGCGCTCGACGCGCCATTCGCCACCGGCGCCATGAAGGTCGTTGGCGCCACCAAAATGGTCCTCGGACTTGCGGAAATATGGAAGCACGTCATCCCAGCCCCAACCAAGATTTCCGGCTTGCCGCCAGCCATCATAGTCGGCCGCCTGACCGCGCATATAGATCATGCCGTTGATCGACGAGCAGCCGCCCAGAAGCTTGCCGCGCGGATAGTTGAGCGCACGACCGTTCAGCCCGGCCTCCGGCTCGGTCTTCATCAGCCAATCGGTGCGCGGGTTGCCCATGCAGTAGAGATAGCCGATGGGGATGTTGACCCAGTGATAGCGGTCACTGCCGCCGGCCTCCAGAAGCAGCACGCGCATGGCTGGATTGGCCGACAGTCTGTTGGCCAGCACGCAGCCGGCTGAACCCGCGCCGACAATGACGAAGTCGTAGTGTCCAAAATCGGCAGCGGTCTGTGTCAATGGGATGTCCGTTCGCTTGCCATCCTGTCCCATAGCGAACCCATCGCCTGGTTGATCTCCCCATACAGACGATAGCGCTGCTCATAGACCGGTGCGGTCGCGCTATCGGGCTGGTAGCAGCGGTCGGGCGCGGTCATCGCAGCGGCGCCTGCAGAGAAATCGGCAAACAAGCCGACGCCTGTCCCAGCTGCAATTGCAGCTCCCAGCGCACCAGTCTCGCGGCTGCGCGCTACGGTCACCGGCACGTCAAGCACATCGGCGAATATCTGCGGCCAGACGGCGCTGCGCGAGCCCCCGCCCGAAAGAACCGCCCGGCTGACAGTGGCTCCCGCTCGACGCAGCGTCTCGACATGGCGGCGATGTTCGAAGACGACGCCCTCGAACAGTGCGCGCAGCAGATGCGCCCGCGTGTGCCAGCCGGCAATGCCGTAGAAACCTGCACGCGCCCTGCCATTCTGCTGCGAACCGTAAAGGAACGGGTGGTAAATCGGCATGTCTCCCGCAGGATCGACGGAAGCAACAAGCTCGCTGCAGATCTCGAATGGCGATGCGCCTGCCGGCGGCACATGCTCGAAGAACTCACGCACGATCCACTCGAGATTTGCGGCCGAAGTGGCGCTCGATTCGATGGCGAGATAGCGCACCGGATCGAATGTCGACAGCATGAAGATCGACGGATCGCGGATCGGCTCTTCGGTGATGACCTGATTGATGCTCCAGGTGCCGGCAATGATGGAGGCGGCGCCGGTGCTGGTGACGCCCGAACCGATGGCGCTGGCGACGACGTCGAACAGGCCCGCCACCACAGGCGTGCCCGCCCGAAGGCCGGTGGCGGCAGCGACATCGCGCGTGATATGGCCGGCGATGTCGGAGGCCTCCAGCACGTTCGGCAGCAGTTCCATGCAATCGTCGAGCCCGTAGGCGGCCAGCAGCTCACGCTCGTAGCGTCGGCTGGGCAGATGCAAAAGCCCGCAGCCCGACATATCCGAGGTCTCGGTCGAGCGCGCGCCAGTGAGGCGGTTGACGATAAAGTCTTTGCACAGAAAGACGGTGCCTATTCGGGCAAAAAGCGCCGGGTCATGACGCTTGAGCCACGCCAGCAGAGTCGGCGTCTGCGCCGCCCAGGGCCGTTGCAGGCAGTGGACATAGGTCCGGTCGCCAACGCCTGCGGCCGCCCATTCGCTCACGATGCCGACGCCGCGCGTGTCGAGCGACTGGATGCCGAGCAGCGGGTCGCCGCCGTGGTCCAGCGCGTAGAGCCCGTTGCCATGCCCGGCGCAGCCGATCACCGCGATGTCGCAGGGATCGATGCCCGACTGGTCGAGGCACTGGCGGATGACCTCGACGGCGTTGCGCCACAATTCGCCGAGGTCCCGCTCGACATGGCCGGGTTTCGGCATACAGGAGCGGCCGTCCCGAGCGGCAAGCGCGAGTTCGCGACCGGTGGCGTCGAAGATGATGGCCTTGATGACGGTATTGCCGGCATCAAGACCCAGAATGTATTGCTGCATTGAAGCTCCTCCCAAACCGCCAAAGGTTATTCTTGTTGGTAGAGCTCCCAAGCCGCCGCGCCGTCCGCATTCTCATGGATGATCGCCATCAATCCTCTCACGACGGCACGAGGGTTGGAATGCTGGTAAATGTTGCGGCCATAGACCATGCCTGCCGCGCCTTGTGCCATCAGCGCCGCCGATTTGTCGAAGACGGCGCGCAAATCCTCCCTGCCCCCACCGCGCACAAGGACAGGACAGCGCGCCGCCGCCACGACCCGGTGGAAGTCGTTCGGATCGGTGGTCGGGTCCGCCTTGATGATGTCGGCGCCCATCTCGCTTGCGAGCCGGGTCAGCGTGACGATCTTTTCGGGGTCGCCGTCGACCATATAGCCTCCGCGTTCCGAGTTGGGCAGCATCGCCAGCGGCTCGATCATCAGCGGCAGGCCGTATTTTTCGCAGTCGGCGCGAACGCGGGCAATGTTGTGGACGCATTGCCGGAACAGGTCCGGCTCATCGGGCAGCATGAATAGATTGACGACCACACAGGCCGCGTCCATCTCCAGCGCGCCGATCAGTGGTTCGGCTTCGTTCTGCAGGATGGCCCACATCGAGCGATGGCGGGTTTTGTTGTATGGATTGCCCATATCTATGCGCATGACCAATGCTGGCTTGTTCTTGCCCGGCAAGGACTGCAGCAGATCGGCCTGGCCATAATTCATCTGAATGGCGTCCGGTCCCGCGGCGACCAGCTGGGCGACGACGCCGGCCATATCCTCGAGCCCTTCCAGAAACGACGGCTCGTTGCACACGCCATGGTCGATTGCGACGTCGAGACAGCGCGCTCCGCCGAACAACCGGTTCATGCGGACTTTCTTGTTGATGCGCATTCGGCGCTCCTTCCTTGGTCTTTTCGGTATAGCTGGTCCAGATCGACGCCGTGCTGGCGTTGCAACAGGACAAGGAAATCGGTGCGCTCGAATGCTTTTCGCGAGGCGTCCCAGTTCTTTTCGACAGCGAGAATATCGAGAACCGCATCGACAAGGTCGGCCGAAAGGGCACCGGTGATGGCGATTGTCGTGCGGCGAAGCAGCAGGTCCTCCAGCTGCTCGACATATTCATTGGCGATGAGATATTGAACCTCCCGGGCCGAGTAGTCACTGCCGGGCAAGAGCTCGTCATGTCCCGCTGCCATATAGGCGGCGACGGCATCCGAAGTGGTGCCGTAGCGCTCGAAGAGGCTGCGCATGCGGTCAAGCGACAGACCGTGCGCCCCAGCGCGTTCTGCGCACCATTTTGCCGGGGCCATGGGAAAATGCCGGCCGCCGCCGATCGGCATGTTTTCGGTGCCGACGATGCGCTGTCGGCACAACCGCTCGAGCACGATATCGGCTGCCAGTTCGCCGAACGACCGGAAGGTTGTCCATTTCCCGCCGATCATGCAGAGCGTCGGCGGCACTATGCCGGCGCCCTCGATGAGTTCGCAGAAATGATCGCGGGGAATGCGCCCGGTAAAACTGTCTTGGCTTATCGGTAGCGGCCTCACCCCGGTGAACTGAAAGACGATGTCGGTCTCAGTGACCTCGATCCCGGGGAACACGAAGGACAGGGACTGCCGGATGTATTGCCGCTCGTCGTCCATGCAGCGCGCCTGGTCGGGATCGTCGACACGGATATCCGTCGAGCCGACCAGCACGTTGCCGAGATAGGGGAACAGGATGCAGATCCGGCCGTCCTCGTTCTCATAGTAGATCATGTGACCGTCGAGCGCATCATGAAGCTCGCGATTATCGACGATCAGATGCGAACCTTTGGTGCCGCCCATAAGCTTTGGCGCAACGGCTCCGATCGCCGAATTGGTCAGGTCGATCCAGCCGCCTGTGGCGTTGACTACAAGCCGCGGCTTCACGGCTACCGTTTCGCCAGATAGTCGGTCATTAAGCACCAGGCTCGCGTCGCCGAGCGATACGCGTGCATAGTTGAGCGCTCGAGCGGATGGCTTCTCTTCTATGGTGTCGCGCAGCATCTCGGTACCCACCCGCTCGGGGTGGCTGACCCAAGCATCGTAATATGTCGCCGAATTGCGAATAGCAGGATTGATTGCAGGCCAGACCTTGAGTGTTTCAGCGCGGCTCCTGAATTTGTGCGTCGGGACGATACGCCGTGCGGCGGTGAAGAAGTCATACATGGCAAGGCCGGTCTTGATGACCAATGCGCCGCGCCGGCCCGGACGACGGCTTAGCCCAAGGAAGCGGAATGCGCCATTTGCTATGCCCGAGAACAGGTCGAAGATAGGCACTGTGGTTGGCAGTGGCGCAACGTAGTGCGGCGCGTTCTTCAACAGCCGATCGCGTTCGAGCAGAGATTCGCGGACCAGCTTGAACTCGCCGTTTTCAAGGTAGCGCAAGCCGCCATGAACCATGCGGGAAAGGGCTGCGCTTGCGCCGGAACAATAATCGCCCTTTTCCGCTAGCAGCACATCGACGCCCTGCAAAGCGAGTTCGCGAAACACGCTGATGCCGTTAATGCCACCGCCTATGACGAGCACGTCGACATCGGGGTTCTCGCGCAAGCCGGCGATCGTCTGGATGCGATTCATCTCAGGATGAGCCTTCGATCACGCATCTATCCCGACGAGATGCCCGGCCATCGCCGCATCGATGGCCGTCAGTTCCGCCGCGCTCAGCGAAATCTCCCCTGCCCTGGCGTTGTCGAGCGCCTGCGCCGTGTTTCGCGCTCCGCACAACGCGAAGGTGATGCCGGGCTGCGCCAGCGTCCAGGCGATGACGATCTGCGCCATGCTTGCGTGATGAACCTCCGCGACCGGGGCCAGGGCATGCTTCAAAGCGGCTACCTTGCGCCGGTTGGCCTGAGAGAAGCGCGGGTTGTCTTTGCGCTGGTCGTCGCCGCTGAACTCACGCGCCGGATCGATGGCGCCCGAGAGCAGGCCGAGCGCAAGCGACGAGTAACTGAGGGCAGCGACCTGATGCTGGCGCGCGATCGGCAGCAATGTCTGCTCAATCTCGCGATCCAGCATCGAATATCTTTCCTGGATCGCGTCGAGCTGGCCAGCTCCTACATATTGCTGCAGCTCGGCGGCGTTGAGATTGCTTGCGCCGATGGCGCGGATCTTGCCCGCTGATTTGAGGCGTTCGAGCGCTTCCATTGTTTCGGCAATGGGTGTCGTCGGGTCCTGCCAGTGGGTGATGTAGAGATCGATATAATCGGTGCCGAGCCGCCTAAGGCTCTGCTCCATTTCATAAGCGATGCCCTCGGCGCCCAGATATCGGTTCACCGGCGTTCCGTCCTGATCGAAGAAGTGATTGCCCTTTTCCGAATGCCAGTTCAGACCACATTTGGTGGCGATGACCGCGCGGTCGCGCCGGCCCTTAATGGCCTTGCCGACGATCTCCTCGCTGCGGCCGAGACCGTAAGCCGGCGCGGTGTCGATCAGCGAGACGCCGGCATCGATGGACGCTTGGATCGCAGCAATCGATTCAGCTTCATCCGTGCCACCCCACATCCAGCCGCCGATGGCCCAGGTGCCGAGCCCGACTGCCGACGTGACAACGCCGGACTTGCCGATTGAGCGGGTGATCTGTCGAGAATTCATGCTGCATTTCCTTCGGCGAGCTCGAGGATCTTCAGGCCTGTGGTTTCGTCGGTGACGAGGGTATCGAGGTGAGAGCCGCGCATGGCACTGAGGATCGGGACCACCTTGCTTGCGCCGCTTGCGACCCCGATCGACTGCGGAATGGTCGCGAATTCCTCGAGCGTCAGCGAGACCAGTGAGTGGTTGAGGCTGTAGTCGGCGAGCTTACCGTTGCTGTCTATGAGATGGGCGAGCAACTCGCCCGCCGCGCCTGAGCGTTCGATGGCCAGCCGGTCGGCGCTCGAGGACGGGTGCAGATCGTAGTAGCTCGAATCGTCGGCCAGGATGGAGCCGATGCCGACGACCGCAAGCGTTGCTTCGCGCGCCTTGCTAAAAACATCCGAAACGGCGCGGACGCCCATCAGCATGTCGCGTTGGGCCGGGCTGTCGGCAAACAGCGGCGCATGAATCTGATAGGCGCGCCCGCCGAGTTTGTCGGCCATTAGAGACGCGACATGATTGACGTCGGTGTAATGCTTGCCCTGGACCAAGCCGGTCGCGGGAACAATCTCGACGTCGTAGCTGCGGCTCGGCTTGAGGCCGGCGACGACGGCACTCACCCCCTTGCCCCCCGTTATGGAAATCGTGTCGCCGTCCCTGATCGTCTCGAGCACCAGCCTGGCCGCGGCCTCGCCGACGCGCTGGAGCGCAGTCTGCGGGTTATCCGAAACGGAAGGGACGACGACGGCCCTTTGGAGTCCACCTATCGCGACAAGGCGCGCCTCGATGTCGACCAGTTGCTCGACCGGCGACTTGATCTTGATCTCGACAAGCCCGAGTTGATGGCCGCGTTTGATCAGCCGGTTGACGGTCGCATGCGATATGCCGAGCTCCTTGGCGATTTCAGCCTGTGTCTTGGCTTCCATGTAATGAAGCACAAGCGCCTGATACATCTGGCGGACGATCGTGACGTCGTCCCGCGAATTGCTTGGTGACATGATGGATGCTCAACTCTTGCTCTGCTGCTCAGGATTTCCTGCGGTGCAGGAAGTGGTCGATCGATACTGCCGCGAGCAGGATGCATCCCTTGATCATGTCCTGCCAATAGACGGAGACGTCGAGCAGGATCAGCGAACTTGTGACAACCGAGAGCAGCGCCATGCCCAATATGGCGCCGAAGATGGTGCCCGAGCCGCCATTGAGCGATGCCCCGCCGATCACGGCCGCGGCGATGATGTTAAGCTCCATGCCAGCGCCGAAGGTCGGGGTCGCAGCGCCGAAGCGCGACATGTAGATGACGCCGGCAAAGCCGGCGAGGGTGGAGCAGAGAACCGTGACCCAGAATTTAACCTGCTTGGTCTTGATGCCCGAAAATTGGGCCGCCTTCTCGTTGCTGCCGGTATAGAAGACCTTGCGGAAGGCCGTGGCACGCCGAAGCAGGAAATCGAAGATGGCCACGACCACAACAAAGATGACGATGACATAAGGCACATTGCCGAAGCTGCCCTGGCCGATCGCCTTGAACCCCGGCGGCAGGGTGAATAGCGACAGCGGGGTTCCCTTGGTGATGACAAGACAAAGACCGCGCACGATCACCATCGCCGCCAGCGATGTGATGAAGTGATTGAGCCCGATGACGGTCACGAAGAAGCCCATCGCCGCGCCGATCAGCGCGCTGGCGCCTATCCCGATGAGGCTCGCGGTCCACGGGTCTAGGCCCATCAGGAAGAGAGCGCCTGACACGACCATCGAGAAGCAGACCACCGACCCGACGGAAAGGTCGATGCCGCCGACAATGAGGAGTATCGTCATGCCGACCACGACGATGCCTTCAATGGAGAAGCTCATCAGCATGGCCCGGAAATTTCCCCAAGTCAGGAAATGCGGCGAGGCGAATGTCATGGCGATGCACAACGCCAGCATGATTGCGATCAGCCCCGCCTCGCGCATTGACCCCAGACGCAGCCAATTGCGCCCGCCAAGCCCCGGGGCGCTCGCCTTGATTTCGGCGTCCATAAGGGTTCCTCCGGTCTGTCTAAGCGACATTGTGAACCTGCCTTGCGTTTAATCGTTGCTGTCGCAGACCCGAAGCCAGCAGCATGATCGCCTCTTCGGTCAATTCGTCCGCCCCGAGTTCGCCGACGAGGGCACCTTCGTGTATGACAAGCACCCGGTCGCTGAGTCCGATCAATTCCGGAAGCTCGGATGAAATCACGATGACGCCGACGCCGCGCTCGGCGAGATCGCGAAGCAGGCGATGAATTTCCACTTTGGCTCCGACATCGACCCCGCGTGTGGGCTCGTCCAAGATGACCACTTTGGGGCCAACCGAAAGAAGCCTGGCGATGGCTACTTTCTGCTGATTGCCACCACTAAGCGTCGACACCTGTGTCTCGATGCCACCCATGCGCACACCGTGGCGCTCCACCAGGTCGGTAGCTTGCTTTGCCTCGGCGCGGCGATCGAGCAGGCCAAGGGGTGTGGTCAGTTTCCGAAGGTCCAGCGCGGAGATATTCGACGCAATCGACAGGTCCAGGAACAGGCCCGACGCTTTGCGGTCCTCGGAGAGGTAGACCAGGCCTGCGCGCACCGCATCGCTGTAAGTCCTGGTGCTGACCAGCTCGCCATTGAGTTCAACCGATCCCGACACCTTCGGGCGCAAGCCGCAAACGGTCTGAACCATTTCGCTGCGGCCGGCACCAATCAACCCGCCGATGCCAAGAATTTCACCTGCTCGAAGCGTGAAACTGACGCCGTCGGAGCCCTCTCGATGGGAGAGATTATTGACCGACAGCACAGGGCGATCGGTGCGCCGTTCAGGCGAGAGCTTTTCGGGATAGAGCTGCGTGATTTCGCGCCCGACCATCTTGCGCACGACATCTTTGGGAGTGACCGAAGCGATAAGATCGGTCGCTACATATCTGCCGTCACGAAACACCGTGACGCGGTCGCACAGGCTGAAGATCTCCGCCATGCGATGGCTGATGTAGATAATTGAAATTCCGCGCGCCTTGAGATCGCGGACAATTGCGAAAAGGCGCTGCGCCTCGGTCTCGGTCAGGGCGGCCGTCGGCTCGTCGAGCATCAGCACCCGGCATTCGAGCGTCAGCGCCTTGGCGATTTCCACAAGTTGCTGGTTGGAAATCGAAAGGTCGGCGACCAGCGTCTCGACCGGGATCGGCGCCAGCAGGTCCATTATCTTCTGCGCATCGGCGTAGAGCCGGCGAAAATTCATCAGCGGCGCGCGCCGATTGTTGATGGCCGCCATGAGGATATTCTCGGCGACCGTAGCATCCTGGCAGAGCGCGATTTCCTGATGGACGAGGCCTATGCCAAGCCGCTGCGCGGCGGATGGCGATGCGACGGTGACATCCTTGCCTTCGAGACGAATGATGCCTTCGTCGGGCTGCACAATGCCGGCGATGATATTCATCAGCGTGGACTTGCCCGCGCCGTTTTCGCCGCACAGCGCGTGAATTTCGCCCCGCTGCAGGGTGAAATCGACCCCGGTCAGCGCTTTAATGGCGCCGAAGGATTTCGATATGTTGCGGATTTCAAGAATGGCGGCGGCAGTCACTCCGTCCCCCTGCAGCGTTGATGTTGACGGTTGGGTCGACGGGGCGCGAGCGCGCCCCGTCCCGGTTCGAGCATCTCCGAAGGAGACCGGAAGGGTTAATTGGCGGACTTATTCCTCGATGCCCTTGGTGCCGCGCCGCTTGAGGTAGGCATCCCAATAGAAATCGTCGGCATTTTCCGCAGTGACGATGGAAAAGCCGTTATCGACGAAAGGCACGCCCATGGCGTTGAACCCCGACCGCCGGGCGTCGTTCATCGGATCGATCAGCTCAGGATGCTTGGCCAGCCACAGCAGCATGAACCCCATGTAGCCCTGCATGCCCTGGTTCGGGTTGACTGAGCCAAAGATTTCGCCAGCCTTGATCATATCGAGGATCTTGGCGTTGACGTCGGCCAGCATAACTCGGATCTTGCCGCCGCCTTCCTTCGCAGCCTGCGCGGCGCCGATTGCCGAGTTGGCTTCCGGCATGAACACCGCGCCCAGTTCGGGATGCGCCTGGGCAAGGCTGAGCACGGCCTGATAGGCCTTCGTCGCATCCTGGTTCGACGCCGCGCGGCCGACGAGCTTCATATCCGGCCATTTGGCTTCCATGCGGGCGATGAAGGCGGCGATGCGCTTGTCGTGATTGTCCTGTCCGGGGTTTTCGAGGACCGCGTACTCGCCCTTGCCGTCCATCGCCTTGGCGACTGCATCGGCGGCATAGGTGCCTTCGGCGACGTTGTCGGAGGTGATGTAGGACACTCGTTTGGAGTTGGGCGAATCTGCGGCGAATGTGACTACTGCCGTTCCCTGGTCAATGGCCCGATTGATCGGCTCGATGAATGGATCGGAGTTCATCGGATGCACCAGGATGCCAGCTGGTTTTTGAGCCAGCGCCTGGTCGAATGTCGCTATCTGCTTGTTCACGTCGTATTCGGGCGTTCCGGTGTATTCGGTCTCGCAACCGAACTGCTGTCCAGCCTGCTTGAACATCTCGTAGACCGGGAACCAATATTCGACGCCGGAAACCATGACGTTCATGACGTATTTTTCACCCGGCTCGCATTTGAACGGGTTAGCGGCCTGGGCCGCGGCGTGGCTTGCCCCCAACACTGTGGTGGCTGCTGCCGAAATGGCGAGTATGCTCAAAAATTTGCGCAAGAGTCCTCCCTCGGCCGAAGCCTGGTCAATTGGGCGGTCGGACACTTACGTGCCGCCGCTTGTGGTTGATGAGACCGAACCTCCTCCCGAGGCCCAGCGGTTAATCATTTGCAGGAGTTGGCTTGAGTGTCAATAAAATTCATGTTCTGAAATATATTTCAGACCTGCTTGGTGCGCCCGGCCGACCGAGAAAACCTCGCTTCGTCATCCAGCGGGCTAACCGCGTGTGTATGGACCCGCCGGAGCATGGCCCTAGCGCCAGCACGCCTGGGGGGAGGTCGCCCGCCCCGATCCGTGGTACCGTCGCCATGGTCACGCTGCCGAGGACGTTCGCACAGACGCTCCGCTGGCTAGGCCGGCACCGCTTCCTTGGACGTACACGGTTTTTTGTCTTCCACGAGCGCACCCATCGCTGCGAGGTGCTCGGCGAAGCCGGCAACGAACCGCCTGACCTTCAGCGGAATGAAGCGATTCGACGGATAAACCGCATGCACATGGTGCGGCGCGTAGTGCCAGTCCGGCAGCACATATTCGAGCCGACCTTCAGCGACGAGCGGATCGAGTATCACCTTGTGCCCGAGGCCGATGCCGATGCCGGACAGCAACGCCTGATGATTGAGCAGCGAATTGTCAGAGCGCATGGCAGGCCGGATTCGCACCTCAACCTTTTCGCCGCCTGGGCCGGTGAGCGGCACGACATCGCGCTTCCTGATGTGGGCGTAAAGCAGATAATCATGGTCGGCAAGATCCTCCGGACGCCGCGGCCGGCCTCGGCGATCGAGATAGTCTGGCGTCGCCGCGAGGCAGCGCCCGATCACGCCGAGCTTGCGCACGATCAGCCGGTCGTCGTCGATAGTGCCCATGCGGATCGCCACGTCGAGTCCCTCTGCGATCACATCGACGAAGCTGTCGGTCAGCGCCACGTCGAGCAACAGTTCCGGATAGGCGCGTTTGAACTCGATTAGATAGCTGGCGAGCACGCCGGCGCCGAAGCTCGCCGGCGCGCCGACAGCAAGGCGTCCGCACATTTTCGACTCGAGGCAGCCGACGCTGCGGTCCGCCTCCTCGATGCGCTCGAGGATGTCGCGTGCGCGCTCCAGATAGCGCCGGCCGGCTTCCGTAGGTGAAACATGGCGGGTCGTACGGTCAAAAAGTCGGACGCCCAAGCGCTTCTCCAGTGCACGGATCTGCTGGCTGACGGCCGGTTGGCTCAAGCCCAGTTCGCGGGCAGCTGCCGAGAAGCTGCCTGTATCGCAGGTGCGTATGAAGCTGGTCAGCTCGGTCAAGCGGTCCATGGCAACTTCCCGTCGCGATTAATAACCAAGAGTAATAATACCTATAAGGACGCGGCAAGTTCAAAAAGCTGAACCCTTGAAATAGACCCACCTTGCTCTGTACGGAGCCCTACGATCCCCAAACCGGAGTTGCTGCAATGCCGCTTTCCCGCCGTCATTTTCTTGCCGGTGCCGGCCTAACCGGCGGCACCCTTCTAGCCAATGCCTCCATTCCGGCGCTGGCTCGCGCGCCTTTGGCCGATGCCCCGACCCTTGGCGCGCTGCGCCGCAAGGTGGGTTCGGTAGAGGTCACCGCACTGCTGGACGGCTATGTCGATATCGGTTCCGAGCTTTTCACCGGGCTTATCGACGCCGAGGCGGAGCGGCTGGCGGAGGCCAGCTTCCAGGAGCCCGGACCGCGCCGCGCACCGGTCAATGCCTATCTCGTCAATCTCGGCGACCGTCTGGTGCTTGTCGACGCCGGTACGTCGGACAGCATGGGGCCGACGCTCGGCCGCCTTCCGGCCGCTATGGAAGCGGCCGGCGTCGCTCCCGACCTGATCGACACTTTGCTGATCACCCATATGCATCCCGACCATATAAACGGGGTGCTGACACCCGCTGGCGAGGCGCTGTTTCCCAATGCCGAGCTCGTCGTCACCGCCACCGACTATGCCTTCTGGCACGATGACGCGAAGATGAATCAGGCGCCCGACGAGGCGAAGCCATTCTTCATCGGCGCGCGCAAAGCAGCCGCTGCTTATGGCGACCGCGTGCGGCAAGTGGATGGCGAGGGCGAGGCGGTCGGCTCGATTCGCACCGTGCCGCTGCCTGGCCACACTCCGGGCCATGCCGGCTTCATCGTGGAATCAGACGGCGAGGCGCTGTTCATCTGGGGCGATGTCGTGCACATCGCGACCTACCAATTCGCGCGTCCGGACTGGAGCATTGCCTTCGATGTCGATTCCAAGCTGGCTGGGGAAACGCGCAAGCGGACATTCGATCGCGTCGCTGCCGACCGGATGCTGATCGCCGGCATGCATTTGCCGTTCCCTGGCTTCGGCCATGTCGCGCGCGACGGCGAAGCCTATCGCTTCGTGCCCGACGAATGGCCCTACAGACTGTAGGGCAGGAGCAGGGCAGGAGCGCCGGGGGCCATTACGGCGCCGCCGCTCAACACCGCACGCCCGCCGCGAGCGCACCGATGCTCCTTGGCACGGCAGAAGCCTGCCCCCCTCCTCGCGGGCATGAAACAGTGGCAGCCGAAGGTTTGCGGCTTCCCGGCTGACAGCATTCCACCCCCATCCAGCCTCTTTTCAGGCGTAAGCCCACAAGTGAGGATGATGATGCAAGCCTACGCGTGACGGCATTCGGCGCCGAGAAACTGGAAGCCATTGAACAACCGCTGCCGACCACGAAGCCGGGACACGTTCTGATTCGAAATCGTGCCGCCGGGGTCAATAACATCGACCTCCTCATTCGGCGGGGCGGAGTTCTTCCGCCAGAAGCCACGCCGCTCCCGCATATACCGGGAGTCTAAGGCGCGCCGCTTGTCTCGCGCGTCCCCCTGCTGGACCCTGTTGAGAGCTCGGTATTGGGACCGGCGCCGCAACCGCTGTGCATTTCACAGGAGTGGTGCGGTCGCCCCTCCCCTTAGGTTGGGCAACCAAGGGGCTCCGATGGCGGCATGCCACAAGCCTGTCCGCCTCGGCGGGACCCAAGGACGGACAGGCTCAGCCTCGGCTTACGGCCGGATGTTGTGGTTTACGCGGAAGAGGTTTGCCGGATCGTATTTGCGCTTGACCGCGACGAGCCGCTCATAGTTGGCGCCGTAGGCGGCGCGTAGGCGCGCTTCGCCTTCATCATCCATCATGAAGTTGATATAGGCGCCGCCATGCGGGTTGTGCTCGTGCACAGCGGCCCAATACTCGCTTGCCCAACGCCTCAGCTCCGGCGCCTTCGTCGGGTCGGGGTCGATGCCGGCGATAACCATGGACCATCGCGCTCGCCGCGCTCCCCAGGCGGTGGCGTCCGGAGCCACTTCCTGGACCGCTCCGTCGATGGGGTAGAGATGCATCAGCGACAGCTCGCTCGGGGTCTTCGAGCCGTGCTCGGCATGGGCAGCGATGGCCGCATCGGACAGCTCGTCGACATAATCGCCCTTCCAGTACCACTGCAAGCCCTTCGGCAGCAGCGGATCAAACAGCGCCTGCAGATCGACGAACGGCATCTGCATCATACCGTCCATCAGAGGCTTGGGAAGTGCATCGCGCACGGGCCGCATCGCCCGGATGCCGTCCTCCTCCGCGCCGTTGTAGCAACTGACCAGCGCGCAGATACGCCTTCCCCAGATCTCGCGTGGGAAAGGATCGCAGGAGGGCACCGTCTTGATGCCGAAGAACATCCCGAGCTCTCGCGGCGCTCCGGGCAGGAAGTCGCGGTACCAGCGCATGATCTCTGCGGCATGTGCGATGTCGAAGAAGATCGGCCCGGCATAGACATCCTTCGCCGGATGCGCCTGAAATGTGAAGCGTGTCACGACGCCGAAGTTGCCGCCGCCGCCGCGCAGCGCCCAGAACAGCTCCGGGTGTTCCTCCTCACTTGTCGTCACGACGCGGCCGTCGGCCAGCACGACCTCGGCCGCAAGCAGATTGTCGATGGTGAGGCCGTGTTTGCGCGTGAGATGGCCGGTGCCGCCTCCCAGCGTCAGTCCGGCGATGCCTGTGGTCGAGACGAGGCCCGCCGGCACCGCCAGCCCATGCACGCTGGTGGCGCGGTCGACATCGCCTTGGGTGCAGCCGGCCTCGACGCGAACCGTGCGAGTCGTAGGGTCGATATCAACCCGTTTCATCGGCGACATGTCGATGACCATCCCGCCGTCGCAACTGCCGAAGCCTGGACCGTTGTGGCCGCCGCCGCGAATGGCAAGAAGCAAATGCTTCTCTCGGGCATGATTGACTGCCGCCACGACGTCGGCGACCTTGGCGCAGGGGACGATCCAGCGCGGCCGCTTGTCGATCATGGCGTTATAGAGCCCGCGAGCCTCCTCATAGGCCGGATGGTTTTGATCAATAAGGCTCGCGCGGAGCCGGTCGGGAAAATCGTACGAAGTTACTGGCTTGTCCATTTTGAACCCTCAGGTTTCGGAGCAAGACGCGTCGGCGACTCGCCAAGACTAGATTGTTCGTCCTGGGTGCCGGACATTTGCGTTTCGCCGGTTGAATCTGCCGCACTGCGGCTCTTCTTGTCATACACCGCCTTCGTTTCAGACGTTTTTCTGTAGTGCCTTGGGAGTGTTTCGTTTGTTTCAGCGGCACGCGCGACCGGGCGACGGCAGGCGGCATTTTGTGGCTGGTTATGCTCCGAGTCGTTAGCTCGAGCCGTGGTATCGGCCGTGCAATCTAGGCCATTCGTGTTTCGGCCGTTTTTCTGGACCAACGGATAGAGTTTCGTTTTCACGTCAGCGCTGGCGAAGACTGCCACGCGCCGAAACAGTTGAAACAAATCACGCAGCGTCTGAATGTGTGCTGAAACAAAGAGGGTCTAGTATCGGCCCTGGGGATCACGCGAACAAAGGAACGACCATGCGGCCTGATAATCCGGTTACATCCACACACACAGGCTATGCCCTCTTTGACGCCAACAATGTCCTCGTCGGCAGTAATCCGGAGATATTTGGAAGCCAGTGGCTCGACCGCGGCGAGATGCAGCCGATGGACGTCATTGCGGCAGTCGCCGAAGCCCTCTCATATCTGAAAAGTTTCGACGGCCGCCCCATCGAGCCGGGCAACGCGTTCGCTGAAGGCGCCGCGGCGCGATGGACGCAGATCGACGACGCTCCAGTTGAAGCTGAGACATTGGATGGCCGGTGGAAGTTGCTCACCGCACATCCTCGGCCGAATGGTGGCATGGCCCTGGTAAGCGTCGACATTACCGACATGAAGCGAGCGCAGATCGCGCACTTGGAAAACGCGGAGATATTCCGCTGCATCACGGACAGTCACCCGCTGCCCGTTTGGGTGGTGGACGCGGGAAGCGGGCAAATCCTCTACGAAAGCCTCGATGCGTCGAACCTGCTTGGCCGAAAATGGACCCCGAACGAGCCGCAATTCCTGACGGATCATTTCGTGAATACTGGCGAATTCGATGAAATCAGTTCTCTCGCCAGCAACAGCGAGATCGTGCGGGATCACGAAATCCAGCTTAGAAACACAAGCGGATCGACCGTCTGGTGCTCGACCAACTGCCGTCGCGGCGTTTATGGCGGGCGGCCCTCGCTCATCATCGGGGTATTGGACATCACGGAACGGAAGCAGCGCGAAGACCTGTTCGGTTTCCTGATCAAGCATCATCCATTGCCGGTATGGATGAACGACGCGAGTTCGGGGGAACTCATCTACCAGAGCAATGCTGCCGAACGGCTGCTTGGATGGAGCAAAAAGGCGCAACGCGAGACGGTGCGGCTCGGCGACTACTTTGTCGACCCCGAGAAACACCGCGAGATCAATCGGGAGCTCATGCAAAAGGGCGTCGTCGAAAATTGCGAGGTGCTTCTTAAAAGACCCGACGGGCAAGAGTTCTGGGCCACGGGCAATCTCAGGATCGTCGAGTTTCAGGGCCGGCGAGTGGTTCTCGCCGGCATCGCCGATGTGACCAAGCAGAAGAAGCGTGACGGCGAAGTCGCTGCGGCGCGGGAGATGCTCGCAAACGCCGTTGAATCACTCTCCGAGGGATTCGCACTTTACGACGAAGATCACCGGCTGGTCATGTGCAACAGTCTTTACCGCGAGCTGAACCATCCGGTGCGGGATCTCGTTGAACCGGGCGTGGAATGGAACGAACTCCTTCGCGAATCCGCTAAGCGCGGCGTGTACCGCAATGCGGTCGCGCGCGAGGATGAGTGGCTCGACGAGCGGATTCAAGGCCGGATCGAGTTCCACTCCCATTTCGAGGTTCCCCTCTCCGACGGCAAATGGCACTCGGTCTCGATACATCCCACCGATCTTGGCGGCTTCGTCGTAACGCGCGCAGACATCAGCGAGCGCAAGAAGGCCGAGGCTGCCGAGCGCAACGCCACGGCACTGCTGCAACAGGTGCTCGATGCCTGCCCTTCGCCGATACGCATGACCACGTTCGAGGGAGAAACGCTCTACCGCAATCCTGCTACCAGAGATCTCTACGGCGACCGCCCTCAGATAACCGACTACTATGTCGACCCAGACTGTAGCGCGATATTGGAGCGCACCCTGATCGAGAAGGGCAGGATCGATGATTTTCGGGTCCAACAGTACGACACCGAGAACAAGGCCTTCTGGGCTTCGATCTCCGCTCGCCTGATCGATTTCCAGGGAAGGCAGGTGATAGTATCGAACACGACTGATATCACCGACATGATCACCGCACAGGAAGACACGCGCAAGGCGAACGAGCGGCTGATCGACGCGATCGAATCCCTGGCCGAAGGGTTTGCCCTCTACGACAGGAACGATTGCCTGGTGCTGGCCAACAGCAGGTACCGCCAGATGCACGCGATAAGCGCGGATGTGCTCGTTCCCGGGGTGAACTGGTTCGATTTCCTCCGCGTGACCGCAGAGCGCAATCAGT
Source organism: Mesorhizobium sp. (assembly GCA_004020315.1). Lineage (GTDB taxonomy): Bacteria > Pseudomonadota > Alphaproteobacteria > Rhizobiales > Rhizobiaceae > Mesorhizobium. The sequence goes on from SAQG01000023.1 coordinate 84,906, forward strand.
TTCCGGTTCCAAGGGACAAGATCGACGACTGGCTTGCCGAGAGGGCAAGGGACCGCCGCGAGTTCCGGCAACAGGAATTCCGTCATACAGACGGCGGTTGGTTTTTCGTCTCGAACTGTCCGACCCGCGAAGGCGGATTCGTGGTCACGCGTGTCGACATTACAGAGCGCAAGCGCGCCGAGGAGGCCGCGAAGGAAGCGGATGAACTGGTCCGTAAAGTCCTCGAAGCCTGCCCCGTCAACATCCAGATGACCCGCGCGCATGACGGGAAGCTGCTCTACCGCAGTCCCGCCACCGTTGAGTTGCTCGGCGACGTCACCAGCGCCATCGACTACTATGTCGATCCTTCAGAGCGGATGCGATACGTTGAGCGGCTGCTCGCGACGGGGTCGGTCGATGATTTCGAAACCCAGCTCAAACGCAAGGACGGTGGAACCTGCTGGTGCTCGATTTCGTCTCGACTGATCGATTACCGCGGCGAGAAGGTGATTGTTTCCCACACCTACGACCTCACCGACCGTTTCAGAATGCAGCAGGAATTGGAGCGACAGCGCGAGACGCTGCACCAGAACGAAAAAATGTCGGCCCTCGGTGGATTGCTGGCGGGGGTGGCGCATGAGCTGAATAATCCGCTCTCGGTGGTGCTTGGCCTGTCATCGCTGTTGAAGGAGACCGCAACCGACGCCAAGGTCGTGGAACGCGCCGACAAGATGAGCAAGGCAGCCGAACGCTGCGCCAGGATCGTCAAGACTTTCCTGGCTATGGCCAGACAGCAGCCGACGCGAACCTCAAACGTTGCGATCGATGACATTATTTCCGAAGCGGTTGAAGTGGCGAGCTATTCGATTCGATCGTCGGACGTCGGGCTTTCAGTTCATCTTGAACCTGGTCTTCCGCCGATCTGGGCGGATCCCGATCAGCTTGGCCAGGTGCTGATCAATTTGCTTGTCAATGCAGAACAGGCGCTGCACGGCTGGGAAGGGCGACGGGCAATCACGGTTTCAACGCGGCTTCACCCTAAGACCGGCAACATAATCGTCAGCGTTGCCGACACGGGTCCGGGAATTCCCAAAGAGATACTTCCCCGCATTTTCGAGCCGTTCTTCACGACGAAAGAGATTGGGGCCGGGACTGGGATCGGACTGTCCTTCTGCCATCGGATCGTTCAATCCCATGGAGGAACCATCGAGGTCGAATCCCCCGAGGGGGGTGGCTCGACCTTCATACTTTCGCTGCCTGCTTCGGACCGTCTCGACGAACGAGCCGAAACGGCCGAAGACGAAGTCCCGAATTCAACCGGCATTGCTTGTCTGGTGGTGGACGACGAAGAGGAAGTAGGTGAACTGGTTGCTGAGGTGCTCAGGCGAGATGGTTTCAAGGTCACCATTGCCAGATCCGGCGAAGAAGCGCTGCTGCACCTCCAGAACCGCACTTTCGCGCTGATCCTGAGCGATCTGAAAATGCCGAACATGGATGGACGGGGATTGTTCAACCAGATTGCCAAGCTCCATCCGGCCGAGCTCGACAGGTTAGCCTTCCTGACGGGGGACACGATCAGCCCGGACGCGCAGATGTTCCTGCGCGCCGCGAAACGGCCCTATCTCGAGAAACCGATCAAACCTAACGAGCTCCGTTCGTTTGTCTCGAATCTGGTCAACAACAATACTTGACAGATGCGGTGATTTGCACGTCACTTTAGGGGCAACTTATCCATTAGGCTGGTTGCTCGGTGGTCGATATTGACGACGCACGCGCACATAGTTGTATGCGATGACGAACCGGATATCCGCGACACGGTAGCGGAATATCTGGAGCATCATGGCTATGCCGTGACGCCGGCCAACGCGGGGCCTGCCCTGCGTGAACTGATTGATAGCCAGCACGTCGATGTGGTCATATTGGATATCCGAATGCCAGGTGAGGATGGCCTCTCCCTGGCGCGATATTTACGAGAGCACTCAAACGTTGCCATTATCATGCTGACCGGGTCGGCGGAAATCGTCGACCGCGTTGTCGGCTTGGAGATTGGCGCAGACGACTATGTCGCGAAGCCCGTGGACCTGCGGGAGCTGCTGGCGCGGGTAAAGGCCGTGCTGCGCAGGACATCGGCGAGCGAACGAGCCGCGGAGAAAGCGACTACTCCGGGCCCTCACCAGGTCCAGTTCGGCAAGTGCCGTTTCGACCCGGACGCACACAAATTATACAACGCCGAGGGGGTCGAAATAGCGATCACCGCGATGGAGTTCCGGCTTCTGAAAGTATTCAGCGAACATCGCGGACGAGTACTCAACCGCGATCAACTGCTCGAACTCGCCCATGACCGCGGATGGGATCCCTTCGATCGCAGCATCGACATTCGCGTTTCGCGCCTGCGGAAGAAAATCGAGGTCGATCCCTCCAAGCCGGAGGTGATCAGGACGATCCGCGGCATGGGTTACCTCTATTCTTGAGCGCGCCGCCGCCTGGTTGGACCAGCGCTTCATCCCCTTTAGGCTGAGGCAGGTGTGCAGGCCAAGCATGCCGCTCGACACCTGGGACCTGGGATTGGTGCCGCAGCCGCCAGAATTGCGAGGCTGCGACCCGTTTCCTGAGCCGAACGACGCCGCCACCCTTCAGCGCGGGTCAGAGCCGTTCGAAGCCGAGAAAGTCCGGCGCTCCCACCCAAGCGGCCTTGAAGCGCGCATCCATCTCTTCGGCGTCCGCTGTCCTGCCGGTCCTGCGGAAAACCTCCCGCAGGCCCCACAGCGCCCAGGCGTTGTTTGGAGTCTGCACCAGGACATGCTCGAAGGCTGCCGCGGCCGCCTCGTGCTCGCCTGTGGCCATATAGACTGCGCCGAGGGTCTGCCGGACCGGATAATACCAGTAGGCCGGTTCCATATAGGCAAGGCCGTCCTCGATCGCGACCGCCGCCTCAAGCTTGTTGCGCGCTTCCCGCAGGTTGCCCTGGCGCTGGGCAATGCGAGCCTCCACGATCAACGCGCTCAATTCCAGCAGATCCGGCGCCGGAAGTCCTCCCGCCGTCTCCGTGGAAAAATCGGTCTCGGCGGCGAGCTTGCGGATTGCGACGATCTCGGCGCGCGCCGGCTCGCTCGCACCCTTTGCGGCGAAGGCGACGCCCCGCGCATATCGCCAGGTTGCCTCCACGTAAGGCAGGGCGTTTGCCGGCACCGGCAGCGCGAGTATGATCTCGGGATCGCTATACTGGGCGTGCGCAAAATAGGCGGCCGCCTTGATCGGCTGCAGCCCGGCCACCTTCCTGGCAGTGGTGTTGGAGACCAAGGATTCGAGCTTTTTGGCCGCCTCGGCGATTGCCTCGACGTCGCCCGCCATCTGTGCGGAGGTCATCAGGAAATGCAGGTTGTGCGGATAGTAGCCGTCCGTGTAGACACCGGGCGTGCTCTCCGGTTCTATGCCGACGCGCTCGAAATAGGCCTCGTCCGCTGCCACCGCCTCGCGGTTGATTTCCAGGCTGTCGATCCACCGGCCGACCTGGTGATAGATGTGCGCTGGCATGTGCACGATGTGTCCGGCGCCGGGCATGAGGGCGGCAAGCCGGTCGGCATGGGCTTCGGCCCTCTCCGGCGTCGTGGACGCCTCGACGGCGTGGATATAGAGATGGATCGCGCCGGCATGATCCGGATTGCGCGCCAGCACCCGCTCCAACGAGGCCACAAGCTTGACCGTGTCCGGCTTTGGCGTTGCTCCGCCGTCAAGCCAGTAGTCCCAGGGCATCAGGTTCATAAGCGCGTCAGCGTAGAGCGTGGCGATCTCGTCATCCTGCGGATGGCGGTCTGCCAGTTCCGCCATCGCCGCCGCATAGGCCTGGTTCAGGGCGCCCTGGTCGGCCGAAGTATCGGCGCTGTAGCGCTTGGAGAGCGCGGCGATAAGGTCCTTTTCCCGGCTGGAAGCGAGGTGCGCTAGCTTGCGCGCCTGAGCGACGGCTTCGGCGGCGTTCGCGGCCGCCTCCTGGCCCATGCTGGCGTTGATGTTGGGGCCGAGCACGTAGGCCTCGCCCCAGAAACACATGGCGCAGGTCGGGTCCAGCTTCTGCGCGGCCCTGAAAGCGCGCTGCGCTTCGGCGTGGTTGAACGCCCACGCCCAGCGCAGGCCCTGGTCGAAATAGGCCTGCGCCAGCGGGTTGGCGGTGGTGACAGGATAGGAATGGCTACCGATGTTTTCGAACAGCGGGACACTTGTCGAATCCTCTCCAACGGCCACCGCCTGGGCCTGGGAATGCGGAACGCCCGTTTCATGGGCATTGGCGGCGGGCGCCGCCAGAAGGGCGGCCGCGCTCGCACAGGCCAGTAGCGGGAGCCTAAATGAAAGCTTCATGGTTCAGCCCGCCTTGTCTTCTTGGCCACGCTTCAAGCCGCGGACCACCAAACCAATTTCGGACCGGCTGATCCCGATGTCCCTCAGGAAGGCATCGTCCATTGCCGCCAGAGTCCGTTCCGCCATACGGTGAACCCGGTAATCCCGGAAAGAGCGGTAAGCTGCTCGCATTATTGACATTGCAACACTCCATTGATTGGCGCCGCGGGATGCAGCGGTTGCCCTTGCATTTAAACCATCCCTGTTTCAGGCGTTTTTCCGCGCCGAACCCGAAGTGTTTCGTTTGTTTCAGCGCCGGGGAGCGCTTCCCACGCAGTGTGAATTCCGAGCTGCCAGAGTCGCACGGGTTCCTGGTGATGAATGGTGAAACCGGCGCCCGTGATCAGCCACGCTCGCTCGCGCGTCAGATGGCAGCACCGGGAGCCAGCCCCACAGTCCGACAAGACGCCTTTGCAGCTCGGCGAGCGGAGTTTCCCCGCCGCCATGCTCTATGAACGCCAGCCGCCGAGCTTCAGTACGCGGCGGAACTCAGCCAACGCGTCCTTCGGGTGCGGGATGGGACAAAGCGATGATGACGACTGCGGTATCGGCCTAGTACTAGCCAGAACGTCTAAGGCGGTTGAAGCTGGGGGAGGCATCGCCGCCGTCCTGCCCTCAAAGTCGATGATTTGCCTTCGAGGCATCCGCCGAAACTTCTGCTTCGGCAAAATTCTGTGAATCGGCTCTGTGCTGTTCAAGCCCGGATGGCCCAGAGATAATGCAGCCCGCCTACCGATCTAATCGCCGATTATCTGCTGCCTTCCGAAACGGCACAATGCGCCAACTCTGGATCTCCCCCAGTGCTCCGAGGGTTGTATTTATTTCGTTGGGCAGCGCAGATGGTTGCACGGCAAGCAGCCTAGCGTCCGGGCTTGCGCAATACAGGCCGTCAGCGAACCCTGTAGAACGGATTCGGCAGCAGGAACAGCTTCTCGGCATGTCCCCCGAACAGGTCCGATGGCTGGTCACCGACATTGGCAATTATCGTGTAGCCGGCCTTTTCGATTTCGGCTCTTATGGGTGCCTTGAAATCTGCAGCGGAACCATATTTGGCTCCAGGCTGGACCATGTAAAGTTGCTCGTAGCCGGCATAGCCCGCCGATTGCAGGTTCTGTTCGGTCGCCTGACGCTGGTCCTCCGGACGTCCGGTGATGAAGAATACTGCGACTTTCGCCGTTAGCGCCTGCCGGAAGACCTCCAGCACAGGGCCGATGGCCGGATCCTTCGCGAGTTGGTCCCAGGCGGCCCAGCCACAGGGACCGTCGATTGCGATGTCGCAGGCGCCGCCGATTGGGCGGCCGAAGTTGTCGCGTGTGATCACCTCCCAGTTGGCCAAAGCCGTCTCGTCGATATCGAGCACCAGCGCGGGGCGAGGCACCTCCATAGCGCGCTTGACGACCCAATCGCCTGCCTGCTTCGCCACTGCGGCAAGGTCGCGATCATAGTCGCCGGAATCATGATAATTGGCGGCTGCCAGCATCGCGTCGCCGACATTTGCTGGCTGGGACGGGCTTGTGAGAAGGAGCGAGCCGTCGGCACGCGCCGACCCGGGCACATTTGTGCCAATCATCAGGACGATTGCCCCGGCGGCCGCACCACGCGCAATTCTATTCCAACTAATCGTCTGCATCACGAGACCTTGCGGTCGCGACAAGTCCTCTGTCAAGCAAGGCAAGGCACAGGTCCTCGAACTGCGGTGCTGAATTCGAGGATTCCGAAATAACCGACGCACGTCCTGAATGCGCCAATTCCATAGTCCGGCCGGCAATGACCATCACTCAAAACCACCTCCTCAACGAGGCGGTGGACCAGCCAACCGCAACGGAGTAAGGGAGCGGTGTTCGAGGCTGTTTGGGTCATCTTACGAAAGCGCGTGGCGCCGCATGACGTGCAAACGTTGCCAATGCGATCAGACCGGCTATCGGTGGAGTACTCATGAAGAAGACTGTCGTTAGAGTGGTCTGTGCCATCGGCCAAGCGGGCCAGCTCGGCCTCAAAGGGGGCCTTCCCTGGGAAGGCAACCGATCGCCGGAGTTCGTCGCCGACGTTGCACGATTTTTCGACCTCACCAGAGGACACGTCTTGCTCGCCGGTCCCAAGACGATCGCGAGCGTTCCCGATTTTGCTCGCGCGGATCGGGAACTTGTCGTCGTTCGCTCCAGCATGGATCCTGAGGACACGCTCCAGCGCTTTGCGGGCCGCGTTGTCTTCATCGGTGGCGGTCCACCGGTGTGGGAGGCCTACGCGCGCTTCGTCAGCCACTGGGATGTCACGCGCCTGCCCTATGACGGGCCGGCGGACCGCTGGTTCGACGCAGGATGGCTTACGGCGGGCGGCGACGTCGCTAGAAATCACCCCGACCAATGAAGGCTCGGCACGTTCGATCTGCGGAACATTTAGACCACCGGGCGACCCAAGTTCCGGTCCGCATTTATGCAACTTTGACCTGTAGCGGCTAAGTTCTAAATGTCCTGGTCTGGCAAAGTAGGCATCTCGCTCCTGCTTGTGTTTGCAAATCTCTCGCGTTCGACAGCACAGGAGATTGCAGGTCGGGACTGGCGTGATGAGCGAGCGGGAGCTGCAAGGCAGTGTTGTCGAGAGTTATAGAGCGGCGGATGACGAGCATTGCCAAATCTTGCCATGCCGCCCATACAACGGCGCTAATAATCGCGCCCATCCCTGAGTGGCTGTTTTTCGCGCTCACCTCATTTTGCCAAGGATACTGTCCGATGTCTGCGACGCCGTGCCTTTGGCCAAAGCCATGACGGATCACTCCGCCGCCACTCGATCAATGTCCCTCGCGAGCCTGGGATGGACGGATTTTTTCGGCGATCAGTTGGGTCCGCATGAGGCAAGCCTCGTCCCAATGCGTATTGCCGCGGTGCACCGTGATCGCCTGACCGGCATATCTCAAACAGGGCAGATGGATCTGACGCTGCC
>SAQG01000206.1 GCA_004020315.1 Mesorhizobium sp.
GTGCCGGCGATCGGCTTGCGCTTTTCATCGACCTCGCAGCATTTGACGCCGGTCAGCGCGCCGTCCTCGCCGATGAATTCGAGCGTCGCCACCTGGAACTCGCGTTCGGCGCCTTCCGCCTGCGAGGACGAGGTGCGCATCTTCGTCGCCCAGTAGGGCCAGACCGAAAGCTTGTCTTCCTTTTCCGGCGGCTGCGGCCGGATGTCGA
>SAQG01000207.1 GCA_004020315.1 Mesorhizobium sp.
CTAGCCGCCTCTATTGGGCGGATCGGCCGGGGATGCGGGTCGTCCAGGCCTTGCACTGGATGCAGGACATGCTGAGCCAGGAGAGCGAACGGAAGCGCATCCAGGCGACGTTGCGCCGCCTGCTAGCCGACCCTAAGCACGGCGAGGCGATCCGCGAAGATCTGCGCGCCGGTCTCTCCGCCGTGCCGATCTGGATGCAGGAGTTCC
>SAQG01000208.1 GCA_004020315.1 Mesorhizobium sp.
GCAAGGCCTTTGTCGATCGCCGCGGTGTCGTCGAGGCCGAACACCCGGTATTCAATGCCGAGCTCGGCGGCAAGCCTGGAGAGGGACTCCACTCGGCGGCCTGCGAGAACGAGAGGCGTACCTGCCGCCTTCGCATGTTTCGCTGCCATGCGGCCGGTATAGCCGGTCGCGCCATAGATCATTAGTTTTGTCATGTCAGTGCTGC
>SAQG01000209.1 GCA_004020315.1 Mesorhizobium sp.
ACCAGCGGCGCAATCCATGGGCGATCACCACCTTGTCCCAAAAGGTGCGGGTCGCGTCGATCGTGGTCACGTCGGCGACGGTGAGATCAATGCCTGCCGCTTCCTCCCCGACATAGGGCGTGATCGTGATGGGGCGATTGGGATCAAGCGCCGATTTCGCCCCGGACTCGAGGCGTATGGCCGGTCGCACATAGGCGCCAT
>SAQG01000210.1 GCA_004020315.1 Mesorhizobium sp.
CAATGATGTACGACAAAAAGCCGAGGGCGGTCATGCCGGCAAACACCGACGCCGGCAAATTCAGCGGAGATCCGTGACTAAAAAACGCCTCCGATTTCCTCGCCAAACTAAAACGCCGCCTCGGCTCCTTGGCGTCAGTATCCCGTGTCAGCTCTGCCGGGGAGTCTGTCTCGTCATCGAAGGTCGCAGTCAGTGCCGTAT
>SAQG01000024.1 GCA_004020315.1 Mesorhizobium sp.
GCCCCCCTCTGTCCTGCCGGACATCTCCCCCACTTGGGGGGAGATCGGCAGCTTCGCGGACAAGCGTCCTTTTTGCAAGGTTGGTGGTTGGCGAAATCAGTGATGATGGCCAATCTCCCTCCTTGTGGGGGAGATGTCCGGCAGGACAGAGGGGGGCGCTGTCCCTCCGCGATCAAAGGTTCTGCACTGCACCACAGCAGCGCTCCGATGTCACGGCATGGATCCTGGGGTCTGCGCCGCGTCGCTTCGCTCCTTGCTCCGCCCCAGGATGACGAAGGGAGGATCGTTTCGGCCAATCTCGAAGGTTGCCATTGCCCACCGACAGTCAAACCTTCTGCGTCGAGGAACTAATCCCGCGTTTGAAATTCACGCGAATTATCGCCAAGATGCGATCCAAAACACTAGGCCAGAAAGGCTCCGATGTCCGAGATCGCTCATCTCGCCGCCACCATCTTCAAGCGCGCCGGCAAGGCGCGGCGCTTTGTCGTTGCCATCGCCGGTCCTCCGGGCGCCGGCAAGTCGACATTGTCGGCCCGCCTGCATGAACTGCTGCCGGAAGGCGCGGCCGAAATCGTGCCGATGGATGGCTTCCACTACGACGACATCGTGCTCGATCAGCGCGGCCTGCGCGCACGAAAGGGCGCTCCGGAAACCTTTGACTTTGCCGGCTTCGAAACCTTGCTGAAGCGCATCCGCGCGGCCGAGCCCGACATCGCCATTCCGGTGTTCGACCGCAGCATGGAGCTGTCGCGCGCCGCCGCTTCGATCATCGCTGCCGACACCAAGTTCATCCTGGTCGAAGGCAATTACCTGCTGCTTGACGAGGAACCCTGGTCGCGGCTGGCGCCGCTGTTCGATTTCTCGATCTTCGTCGATGTGCCGCGCGCCGAGCTCGAGCGCCGGCTGTTGGAGCGATGGCACGAGCATGGCCGCTCCGACGAGGACGCCCGCGCCTGGATCGCCTCCAACGACATGCCCAACATCGACCGCGTGCTTGCCCGCCGCCGCCCCGCCGATCTGGTGATCGGCGCTCAATCCTGATTCGCAAGGACGGCCGGCACCTGGAACCTTAGGACTTTCCGGCCGTTGTGTCAGATACGGCAATGATGCTGACATGAGGAAAACTGTCCGATGGCAACTCAGATGGCAACCAAGGCAAGAAAGCCTGCGCCCGGCAAGGGCAGGGCAACTCGATCCAAGGCAACTGAATCAAAGGCAACTGAATCAAAGACAGGCGCTGGCCCGGCGGTTGCCGCCCGGTCCAAGGATGCGGCAAAGCCCACCTTTGGCAAAGCAGCACCGAAGAAAGTGGCGCCGACCGCAGCCAAGGCCACGGCAAAACCGGCCAAGCCTCCCGCCAAGCCCGGGAAATCGGCAACCGGCAGCTCGATGGCAGACAGCGCAATGCGCACGGTCAAGACGACGGCCAATGTCGCGGCCGGTGCGGTTGTCGCCACCGCCAAGGGCGCTGCCTCCCTTGCCGCTTCCGTCATGGGCAAGGGCGGCTCAAAACCCAAAACCAAGGCAAAATAGGCCTAGCCGCTTCTCGGCGCCTGCGGCCGATTGAGCTAGCCTCGGGCGGGGATATTAAGACCCTTTTGCACCGCCGGCCGGGCAAGGCCGCGTTCCAGCCATGCCGCGACATGGGGAAAATCGTCGAAGCCGACAAGTGCCCTTGCCTCGTAGAAGCCGATCAAATTACGAACCCAGCCCAGCATCGATATATCGGCGATGGTGTAATCGTCGTCCATGATCCAGCTGCGGCCCTTCAGCCTCGTCTCGAGCACACCGATCAGCCGCCGCGATTCGTCGCGATAGCGCGCCAGCGGCCGCTTGTCGGCGATCTCGCGTCCGGCGAATTTGTGGAAGAAGCCGACTTGCCCGAACATCGGCCCGATCGAGGCCATCTGGAAGAACACCCACTGGATCGTTTCGTAACGCCGCGCCGGGTCGGCCGGGACCAGCTTGCCGGTCTTGTCGGTGAGATAGAGCAGGATGGCGCCGGATTCGAACAGCCCGATCGGCTTGCCGCCTGGGCCGTCCGGATCGATCATCGCCGGGATCTTGCCGTTGGGGTTCAGCGACAGGAATTCAGGCGTCCAGCTTTCCTTCTTGCCGATATTCACCGCATGCGCCTCGTATGGCAGGCCGATTTCCTCCAGCGCGATCGACACCTTCACCCCGTTCGGCGTCGGAAACGAATAGAGCTGGATGCGGTCGGGATGGCTGGCCGGCCAGCGCGTGGCGATCGGAAAGGCGGACAGGTCGGTCATCGAAACTCCTGGGCGGGGATTTTTCGCGCGGTGGGGGCGCGGTCGTGGCGAGTGGCAACAAGCTTCGCCCTATCGGGGGATGAACGGAACCGCTTGCCGTCAGACTGCCTTGAACGCCAGCACCGCGTTGGTGCCGCCGAAGGCGAAGCCGTTGCTGATCGCCGCGCGCACCTTGCGCTCGCGCGCCACATTCGGCGTGATGTCGAGATCGCAATCGGCGTCGGTTTCGCGAAAATTGGCCGTTGGCGGCACGATGCCTTCGCGGATCGCCATCACGCAGGCGATCAGCTCAAGGGCGCCCGACGCGCCGAGGCAGTGGGCATGCATCGATTTGGTCGAGGAGATCGAAAGCCTGTAAGCATGGTCGCCGAAGACGCGCTTGATCGCGGCCGTCTCGATCTGGTCGTTGGCCTTGGTGCCGGTGCCATGCGCATTGATATAGTCGATGTCTTCCGGGTTGAGCCTGGCATCGACGAGGCAGAAGCGCATGGCCGCCTCCGGCCCTTCGATGGTCGGCGCGACGATGTCGGACGCATCGCCGGAAAGGCCGGCGCCGGCAATTTCGGCGAGAATCGTGGCGCCGCGCGCCATCGCATGCTCGTAGGTTTCCAGCACAACCATGCCGGCGCCTTCGCCGAGCACCAGGCCCTGGCGATCGGCCGAAAACGGCCGGCAGGTGTCGGGCGCCAGCACCCGCAGCGCCTCCCAGCCTTTCAGGATGCCCCAGACCAGCGGCGCATCGGTGCCGCCGGCGAGCATGACATCGGCGCGGCCGAGCCTGATCTGGTCGACCGCCGAGGCAATGGCATGGTTGGATGAGGAGCAGGCCGAGGTGATGCCGAAGACCGGTCCGCGCAGGCCGAGATTCATGCTGACATGGCCGGCCGCAGCGCCCGGCATCACTTTCGGCACGGTGAAGATGCCGGTGCGATTCTTGCCTTCGAGCAGGATGGCGCGATAGCTCTCTTCGATCGCCTCCCAGCCGCAGACGCCGACGCCGACGATGGAGCCCATCCGGTAGGTATTGGCTGCGTGCGAGGTTAGTCCGGCTTGCTGCGCGGCCTCCCGCGCGGCGATCGTCGCCAAAAGGCTGAAGCGGTCCATCGAGACGACCTGCTTGCGGTCGATGCCGTGATCGGGAAGCGTCCTGATTTCGCAGCCGACCCTGATTTTCAGGTCATGCAGCTCCGAATTGACGATCGGGCCGATGGCAGAGCGGCCGGCGCGCATCTCGCCCCAGATCGCGGGCACATTGGTGCCGAGCCCGCATAAGCCGCCGATGCCGGTAATGACGACGCGCTTGTGCATTCAGTCAGGCTTTTTTCGCGATCAGCGCGCGAACCGCCTCGACCATGTCGCCGACGTTCTTCAGGTTGCTCCAGGCATCGACCGTGTTCATCTCGATCTCGATGCCATACTGTTCCTCGAGGTCGAAGATGATCTCCGTCAGTTCCAGCGAATGAATGCCAAGTGAGGTCAATTCGGTGCTGGTGGTGATTTCTTCGCCACCGGGCTCGGCATGAGCCTTGATCTTCGCGATGATGTCCGTTGCCAGCTGGTCAGCCATTCGGTTCCTTCCCCAACCTTGTCGTTTCTCGACGCCAACTGATCGGCGCCTCTTTTTCCCCAGGTTCAGATCGTCACCGTCGCCTTTTATCCAGCCAGGCGCTGTGTGACCGTACCAAGACGGCTCCTCTATAGAAACCGAAACGTTGTCAAGCAACAAGCTATATGTCGACAAAGCCGGCGGTGTGGTTATCGTTGGCGCCATGGATATGATTGAACATGGCCTGACCTTTGTGCCGCCGGCCCAGCGCGTCGCCGGAATGGCGCGGCTCGGCTGTGACAAGAATGGCGGCCGCACGCGTCTCCGGCGCCTCTACCAAGATGGTTCCGCCAAGATCCGCATGCCGGCCGTCTCGGCCGATCCGCTCGAAGCCGTCTTGATCAACACCGCCGGCGGGCTGACCGGCGGCGACCGCCTCGCCTGGGAGGTCAATGTCGGTGCCGGCGCTTCCGCCACCATAACGACCCAGGCTTGCGAGAAGGTCTACCGCGCCGCGTCCGATCGTGCCGAGGTGCGGGTGAAGCTGACGGTCGGCGCTGGCGGCCGCATCGCCTGGCTGCCGCAGGAAACCATTGTCTTTGATCGATCGGCCTTTGCCCGCAGGCTTGAACTGAATCTCGCCGCCGATGCCGAGGCGCTGGTGCTCGAGGCGACCGTCTTCGGTCGCCTCGCCATGGGCGAACGCGCGGCGCAGGGCAATTTCCACGACCGCTGGCGCATCAGCCAGGACGGAGCGCTTGTTCATGCCGAGGATTTCCGCATCGGGCCCGACATTGCGGCCGTTCTGGGCCGTTCCGCAGTGGCCGGCGGCGCCATCGCCATGGCGACGGTACTGATGATCTCGCCGCGGGTGGAGGCTTTGCTCGATCCGGCCCGGGACATTATCGGCGGCCAGGGCGACGCCAGCGTCTGGAGCGTGAAGAAATCTGGCAAGCTTCTTGCGAGGCTGTTTGCCGACGACGGCTACCAGCTCCGCAAGCGGCTGGTTCCGCTCGTCGAATTGCTCAACGGACGGGCGGGTCTGCCCAAATTATGGTCACTCTGATTCCGATTACGCCATTCCTGATTACGCTATCCTAGGGAAACGCATGAACCTGACGCCAAGGGAAAAGGACAAGCTGCTCATCGCCATGGCGGCGATCGTGGCGCGCAAGCGGCTCGAACGCGGCGTCAAGCTCAATCACCCGGAGGCGATCGCGCTGATCACCGACTTCGTCGTCGAGGGCGCCCGCGACGGCCGCCAGGTCGCCGAGCTGATGGAGGCCGGCGCCCATGTCGTCACCCGCGCGCAGGTGATGGAAGGCATCGCCGAGATGATCCACGACGTCCAGGTCGAGGCGACGTTTCCCGACGGCACCAAGCTGGTGACCGTACATGAACCGATAAGGTGAGGAGAGGACAATGCTTGAGCTGCGCCCCAACTGCGAGTGCTGCGACAAGGACCTGCCGCCTGAGGCGACGGATGCGCTGATCTGCACCTTCGAGTGTACCTTCTGCGCCGATTGCGCGGCAAATGTGCTGGGTGGCGTCTGCCCGAATTGCGGCGGCAATTTTTCAGTGCGCCCGATCCGGCCGGCAGCGATGCTGAAGAAATATCCCGGCTCGACAAAACGCGTCCTCAAGGCCGAAGGCTGCGGCCCGGCTCGCAATGCCGCGTGACGGCACCATCCTGACAACGGAAGGCATATCGATGGTCCCCGCAACGATCAAACGCACGTCCCTCTCGGCGATCCTGCTTCTCGCCGCCGCGATGCCCGCCTATGCCCATGTCGGCATCGGCACGACCTCGTCCTTGTCAGCCGGCTTCATGCATCCGCTCTCCGGCCTCGACCACATGACGGTGATGATCGCGGTCGGGTTGTGGGCAGCGCTCAAGGGCGGCAAGGCGGTTGCCGCCTGGCCGCTCGCCTTCGTCGGCATCATGTTGGCGGGCGGCGCGCTCGGCATGCTGCTGGTGCCGGTGCCGTTCGTAGAACCGGGCATACTGGCGTCCGTCGTTGTGCTGGGACTGCTCGTCGCCCTCGCGGTCGATCTTCCAGTCTCGGCCGGCGTCGCCATCATTGGTCTGTTCGCGCTGTTCCACGGTCATGCTCATGGCACCGAGGTGCCTGAAAACGCCGGCGGACTCGGCTATTTGGCCGGCTTTGCCGTCGCCACCGCGCTGCTCCATGTCGCCGGCATCGCGGCGGGTCTTGGCCTTGGCATCAGATTTCCGGGCCTTGCCCGCGCCGCTGGCGGCGCCTGTGCTGCCGTCGGTGCCGGTCTCGTCTTCGGCGTGCTGTGAGGCTGGCGATGATCCCGGGCGAAATCATCACCGCAGGCGGCGAGATCGAGCTGAACAAGGGCCGGCCGACCGTCACCATCAAAGTGGCCAACAGCGGCGACCGGCCGATCCAGGTCGGCAGCCACTATCATTTCTTCGAGACCAATGAGGGGCTGAAATTCGACCGCGACAGGGCGCGGGGCATGCGGCTCGACATCGCCGCCGGCACAGCAATGCGCTTCGAGCCCGGTCAGGAGCGCGACGTCACTTTGGTGCCGCTCGGCGGCAAGCGCGAGGTCTACGGCTTTCAGCAGAAGATCATGGGCGCACTGTGAGATCCAGGGCGTCGAGCAGTTTCGCCTCAGCTGGGCGGCTTGGCCGCCGCGTAGATGACGACCTTTCCAGGATTTTCGAATTCCACGGCGAGAACGTCTTCGGTCAGCACGCGTCGAGAGTCGATGGCGTTGAACAGCAATGCGTTCGCCTCGATCTCCTCGCGCAGTTCGGCAATATCGTTCTGATGCTGCTCGACCTTGGTTTCTATCGCCGGCGGCAGACCGCCTTCCGTGCGCGCAGCGTCGGTAAGGAACACGATATCCACTTTGTCGAGCTTGGATGTCTTGCGCACCGTGCCGATGTTTTCACGCGTCCGGTCGATCGCCGTGGCGACTTTGCCGGCTTCCACGGCCGTGCTGGTCTCTTCCTGGCCGACCTCCGAGCCGATGATCTTGTTGACGGTATCCGGGCCTTCAAGGCCCTGTGCATTCAGCGTGGCCTGAGGAACGCTCGCCGCGAGAAACGCAGTTGCGGCAATCATATGCAGCCGTCTGGTGTCGGGAAAGGTGGTGATCGCCATCGCTCGCTCTCGGAGCCTCCTTCGAGACTCGTTTCTACACGAAAAGATCGAAACGCATCCTGCCCTGCGAAGGTTCCCTCCCCGATGCGGCGGGCCGACCTTGTGCCGGCCCGCCATAGCGCATCGTCAGCTCGCTTTCTTGGTGATCAAAGTCAGCGCGCCATTGGTGTCCATGCTGGCGGCGATCACTTGCGCCGAGGTGAGTCCCTTTGCTTCGAGCGCGGATTTGACCTGGGGGGTCGCGTCGATCGAGCTGCGCAATTTCTGCAAGCCGTCCTCGCCGCGCTTGGCGATCACTTCGTTGACCTTCGTCTGCGTTTCCTTGGGCAGCTCCTCGATGTCGACGACGTTGACGGTCTGAATCGTCGGCGCGCCCGGCTGGGCGCCGGGTGCCGCAGGAGCGGGCGAAGCCGGCGGCTCGCTGGGTTGCGGCGCAGGCTGTTGCTGGGCGCTGGCAGCGGTCGCGAGCAGGAGGGTGGCGGCGGCTGCGAGACTTATCGTTTTGCGCATGGATCTTCCTTTCCATCGATTGGCAAACGGTCGCTTTGGGTGAACCCCGCCACCTCAAACGTTAAATGGGATCGGAAGGTGTCGCTCAGCGGGTCATTGCGTGACCATAGGGTGGCGACAATGTGGGGCCGGGCTTCGACAGGCTGTATGTTGGGCCATATTTCGGGAGCAATTGCTGATGGCTAGAATCACCCGCGCCGCCTATGCCCAGATGTACGGCCCGACCGTCGGCGATAAGGTGCGGCTTGCCGATACCGAGCTGTTCATCGAGGTCGAGAAGGATTTCACCCTTCATGGCGAAGAGGTGAAATTCGGCGGCGGCAAGGTCATCCGCGACGGCATGGGCCAGAGCCAGGTGTCGCGCGCGCAAGGCGCGGTCGACACCGTTATCACCAATGCGCTGGTCGTCGATGCATCAGGCGGCATCTTCAAGGCCGATATCGGCCTCAAGGACGGACGCATCGCCGCGATCGGCAAGGCCGGCAATCCGGACATGCAAAACGGCGTCACCATCATCATCGGTCCCGGCACCGAGATCATCGCCGGCGAAGGCAAGATCCTGACCGCCGGCGGCTTCGACGCGCATATCCATTTCATCTCCCCGCAGCAGATCGAGGAGGCGCTGATGTCAGGCATCACCACCATGCTCGGCGGCGGCACCGGCCCGGCGCATGGCACGCTGGCGACGACCTGCACGCCTGGGCCGTGGCATCTGGCGCGCATGATCCAGTCCTTCGACGCTTTTCCGATGAACATCGGCCTGTCGGGCAAGGGCAACGCGTCCTTGCCCGCCGCGCTTGAGGAAATGGTGCTGGGCGGTGCGTGCTCGCTGAAGCTGCACGAGGACTGGGGCACGACTCCCGCCGCAATCGACTGCTGCCTGTCGGTCGCCGACGATTACGACGTGCAGGTGATGATCCACACCGACACGCTGAACGAGTCCGGCTTTGTCGAGAACACGGTGGCGGCGATCAAGGGCCGCACCATCCACGCCTTCCACACCGAAGGCGCCGGCGGCGGCCATGCGCCTGACATCATCAAGGTTTGCGGCCTGCCCAACGTCATCCCGTCCTCGACCAATCCGACCCGGCCCTACACTGTCAACACGCTGGCCGAGCATCTCGACATGCTGATGGTCTGCCATCATCTGTCGCCGTCGATTCCCGAAGACATCGCCTTTGCCGAAAGCCGCATCCGCAAGGAAACCATCGCCGCCGAAGACATTTTGCACGACATCGGCGCTTTCTCGATCATCTCGTCGGACAGCCAGGCCATGGGCCGTGTCGGTGAGGTGGCGATCCGCACCTGGCAGACCGCCGACAAGATGAAGCGCCAGCGTGGTTCGCTGCCGCAGGAAACCGGCGACAACGACAATTTCCGCGTCCGCCGCTATATCGCCAAATACACGATCAACCCGGCCATCGCGCATGGCCTGTCGAACGAGATCGGCTCGGTGGCGGTCGGCAAGCGCGCCGACCTGGTGCTGTGGAACCCGGCCTTCTTCGGCGTCAAGCCTGACATGGTGCTGATCGGCGGCATGATCGCCGCCGCCCCGATGGGCGATCCCAACGCCTCGATCCCGACGCCGCAGCCGATGCACTACCGGCCGATGTTCGGCGCCTATGGCAAGGCGATGACCAATTCGTCGGTGACCTTCGTTTCCAGGGCCGCGCTCGATGCCGGCCTGCGCGGCAGGCTCGGCGTCGACAAGCAGATGGTCGCCGTCGAGAACACTCGCGGCGGCATCGGCAAGCATTCGATGGTGCTCAACGACGCCACCCCGCATGTCGAGGTCGACCCTGAAACCTACGAGGTCCGCGCTGACGGCGAACTGCTCACCTGCGAGCCGGCCACCGTGCTGCCGATGGCGCAACGGTATTTTCTATTTTGAACAATAACTTCGCCTTTGGCGGCTGAGCGTCAGATATCGATGTCTCTGTTGTCCGAGGCTCTCACGTGCCGTTTTGCGATTGTCTCGAAATTGGGGCATGATGGACTTCATGAACAGGATTGATCGTCTCAGGGCCCTCACTCCCTACGAAGCGGACTACGTCCAGTGGTGCGCCGAGCAAGGCGCGTTGTTGCGCGAAGCTCGTTTCTCCGACCTCGATCGTGAGAATCTTGCCGAGGAGATCGAGAGTTTGGGGAGAAGTGACAAAAGAGAAATTCGCAGTCGGATGGAGGTGCTGCTCGCACATCTCCTGAGATGGGAATTCCAACCGGGCCATCGAAGTCATAGTTGGCAGTCGTCAATTTCCGAACAGCGCATCTGGATCGAAAACATCATCAAGGACAGCCCGAGTCTTCGTCGGTACCCGGCTCAGATTTTCGACCAGGCTTACGGGCGTGCTGTGCTTGTCGCGGTCAGGGAAACGGGTCTTAGGAAATCTCACTTTCCAGGCGAACCTCCATTCACATCCAAGCAGGCGCTCGATGGACGATTTTGGCCAGGCGATCCACTTTCGATGGACGATTTCCTGCGGGGTTAGCTGGCTGCTTCTTTACTGCGTTCCTTGCCAAGGGAGTAGCTAATGAACCAGCAACTCCCCTACGCCCACGACATCTTCCCGCACATTCGCATCGTCATGGGCATGGTGATCGGCCTTGGCGTCACGCGTCTTTTGTCGGGGCTGGCCCGCATCGTCCAGCATCCCGGCCAGTACCGGCTCTATTCGGTGCATCTGGCCTGGGTTGTGTCGGTGCTCCTGATGCTGGTGCATTTCTGGTGGTGGGAGTTCGGCCTGTTCCAGATCGAGACCTGGACCTTCGGCAAGTACCTGTTCATCATCTTCTACGCCGTCACGCTGTTCCTGCTCTGCGCGCTGCTGTTTCCGGACTCGATGCTGGACTACACCAGCTACGAGGATTTTTTCTATTCCCGGCGCGGCTGGTTCTTCGGCTTGCTGGCGGCGACCTATCTGCTCGACGTGATCGATACGCTGCTGAAAGGGCCCGAGCATTTCGCTCGTTTCGGGGTTGAATATTTGTTCCGCACGCCGGTGTTCGTTGCGCTTTGCGTCATCGCGATGCTTGTCCGCGATCGCCGCTTCCACATCGCCTTTGTCGCCGCCGCCCTCGTCTACCAGATATCGTTTATCCTGCGGCTCTTCGACACGATCGTCTGACTTCAGCGCCGCGCGTCCTTTCGGTCGCACAACGGACGCTGTAGAAACTTGATTGGGCGCATGATCCTTTCCGAAATCGAATTCGATTTCGGGGTCATGCGCTGGTATTGGGTCGACAGGCGAGCTGGTCTAGGCTTTTGGAAAGGCAGGTTTCAAATGAAGCTCGACATCCGCACCGACTTCACCAAATTTCCGCGTGCCGTCTCGGTCCTCACCGCCGGCGAAGCGAGAGCGGTCACGCCGTATGATCGTGCCGTGCTTGCCCATGACGAGCGGCATCTGCGCCGCAGGGTCATCGAGCTTGCCGGCGGTGACAGGGTTCTGGTCGATCTACCGGAGCCAATTGCCTTGAACGACAGGGACCGCCTGGTGATGGAGGATGGCCGCCATATCGAGATCGTCGCCGCCGAAGAACCGCTCTATGACATCCGTGCCGAGAGCGCCGTGCACTTGGCCGAACTTGCCTGGCACATCGGCAACCGCCACCTCGCCGCCGCCATCGAGGCTAACCGCATCCTCATCCTGCGCGACCATGTCATCAAGACGATGCTGGAAGGCCTGGGCGCCACGGTGAGCGACGTTTCCGAACCGTTCGTGCCGGTGCGTGGCGCCTATTCCGGCCACGGCCACGGCCATGCCGAGGCGCATGCACACAGCCATGCCGAGGTGCATTCCCATGCCCACGGCGAATCGCATTCCCACAGCCATTCACACGACCATCACCATGACTGACCAGCCTTCCAACGTTGCTTTGTTGCGGCTGATGGCTTGGCTGTCGCCTTCCTTCCCGGTCGGCGGCTTTTCCTACAGCCATGGTCTGGAACAAGCCGTGCATGCCGGGCTGGTTGCCGACAGCAAAGACCTCGCCGCATGGCTGGAGACGCTGGTCGAGATGGGCTCGGGCTGGAACGATGCCGTGCTGTTTGCCGAAAGCTGGCGGCGCGCGCGCCAAGCCGGCGATCTCGACGAAATCGCCGCCCTCGCCGAAGCCTTGGCCGGCTCGCGCGAGCGCCACACTGAGACCATGCTGCAGGGCGCCGCCTTCCTGACGGCGGCATCAGCCTGGCCGTGTCAGGTGCTGGACCGTCTGCCGGCCGAGTGCGCCTATTGCGTCGCCGTCGGCGCAACTGCCGGCGGCAACGGCGTCGCCCTGCAGGACGCGCTGTCGGCCTTCCTGCAGAGCTTCTTTTCCAATCTCGTCCAGGCCGCGATCCGGCTCGGCGTCGTCGGCCAGACCGGCGCCACCGCGCTGCTCGCCGGCTTCGAACCGCTGGCGCTCAGCATCGCCGCTCGCGCCGCCGGATCGACGCTGGACGATCTCGGCGGCTGCGCGTTCGTCTCGGATGTCATTGCGATGAAGCACGAAACGCAATATTCTCGGCTGTTCCGCTCATGATGATTCTCGCTTTCGCCCTCTCGCTCGTCCTGCTGCTGATCACCACGTTGCATGTCTATTGGGGCATTGGCGGCATCTGGCCGGGCAGGGACGCTGCCTCCTGCGCCCGCGCCGTTGTCGGCTTTCGCGGCGTCGACGAGATGCCGGCATCCTTCGCCAGCTTCGCCGTTGCCGCCTGCCTCGGCCTGGCGACACTGTGGCCGATGGCGCTCGAAGGGGTGTTTGCCACGCCCTTTCCCAAGGCCGGGCTTGCCGCGACAGCGCTGCTCATCGCGCTGGTCTTCCTCGGGCGCGGCATTGCCGGCTTCACGCCCTGGTGGCGCCGGCTGGCGCCCGAACAGCCTTTCGCGCGGCTTGATGTCAGCTATTATTCGCCGCTCTGCCTGTTGATCGCTCGGCTTCGCCTTCCTTGCCATCACGGAGTTCCCTAGATGACACAAGCCAACGGTCCTCTTCGCATCGGCATCGGCGGCCCCGTCGGCTCGGGCAAGACGACGCTCACCGAAAAGCTCTGCAAGGCGCTGCGCGACGAGTTCTCCATCGCCGTCGTCACCAACGACATCTACACCAAGGAAGACGCCATGATGCTGGCCCGGCTTCAGGCGCTGCCCGAGGATCGCATCATCGGCGTCGAGACCGGTGGCTGCCCGCACACCGCCATCCGCGAGGACGCCTCGATCAATCTGCAGGCGATCGCCGAGATGAGCAAGAAATTCCCGGATCTCGACATCGTCTTCATCGAATCCGGCGGCGACAACCTCGCCGCTACGTTTTCGCCGGACCTTGCCGATCTGACGCTCTATGTCATCTCGGTCTGCCAGGGCGAAGAGATCCCGCGCAAGGGCGGCCCGGCCATCACCCGGTCTGACTTCCTGGTCATCAACAAGAGCGATCTCGCCCCCTATGTGAACGTCAATCTCGACGTCATGGAGCGCGATGCCGCCCGCATGCGCGGCAAGCGGCCGTTCGGCTTCACCGATCTGTCGCGCGGCAAGGGCCTGCAGGAGGTGATCGATTTTATCGTCGAGCATGGCGGGCTGCGGGTCGACGCCGCCAGAAGCACTGCGGCGTAAGGCAAAGCCCTCGTCTGCACCAAACGAAACCGGTTGCGCGCATCTGCGGCGCGCGGCATCCTTGCTTCTTTCACGGAGGTTTTCGATGAGCATCGCCCGCCTGCAGAAGGAAATGCTGACCAACCTGCCCTTTTACGAGGAGCGCGTCGATCTGGCTTGCGCCTTTCGCTGGACGGCGCGGCTCAACATGCACGAGGCGGTGGCCAATCATTTCTCGCTGGCCGTCAACGATGACGGCTCGCAATTCCTGATGAATCCCAACCAGGTGCATTTCTCGCGCATCAAGGCGAGCGATCTGCTGCTGATCGACGCCAACGATCCCGATACGCTGTCCGGCCCGAATGCGCCGGACCCGACGGCATGGGGCCTGCATGGCGCCATCCATCGCAATGTGCGTCAT
Organism: Mesorhizobium sp.; assembly: GCA_004020315.1. Taxonomy (GTDB): domain Bacteria; phylum Pseudomonadota; class Alphaproteobacteria; order Rhizobiales; family Rhizobiaceae; genus Mesorhizobium. The sequence continues at coordinate 13,464 of SAQG01000024.1, forward strand.
GCGCGCTGCGTCATGCATGTGCACTCCATTCACGCCACGGTGCTCGCTTCGCTCGCCGACTCGACGCTGCCGCCGATCGACCAGAACTCGGCGATCTTCTTCAACCGCCACGTCGTCGACGGTCATTATGGCGGGCTCGCCTTCGAGGAAGAGGGCGAACGCTGCTCGCAGCTGCTTACCGATCCGAAGGTCAAGGTGATGGTCATGGGCAATCATGGCGTGCTGGTCATCGGCGATACCGTCGCCGACACTTTCAACCGCATGTTCTATTTCGAACGCGCCGCCGAGACCTACATCAAGGCGCTGTGGACCGGCCGACCGCTGCGGGTCCTGTCGGATGAAATCGCGGAGAAGGCGGCAACGGAGCAGGAAGATTATCCCGGCCAGGCCGAACGGCACCTGTCCGAATTGAAGGCGATCCTCGACGAGCAGGAGCCGGTCTACCGAAACTGATACCTAAAGCCCCAGCTCAGCCCGCAATTCGTCGGCGCTGTTGATGACGATCGCGCCGGGCGGCCCTTCCATAGGCACTTCCGGCCAGAAAATCGTCTTCATCCCCGCCGCCAGCCCGGCCGTGGCGCCGGTGACGCTGTCGTCGACAGCCACGGCATCGGCCGGATCGACACCGGCCAGCCATGCGGCGCGCAGGAAGGGTTCGGCGTGCGGCTTGCCTTCGCGCACGTCGTTGCGGCTGATCGTCTTCATGCCGGGATAGAAAAGACCGACCATGCGCAGATTGGCGTCGACGACCAGCCGGTCGGAATTTGACACCACCGCCTGCGCTACGCCAAGCGCGCGCAGTTCGTTATAGATCTCGATCGCGCCGGGGCGCGGCTTCAGCGTCTCGGCCATCGGCAGATAGTGGTCGTATTTGCGCACGATCCAGTCATCGAACGGCAGGTCGAGGCCGAACTCGTCGCGCAGCATTTCGTAGACCGGCCATGCGGCAATACCGAGCACCCGCTCATGCAGGTTAGCCGGCGCCGCGATGCCGACGCTATGCAGCGCCGCTATCAGCGCCGCCTCATGCAATGGCTCGCTGTCGACCAGCGTGCCGTCCATGTCCCAGAAAACCGCTTTCGGCGTCATGCGAGGCTCCTTTGTCCGAATCCCTTAAAGGGTTTGCGCCGGGAGATAAACCGCTGCGCCTGTCTGCACCAACATAGCGGGACTTCCAAAATTGCTTGGCCACAATGATCCCCTCGAAACACCAAAGGCACATCGAGTGTTTACCTAAGCAATTGCTCTGGTGATAGGCAATTGCGCACAGGCGCATTTCCCCGTAAAAGTAAGGCGCTCTCGTCTCGATGCTCGGGGGCAGGGAGGCAGCAAGTTTGAATTCCCGGCAGGACAGCGGCAGCAACAGGCTGGACGACGCGGCGCGCGCCGGCTGGCTCTATTATGTCGCCGGCAACACGCAGGACCAGATCGCCTCGACGCTCGGCATCTCACGGCAGACGGCGCAGCGGCTGGTGTCGCTGGCGGTATCCGAAGGGTTGATCAAGGTGCGTGTCGACCACCCGATCGCCAATTGCCTCGACCTCGCGGCCCGGCTGAAATCGCGCTTCGCGCTCGATCTGGTCGAGGTGGTGCCGAGCGATCCCGCTTCCTCCTCGACCATCGGCGTCGCCGTTGCAGCGGCTGCCGAGATCGAGAGACGGTTGCGGTCGCCGACGCCGATCGTCATGGCGATCGGCACCGGCCGCACTCTGAAGGCGGCAATCGAGCAGCTGCCGCCGATGGAGTGCCCGCAGCACAAGGTCGTGTCGCTGACCGGCAACATTTCGCCCGACGGTTCGGCCGCTTTCTACAACGTCATCTTCACCATGGCCGACAGGGTCAAGGCGCGGTCCTTCCCGATGCCGCTGCCGGTCATCGCCTCCTCGCCGGAGGAGCGCGAGATGCTGCTCAGCCAGCCGATGATCCAACCGACGCTGGCGCTTGCCGCGGAAGCCGACGTCACGTTCGTCGGCATCGGCGATCTCGGACCCAAGGCGCCGCTTTACGAGGACGGCTTCATTTCGGAGAGCGAATTGAAAGCACTGCAAAAGGCGGGCGGTGTCGCCGAGATCGTCGGCTGGGTGTTCGATCGCGAAGGCCGGATGATCGAGGGCATCACCAATGACAGGGTTTCGTCGGCATCGCTCCCGTCGCGTGAAAAGTCGCTGGTGATCGCGCTTGCCATGGGCGAGCGGAAACTGCCGGGCATCCTTGCGGCGGTGAATCGGCGGCTGGTCAACGGTCTCATCACAGACGAGCGGACCGCCGCCGCCTTGCTGGCGGCCAGCTGATTAGGGATAAGTCCAGCAAGGCTATTTGCGCCGGCCGCAAGGATCGTTGCCGTCGAGAAAGCCCATGTCGCGTTGCAGATGCGGCGGCAATTCCCTGATGTCCAGATAAGCTCTTTTTCTGGCTCCGTGCCGTGCCAATCCGCGCGCCAGCCGCAGAAACCAGCCTTGGCCTGGCGTCAAGAACAGCTTTTCCTGTACAATGGTCATGATCGTCAGCCTTCGTTATCTCTAGACGAGAGTGATCGTCGACCTCAAATATCGGCCGGATCGGGCCTCGCTGCCAATCAAACGTCGATCACGGCCCATAAGGAGGGCTTATGCCTGAACTCAAGTCACGGCAGGTCTCCCAGCTCCCTCCGCTTCAGGCGATCCGGGTGTTCGAGGCGGTGGCGCGGCATCTTTCCTTCACCAAGGCCGCCGGCGAGCTTGGCATGACGCAGGCGGCGGCGAGCTATCAGATCAAGCTTCTGGAGGAGCGCGTCGGGGCGCCTTTGTTCCTGCGCCGGCCAAGGCAGATCGTACTGACCGAGGCGGGGCAGCGCATGGCGCCTGCGGTCAGCGAGGCGTTCGCCCTGTTGGGTGGAGCCTACGCCGCCGCGCGGAGCGGCGCCGACGGAGTACTTTGTGTCTCGACGCTGCTGACCTTTGCCTCGAACTGGCTGGCACAGCACCTCGGCTCGTTCCAGGTCGCGCATCCATCGCTGGCGGTGCGCCTCGATACATCGAACCGCCTCGTTGATTTCGCCCGCGAGGATATCGACATCGCCATCCGTTCGGGCGGCGGAAACTGGCCGGGCGTGGAGGCGCACAAGCTTTTCAATGCGGACTTCACGCCGATGCTGAGCCCGAAACTTGCGGCGACCATCGGCGGGGTGAAGGAGCCGGCCGATCTGTTGCGCCTGCCGATTCTCGATCCCGGCGACGTCTGGTGGCGGGACTGGTTTATCGCCGCCGGCCTGCCGGTCGAGGAACTGGCCAAGCGCCCCGGCTCCAGCATGGGTGCTCAGGCGTATGAGGCCAACGCCGCGATCGCCGGGCAGGGCGTGGCGATCGTGACGGCCGCTTTCTTCAAGGCCGAGCTTGCCGATGGCCGCCTGATCCAGCCTTTCGATCTGGTCGGCGACGACGGCCACGCCTATTGGCTGGTCTATCCCCAGGCGCGGCGCAACGTGCCGAAGATCCGCGCTTTTCGCGAATGGATACTGGCCGAGATTGCCGGCGAATAGGTCGGCAATTTATCCGAGCAAGCGGGCGCTGAAATGCGACGTTTCGCGCGTCGAGATCCATCCTAGCCGGCTTGAGATATCCCCGTAAGCCTCTGGAACCGCATGCCGCACGAGCTTGCGTGCTGCGCTGCAGCAACGAATCCGGCTTGACATAAATCACACAAAGTGAGTAATTGCCCACAGCCAAGGCAAATGCTCAGCTTGGTCTATGGGAGGAATTTGATGAAACTTCGCACGCTCACCCTGGGTCTGTTGTCGGCCAGCACCCTTGCGTTCGCCGCGCATGCCGAATCCATCACCATCGCCACCGTCAACAATGGCGATATGGTCCGCATGCAGAAGCTGACCGACGACTTCACCGCCAAGAACCCTGATATCCAGCTCCAGTGGGTCACGCTCGAGGAGAACGTGCTGCGCGAGCGCGTCACCACCGACATCGCCACCAAGGGCGGCCAGTACGACGTGATGACCATCGGCACCTATGAGGTTCCGATCTGGGCCAAGCAGAACTGGCTGCTGCCGCTCGACAAGCTCGGCGACGACTACGACGTCAAGGACATCATCCCGGCCATCGCCAACGGCCTGTCGGTCGACGGCAAGCTTTATGCGGCACCGTTCTACGGCGAAAGCTCCTTCGTCATGTACCGCAAGGACCTGATGGAGAAGGCCGGGCTGACCATGCCCGACGCGCCCACCTGGGACTTCATCAAGCAGGCCGCCGAGAAGATGACGGATCGCGCCAATGGCGTGAACGGCGTCTGCCTGCGCGGCAAGGCCGGCTGGGGCGAGAACATGGCCTTCCTGACCGCTATGTCGAACTCCTTCGGCGCTCGCTGGTTCGATGAGAACTGGAAGCCGCAGTTCGATCAGCCCGAATGGAAGAACACGCTGCAGTTCTATGTCGACCTGATGAAGGCCAATGGCCCGGAGGGCGCATCTTCGAACGGCTTCAACGAAAACCTGGCGCTGTTCCAGCAGGGCAAGTGCGGCATGTGGATAGACGCCACCGTCGCTGCCTCCTTCGTCTCAGACCCGAAGAACTCCACGGTCGCCGACAAGGTCGGTTATGCGCTGGCGCCCGACAATGGTTTGGGCAAGCGCGGCAACTGGCTGTGGGCGTGGTCGCTGGCCATTCCCGCCGGCACGCAGAAGGCTGACGCCGCTCAGAAGTTCGTATCCTGGGCAACCAGCAAGGACTATCTCGAGCTCGTCGCATCGAAGGAAGGCTGGGCCAATGTTCCGCCCGGAACGCGCTCCTCGCTGTACGCCAACCCGGAATACCAGAAGGCGGCGCCGTTCGCCAAGATGACGCTGGACTCGATCAACGCCGCCGATCCGACGCATCCGACCGTCAAGCCGGTGCCCTATGTCGGTGTCCAGTTCGTCGCCATCCCTGAGTTCCAGGGCCTTGGCACCACTGTCGGCCAGCTGTTCTCGGCGGCACTCGCCGGCCAGACGAGCGTCGACGACGCTCTGAAGCAGGCACAGGACGCTGCCACCGCGACGATGACCGAGGGCGGTTATATCCAGTAGGCTCCTCCCGGTGCCGAAAGCCGGTTGCCCATCATGGCCGGCAGGGGCCGCCCGAATCCCAGTTCGGGCGGCCACCTTCAAACTCTGAAAATTTGGCTAACCTCGAAGGGTGACCGTCATGGCTACTCAGCAGACCCGTTCGCTTGCCCGCTTCATGATGGCGCCCTCCGTGGTGCTGCTGTTCGTCTGGATGATCGTTCCGCTGGCATTCACCCTGTGGTTCTCCTTCCAGCAGTACAATATCCGCGACGGGTTCGTAGGCTTCTCGAATTACGCTCTTTTCTATTCCAACCCGGCGTTCCTGCAGTCGATCCTCAACACGCTTGCGATCGTGGGCAGCGTGCTTTTCATTACGGTGGTCGGCGGCATCCTGCTGGCGCTCCTGCTAGATCAGCCGATATGGGGACAGGGCATAGTCCGCATCCTCGTCATCTCGCCGTTCTTCGTCATGCCGCCGGTGGCTGCACTTGTCTGGAAGAACATGATCATGCATCCGCAATACGGCGTCTTTGCCGACATTGCGCGCTTCTTCGGCGGGCAGCCGATCGACTGGTTCGGGCAGTATCCGCTCACTGCGATTATCATCATCGTCGCCTGGCAGTGGCTGCCGTTTGCGACATTGATCCTTTTGACCTCGCTTCAGTCGCTAGACAGCGAGCAGAAGGAAGCCGCCGAGATGGACGGTGCCGGCTTCGTCAGCCGCTTCATCTATTTGACGCTGCCGCACATGTCGCGCGCCATCACCGTCGTCATCCTGATCCAGACGATCTTCCTTCTGTCGGTCTATGCCGAGATCCTTGTCACCACCAATGGCGGCCCGGGTTACGCCTCCACCAACCTGCCCTTCCTCGTCTACCAGAAGGCACTGCTGGAGTTCAAAATCGGTCAAGCATCCGCCGGCGGTATTCTTGCCGTCATTCTCGCCAACATCGTCGCCTTCTTCGCCATGCGCGCGGTCGGCAAGAACCTGGACAAATAAGGGAGGAAACGATGGCACGTGCAGTCAGCACCCAGCACAAGACGATCGCGACCGCGGCCGCCTGGATCGTCGCCCTGCTGATCTTCTTCCCGATCCTTTATACGATCATCACCTCGTTCAAGTCGGAGCAGGAGGCCATCCAGGGCTTCAACCTGTTTCCGTCGGGAACCACGGAGAGCTATATCGCGGTCGAGGCGCAGAACGGCTACTTCAAGTTCTTCCTCAACTCGGTGTTCCTGTCGGTCGGCTCGACCATCCTGGCCTTGCTCGTCGCCATACCGGCGGCCTGGTCGATGGCGTTCTCGCCGGGCAAGTGGACCAAAGACATTCTGATGTGGATGCTTTCCACCAAGATGATGCCGGCGGTTGCCGTGCTGTTCCCGATCTACCTGATCTTCCGCGACACCGGATTGCTCGACAGCCGCATCGGCCTGATGATCATGCTGATGCTGATCAACCTGCCGATCGTGGTGTGGATGCTCTACACCTACTTTCGCGAAATCCCGGGCGAGATCCTGGAAGCGGCGCGCATGGACGGTGCATCGCTCTGGAAGGAGATCGTTTACGTGCTGGCGCCGATGGCGGTGCCGGGCATCGCCTCGACGATGCTGCTCAACATCATCCTGGCGTGGAATGAAGCGTTCTGGACGATCAGGCTGACCACCACCGAGGCCGCGCCGCTCACTGCCTTCATCAGCTCCTTCTCCAGCCCTCAAGGGTTGTTCTGGGCCAAGCTGTCGGCGGCCTCGACGCTGGCGATCGCGCCGATCCTGATCATGGGCTGGTTCAGCCAGAAGCAGCTGGTGCGCGGCCTGACCTTTGGCGCCGTGAAGTAACACCGCCGCAAGCGAACGACGGACAATAACCCCTCGGGGAGGAAACCATGGGAAACATCACGCTCAAGCACGTCACCAAGTCGTTCGGGTCGACGGTCATCATTCCGGGCATCGACCTGGTCATCGAGAACGGCGAGTTCGTCGTCTTCGTCGGCCCGTCGGGCTGTGGCAAGTCGACGCTGCTGCGGCTGATCGCCGGGCTGGAGGACACCACCGCCGGCACCATCAACATCGATGGCCGCGACGTCACCGGCGAGGCGCCGGCCAAGCGCAAGCTGGCCATGGTGTTCCAGTCCTATGCGCTCTACCCGCACATGACGGTGGCCAAGAACATCGCCTTCCCGCTGAAGATGGCGGGGGAGGACCAGGCGACCATCGATCGGAAAGTGAAGGACGCGGCGCGCATCCTGAACCTCACCAACTATCTCGATCGCCGCCCCGGCCAGCTCTCCGGCGGTCAGCGCCAGCGCGTCGCCATCGGCCGCGCCATCGTGCGCCAGCCATCGGCTTTCCTGTTCGACGAACCTTTGTCCAACCTCGACGCTGCGCTGCGCGGCACCATGCGGCTGGAGATCAGCGAGCTGCATCATCAGCTCAAGACGACGATGATCTACGTCACCCACGACCAGGTTGAGGCGATGACCATGGCCGACAAGATCGTCGTGCTCAATGCCGGCAACATCGAACAGGTCGGCTCGCCGATGGAGCTCTACAAGACGCCGAAGAACCTGTTCGTCGCCGGCTTCATCGGTTCGCCCAAGATGAACCTGATCGAAGGCGCGCCGGCGGCCAAACATGGCGCCAAGACCGTCGGCATCCGCCCCGAGCATATGAACATCTCGACGACTTCAGGCGAATGGAAAGCCACGGTGGGTGTTGCCGAGCATCTCGGCTCCGACACGTTTCTACACGTTCAAGCCGACGGTGTCGGACCGCTGACGGTGCGCGCCGACGGCGAACTGGCCGCCCATCACGGCGACACGATCTATCTGACGCCCGACAAGACCAAGCTGCACCGCTTCGGCGCCGACGGAAAGGCTATGATGCAATGAGGCTCGAGGGTAAATCGGCGCTGATCACCGGATCGGCGCGCGGCATCGGCAAGGCGTTCGCCGAAGCCTATGTCCGCGAGGGAGCCACGGTCGCCATCGGCGACATCAATCTCGAAGCTGCGGAAAAGACCGCTTCGGAGATCGGCGGCAACGCTTACGCGGTGAAACTGGACGTCACCAACCTCGCTTCGATCGAGGCAGCGGTGAAAGCGGTCGAGACAAGGGCCGGCGGGCTGGACATTCTGATCAACAACGCCGCTCTGTTCGACCTGGCGCCGATCGTCGAGATCACCAAGGCGAGCTACGACAGGCTGTTTTCCGTCAATGTCGCCGGCACGCTGTTCATGCTGCAGGCCGCCGCCCGCTCGATGATCGCGGCTGGGCGGGGCGGCAAGATCATCAACATGGCGAGCCAGGCCGGGCGCCGCGGCGAGGCGCTGGTTGCCGTCTATTGCGCCACCAAGGCCGCCGTCATCTCGCTCACCCAGTCGGCCGGGCTAGACCTGATCAAGCACCGCATCAACGTCAACGCCATCGCGCCCGGCGTCGTCGACGGCGAGCACTGGGACCATGTCGATGCCCTGTTCGCCAAGTACGAGAACCGGCTGAAGGGAGAGAAGAAAAGACTGGTCGGCGAAGCCGTGCCCTATGGCCGCATGGGCACGGCGCAAGACCTCACCGGCATGGCAGTGTTCCTGGCCAGCGACGACGCCGAATACATCGTCGCCCAGACCTACAATGTCGATGGCGGCCAGTGGATGAGTTGAGGGGGCGAAGGCGCTCTTCTCCCCGTCTCCTCCACGGGGAGAAGAGCCGTCCCGCCAAAGGATAAAAGCAGATGACCGTGAAACTCTCTTCTTCCATCCTCGCCAAGCTTCCGCCTGAGGTCGCCGGCCCGAAATACGATCGCGCCGCCCTCAAGGCCGGCATCGTCCATTTCGGCGTCGGCAATTTCCATCGCTCGCATCAGGCCGTCTATCTCGACGATCTGTTCAATGCGGGCGTCGGCCACGACTGGGCAATTGTCGGCGCCGGCGTCTTCGAGGGCGAGAAGGTCGGCCGCGGCAAGTTGCAGGAACAGGACTGGCTGACCACCGTGGTCGAGCAGGATTCTGGCCACATGAGCGCCCGCGTCACCGGTGTCATGATCGACTTCCTGATGCCGGGCGACGCGGGCGCGATCATCGAACGGCTTGCCGATCCGGCGATAAGGATCGTTTCGCTGACCATCACCGAGGGCGGCTACTTCATCGACCCGGCATCGGGCGTGTTCAATCCGACCCATCCCGACATCGTCGCCGATGCGCAGCCGGGAGCATCGCCGAAGACTGTTTTCGGCATCATTCTTGCCGGGCTGATGCGCCGCCGCGACGACGGCATCGTGCCGTTCACAATCATGTCCTGCGACAACATCCCTCACAACGGCCATGTCACCGCCGATGGCGTGATCGGTCTTGCGCGGCTGATTGACGAGGATCTGGCGACCTGGGTGAGCGAGAACGTCGCTTTTCCCAACGGCATGGTCGACCGCATCACGCCGGCCACCACCGACCGCGAGCGTGGCATTCTCTCGAGCGAATTCGGGCTCGACGACAACTGGCCGGTGTTCTGCGAACCGTTCAGGCAATGGGTGCTGGAGGACCATTTCACCGACGGCCGCCCGCCGCTGGAAAAGGTCGGCGTACAGTTCGTCAGCGACGTCGCGCCCTACGAGCTGATGAAGATCCGCATCCTCAATGGCGGTCATGCGACCATCGCCTATCCCGCCGGGCTGATGGACATCCATTTCGTCCACGAGGCGATGCAGGAGCCGCTGGTGCGCGGCTTTCTCGACAAGCTGGAGCACGATGAGATCATCCCGACCGTGCCGCCGGTGCCGGACACCGTGCTGGAAGACTATTATCAACTCATCGAGCACCGCTTTTCCAATCCGAAGATCGGCGACACTATCCGCAGGCTCTGCCTTGACGGCTCCAACCGCCAGCCGAAATTCATCATCCCGACCATCGCCGACCGGCTGAAGGCCGGCAAGGGCGTCGCCGGCCTGGCGCTGGAATCGGCGCTGTGGTGCCGCTACTGCTTCGGCACCACAGATTACGGCGCCGTCATCGAACCCAATGATCCGAGTTGGGACCGGCTGCAGACGACCGCCAGGGCGGCAAAGGATGCGCCTGCCGCCTGGCTGGCCATGGAAGACATCTATGGCGAGGTCGGCCGCTCGGCGCCGTTTGTCGAAGCCTTTGCCAATGCGCTCAAGGCGCTCTGGGCCGATGGCGCACGTACGACGCTGACGCGCTATCTCGCCGGCAATCTCTAAGATCGGCTCAATCATGAAGGCCCGCCGATGAAGGCCAGCAATGACGCCTGACCTGGTCATTTTCGACTGCGACGGCGTGCTGGTTGATAGCGAGGGGCTGTCCGTTTCGTCGCTGCTTAGCATGATCACGCTCGCCGGCGGCAGTGTCAGCGAGGATGCCGCCTATGAGCATTTCCTCGGCAAGAGCATGAAAAGTGTCCGCGAAATCCTCGGCCGCGACTTCGGGCTTGATATCACCGACCAGCACCTGAGCGAGATGCGCGTCGAGCTGATGCGCAAATTTCGCGAGGAGCTGAAACCGATCCCCGGCATCGGGCAGGTTCTGCCGAGGCTTGCCATGCCCTGCTGCGTCGCCTCCTCCGGCACGCTGGACCGTATCCGCTATGCGCTCGACCTCACCGGGCTGCTCGGGCTGCTCGAGCCGCATCTGTTCAGCGCCGCCATGGTGGCTCGGGGCAAGCCGGCGCCGGACCTTTTTCTCCACGCAGCCGCCAACATGGGGGCAATCCCGCAAAACTGTCTCGTCGTCGAGGACAGCCCGGCCGGCGTCGCGGCGGCACGGGCGGCGGGCATGCGCGTCCTTGCCTTCACCGGCGGTTCACATGCCGGCAGCCCGGCACTGAAAGCGCGGCTTGCGTCGAGTGAACCGGACTTTATATTCGCTGACATGCTGCAATTGCCGGATCTGATTGCAGGCCTGGGAGCGAGAGCAAGAACACCTTGACGAAAAGTTTCGTTTGTGCGGTCGATGTCGGCACCGGGAGCGCCCGTGCGGGCATTCTCGACACCAGAGGCACCTTGCTCGGTCGCGCCGAGCACCCGATCGTCATGAACCGGCCGAAGGCCGATCACGCCGAGCACGATTCGCAGGATATCTGGTCGGCGGTCGGCATTGCCGTGCGCGCCGCCCGTGAAAAGGCCGGCGTGGCAGCTGAGGACATTGTCGGCATCTCTTTCGACGCCACCTGCTCGCTGGTGGTGCGGGGCAAGGATGGTGGCCAGCTCAGCGTATCGGTGTCGGGCGAAAGGCGCTGGGACACCATCGTCTGGCTCGATCACCGCGCCATTGCCGAGGCCGATGAATGCACCGAAAGCCGCCATCCCGTGCTCGACTATATCGGCGGCGTCATGTCGCCGGAAATGGAGACGCCGAAGCTGATGTGGCTGAAGCGCAACCTGCCTGGAACGTGGAATGAAGCCGGCTATCTATTCGACCTCACCGACTTCCTGACATGGAAGGCGACCGGGTCGCTCGCCCGTTCGCAATGTACGCTGACCGCCAAATGGACCTATCTGGCGCATGAAGAGACCGGCTGGCGGCGCGATTTCTTCCAAGCCGTCGGGCTCGGTGATCTTTTCGAGCATGGCAATCTGCCGGAGAAGGCCAGCCCGATCGGCGCCGATATCGGCCGGCTGAGCGCGCAAGCTGCGGCCGAGCTTGGCCTGACCGAACAATGCCGGGTCGGCGCCGGCGTCATCGACGCCTACGCCGGCGCGCTCGGCGTGCTCGGCGGCTTTGCCGGCGATGAAACCAACATCGGCCGGCATCTGGCGCTGATCGCCGGCACCTCGAGCTGCGTCATGGCGATGTCGCCCGACCCGCAACCCTTTGCCGGCGTCTGGGGCCCGTACTATGGCGCGGCGCTTCCCGGCCTGTGGCTGTCGGAAGGCGGCCAGTCCGCCACTGGCGCGCTACTCGATCACATCATCCGCTGGCACGGCGCCAGCGGTGAGCCGGACGCCGCCATGCACGCCAGGATCGCCCGGCGCGTGGCCGAGTTGCGCGCCATAGAGGGCGAGAATCTTGCTGGAAGGCTGCACGTGCTGCCGGATTTCCACGGCAACCGCTCGCCGCTCGCCGACCCGCATGCCGTCGGCGTGATCAGCGGGCTGACGCTGGATTCCTCCTTCGACAGCCTGTGCAAGCTCTATTGGCGCACCGCCGTAAGCATCGCGCTAGGGGTGCGCCATGTGTTGGAAGCTCTGAACGAGAACGGCTATCTGATCGACACGCTGCATGTCACCGGCGGTCACACCAAAAATCCGCTGCTGATGGAGCTTTATGCCGACGCCACCGGCTGCACGGTGGTCGAGCCGCTCGCCGACGAGGCGGTGCTGCTCGGCACCGGCATGATCGCCGCGACCGCCGCCGGTCTTTTTCCCGATTTGAACGCCGCCTGCGTCGCCATGCAGCAGGGCGGCAAGACGCGAGAGCCCAATCCGGCGGCCGCCGGCCGGTTCGACCGCGACTATCGCGTGTTTTTGGAAATGCACCGGCAGAGGCAGGCGCTGGACGCGATCAGATAGGCTCGAACAAGCCTGCAATGCGTCTGCTATCTCTGGTTCCATCGCCGGATGATTGGTTCGCTAAGGTCGTGGTCATAGCCGAGTACGCTTGTGCTGGCGGTATCCAGCACGAAGAGGGCGCCATCTTGCGGCGGCAAGCCGAGCCAGCGCGCAGCCAGCACCCTCAGGAAATGCGAGCTTGAAAACACCAGGACATGGCCGTTGACGTCACGCAGCTCGTCGACGATCCGATCCGCCCTTGCGCCGACGTCGTCTGCCGCCTCGCCGTCAGGGCAGCCGTCGCGAAAGAGACGCCAGCCGGGGCGTTCGATGCGGATCTGCTTTGTGGTCAGCCCCTCGTAAGCGCCGTAGTCCCATTCCGCCAGATCGGCCTTCTTCACGCCGGCCGAACCGAAGCCGGCCAGCATACAAGTCTTGAAGGCGCGCTGCGACGGGCTCGACCAGACGGCCTGGAACGAAAGGCCCTGCAACCGCTCAGCGACCCGCCCGGCGGCCTCCTCGCCGGCTGGCGTCAGCGGTATGTCGGTCCGCCCGGTATGCTTTCCGGAGGCGCTCCACTCCGTCTCGCCATGTCGAACCAGGTAGATTTCAGGAAACGCGCTCATCCTCATGCCTTTCGATGAACTCTGATATGATGCCCGCTCCCTCAGATCGGCCAGCGACGCAACCATAGCGGCTTCTACGCTCTCTCCAAATAGGCGGGCCAGACAGGGGGGATTGAGACCCTACGCCTTGCTGGCTCAACTCTTCCTCTGAGCCAGCCTCTTGTCATAGCTGCCCGTTTCGTAGACAAGCCGTGCTGTTAATGCGGAATCCGGGCCGATCACGGCCATTTTCCGCGCTGAGACGTGGCTTCCGGCTTTTTAGCCGACGCGCCGCAATCGGATAGGCGAAAAAATGTCTGCGATCGAAGCCGGCGCTCGCGCGCCGGAAAACCTTTGGCGTCAGGAAATCAGGGCGACGCTGGCGCTCGCCTGGCCGATGGTGCTCACCAATCTCGGCCAGACCGCAATGACCGCCACCGATGTCATGATGATGGGGCGGCTGGGTCCGGACACGCTGGCCAGCGGCGCGCTCGGCGCCAACCTCTATTTCATGCCGCTTATCTTCGGGCTCGGCCTGATGCTGGCGACCTCGCCGATGATCGCCACAGAACTCGGCCGCCGTCGTCACTCCGTGCGCGATCTGCGCCGCACCGTGCGGCAGGGCCTGTGGCTGGCGATCCTAATCTCAATCCCGATCTGGATATTTCTCTGGTACGGCGAGGCCGTGCTGCTGGCGATGGGTCAGGAAACGGCGCTGGCGCATCAGGCCGGCATCTACCTGCGCTGGCTCGAATGGGCGGTGCTGCCCTTCTACGGCTATATCGTCTTGCGCTCGTTCATCTCGGCGCTGGAGCGGCCAGGTTGGGCGCTGGTCATCGTCTTCGTTGCCGTTGCCTGCAACGTCTTCTTCAACTGGGTGTTCATGTTCGGCAATCTCGGCGCCCCTTCGATGGGCATTGCCGGCTCCGGTCTCGCCACCACGTTGTCCAGCGTGCTGATGTTCGCCGGCATGGCGGCGGTGGTGATGCTGGAGCCGAAGTTTCGCCGCTACCAACTGTTCGGGCGCTTCTGGCGGGCCGATTGGCCGCGCTTCAAGGGCCTGCTGCGCCTCGGCTTGCCGATCGCCGGCCTTCTCGCCTTCGAGGTAACGATCTTCAACGCGGCGGCCCTTCTCATGGGTCTGATCGACGCGGCCTCGCTCGCGGCGCATGCCATCGCCATCCAGATCGCTTCGGTCAGCTTCATGGTACCGCTCGGCCTCAACCAGGCGGCGACGGTGCGCGTCGGGCTCGCCCATGGCGCCGGCAATCCGGAAGGTGTTTCCCGCGCCGGCTGGACCGCTTTTGTCATCGGCGTCTCGTTCATGGCGCTGATGGGGCTGGTGATGATCCTGTGGCCGCAGCTGCTGATCAGCGCATTCATCGATCTTGGCGACCCGGCCAATGCCAGGGTGATCGGGCTTGCCGTGTCGTTCCTGGCTTTTGCCGCGCTGTTCCAGATCTTCGACGGCGCGCAGGCCGTGGCCGCCGGCATGCTGCGCGGCCTGCACGACACCACGGTGCCGATGATCTATGCGGCGATCGGCTATTGGGGCATCGGCCTGCCGCTCGGCGTGCTGCTCGCCTTCTATTCCGGGCTCGACGGCGTCGGCATCTGGATCGGCCTGTCGTTGGGGCTGGCGGTGGTGGCGGCGCTGCTTCTGGCGCGCTGGCTGCGGCGGGACAGGATCGCGCCGCCGTTTTCCTTTGGGCATTGATGAAACGGCGTCGTCGCGAAGGAGGGCGATCGTGATGTCTAGGGATATTTCGTCTGATTGGCGCTCGCGCCCTGAGGGCTTAGATCGCTTTGCAACTCCTTTGGCAGTGGAAGACTTGAGCACCGCAGGTGCACCTCGCGGGCGAACAATTTTCGTTGCTTCTGCTGGTGCTCCTTGATGGCTGCTGCGAGCCCCAACCCGTACGGGCCAAGAAAGACGCCGGTCCCCCAACCCGGCTGCTTTTTTTCGCGAGCGTCGTAGTCCGAAGCCTCCATGCGGGCTTGCTGGCATTCCGGCGACGCCCATTTCTGGTCTTGCTTCGAAAGCGATGCTCCATAGTCGACCGGAGAGCTAGCGCATCCAGCCACTGTCGCGGCCAACGCGACGAACATTGCAATTCTCACCCCAAGCCCCTCCCGAAAGCATTGTGGAGAGTACACAGAACTCTTCTCCCAACAAGGAGATAGCTCCGAAGAGGCAGCTTCCTAGTTTTTAGTCGCCCGTCGTTCCAAGCGAACGTGCATATTGCGTCAGCGGAAAGCACATGACGAAGAAGATCAGCGCGACAAGCCCGTAAACGGTGAAGGGTTCGAAGGTCGCATTGTTGATCGCGTTGGATGTCCTGACCAATTCCTCGAAACCGATGATCGAGGTCAGCGCCGTCGACTTGATCAGCTGCACCAGGAAGCCGACGGTCGGCGCGCGAGTGATCGAAAACGCCTGCGGCAGAATGATCAGCCTGAGTTCCTGCAGATAGTGGAGGCCGAGGCTGGCGCCGGCGTCCCACTGGCCGCGCGGCAGCGCATCGACGCCGCCGCGCCAGATCTCGGCGAGATAGGCGCTGGCGAAGAAGGTGAGGCCAAGTGCTGCGGCGGTCCACGGTTCGATGCGCAAGCCCAGCATCGGCAGGCCAAAGAACATCAGGAAGAGCTGCATGAGCAGCGGCGTTCCCTGGAAAAGCGCGATGTAGCCCGAGGCAAGCCGCCGCGCCCATTTATTCTTCGCGATCCTGAGAAACAGCACGACCATGCCGACCACGCCGCCGCCGACGAAGGCCGCGAGTGACAAAAGCACCGTCCAGCGCGCGGCGAGCAGAAGGTTGCGCACGATATCCCAGAAGGTGAATTCGATCATGACACGCCGGCTCCCAGAGCGCGGCGGCCGCCGCTGACCAGCAGCCGGCGCAGCCCCATCGACAGGACGAGATAGACGATCGTCACCACGAAATAGGTCTCGAACGCGCGGAAGGTGCGCGCCTGCAGCATGTCGGCCTCGTAGGTCAGTTCGCGCACCGCGATCTGCGAAACCACGGCCGACTCCAGCATCATGATGATGATCTGGCTGGTCAGCGCCGGATAGATCACCTTGAGTGCCTGCGGCAGCACGATCTTGACGAACACCTGACGGGGCCGGAGCCCAAGTGCCAGTGCTGCTTCCGTCTGTCCGCGCGGCACTGCGTCCAGCCCGGCGCCGACGATCTCGGTCGTGTAGGCCGCCATGTTGAGCGTCATTGCCAGCATGGCGGCCAGCAGCGGATCGAACCTTATGCCGATGCTGGGCAGCCCGAAGAAGATGAAGAACAGCTGCACCAGGA
Organism: Mesorhizobium sp.; assembly: GCA_004020315.1. Classification (GTDB taxonomy): domain Bacteria; phylum Pseudomonadota; class Alphaproteobacteria; order Rhizobiales; family Rhizobiaceae; genus Mesorhizobium. Next base: position 29,900 of record SAQG01000024.1, read on the forward strand.
ACGGCGTGTTCCTGATAATTTCGACATAGACGCCGATCGCCCGCTTGAGCAGCAGGGGGCCGTTTCGCCGCCCTGCCGCGCCGAGAATGCTGAGGAACGTCCCCGCGAGCGTGGTCACGGCGATCAACAGGACCGTCGTGGCCGCCCCGCGCGTGATCGCACCTGTCGCATCGGCAAGCCAGCCGAAGTCGAGGCTGTAGCCCATGATAGGTCCTTACCCCGGAGATCAATCCTTGAGATTGTCGGGATTGAGCGGCGTCTTGAGCCAGGCTTTCGAGCTTTCGTCCAGCTTGCCGTCGGCCAGCATCTTGGCGACCGCGTCGTTGACCGCTTGCTTCAGGCGGGCCTCGTTCTTGTTGAGGCCGATATGCGAGGGCGAGGTGAGAAGCTGGAATTTCTGCTCCGGCTTCAGCGCCTCTTGGCGGGCGAGCACCTGCGCGCCGACGTCGTTGCCGACGACCATCAACTGGGTCTGACCCGAGATGAAGGCCTGGATGACGGAATTGTAGTTGTCGAAACGGCGGATGTCGGCCGAGGCCGGTGCTGCCTCGGTCAGCGACGTATCTTCCAGCGTGCCGCGGTTGACGGCGATCGACTTGTCGGCGAGGTCGTCCTTGCCTTCGACCTTGAGCGCGGCCGGGCCGATCACGGCGATATAGTAGGGCGCGTAGGCGGCGGCGAAATCGATCACCTGCTCACGCTCCTTGGAGTAGCCGACGCTCATCAGGATATCGACGCGCTTGTCGGTAAGATACGGGATGCGGTTCTGCCCGGTCACGCTGACCAAATTGAGCTTGACCTTGAGCTGGTCGGCGATGAACTGCGCCACGTCGATGTCATAGCCTTTGATGCTCATATCGGCACTGGCCGAGGAGAAGGGCGGAAAGTCGGAGAAAATGCCGACATTGATGGCGCCGGCCTTGGTGATGTCATCGACCGCATCGGCATTGGCGGCCTCGGTGGCGAGACCAAAACCGGCGAGCATCAGCGCGGCGGCGATGGATGATTTGAGCTTCATGTGAAATGTCATTGTCGTTCCCCTGCTGGAAGCTTGTTTGTTTGAATGCGGCCGCCGGCTCCAGCGCGGCGGTCGCCTTGGATTTGGTGTCGGGCTCCCTCAGGCTCCCTTGCCTGTTATCGCCGGGCTGAAGACCATCAGGCTGAGAATCTCGAACAGCACCTGCGCGCCGGCATGGGCGGTGTTGGTGGTCGCGTCATATTGCGGCGCCACCTCGACGACGTCGCCGCCGACGATGTTGAGGCCCTTCAGGCCGCGCAGCAGTTCGAGCACTTCCCGCGTCGTCAGCCCGCCGACTTCCGGCGTGCCGGTGCCCGGCGCGAAGGCCGGATCGACGCTGTCGATGTCGAAGGAGACGTAGGTCGGGCCATCGCCGACGATCTGGCGCGCCTTCGCGATGATGGCTGGGATGCCGAGGCCGGTCACCTCTTCGGCATGCACGACGGTCATGCCGGATTCGTAGGTGAACTCCCAAAGATACTCGGCCGAGCCGCGGATGCCGATCTGGATGGTGCGCGAAGGGTCGAGCACGCCGTCCAGCACCGCGTTACGGAACGGCCCGCCATGGTGGAACTTGGTCATGTCGAACAGGCCGCTGGTATCGCAGTGGGCGTCGATATGGATCATGCCGACCGGCGCCTTTTTGCCGACCGCTTTCAAGATCGGGTGGCTGATCGAATGATCGCCGCCGACCGATAGCGGGATGACGCCCGCATCGACGATCTGGTTGGTGCGACGCTCGATGTCGTCATGGCTGGTCTCCAGCCGGTAGCGGCTCTGGAACGGTACGTCGCCGATATCGGCCACCTTCAGCTCATGCGTCGGCGCGCATTCCAGCACATGGTTGTAGGGGCCGATGCGCTCGATGGCGCGCAGCGCCCTTGGCCCGAAGCGGGCACCCGGCCGGTTGGTGACGCCGAGGTCCATCGGCACGCCGATCATCGCCACCTGCAGATCGCCGAAGTCAGGATTGTCGGCGGCAATTTCCCGATACGGCGCGGCGAGGAAGGTCGGAATGCCGGAATAGGGCGCCAGCCGTGTGCCGCTCTTGGAGAAGATCTTGTCGGCGACGCGCCGGAATTTCGGGTCGAACATCTCGCCGCCGTGGCTCTCGCCGTATTTGCGGCGCAACGCTTCGAGCTTGCCGCGATCATAATCCATTTCGGTCCTCCATGGCTGGTGCAGTGCGGCCATCAATGACGGTCGCTATCCTGCCGGCTGCCTGCGGATTTCATGTCTTGATGTTGTTCGACCTAAAGTGTCTTGCAGCTGCATTGAAAAATCAATTGATATTGTTAGGGTCTTTGCTGTGAGAAAATCTCACATTAATGTTGAGCACGATCTTATCCGAAAACCGGATTCCACTTTTCGGGATCGTGCTCGTTTGAGGCTCCGATGGCCAAGCGTCTGCCTCCCCTGAATCCATTGCGCGCCTTCGAGGCGACGGCGCGTCACGCCTCGCTGACCAAGGCGGCGGCTGAGCTCAACGTCACCCATGGCGCCATCAGTCACCAGATCAAGGCGCTCGAACAGTCGCTTGGGGTCAAGCTGTTCGAGCGCGCCGGCCAGCGGGTGAAGCTGACGCCGCACGGCGCCGAGTTGCTGCCGGCGGTGTCGACCGCCTTCGACGGCATCGCTGCCGCCACGCAGCGCATGACGAGGCCGGCGAGCACCGGCGCCCTCTCGGTGTCCTGCGTGCCGGCGCTGCTGTTGCTGTGGATGATCCCGCGGCTCGGCAGCTTCACCTCGCAATATCCCGATATCAGGCTGACGCTGATCCCATCCAACGACGCCAAGGACATCCGCGCGCCGCATATCGACGTCTGCGTGCATTATGGCGACGGCAGCTGGACCGATTGCTGGATGCGCAAATGGTCGGGCCTCGAACTGTTCCCGGTGGTCAGCCCGACGCTGATCAACAACCGTCCGATCCGCACCGTGCGCGATCTCGCCGATCACGTCTTCCTGCATGGCGACGACGGCCGCGAGTGGCACACCTGGCTGGCCGCCGCCGATGCGCTGGATCTGGAGCGCGGCCGCCGCCACCATCTCGGCGACGCGCGCATGGCGAGCGAGGCCGCTGTTCACGGCCATGGCGTGGCGCTCGGCGATACGGTGACCGCAAGCGGACTGCTCGCCAGGGGATTGCTTGTCGCGCCGTTCAGCCTGTCGGTGCCGGCGGTCGACGATTTCTACGTCGTCTGCCGCAACGAGATGAGGTCGGCGCCGATCGTGCAGCTGTTCATCGACTGGCTGTTTGCCGAGAAAGAACAGGCCGACGGCCGCGCCGATGCGCCGGTTGCGGGCAGGATCGGCATCCGCAGGAAGCGCCCGGCGCTGCGAGTGGTCGGCGCCAAGACGGCGTCCTGAGGCTGCGATTGCCGAAGTCTTGCACTTGCCGCAGGGTTTTCTTTTTGTCGGGCCAGCTCGCAAAGCGGGAGGCGCTTTCAAAAATTCAATGCTAAGAGGCATTCCGCAGGGAGCGAGCAGCGAAGGCGGCATCGAGACATGACTAAGACCGATATAGCGCGGCGCGTCTACAACCACACCTGGAAACTAGACCCGATCGTCCGCAGCCTGCTCGACACCGATTTCTACAAGCTGTTGATGCTGCAGATGATCTGGGGCATGTACCCCAAGATCGACACCACCTTCTCGCTGATCAACCGCACCACCTCGGTTCGCCTTGCCGAGGAGATCGACGAGGCGGAACTGCGCGATCAGCTCGACCATGCCCGCACCTTGCGCTTCTCGAAGAAGGAGATGATCTGGCTCGGCGGCAACACCTTCTATGGCCGCAAGCAGATCTTCGAACCGGAATTCCTCGCTTGGCTCGAACATTTCCAGCTGCCGGAATACGAGCTTTCCAAGCGCGATGGACAGTACGAGCTCACTTTCAGCGGTCCGTGGATGTACACGACGCTGTGGGAGATCCCGGCGCTCGCCATCCTCAACGAACTGCGCTCGCGCGCCGCCATGCGGGCGTTCGGGCCCTTCGCGCTCGACGTGCTCTATGCCCGCGCCAAGGCCAAGATGTGGGCCAAGACCGAGCGGCTGAAAGCGCTGCCCGATATCCGCATTTCGGATTTCGGCACCCGCCGCCGCCATTCCTTCCTGTGGCAGCGCTGGTGCGTCGAAGCGCTCAAGGAAGGGATCGGCGAGGCTTTCACGGGCACCTCCAACGTGCTGCTCGCCATGGACAACGATCTCGAGGCGCTCGGCACCAACGCGCATGAATTGCCGATGGTGCTGGCCGCGCTTGCCAATTCGGAAAAGGAGTTGAAGCAGTCGCCCTACAAGGTGCTGCAGGACTGGCAACGCTACTATGGCGGCAATCTGCTGATCGTGCTGCCGGATGCTTTCGGTACCGCTTCGTTTCTGCGCGATGCGCCGGACTGGGTCGCCGACTGGACCGGCTTTCGCCCCGACAGCGCGCCGCCGATCGAGGGCGGCGAGAAGATCCTTTCCTGGTGGCGCCAAAAGGGCAAGGACCCCAGGCAGAAGCTGCTCATCTTCTCCGACGGGCTCGAGGTCGAGACCATCGAGGAAACCTACCGTCACTTCCGCGGCAAGGTGCGCATGTCCTTCGGTTGGGGCACCAACCTGACCAATGATTTCGAAGGCTGCGCGCCGACCGACACCAACCGGCTCGACGCCATCTCGCTGGTCTGCAAGGTCACGGAGGCCAATGGCCGCCCGGCGGTCAAGCTCTCCGACAATCCCGCCAAGGCCACCGGCGACGAAAAAGAGATCGAGCGCTATTTGCGCATCTTCGGCGAGAAAGACCGCGTGGAGCAGCTGGTGAAGGTGTGAGGGTGGGGGATGGTCTCGCCTCGCCAAAAGGGAAATCCGGATAGCGTGAGTTCCCGCCAGGGGGGTGCGAAGGATCACTGCGAAGGACGTTCCTTCCCGACGAAAGCCTTCATCTACGCCCTAACATTCTCACCCACCTCCGCCTTCGCCCATGCCTCCGACCGCGGCCACGTTCTGCTGCTTCCGACCGGCTACTACGTCGCCGGCGGCGCGCTCGCGGTCGCCGCCAGCTTCCTTGTCCTGGCACTGCTTCCGCCTGACGCTCTCGACCGCTTCTGGCGGCGGCGCCTGCCGCTTTTCGCATTCGGCGACGGCGCACGGGCAATTGTCAGCCTGCTATCCTTTGCCGGCTTTGCGATCCTCGTCGCGGCCGGCCTGTTCGGCAGCCGCGATCCGCTGTCCAACCCGCTGCCGCTGACGATATGGACGCTACTGTGGGTCGGGCTGGTTTTGCTGCAGGGGCTGTTCGGCAACCTCTGGTCATGGTTGAACCCCTGGTACGGGCCTTGGCGTGTTGTTTTGCGCCTGTTCGGCAAGCGGCAGACTTGGCGCCCACCCCCATGGCTCGGCTCCTGGCCAGCTTTCGTTCTGTTCTTCGCCTTCGCCTGGTTCGAGCTGATCGACCCGGCGCCCGACGATCCGGCGCGGCTCGCCTCGGTCGCCGGCCTTTATTGGCTGCTGAGTTTTGCCGCCATGCTGGTGTTCGGCTACCGCGACTGGAGCCGGCGCGGTGAGTTCCTGACCGTCTTCTTCGCTATGGTGGCGCGCTTCGCCCTCCTTGAGCGCAATGAAGTCGAGCGCAATGAAGGCGGCCGGCTCAGTCTCTGCTGGCCGGGCGCTAAGCTCGGCAATGCCGCGCCGCTGTCGCTCAGCGGCAGCGCTTTCCTGCTGCTTGCGCTGTCGTCGGTCTCCTTCGACGGCCTGTCGAAAACCTTCTTCTGGCTCGGCCTGTTCGGCATCAACCCGCTGGAGTTTCCTGGGCGCACGGCGGTGATCGGCATCGGCACCTTTGGACTCGGGCTAACGTTCGTCTTGCTCGCTGCCGCGTTCGTCCTTGCCGTTGTCCTTGGCCAGCGTCTTGCCGGCAGCCCGCATTCTCTCGGTCGAGCCGCCGGGCTGCTGGTCTGGTCGATCGTGCCGATCGCGCTCGCCTACCATGTCGCGCATTATCTGGCGGCGCTGCTTGTCGACGGGCAGTACGCGGTGGCTGCGCTTTCCGACCCGTTGGCGCTGGGCTGGAACCTGTTCGGCACCGCCGGCATGCAGATCGAAGCCGGCGTCGCCGCCGGCGCCGGCTCGGCATGGTGGCTGTGGAATATCCAGGCCGGCGTCATCATCGCCGGCCACATGCTGGCCGTGCTCGTCGCGCATGGCCTCGCCTGGCGATTGCACCCGGTTCCCGGCCGCGCCGCGCTCAGCCAGTTTCCGCTCACCGTGCTGATGATCGCCTATACGGTCTTCGGCCTGTGGTTGCTTGCCACGCCGGCGGCCGGATGAGACAAAAGCCCGCTTCGATGGCGTCGATTGAACCTTGGGGAAAGCCCGCTTGCCACGTCAGGGCTTTGATGATTTAGTTTGTACACATGCAATTTCGGCGCTCTTACCAAGAGTGGCCCGCCTCGCTACAGCCGTTGGTCAAAACTCAAAAACAAGGGGAACTGCCGTGACTGACAAGAATGGGTTTTTCGATCTCTCCAAAACCGGCCTCACCCGCCGCACGGCGCTCAAGGGGTTGGCCGCAGGCGCCGGCCTCGCCGTCGCGCCTGGGTTCGTGCGCTACAGCCAGGCGCAGAGCTCGGCTCCGATAAAGATCGGCTTCCAGTCCCACCGCACCGGCATCGGCGCCGCGTACGGCCGCTGGTACGAGAGGACCACCGCCGCCGCGGTCAAGGCGATCAACGAAGCCGGCGGCATCAACGGCCGGCCGGTCGAGGTGATCATCGAGGATGACGGCACCGATCCCGGCCGCGGCGCCGAAGTGGTCGGCAAGTTCGCCACCCAGCACAAGACCGACATTGTCTACGGCACGCTGTTTTCACATGTCGTCATTGGCTCGGCGCCGGCCGCCGGCGAGGCCAAGATGCCTTATTTTGTCGTCAGCGAAGGCCACCATGTCGCCTCGACCAAGCTCAACCGCTACGTCTTCCAGCCCGGCATCACCGACGTGAAGAGCCAGATCCAGGCGATGGCGCCGTGGATCGCGGCCAATGCCGGCAAGAAGGTGACGCAGATATTCCCCGATTTCGCCTTCGGCTATGACCATCGCGACTATCTGCCGCCGGCGCTGAAGGCGCAGGGCGCCGAAGTCATTGCCCAGATCGCCATCCCGCCGACGGAATCGTCCTTCACCAAATATTTTCCGCAGATCCCAGCCGAAACCGAGGTTATCTACCACGTCATGGTCGGCCCGGCGGTGCTCACCTTCGTCAAGGAACTCGGCGAGTTCTATGGCTCCAACCGGCCGCAGCTGTTCGGCTTCATCGATTCGCTCGAAGCCACCGACATCAACAGCCCTGGCCTCGAATTCCTCGACGGCAGCCACTTCTGGGAAGGCTCGCCGCGCTACGCACAGCCCGATGATTCCGCCGCGCAGAAGGCTTATCGCGCCGCCGTCGGCATCGACGACAATGGTGCCGCCGTCGGCGATCCGAAGGATGTCTCCACCGCCGCGCACATGTTCGGCTGCTGGGAAACGCTCTATGTCGTGAAAAAGGCGATGGAGGATGCCGGCTACAAGGGTCCGGAAGACCGCGCCAAGCTGGTCGAGGCGACCGAGGCCCTCACCGAATTCGCCGAGGGCCCCGAGCATCCGCAGGGGCCGAAGACCTTCAACGGCAAGATCCACCAGTGTTTTGGCATCCAGAACATCTCCAAGGTCGAAGGCGGCCGGCTGAACGTCGTCCACAAGACCAAGATCGAGGACGGCCTCTACGAGCCGGAAGGGGATTACACGACCCAGCCGCTGTGAGCTTAGCTGTTTTAGCCGTAGTGCGCTTCGAGCGATCCCCCTCTGTCCTGCTGGACAGTCCGGCAGGACAGAGGCGGGTGCGCTTCGCACCTGCCTTGGGCGCATAATCGATGCACTTCGGACCGCATCTTCTCCTCGCTGCCCTCGAGGGCCTCGTCACCTCCGCCGTGCTGGCGCTGACGGCGCTCGGGCTGTCGCTGGTGTTCGGCGTCATGCGCGTCGTCAATGTCGCCCATGGCGAGTTCTTCATGCTGGGCGCGGTCCTCGCCTGGGCGATCTCCACGGCGATATCGGGCCACCCGGCGCTCAGTTTTCTGGCGGCCCTCGTGCTGGCGCCGCTCATCGTCGGCCTGATCGCGCTCGTCTCCGAACGGCTGGTGCTGCGCCGGCTGAATTACAATCCGGAAGCCACAATCGTCGCCACTATCGGCATGCTCTACATCATCCAGCAACTGGCGCTGACCTTCTACGGTCCGGAGGCACGGCCGGTGGAGCCGCCCTTCAGCTACCGCATTCTTTTGCCGTGGTTCGGCTACTCCGGCTACAAGCTGTCGATCATCGCCGCATCCGCGCTTTTGCTCGTTGCGACGTGGTTCGTGCTGACGCGTACGAAAATCGGCCTCGTCATGCGCGCCACGCAATACGACAGCGAAACGGCGCAGGCCTTCGGCATTCCGGTCGACCGCGTCTATGCGGGCGTCTTCGCGCTCGGCGCTATGCTGGCGGCGGTGGCCGCGGTGCTGATCGTGCCAATCAGCCAGGCGCATTATCTGATGGGGCAGGACCCGCTGCTGCTGTCCTTCATCGTCGTCATCATAGGTGGCCTCGGCTCGCTGCGCGGCACCGTCGTCGCTGCCGTGCTCATCGGCCTGTCGGACGGCATCATCTCGGTGTTCTTCTCGCCGACGCTGGCCAAGATCATCGCAACGCTGCTGGTTGCCATGGTGCTGGTGTTCCGGCCGCAAGGCCTGTTCGGGACGGCATCGCGATGAAGGAGGCTTCACCGGCAAAAGCCTACGCGTTGCATCTGGGCGTCATCGCCCTGCTGTTCGCCCTAAGCTTCGTTCTGCCCGAATATCACCACGGGCTGCTCGCCCGCATCATGGTGCTGGCGGTCTTCGCCATGGGCTACAACATGTTATTTGGCTATGTCGGGCTGCTCAGCCTCGGCCACGCCATGTTCTTTTCGGCCGGGCTCTACGGCGCCGGCCTTGCCGTCATCCATCTCGGCTGGAGCGTGCCGGCCGCCTTTGCCGCCGGCCTTGCCTGCGGCGCGCTTCTCGCGCTGGTGATCGGCGTGCTGGCGCTGCGCACTTCCGGCGTCGCCTTCATGATCGTCACCATGATGTTCGCGCAGGTGTTTTATCTCATAATCCTCTATTTCGCGGCCTGGACCGGCGGCGACCAGGGCCTGGTCGTGCCGCAGTCCGCGCGTGTGCTTGTCTTAGGCGACACGTCGCTCGGCCTCACCAATCCGACCGTGCGCTACATGAGCGCGCTCGTCCTGTTCTCGATCGTGCTGCTGGTGGCGCTCGTCATCGTCCGCTCCAGGTATGGCCGTGTGCTGGTCGCCATTCGCGAAAACGAGGAGCGGACCAAGATGCTCGGCTACGACACGTTTTCCAACAAGCTCGCCGCGGTCGTCGTCTCCGGCACCATCTGTGCTGCTTCGGGCGCCGCCTACGCGCTGCTGTTCGGTTATGTCGGCTCGACCTTCGCCTCCGTGCAATATTCCATCCTGCCGCTGCTCTGGGTGCTGCTCGGCGGTGCTGCGACCACGCTCGGTCCGCTGATCGGCACGCTGTTCATGTACTATGTCGTCGACATCACCAGCGGCTACACCTCGGCCTATCTGCTGATCGTCGGCATCGCTCTCATCCTGCTGGTGCTGTTCTTCCCCAGGGGCATTCTCGGCACCATCCGCCAGCGCTGGCTCGGATGGCTGCCATGATGCCGCTGCTGACGACCAAAGGCCTGTCCCGCAATTTCGGCGGCCTGCGCGCCGTCGACGGTGTCGACTTCGCACTCATGCCGGGCGAGATTCGCGCCGTCATCGGCCCCAACGGCGCGGGCAAGACCACCTTCGTCAGCCTGGTCAGCGGCCGCATACAGCCGTCCTCGGGCATGATCGTCTTCGACGGCGGCGACATCACCAACCTTCCGGCCTACGCCAGGGTCCGCCTCGGCATCGCCTACACTTTCCAGATCACCAGCGTCTTTGCCAATCTCACCGCTTACGACAACGTCGCGCTGCCGGTGCAGCGCACGCTGACCGATGGCCGCTCGAAAGGCGCCGTGTATGCCGGCGCCATGGCGGCGCTCGAGCGCACCGGCCTTGCCGACCGCGCCCATATGCCGGCCGGTCAACTGTCCTATGGCCATCAGCGCCTGCTCGAAGTGGCCATGGGGCTGGCGCTGAAACCGCGCCTGCTGATTCTCGACGAGCCGACGCAGGGGCTGGCCGACAGCGAGATCGACAATTTCATCGGGCTGGTGCGCGAGATCGCCAAAGGCGCCACCGTGCTTCTGATCGAGCACAACATGCCGGTGGTCATGCAGCTTGCCGACCGCATCACCGTCTTCAACGCCGGCAGGATCCTGGCCGAAGGCACGCCCGAGCATATCCGCGCCAACGCCGAGGTGCAGGACGCTTATCTCGGGACGACCCCATGACTGAAACGCGGTCTGAAGCACTGACCGTCTCCGGGCTCGACTGCTTCTACGGCGAGGTCCAGGTGCTCTACGGTCTCGACCTCGTGCTCAACAAGGGCGAAGTGCTTTGCCTGTTCGGCCGCAACGGCGCCGGCAAGACGACGACGCTGAAGGCGATCATGGGCCTCGTTCCCTCACGCTCCGGCTCGATCAGGCTCGACGGCAAGGAACTGACCGGCCTGCCCGCGCACGACGTGCCGAAGGCAGGCGTCGCCTATGTGCCGCAGGGCAGGCGGCTGTTCGCCGAGATGACGGTGGCGGAAAACATCGAGATCGGCCTGATGGCGCGCGGTAAGGGCAAAGCGACGCGCGAAAACGTGCTCGACCTTTTCCCGCTGCTGCGCCAGCGGCTGAGACAACGCTCCGGCACGCTGTCGGGCGGCGAGCAGCAGATGCTGGCCATGGCGCGGGCCCTGTGTCTCGAACCGCAGGTGCTTCTGCTCGACGAGCCGACCGAAGGGTTGATGCCGTCGATGATCGCCAGGATCCGCGAGACCGTGTCGAAGCTGCGCGACCTTGGCGTTTCGACGATCCTGGTCGAGCAGCGGGTCGATGCCGTGCTGTCGGTCGCCGATCGGGTCTCGTTCATCGAAAACGGCCGCAACCGCGAGACCGTCGATGTCGAGGAGCTCCGCGCCGATCCGTCGGCGGTCCGCCGCTATGTCGGCGTTGGCTGATCAGCGAAAGAACAGAAAACCCGCGATCAGGAATATCGGGATCAGCACCGCGCCCGACCACGCCATGTAGCCGAAGAAGCCCGGCATCTTCACGCCGCGATGTCTGGCAATGGCGTAAACCATGAAATTCGGCGCATTGCCGATATAGGTGTTGGCGCCCATGAACACCGCGCCGGCTGAGATCGCTGCCAGCGTCGAGGCGAAGGTGGTCATAAGATACTGCGGATCGCCGCCGGCGAGCTCGAAGAACACCAGATAGGTCGGCGCATTGTCAAGGAAAGATGACAGCGCTCCGGTCATCCAGAAATAGGCGAGGTCGTTGGGCTCGCCCGTGGGCGAGCTGACCAGCGAGACCAGCGGCGCCAGTGCGCCGTTGGCGCCGGCCCTGAGAATGGCGATGACCGGCACGATGCAGATGAAGATGCCGGCGAACAGTTTCGCCACCTCGGCGATTGGCTCCCAGTGGAAGTTGTTCGCCTGCCTGTGGCTCTTTCGGGAGACGCCGAGCGAAAGGAAGGCAAGCGCCAGGATAATGGCATCGCGCACGAGGTTCTGCAATTCAAGGCTCACGCCCTGGACGGAGAAAGCCACACCCGGCTTCCAGGTCGCGGAAAGCAGGATCGCGCCGATCACACCGGCCAGCAGCGGGACGTTGGGCAGGCCTTGGATGCGTATCTTCGTGTCCGGTGTCGGATCCTTGATCTTCGGCGCGCCAGCCTCGCGGCGATGCAGGATGATGTCCAAGGCCAGGAAGACGGCCAGCACCAAGCCGCCGACGAACAATGTCTCCTGATAGAGATTCGTGGTGGTCCAGAAGAAATCGACGCCGCGCAGAAAGCCGACGAACAGCGGCGGATCGCCGAGCGGCGTCAGCGAGCCGCCGATGTTGGACACCAGGAAAATGAAGAAGATGACGACATGGGCGTTGAACGGCCGGTTGTCGTTGGCGCGCAGGATCGGCCGGATCAGGATCATCGAGGCGCCGGTCGTCCCGATGACCGAGGCGAGCATTGCCCCGATCAGCAGCAATCCGGCATTTACCAGCGGTGTGCCGTGGATGTTGCCGGCGACGAGGATGCCGCCCGAAATGGTGAACAGCGCAAACAGAAGAATGATGAACGACATGTATTCGGTGAGCAGCGTATGCAGTACCGCCTCTGTGGCCGAAGGCATGCCGAACGCTACCGCCAGCGGCACGACCGCAAGGGCCGCCCAGAAGAAGGTAATCTTGCCGTAGTGATGCTCCCAGACATGGTGGAAAAGCAATGGCCCGGTGGCGATCGACAAAAGCAGGCCGGCAAAGGGCAGCGCCCACCACAGCGACATTGTTTCGCCCGGCAGCTCGTGAGCCTCGGCTGCAAGCGCTATTCCCGGAAACAGGGTTGCGACTGCTACCACAGCGCCCGCCGTCAAAGCCGCCGCAAACCGCATAGAGCCCCCTCTGGAATTGTGTCGAAGGCGATTGGTGATGTTCAAGCCAGCGTCACGCCGGCATCGCGCATTCGGTTCAGCATCGTCTCGAGTGAGCCATTGAGATTGATGCCGCGGCAGGCGTCGAGCCGCACTGTCGTGTGGAAGCCTTGCTCGACCGCATCGAGTGCCGAAAAGGCGACGCAATAATCGGTCGCCAGGCCGACCAGGGTCAGCGTGTCGATGCCACGCTCCTTGAGATACCCGGCAAGGCCGGTCGGCGTCGTCCGATCGTTCTCGAAGAAAGCCGAATAGCTGTCGATCTCCGGGTGGAAACCCTTGCGGATCACCAGTTCGGCCTTGGTCCAGGCCAGGCCCGAATGGAAATCCGAACCCAGGCTGCCCTGTATGCAGTGGTCCGGCCACAGCGTCTGCTGGCCGTAAGGCATCTCAATCGTTTCGAACGGCTGCTTGCCGGGATGGCTGGAGGCAAAGCTCGAATGGCCGGCGGGATGCCAGTCCTGCGTCAGCACGACATGTTCGGTCCGCCGGATCAGATCGTTGATCAGTGGCACGATCTCGTCGCCGCCGGCCACCGCCAGCGCGCCGCCCGGGCAGAAATCGTTCTGCAGGTCGATGATAACAAGCGCTTCGTCGGCCATGGAGCCTCCCTCTTGTTTGTCCCGGAGGCATGACCCGAACCGGAAGTCTGCCAAAACGTGGAATCCGGTGTTCGAGCCCACCGAAATGCCGCTGACGCAACGGATGCAGAAACTTGACCAGATGGCCGGCTGCGTCAACTCCAACGGCGTAACAAATGCGTGCCGTCGCGCCGATGCCGGCGCCGGCGCAAACTCTGGCTTTGACAATTCCTGCTGGCTTGATATCATTTGCATACGAATGAATTTGACCGGATGCCGGAAGGATCCGTCGGGAACCCTTTTCTGGGAAGGCCCATTTTTTTGGGAAGGCAAGCGCGTGATCCGTTACGCGAAACCCACCACGGTCGACGAGGCGCTCGCGTTGCTTAGCGAGGCTCCGTGGCGCATCCTCGCCGGCGGCACCGATTTCTACCCGGCACAAGGGGCCAAGCCTTTCCGCGAAAATGTCCTCGACATCAACGGTCTGGCAACGCTGCGCGGCATCGCTGAAACCGACAGCCATTGGATCGTCGGCGCGCGCACGACCTGGTCCGATCTCGTCCGTCATCCGCTGCCGGCGGCTTTCGATGCGCTGAAGCAGGCGGCGCGGGAAGTCGGCTCCGTGCAGATCCAGAACGTCGCCTCGGTCGCCGGCAATCTCTGTAATGCCTCTCCGGCCGCCGACGGCGTGCCGGCGCTGCTCGTGCTTGATGCCGAGGTCGAACTGCGCTCGCTGGCGATGGTCCGCCATCTGCCGCTGGAAAAATTCATCCTGGGAAACCGCCGCACGGAACTGCAGCCGGGCGAAATGGTCACCGCCATCCGCGTGCCGAAAAACGCGGCCACCGGCACGTCGGCTTTTGTGAAGCTCGGCGCGCGCCGCTATCTCGTCATTTCCATCGCCATGGCGGCGGCCCGCTTGACCATTAAGGATGGCGTCGTCAGCAACGCCGCCGTCGCCGTCGGCGCCTGTTCGGCGGTCGCCAGGCGTCTTGCAAGTGTCGAAGCAGCTTTGCGCAGCCTCCCGGTCAACGACGCTCTCGTCGGTGCGGTGCAGTCCGCACCGATGGACGAGCTTTCGCCGATCGACGATGTGCGCGGCAGCGCCGAATACCGGCTGGACGCGGCGCGCGAGATCGTCGCCCGCGCCGTGCTCGGTGCCGCGGGTCACGCGCCAACGGAAAGGGTGGCGGCGGCATGAGCAAAGCTCAGACTGACATGACCGAAGCTCGGCCTGGCATGAGCAAAGCTCAGCCTGGCATGAGCGGAGCTCAGCCTGGCATGAGCGGAGCTCAGCCTGGCATGAGCATGGAACGCGCCGACATCGCCTTCGAGGTCAACGGCGCTGCCGTTTCTGTCTGCGTGCCGCCGGTTCGCCGTCTGTCTTCGGTGCTGCGTGACGAATTGCGGCTGACCGGCACCAAGGTCGGCTGCGACGCCGGCGACTGCGGCGCCTGCACGGTGCTCGTCGATGGCGAACCCGTCTGCGCCTGCCTCATGTCTGCGGCATCTGCCGCCGGCACCGTGGTGACCACGGTCGAGGGTCTCGCCAACGGCAGATTGTCGGCACTGCAGGCTTCGTTCCTCGACCATGGCGCGGCGCAATGCGGCATCTGTACACCCGGCCTGCTGGTCGCGGCGACAGCGCTTCTGGACAGCAACCCCAATCCAACCGAGGCTGAAACCCAGGATGCACTGGGCGGCGTCCTGTGCCGCTGCACCGGCTACCGGAAGATCGTCGCGGCAGTGATGGATGCGTCGCGCCATGCCGACAGCCTCGATTTCCGTTTGCCTCGGTCCGGCTGCGCCGTCGGTTCGTCTCCGATCAGGCTCGACGGCCTGCCGAAAGTCACCGGCGACGAAAAATTCGGCGGCGATTCCTTTCCGGCCGATGCGCTGGCGGTGCTGGTGGTCCGCTCGCCGCATTATCGCGCCCGTTTCGCCTTCGGCGATCTCGACGCCTGGGCGAAAGCCCATTCCGGCATCGTCGGCGTCTTCACCGCTGCCGACATTCCGGGAAAGAACTGCTTCGGCGTCATTGCGCCTTTCGCGGATCAGCCGGCTTTGGCCGAAGGTTTTTCGCGTTTTCGCGGCGAGGCGGTGGCGCTGGTTGCCGGCGAGCGCGAGGCCATTCTCGATCTCGACCTTTCGGATTTTCCCGTTCGTTGGACCGAACTGCCGCATGTCTTGCAGCCTTGCGAGGCGCAAGCCGGCGGCGTGCAACTGATCCACGTGAATCGGCCGGCAAACCTCCTCACCACCGGCTTTGTCGAGCGCGGTGATCCCGAAGCCGCGCTTGCGGGCGCTGCCTTTACCGTTTCCGGCGCCGTCGACACGTCCTATGTCGAGCACGCCTATATCGAGCCGGAAGCCGGCTATGCCTATATGGACGGCGACACGCTCGTCGTCGTCGCCTGCACGCAGGCGCCCTACATGGACCGCGATGACGTGGCAAAGGTACTTGGTCTTGCCGTCGACAAGGTGCGTATCGTGCCGACCGCCACCGGCGGCGGCTTCGGCTCCAAGCTCGATGTGTCGGTGCAGCCGCTGATCGGTCTGGTCGCCATGAAGACCGGGCGGCCGGCAGCACTCGCCTATACCCGTCATGAATCGATGATCTCGACCACCAAGCGTCATCCCGCCGAGATGAAGGCGACCATCGGCGCCGATGCCGATGGTCGCGTCACCGGCATGGTCTTTGCAGGCGATTTCAACACCGGCGCTTACGCGAGCTGGGGACCCACTGTCGCCAACCGCGTGCCGGTGCACGCCTCCGGCCCGTATGCAACGCCGAACTATCGTGCCGAAGGCCGCGCCATCCACACAAATGGCCCGATCTCCGGCGCCTTCCGCGGTTTCGGCGTGCCGCAGGCGACGATCATGCAGGAGACGCTCTATGACGAGCTGGCCGAAAAACTTGGGCTGGATCGGCTCGATTTTCGTTTAAAAAACTGCCTTCGTAACGGATCCGAAACAGTTACCGGCCAGAGGCTGGAAGTCGGCGTCGGCATCGCCGAGTGCCTTGAAGCGCTGCAGCCGCACTGGATGCGTGCGCTTGTCGATGCGGATACATTCAATAGGACCAATGAAACCTGGAAACGCGGCGTCGGTGTCGCCTCCTGCTGGTATGGTTGCGGCAACACTTCGCTGCCCAATCCGTCGACCATCAGGGTCGGCATCTCCGCCTCGGGCGATGTCGTCCTGCATCAAGGTGCTGTCGATATCGGGCAAGGCTCGAACACGGTTATTGCCCAGATCTGCGCCGATGCGCTTGGCTTGCCGCTCGAAAAATTCCGGCTGGAAAGCGCCGACACGGCGATCACGCCGGACGCCGGCAAGACGTCTGCTTCGCGTCAGACCTTCGTGACCGGCAAGGCGGCCGAAAAGGCCGGCCGCGCCTTGCGCGAAACCATGCTGCGCTTCGCCAATGTATCGGAGAAGGCGGCGATCGCTCTGGATGGCACAAGCCTGATCATCCGCGAGGGCGAAGCGACACGCCATATCGATTTGTCCACGCTGGAGGCCGATGCCGATGGCTTGGTCTTCCGCGCCGAGGAAAGCTACGATCCGCCGACGCAGCCGCTCGACGCCAAGGGCCAGGGCAAGCCCTATGCCGTCTATGGCTACGGCGCGCAGATCGCCGAACTGGAGGTCGACCTCAAGCTCGGTACGGTCAAGCTGATCAAGATCACCGCGGCGCACGATGTCGGCAAGGCGATCAATCCGCTGCTCGCCGAAGGCCAGATCGAGGGCGGCATCGCGCAAGGCATCGGCATGGCGCTGATGGAGGAGTACATCCCCGGCCGCACTGAGAATCTGCACGACTATCTGATCCCGACCATCGGCGACGTGCCGCCGATCGAGACCATCCTGATCGAAGTTCCGGATCCGGAAGGACCCTTTGGCGCCAAGGGTCTGGGCGAACACGTGCTGATCCCGACGGCTCCGGCGATCCTCAATGCCATCCGTCATGCCACCGGCGTCCTGGTTACCAAAGTTCCGGCGACGCCGAGCCGCATCCGCGCCGCGATACGCGACAAGGAGGCGCGCCGATGAGCGAGCTTGCCGAACGCTTCGAGACGCATGATCCCGGCGAGAAGCAGGTGGCGGAAAAAATCCGCTGCGATGCCTGCCCGGTCATGTGCTACATCGCCGACGGCCGCACCGGCGCCTGCGACCGCTACGGCAATGTCGGCGGCAGGATCGTGCGGATGGATCCGCTGACCATCCTCGACCATGCGACTGAGACCGGCGGCGCTGTCGTGCCCTTCGTTGCCGAAGGTCAGGCCTGGGACGGCGAACTGGTCAACACCGGCCGCCGCTTCGTCACCGCGATCGGCGCCGGTACCACCTATCCCGACTACAAGCCGGCGCCTTTCATCGTCAGCCAGGAGGTCGAAGGCGTCGATCTCGTCACCGTCGTCACCGAGGGCATCTTCTCCTACTGCGGCGTCAAGGTGAAGATCGACACCGACCGTCATATCGGTCCCGAAACCGCGACCGTCCGCGCGGCGGGCGAGGCGATCGGCCATGTCACGACAGGCGAATACGGCTCGCAGATGCTGTCGCTGGGCGGCGTGCACCATTTGACCGGCGGCTCAAAAGCCGAAGGCCGCGCTACCTGCGATGCGCTGCTCAATCTGTGCAACCGCAAGCCGGTCGAACTCACTATCGACGGCGGCGCTGCGGTCATTGTCGAAGCCGGCAAGCCGCCGGTCATCGACGGCAGCCTTGAACATCGCATGCGCGTCGGCTGCGGCTCGGCCACCATCGGCATGTTCGCCACCCAGTGGCGCGGCCTGGTCGACGAGGTGGTGGTTGTCGACGACCACATCACCGGCGTCGTCTCCGAACACCAGGCGGGCAAGGTGCTGGGCTGGCAGGATACCGGTATCAAGATCATCGGCCGCCGTTCGACGCCGGGCCGCTATTTCAAGGTCTCCGAGCCCGGCCTCGGCTGGGGCGGCACCAGCATTTCCGACCCGCTGTCGATCCTTGGCGAGTGGAACGCGAAAAAAGGCGCGCGTCCCGGCCTGTCGCTGCTCATGGTCTCGACCACCGGCGAGCAGTTCGCCTATTACGAGCTCGACGACGCGTTGAAGCCGGTCCACAAACCGTTCCCAGAGCGACTGCAGAAATCTGTCGGCCTGATCGAGGAAAATTGCGAGCCGGCGCTGTGCACCGTGCTGTTCGTCGGCGGTGCCGGCGGCTCGCTGCGCGCCGGCGTCACCGAGAACCCGGTCAATCTGACCCGCTCGGTGCAGAGCCTGACGACTTATGTGACGGTTGGCGGCGCGCCGGTCTATGTCTGGCCGGGCGGCGGCATCACGCTGATGGTCGATGTCACCCGCGTGCCGGAAAACGCCTTCGGCTATGTGCCGACGCCGGCGCTGGTGGCGCCGATCGAGTTCACCCTCCGCCGCGACGACTATATCAGGCTCGGCGGCTACGAAGCCGAGATCCGCAGCGTTGACGACATTCTCGCCAAAGGCGGCGAATATCTCAACCCGCGCCGCGGCACGGCTGCGCCGGCCAGCAATCCGTGGCCGCCGCTGGCACAGTTGCGGCGCGCAGCGGGCAATGGGGCCAAGTGATGAGCGGCCCGCAGGCACATTGGCTTGAGGACGGCCGGCGGCTTCACCTCAATCATGGCCCGATCGACCTGATCATCGAAGCATTTGGCGATGCGGACGAATGCCGCGCCGCCTATGGCCAGGCGGTGGCGCGCTTTCAAACAATCCTGCCGGAGCTCGTCGACGAACTGCCAGAACTGCGCCGCCCGGCCTGCTCGCGGCCACGTGCTTTCGCTGGCCTGACCGCGCGCCGCATGGAAGCGGCGGTTGTTCCGCTGGCGAAACAATTCATCACGCCGATGGCTGCGGTCGCCGGTTCGGTAGCCGACGAAATGCTTGGCGCACTGCTGGCCGGCCGCCGGCTCGATCGCGCCTATGTCAACAATGGCGGCGACAGCGCGATTCATCTCGGCAGCGGCCGGTCTATGAGCCTTGCCATTGCCGGAACGGGTCATGGATTGGCTGACCGGATCACGATCCGCGCCGAAGACGGGATCTGCGGCGTCGCGACAAGCGGCTGGCGCGGCCGTTCCTTTTCGCTCGGCATCGCCGACGCCGTCACGGTGCTGGCGCGGACGGGTGCTGAAGCCGATGCCGCCGCGACCCTGATCGCCAACGCCGTTGACCTGCCCGGTCATTCTGCCATCGAGCGCGTGCCGGCGCGCGATCTGGCGCCGGACAGCGATCTTGGCGATCGTCTGGTCACCCAAGCCGTCGGTGCGCTTTCCGCCAGCGAAATCGCCGCCGCGCTGGACAGCGGACTCGCCGTCGCCGAAGAGTTTCGGCGACACGGCCTGATTGCCGCTTCGGCGCTGTTCCTTGCCGGTCAGGCAGGGGTCGCCGGCCCTATGGCGCTCGCTGCAACCAACGAGAAACCAAGGAAGGAAATTGCCCATGCCTGAGTTTGCGATCCGCAAGGTTGCCGTGCTGACCGAAGAGATATTTCACGAGGGCGGGCCGGTGGCAAAGGTGCCGCGCCGCCGCGCTGCCGCCATGGCTGTGGTGAACAACCCGTTCGCCGGCCGCTACGTGGAAGAGCTGCAGGGCGCCATGGAGGATCTGAAGCCGCTCGGGCTGCTGCTCTCCGACAAGCTCATCGCCGCATTGGGTGGCGCCGTGAAACAGATCGACGGCTACGGCAAGGGCGCCATCGTTGGTATCGCCGGCGAGCTGGAACATGGCGCGCTGTGGCATGTGCCTGGCGGCTATGCCATGCGCGAGCGGCTCGGCGATGCCAAGGCGATCGTACCATCGGCAAAGAAGGTCGGCGCCTTCGGCGCGCGGCTCGACGTGCCGCTCGGGCACATCAACGCCGCCTATGTGCGCAGCCATTTCGATGCCATGGAGGTCGGCATCAGCGACGGGCCTCGTCCCGACGAGATCCTGTTCTGCCTCGCCATGACCTGCGGCCCGCGCGTGCACGACCGCATGGGCGGCCTCGCGGCGAAAGACATCAAAGCATGGGACGGACTGCGGTGAGCGCCGAAGACGTCAAGCTCAAGCTTGTGGCCGCCGAGGAGCCCGACGAAAACGATTACCGCTTGCAGGAGCAGGTCGGCTTCATCCTGCGCAAGGCGCACCAGCGCCATGTCTCGATCTTCGCAGCGCATATCGCCGACCTGACGCCGCCGCAATTCGCCGCTTTGGCCAAATTGCACGACGTCGGCGAGACCTCGCAGAACCAGCTTGGCAACCTGATCGCCATGGATGCGGCGACGGTGAAAGGCGTCATCGACCGGCTCAAGGCGCGCGGCCTGGTCGAGCTTTCCAAGCATGAGGTCGACAAAAGACGCCTGCTGGTCAATCTGACCGCTGAGGGCCGCGATGCCGTCGAGCGGCTGATCCCGATCGCCCGCGACATCACGGAGGAAACGCTGGCGCCGCTTTCCGCCAAGGAGGTCGCCATTTTCATGAAGCTTTTGGCCAAGCTGACGTGAACACGGCCTTGGTAAGCGCTGCCCCTCACATGCCTGCCGCATCCTCCGTAGAACGGGGAGAGGGACCCGTCATTGATCAGCAGCGTCAGCACCGCGCCCACTCACTCCCGCGGGGTCGGCGACTGGCGAAAGTCGTGATGACGGCCAATCCTTAACCGGGGAGGTGTCCGGCAGGCCAGAGGGGGTGCGAGGGATCGCTACAGAACGACTTTCCAGCCGTGCCGCTATCAGGCCGCTTCCGACAGCGATTTGTGGGCCTCGGCCAGGATCTCGAAGGATCGCACCCGCGCTGCGTGGTCGAAAATCTGCGCGGTGACCATCAGCTCGTCGGCGCCGGTGCGCTGCACGAACGCCTCGATGCCTTGCCTGACCGTTTCCGGGGCGCCGACGACGGCGCAGGACAGCGCCTGGCCAAGCATGGTTTTGGCCATCGGGTCGAGGTCGCGCTCATATCCCTCGACCGGCGGCGGCAATCGGCCGGGCCGGCCGGTGCGTAGATTGACGAAGGCCTGCTGCAGCGAGGTGAACAGCAGCCGCGCCTCGGCGTCGGAGGGCGCCGCGAACACGTTGAGACCGAGCATGACATAAGGCTTGTCGAGCTGCTTCGACGGCTGGAAGCGCGAGCGGTAGATCTCCAGTGCGTGGTCGAGTTCGGCCGGTGCGAAATGCGAGGCGAAGGCGTAGGGCAGGCCGAGCATGGCGGCTAGCTGCGCGCCATAGAGGCTCGAGCCCAGGATCCAGATCGGCACCTGCTCGCCCTCGCCGGGCACGGCGCGGATACGCTGACCGTCTTCGGCTGGCTGGAAATAGCCCATCAGCTCGACGACATCCTGCGGGAAACTGTCTGCGCCGGCTTCGAGGTTGCGGCGCAGCGCGCGCGCCGTGCCCATGTCGGTGCCCGGCGCTCGGCCGAGGCCGAGGTCGATGCGGCCTGGATGCAACGCGTTAAGCGTGCCGAACTGCTCGGCGATGACCAGCGGCGAATGGTTGGGCAGCATGATGCCGCCGGCGCCGACGCGTATCGTCCTGGTACCGCCGGCGACGTGAGCAATGACGACGGAGGTGGCGGCGCTGGCGATGCCCGGCATGTTGTGATGCTCGGCCAGCCAATAGCGCTTGTATCCCAGCCGCTCGGCATGGCGGGCGAGATCAAGCGAATTGGCGAGTGATTGCGAAGCGTTGCTGTTTTCGACGATCGGCGACAGGTCGAGAACGGAAAGAGCGGTCATGGGCGGGAATCCTGTGGACGGGAGGGATGTAGGAACCGGCCGCCACGGCCGCAAATTCAAAAAATTGAACAGACGCCGCGCGTCTGGGCAGACGCAAAGGGCACCCTGGCATTGTGAATGCTAGGATACTTTCCCGGAACTTATTCCGGTTCTCGGATCATGCGCCCGCCGCCTTCTCGGTCTCTGAAATCTCTTCGTCATCAACCGCCGTATGCTGCGCCGCCAGGAAATTGCCGACATGGCTGAGCCCGTCAAAGTGGTCACAGAACACCTTGATGACGACCAGCAGCGGCACCGCCATCAGTGCGCCGACAAAACCCCACAGCCAGGACCAGAAGGCAATGGCGATGAGGATTGCCACTGCATTGATCTCGAGGCGGCGGCCAACCACCGTCGGCGTCACGAACTGGCCTTCGATGATGTCGCACAAAATGACGAAGGCTGGCGCCAGCAGCGCATAGGAGATCGTCTCGAAGCTGATCAGCGCGATCACGGTAACCAGCGTGATCGTAATCAGCGCACCGATATAGGGCAGGAAATTGAGCAGAGCTGCTGCCGCGCCCCAGACCTGCGGGTTGGGCACGCCGAGTGCCCAGAGGCCGAGTCCGATGACCACGCCCAGGCAGGTGTTGATGACGGCGACGGTAAGCAGGTAGTGCGAGATTTCACGTTCGACGTCATAAACGACGCGCAGCGCCCGCTTCTTTTCGCTGAGATTGGGGAAGGACTGGACAATCTTCTCATAAAACATCGTGCCGGAGGCGAGCAGGAACAGCGACAGGACGAAGACGATGGTGATGCTGGTGCCCGCCGACAGCAAATTGCTGGCGGCTTGCGAAAGAAGGCCGGATTGCGCCATGGTTACCCTCTGGACGCCCGGCTCCTGCGATGTCTGCGTCAGTCCTTCTATCCGCTGCGAAATCTCCATGATTCTTTCGAAAGGACGCCGCAGTTGCGCGAGACGTTCGGTCAGCTGCTGGCCAATCGCCGAAGTGTTGTTGATGAGGTCGATGACCGGGCCGCTGAGCAGATAGCCTGCGACGGCGACGACGCAGAACGACAGCAGCACCAGCAATGTCGCCGATATCACGTCGGGCATGCCCTGTTTGCGCAGGAAGCGGACGATCGGCGTCAGCGTCAGCGCCAGAAGGAAAGCCAGAATGACCGGCATGAAGAAGGCGCGCGCGAAGGAGAGCGCGTAGATCGCCATAAGGATGAAGATGCCGATGAGCAGCGAACGCATCACATGCGTGTCCGCACGCGCCTCCACGCGCGGATCCGAGCTCTCGGCAACGCCCGAAGCGGCAGGGTCGGCTTTCATTCTGGCCCTCGGCGGCACACCGCGATTGGCGTAGACCGTGGGCGGAAACGCCTTTGCGGCTTCAAAGTTCCGTTAGCCGGCGTTGACGACGACCTTAGCCCTACTACGATCTGGCCGAGGAATCAGGCGGCCGGCACGGCCACGGCAGGGATGGCCTTCGCCGTTTCCTTGCGCACGATCGGCGCCACCTTGGTGCCGTAGAGTTCGATCGCCTTCATGATCTTGGCGTGCGCCATGGTGCCGATCGCCATTTGCAGCAGGAAGCGGTCGTTGCCGAATATCCTGTGCTGGGCAACGATCTTTTCGGCCACCTGTTCGGGATTGCCGACGAACAGCGCGCCGTTCGGGCCGCGCGACTGGTCGAAATGCGCTCGTGACGTCGGACCCCAGCCGCGCTCGCGACCGATGCGGTTCATCACCTCGGCCTGCGGGCCATAAAAATCGTCGGCCGCCTGGTCGGTGGTCTCGGCGATGAAGCCGTGCACGTTGAGGCTGGTGGCGAGATCAGCCGGATCGTTGCCCGCCCGTTTGGCCGCCTCCCTGTAGATTTCGAACAGCGGTGCGAACCGCGCCGGCTCGCCGCCGATGATGGCCAGCGCCAGCGGCAGGCCGAGCGCACCGGCCCGCGCGGCGGATTGCGGCGTGCCACCGATCGCGATCCAGATCGGCAATCTGTCCTGGAACGGGCGGGGATAGACGCCGCGATCGTTGATCGGAGCGCGCAGCCTGCCCGACCAGGTCGCCTTGACATGATCGCGGATGGCAAGCAGCAGGTCGAGCTTTTCGGCAAAGAGCTCGTCATAGTCTTCGAGATTGTAGCCGAACAGAGGAAAGGATTCGATGAACGAACCGCGCCCAGCCATGATCTCAGCCCGGCCGCTGGATAGAAGGTCGAGTGTCGCAAACTGCTGGAAGACGCGAACCGGATCGTCGGAGGATAGCACGGTGACCGCGCTGGTCAGCTTTATGCGCCTGGTGCGTTCGGCCGCCGCGGCCAGGGCTACGACCGGCGCTGAAGCGGCATAATCGGGACGGTGATGCTCGCCCAGCCCAAACACGTCGAGGCCGACCTGGTCGGCCAGCTCGATCTCCTCGATCAGATTGCGCAGCCGCTCATGCGCACCGATGGCACCGGGACCCGGTTCCGGGCTGACGTCGGCGAAGGTATAGAGACCGAGTTCCATCATGTGTCATCCTGGTGTTGGTTTTCGCGCTACAGGTAGCGACCAGTCAGCTGCGCCGCCAGAGGGCCGGATGGTGAACAGTGCATGTCCGTTTCAGCCGAATTCAGCCGAAAAGGCGTCTCCCGACTGCAACAGCTCAGAATTTCATGGCTGGCATACCGTTTTGGCGCTTGAACTCTGGGTTTTCACGCGTATGTAAGCCTCGCAAATTGACTCCAGGGAAGTGGACTTGGCTATCTATAGGGAAAAAGACGTTTTCGAGCGGCGCAATGCCGCAAACGAGGCAAAGAAGGCGCTTCTCGAGCGCTTCAAGGCAAAGCCGGCAGCAGACGATCCAGCGGTGCTGGCACGACAGGCCGAACGCAAAGCAATCCTCGAAGCTCGTGCGATACGCGAGGCCGAAAAGGCCAGGCTGAAGCAGGAAAAGCTGGCGCGCGAAGCGGCCGAAAAGGCCGAGCGCGAAGCTGCTGCAGAAGCAGCGCGTATTGCTGCGGAAGAAGCGGCGCAGGCGGAAGCGAAGATCCGGGAAGCCGAAGAGAACGAGCGCATCGCTCGTTTGCTTGCCGACGAGGCCGAGCGCAAGGCCAAGCGCGACGCGCGCTATGCGGCGCGCAAGCAGCGCACCGGCAGGACGCCTCCGGGCTTTTCCGCCCGCTAGCGCTCCTACAGCGCGATTCACCAATCAAATCAGGGCCGCCTTGCAGCGGCCCTGAAGGCGTTTGTGCTGCGGCCTTGCTGCAGCTAAAGCGCGTCGCATTTGAACGGATTCATGCGACGCGCTTTAAGTTCTTGTTTTTATGCATGTCGTTATCGCAAAACCGCTGCGCACTTTTGCGCGACATGCATTAGGCCGCGAGTTTCAATCCCATGATGCCGCAGACGATGAGTGTGATGCAGGCCAGCCTGATCGCGGTCGCAGGTTCGCCGAGTAGCCAGATGCCAAGCAGCGCCGTGCCGACGGTGCCGATGCCGGTCCACACCGCGTAGGCCGTGCCGACCGGCAGCGTCTTCAGCGCCAGTCCGAGCAAGGCGAGACTGACGACCATCGAGACAACCGTGAGGACCGTCGGCACCGGCTTCGAAAAGCCATCAGTGTATTTGAGGCCGATCGCCCAGCCGATCTCGAACAGGCCAGCGAAGAAGAGAAGAATCCACGACATCGGAACGCTCCATTGGATTGCGGGTCGTCCCGGTCTTTTCGGAAAGCGCGAAGTCGTCTTCGCTGCATTGACATAGAAATTTCGGGTACCCAATCAACAGCAGCGCCGACGGCATTTCAGGACCAATCGCTGAATATCGATTGGTCCTGAAATGCCGTCGGTCATGACCTTGCGCCGAAACGCCGAGGCTTACCTGTCCTTGAGTTTGATCGCCTTGACGGGCGGCGCTTTCAGGGTCGGGGCAGCGGCGGGTTTCTTCGCGTCTTTCTTCGGTTTGCGGGCTTCCTTGCCCGCCTTCATCGCACCTTTAGCCATGATTCGTTTCCTCCGATTGTGGCAAGCGAAATGAACCAAGAGAAACGCCCGACCGCAAGAGGCATAATCTGGCGCCGGCGCCAGCCAGCGGCTGACAACCGGTTTCTAATTCGCTCGTAAACCGCATCGGTCCGTGCGATGATCTTTTTGCACTGCAGCAGCAGCCCGTGCCTTCGCCGGGTGATGGTCCGGCAGGCCGGTCAGGACGGCAATGAGAATCCATATCGGCTGCGAGATGAGCTTCGATTTTCCGCAGGAAACCCCGCTGATCGCGATGCTCAACGTCCACTATTCCCGCGCATCCGATCTCGAGCGGCCGGATTTTCTGACCTCGAACCCACCGGTGCCGATCGAAAGCTACCGCGACAGTTTCGGCAATTGGTGCAACCGTCTCGTGGCCCCGCCGGGTCGCTTCACCTTCGGCACGGACGCGGTGATCCGCGATCCCGGCACTTTCGAGATGAGCGATCTGATGGCGTGGCAGCACGAGGTGCGCGACCTGCCGTCCGACACGCTGCTGTTCCTGCTGCCAAGCCGCTATTGCGAGAGCGACGTGCTGGCGAGCGAGGCGTGGCGGCTGTTCGGCCACACACCGCTCGGCATTCCACGCGTGCAGGCGGTCTGCGATTTCGTCCACAACCACATCATCTTCAATTACGGCAATGCGCGGCCGACGCGCACCGCGGCCGAGGCCTATCGTGAGCAAAGCGGCGTCTGCCGCGACTTCGCCCATCTCGCCGTCGCCTTCTGCCGTGCCTTGAACATCCCGACGCGCTACTGCACCGGCTACATCAGCGACATCGGCCTGCCGAAACCGTGGTCGGAGATGGACTTCGCCGCCTGGATGGAGGTCTATCTCGGCGGCCGCTGGCATGCCTTCGATCCGCGCAACAATGCACCACGCATCGGTCGCATCCTGATCGCCTCCGGCCGCGACGCAGCCGATGTGCCGCTGACCCATATTTTCGGGCCGGGCACGCTGGCCGGCTTCAAGGTCTGGACGGAAGAGATCGTCGACTAGGCCGTGTGGACAGTGACCGCACCCACAAGACAATAGTGACAACGGCGCGGTAATTGCGGGCGGTTTTCTCGAGCGGGTTGCGACCTGAGGCGGCCTACTGAGATTAGCTTGCAATGTAGTGGCGCTTGCCAATGTGCTCTGTAAATCCACACGGCATGGAGATCACTTCGTTGAAGTCTCAAATGCGGTCAGACGGTCAAGAACCTAAAAAGCGGCCGGCTTGCTGCGGATGGTTAAGGCCAGGAGCGCCTCCGAAAGTCGTTTCTTCGCCCGCTCGACCCCGTTCTCGTCGATTGCCTCAACATCGAGGAACAAGTCGAGGCCAGTCGCGTGCTCGCTGATGACCTGAGGGCGCTGGGCCAGTTCACCCAGGAGGCCCTCGACTTCGTAGGGGACAACCTCCCGGCTGATCCCCTTCATGGCAATCGGTGCTAACGGACGCGCCCGGACAAGGTCGCGGACGAGCGCGTAGGTCTCATAGCTGAGGCAGATGCCGCCGGGCTCGGCAATCGACTGCAGACGGGCCGCCAGGTTCGCTTCGGCTCCGATGATCGTGTAGTCCATCCGATCATCGGAACCGAAGTTCCCAACATTGCAATAGCCCGTGTTGATGCCCATGCGAGCTTGGAAGGGCCGTTCAACTCCGCGGTCACGCCAGACCCTGTTCAACTGCTCCAGCCGACGCTGCATGTCGACAGCCATGCGCAAGCAGGCTCTCGCATCTTCCTCGACGCCTTGCGTCTCGGGGTCTCCGAAGAACACAAGAAGCGCGTCGCCGATGAACTTGTCGACGGTGGCGCCGTGTTTGAGCGCGATCGTCGACATCTCGGTGAAGTACTCGTTGAGGAGAACCGTCAGGTCCTCGGGCTGGAGCCGTTCCACGATCGCGGTGAAATCCTTGACGTCGGAGAAAAAGATCGTGAGCTTCTTGCGCTCGGTCGCGATGGTGACGTCCTTCTGGCCGCTGAAGATGCTTTTGTAAATTTGAGGCGAGAGGTATTTGGCGATCTTCAATGAAATCGCGGCCAGGAAGTCGTTTGCCTCGGAAAGCTCCTTATTGATGCCCTGAACCAACGCGGACTGCCGACGCTGCAGGAGAATGAACGCCAGGCCCGCCGCCGCCGCGAAGCCGAAATATAGGAGCAGATATTTGAAAGCGAGGACGTTCGCAGCGATGGGCTGATTGACTGATATCTCCTGGATCCCTCGGACATCCCCTACCTTCCAGTCCGTCTTGGGGCTGTCCGGGTGTGAGTTATGGCAGGTCACGCAGACTTGTCCCATTACAACCGGGGCCGCGGCGCGGACGTGCCGGTCAAACAGCGAACCCGAGACTTCGATGATCGGCTCCCTCGGATTGGCGCGCAAAGCAGAGATTGCATTCCGCTCGAATAGATCGAGCTGGTGGGGGTCGCGACCTTTGAAAGGTAGGTCCGAGACGAACCGATATTTGACGGACCCGTCGTGAGCGCTGATGCGCTTGCCGAGTTCGATCGAGAGGGTTGCTGGAATAGGGATCGCGCCTGGCACGTCCCGGTAGTTGTGCGTCGCGGTCACGGCGGCGTCTGCTTGCAGCACGCGTCCTACGACTTCGCTGCCGTAGAATCCACGCATTTCGTCGATGATCCGGCTGATTTCGCTGGCTTGCGTGCGCAGCATCCGTTCCGATAGGTCTCGGAGATCGAGCCAGGCTGCGACGGGCAGACCTATAAGGCCGATTACGACTGCCGCCACCAGGAGCGGTCCCATGGTGCGCTGCTGACGCGCAATCTGTTCACCCAGTCCGGCCATTGTGCAAGCGCCCGGCAGTCATTGGTATCTGAATTATAGCTCATTCCCGGCACGGTACTAGCGTCAGTCTTGGCTCGATGAAAACACGTCAGCCCTGCCACGACGGACCGACCTTGAGCGGTTGTTGTAGCAAACTCAGTTATGGCCCGGAATGCGCTCCGCGATAACCGCTCAGGGGGTCAGAAGTTCACCTCGGCGTTGTGCTGCGTGTGGCGCTTCGGCGCATAGATCGATAGGCTCACAGCGCATTGAAACGAGGCAGCACACCATGGCGGCGCATGGCGGTCCGAAAAGTGATCTACGCGGCGCTCGCCGCACCATACTATGTGTCCAAACGGGCGCACGTCGCTCAAGCATTGCCGAACGGATTTTGGGAGGAATGAAGATGAAAATCGACGGCGGGTGCCATTGCGGCGCTATCACCTACGAGGCGGAGGTCGATCCGGAAAAGACCACTATTTGCCACTGCACCGATTGCCAGCAACTGACGGGCACGACCTTCCGCGTGACCGTGCCGGCGCCGGAGGAGCACTACCGGATCACCAAGGGCACGCCGAAGATCTACATCAAGACCGCGTCGAGCGGCGCCAGGCGCGCGCAGGCCTTTTGCGGCGAGTGCGGTTCGCATCTCTATGCCACGTCGGTTGGCGACGGGCCGAAAGTCTACGGCATCAGGGTCGGCACGGCGCGACAGCGCGAACAACTGATCCCGAGAAAACAGATCTGGCACCGCTCGGCGCTGCACTGGCTGCCGGAGTTCGAAGGTATGACGACCGTCGAGGGGCAATAGCCTCTCAGTCGTCGCCTTCGACGACCCTTAGTCGCAGCTGACCGGTCTTGGAGTCGGCGACGCGCGCGCCTGCTTCGACCTTCGCGCCGGCTCCATGTGTCGTCCCGGCCGATCCGCCGTCGCCCTCCGTCGGCTGCGCGCCGAACTCCAGCGCCTCGATCTTCTGGCCGCGCTTGGTCACCTTCGACGTCGAGACGAGGATCTCGTCAATATCCTTGGCCGACTGGCCGAAATGGCTCTGCAGCTTGCGCACCCGCTCGTCGAGGCGCGAGACATCCTCCATCAGCCGGATGACTTCGCCCTGGATCAAATGCGCCTGCTCGCGCATGCGGGCGTCCTTGAGAATCGCCTGGATGACCTGGATCGACAGCATCAGCAGCGACGGCGAGACGATGACGATACGGGCGCGGTGCGCCTTGTGGACAATCCCTTCGAAATTCTCGTGGATCTCGGCAAACACCGATTCCGACGGCACGAACATGAAGGCGGTGTCCTGCGTCTCGCCCTGGATCAGATATTTTTCGGAAATATCCCGGACATGCACCTCGATATCGCGCCGAAACGCTTGTGCGGCGACCTTCTGCAAATCGGCGCCTTCGGCGGCACGGATGGCATTCCAGGCTTCCAGCGGAAACTTGGCGTCGATGGCAAGTGCGGGCGCGCCGTTCGGCATCTTCACTAGGCAGTCGGGGCGGCTGCCATTCGACAGGGTCGCCTGGAATTCATAAGCGCCGTGTGGCAGGCCATCGGCGACGATCGCCTCCATGCGCGACTGGCCGAAGGCGCCGCGCGTCTGCTTGTTGGAGAGGATTGCCTGAAGTTGCACGACCTGGCTGGCGAGCGACTGGATGTTGCCTTGTGCGGTATCGATGACCGCCAGCCGCTCCTGCAGTTTGGCGAGGCTCTCATGCGTCGATTTCGTCTGCTCGGTCATGGTCTGGCCGAGGCGGCCGGTCATCGCATCGAGGCGCTGGCCGATCGACTGTGTGAGTTCGGCCTGCCGCGCCCCGAACACTTCGGCGATGGCGCCCATGCGGCCCTGCATCTCGGCCTGGCTTGCCAAGATGCCCGCCATCCGCGCCTCCGCGTCGCGGGCGTGGTCGGCGGCTTCCGCAGCCGCCACCGCACGCGCCTTGGCCGAGCGCCAGAGCGCGACGACGAGCGCCACGAACAGGCCCAGAAACAGGATCGCGCCGAATGCCAGCGCGTGGCCGAGCGTGATCGTGGTTGCGCCGAGCCGAGCGATCGGTTCGGACAGGATGGTGGTCAAGTCATTCATATGGGGCAGCATAGATGATTCGGTCTGACGGCACAGGATCAAAACGTGAACGACGCTGCGACCGCCCCGGTTGACGCTTTTCGTGCGAGGTCTTAGGTGAGACGCCATGTCGATCAAGCCGCTCATCATCCTTCCCGATCCCGTCCTGCGCCAGGTTTCGAAACCGGTCGAGCGCGTCGACGGCGCTTTGCGCAAACTGGCCGAAGACATGCTGGACACCATGTATGATGCGCCGGGCATCGGTCTGGCGGCGATCCAGGTCGGCGAACCGCTGCGCATGCTGGTGATCGACCTCGCCAAGGAAGACGAGACGCCGGCGCCGCATGTCTTCATCAATCCCGAAATCCTTGAGAGCGCCGATCAGCGCTCGGTCTACGAGGAGGGTTGCCTGTCGATCCCGGATTACTATGCCGAGGTGGAGCGCCCCGCCGCCGTGCGGGTGAAATATCTCGATCGCGACGGCAAACTCCAGGAGATCGAGGCCGAAGGGCTGATGGCGACTTGCCTGCAGCATGAGATTGACCATCTCAACGGCGTTCTGTTCATCGACCATATCTCGAAGCTGAAGCGCGACATGGTGGTGAAGAAGTTCAAGAAGCTCGCGAGGGAGAAGACGCCGGGCAGCAAGGCGCCGGGCAAATTGGTGGGATAGGGTATTCTTAAACGCCTGAAATTGCTGTTGAGCAACGGCCCTTGGTCCGATATCATTGATATCAAGCTTGGAGGTCCCGATGGGCGATATGCTGATCAGAAATATTCCTGAACCCTTGAAACGCGAGATCGAACAGGCGGCGCACAAGGGCGGCCAGAGCCTGTCGGGCAAAGCGATCGATCTGTTGCGCAAAGGCATGGTCGCGGAAAGAGCAGCCAAGCCGGAACCGGGTCTTTCAGCGTGGGACGCGATGCGCTCGGCATTCGCCGCTGAAAACGCGATTGGCGACGAGTTCGCAAAGATCCTGGACGAAATCGAGGCGGAACGGAAACGCGACTTCGGTCGCCCGGTCGAGGATTTCGAGTGATTGTCCTCGATATCAACATTGTTTCGGAAGCCAGCAAGCCCGCGCCCGATTCGAATGTTTCCGCGTGGTTTCGCAAACAGGATTTTCTTGAGCTCTACATGTGTGGCCCCGTCGTCATGGAGCAGTCTTTCGGCGCGGAAAGATTTTTGAACAGGACAGGGTCGGACCGTTATGTTCGCGTGCTCGACCACCTGATTTCGCAGCAGTTTGCCGGCCGCATCGTGGATTTTGCCGGCTCAGTCCCCAGGCTAGCTGGGAAGCTCCGCGCCGCACGGGAGCAACATGGCCGCCCGATCAGCTTCGCTGACGCGATGATCGCCGCAATCTGCCTGGCGCATGACGCTACGCTCGCGACCCGCAACGTTCGCGACTTCGACGGGCTTGACCTGAAGCTCGTAAATCCGTTTGAAGCGGGTGCCTGAGCCGACTTAACGGCCAGACCAAGACCGGACCCGGAACAAAAATGCCCCTGCGCGTCATCTTCATGGGTACGCCTGAATTCTCCGTACCGACGCTGCGGGCGATCGCAGATGCCGGATATGAGATAGAAGCCGTCTACACCCAGCCGCCGCGCGCCGCCGGCCGCCGTGGGCTGGAACTGACGCCGTCGCCGGTGCAGCGCGAGGCGGAGCGGCTGGGCATCGAGGTGCGGACGCCGATGTCGCTGAAAAGCGAGGCCGAGCAGCGGGCGTTCCGCGCCTTGCGGGCCGATGTCGCAGTGGTCGTCGCCTATGGATTACTTTTGCCCAAACCCATTCTCGAGGCGCCGCGGCTCGGCTGCCTCAATGGTCACGCGTCGCTGTTGCCGCGCTGGCGCGGCGCCGCACCTATTCAACGCGCCGTCATGGCCGGCGATACCGAGACAGGCATGATGGTGATGCGGATGGAGGAAGGTCTGGACACCGGCCCGGTCGCGATGGTCGAAAAATGCGCCATCGGACCCGATATGACGGCCGGCGACCTGCACGATCGGTTGATGCTCATTGGCGCCGCGCTGATGGCGGAAGCGCTGGCACGGCTGGAACAGGATGCCCTGACATTTACCACCCAGGCGACGTTGGGGGTGACCTACGCCAAAAAGATCGATAAAGCGGAGACGCGTGTGGACTGGACGCGGCCTGCCGGCGAAGTCCACAATCATATTCGCGGCCTGTCGCCCTTTCCCGGCGCGTGGTGCGAGACCGAAATTGGTGGCCGTCTGGAACGGCTGAAACTGCTTCGCTCGACGCTTTCGCAAGGCGCCGGCGAGCCGGGAGGAATTCTCGACGACCGGCTGACGGTCGCCTGCGGGTCAGGCACGATCAGGCTGGTCGAAGTTCAACGTGCGGGCGGAAGGCCCATTGCCGCGCAGGAGTTTCTGCGCGGGGCCAAGCTCGAAAAAGGAATGAAATTCTCATGAGCATGATGTCGATACGCGCGGCGACGCCGCGGGACCGCGAGGCGATCCGCCTCGTCGAGGAACACGCATTCGGCCAGCAGGCGGAGGCCGGACTGGTCGACGCGCTGGTCGCCGGCGGCGATGCCGTCGTCGAACTGGTGGCGGACGAAGATGGACAGGCGGTCGGCCATATCCTGTTTTCGCGGCTTTTCGTGCAGAACGGCGGCAAGAACTTTCCGGCGGTGGCGCTGGCGCCTCTGGCGGTCGAGCCGTCATTCCATGGCACCGGCATCGGCGGCGCGCTGGTCCGCGAGGCGCATATCCGCCTGAGGGAAGCCGGCGAGGTGCTGGCGGTCGTGCTTGGCGATCCGGCCTATTATGGCCGATTCGGCTACAGCCATGCGCGCGCCGAAAAGTTCGAAAGCGAGTACCAGGGCGAAGCGCTGCAGGCGCTGGCCTGGGGCGAGGCGCCCGAGACCGGCAAGCTGGTCTACGCTTCGGCCTTTAGCTCCGCGCTCGCCGCCTAACCTCATCCTGCTTAGGAATGCCGCGTTTTCGCCTCGACATCGAATATGACGGCAGCCGCTATGCCGGCTGGCAGCGCCAGGCAGACCAGCCTTCGGTGCAGCAGGCGATCGAACAGGCGATCGAGAAGTTCTGCGGCGAGCAGGTTTCCCTGCGCGCCGCCGGACGCACCGACGCCGGCGTCCATGCGACCGCTCAGGTGGCGCATGTCGATCTCGTCAAGGCGTGGCCCGGCGACAAGGTGCGCGACGCTGTCAACGCGCATCTGCAAGCGGCCAAGGCGCGCATCGCCATTCTCGAGGCCGCCGTTGTGCCGGAGAGCTTCGATGCGCGTTTCTCGGCGATCGGCCGCCACTATCTCTACCGCATCGTCAACCGGCGCGCGCCGGCGGCGCTCGACAAGGGCAAGATCTGGTGGGTGCCGAAGCGGCTCGACGCCGAGTCTATGCACGAGGCGGCAAAGGTGCTGCTGGGACGGCATGATTTCACCACGTTCCGCTCGACCCAGTGCCAGGCCGACAGCCCGATCCGGACCCTCGACCGGCTGGATGTCAGTCGGCTGGGTGACGTGATCGAAGTGCGAGCCTCAGCGCGCTCGTTCCTGCACAATCAGGTGCGCTCGATGGTCGGCTCGCTGAAGCGCGTCGGCGAAGGCGGCTGGACAGTTGCCGACCTGAACGCGGCGCTCGACGCGCGCGACCGTGCCGCCTGTGGCCAGGTGGCGCCGCCCGACGGGCTTTTTCTCGTCGGTGTGGACTATCCGAAGGTCGACTAAGCCGGCGCACCGATGCCGAGCAGCGCCTGCAGACTAAACAGAACGACCAGAGACGCCACGAACATGCCGGCGAAGACAGCGCTGCCGACAGCCGCGCCCCTGCCGATGGCGACGTTTGTCATCCGCCAGGTCAGGATCATCGACAGCGCAAACAAAAGCAGCGACGCCAGTACGGCGAACTCGTTGGCGGACGGCAGGAAAAGCCTGATCAACGCCGCTGGCAGCATTATCCAGGCAATGATCGCCGACGCCCAGTTGCTGGCGACGACATAGTGGACGAAACGCGCGCCAATGCCGGCGCGCGGCGCGACAAGGGCAAGGCCGACAAGCGGCAACACCCAGGCGCCGATGTCGACCGTCGCCAGACGGACCAGCGTGCTGAAGCGCCCCGCGAATGCATTCGGATCGCCGATCTCGTTGGCGACGCCGACCCAACCGACGATCAGGGCCGGTGCCGCGACGACGATGGCGAAGAAAGAATTCCAGAAACCGTCGGCCGAAAGGTCGAGCTGGCGCAGCCCGTCGGCCTTGCCGAGCATCAGTCGCCAGGCGCCGTTCAGCGAGGCATAGGTTTCATCCGACGAAAGCATGATTACGATAAGTCTCGCTCGAACCAGTCTTCGATGAAGCGCTGATAGATCTGCGTCAGTGTCTCAAGGTCGGCAAGCGCGACGCGTTCATCGACCATGTGCATGGTCTTGCCGACCAGGCCGAACTCGACCACCGGACAATAGTCCTTGATGAAGCGCGCGTCGGAGGTGCCGCCGGAGGTGGAAAGCGCCGGCCTCCTGCCGATCACCGCCTTGACCGAACCGCTGAGCGTTTCGATCAGCCGGTCGTCGCGGGTGAGGAAGACATGGCTCGGCCGATCGCGCCAGACGAGCTCGTAATCGACCGGCGTCGTCTTGCCGGCCCGGTATTTCTTGCGCTTTGCCGCCTTGTCGAGACGGTTGTGGATTTCCGCTTGGATGGTCTCGGCGGTCCATGTGTCGTTGAAGCGGATGTTGAAGGTGGCGGTCGCCTTTGCCGGAATGACATTGGTGGCCGGATTGCCGACGTCGATCGAGGTCACCTCCAGATTGGTCGGCTGGAAGTCCTTGGTGCCCTTGTCGAAGACGGGGTGCAGCAACGCTTCGACCAGTGTCATCAGCCCGCGTACCGGATTGTCGGCAAGCTGCGGGTAGGCAGCGTGGCCCTGGCGGCCGTTGACGATGATGCTGCCGGACAGAGAGCCGCGCCGGCCGATCTTGATCATGTCGCCCAACGCGTCGGGATTGGTCGGCTCGCCGACGATAGAGGCGTCCCATTTCTCGCCCTTGGCGGCCGCCCATTCGAGCAGCTTTGTCGTGCCGTTGATGGCTGGTCCTTCTTCGTCGCCGGTGATCAGCAGCGAGACCGAGCCTTTCAGGCCGCCTTTCGACTCGATATGGCGCGCCACCGCGGCGATGAAACAGGCGATGCCGCCCTTCATGTCGACGGCGCCGCGACCGAACATCTCGCCTTTGGCGATCTCGGCAGCGAAAGGCGGATACGTCCATGAGGTCTCGTCGCCGACCGGCACCACGTCGGTATGCCCGGCGAACATCAGGTGCGGACCGTTGCCGGAGCGCCGTGCATAGAGATTTTCGATATCGGGCGTGCCTCCTTCCGAAAAGACCGGGCGCTCGACGGAAAAGCCGAGGGGTTTCAGCATTGTTTCCAGCGTGCTCAGTGCCCCGCCCTCAATAGGCGTCACCGAGGCGCAGCGGATGAGGGCGGCGAGATTTTCAGCGGGATCGGTCGGCAACGTCATGGGCAAAAGCGATAGTCGAAAGAGCAAGGCCTGTCACGGCCAGACATAAGGGCCAGCCATCCCGCCGATATTATGGTTTCGTGCCGTATAGTCGCAGGCCTAATAAATGTCGCCCAAAAGCATGCGCTCGCCTTGACCCGTGGGTGCACAGCGGTTTTGGGACAACAACATGCATAAGAACAATGACTTAAAGCGCGTCGCATGAATCGCTTCAGACGCGACGCGCTTTAGGCGGATATGGATGGACGGAGGCGACAAAAGGCCCCAATGATCGCTTTGATTGTCAGTTCGCCGCCCGCACATGCGCCCAGTAACGGCCCTTGCCGGTGCGCTTGGCTTCATAGAGCGCGTGATCGGAACAGGTGAGAAGAACTTCCGGCTCGCCGCCGTCGGCAGGCGCGAAGGCGCTTCCAATGCTCAACCCGATGGGTATGGCGGTGCCCACGCCAAGGTCGAAAGGTACCGAAATTTTCTCAATGGCCCGCTTTGCCAGGTAGGTGGCTTCGATCTCGGATGTGCCGGGCAGCAGGATGACGAATTCGTCGCCGCCGATGCGAAAGACCACATCCCCCGGTCGGAAAGCGCGTTTCAGTCGTTCGGCCACCTTGCGCAGCAGCATGTCGCCGATCGCGTGGCCGAAGCGGTCATTGACGTGTTTGAAGCCGTCGAGATCCATGCTGAGAACGGCAAACGGCCTGCCGCCATTTGCGGCCGGTGCCGCAAGCTCGCTGCACATGCCGCGCAGTTTCTCCTGAAGGAAGATGCGGTTTGGCAGGCCGGTCAGTGCGTCCTTGATCGCCAGATCGCGATTGTCCAGTTCGGCGCGGATCATGCGGGCGTTGATCGCATGATTTTGAAGCAGCACGATGATGACGCCGGCCACATAGAACGGCACTTGAATTCCGACGATCGACATACCGGGCGCCGGAGAAAACATCGCGCCAGCCAGGAAAGGCAGGCTTACGGCCAGCATGACGAATATGGCGTAGCGCGGCGTCGCTGCGTTGCGGGACGACACCACGCCAACGACGCCTGCGACATTCAGGGCAGCCAGCACGGCGAGCGCCATATCCCCGCTGACGACGCAGCCATAGCAGCCGAGGCCGAAAATAACCGACCACGGCCCCCCGGCGGCCATGAGGCCTGCCAGCGGCCCCGTTCCCCCGCGCTTGCGGGCCCGCTCACATTCCCGCATCAGCAGGAAGCGGACGGCGAACAGGATGAGGTCTGCGGCGATCCAGGCGTAAGGCCACCGGTCGCCGGTGATGACCGCGGCGCTGACTGCCAGCACCAGGACGCTGATGGTGCCGAACAGGACAGCGAATTTGCGGTCGAAGGTGGTGTCGAGAAGCCGCGCGCGGACCGCTTCGGGTTCAGCTCTCATCGGTGAAGAAAACCAGACGAACAGCCGCGCGCCGGCGCTTCGCTTTCCGCGTGTTTTCGGGTCGGCCAAGGGTTCGTCGTGTGCCAGTCGAGTGCTCCGTGTCGGTCGACACAGTCTCCACGGGGCATGCTGGACCAAGGTGATTAAGATTAGCTTAGGTGCCTGGACGAGCCGACCGCAACGGACCGTCGATCAGCGTGATCTTTTGCCAGATCTTCCGCGACAGATTGGAGCTCAGGGACTCGATGTCGTTGACGCCATCGACGACCACACTATCGTTGACCGACTGGGCGAACAGCGCGGCGATCTTGCCGGTGAATGCGATGTCGGCTTGAAATCGGTTGAAAGCGCTGCCGGATCCTTGGTCAGCTGATGCATGTCGATGACATGGATCAGCGATCGCAAGCCGTGAAGCTTGCGAAACACTTGCTTGCGCTTGATGCGCTCCTCGGCTCGGATCAAGGCCAGGAAGCCGAGCACCGCGAGGATGATCATGTTGATCAAGGATTCGATGCCTTGCACCGACTGGACGGCATCGTGGGTTCCCGAAATACGGCCGAGCGGCAGGATGGTGCCGACGAACAGGAACATCAGCGCGCCGGCGGCAAAGGCGGCGATGACGACGCCGCGCAGCCACCAGATCGGCGCCTCCAGCGCCTTCGCCGCCGTGGCCAGATCACGCGACAGCGACACAAGTTCAATGGCGACGCCACGCAAGCCTGCATCGGGAAAACGCTCGGCGACGCGTTTTTCCAGTCGCTCGGCCGTTTCGATGATCAGCTTCGAATCAAGCGTGCGGTAGCGCATGGCTAGATGCCCGACCGGCGCTCAGGATTCGGCGGGCGCATTGGTGCGGTTGCCGTAGCGGTTGGGTCCGGGATCACTTTTGAAAAAGGCCAAAATGATAAGGAGAATGGCGCCGACGATGAGTGAGATCAATGCGTAGTAGGTGGGCTTGCCGAAATCATGGAACCGCTTCGCCGTTAGCGCAAAGGTCGACCATGCCGAGACAACCACAGCGATCCACCAGGCGAGCGCCCAGTATTGACTTGCGGCGGTGCCTAGCGGCGTTCGCGAGAACTGGTAGAGCAGAAAAAGCTGAACCAGGAGGGGCAAAAGACCCGCCAAAACATAGGCACTGGGGTTCACTCGCCCGGAAAGGCTGAAGAAAAGCCATAGAAATCTAGGTCTGTCGAGCAATCGGGTGCGTCCGTTCTTTGCAAAGATTAATCGCGAAGCAGTTCATTGATCGAGGTCTTGGAACGGGTCTTGGCATCGACCCGCTTGACGATGACGGCGCAGTAGAGGCTCGGGCCAGGCTCGCCATTGGGCAACGGCTTGCCGGGCATCGAGCCGGCGACGACGACGGAATTGCCCGGCACTTCGCCGTAGAAAACCTCACCGGTGGCGCGGTCGACGATCTTCGTCGACTGGCCGATGAAGACGCCCATGCCGAGCACCGAGCCCTCGCGCACGATACAGCCTTCGACCACTTCGGAGCGTGCGCCGATGAAGCAATTGTCCTCGATGATGGTGGGGCTGGCCTGCATCGGCTCCAGCACGCCGCCGATGCCGACGCCGCCCGACAGATGCACATTCTTGCCGATCTGGGCGCAGGAGCCGACCGAGGCCCATGTGTCGACCATGGTGCCGCCGTCGACATAGGCGCCGACATTGACGAAGGACGGCATCAGCACGGCACCTGGAGCGACATAGGCGGAGCGCCGCACGATCGACGACGGCACGGCGCGGAAACCTGCCTTCTCGAAATCGATGGCGCTCCAGCCGTCGAATTTCGACGGCACCTTGTCCCACCACACGGCCTGGCCGGGACCACCCTTGATGATCTCCATCGGGTTGAGCCGGAACGACAACAGCACGGCTTTCTTCAGCCACTGGTTGACATGCCATTTGCCGTCGGCATGGCGCTCGGCAACGCGGGCGACACCCCGGTCGAGCAGGTCGAGCGCCGACTGGATGGCGTCGCGCGTTGCGCCGCGGGTTGCCGTCGAAATCGTCTCGCGTTCCTCGAAGGCTTCTTCGATGGTCTTTTCGAGGCTCGCCAGATCGGGCTTCGACATGAATTCGCTCCATTACCAAGCTGTTAAGGGGCCGCACCTTAACCTGTTTTGAAAGTCGCCGGACCCTATGTGAAGGCTTGGTGAGGGTCAATCGCGGCTGCGTCACGGGACGGCGCAAGTGAATAATTGGACGGGTAAGGTGATATGACTCCTATGGAAAAGGCGGGGTGGACGCCGCTGCCGCATTCGGATGAGGATCTGGAGCGGTCGAAAAGCGTGCCGGATACGCCGCAGACGCGTGCCGAGACCTACCGGTTGGCCTGGAACGATCCCGACTTCATGACGCGGCGCGAATTGCGCGCGGTCAGGCTCCAGCTCGAACTGTTGAAGCCGGAGATGATCCTGGCCGAGCGCGGCATCCGCTCGACCGTCATCCTGTTCGGCGGGGCGCGCATCCCCGAGCCGAACGGCGAAGCCTGGGCGGCCAAGAACGAGACGCAGAAGAAGAACCTCGAGAAGAACAGTAAATATTACGAGGAAGCGCGAAAATTCGCTCGCCTCTGCTCGCAGCAGTCGGCCACCTCTTATTATCGCGAATTCGTCGTGGTGACAGGCGGCGGACCCGGCGTCATGGAAGCCGGCAACCGCGGCGCCGACGATGTCGGCGCACCTTCTATAGGCCTCAACATCGTGTTGCCGCACGAGCAGGCGCCGAATGCCTATGTGACGCCGGAGCTCTGCTTCAACTTCCACTATTTCGCGGTCCGCAAGATGCATTTCGTCATGCGCGCCAAGGCTGTCGCGGTGTTTCCGGGCGGCTTCGGCACGATGGACGAATTCTTCGAGACGCTGACCCTGATCCAGACCGGCCGCATGGAACGCGTGCCGGTGATCCTGTTCGGCAAGGCGTTTTGGGAAAGGGCGATCGACCTCGATTTCCTCGCCGAGCAAGGCACGATCACCCCCGGCGACCAGGACATCATCGATTTCGTCGACACCGCCGACGAGGCCTGGGGAATCATCAGCCGTTTCTATAAGCTTTAGGCCACGAGCTGTATCGATCCGGCTGCACGAAGCAACCGATTCAAGCGGTGACGTCGACGATCGCAGTGAGGAATTCGGCAAGGTCGTCGGTGACGAAATCCACGTCGTCCTCGTTGGCCGGGTCACGTTCCCAGATTTCCGAGAAGGTCGGCTCGAAGTTGCGCGGCACGACCAGCACAGTGGTCATGCCCAGCGATTTCGGCACGGACAGGTTGCGGGCCAGATCCTCGAACATCACCGCATTGTGGCCGGTGACGGCATGGAGTTCCGCAAACTTCTCATAGCTCCGGCGCGCCGGCTTGGGGTTCAGCCCGGCAGCGACGATATCGAAGATGTCGTCGAAATGGTCGAGGATGCCGAGTTGGCGCGCGGTGCGTTCGGCATGCCTGCGGTCGCCATTGGTGAAGATGAACTTGCGGCCGGGAAGCTGGCGGATGGCGGTGCCGAGAACAGGATCGGGAACCAGCCAGGAATAGTCGATGTCATGGACCTTCTCGAGAAAGTCGTCGGGATCGATGCCGTGGCGCGCCATCAGGCCGTTCAGCGTCGTGCCATATTCCCGGTAGAGTTCCTTCTGCAGCTTGCGGGCATCCTCGCGTGGCAGCGTCAGCAGTTCTCCGACATAGGCGGTCATCTTCACGTCGATCTGCGAGAACAGGTTCGAATGGTGCGGATAGAGCGTGTTGTCGAGGTCGAATACCCAGTCGGTGACATGGGCAAAGCGGGCGGGATCCGGGAGCGTTGTCATGCAGTCCTTATGGCACGAAACGACGCTTTTGGCAGAGGCTTTATCCACAACTTATGCGCGCTGCGAGTGGCGAAAATGGCGCGATGATTCAAATTTTAGGCATCGCCGAAAGGTGCCATTCAGGGCTTGCTGGCACAGAGACGGTTTAGGGGGAAGCCAGCGATGAGCCGCATATTTCTGAAGTCTGCCGCTGTCGCTTTCGCCTCCCTCGCGGTCTCGCTTTTGTTGACGCTGATCGTCGTCCCGGCAATGGGTTTTCCGATCAACCGCACGATCTGGCTGACATCTACGGTCTGCCCGCTGGCGCTCGCCTGGATCGCCGGCGCTTATACGTTTTGGCAGGGCGAAAGGTTGAAAAGCGCCCATCGCGAGCTCGCCCGCGCTCATGCCCAGCTCGCCGCAGCGCATCGGCGCCTGTCGGAAAAGGCGAGCCGCGACGATATGACCGGCATGCTCAACCGCGAGAGCTTCTTTGCGGCGCTCGACGCCTCCCGGCGTAAATCCGATCGCGGTGCGTTGCTGATCATCGATGCCGACCACTTCAAACTCATCAACGACAGCTACGGCCATCTGACCGGCGACGACGCGCTGCTTCTGATTGCAAGCGCGATCGAGCGCGGCGTGCGCAGCGGCGACGTGATCGGCCGCATCGGCGGCGAGGAATTCGGTGCGTTCCTCATCGGCGCCACCGAACAGGAAGCCAAACGCGTCGCCGAACGCATCCGCCGTGAAGTCGAGCTGATCCGCTTCCGCCCCGTCGATGATCGGGTCATACCCCTCACGGTCAGCATCGGCGGTGTCACCTGCGGCGAGGATGCCGCCGTATCGGATCTGATGCGTGCCGCCGACCACCGCCTTTACCAGGCCAAGCATCGCGGCCGCAATCTGACCATCCTGGACAGGGACATTTCCGAAGCGGCTTGAGCGGTCTCGCTCATTAAGGAAATCCTAACGTTGTTTGGACTGAGCCGAGCCGCTTACACGGCTTAAGCAAAGTGTGCAGCTAGGTTTGGCACGGAATTGGCTTCTCCTGACGTGCATGTGCTGTTCAGGGACCGCCATGCGTGGATCGAAGCCTATCGAGAGACGTGCCCGAGAGACGTGCCATGAGTTTCTTCACCAAGAAAATATCGCGCCGCACGATCATGCAGGCGCTGATCGCGTTGCCGGCCCTGTCGCTGTTCCGCAAGCTGCCCGATACCGATCCGGACGCGATCGTCGAGGTCAATGGTTGGATCCTCAAAAGGAGTGATCTCACTTGATCTTCGACAGTTACGAGGCATTTCGCGCGGTGAATTTCACCGCCAAGGTCTGCATTCTCGGCTCCGGGCCAGCCGGCACCACGATCGCCAGGAAGCTTGGCGCGGCCGGCATTCCGGTTGTGGTGCTGGAGGCCGGCTCCCGCGAGTTCAGCGATGACTCGCAGGATTTCTACCGCGGCGTCACCGTCGGCGACCCCTATTTCGATCTCGACATCACCCGGCTGCGCTTCATGGGCGGCAGCTCCAATCACTGGGCCGGCTGGTGCCGGGTGCTCGACAGCCAGGATTTCGAGGCTAAGGCCTGGGCGCCGGATACCGGCTGGCCGCTCGGCTGTGCCGACATCGAGCCTTATCTGCCAGAAGTCCAAGACATCCTGGAACTTCCCGACTTCCGGCCGGATGTGCCGATTTCGGACGATATTCGCTGGGTGCAACTGATCAAGAGCCCGGCCGTACGCTTCGGCGAAAAATTTGCCGACGAGCTCGACAGGAGCAGGAACGTGGCCGTGGTGCTCAGCACCTATGCCACCGAGCTTACCGGCGACGGCAAGAGGGTAATCGCCGCCAAACTGTGGTCGAACGGTCAGGATGCCGGCTTTTTCACCGCCGACTATTTCATCGTTTGCACCGGCGGCCTGGAAAACTCACGGCTGCTTCTGTGGTCGAACCAGCGCTCGAACGGCGGCGTGGTGCCGAAGGCGACGGCGCTCGGCCGCTACTGGATGGAGCATCCGACCTTCGAGGGCGGCAACGCCATCCTCGCCGACTATAGCGCGTTCGAGGTCGACGCCACCAACGAGGCCTTCTTCTCGCCGACGCCGGCGGCCATGGAGCGCCTCGAGATCATGAATTTCGGCATCAGGCTGATTCAGACGCCGTACCCCGGCATCAAAAGCCTCATCGCCGACCTTGCCTGCACAGCGCCCGAGATGGC
Source organism: Mesorhizobium sp. (assembly GCA_004020315.1). GTDB lineage: Bacteria > Pseudomonadota > Alphaproteobacteria > Rhizobiales > Rhizobiaceae > Mesorhizobium. The sequence goes on from SAQG01000024.1 coordinate 73,621, forward strand.
CGAATGGGTATCCTATCAGCTCAGTCAGAACCTGCGCTGCGCCGCCCAGCTTTATGTCGCCTGGGAACAGGCGCCGCTGGCCTCGAATCAGATCCGGTTGTCAAAGACCGATGTCGACCCTGCCGGCGTGCCGCGCATCGAACTGCACTGGAAAAAGTCGGAGCTGGAGCGCCGCACGCTCCTCGAGGGCTTGAGGCTGTTCGGCACGACCCTTGTCCGGAAGGATCTCGGCCGGGTGCGCATCGCCGACTGGCTCGCCAATGGCGGGGACTATCCGACGAATGAGGAACTGGCAGGGCACCATCATATGGGCGGCACGCGCATGGGTACGGACGTGACCAAAAGCGTGGTGGACGCCAACTCGAAGGTGCACGGCATGGACAATCTCTATGTCGGCGGTTCCTCCGTGTTCTGCACGTCGGGTGAATGCAACCCGACGACGACAATCGTCGCATTGGCCTGCCGGCTGGGCGATCATCTCAGCAAAGTCATCGGCGCGTAGAAGGCCGGCTCAGCCGGCCGGCCGAGGGATCGTCGTCACAGTGCGCCACCAACAACGCCCGCGCCGATCGGCTGCGAGCGTCCGAGCCAGCCAGCGTCTAAAGTTTCGCCGGGTCGAGCGCCGGCTTGCCCTTGTGGCGTCCGATGATCGCTGCCATGTCGGCGACGTTCTGGAAGGCATCACGCAAAACGTCGAACGACGGCAGCACGAAATAGGCGCGCTGGAACTTGTCGATCTCGTAGCTGGTGCGCATTACCGTTTCCAGATCGAAGGGAACATGGTGCGCGTCCTTGCTTTCAATCGCGAATTGAAGTTCCGCAAAGGACGACATCAGCCCGGCGCCGAAAGCCTTCAACGGTTGGCCTGCTTCCTGGATCAGCCCGTATTCGACAGTGTACCAGTAGAGGCGGCTGATCATCTCGTCGCCGCCGAGGGCGATCAGATGCTCGGCCTTCTCGCCATACATCTGCATGAAATCGGCAAAGACCGGCTGCGTCAGCGCCGGCACATGGCCGAAGAAGTCGTGGAACATGTCCGGCTCGACGATGTAGTCGAGCTCTTGTTTCGTCCGCAGCCAGTTGGTCACCGGGAAGCGGCGGTTGGCGAGGTGGACGAAGAAGGCTGGTGCGGGTATGAGGCCGGGCACGGCGACGATTTCCCAACCGGTAAGCTTGCGCAGCTTTTCGCTGACTACACCGAAATCCGGAATCTTGTCGAGCAGGCCCAGCGTGGCGACGCCGTCGAGATAGGACCGGTGTGCCAGCTTTTTGGTCAGCTTCGTCTGGCGGTCGCATAGTGTACGCCACACCGCCTGCTCGTCGGCGGTGTAGTCATAGCTCTGCTCCACTGTGAAATCGGGACGGCAGACCGAATAGTCGCCGCGAAGGCCTTGCGCCGCGCATTCGCGGGCGTAATCGGCAACGCTCATCGTCATGGCTGTTCTCCCTGGAAATCACGACTAACAACGCAAAAGTCTAGCCGGATCCGGTGAGGCAAATCCGCTTTGATGATGGCTCAAATATGAGATTTGAGGTAAAAGCTACCACAGCAAAGCTGTAGGAGAGTGAAAGTGCCTCAGTTTGACGATTTTGAGATCAAGATGCTCGATATCTTGCAACGTGACGGACGCAAGCCTGTGTCCGAACTGGCCCAGGAAATCGGTCTTTCGACGACGCCATGCGCGCGCCGCTTCGAGGCTCTCCAGAGCGCCGGCATCATCAAGGGCTTTGCCGCTGTGCTCAGCCGCCGCGCCGTCGGCCTGATGGTCGAAGTGTTCATTCAGGTGCGCCTGGTAACCCACAGCGACGGTTCGCCCGAAACCTTCATCGCCGCCGTGCGGCGCATGGACGAGGTGTCGTCGTGCTGGACGATGACCGGCGAGTACGACTTCCTGCTGCATGTGATGGTGCCGTCGGTCGACGAACTCAACGCCTTTGTCATGCACCGGCTGATGCGGCTCGACGGCGTGCGCGACGTCCACACCCAGCTCGTGCTGCAGAACATCAAGGGGCCGGGCCACGTGCCGCTTGGGCACCTCAGGCGATGAGGCTGTATTTCGGCGTCTGCATTTCTGCGGAAAAGCTGTACGGAAACTGCTGAACCGGGCCAGTTCCAGGCCCAGATCGCCGACCAGGATGACCGGACCGCCATCGCAAAAAGGTCCTCCATGAAAATCGTCCTGATCAATCCGCCGCACACCGCAATCGGCAGCCGCGTGCCCGACGACCATTTGCCGCCGCTCGGGCTGCTGGCACTGGGCGGGCCGCTGATCGACGCCGGCCATGAGGTGCGGCTCGTCGATGCCGAGTTCGGCCCGATGCCGCTCGCCGCGGTCGTCGAAGATGCCTTGGGCGATTATCCCGATTGCATTCTGATCGGCCATTCCGGTTCGACCTCGGCGCATCCGACAGCCCTGGAGATCGCACGAATGGTCAAGCACCGCGGCCCGGCGACGATGGTGATCTATGGCGGCGTGTTCCCGACCTATCACTGGCGCCATATCCTCGCCGAAACGGACGTCTTCGACTTCATCGTGCGAGGCGAAGGCGAGGCGACCATCGTCTCCCTGGTCGAGGCGCTGGAAAGCCGCCGGCCGCTATCTGGCGTGGCGGGCATCGCCTTTCGCGACGATTTGCGCCGGCCCTTTGCCACCAAGCCGGCAAGCACCATCGCCGACCTCGATGAATACCGCATCGGCTGGGACCTGATCGATATCAGTCGCTATAGCTATTGGGGTGGCAAGCGTGCGGTGGTCATGCAGTTTTCCCGAGGCTGCCCGCATCTGTGCAACTATTGCGGCCAGCGCGGCTTCTGGACGCGATGGCGGCATCGCGACCCCGTGAAATTCGCGCAGGAGATAGCCTGGCTGCACCGCGAGCATGGGGTCGAGCTGATCAACCTTGCCGACGAGAACCCGACCTCGTCCAAAAAAGCCTGGCGCGCCTTTCTCGATGCTATGATTGCGCAGAACGTGCCGGTCCTGATCGTCGGCTCAACCCGCGCCGACGACATCGTTCGCGATGCCGACAGCCTGCATCTCTACCGCAAGGCAGGCGTCATCCGTTGGCTGCTGGGCATGGAAAACACCGACGAGCAGACGCTTGCACTGATCCGCAAGGGCGGCAGCACCTCATCCGACCGCGAGGCGATCCGGCTGCTGCGCCTGCACGGCATCCTGTCGATGGCGACCTGGGTGGCCGGTTTCGAGGACGAGCGTTTACGCGATCTCTGGCGCGGCTTTCGCCAGCTGATCGCCTATGATCCGGACCAGATCCAGGCGCTGTATGTCACGCCGCACCGCTGGACGCCGTTCTTCCGGATCGCCAGGGACCGCAAGGTGATCCAGCTGGACGCCCGCCTGTGGGACTACAAGCACCAGGTGCTGCAGATGACCCGGCTGAAGCCGTGGATGCTGTTTTTCAGCGTCAAGCTGATCGAACTGGCGGTGCAGTCCCGGCCCAAGGCCCTGGCGCGCATCCTGCTCCATAAGGATCCCGAGCAACGGCATTCGATGCGCTGGTATACAAAAATGGGCCGCCGCGTCTGGTTCCGTGAAGTCTGGGGCTTTCTCGTGCGGGATCGCCGTCTTGACGACGGTCCGACGCTGGCCGCGTTCTGGGGCGCACCGCAGGACGAGGAAGAGCAATCGATGACGTTCGTACGCCCGGCGCGTAAGCCGGCCGTCAGGATCTCGCCGAGCGTCTGAGCCCAACAATGCCCAACAAGCGTCAGCCTGCGCTCACGGCACGATCAGCGTGCCGGCGCCGTGTTCGGTAAACAGTTCGAGCAGCACCGCATGCGGCGTCTTGCCGTTGAGGATGACGACGCCCTCGACGCCGCGGTCGATCGCCTCGATGCAGGTCTCGACCTTGGGGATCATGCCGCCCGACACCGTGCCGTCCTTGATCAAGGCTTTTGCCTCGGCCACGGTCAGCTCGTCGATGAGCTTCTTGTTCTTATCGAGCACGCCGGGCACGTCGGTGAGGAACAAAAGGCGTGTCGCCTGGCAGGCGCCGGCGATAGCGCCGGCAAAGGTGTCGGCATTGATATTGTAGGTGTGGCCGTCGCGGCCGGGTGCCACCGGCGCCAGCACCGGGATCATTTCGGACCGCGCCAGAAGGTCGAGCAGTGTGCGGTCGACCTCGACCGGCTCGCCGACGAAGCCGAGATCGAGCACGCGCTCGATATTGGAGTCCGGGTCGATCATGGTCTTGCGCGCCTTTTCGGCGAAAACCATATTGCCGTCCTTGCCGCACAGGCCGATCGCCCATTCGCCCTCGGCATTGATCAGCGCGACGATCTCCTTGTTGATCGAGCCAGCCAGCACCATCTCGACGATCTCGACCGTCTTCTGGTCGGTGACGCGCAGGCCGCCCTCGAACTTCGATTCGATGCCCATCTTGCTCAGCATGGCGCCGATCTGCGGTCCGCCGCCATGCACGACGATCGGGTTGACGCCGGATTGTTTCAGCAGCGCGATGTCGCGGGCGAAGGCCTTGCCGAGCGCAATGTCGCCCATGGCGTGGCCGCCGTATTTCACCACGACCGTCTTGTTTTCGTAGCGCTGCATGTAGGGCAGCGCCCTCGAAAGCAGCGCGGCCTGCATTTCGGCGGTGGCGGCGAGGTCCGTCATCGGCATGGTTCCCAGCTTGGCATGAACGGCGGCGTCTTAGCGGGAATTGGAGCAGGGGGCAAACGGCTTTGCGTTCAGATCAGGTGAAATCGGCCCCGGTTTATGCCGGCATCTGCAGCGGCGCCCGCCGCGCCTGCCATCCCGAAATCTTTTCCATTTGTGCGGCGAGAGACAACAAGGTCTCCTCGTCGCCGGGGCGGCCGGCGGCCTGGATGCCGAGCGGCAGGCCGGCGTCGGTGACATAAACAGGCAGTGCGATCGATGGCTGGCCGCTGACGTTCTGGATCGCCGGCCAGTGGGTGAACCACAGGCTCTTGTCCATCAACTGGCCGAACAGCGGCTTGAATTTCAGCAGACGGGCAAGCCGCAGCCTGTCGAGCACCTCCTCGATGAACGCGTCGGCGCCCTTCGGGTCCATGGCACCGCAGGCGAGCGGCGGATGGGCGATAACAGGCATCAGCACGGCATCATATTGCGCGGTCTCGGTGATCAGCCGGCGCGACGTGGCATGCAGCCGCTGCAGCCCGGCATAGATATCGCCGGCCGAGACGATCTCGCCGAAGCGGCTCATCAGACGGGTGGCGCGCTCGACGTCGCCCGCAACGGAGCGGCCGACACGCAAGGCCTCAATGCGCATCGCTCCGGCGACGGCCGCAGCCGCCGTCCTGGCGAAATCGGCGATGAAGTCGCGGTCGATATAGGGCAAGTCGATCTCCTCGATCGTGTGGCCGCCTTCGCGCGCAAATGCCACGGCCGTGTCCAGCGCCGTCAGCGTCTCGGCCGATATCGGCAGGCCGAGCGGCGATTTCCGGTAGACGGCCAGTTTCAGCTTGCCGGGGTCGCGCGCCGCCGCCGCGGCAAAGGTTCCTTTCGGGGACGGCGCCGCATAGGGCGACAGCGGATCGGGCCCATGGGTCAGGTCGAGCAGCAAGGCCGAATCCCGGACCGAGCGCGAAACGGCGTGGCCGACGACCAACCCGTACCAGCTTTCGGTGGCGAGCGGCGACAGCGGCACACGGCCGCGCGAGGTTTTCAGCCCGACCAGCCCGGTGCAGGCGGCGGGAACGCGGATCGAGCCGCCGCCATCCGAAGCATGTGCCACCGGTACGACGCCGGCCGCGACCAGCGCCGCCGCACCTCCAGACGAGCCGCCGCTGGTATGCGCCGTATTCCACGGATTGCGGGTGATACCGAAAGCGGCGGATTCGGTCATCAGCCTCAGCCCATGTTCGGGCGAGGTGCTGGTGGCGATCGGGACAAGGCCGGCGGCCAGATGGCGTTCGGTCATCACTGAATCGAAATCGGCAACGAAAGCCGGAATGCGGCTGCCGCCATGCGTCGGCACGCCTTTCATGGCAATGCCGAGGTCCTTCAGTGCAAAGGGCACACCGGCCAGCGGCAGCTTGCGGTCGACGGTTTTCGCCCGCGAACGCGCCGCCTCGTAAAGCGGCTCGGCGATCGCGTTGATGTCCGGGCGAGTGGCTTCGGCCCGCGCAATCGCCGCATCGACGAGCTCCTGCGGAGAGAGTTCTCCCTTGCGCACGAGGCCGGCCAGGCCGATTGCGTCATGTTCCCACAGGGCCCGTTCGACCGACATTCTTGCTCCCCCCACTATCGGCAAGCTAGAGCATCGGGCCCAAAGTGGAAACCGGTTTTGGGAAAATCCGATGCCCGAAAAAGGTCGGTTCTTTTCTTGGCGATCGAACCCCACGATGCTCCCGGTGCACGGGAACGCTTCCGCCGTTGCAAATACATTGCAATTGCCTAATTTGGCAGCCGATGGCGCCGCAGGACATCAGCAACCTGATCGTCCGGACTTCGATGAAGGACCGGGCTGCATTCGATCTGCTCTACCGGCAGACCAGCGCGAAACTTTTCGGCGTCTGCCTTCGTGTATTGAGGGACCGGGGAGAGGCAGAAGAGGCGCTGCAGGAGGTCTTCGTCAAGATATGGACGAAGGCTGACCGTTTCGCCGTCTCGGAGCTAAGCCCGATTTCCTGGCTGGTGGCCGTTGCGCGCAATCACGCGATAGATCGGATAAGGGCGCGGCGAGAGCCTGCCATCTTTATCGATGCTGCGCTCGACGTGGCCGATCCGGCGCCGGGACCGGAGGCTGCGGCTGTTGCAGGCGGTGAAACCGGGCGCATCTATCGCTGTCTCGACGAATTGGAAAGGGACCGGGCGGCAGCCGTCCGGGGCGCCTATCTGGATGGCGAAAGCTATGCCGAACTGGCGGCGCGCCATGACGTGCCGCTGAACACCATGCGAACCTGGCTGCGGCGCAGCCTGTTGAAGCTCAGAGAGTGTCTGGAAAGATGACGCCAGCAGAGGATGAAGGATCGGAACGTGGCGGCGATGACCTGTTCGCTGCCGAATACGTTCTTGGCGCCCTGGCCGCGGACGAACGCGAGATTGCGTCGCGCCGCATCGACGCGGACGCCGCTTTCGCGCGCCTCGTCGATGCCTGGGAGGCGCGTCTGTCGCCGATGACCGCCGCCTATCCGGAGACAGAGCCGCCGATCAGGGTCAAGGAGGCATTGGATCGCCGGCTGTTCATCGCAGAGCCTCGCGCCGGCCTCTGGTCAAGCCTTGCCTTCTGGCGCGGTCTTGCCGCCGCTGCTGTCGCGGCGCTGGCGATCTATATCGCCGTGCCGTACCTCAAGCCGCCGGTCGAGCAGCCGCGGCTCATCGCCTCGCTGGCTGCCGACGGCAGCGACGTCAGATATCTTGCCGTCTACGACGCCGCCCGTCGCGAGATCGGCCTGTCGCATGTCTCCGGCGAGCGCGCCGCCGGCAAGGATTTCGAGCTGTGGATGATCGAGGGCAGGAACCCGCCGGTCTCGATGGGCGTCATCCCGGCCGGTCAGACCGCGCATGTGACCATCTCGCCGGCCGTGCAGGAAAGGCTTGCGCAGGGCGCCGTTCTTGCGGTCAGCGTTGAGCCGGCCGGCGGTTCGCCGACCGGTCAGCCGACCGGCCCTGTGGTCGCTACGGGCGATTTGAAGAGCATTTGATCGCCCTATCTTCTCTGGTGGGGTGAGCTTAGGAGCATGCCCCCTAGAAGGGTGTCTCTGCTCTGAACCGCCGTTTATGAAAAAGAAAATTTTTCCTGAACGACGAAACTCACGCATTCATCTCCCGTATCTCCTTGCGCCCCCAAAGAGGGGAAAGATAAACTGAGGAGATTGACATCATGCGTGAATTCGCCACCCTTTTGCTTGCCGGAACGGTCGCCGGCTCCGCGCTCGCTACCGCCGCCTATGCCCAGAATCCGATGGTCGGCGGCGCCGCCATGTATGCCACCAGGAACATCGTCGAGAACGCGGTCAATTCGAAGGATCACACGACACTGGTCGCGGCCGTCAAGGCCGGTGGTCTCGTCGACACGCTGCAGAGCGCCGGCCCCTTCACCGTGTTCGCGCCGACCAACGAGGCCTTTGCAGCGCTTCCGGCCGGCACCGTCGACACGCTGCTCAAGCCCGAAAACAAGGACAAGCTGGTCAAGATCCTGACCTGCCACGTCATCGGTGCCAAGGCAATGGCCGCCGACGTCGCCAAGATGGCCATGGACGATGGTGGCGCGCACAAGGTCAAGACGGTTGGCGGCTGCGAGCTGACGCTCAAGGCCGACGGCGGCAAGGTCACCGCGACCGATGAGAACGGCAATGTCGCCAATGTGACCGTCGCCGATGTCGAGCAGTCGAACGGCGTTATCCACGTCATCGACAAGGTTCTCCTGCCGAAGATGTAACGAAGGGCCTGCTGCCAACGAAGATATGGCTGAGGCTCAATGCCGAGTGCGCGGGTTTCTGCTTGCGTGACCCGCGCAATCGACAGGCGTACACTCCGCACCGTCCGCTCCGGGCGTGGTGCGGAGTGCCCGTTGTCAGGAGCTGGCCGTCACTAGCTTTTGATTTCCATGTGACGGTCTAATTTGGCAAATGGACAGAGGAGGAATGGCGATGATCCGGCGCGACTTTCTTTGGAGCGGTGCCGCCGCCGTGGCATTGTTGGCAGGCACGGCAGCAACGTTGCGCATGGGCCGGCCCCAGGACGCGCACGCGGCCGAAACGTTCGAGATCACCAAGACCGAGGCCGAGTGGCGCGCCATCCTGTCCGACGCGGCTTTCAACGTGCTGCGCAAGGAAGGCACCGAATATCCCGGCACCAGCCCGCTGCTCAACGAACACCGGAAGGGCATATTCGCCTGCGCCGGCTGCGACCTGCCGCTCTATTCCTCCGAAACGAAGTTCGATTCCGGCACCGGCTGGCCGAGCTTCTGGCAGGAGATTCCCAATGCCGTCGGCATGACCGTGGACAGGTCTCTCGGCATGACCCGAACCGAGGTCCATTGCCGCCGCTGCGGCGGTCATCTCGGCCATGTCTTCGACGACGGTCCGCCGCCGACCGGCCTGCGTCATTGCATCAACGGCGTCGCCCTGACCTTCAAGCCGGCCACCGCCTGACCTACAGCGCCGCGCGTCCTTTTGGACGCGCAAAGTTGCGCGATCAGTGTCCGCCACCTCCGCCCACCGGCTCGGCCGGTTTGCGGATGACCATGGTGAAGATCGCGAGCGTCGCGAACAGCGCCGTCAAGAGATAGAACACGTCCATGAAGGACAGCAGCGACGCCTGCTGCTGGACCATGCCAGACAGTTTGGAGATCGCCGCCTTGGATGCGTCCAGGCCGGCATTCTGCTGGAAGTCGAGCGTCATATTCTGCAGCCTGGTCTGCGCCTCGGCACTGCCCCATTGCACATGCTCGGCCAGCCTTGCGTAGTGGAAGGCGTTGCGATCGATCAGCACGGTGTTGATCACGGCAAGGCCGACGGCGCCGCCGAGATTGCGGGTGAGGTTGAACAGGCCGGATGCATTCTTCAGCCGGTCAGGCGGCAGCGTTCCCAGCGCGATGTTGTTGATCGGCACCATGCACAGCATCATCGAGGCGCCGCGCAGGATCTGCGGCACCAAGAGCTCCCAGAAATCCCAGTCGGCGGTCAGATAGGTCATGCGCCAGGTGCCGGCTGCGAAGCCGAAGAAGCCGATCATCATCATCAGCCGCGGATCCATCTTGCGCGACAGGACGCCGGAAATGGGCGCGGTGACGAACATCGCCAGGCCGCTGACGAACAGCGCCTCGCCGATCATCAAGGAATCGTAGCCGCGGATGCGCCCGAGATACACCGGATAGAGATAGGTCAGGCCGTAGAGGCCGATGCCGATGACGAAGGAGAACAGCGAGCCGAAAGCGAAGTTGACGTTGGTGAAGGCTTTCAGGTCGACGATCGGCTCCTCGGCGGTGAAGGCGCGCCAGAAGAACAGCACCGCGCCGGCCGTCATCAGGATGGCGCAGATGAACACGGCCTGGTCCTGAAGCCAGTCGTTGTTAGGACCTTCCTCGAGCACATATTCCAGCGAGCCGAGGAAAGCCGCCATGCCGGCAAGGCCCCACCAGTCGAACTTGCGGAACAGGCTGAGATTGGGCTTGTCGAAGTCGATCAACGACCATGCCGCGGCGGTCACCAGGATGCCGGGCACCACATTGATCAGGAACAGCCAGTGCCAGGACATCGCATGGCTGATATAGCCGCCGACGGTCGGGCCGATGGTCGGCGCCAGCGTCGCCACCAGACCGATCATCGGCGACACCATGGCGCGGCGCGACGGCGGAAAGATGGTGAAGGCGGCAGCGAAGACGCTTGGGATCATGCCGCCGCCGATGAAGCCCTGGATGGCGCGGTAGACGATCATCTGGTCGATGTTGGTCGCGGTCGCCGCCAGCGCGCTCGCGGCGGTGAAGCCAGCCGCGGAGACGGTGAACAGCACGCGCGTCGACAGCATTCGGCTGAGAAAACCGGACAGCGGGATCATGATGACTTCGGCGATCAGATAGGCAGTCTGCACCCACGGGATTTCGTCGGAGCTGGCGCTCAGACCCGCCTGGATCTCGGCCAGCGATGCCGAGACGATCTGGATGTCGAGGATCGCCATGAACATGCCGAACACCATCGCCAGGAAAGCGATGATGCGGCGCGGCTCGATGTGGTCGACCGGCTTGGCCGGCGCCGATCCCGCGGTCAGGGTTGCGGTCGCCATGACGTTGCTCCGAGGTCTGCCTTACTTCGACGCAGAAGGTGCAGTGCGGCTGTCGACGGCGACGACAACGCTGAGGCCGGCGCGCAGCTTGCCTGTCTTCAGCACATCCGCCGGCACGTCGATGCGAACCGGGACGCGCTGCACGACCTTGGTGAAGTTGCCGGTGGCGTTTTCCGGCGGCAGCAGCGAGAACACCGCGCCGGATGCCGGGGCCAGCGACGAGACGGTGCCTTCGAAATCCTGGCCATCGATCGCGTCGACCGAAATCCTGACCTTTTCGCCAGGCACGAGCCGGGCAAGCTGGGTCTCCTTGAAATTGGCGACGATATAGAGCTTGTCCATCGGCACGATGACGGCGAGCTTCTGTCCGGGGCTGATCAGGTCGCCCTGCTCGACCGAGCGGTTGCCGACCACACCGTCATAGGGCGCGCGCAGCACGGTGAAGGACAGATCACGGGCGGCCTTGTCCCGGGCAAGCTGAAGCGACGCCAGCGTGCTCGCCGTCTCCGCGCGCTGCGCCTGAAGCACACCGATATTGGCCTGCGCCGCCGCAATCTGGGCGTCGGCACCGACAAGGGCGGCATTGGCCTGCTCGACCGCGGTCTGGGCGTCATCCAGTTGGGCCTGGGTGCCGACATGCGTCTTGAGCAATTGGGCGGCGCGCGCTTGAACGCGCGCCGCATTGCCGGCGGCGGCTTGGTCTGCGGTCTTCTGCGCCTGCGCCTGCTCAAGCGATGCGCGTGCCGCCTCGGTCTGGGCGTCGATACGGTCGAGCGTCTTGCTCAAGGTGGCGATCTGCGCCTCGGCTTGGGCGACCGCTATCTTGTAATCGCCATTGTCGACGACCAGCAACGGGTCGCCGGCCTTGACCTGTTGGTTCTCGGTCACCTTGACCTGATCGACATAGCCGGAGATTTTCGGCGAAATGAACGCCATGTCGGCCTGGACATAGGCGTCGTCGGTTGAGATCATGAAACGCCCGTCGGTCCAGTAATCGTAGCCATACCAGGCGCCTGCGCCCAGCAAGCCAAGCGCGATGATCGGCAACAGAAAGGAGCGTGCCGAACGTCTCTTTTTGGCCGGCGCCTCGGCTGGAGGACTTATTGCGGGCTCAGTCGGTGCGTTCGGCGCTTCGGTGGCTGGCGTGACCTTGGCGTTGGGGAATGGACGGACTTCGGCGGTGGGGGTCGCGTTGGAGGACATGGCATCTCTCTGGAAACTGGGCATCTCTCTGGGAAAATCGTTCGGACTGAACCGTTCGGTTCGATGCTGACGTTGACTTAGCGCGGAGAGAGGGCCATATCAAGAGTGATCGAACCGATCGGTTCGAATATTTTTTCGAGGTGTGACGTTATGACCGAGCCTGACAAGGACCAGTGCGATCTGCTGGATGGCCTGCGTCGCGGTCGCCCGGCGGCGGGACAGGACCCGGTCAAGCGCAGCCAGATCATCGAGGGCGCGCGTCGTGTCTTCATCGACAAGGGCTTCGAAGCGGCGTCGATGAACGACATCACCCGCGAGGCCGGCGTTTCCAAGGGCACGATCTATGTCTACTTCGCCAACAAGGAAGAGCTGTTCGAAGCGCTGATCGAGGAAGAACGCGGCACGATCTTCAAGAACATGTACGATCTGCTCGACCGCGCCGACGATCTTCGCGAGACGCTGGTGAAGTTCGGCAAGGTGCTGTCCCTCAAGATCACCTCCGCCAAGGTCGTCCAGGCGCAGCGCACGGTAATCGGCGCGTCCGACAGGATTCCCGAACTTGGCGCGCGTTTTTACGAGCGCGGCCCGAAACGCGGCCACGACAAGGTCGTTGCTTTTCTCAATGCCGCCATCGAGCGCGGCCTCCTGCGGATCGACGATGTCGATCTTGCCGCCTATCAGTTCACCGAACTGTGCCTTGCAGGTCTTTTCCGTCAGTGCATATTCGCCTACCGCACCAAAGCCCCGAGCCAGGATGAAATCGACCACATCGTCAGGTCGGGCGTCAGCATGTTCCTGAAGGCTTACGGCACCGAAAGGCTCGCCACGGAAGAACGCACCCAGACGATTGCGCTAGAGGCAAAGTCCTAGCCGCCATTGGCCGCCAGCACGATCGCCGCGCGCAATTCCTCGAGGCCCTCATTCTTTTCCGACGACGTGGCGAGAACGAACGGAAACGCGGCCGGCCGCTTCTTGATCTTCTGCAGTGTTTCTTCGATCAATCGCGGCACGCCGGCTGCCTTGATCTTGTCGGTCTTGGTCAGCACGATCTGATAGGACACCGCCGCCTTGTCGAGCAGCGACAGCACTTCGTCATCCTTGGCCTTGATGCCATGGCGGGCGTCGATCAGCACGTAGACGCGCTTCAGCGTGACGCGGCCCTTGAGATAGTCGAAGACGAGTTTCGTCCAGTCGTCGACCTTTTCCTTGGGCGCGGTCGCGTAGCCGTAGCCCGGCATGTCGACCAGCGCCATCGGCGGCAGGTCGGCGCCTTCGCCGGAAAATCCGCCCGGAACGAAATAGTTGAGTTCCTGCGTCCGCCCCGGCGTATTGGACGTGCGCGCCAGTCCTTTCTGATTGACCAGCGCGTTGATCAGCGACGATTTGCCGACGTTCGAGCGGCCGGCAAAGGCGATCTCCGGCGGTCCCTCAGGCGGCAGGAACTTCATTGCCGGCACGCCGCGGATGAAGATCCACGGCCGCGTGAACAACTCGATGCCGATCACGGACTTGTTCAACGCGTTCAAACCGCTGCCTCCAGAAGAGAAATATCGGCGCCACGAATGGCATTGAGGTTGCGGCTGATCTTTTCCACCGGCCAATCCCACCACGCCGCCGCCAAAAGCCGCCAGATGGTCCTATCGTCGAAACGCATCTTCATCACCTTGGCTGCATTGCCGGCGACGATCGCATAGGGCGGCACGTCATGCGTCACCACCGACTTTGCCGCGACGATGGCGCCATGGCCGATCGTCACGCCGGGCAGGATCGCCGCTTCCATGCCGATCCATACATCATTGCCGATCACTGTGTCGCCGCGCAATTCCTTCGACCAGGTCGCCGCGTCGAAACCCTCTTCCCAGCCATGACCGAAGATGTTGAACGGATAGGTCGAAAAGCCGGACATGGCATGATTGGCGCCGTTCATGATGAAGCGCGCGCCCTCGGCGATGGCGCAGAACTTGCCGATGATCAGCCGGTCGCCGATGAATGGATAATGATGCAGCACGCATCGCTCGGCGAATTTGTCCGGCCCGTCCGGGTCGTCATAATAGGTGAAGTCGCCGATCTCGATGTTCGGCGCCGTAACCAGTCCCTTCAGGAAACCGACGCGGGTATGCATCGGGATCGGGTGCTTGATGTTGGGATTGGGTCCGATCATAGTCTGGCTCCATCGACGAAAATGACAGGTCAAATAGCGCGATCCGCCCGGCAGCACCAACCGCGTGCGCGGCGGATCATCCTTACCTGTTCATCGACGGAGCGCTCCTGAAACGACAGCGAGCTTATAGGGATGTGCCGCGGCGGCGTCTACCGCCTGGCTGGCGGGTTTCGCCGTTCGCTGGCGGCTCCGCTTGTCCCAACAAAAAAAGCCCCGGGCCGGGGCTTTTCTGGATTCGCAAAAAAGGAGCGCCGGCTATTCCGCCAGCGACGGTTTCTTCCGGAACAGCGCGACCAGATTGTCCCACAACTCGATCTTGGCGCCCTGTCGCTTCATGATCACGCCTTGCTGGATGATCGAAAGCAGGTTGTTCCAGGCCCAGTAGATGACGAGGCCGGCCGGAAAACCCGCCATCATGAACGTGAAGACCACCGGCATCCAGGTGAAGATCATGGCCTGCGTCGGGTCGGGCGGCGTCGGGTTCATGCGCATCTGCAGGAACATGGTCAGGCCCATGATCAGCGGCCAAACGCCAATCATCAACATATCCGGCAGAGCGATCGGAATGAGGCCGAACAGGTTGAAGATCGAGGTCGGGTCGGGCGCCGCCAGATCCTGGATCCAGCCGAAGAACGGTGCGTGTCGCATCTCGATGGTGATGTAGAGCACCTTGTAGAGCGCGAAGAAGACCGGAATCTGCAGCGCCACCGGCCAGCAGCCGGCGAGCGGATTGATCTTCTCGGTCTTGTAGAGTTCCATCATCGCCTGCTGCTGCTTCATCTTGTCGTCCGCGTACTTCTCGCGGATCTCGAGCATCTTGGGCTGCACTTTCTTCATGTTCGCCATCGACGCGTAGGACTTGTTGGCGAGCGGATAGAAGAGGGCCTTGACGACAACGGTGGTGGCCAGGATAGCCAGGCCGAAATTGCCGAAGAATTTGTACATCGTGTCGATCAGATAGAACATCGGCTTGGTGATCCAGATGAACCATCCCCAGTCGATCAAACGGTCGAACAGCCTGATGTTGCGGTCTTCCGCATAGGCGTTGACCTTGGCGACTTCCTTGGCGCCGGCGAAGATTTCGGTCTCGACCGTCGCCGACTGGCCGGCATCAACGGTGATCGGGTCGGTGAGGAAGTCGGCCTGGTAGCGCGGGCGGCCGTCGTCGAAATAGGCGTAGTGCGGCTGGAACGGCTGCTTTTCGGTCGGCACCAGCGTCACCGCCCAGTATTTGTCGGTGATACCCAGCCAGCCATCGGTCGACTTGCCCGGCGTGTACTGCTTGTCCTCCTCGACGGCCGCATATTTGTGTTCCTGCAGGCCTTCCGTGCCGGTGACGCCGATCAGCCCCTCATGCAGCACATAGATGCTGGCAACGGCAGGCTTGTCGAAACGGGTGACACGGCCGTAATTCGACAGGGTGACAGGCGCTGAACCCGAATTCTGCACCGTGTCAGAGACCGTGAACATGTAGTCGCTGTCGACGGAGAAGGTGCGCTTGAAGATCAGGCCCTTGTCGTTGGTGAAGGTCAGCGTGACCGGGGTCGCCGGCGTCAGCGTCGCATTGCCGTCGACGGTCCACACCGTTCCCGGGCCAGGCAACGTGCCGATCCCGACAAAGCCGATCTCGGCATAGTAGCCAGTGGGCAGCGCCGCCGGGTTGAGCAGCTCGATCTCGGGCGAGTTCTTGTCGACCGTCAGCCTGTAGTGCTTGAGCTTGAGGTCGTCGAGGCGGGCGCCGGTGAGATTGATCGAGCCCTCCAGGCTCGGCGTGTCGATCCTGACGCGCTTCGTCGACGCCAGCGCCTGCTCGCGGCTGGCCAGCGTCGTGCCGTCGGTTCCGGGTGCATTGGGCCCGGCTGCATTGGGAATAGCACCTTGCTGCGGCACCGGCGTTCCGCTGCTGCCCGGACTGGCGCCTTCGGCCGCCTTCTTCTGCTCCGCTATTCGCTGCTCTTCGATACGGGCCGCCTCGCGTTGCGCCTCGCTGTGCGGCAGCACGTAAAAATACTGCCAAAGCGACAGGATCAGCACCGACAGCGCGATGGTGATGAAGAAGTTCCGGTTGTTTTCCATCGAAAGCCTTGGCCTATCGTGTTCCGCGCAGTCGGCGGGAGAGTTCGGCCTTCAACTGGCCGAACGGAATGGTAAGCACATCTTCGCGCCCGACGATGACATAGTCATTGCCAGGCTCCATGTCACCCGCGGCATGCGTGCGCACGGCTTCTCTCAGCCGCCGCCGGATGCGGTTGCGGACGACTGCATTGCCGACCTTCTTGGTCACCGTGTAGCCGACGCGAGGCGCCTCTGCGTCGCTGCGGTCCAGAACCTCGACGAGAAAAAGCCGCCCGCGGCGCTTTTCGCCACGCCGGACGGCCAAGAATTCCGCGCGCTTCAGAAGCCGCTTGGGATGTGCTCCCACTGGCTTGCCGGTTGCGGGCAACGATCTCGTCTTCCGTTCAGGCGCTGAGCCGCTTGCGGCCGCGGTTGCGGCGGGCTGCGACGACGCCACGACCACCCTTGGTGGCCATGCGGGCACGAAAACCGTGCCGGCGTTTGCGGACGAGTTTGGACGGTTGGTAGGTACGCTTCATTTGTTTTAATACCGCGGGGTGCGGCCCTTCTTGATTCTGTCACTCTGTAACAGGAGCTTTGCCCGGCCGGCTTTGGCGCGATCGAAACCGCGCCGGGACGAATGGCCCGAGCGTGAGCGGGCTTATAGAAAGAAGGGTTTTGGAAGTCAATCCGGCGCCGACACCCGTGTCGTAAGCAGATGAGTTGTCCGGATTAGGTAGCACGTGAGTTGTCCGGTTTT
>SAQG01000025.1 GCA_004020315.1 Mesorhizobium sp.
ACAAACTCAAATCAACGGGAATCCTGAATCCCTTAAATCGCGACACGCTTTAGTCTGGAACCTAATTGGCTTCGAATGACTTGATCGTAGTTAAAGCTGAAGGAGACCCCATTGTCCGCACCTGACGAAATGGATGTCGTCCTCGAAAAGCTGCCTTTGAGGATCGGCGCCTACGTGCCCGACGACTTGCTGGAGGACTGGTTCGCGCCGGGAACGGGCATGAACCCGGTCAGCAAGGAAGCGCTGGCGGCCGCCAAGACTTACGGATGGCGCTTCGAATGCGATTTCAAGTACTACCCCGAACGGATGGAGGGCGTGTTCTGGAAGTGGGTGCCTGCGATCTGATCCGCACAATTTCTATCGGCCCCTTGGCGCTTCAGTGATCGAGGTTGCCGCGAGATCGCTCCCCTGATCGCCTCAGCCGCCGCCTATCGGCGTCGTCACCTTTCCGGTTCCGCCGCATTCGGGGCAGGTGCGGCCGTCGATCATGCCTGTCCCGGCGCAGCGGCGACACATATTCTCGCCGGCGCCTGCTATGCCTTCCGGCACTTCGTCGGGATTGGCTTGACCTTCGCCAAATTGCTCAGGTTTGCCTTGCAGCTGCTTTCTCACCCGGGCGACCGCGGCCTCGTCGACTTCAAGCGACGTGCTGCTATCGTCCGGCAGACCTTCGCCGGATTGGCCGATGGTTTCGTTGCGCGGCCGGTCGTTCGTGCCTGTCGTTATCTTTGCTTTCCCAGCCATTGCAGTACTCTTTTGCGGATTGCAGGCGCAGCTCTCAGCTTTTGCGGTTTCGAACGCCTCAGCCCTGCAGAGGTTCCGGTTGGCAACCGTTCGCCGGCGGGCCCGGAGGGAAGGGGCAACAGCCAAGCGCATCCAGGCTGAAACGGCACGCGATCGGGGAGGCGCTCAAGCAGGACGGGAATTCTCTTCAATGGTGCTGCGCCGCACCCCGCAGCACTACGACAGCCGCTCCGAGCGCACTTTCACATCATCGCTCAGCTGCCGCACGATCTCGGCGGTCTTGCGGATGTCGGCTTCGTCGAGAGCGACGCCCATGGTCGAGGCGATCGCCAGGAGCTGGGCGTTCAGCTCGCCGTAGCGCGCGGCGCCTTTGCCCGTCAGCTGCACAAGCTTCGAGCGGCGGTGCTTCGGATTGTCGACGAATTCGACGAGCCCCTCGGCCGCAAGCTCATCCGCCAGCCGCTGCATGCGCTGACGGCTGGTGGGCCGCATCTGGGCGATCTGCGGCACGGTGAGCGGACCAAGCAGCGCGAGGCTTCGCATGAAGCCGAACGCACCGCCGCCCCAACTGGTGATGAGCCCTGTCTTCTGGCCGAGAGCCCGTATTCTGAAGAAGCACTGGGCCACTTCGAGCATCAGCTCGGTGATCGCCTCGGCCTTGCCGTCAACGATGGGGTCCGCCCCGGTCCTCTGGTCAGTCCCGTGTCGTGCCGACGCCATCGCTTCCGTTCCTCCTCTCTGTGTCAATCTCAGCGATTGACACCGCTATTGTCAACTTCTAGAATGACACCTTGATTGTCATCTCTAGGGGCTATGGGCTTCATGGCCCTCCAGCATCTGCGGGAGCAGACATGGAAATGGCTGGGCAAACCGACACCGAAACTGCAGGCGTCATCGCGAGACCGCCGCTGCTCTTTCTCGCCGCTTTTCTGATTGGCTTCGTCCTGGATCGCCTGCTGCGCTTGCCGTTCCCGGTTCTGGGGGCCTGGATCATCGGCGGCTCGCTGATCCTGATCGGTTTTGCGCTTTTCGCCGCGGGCATTCGCAACTTCATGCGCGCGGAGACGCCGGTGCCCACGAATGAGCCGACGCGCGTGCTGGTGACGACCGGCATCCACGGCTGGACGCGTAATCCGATCTACCTTGGCATGTTCCTCATCTATGTCGGCATCGGCGTGGCCGCGCAGAATATTTGGATCCTCGTCCTGACACTGCCGCTTGCAATCCTGATCCGGTACGGCGTCGTCGCCCGCGAGGAGGCCTATCTCGAGCGGCGTTTCGGCGATGCGTATCGCGACTACAGGCAAACCGTGCGGCGCTGGCTCTGAGCGTCGCAAGAAAGCCGTGTGTTGCGAGCGTCAGGAAACAGCAACGAGATGACCGTTGCCAACATCCCTGAGGGCCAGTTTCGGCAGCTCTTCGCCGATTTTTCGAGTCGGACTCGGGATCTCCTGATCGAGACGCGCGAAACGCGGCCGGCGCTTTGCCGGATCGGGCACCGGCACTGCCTCGATCAAGCGCTTCGTGTAGGGATGGCGCGGGTTCGAAAAGACCTGGTCGCGGGTGCCCATCTCGACGATCTGGCCGAGATACATGACGGCGACACGGTCGGAAATGTTCTCGACCACCGCCATGTCGTGCGAGATGAACAGATAGGCGATGCCGAATTCGCGCTGCAGTTCCTTTAACAGGTCGAGCACGCGGGCCTGCACCGACACGTCCAGTGCCGAAACGCTTTCGTCGGCGATGATGAGCTTGGGCCTGAGCGCCAGAGCGCGCGCGATGCAGATGCGCTGGCGCTGGCCGCCCGAGAATTCGTGCGGATAAAGCTCCATCTGATCGGCCGACAGGCCGACGCGTTCGAACAGCGCCGCCACTCGCTGGCTGCGCTCTTCTTTGGAGGCGATGCCATGGATCAACAGCGGCTCGGCAACGAGGTCGCCGACGCGCATGCGCGGGTCGAGCGAGGCATAGGGATCCTGGAAAATCATCTGCACGTCGCGGCGAACCGCCTTGCGCTCGACGCGGCCAAGACCCGCCAGATTGCATCCGCCGATCACGATATCGCCGCGGTAGGGCACAAGCCCGGCCAGCGCCTTGGCGGTGGTCGACTTGCCGCAGCCGGATTCGCCGACCAGCGCCAGCGTCTCGTGCGGCGCGATCGAAAAGCTGACGCCTTCGACGGCGTGGACACGGCGGTTCACCCTGCCGAAGAAGCCGCCGCGCAGGTCGAAGCGGACATGCAGATCGTTGACGACAGCGACACTCCCGCGCATTTCCGCTTCGGCGGATTTTTGGCGGCCGACGCCGGTTCCGATGCGCGGCACGGCGGCGAGCAGTTCGCGTGTGTAGTCGGCTTGCGGGCGAGCAAAAATATCGGTGGCTGTTCCCTCCTCGACCATGCGGCCGTGCCGCATGATGACGACACGATCGGCCATTTCGGCGACCACGCCCATGTCGTGGGTGATGAGGATGATGCTGGTGCCATGCTCGCGCTGCAGATCGCGCAGCAGTTCCAGCACCTCGCCTTGAACGGTGACGTCGAGCGCCGTCGTCGGCTCGTCGGCGATCAGCACATCCGGTTTCAGCGCCAGTGCCATGGCGATCATCACCCGCTGGCGCATGCCGCCGGACAGTTCGTGCGGAAACTGCTTTAGCCGGCTTTCGGCTTCCGAGATGCGGACGGCCTTCAGCGCCTCGATGGCGCGCCGGCGCGCCTCGGCGCGGGAGAGATCGGTATGCGCCTCGATGGATTCGACCAGTTGCCGGCCGATCGACAGCACCGGATTGAGCGATGTCATCGGCTCCTGGAAGATCATCGCGATGCGGTCGCCGCGAATGCGGCGCATCCGGCGCTCATCGAGCACCGCCAGATCGATGTCGCCCCGATGCATATCGCGAAGCCGGATCTTGCCTGACGATATGCGGGCGGCAGGCTGCGGCAAGAGCTGCATGATCGCCAGCGCGGTCATCGATTTGCCGGAACCGGATTCGCCGGCGATGCAAAGCGTCTCGCCGCGCGCAAGCGTCAGCGATAGATCTGATACCACCGGCCGCTCGCCGTCTTCGCCACGCACGCCGACGGTCAGGCCGGAGATTTCCAGCACCGCTCCGGCCGTGGTCGAAGCGGCCGGACCGGCAGCCCCGGTCCGCGTGTTGCCTGCGCCTTTGCTCATTCGAAGACGCAGCGCGGGAAGTAGAACGACACCACCCAGTTCGGCATGTCGACGATCTCGCTGATCCGGAGATCGCCGCAGACCGAAACCAGCATGTAGGCGTCCACCGGGTCCATTCCGTAGCGGCCGGCAAGCAGGTCGATCATCTGCGAGACCGCTTCCCTGGCGCCGGTCATCAGGTCCGGTCCAATGCCCGTCGTCACCTCATAGCCCTTGGCGTCGAGATGGCGCGTCACCGGGCCGGGCGTGGTAAAGCGCGGCATCTTCAGCCTGATATCCTTGACCAGGTCGAGCTTGAGCACGACATCCATCGGGCTTTCGATCGCCGTGCCGCACACTTCGCCGTCGCCCTGCGCGGCATGCGTGTCGCCGACCGAAAACAGCGCACCCGCCACCTCCACCGGCAGATAGAGCGTGGTGCCGGCCGCGAGATCCCGGATATCGAGATTGCCGCCGACGCGCCTTGGCGGCACCACCGAGTGGAGGCCCATTTCGGCTGGCGCGTTGCCGATGGTGCCGGCAAACGGTTTCAGCGGCACGCGAGCTTGTCTGCCAAACAGCGCCGGCTCGAGCGAGGCGGCGTCGTATTTCCAGATGTTCAGCGCCGGTTCCGGGAAGTCGTCGGCGAGCAGGCCAAACCCCGGAATGTTCGCCGTCCAACCGAAGCCCGACGGCTTGAACGCCTCAACTGTGATCTTCAACGCGTCGCCCGGCTCAGCCCCGTCGATATAGATGGGCCCGGTGACGGGGTTCACCTTGGCGAAGTCGAGCAAAGCGACGTCGTCCACAGTGCTGTCCAGCGTCAACTGGCCTCCGGACGAGTCCAGGCACTGGAACTCGATCATTGAACCGGGCGCCACCCGCTCAGTCGGGACAAAGGAATTGTCCCAGCCGAAATGGTGATGGCGCCCGTGGATGGTGTAGTCGCAGTTATTGCACATCGGTCACATACACATAGTCGTAGTTGATCGGGATATGGACGGGGTCGACAAAGAGATTGTCGGCGCCGCCCATCCGGGGGGATTTCATGGTGAAGCGCTGCTCGTTGAAGACCGGCACCCAGGGCGCGTCTTCCATGATCTTGCGGTAGATCGCGCTCCACATCTTGGCACGTTCGCCTGATTTGGCCGGATCGACGATCGAGTCGGCCTCCGCCGCCTTGGCGTCGAGATCCTTGTTGCAGTACCACGACCAGTTCCAGCCGCCAGGAACCGCGCCGGCGCAGCCGAGGATCGGCCCGTAGAAGTTTGACGGATCGGGGAAATCGGCGATCCAGGCCATGCCGCCGGACCAGATCATCGGCGCGCCGGCCTTGTCGCCGCCGGCGGCGATGACGTTGGCCTGCGCGAGCGACTGGATGCCGGCCTTGATGCCGACCGCCGCCAGATCCTGCTGGATCGCCTGGGCGATGCGCGGGTTGGGATCGGTGTTCATGGCGAACAGCTGCGTTTCGAAACCATCGGGATGACCGGCCTCGGCAAGCAAAGCCTTGGCCTTGGCCACGTCATAGGGATAGCCCTTGAATTCCTTGTCGTAGCCGGGCATCGACGGCGGCAGCGGCTGGTTGGCCGGCACTGCGCGGTTGTTGATCAGCTGGACGATACGGTCCTTGTTGATCGCCATGTTGACCGCTTGCCGCACCTTCACATTGTCGAAGGGCGCCATGGTGGTGTTCATGGTGATGTAGCCGGTGTGCAACTGGCCGCCCTCGACGACACGGGCCTTCTGCTCGGGATCGGACATCACCTCCTGGAACTTGGCCGGCGGAATGCCGTCGCCGGGAATGTCGATCTCGCCTTTCTGCAGCCGCAGCAGGGCGACGATCGGCTCCTGGCCGATCTCGAAGCTGATCCTGTCGAGATACGGCAGGCCCTTATGCCAGTAATCCGGGTTGCGCTCGAAGACGACGCGCTGACCGAGCGTCCATTCGGCGAACTTGAAAGCCCCGGTGCCGACCGGATGCTTGCCAAAGTCCGCGCCGTATTTCTCGACCTCCTCCTTCGGCACGACATGCGAGAAGTTGATGGCCATGACATGCAGGAAGGTGGCGTCGGGCCGGGTCAGTTCGAACTTGATCGTGTAGGGGTCGACGACGGTGACGCCCGCCAGGCTTTCCGCTTTGCCGGCAGCGACATCGTCATGGCCCTTGATCGAGCCGAAGAAGCCGGCGCCCGGGCTCTGCGTCTTCGGATTGGTGACGCGGTCGAGCGAATATTTCACATCATCGGCGGTCATCTCACGGCCATTGTGGAACTTCACCCCTTGGCGCAGCTTGAAGGTGAAGGTCTTGCCGTCGGGCGCGATCTCGTAGCTCTCGGCAAGGTCCGGCCGCAGGTTGGTGGTGCCCGGCTCGTAATCCATCAGCCCGTCGAACAGGCTCTTGATCATAGACCAGTTCTGCCAGTCATAGCCGATGGCCGGATCGAGCGTGGCGACGTCGTCCTTGTAGGTGATGGTGATCGCCCCGCCCTGCTTGGCGTTCGGATCGACGGCGTCTTCGGCGCGTACGCTTGTCATGCCGAGCATCAGCGCGAGCGCCGATACCGCTACGGTGGAGGTCAAGATTTTTTTCATCTCATGTTCCCTTTCTCTGGTTGTTATCGGTCTTTTTTGGCTTTCATCTGAGCTTGATGCGCGGGTCGATGAACGGTGCGACGGTGTCGGCCAGGAGATTGCCGAGCACGATGGCGAAGGCCGAAACCAGCGTGACACCCATGATGATCGGAATGTCGACGCGCTGGATGGCCTGCCACGCAAGCTGGCCGATGCCGGGCCAGCCGAACACACTCTCGACCACCACGATTCCGCCCATGAAGATGCCGATGTCGATGCCGATCATGGCGATGACCGGCAGGATGGCGTTGGGCAGCGCGTGGCGGAAGATGATGGCGCCGCGCGCAAGGCCCTTGGCGCGCGCGGTCCGCATATAGTCCTGACGCAACACGTCGATCATCGACGAGCGCATCATGCGGGCGTACCAGCCGGCGCCGAGAATGCCCATCGTCAGCGAGGGCAGCACCAAATGGCGCCAGGTGCCGTAGCCGCCGATCGGGAACCAGCCGAGCCGCACGGCGAATACATAGAGGAGCAGCAGGCCGACGACGAACTGCGGCGCCGAGACGCCGACAAAGGACGCGACCATCAGCGTCTGGTCGGTGGCGGTGCCGCGCCTGACGGCGGCAAGCAGGCCCATCGTCAGGCCGATCGCCAGCTCGCAAAGGATGGCGCCGACCATCAGCAGCAGGCTTGCCGGCAGCCGCGAGACGATGAGCTCCGTGACCTCGGAACGCTGGATGTAGGAGCGTCCGAGATCGCCGCTGAGCAGGCTGGTCAGATAGTGCCAGTACTGGATGACGAAGGGCTGATCGAGGCCGAGCTGCCGGCGGATGTTCTCGACCGTCGCGGGCGTGGCGCTGCGGCCGGCGATCTGGCGGACGGGATCGGCGGGCAGCAGGTAGAGCAGCGCAAAGGTAATCAGCGAGACGCCGAGCAGGATGAGCACGGACTGGATAACGCGGCGGCCGAGATAGGCGATCATTCCCGGCCCCTTTGCGTCGGATCGAGGATGTCGCGCAGCGCATCGCCGATGAGGTTGAAGGCCAGCGCCAGAGCCAGGATCGCCGCGCCCGGAAAGAAGACCAGCCAGGGCGCCGCCTGGAAATAGGTCTGGTTCTCGAAAATGATGTTGCCCCAGGACGCGGTCGGCGGCTGCACGCCGATGCCGAGATAGCTGAGCGTCGCTTCGAGCAGCACGGTGGTCGAGATGCCGAGCGTGCCCCAGACGATGATAGTCGGCAGCAGATGCGGAAGGATATGGCGAAACAGAATGCGTGGCGCACTGGCCCCGATGGTGCGCTCGGCATCGATGAACTCGCGCTCGGCCAGCGAGCTGGTCTCGGTGTAGATGACCCGCGCGGTCTGCACCCAGTTCACCAGTGCGATCACCATGGCGACGATCCACAGGCTCGGCTGGAGCACCGCCGCCAGGCAGATGGCGAGCAGCAGCGCCGGAAAGGCCATCATCAGATCGGTGAAGCGCATCAGGGCGCTGCCGATCCAGCCACGGAAATAGCCCGCGGTGACGCCGACCAGCGTGCCGATCACAAGCGCCACGCCGTTGGCGACGATGCCGATGATCAGCGAGGTGCGCGCGCCGAAAAGAATGCGGGTCAGCAGATCGCGGCCGAGCAGATCCGTGCCCAGCCAGAAGCTGGCGTTCGGCGGCAACGGCGCGCCTTCAAGCGTCAGCCCGTCGAACATCTGCTCGTTCGGATCGTAGCCCGTCAGCCACGGCGCCAAAATGGCGCCGGCCACGACGACGGCAACGATCACCAGGCCGATCAATGCCAGAGGGCGTTTTATCAGCCGCCGCCAGACGCCGGCGCGTGGCTTGACCGGCATGCGCCCGGTTGCGGGGAGATCAGGCGCGATGGGACTGGTCATCGCCGCCTTCTTCCGTCATCGCCACGATCCTGCGCGCGGCCTCCTCGACGCTGATCTGCCAGCTCATCGCCAGCGACCGCAGTTGCGCATAGGCGCGGCCGTCCTCGGCGCCCTTCGACAGGGCTTCCACGGCACGCACGATGGTCTGGCGCTCCGCGACACGCAGGCGAAGCGACGATATCTCGCTTGCCAAATGCTTTCGCGCCTCGAAACTCTGCCGCGCGATCAAAAGGGCGCTGTAGACGCCGGCATTGCCGACCGGCTTCAGCAACTGGGCGTCGGCCTTGTGCGACAGCGCCCACTCGATGCGGCCTGGCGCTTCGGAGCCGATCAGCGCAACCAGCGGCATCGGCGCTTCGCCCGGCGTCCAGGGGAATTGTTCGTCAAAGCCGAGATCGGCATCGAAGAAAACGAAATCCGCCGCCAGCGCCTCGGCCGGCAGTTCCGGCCAGCAGCCGACCGTCTCGAGGCCGATGGCCGACAATTGCCGCGTGATCGCCTGCACCGTCGGATGCGGGCGATGCAGGACAAAGGCCCTGGCGCCGCCGAGATTCGGGATGCGCGGGACCTTGCTCACGACACCACCCTCAAACGTGGGCGGCCGAACGTCTCGGTCCGGTCATAGCGCGACAGATAGGGATCGGGCGCGACACCCTTGGTCACCGTGACGGTCTTGAACGCGGTCCCCTCGATGCGCCCGATCTGCACCGGCAAGGTGGCGTGCTGGGTTTGCGGATCGATGGAGATGTCGCCGAGCGGGGTTCGAAACGAGGTTCCGGCAAAAGCCTGGGGAAGGTCCGGCCATTGTGCGCCGGGATTGCGGGCGAGGATTTCGGCAAGCGTCCGCACCGAGGCATAGGCCGCTGCCTCGAAGGACGAGGCAGGCATGATGGAGGGCGCCGAATCGCCCAGGCGATCCGCTGCCGAGATGTCGTGAAAGTACGGCCCCACGGAAAGGTGACCATTGCCCGCCCCGTTGAGCGCCGGCAACTCGCATTCGGTCAGATTGCAGGACAGGATCGGGCAGCGCTCCGGCCTGAAATGCGGGTCGCGTTCGGCGAGCTCGGCATAGGCAGCGATGAAGGCGTAAGACGACGAGCCGATCAGGTTGTTCAGGATGAAATCCGGCCGAGTCGCCTGGATCTCGGCGATCAGCCTGGAGACATCGGCCTCGCCGAGCGGCAGATAGCGCTCGCCCAAAACCTTGCCGCCGGCGTCGGCGATCAGGTCGCGGGCGACACGGTTGGTCTCCCAGCCCCAGATATAGTTGGAGCCTAGCAGGAAGCCATTAGCGCCGAAGCGCGGCACGACATGAGCCAGCAGTGGGACGAGATGCTGGTTCGGGCAAGCGTGCATGTAGACGACATGCTCGTTCGCTTCGAAGCCCTCATAGGGGCAGGCGTACCAGAGCGTGCCCCCGGCGCGCTCGAGGATCGGAATGACCTCCTTGCGGCTCCATGACGTGATGCAGCCAATAATGTGGCGTGCGCCGCTGTTGGCGAGAATGTCGGCGCAGCCCGTCGCGTAGCCGTCGATGTTGCCTTGCGGGTCGCGCTCCACCGGAACGAATTCGATCGGGATGGCGGGATCGGCGTTGACATCGGCGATGGCCGTCATCGCACCCGAACGGCAGGATTCGGACAGCAGGCGGTAGTTGCCCGACCGCGAGTAAAGGATACCGATTTCGATACGCCGTCCCAAGTAAATCCCCAAAATAACAATGCCCCGCAGCCGCCGCCGCGGAAGGCGAGGCATACGAGGCATTTTTGCCGCCCGGCGGTCGGAGCCGGTATTTTCCTCATTAGCGTATTCGGTACAACGGGTCAGTCAAGCGGGAAAGTGAGGGCCGGGAAAGTGACCTGGTTGCGTCTGGTTGCGCGAGGGGCCTCGCCGAGAATTCGTACTATCCAGAAATGGCGTGCCCCGCTGCGCGACGGGGTAACGCTTCGGCTGCGTGGCTTCGGTCAATCCCGAGGGCAGGCCTCTGGTCGATCAGCTGCCGTAGACGTCGAAGGCAAAATACTTGTCGTTGATTTCCTTGTATTTGCCGTTGGCGCGCAGCGCGTCGATCGCCGCATCGAGCTTTTCGGCCAGCTCCTTATTGCCCTTCTGCAGCGCGATGCCAACGCCTGGGCCGTGGATGGCCGGGTCGGGAGCCAAAGTACCGAGCAATTTGCAGCAGGCGCCCTCGGGCTTCTTCAGCCATTCGGTCAGGAGAATAGAGCCGTCCATCACCGCGTCGAGGCGACCGTTGACCATGTCGGTGCGGGCTTCGTCGCCGGTCGGATAGGGCTTGATGGTCGAGCCTGCGTATTTCTGCTCGGCGAAATTCTGGTGGATCGTGGCGCTCTGCACGCCAAGCGCCTTGCCTTTCAGGTCCTCGGGCGAGGTGCCTGATACAGTCGAATCCTTCGGCACCGCGATAGCCGGCGGTGTCTGGTAATATTTGTGGGTGAAGTCGACCTTCTCGGCCCGTTCCGGCGTGATGGTGATGTTGATGTTGGCGTCGAACTTGCCGGCCTGCAGTGCCGGGATCGAGCCGTCGAAATCCTGCACGACGAACTCGCACTCGGTCTTCATCTCGGCGCATAGCGCCTTGCCGAGATCAAATGTCGAAACCGCCCAGCGTGCCGTCGGCATTGGCGTAATTGAAAGGCGGATAGGCGCCCTCGGTGCCGAGCCTGAGTTTCTTGTCCTGGGCGGAAGCCGCGCCGGTTGTGACAGCCAGGGCTACGGAAGCGGCAAGCACGAAACGACCGAAAGGCGCATAATCTAGATCTCCGTTGATCCGGGAAGTCTACGGGGTTTTGTGTGCGCGGCGGAGACGGAAACGACGTGCCCTGCGGCGATCACGGCGCGGCCGGGCATAGCCGTTAGTTTCCGGGAAGCTTCAGGTTGTTCTCGATGATCTCGCTCGCCCAGGCGAGCCTTTCGCGATCGTCTGGGCGCAACGGGGCCTCGACCGCGACGGTGAACATATGCAGAGCGAGGCTTTCGGACAAAAGCCATGCGGTGACCTGCTCGCTGATGATCGTGCGTCCCTTGTCGAGTTTCTTGATGTTGCCGGTGATCAGGTCCGCACAGTGCAGCATGGCCTCGGGGTAAGGGCTTTCACGCCAGGCGGCCAGTGCAGCCGTCACATCCATCCCGGCAATCACCATGCCCTCCAGCCAGGGAACTGCGTTCCTTTATCGGGGTGCTTGGTCAACGTCTTTCGCCAGGCAGCCTGAAACAGGGCTTCGACAGCCTGCTGTTCTTCCGATGGCCAATCGCGCCAGGAGGTCTTTTCGAGTTTTGCGGCAATCACGTTGGCGTCGAATCCCATCGAAGGTTCGCCCTGGATGGCAAGTTCAAGCACCCTCGGCAGAAAGTGCCGGTAGTCATCGACGTCGCCGACTGTCCATATGGCCGATCCGGCATAGGTGCCGAGTTTTTCGCCGCTGAGTTGCCGTAGCTTATCACTGGATACTGCCCGAAAGATTGCCTCCGCATCCTCGATCGGCGAACTATGGAGGAGACGGGGCGGCGGGTAAGAGGCGAAGACGTCATAGACGCGCTCGACCGCGCCGGCCAGTTCAGACCCAGGCTCAGGATTGGTCATCCACTACGACTCCGAACATGTCCTTGGCTTGCTCGGCCGTATAATACCCTAGCCTGACATCCCTCAGCACCAGTTCCGGGTCGCGCTGCAACGGATCGCCATAGCCGCCGCCGCCCGGCGTGCCGACGCGCACGCGGTCGCCGGCCTTCAAGGCGATGTCCTGCTCCTTGGAGAGGTGCGGCGGCACATGTTCCTTGCCGTCGCGGAACACGGTCACCGTGTTGACCGCGCCGTCCTTGCCGCCGAGCGCGCCCTGCGGGCCGAAACGGCCATGATCCATGACGAAGGAGGCGCGGGCGTCGCCACGCAGGATCTCGACCTCATAGGCGAGGCCAAAACCGCCGCGATGCTTGCCGGCGCCGCCCGAGCCTTCGCGCAGGGCATAGTGGCGATAGAGCACCGGGAAGGCCTGCTCCATGATTTCGACCGGCGGCGACTTGGAAATACCGATGGTCGAGCAGCCATTGGTGAGGCCGTCGTGACCGGCATTGCCGCCATAGCCGCCGCCGGAGATCTGGTACATGACGTAGTCGCGGCCGCGCGCCGGGTCGTTGCCGCCGAGCGCGAAATTGCCGCTGGAGCCGGCGGGAGCCGCCGTCACCTTGTCAGGCAGCGCCTGCACCATCGCCGCGAACACCGCTTCGGCGATGCGCTGCGAAACCTCGGCCGCGCAGCCCGAGACCGGGCGCGGATATTTGGCGTCGAGAAAAGTGCCTTCCGGCCGCTTGACGATCAGCGGCTCGAAGGCGCCGGCGCTGATCGGCACATCAGGGAAAATATGCCGCATGGCGAGATAGACCGAGGACAAGGTCGTCGCCAGCACGCTGTTCATCGGCCCGGCGCAGGGCTTTGACGAGCCTGAAAAATCGAAGCTGAGCGTGTCGCCCTGTTTCTCCACAGCAAGCGCGATGGTCAGCGGCTCGTTCACCACCCCGTCAGAATCGACGAAGGCTTTGGAGCGGTAAATGCCATCGGGAATGCCTGATATGTTGGCGCGCATCTGCTCGGCGGCGCGGCGGCGCAATTCGGCGATCGCCTCGACAACTGTTTCGTCACCGTAACGATCCAGGATTCCGTTCAGCCGGTCCTGACCGATCAGCAGTGCTGCCGCTTGCGCGCGGATGTCGCCGATGCGCTGGTCGGCAACCCTGATGTTCGAGCAGATGATGGCGTAGATCTCCGGGTCGAGCACGCCCTTCTTGAACAGCTTCACCGGTGGCAGCCGCAGGCCCTCCTGCTCGACCGCCGTTGCCGAGGCGGAGAAACCGCCTGGCACCGAACCGCCAATGTCGGGCCAATGGCCGGTGTTCGACAGCCAGCAGAAGATCTTGCCGTCCCGGTAGACCGGCATGGCGAAGCGCACGTCCATCAGATGGGTGCCGCCGAGATAGGGATCGTTGACGATGTAGATATCGCCTGGCTCGGGCGGCAGGCAGCGTCCGTCGGCGATCATCTTGATCACCGTTTTGGTCGAATACTGCATGACGCCGACGAACACCGGCAGGCCCTGGCTGCCTTGCGCGATCAGCGATCCGTCGACGGCCGAATAGATGCCGTCGGAGCGGTCGTTGGCCTCGGCGATAACAGGCGAGAAGGCGGCGCGCGAGAAGGTCAGGTCCATCTCGTCGCAGACCTGCTGCAGCGCCGCCTGGATGACCGAAAGCGTAATGGCGTCGAGCTTTTCCATCTCAGGCCCCACTAACCCACTCAATGCCGATGTCGATGATGATGTTGCCGTCGGCGTCCGAGCGCGCCAGGTCGCCGGGCTCGAGCACGGTGGTGGCGTCCATCTGCTCAAGGATTGCCGGCCCTTCGATGACGGCGTCGAGCGGCAGCTTCTCCCTGCTATAGACTGGCGTATCGTGCCAGCGCCCGCCATACCAGACCGGCCGGATTTCGCGGCGCGCCTCATCGAGCGTTTTGGCACGCCCTTCTGGGTCGATCAGCCGGGACAGATCGATCGCCGGACGAACGCCGGTCACCGAGGTGTTGAGGTTGACCAGGTTGGCGCGGATTTCCGGCAGCTCGACCTTGAAGCGGGCAAAATAGGCCTTTTCGAACAGTTGCTGCAGTACCTCCCGCGTCACTGAAGACGACGGCAACGGCACGTTGATGATGTGGGTTTGGCCGACGAACTGCATGTCGGCGGAATGCGTGACGCGGATCGTCTCCGGCTTTACCGCTTCCTTGCCGATCAGCTCTTTGCCCTCGTTTCGGTGCCGTTCCAATATCGCATGCAGCTGGGTTTCATCGAGCCCCGCCACCGGCTGGTTGACCGTGTTGACGAAATCATGCCTGAGATCGGCGACGACGCAGCCGAGCGCATTGGTGATGCCCGGCCGCGCCGGCACCAGCACTTTGGGAAGGCCGAGCTCGCGCGCCAGTGCTGTCGCATGCAGCGGCCCGGCGCCGCCGAAAGCGAACAGCGCGAAATCGCGTGGGTCGTGGCCGCGTGACACCGAGACCATGCGGATTGCACCGGCCATCTTCATGTTGCCGAGCCGCAGCACGGCTCCCGCCGCCTCGACGCCGGACAAGCCGGTGGGGCGGCCGATCCTGTCCTCGAAGATGCCGGTGACATGCTCGACGGTGACCGGATTTTCGACCGCGAGCAGCTTTTTCGGCGCCAGCCGGCCGAGCACCAGATTGGCATCGGTGATGGTCGGCTCGCTGCCGCCGCGCCCGTAGCAGATCGGCCCGGGATTGGCGCCGGCGCTTTCCGGGCCGATCTGGATCAGGCCGGCCGCGTCGACGCGGGCGATCGAGCCGCCGCCGGCGCCGACCGTGTGCACCGCCACCATCGGCACATGGATCGGCATCGCATATTCGATCTCGATCTCGTTCGACACCGCCGGCTCGGCATTGCGGATCAGCGCCACATCGGTCGAGGTGCCGCCCATGTCATAAGTGACCAGGTTTTCGAAGCCGGCGCGCTTGCCGGTATAGGCGGCGGCGATGACGCCGGAGGCCGGACCGGACATGACGGTCTTGGCCGACTCACGTGTGACAAAGCGGGCCGAGATCATGCCGCCATTGCCGTTCATGATCAGGAAGTCGCGAGCGTAGCCTTGCGATCCCAATTCCTTGCGCAGCCGCTCGACATAGCGCTCGAGGATCGGCTGCACCGAGGCGTTGACCGAAGCCGTCACGCCGCGCTCGAATTCGCGCGCCTCCGACAGCAGCGCATGGCCTGTCGTGATGTAGCTATTCGGCCAAAGCTCGGCGGCAATCTTGGCGGCGCGCTGCTCATGTGCCGGATTGGCATAGGAATGCAGGAAATGGATGACGAGGGATTCGCAGCCGGTATCGATCAATTGTGAAACCGCCGCCCGCATCTCCGCCTCGTCAAGCGGGATACGCACCGCGCCCGAGGCTTCGACGCGCTCCGACACTTCGAGCCGCAGATTGCGCGGAATGATCGGGACGAAGGTGCCGGTCATGCCATACGCCTGCGGCCGTGTCCGCCGGCCAAGCTCGATCACGTCGCGAAAGCCTCGCGTTGTGATCATGCCGGTTTTCGCCAGCCGGCGTTCGAGCACGGCGTTGGTGGTGGTCGTCGTGCCGTGGACGATGAGGTCGATGCCGTCAACCGGAAATCCGGTGGCACTGAGCGCCGAGACGACGCCGAACGCCTGGTTGTCGATAGTGGTCGGGGTCTTGGCGATATGCACCTTGCCGCCGTGACGGCCGTCGATCAGAAGCAGGTCGGTAAAGGTTCCGCCAACATCGATGCCGGCGACCACGCTGCCCGAGGAATCCAGCGTCTGCGCCGAAAAATTCTCTTTCATTGTCGAAACCCGAAATGCCCGGACTACTTATACATCTCAGTTTGGAAAGGCGTTTTACGCTAGTACCTTGACGCAAATATCATTTGTATACTAATAAATTCGGGACACAAGAGCTTACCGCGTCGCAGTGTGCAAACGGCACGCCGGAACCTGATCGGTTCGGGCGCGCAGGAGAAAGTTTGGCATCAGCACCTCGGGTTGGGCCAGAAGGTTAGGTTTGATGAACACCACATCCGCGCTCAACACCGCCGGCGCCCGGCCGCTGCAGTTTCCTATACCGGCCAATGTTTACGCCGAAACCGTCGTCTCGGTGAAGCACTACACCGACCGGCTGTTTTCGTTCCGCATCACCCGGCCGCAGTCGCTGCGTTTCCGCTCCGGCGAGTTCGTCATGATCGGCCTGCCCAACGCCGAGAAGCCGGTGTTCCGCGCCTATTCGATCGCCAGCCCTGCCTGGGACGACGAACTGGAATTCTTCTCGATCAAGGTGCCGGACGGCCCGCTGACTTCTCATCTACAGAAAATCCAGATCGGCGACACCGTCATCATGCGGCAGAAGTCGACCGGCACGCTGGTGGTCGATGCGCTGACACCGGCCAAGCGCCTGTTCATGATCTCGACCGGCACCGGCATCGCGCCCTTCGCCAGCCTGCTGCGCGACCCCGATACCTATGAGAAGTTCGAGCAGGTCGTCCTGACCCACACCTGCCGCGACAATGCCGAACTCACCTACGGCCAGGAGCTGGTCGCGGCGCTGGAGAACGATCCGCTGATCGGCGAGCTGACCGGCGGCCGCGTCACACTCTACAATTCGACGACGCGCGAGACCTCCGAGCGCATGGGTCGCATCACCGCTCTGATCGGCTCGGGCAAATTCTATACCGACCTCGGCATCGACAAGCTTGACCCGGAGACCGACCGCATCATGATCTGCGGCTCGATGCATATGTTGAAGGACGTCAAGGAATTGGCCGAAAGCCTCGGCTTCCAGGAGGGCTCGCTGCATCATCCGGCAAGCTTCGTTGTCGAGCGCGCCTTCGTCGGCTGATACGCCAGCAGTCCAGCATTCGCTGCATTCAGACGCTGATTTTGACCATGCGGTCAAAATCAGCTGCTTTCGCAGGCTTTTTCCGCTATGACCTCTTGAAGGACTCGTGAAGCGCTGCTTCACGGGCTATCTTCGGCACAAGTCGTCGAACGAAAGGGCAGGAGATGAGCAGCACAATCCGCGAAGCCGATCTCGGTGCCGGGCCTTCCAAGATCACGCCGCTGCCGGCGCGCACCGCCGCCAACGCGCCGGCGCCGCAAGCGCACGGCATTGCCCGCAACCCAGGCATGAAGCTCGATCTCGGCTTCATGGAATCGGTGCGCAGCGTCAACCGCTCGGCGCTGGAACGACGTGTCGCCAGCCTGACCAAACGGCGCTCGATCAAGGCCGACAACCAGGCCGCCTGGCTGCTGCGCGCCGTTGCCTGCATGGACCTGACCACGCTGAATTCGAACGACACCGACGAGCGCGTGCGCCGGCTCTGCGCCAAGGCGGTTAATCCGTTCCGCCGCGACATCGTCGAAGGCCTCGGCATATCAGGTGAAAAGATCCGCCCGGCGGCGGTCTGCGTCTATCATCCCTTCGTCGCCACCGCTGTCGAGGCGCTGCGCGGTACCGGCACCCATGTCGCCGCTGTTTCCACGGCCTTCCCGCATGGCCTCACCCCGCTTTCAACGCGCCTGCAGGAGATCGAAGCTTCGGTGAGGGATGGCGCTGACGAGATCGACGTCGTCATTCCGCGCGGGCTGGTATTTGGGGCGAAGTGGCAGGAACTCTATAACGAGATCGTTTCGATGCGCGCCGCCTGCGGCGAGGCGCACCTGAAGGTCATTCTCGGCACCGGCGACCTCGCCACGCTGCGCAACGTCATGCTCGCCTCGATGGTGGCGATGATGGCGGGCGCCGATTTCATCAAGACCTCGACCGGCAAGGAAAGCGTCAACGCGACGCTGCCGGTCGGCCTCGCCATGGTGCGCGCCATCCGCGCCTACTACGAAGAAACCGGCTATCTCATCGGCTTCAAGCCGGCCGGCGGCATTTCGACCGCCAAGGCCTCTCTCGACTGGCTGGTGCTGATAAAGGAAGAGCTTGGCCGCCGGTGGCTGGAACCCGATCTGTTCCGCTTCGGCGCGTCGAGCCTTTTGACCGACATCGAGCGCCAGCTCGAACATCATCTGACCGGCCACTATTCGGCCAATCATCGCCACGCGATGGCATGATTTCCGGGAGCGCCTTGTGAATATTCTCGAACGCTATCACGCCATGGAATACGGCCCGGCGCCGGAAGCCCGCAGCGAGGCCGATGCGTGGCTTGCTGCGCGCGATTTCTCCAAAGCCTTGTTCATCGGCGGCGAGTGGAAGGCAGGCGGCAAGACCTTCGACACCAGCGACCCGTCTTCGGGAAAACTGCTGGCCAAGGTGTCGGATGCCGGTGCTGCCGATATCGACGCCGCGGTTTCGGCCGCGACAAAGGCGCTGCCGAGATGGAGCGCCAGTTCCGGCTACAGCCGTGCCAAAGTGCTCTACGCCATCGGCCGCGCCATGCAGCGCCACCAGCGGCTGTTCGCGGTGCTGGAATCGATCGACAACGGCAAGCCGATCCGCGAAAGCCGCGACATCGACGTGCCGCTGGCCATCCGCCATTTCATCCACCACGCCGGCTGGGCGCAGGCGCTGGACAAGGATTTCCCTGGTCATAAGGGCGTCGGCGTCGTTGGCCAGATCATCCCGTGGAACTTCCCGCTTTTGATGCTGGCCTGGAAGATCGCGCCGGCGCTCGCCGCCGGCTGCACCGTGGTGCTCAAACCGGCCGAGTTCACGCCGCTCACCGCCATCCTGTTTGCCGAGATCTGCGAACGATCAGGCGTGCCGAAGGGCGTCGTCAACATCGTCCAGGGCGGGCCGGAGGCGGGCGCGGCCATCGTCAACCACCCCGGCGTCCAGAAGATCGCCTTCACCGGCTCTTCCGAGGTCGGCAAGATCATCCGCAAGGCCACTGCCGGGTCGGGCAAGAAACTATCGTTGGAACTTGGCGGCAAATCGGCCTTCGTCGTCTTCGAGGATGCCGATCTCGACAGCGCCGTCGAAGGACTGGTCGACGGCATCTGGTTCAACCAGGGCCAGGTCTGCTGCGCCGGCTCGCGCCTTTTGGTGCAGGAAGGCATCGCCGAAGCCTTCATCGCCAAGGTCAAGACGCGGATGAGTCGGCTGCGCGTCGGCAGCCCGCTCGACAAGAACACCGATATCGGACCGCTGGTCGACTCGACCCAGCTCGATCGCGTCAAGGGTCTGGTCGCCGAAGGCGCCAAACAGGGCGCCGTCTGCTGGCAGCCGGATGTGGCGCTGCCGTCCTCCGGCTATTACCATCTGCCGACGCTGGCAACAGGCGTTTCGCCGGCTAACATCCTGGCGCAGGAGGAGGTGTTCGGGCCGGTGCTCGCCACCATGACGTTCCGCAACACCGAGGAAGCGATCGAGCTAGCCAACAACACGCGCTACGGCTTGGCCGCCTCGGTGTGGAGCGAGAACGTCAACCTTGCACTGCACGTCGCGCCGCAATTGAAGGCCGGCGTCGTCTGGGTCAACGGCACC
The DNA here is from genome assembly GCA_004020315.1 of Mesorhizobium sp. Classification (GTDB taxonomy): domain Bacteria; phylum Pseudomonadota; class Alphaproteobacteria; order Rhizobiales; family Rhizobiaceae; genus Mesorhizobium. Next base: position 19,393 of record SAQG01000025.1, read on the forward strand.
AACATGTTCGACGCCGCCTGCGGCTTCGGCGGCTACCGCGAGAGCGGTTTTGGCCGCGAAGGCGGGCGCGAGGGCATGTTCGAATATCTCTCGGCAAGACTGCCGCTCGGCCCGGCCATCAAGCCGGTGCCGGCTGGGGCCCAGCCCGTCGAGCAGACGGAAGGCGACGCCATCGACCGCACGGCAAAGCTGTTCATCGGCGGCAAGCAGGTCAGGCCGGACGGCAATTATTCGCTTGCCGTCGCCACCGCCAAGGGCAAGCTCGCCGGCGAGGTCGGTCTGGGCAGCCGCAAGGATATCCGCGACGCCGTCGCGGCTGCACGTGTCTGCAAGGGCTGGCCGGAAGCGACCGCCTATAACCGCAGCCAGGTGCTCTACTATCTGGCCGAGAACCTTTCTGGCCGTGCCGACGAGTTTGCGGCGCGCCTCAGCCAGCTTACCGGCGCCGCCGCCAAGGCGGCGCGCGAAGAGGTCGAGCTGTCGATCGAGCGGCTGTTCCTCTATGCCGGCGTGGCCGACAAGTTCGAGGGCCGCGTCCACCAGCCGCCGGCCCGCGCCGTCACGTTGGCGCTGCATGAGCCGGTCGGCGTCGTCGGCATCATAGCGCCCGATAATGCGCCCCTGCTCGGCTTGATCTCGCTGGTTGCGCCGGCGCTCGCCATGGGCAACACGGTCGTCGCTGTGCCTTCCGAACGATACCCGCTGCTTGCCACCGATCTCTATCAGGTCATCGAATATTCCGACGTTCCGGCCGGCGCCATCAACATCGTCACCGGCCGCAGCGCCGAGCTCGCCGGCGTGCTGGCCAAGCACGACGATGTCGACGGGCTCTGGGTGTTCGCCGATGCCGAGACCTGCGCCAGGGCCGAAGCCGACTCTGTCGGCAATCTCAAGCGCGTCTGGACCGGTAACGGCCGCAGCCTCGACTGGGCGTCGATTGAGGCCGCCGGCGACGCCTTCCTGCGCCGTGCCGTCGAGGTCAAGAACGTCTGGGTGCCCTATGGCGATTGATCGCCTTGCGCGCTGCGTTCGGACGAGAAGCGTTCGGACTTGACGGCAGAAATGATGTTCTTTACCGAGAAAAAACATTTGGCCCTAAGCGGACAGTGATACAGGCGGCATGATAGTGCCTACCTGGCACATTGCGCCTTGGCCGCGTGCCGGTAAAAGCCGGGCGGCGACAGAGGAGAAAAGCATGGCGGATCTGGCAGGCAAGATCGTTGTCGTCACAGCGGCGGCACAAGGCATCGGCCGGGCGAGTGCGCTGGCTTTCGCCAAGGCGGGCGCCGTCGTCCATGCCACCGACATCAACGAGGTGCTGCTCGCCGAGTTAGGCAAGACGGCAGATATCAAGACCCGCAAGCTCGACGTGCTGAACGATGAGGCCGTGACGTCGGCCTTCGCCGAGATCGGCGCTGTCGACGTGCTGTTCAACTGCGCCGGCTTCGTCCACTCCGGCTCGATCCTCGAGATGAAGGACGCCGATCTGGACTTTGCTTTGGATCTTAACGTTCGCTCGATGATCCGCACCATCCGCGCCGTGCTGCCCGGCATGCTGGAGCGCGGCGACGGCTCGATCATCAACATGGCGTCTCTGGCCAGCTCGACCAAGGGCGTGCCCAACCGCTTCGTCTATGGGCTGACCAAGGCGGCTGTCATCGGCCTGACCAAATCGGTCGCCGCCGACTATGTCGGCAAGGGCATACGCTGCAATGCCATCTGCCCGGGCACGGTCGAAAGCCCGTCGCTGCAGGACCGCATGCATGCGCAGGGCGACTACGAGGCAGCCCGCGCCGCCTTCGTCGCCCGCCAGCCAATGGGCCGCCTCGGCACGCCCGAGGAAATCGCCGATCTCGCCGTCTATCTGGCCGGAGCCACCTATACGTCGGGGCAGGCTTATAATATCGACGGTGGCTGGTCGATCTAAGCTCATCTCAATCAAGGAGAGGAATTCTATGAAACTGCTGCGCTATGGCGAAGCGGGGAGCGAACGCCCCGGCCTGCTCGATGCGGATGGAACGATCCGCGACCTCTCCGCCCATGTCACCGACATTGCCGGCAAGGCGCTCGACCCGGCATCGCTCGAAACATTGTCGAAGCTCGATCCGAAATCGCTGCCGGCGGTTTCCGGCAATCCCCGCATCGGCGCCTGCGTTGCCGGCACCGGCAAATTCATCTGCATCGGCCTGAACTATTCCGACCATGCCGCCGAGACCGGCGCCACCGTGCCGCCGGAGCCGATCATCTTCATGAAGGCAAGCTCGGCCATCGTCGGGCCAAACGATGACGTGCTGATCCCGCGGGGCTCGGTGAAGACCGACTGGGAGGTCGAGCTTGGCGTGGTCATCGGCAAAACCGCGAAATATGTCACCGAGGCCGAGGCGCTGGATTATGTCGCCGGCTACTGCGTCGCGCACGACGTGTCCGAGCGCGCCTTCCAGGCGGAGCGTCAGGGCCAGTGGACCAAGGGCAAGTCCTGCGACACGTTCGGGCCGATCGGCCCGTGGCTGGTCACCAAGGACGAGGTCAAGGACCCGCAGAACATCCCGATGTGGCTGAAGGTCAACGGCAAGACGATGCAGAACGGCTCGACCAAGACCATGGTCTATGGCGTCGCCTACCTCGTTTCCTATCTCAGCCAGTTCATGTCGCTGCATCCGGGCGACATCATCTCGACCGGCACGCCGCCCGGCGTCGGCCTCGGCATGAAGCCGCCGGTGTTCCTGAAGCCCGGCGACGTCGTCGAGCTCGGCATCGAAGGGCTGGGCATCCAGAAGCAGACGTTCAAGGCGGATTTGTAGAGGCGCTCTGCCTTCTCCCCTTGTGGGAGAAGGTGGCCGAGCGAAGCTCGGTCGGATGAGGGGTGCTCCAGCTTGGCACCACAGCACTCCGTCCAACACCCCTCTTCCGTCTCTGCGCTGCGCGCCGATCCACCTTCTCCCACAGAGGGAGGAGGAAAAAGAGGCGCTACTTCAGCACCTTGCCATCAGCCCCGAACCGATAAGTCCTTGCCGGGTCCGGCGTCGCATATAGCGTAGCTCCAGGCTCGGCATTATAGACTCCGAAGATGCGCACGGTGATCAGGCCGGCCTTCTCGCAGTCGAGATAGAGGTTGGTGTCGGCGCCGAGGTGCTCGGCATGGACGACCGTGCCCATCCAGGCGCCGGACTTCGCATCGACGGTCAGATGCTCGGGTCGGACGCCGATGGTCTTGGCCGTCTCGCCAAGCCTGGCGCCATCAACGAAATTCATCTTCGGCGAGCCGATGAAGCCGGCGACAAACTCGTTGGCCGGCGAATTGTACAGCTCCATCGGCCCGCCGATCTGCTCGATCTTGCCCGCGTTGAGCACGACGATCTTGTCGGCCAGCGTCATCGCCTCGACCTGGTCGTGGGTGACATAGATCATCGTCGCCTTCAGCCGGCGATGCAATTGTGCAATCTCCAACCTCGTGTTGACGCGCAGTGCTGCATCGAGGTTGGACAGCGGCTCGTCGAACAGGAAAAGCTTGGGCTCACGCACCACGGCGCGGCCGATGGCGACGCGCTGGCGCTGGCCGCCGGAAAGCTCGGCCGGCCGCCTTGCGAGATAGGGCTCCAGCGACAGCATCGAGGAGGCGATGCCGATGCGGCGGTCGATCTCGGCCGCCGGCGTGCCTGCCTGCTTGAGCCCGAGGCCCATATTGTTCTTCACCGTCAGATGCGGGTAGAGCGCATAGGTCTGGAACACCATGGCGATGCCGCGCTTGGCCGGCGGGGTGGCGGAGACGTCCGCGCCGTCGATGACAACCCGCCCCGAGGTCGAATCCTCCAGTCCGGCGATGACCCTGAGCAAGGTCGACTTGCCGCAGCCGGAGGGACCGACGAAGACGACGAATTCGCCATCGGTCACTTCGAGGTTGATGCCCTTCAGCACCTCGACCGGCCCGAAGGCCTTTTTCACATTTTCGATGTTCAGCGAGCCCACGGCTTCGTCCCTGTTCTAGAGTTTGACTGGTCTAGAGTCTGATTGGGGCGCCGCTGCGAACGCTCTCGTCGGCGGCAAGGCAGACGGCGAGCGACTTCACCGCGTCGTCCATATGGCGGGAGAGATCCAGATCTTCGCGGACCGCCTTGAGCAGAAAAGCCTGTTCGAGGTCACAGAGATCCTGATGGCCGGGCTCACCCTCCATCGACAGAATCTCGTCAGGCTTGGCGAACTTGCCGTCTGCGCCGGTCGCCGCGCTGTGCAGGCGGATGGTCGAGGTCTTGGTGTGGGTGTCGATGTCGTCGGATTTGACGCCCTCTTTCATGACGATCGACACGCAGCCCTTGGGCGAGATCACGTCCTTCACGAAGAACGCCGTCTCTGAGATCATCGGCCCCCAGCCGGCCTCGTACCAGCCGACCGAGCCGTCGTCGAACAGCACCTGCAAATGACCGTAATTGTACATCGTTGGCGCAATCTCGTCGGTCAGCCTCAGCCCCATGCCGCGCACCTCGACCGGCCTGGCATCGGTGATCTGCAGCATCACGTCGAGATAATGCACGCCGCAGTCTACGATCGGCGACGTCGTCTGCATCAACTGCTTGTGCGTCCCCCAGCTATGGCCGGAGGATTGCTGGTTGAGGTTCATGCGGAACACGTAAGGGCCGCCCAGCTTCCGCGCCTCGGCGATCAGCCTGATCCAGGACGGGTGATGGCGCAGGATGTAGCCGATCACCAGTTTTTTGCCGTTGGCCTTGGCAGCCACGACGACGCGTTTGGCATCCGCCACCGTCGTCGCCAGCGGCTTTTCGACGAAGACATGGCAGCCGGCCTCGAACGCCTTGACCGCATAGTCGGCGTGGCTGTCGGAATAGGTGGCAATGCAGGCGATATCTGGCTTTTCGTCGCGCAGCGCCTCGTCGAAGGATCGCCTGACGTCATAGCCGGAAAGCCCGCCCGGCAGCGGCACATCCGAACGGTTGACCAGTGCCGCGATCTGGAAGCCTGGGTTGGTATGATAGGCCAGCGCGTGGCTGCGGCCCATATTGCCCAAACCGGCGACGACGACGCGAAGGGGTTTTTCGGCGCTCACTTGACCGCTCCCGAGGTGATGCCGCGGATCAGTTGCCGCGAGAAGATGACGTAGAGGATCAGCACCGGCATGATCGCCAGCGAAAGTGCCGCCAGGATGGCGTTCCAGTTGGTAACGAACTGGCCAAGGAACAGCTGCGCGCCGAGCGTCACCGTCTTGGTCTCCTCCGACGGCGCCAGGATCAGCGGAAACCACAGATCGTTCCAGATCGGGATCATGGTGAAGACGGCGACAGTCGCCATCGATGGCCTGACCAACGGCAGCACCAGCCGGAAGAAGATGGTGTATTCGGACAGGCCGTCGATGCGCCCGGCATTCTTCAGATCGTCGGATACCTGCTTCATGAATTCCGACAGGATGAAGACGGCGAGCGGCAAGCCTTGCGCCGTGTAGACCAGGATCAGTGCCGTCAGTGTGTTGACCAGCCCGCTCATCACCATCAATTGCAGGATGGCGACGGTGGCGAGGCGGATCGGGATCATGATGCCGAGCGCCAGGTAAAGCCCCATCAGCGAATTGCCGCGGAAGCGGTATTCCGACAGTGCGAAAGCCGCCATCGCGCCGAACAGGAGTACGAAGAACAGCGAGGCGACGGTGACGACAAGGCTGTTCTGGAAATAGTGGATGAAATCGCCCTGCCCGATCACGGTGGTGTAGCCGATCAGGTCGAAAGTGTTCGGGGTCGGCGGCGCCAGCGGCGCGCCGAAGATCGCCGCGCGGGATTTAAACGAATTCATGATGACGATGATCACCGGAAACAGTGCGATCACCGTGTAGGTCAACAGCACCACATGGGCGCCGATGGTGCGGGGCAGGGAGTGGGTAGCCGTGCTCATCTTACGCCTCAGAACTGGTAGCGACGCAGGCGCGTCTGAACGAGGAAGAGGTAGACGCAGACGCCGCCAAGGATGATCAGGAACATCATCGTGGCAATCGCCGCGCCCATATTGGGATCGCCGATCTGCAACTGGAACCCGAAGAAGGCGCGGTAAAGGAAGGTGCCGAGGATGTCGGTTGAATAGTTCGGCCCGGCCAGCGCGCCTTGCGCGGTATAGATCAGGTCGAAAGCGTTGAAATTGCCGACGAAGGTGAGGATCGAGATGATGCCGATCGACGGCAGGATCAGCGGCAGCTTGATCTTCCAGAATTGCGACATGCCGGTGATGCCGTCGCATTCGGCCGCTTCGATCACCTCCTCGGGGATCGACAGCAATGCCGCATAGATCAGCATCATCGGGATGCCGACGAACTGCCATACCGAGATCAGGCTGAGCGTGGTCAGCGCATATTGCTCCTTGCCGAGCCACGGCGTGAACAGGCTTTTCAGACCGACCAGGTCCATCAGATTCGGCGCCACGCCCCACAGCGGCGACAGGATCAGCTTCCAGGCGAAGCCGACAATGACGAAGGACAGGATCGTCGGCACGAAGATGGCTGTGCGGTAGAAGGCGGAGAATCTCAGCCGCGGGCTGGACAGCAGTGCGGCCAGCAGGACGCCGATCGGGTTCTGCACCAGCATGTGGATGATGAAGAACCAGACATTGTTCCGCAGTGCATTCCAGAAGCCCACGGACCAGTTAGGATCGCCGAACAGCCTGCGGAAATTTTCGAACCCGACGAAGACCTGAGCCTGGTCGATGTTGCGAAACAGCGAGAGCTGAAGCGTGCCGGCCAGCGGCAGGATCATGATCGCCGTATAGACCAGCACCGCCGGCGCCAGGAAGACGACGATATGCCAGCGGAATGGTCGTTTCGGTGCTGCGGCCATGAGTTCGGTCCCCGCCGATCAGGTTCTTGCAATTGCCGCCAAAGGCGCGGCGCCTCCTCCCCCTCGAGGGGAGGGTGCCTCGCGAAGCGAGGCGGGTGGGGTCGGTCAAGGCAGCGCGCCATCGCGGTTTCGACCGCGCCTTCCGGCAACGATAATGTCGCAGCCTGAATCGACCGACCCCCTCTGTCGCCTCCGGCGACATCTCCCCCTCGAGGGGGGAGATAGCGCTCGTTCTTACTTCGCCGGCTTATACCAGCTGTCGAGGCCGTCCTGCAGCTTCTTGGCGGCAGCTTCCGGCGTGACGGTGCCGTTGATGACGTTGGCGGATTCGACCCATGTCTCGTTTTCGAGGTTTGGCGTACCGCGGCCCAGGATCTGGTAAGTCGAGCGGATCGTCGGCTTGCACTTGTCGCGCCAGGAGACGAATTCCTGTGCCAGCGGGTCTTCCATCTTTACCGGGGTCGAATTCAGGCTGAAGAAGCCCGGCAACGCGTTGGCGTAAATGGTGGCGAACTCCGGCGAAGCAACCCAGGACAGGAAGGTCTTGGCCGCATCCGCGTTCTTCGAGGCCGCATTGAGGCCCATGCCGATATCGGTATGGTCGGAGATATAGCAGGTGTCGCCGGCCTTCTGCACCGGCGGCGGGAACGCGCCCATCTTGAACTGCGCCTGGGTGTTGAACAGCGCGATTTCCCACGATCCGGCCGGGTAGATGGCGGCGCGGCCGAGGGTGAACAGGTTCTGGCTGTCCGGATAGGTCTGCGCCTCGAAGCCGTCGCCGAGATACGGCTTCCATTTGGCCAGTTCCTTGAAGGGGGCCACCCACTGCGGATCGGTCAGCTTCTGCTCGCCCTTGATCAGCGCCAGACGGCCTTCTTCGCCTTTCCAGTAGTTCGGGCCGATGTTCTGGTAGCCCATGGTCGCGGCTTCCCAGAGGTCCTTGGTGCCCATCGCCATCGGAATGTAGGTGCCGTCGGCCTTGATCTTGTCGAGCGCGGCGTAGAACTCCTCATTCGTCGTCGGCACCTTGATGCCGAGCTGGTCGAAGGCGTCCTTGTTGTAGATGAAGCCGTGGATGACGGAAGCCATCGGCACGCAAAAGCTCGATTTGCCGTCGTCGGTCTGCCAGGCGGCCTTGGCGACATCGGAAAAATTCTCCATGCCGGGCAGCGTCGAGATATCGGCGAGGTTGCCCTTCTTGAACAGTTCCAGCGACTTGTCGAACGGGCGGCAGGTGATCAGGTCGCCCGCCGAGCCGGCGGCGAGCTTGGCGCCGAGTGCGGCGTCATATTCGGTCGGTGCCGACGGCGCGAACACCACCTTGATGCCGGGGTTCTTGGCTTCAAAAGCCGGGATCAGCTTGTCCTTCCAGATGGCAAGGTCGTCGCCGCGCCAGCTTTCGATGTTGAGCGTTACGTCCTGGGCATAGGCCATTCCGGCTGAGCCGAGAACGCTGGTGCCGAGAAGAAGTGCCGTCAGTAGTTTCGTTGTCATGCTCAGTCTCCCTGTTGACCTTTTTCAGGTTCGGTTTTGAGAACAGAGGGTTTCTGCCTCATGCTCCCCTCGATCGCGGAAAGGGCCGGTCGCAGCTTCTGGCCGGTCCCTTCCAGTATCTTCTCGGCCGCATCGGCGCTGGCGGCGCCGGCGGCGAGCAGAATGGCGGTCTTGACGACGCCGCCGCTCTTCTCGAGCAGGCGCGCCGCATCGTCCTTGTCGCGTCCGCTGATGGCCGCGACGATGCGCGCCGCACGGTCGCGCAGCTTGATGTTGTCGGCCATGAGATTGACCATATAGCCGTCATGGACGTGGCCGAGATGGATGGCGGCCAGCGTCGACAGCATGTTGAGCGCGATTTTCTGGGCGGTGCCGGCGCCCATGCGCGTCGAGCCGGCGATCAGCTCCGGCGGCGTTTCGAGCAGGATGGCAATGTCGGCCAGCCGAAGCAGCGGCGCGTCCTTGTTGTTGGCGATGGCGATGGTCGCAGCGCCCCGGCGCCTGGCGTCCTCGATCGCCCTGACCGCATAGGGCGTCGAGCCGCTGGCCGAGACCGCGATCAGGCAGTCGCCCTCGCCTATACCGGCGCCGGCGACCGCTGCCGAGGCTTCGTCGGCATCGTCCTCCGGCCCACCGGCCAGCGTCTTGAAGGCGTCGTCGCCGCCGGCGATCAGGATGGCGATGCGGTCGCGCTGAATGCCGAAGGTACCCGGCAGTTCCAGCGCATCGGCCAGCGCCATCAGGCCCGAGCTGCCGGCCGCCGCGTAAGCGAGCTTGCCGCCGCTCTTCAGCCGGCTGGCGATGATTTCGGCTGCTTTGGCGATGGCGGGAATGGCGCCGTGCACCGCCTTGGCGGCCTCGATCTGCGCGTTGGCCAAAGAGGAAAGGATGGCGTCCGGAGCCTGGATGTCCAGCCCCTCGGCATTCTGGTGAAGCGCTTCGGTGCGCGTTTCGGCCATCCGCTTTCCCTCCAATCCAGAAAACAATACCAAAAAAATACCACTTGTCCACACGCATTAGCGATTTCCCTGCCCGGAAATCGCTGTACTGACAAAATGCGCAGGTTTTTCAATGAAATACGCCTTAATCTTTTTGAAACGGAAATTAATCCTTGGCTATTGGTATTTTATTGGTATTATCCGCCAGGAGGAGAAATCGCGTGAATTTCGTGCTTGGCATCGATGGCGGCGGCACCAGCTGCAGGGCGGCCCTTGCAACAGTGGAAGGCACCGTCCTTGGCCGCGCCAAGAGCGGTGCGGCCAATATCCGCACCGATCTCACCGGCGCCAGGGCCAACATCGTCGAGGCGGCGAAGCAGGCCTTTATCGCCGCCGGACAAAACCCCGAATTGATCCCGCAGACCCCCGCCGTCCTCGGCCTCGCCGGCGCCAATGTCGGCACTTACAGGCAGCAGCTCGAAGCGGTCCTGCCGTTCAGCATCAGTCGCGTCGAGACCGACGCCGAGATCGCCCTGGAAGGCGCGGTCGGTTCCGGTGACGGGGCCATGGCCATTCTCGGCACCGGCACCGCCTACATGGCGCGTAAAAACGGCAAGTCGCGCGCCATCGGCGGCTGGGGATTCCAGGTCGGCGACCAGGGCAGCGGCGCCCGAATCGGCCGCGACCTGCTCGAACAGACGCTGCTTGCCTATGACGGCATCCGCCAGGCATCGCCGCTGACCCAAGCCATGCTCGCCATCTTCCGCGACAATCCCGAGGATTTGGTCGAGTTCACCACCAATGCCAAGCCCGGCGACTTCGGCGGCTTCGCGCCCAAGGTCTTCGACCATGCCGCCAAGGGTGACGTCGTCGCCAACTGGATCCTCGACAAGGCGGTCGCCGATGTCGAGGCCGCACTTGGCGTGCTCGATCTCGGCGACGACGATCCGCTCTGCCTGCTCGGCGGGCTGGCGCCGCTTTACGCGCCGCGCCTGTCGGCGCGTTACCGAGCGCTGCTGAAGCCGCCGCTCGACGATGCGCTGGGCGGTGCGGTGCAGATGGCGGTGCGTGTTTTCTCGAGTCCTGCGGAGGCGGCGCGATGAACGAAGCCGCCGACCAGATTTTCGCCACGCTGAAACAGTCGTCGCAGAGCGGCACGCCGCTCTATCTGCAGCTTAGGAAGAGCATCGAGGATGCGGTCAATCGCGGCCTGATCGGGCCGGGTGATGCGCTGCCGTCCGAACGCGACATCGCCAGCAAGGCCGACATTTCGCGCGTCACCGTGCGCAAGGCGGTGCAGGACCTGGTCAAGGGCGGCATCCTCGTCCAGCGCCACGGCTCCGGCACCTTCGTTGCACCGCGCATGGAGCGCGTCGAGCAGTCGCTGTCGCGGCTGACATCCTTCACCGAGGACATGGCCCGGCGCGGCATGGCTGTCCGCTCCGCCTGGCTCGATCGCGGCCTCTATGCGCCCTCGCCGGACGAGATGATGGTGCTTGGTCTGTCGTCGAATGAATTGGTGGCGCGAGTGGCGCGCCTGCGCATCGCCAACGACACACCGCTGGCGATCGAGCGCGCTGCATTGTCGGCCAGTGTGCTGCCCGACCCGGCAGGAATTGGGTCGTCGCTCTACGTGGCGCTGGAAACCACTGGCCATCGACCGGTGCGGGCGGTGCAGCGCATTTCCGCCGCCAATCTCGGCGACGACGACGCGCGCCTGCTCGAAGTGCCGCCAGGCATTGCCGGTCTGCACATCGAGCGTATTTCCTATCTGGCGAGCGGCAAGGTGATCGAATTCACCCGCTCCATCTACAGGGGCGACGCCTATGATTTCGTCGCCGAACTCCGGCTGAGCGGGCCGGGTGAAGAGGGCCGGCCATGAGGGCGACGAGCAGCCAAAACGGTGGCACCCATATGCGGCGCGAGATCGAGGAGATCCCGGAGGCCACCGCGCGCCTGCTAGACGGCTCGGCAGCGGTGCTGACCGAAGCCGGGCGCGGCATCCGCGAGCGCGATCCGCAGTTCATCGTCACCGTCGCGCGCGGCTCGTCCGACCATGCCGCGACGTTCATGAAATATGCGGTGGAACTGACCGCCGGCCTCGCCGTCGCTTCAGTCGGCCCGTCGATCGCTTCGATCTATGGCGCCAAGCTCAAGCTGGGCGGCTCGGCCTGCCTGGCGATCTCGCAGTCGGGCAAGAGCCCGGACATCGTCGCCATGGCGCAAGCCGCGCGAGCCGGTGGTTCGCTGACCGTCGCCATCACCAACACAGCCGATTCGCCGCTGGCGCGGGCCTCCGATTATGCGATCGACATCCTGGCCGGGCCGGAACGCAGCGTTGCGGCGACAAAGACCTTCGTCAATTCGGCCGTCGCCGGCCTCGCCTTGATGGCGCATTGCACCGGCGACGATAAGCTTCTGGCAGCACTTGCCCGTTTGCCCGAGCATTTTCGCAAGGCGATCGCTTGCGACTGGATGGCGCTGGCCAGCGCCCTTGAGATGCAGAAATCGCTGTTCATCCTCGGCCGTGGTCCGTCCGCTGCGATCGCCAATGAGGCGGCGCTGAAATTCAAGGAAACCTGCGCCATGCACGCCGAGGCCTATAGTGCCGCAGAGGTCATGCATGGCCCGCTGGCGCTGGTCGGGCCTGATTTCCCGGTGCTGGCGCTCGCCGCTCGTGACGCTTCCGAACCGTCGGTTGCCGAGGCCGCCGACAGCCTTGCGGCCAAGGGCGCGGCCGTTTTTGTGACCTCGGACAAGGCGAAAAGCGCTGCGCGCCTGCCGCATGTCGCCACCGGCCATCCGCTGACGGACCCGCTGGCGCTGATCGTGTCGTTCTATGGCTTTGTCGAGGCCTTTGCCCGCCATCGCGGGCTCGATCCCGATACGCCGCCCAATCTGCGCAAGGTGACGGAAACCATATGAGCGACCGTTTTGCCCTGACTGGCGCCCGGATATTCGACGGCGACGACTGGCACGACAACGCCGCCCTTGTCGTGCGTGACGGGCTCGTCGAGGCTATCGTTGCCCCCGGCGCCATTCCATCCGGGGTTGCGCGTGTCGAAACCGGTGGCGGCATGCTTGCACCGGGCTTCGTCGACCTGCAGGTCAATGGCGGTGGCGGCGTCATGCTCAACGACCATCCCGATGTCGCTTCGATCGAAACCATCTGCCGGGCGCACGCGCCTTTCGGCACGACCGCGCTGCTGCCGACGCTGATCACCGACACGCCTGCCATCACCGCAGCGGCGGTTGCCGCCGGAGCGGAGGCCGCACGGCAAAAGGTGCCTGGCTTTTTGGGCCTGCATCTCGAAGGCCCGCATCTGTCGATCGCCCGCAAGGGCGCGCATGACCCGGCGCTGATCCGGCCGATGCTGGACGCCGACCAGGCGATGCTGGTAGCGGCGCGGAAAACTCTGCCAGTGCTGCTGACCACGATCGCGCCGGAATCCGTCGACACCGTGCGCGTTTCGGCGCTGGTCGAGGCCGGCCTCGTCGTCAGCCTCGGCCATTCCGACACCGGCTATGCCAAGGCGCGCGCCTTCGCTAGTGCCGGCGCAACAGTGGTCACCCATCTGTTCAACGCCATGAGCCAGATCGGCAATCGTGAGCCGGGCTTGGCGGGTGCTGCCATCGACACAGGCACATTGTTTGCCGGCATCATCGCCGACGGCATTCATGTCGATCCCGCCACCATGGCCATCGCGCTGCGCGCCAAGCAGGGCCCGGCAAGAATTTTCCTGGTCACCGACGCGATGGCAACGATCGGCACCGACATGACGTCATTCACGCTGAACGGCCGCACCGTTTACCGCAAGGACGGCAGTCTGCGGCTTGCTGACGGGACGCTGGCGGGCGCCGACCTCGACATGATCTCCGCCGTGCGCTTCGTCCACCGCATCGTCGGACTGGACCTGTCGGAGGCGCTGCGCATGGCTTCGCTCTATCCGGCGCAGGCGATCGGCCAGTCGCACCGGCTCGGGCGCTTCGCCAACGGCACCGCCGCCGATATTGTTTCGCTGTCGGACGACCTGGAGGTGAAAAGCGTCTGGATCGGCGGGGACAGGGTTTTCGGAGCCGGCACCAACTGAGTGCAAACCTTCGTCAGCCGGCTTTGGCCGGCGCATAGAGATCCTTGTAAGTCTCGCGCAGCAGGTTCTTCTGCACCTTGCCCATCGTGTTGCGCGGCAGTTCGTCGACGAAGATCACCCGCTTCGGGTGCTTGTATTTCGCCAGCCGCCCGGCGATGGCGCCGACGATCTCGGCCGCGGTGATGGTCGAGGCCGGCGTCCGCACCACGATCGCGGTGACGCCTTCGCCGAAATCCGCATGGGCAACGCCGATCACAGCGCTTTCGGCGACGCCGGGCAGCGCGTCGATCTCGCTCTCGACCTCCTTCGGATAGATGTTGTAGCCGCCGGAGATGATCAGATCCTTGCCGCGCCCGACGATGTGGACATAGCCGTCGGCGTCGATCAGGCCGAGATCGCCGGTGATGAAGAAACCGTCGTCGCGGAATTCCGCTTTGGTCTTTTCCGGCATGCGCCAATAGCCGGAAAACACATTCGGACCCTTCACCTCGATCATGCCGACCTCGCCCTGGGCAAGTGTTTCGCCGCTCTCGGGATCGGCGATGCGCAGCGAGACGCCGGGCAAGGGAAAACCGACCGTGCCGGCGCGCCGCTCGCCATCATAGGGATTCGACGTGTTCATGTTGGTCTCGGTCATGCCGTAGCGCTCGAGGATGGCGTGGCCGGTGCGCTCGCGCCAAGCCTGGTGCGTCTCGGCCAGCAGCGGCGCCGAGCCGGAAACGAACAGGCGGATGTTTCTTGCCGACTGCCGGTTCAAGCCGTCCTGCTGCAGCAGGCGCACATAGAAGGTCGGCACACCCATCAGGGTGGTGGCGCGCGGCAGCAGCGAGACGATGCGGGCCGGCTCGAATTTGGTTTCGAACAGCATCGAGGCGCCGGCCATCAGGACGACGTTGGTGGCGACGAAGAGGCCATGCGTGTGGAAAATCGGCAGCGCGTGGATCAAGACGTCTGCGGCGGTGAAGCGCCACTGATCGACCAGCACCCGCGCATTCGAGGCAAGGTTTTCATGGCTGAGCATGGCGCCTTTCGAGCGGCCGGTCGTCCCCGACGTGTAGAGGATCGCCGCAAGATCGTCCGGTCCGCGCACCACATCGTGAAAGTCCGAAGACTGCCGCGACGCCTGATCCATCAACGAGCCTTCGCCATTGCCGCCGAGCGTGACTGTGATAGCGCCCGATGCCTCCGCCAAGGCTCCGATCCCGTGTTCCCTTGTTGGGTCGCAAACGACAAGGCGCGGCTCGGCGTCGTGGAAAAAATAATCGAGCTCGGTCAGCGTGTAAGCAGTATTGAGCGGCAGGAAGACCGCACCGGCGCGCAGGCAAGCGAGATAGAGGAAAATGGCCTCCGGGCTCTTCTCCACCTGGACGGCGACGCGGTCGCCAGGTTCGACGCCCAATTGCAGTAGCGCATGCGCCAGTTTCGCGGACCGCGCCAGCATATCGCCATAGGTGATCGAGCGCCCGTCATCCGTCTCCATCAAAAGACGCTCGGGCGCCGGCATCCGGGCGCGGAAAGCGTCGAACAAATGGTTGCTCATGCATCCCTCTGAGTCTGGGCAGGCGCCGGAAGCCGCGGCGCGGCCGGTCTCGCCGGTTTCGGCAGCAGGCGGCGCACAGCGGGGGCGGCCGCCACATCGTTCCTGGCGGCGAACAGCTCGTGGTTCTTCTCGATGTCGTCGAGCTTGTAACGATAATTGACCATCAAGCCATGCGCCTGACGCAAGGCGCGGGGCGACAGGTCGCCGAAAAGATCGATGCGCTCCAGCCGCGCGCCATTGCCGAGATGGAACCGGGCGACCGGGTCGATCACCTTGCCGGAGGCGGTGCGGGCGTCGAGGAAATACTGTGCCGCAAGCGGAAGCAGGGCCTGACCCGCGCGGTCGCGCACGGCAGCGTCAGCGTGCCAGCCCTCGTTGGCGACGAGGTCCTGCACTTCGGCGGCGGAGGGCATGGTTTCGGCCTGTTCGGCCAGCCAGCGGGCAAAGCCCGGCACCGGGGATAGCGTGACGAAATCGGTCAGGCCGGGAAGATCGCGGCGCAGATCCTCGACCACCTGCTTGATCAGAAAGTTGCCGAAGGAGATGCCGCGCAACCCCTCCTGGCAATTCGAGATGGAATAGAACACCGCCGTCGTGGCCTGTCGCGGCTGCACCGGCTGCCGCTCGTCGGCAAGCACCTCGGCGATCGTCGTCGGCATCGTCCGGGTGAGCGCGACCTCGACGAAGATCAGCGGCTCGTCGCCGAGCTGCGGATGAAAGAACGCATAGCAGAGCCGGTCGGCGGGCTCGATCCGGCGGCGCAAGTCGTCCCAGGTGTGGATGGCGTGCACCGCCTCGTAGCGGATGATTTTTTCCAGAATGTTGGCAGGCGTCGACCAGTCGATCCGGCGCAGCACCAGGAAGCCGCGGTTGAACCACGACGACAAAAGGTGCGTGAAGTCGGCATCGACGATGGCGAGATCGGGTGATGTGGGCAGCCGGGCCAGCAGATCCTCGCGCATGCGCACCAGCGTCTGATGCCGCCGGGCGCCAGGTTCAGGCGGCGCAGAAGCTCCTGCCTGGCCGGCTCGGCGGCGTCGTGCAGGGCAAGTGCCGAGCGGTCGTCGGGCGCGGCGCGATAGGCGTCCACCGCGGCGGCAAGTCTGACATGATCGGTGCCGAAACGATCGCGCAGCACATGCAGGAAAGCCAGCCTTCCGTCGGCGCCGAGGGTGCGCCAGCGCTCGAGTATTTCCCTTGCATAGGCAACGCCCGACGCCTCGCCCTGGCTGGAAAGCAGACGGGCGCACAGACGCGCCAGGCTGTCGGCCGAAACCGGTTCGTCACCGCGAACGAGGTTCAGCATCATCCGGCCGCGATCGGCGATGGTGTTCAGCAGGTCAGCGAAGAAAGGGCTGCGGTTCATCGATCCCAACCGTCGAAGAGGAGCCTGCGGGAGGGTCCGGAGAGGCATTAGGGTGAGACAGAGAATATGGGACGGCATGTCATAAGCACAAGCGCATCGGCGTCGGCCAACGAATTCCTGACCGGCTGGGGAGAACTGCGCGTGCCGGTGACGGCGCGCTGGTGCGCCGGCAGCCGCAGCGTCAGCCGGCCGCCCGGTCGGCCGCTGTCCTGATCGCCTCGATGTTTGCCCGATAGGCTTCGACGCTGCCGCCTTTGAAGATGGCTGCACCGGCAACCAGCACGCTGGCGCCGGCGGCAGTCACCAAAGGTGCTGTTTGCGGCGAGATGCCGCCGTCGATCTCGATCCGGATCGGCCGGTCGCCGATCAGCGCCTTCACCCGCTTGACCTTGTCGACGATCCCCGGGATGAAGGCCTGGCCGCCAAAACCCGGATTGACGGTCATGATCAGGATCAGATCGAGCCGGTCGAGCACATATTCGATCGCCGTTTCCGGCGTTGCCGGGTTGAGCGATACGCCCGCCTTCTTGCCGAGATTCCTGATCGTCTGCAGCGAACGGTCGAGATGCGGCCCGGCTTCGGCATGCACCGTCATGCCGTCGCAGCCGGCTTCAGCGAAGGCCTCCAGATAGGGGTCGGCCGGCGCGATCATCAGATGGCAGTCGAAGAAGGCCTTGGTGCGGTTGCGGATCGCCTTGATCACCGGCGGGCCGAAAGTGATATTGGGCACGAAATGGCCGTCCATGACGTCGAGATGGATCCAGTCGGCGCCGGCCGCGGCCACCGCCTCGACCTCGTCGCCCAGCTTCGAAAAATCCGACGCCAGCACCGATGGCGCGATCAGGGTCTTGTGAGCCATGTCCGCTTCCCGTTCCTGAGCCCGCTCCCGCCCTACCGCATCGGCCCGAAAATGGCCAGCCGTCGTGGCAGGAAGACCTTGCTGCCTGGCGTCAGTCGCGAACGGACGCGGAAAGCTTCATTGGGAGGAGCTGGACGGTTGGGCGCACCGTGCCATGGCCGGAGAACCCCGGCCGGCCCGAGAAAAGGATGTTGGTTGCCTTGCGCAGAATGCTTGCGCGTCGCGCAGCCTGTTCTTATATACCCGCCAAGCCGTTCGACGCCGGAATGCCGGCTGCCGAAGCGGAATTTCTTGTGAACAGGGGCTTTCGTCGGAATGCCTGTACGGGTCCTGAGAGCCTGCTTAGCGGAGAGATTAAAAAAATGGCAAAAGTAATCGGTATCGATCTGGGGACCACCAACTCCTGTGTCGCCATCATGGACGGCAAGGAATCGAAGGTCATCGAGAATGCGGAAGGCGCGCGCACGACCCCTTCCATCGTCGCCATCAACAGCGATGGCGAGCGCCTCGTCGGCCAGCCGGCCAAGCGCCAGGCGGTCACCAATCCTGAAAACACCATCTTCGCGGTCAAGCGCCTGATCGGCCGCCGCTATGACGATCCGGTGACGGAGAAGGACAAGAAGCTTGTCCCCTACAAGATCGTCAAGGGCGACAATGGCGACGCCTGGGTCGAGGCCGGCGGCAAGAAACAGTCGCCCAGCCAGATCTCGGCGATGATCCTGCAGAAGATGAAGGAAACGGCGGAAGCCTATCTCGGCGAAAAGGTCGAGAAGGCGGTCATCACCGTTCCGGCCTATTTCAACGACGCCCAGCGCCAGGCCACCAAGGATGCCGGCAAGATCGCCGGCCTCGAAGTGCTGCGCATCATCAACGAGCCGACCGCGGCCGCACTTGCCTACGGCCTCGACAAGAAGGAAGGCAAGACCATTGCCGTCTATGACCTTGGCGGCGGCACGTTCGACATTTCGGTGCTCGAAATCGGCGACGGCGTGTTCGAGGTGAAGTCGACCAATGGCGACACCTTCCTCGGCGGCGAGGATTTCGACATGCGTCTGGTCGAATATCTGGCGGCCGAGTTCAAGAAGGAACAGGGCATCGACCTGCGCAGCGACAAGCTCGCCCTTCAGCGCCTCAAGGAAGCGGCCGAAAAGGCCAAGATCGAGCTGTCGTCCACCACGCAGACCGAGATCAACCTGCCCTTCATCACCGCCGATGCCACCGGTCCCAAGCACCTGACGCTGAAGCTGACGCGGGCGAAGTTCGAGAGCCTGGTCGAGGATCTAGTCCAGCGCACGATCGACCCCTGCAAGGCGGCGCTCAAGGATGCCGGCCTGAAGGCGGGCGAAATCGACGAGGTCGTCCTGGTCGGCGGCATGACCCGCATGCCCAAGATCCAGGAGATCGTGAAGCAGTTCTTCGGCAAGGAGCCGCACAAGGGCGTCAATCCGGACGAGGTCGTCGCATTGGGTGCCGCCATCCAGGCCGGCGTGCTGCAGGGTGACGTCAAGGACGTGCTGTTGCTCGACGTGACGCCGCTGTCGCTCGGCATCGAGACGCTGGGCGGCGTGTTCACGCGCCTGATCGAGCGCAACACGACGATCCCGACCAAGAAGAGCCAGGTGTTCTCGACGGCCGAGGATTCACAGTCGGCCGTGACCATCCGCGTCTTCCAGGGCGAGCGTGAAATGGCCGCCGACAACAAGGCGCTCGGCCAGTTCGACCTGGTCGGCATTCCGCCGGCGCCGCGTGGCGTGCCGCAGATCGAGGTCACGTTCGACATCGACGCCAACGGTATCGTCAACGTTTCGGCCAAGGACAAGGGCACCGGCAAGGAGCACCAGATCCGCATCCAGGCGTCTGGCGGCCTTTCGGACGCCGACATCGAGAAGATGGTGAAGGACGCCGAGGCCAATGCCGAGGCCGACAAGAAGCGGCGCGCGCTGGTCGAGGCCCGCAACCAGGCCGAGGCGCTGGTCCATTCCTCGGAGAAGTCGCTGAAGGAATATGGCGAGAAGGTTTCCGAGGCCGACCGCACGGCGATCGCCGATGCGATCGCGGCGCTGAAGACCGCTGCCGAAGGCGACGACGCGGCCGAGATCGAAGCCAAGACGCAGGCGCTCGCCGAAACCTCGATGAAGCTCGGCCAGGCCATGTACGAGGCTTCGCAGAAGGAAGCCGCGGAGGCTGACGCCAAGGCGGACGCCGCCAAGGACAGCGACGTGGTCGATGCCGACTTCGAGGAAATCAACGAGGACGACGACAAGAAGAAGTCGGCCTGAGCGGCCTGACGGCAGATCAAGGCAGAAAGCCCGGCGCAAAGCCGGGCTTTTTTGCAACCCTTCCTGAAAAAATGCGAGCCTGATCGAAAAAATGCGAGCAAGCCCGTGTCAACACTGGCATCCCGGCCCCATCGCACCTAAATCGGAACAGCGTGCCGGCGAACGACGCAAAAATGCTTCAAGACGTTGAATATCCGGACTGCGGGAAAAGATGAAAGCTGATTTCTACGAAACGCTGGGCGTGCAAAAGGGGGCCGACGAGAAGGAGCTCAAGAGCGCTTTCCGCAAGCTGGCCATGCAGTTCCATCCTGATCGCAATCCGGGCGATCATGCCTGCGAGCACAAGTTCAAGGAAATCAACGAAGCCTACGAAACGCTGAAGGATCCGCAGAAGCGCGCGGCCTACGACCGTTTCGGCCACGCCGCCTTCGAACAGGGCGGCATGAACGGCGGCGCGCACGGCTTCGGCGCCGGCGGCTTCGCCGACATCTTTGAAGATATTTTTGGCGACATGATGGGCGGGCGCCAGCGACGCTCGTCAGGCGGCCGCGAGCGCGGCGCAGACCTGCGCTACAATATGGAAATCACCCTGGAGGAGGCGTTTGCCGGCAAGACAGCGCAAATCCGCGTGCCGGCCTCGATCTCCTGCACGGAATGCTCCGGCAGCGGTGCCAAGCCCGGCACCCAGCCCGTCACCTGCTCGATGTGCAACGGCCACGGCAAGGTGCGTGCCACGCAAGGGTTCTTCTCGATCGAGCGCACCTGCCCGCAATGCCAGGGGCGTGGCCAGACCATCAAGGAGCCGTGCCCGAAATGCGCCGGCCAGGGCCGCGTCACCGAGGAGCGCTCGCTTTCGGTCAACATCCCGGCCGGCATCGAGGACGGCACCCGCATCCGCCTTGCCAATGAGGGCGAGGCCGGCCTGCGCGGCGGCCCGTCGGGCGATCTCTATATTTTCCTGGCGGTCAAGCCGCACGAATTCTTCCAGCGCGACGGCGCCGATCTCTACTGCAAGGTGCCGATCTCGATGACGACGGCTGCCCTTGGCGGTTCCTTCGAGGTGACGACGCTGGACGGCACCCAGACGAAGGTGAAGGTGCCGGAAGGCACCCAGAACGGCCGCCAGTTCCGCCTCAAGGGCAAAGGCATGCCGGTGCTGCGCCAACACAACGTCGGCGACCTCTATATCCAGACCGCAGTCGAGACGCCGCAGAACCTTTCCCGCCGCCAGCGCGAGCTGCTGGAGGAGTTCGAGCAGCTTTCCTCGAAGGATAATTCGCCCCAGTCGAGCGGCTTTTTCGCCCGTATGAAGGACTTTTTCGAAACCTTCGGCGAGCGCTGATGGCGACTCTCGCCAATCGGGTGTAGGGTACGATCAAGCGGAAGCTTCCCTAGCGTCATCAACATCTTATACCGGCATCCGCCTTGCCTTGGACCCCGTAGCTGCTAAGTAGCCACTCGGGGGAGCGTTCAGGAGAACTTGCATGGCACATGGTCCCGGACTGCGAAAAGTGCTGGCGGAGAAGTTCGACGACGAACTGAAGTTCTTCAAGGGCTGGATCGACAAGCCGAAGGCGGTCGGTTCGATCGTGCCGACCAGTTCCATCACGGCCCGCAAGATGGCCTCCGTCGTCGACCCGGACTCGGGCCTGCCGGTGCTCGAAGTCGGGCCCGGCACGGGCGTCATCACCCGAGCCATCCTCGCCCAGGGCGTAAAGCCTGAAAATCTTTATGCGGTCGAATATTCCACCGATTTCGTACGCCATCTGCGCCAGCTCTACCCCGGCGTCAACGTCATCGAGGGCGACGCCTTCAATCTCGATGCGACGCTCGGCGACAGGAGCGGCCTGATCTTCGATTCGGTCATCTCCGGCGTGCCATTGCTCAATTTCCCGGTCGCCCAGCGCGTTGCCTATGTCGAAAGCCTTCTCGATCGCATCCCGACAGGCCGCCCGGTCGTGCAGCTGACCTACGGCCCGCTGTCGCCGATCCCGCCCGGCCGCGGCGATTACACGGTCGAGCATTTCCATTTCGTCATCCGCAACATCCCGCCAACGCAGCTGTGGATCTACCGACGCGGGGCGCACTAGTCAAAACCGTTCCGGTTGAACGACCGAGTTCGATTGTTGCGGTAAGCACAGCTGTCCGCCACATCGACCGCCTACCTATCGGAAGAGAACGAAGATGTGGGTAATCTGGAGCGGGGTGACAGTAGCGTGGGAGCTGGAGTGGTTTGACAAAAAGGGTGAGAGACTGAGCGGCAGTATCTTGCTGAAGAACTTCGGTGAAGAAGACATGCGTCCGGTTCTGGTTGTTGATGATCAGTCCCTTTGCGGCGGCTACTACCCGATAGATGAGGCTCGTGCCGCACGCTTGCTCGAATTGACCGATATTGCGATTGATCTTGGTAAATATGACTATTTTCTGGGAGCGGCCGACACCGGGTTGACCGAAGCAGACAGGTCCATCGATCCGAGCGATTTTCCCGAGCAAGAGGTGTGGTATCCGACTCCGCGCGCTCTCCCGGGGGGCGTTTAGGGAAGCCGTGGAAGTCACCCCCAAACGTAGAGCCAAATGAATTGCCCATCAGTTTCGATTTTTGGGCCGGTGCGTTGATTTGAGCGATCCTTGGCTGTACCTGTCCGGGAACAAGGGTGGCCGATGGCAGTGATCCCGAAAATTCTCGTCTTCGCGGGCTCGATTCGCACTGGCGCCTTTAGCGGCAGGACCGCTGACGTGGCGCAGAAGGAACTCGCTCTGCAGGGCGCCGAGGTGACCCGCATCTCGCTTGCCGACTATCCGCTGCCGATCCTCGACGAGGACCTGGAGAAGGAGAAGGGCGTTCCCGAAAACGCCATCAAGCTTGCCCGGCAGATCGCCGCCCATGACGGGCTGCTGATCGCGACGCCCGAATATAACGGCTCCATCCCGCCGCTGCTCAAGAACACCATCGACTGGGTGAGCCGGGTGCGCACGGATGGCGGGCGGTCGTTCAGGCCGTTCACCGGCAAGCCCGCCGGCCTTTGTTCGTCTTCCAAAGGGCACTTCGCCGGGGTACGCTGCATCAACCATCTGCGCGCCGTGCTGGTACGCTGCCAGATGGAGGTGGTGACGCCGGAGTGCTCGGTGCCGGAGGGCGGCAACGCCTTCGACGACGACGGGAATTTCAGGGACGAGAGACTGCACAGATCGATGGAGCACCTATGCCGCACGCTGATCGAAACCTCGCGCATGCTGTCGACGCGGATCGAGGTGTGATCCAGGAGCGCGCCATCACCATGCAAGACAGGCTGATCGTCGGCCTTGACGTGCCCACGCTGAAGGACGCCGAGAAGGTGGTGCGCGAGCTCGACGGGGTCGTCTCCTTCTACAAGATCGGCTATCAGCTCGCCTTCGCCGGCGGCCTCGATTTCGCCCGCGAGCTCGCCAGCGGCGGCACCAGGATCTTCCTCGACATGAAGCTGCTCGACATCGACAACACGGTGGCCAAGGGCGTCGAAGCCATCGCCAGGATGGGCATGACCATGCTGACGCTGCACGCCTATCCGAAGACGATGAAGGCAGCGGTCGAGGCCGCCAGGGGCAGCGATCTCTGCCTGCTTGGCGTCACCGTGCTGACTTCGATGGACGAGCAGGACGTGATCGACGCCGGCTATGAACACGACCCGCATACGCTGGTGCTGAGGCGCTCCGAACAGGCGCTGCACGCCGGCATGGGCGGCATCGTCTGCTCGGCCGAGGAAGCGGAAGCGGTGCGCCGGATCGTCGGCCCCAACATGGCCGTCGTCACGCCGGGGATACGCCCCAAGGGCAGCGACCATGGCGACCAGAAACGCGTGGTGACGCCGGCGCAGGCGATCCGCAACGGCTCCAGCCATCTCGTCGTCGGCCGGCCGATCGTCGGCGCGCCAGACAGGCGGGCGGTCGCGGAAGCCATTCTCGATGAAATGCGCTCGGCATAGCGGCCCAGAAACAACTTCGGAGAAAAAGCATGCCCAAGGGATATTGGATTGCCCGCGTCGATGTGCGCGATGCGGAAGGCTACAAGGACTATGTCGCCGCCGCCAAGCTTGCCTTCGACCGTTTCGATGTAAAATTCCTGGCACGCGGCGGTGCGCATGAAAAGGCCGAGGGGCCGGGTCGCGACCGCAACGTCATCATCGAGTTTCCGTCATTGGCTGCGGCGCACGATTGCTATCACTCGCCGGAGTATCAGCGGGCGGTCGCGATCCGCCAGAAAGTAGCCGACGGCGAGATTGTGCTGGTCGAAGGGCTTTAGTTCAGCGGCAACCGCTGCGTCGGTCAGGCCGAATGCAGGATGTAAAGCTTGCGCGTTTCTCGTGGATGGTCCATTCGCCCTCCCAGCCAAGCGGCAGGACGAGCAATTCGCCGGGTCCGACGTCTTTGGCCGCGCCGTCGGGACCGTGCAGCGTCACGCGGCCGGAGACGATGTGGCAAATCTCGGAATTAGTGTCTCGGCGCGCGGTGAACCGGCCCTGAGAACATTCCCAGACACCGACCTCGATCTTGCCATCCTCCGAAGTCCAAAGGGTGTTGGCTGCTTCCAGCTGATCGCCCTCCACCGAGGTCGGTTTCGGCTGGGGCTCGCCGAGGTCGATATGCGCAAGGTGGGCGAAGGTCTTGAAGTCGATCATGCCGAAAATCCTCCAGGTGATGCGGTTCAGTGCCCGGTGATGCGATCGGCCAGGGCCGCCAGCCGCGATGTGCGCGGCAGGCCCTTTGCTTCCCGCTCGTCGGCAATTCGATAGAGCTGATACATGGAATGGACGCCCAGCCAGCGCAGCGGCTCTGGCTCCCATTTGCGCACGGTTCGATTGACCCAGGGAAGCCGCGTCAGCTCGGTGTCGTTGTCCAGCAGAAGATCCCTCAGCGTGCGTCCCGAGAGGTTCGAGGTGGACACGCCGAGGCCGACATAGCCGCCTGCCCAGCCTATTCCGGTCTGCTTGTCAAAGCCCACCGTCGTGCACCAGTCACGCGGTACGCCCAGCGTTCCACACCAGGCATGGTCGAGACTGAGCCCCTTGGTCTGCGGCAGAAGCATCGTCAGGATCTTGTGCAGCTTGTCGATCGTCGCGTGCTGGGTGACGCCCCGGACGTCGGTCTTCGAGCCAAACCGATAGGGTACCCCGCGCCCGCCCATGGCAATGCGTCCTTCCCGGGTGCGCTGGGCGTAACAGTATGTGTGTGCGGCGTCGCCGAGCACCTCATAGCCGTCCCAGCCGATTTCACTCCACAGCTTTTCGGACAATGGCTCGGTGACCACGATGGCGCTGTTGAGCGCCAACCAAAGCCTTTCATGACCGGCAATTCCGGCGGTGAAGCCCTCGGTCGCCCGCACGATCTTTTCGGCCCGCACCACGCCCCGGTTGGTTGCGACCTTACCCTTTTCGATCGACAGCACGGTCGTCTGTTCGTAGATCGGGACACCGAGGCGCTCCACTGCCCTGGCGAGCCCCTGCACCAGCTTTGCGGGCTGAACCCGCGCAACTTTCTTGATGACGAAGGCACTGCGCGCGTTGTGTACCGCTATGCGCCGGCGCATCTCCGCAGCGTCGATATACCCCACGCGTTCATCAGTCAGTTCCCAGGATCTGGCATGGGCATACATCGCCTTGGCGCGCTGCTCCTGCGCCTCGTTGGTTGCGACCAGCAATTCGTCGGTACGGCGAATGTCGGCGTCGATGCCTTCGGTTTCCGCGACAGATATGACCTCGTTCACCGTACCGGTCATTGCCGCCTGCATGGCGATGACTCCAGCGCGCGAAGTTGCCCTCTCATATTTCTCGCGCGACCATGAGAACCCGCCGGACAGCCAGCCGCCATTGCGTCCCGAAGCACCGAAGCCGGCGAACTCCTTCTCGACGATTACAATGTTGAGGTGGGGCGCTGCCTGCTTCAGATAATAGGCGGTCCAAAGGCCGGTGTAGCCAGCCCCGACGATGCATACGTCGGCCACGATATCGCCCTGCAGCGGCGGTCGATAGTCGGGTAAGCCGCCGATGTCGGCATACCAGAATGAAACGTCGCCGTTCTTCTTCACGTCCATTGTCGCGATTTCCCAGATAGGATTCAGGTCAGCGTGAAATCGGCATTTTCGTCGTCCGCCAACAGCTTCACGTCGCTGCCCGCGAATATGAGGTCGACCTCGTCGCCGATGGCGAAGGTCTCGGCGTCCAGCGTCGAGCGCACGATCGCCTTGGAGCTGTCGGCCAGCACGACCTCGTATTTGGAGCCAGATCCGAGGTAGATGGCCTCGCCGATGCGCCCGGGCAAGGTGTTTCGATCCTGTCCGCCCTTCCCCCGCCTGGCGAGGCTCAGCTTCTCCGGCCGCAGCAGCATCACCGGTTTGGCGCCGTCGGAAAGGCGTTTGGCGGCAGCCACTTTCCGTCCGGCTACGTCGATGGCGGTCTCGTTCCCGGAGGTGGAGGCCGCGCCGCGCAGGATCGTCGAGTCGCCGACGAACTTTCCGACAAACAAGGTCTCGGGCTCGTCGTAGAGTTGGCGGCCGGTGCCGATCTGCTCGATGCGTCCCTGGTTGAACACGGCGATGCGGTCCGAGAGAACCAGCGCCTCCTCCTGGTCGTGCGTGACGTAAACGAAGGTGGTGCCCAATTCCCTGTGAATCCGTTTGATCTCGAGCTGCAGCCATTCGCGCAGCTTCTTGTCGAGCGCGCCGAGCGGCTCGTCCATCAGGAGCAGCGGCGGGTCGAACACGATGGCACGCGCCAGCGCGACGCGCTGCTGCTGCCCGCCGGAGAGCTCGCTGGGGAAGCGGTGGCCGAAATCCGCCATCTTCACCATGTCCAGCGCCTTGCGCACCCGGGACTCGCGATCGGGATTGGCGATGCCGCGCAAGGTCAGCGGATATGCGACGTTCCTGCTGACCGTCATGTGCGGGAACAGCGCGTAGTGCTGAAACACCACGCCGATGTTGCGTTTGTGCGCCGGTACGCCGATGACGCTCTTGCCGCCGACATCAAGCGAACCCGAGCTGACCTCGGTGAAGCCGGCGATGACGTTGAGCGTGGTTGTCTTGCCCGAACCGCTGGGTCCGAGCAGCGTCATGAACTCCCCCGGCTCGATGCGCAGCGAAACCTTATCGAGAGCGATGAAGCTGCCATAGTGTTTGCTGACGGATTTGAGATCGATGGCTGCGCCGCGGGTCGATGATGAAGCCATGTCAACGTTTTCCCTGTCTCGAACCGATCACCAGCCCTGCCCCGATCACCAGCGACGTCGTGATGAAGAGCAGCGTGCCCACCGCCGCAACAGTGGGGTCGGCGTCCCGGGTAATGCTCGAGAATATCTGGACCGGCAGTGTCTTCAGATAGGGGCTGGTGATGAACAGCGCGACGATGATCTCGTCGAATGAGGTTACGAACGCAAACAGCAGGCCCGACAAAATGCCCGGCGCGATCAGCGGCAACGTCACCGTCCTGAACGCCGTCAGCCGGGTCGCGCCGAGGCTGGCCGCGGCAGTCTCCAGCCGCTTGTCGAAGACTTCCAGGCTGGCGGAGACGGCGATGATGACGAAAGGGACGGCGAGCATCGTGTGGGCCAGCACGAAGCCGGTCATGGTGCCGACCAAACGCGTATCGAGATAGACCGCGTAGATCCCGACGGCGAGCACCACCCCCGGCACGACCATTGGCGTGATCAGCAGTGCCCGCAGCACGCCGCTGACGCGGCTTTTCATGCGATCGAGGCCGAATGCCGCCAGCGTGCCGATGACGGTGGCGAACACCGCCGTGACGACGGCAACTTTGAGCGAGCCGACCAGGCTCGCCGACCATTCGGGGCTGGTGAAAAAGTTCTGGTACCACTGCCAGGAAAAGCCGGATGGCGCAAAGGCCAGCGACTTCTTGTCGTTGAACGACATCGGCACGACGACGATTGTCGGTGCGACCAGCCAGACCGCGACCAGCAGGCAGTACAGACCGAGCAGGATTCGACCGGGCTGTTTCATCAGCGTCTCGAGCCCGTCTTGTGCGGTTGGCGCGACAGCGGCGCTGCAAGCGCGAGCAGAACGAAGGTCGCGATCAACAGCACCACACCCATCGCACCGCCGCGGCCCCAGTTGAGCAGGCTGAGCACCTGGTTCTGGATCAGGGTCGAGAGCATGGTCGAACGCGGACCGCCGAGCAGCGCGGGCGTGATGTAGAAGCCGAGCGCAAGAATGAACACGATGATGGCGCCCGCGTAGACGCCCGGAAGCGAGAGCGGCAGATAGACCTGGGCAAAGGCGCGCGCCGGGCTTGCGCCGAGGCTTCGTGCTGCCTGCATGAGCCGCAGGTCGATCGTCTTCATCACCGAATAGAGCGGCAGGATCATGAACGGCAACAGCACCTGCGCCATGCCGATCACCACGCCTGTCTGCGTGCGGATCAGCTTGACCGGGCTGAGCCCGACTGCCCGGATGACGGAGTTGATCACGCCGGAATCCTGCAACAGGATGACCCATGCCAGGGTGCGCACCACGCCGCTCACCCAGAACGGCACCAGCACGCACAGGATCAGGATGAGCCGCAACTTGGGTCCGACTGCCGTCATCACATAGGCATAGGGATAGCCGGCAACGAGACATACCAGCGTCACCCAGGCGGAGATCGCGAAGGTCCGCTGAAGCACGGTCAGGTTGACCGGCGTGCCGAAGAACCAGGCATAGTTCTGCCATCCCCATCGCGGTTCGGAAAAGCTGCGCAAGGTCACGATGGCGAGCGGCAGGCCCAGACAGATGACGAGCAGCAGCAGCGCCGGCGCGACGAGCCAGAAAGCCTGTCCACGAAACCACCGCCGCCGGTCGTCTGCCGTGACAGCCGGAACAGTGTCCCGGCTGTCGATTGCTCTCGTTGCCACCGTGGCGGACCTAGTTGCCCGCCATCAACGCGTTCCACTTTTCGTTCGCCACCTCGAAGTTCTCCACCCAGAACTTGATGTTCTGCTGATAGCCAAGCTTCAGCTTGTCCGGCGTGTTGGTCATGAACGCCGCGGTGATCTCGTCCACTTCGGGCTTCGCATCCTTGTGGATCGGGGTATACGAGGTGGTTTTTGCAAGGATCTCCTGCGCGCTCTTGCCGACATAGGCGTTGATCAGCGCATGCGCCGCGTCGGGGTCCTTGACGCCCATCGGAATGGTCATCTGGTCCATCACGACCAGCCAGTCCTGCCACGCCGGCGTGTACTTGGCGCCGTTCTTCACCGCAGTCATGGCACGTCCGGTCCACATCGCGATCATGTCGGCTTCGCCGGATTCGGCGAGCTGCTGGGAATCGGCTCCGGTCTTCCAGAAGATCGTGTCCGGACCGAGCGACCTCACCTTCTCGATAGCCTTGTCGATATCGGCGACCGTCATGTTTTCGACCGACCCGCCGGCTGCGAGCAGCGCCTGCTCGATCATTCCGCCGGAGAGATCGCCGCTGCCCTCCAGAGCGCGCGAGCCCGGGAATTTCTCGATGTCGAAGAAATCCTTCCAGCTCTTGGGCGGGTTATCCTTGTACTTTTCGGTGTTGTACATCAGCACCACGCCATAGTTCATGGCCGGCACACTGCATTCGCTGATCTGGCCTTCTGGAATGTTGGACGTGTCGATCTTCGAGAAGTCAAGCTTCTGGAACAGCTTGCCGCAATAGACGTAGGGCGGGAAATCGCCGGTATCGACAACGTCCCAGGTCACATTGCCGGACTCGACCTGCGCCTGCAATTTCGAGATTTCGGTTGGCCCGTCGCTGAGCAGCGTCACTCCGGACTTGTCGACGAACTCCTTCAGCGCGGCGATCTGACCATCCTGATAAATGCCTCCATACGAAACGAAGGTAAGCGTCTTGCCCTTCAGCGAGCCCTCGGCCACCTCGCCTGCCACGGGCTTGCTCTGCGCAAGCGCTGCGGTCGTGACCATCAGCAGCCCGAGTGCGGCCATCTGTCCGATGTTGGTCTTCATGTTCTATCTCCCATTTATGTGCACCCGCATCACTTCGGTTCGCCCGGCTGCGAGCCTTGTCCGGGCGTGTATTGATTGAGTTCCGCCGCGCCGCTGGTCGGGGGTGCGATGATCCACAGCACCTGCGCCGGCGTCTTGCCGACGTTCACCGTGCGATGCGGCGTCGAAGTTCCGTATTCGATGCTGTCGCCCTCGTTCATGACGAAGCGCTCGTCTGCCAGCGTCAGCTCGACCGTCCCCTTCAGGACGACGAACATCTCGTGCTTGCCGCCATGCGTGTAAGCGTCGTCGCCGGTCGAACCGCCGACGTCGAAATCCCCCGAATAAACCTCGAACTCATGGATCGGCCGCCGCGACAGCAACGTCTTTCGGCAACCGTGGCTGATCGGCAGCAGGGGGCGGTCGGCTCTGGTGAGCACCTTGTGGAACCCACCTTCGGTCTGCTCGAACAGATCGTTGATGCCGAGGTCCAACGCAGCCGCGATCCGCATCAAGGTGCTGGCGCTGGCGCCGCTCAGATTGCGCTCGAGCTGGCTGATGAAGCTCGCCGTCGTGCCGACCATGTCGGCCAGCTGGCGAAGCGAAATGCGTCGGGCCGTACGAATGGCCTTGATCCGCCCGCCGACATGCTTCGCCTTGCCGGCTTCCGTCGCCGTCAGCGCGGCTACCTCCGGGGATGTCGCAGGGTCGACTTTCACCGAGTGCCTCCTTACTTAACACCTTATTAAGTGGGTTCTCGGAACGCAAGTCATTTGTCGAGAAACGATCCTGGGCCGTCGGCGAAGCTGCGTACACGGACGTTGCTCATCTCGCTGGCGAGGCAAAAAAACGGCTCGCGGCGGATTCGGCCACCGCATTGGCGAGGTCCATCCCCCATTGCGTGCGGCAATAGGCGCGGAAATCGAAGCAGGGCAGGCCGGGGCAGACCTCGAACTCGATGAGATGGACGCTGTTGTCGGCTTCGACCCGGAAGTCGATGGAAAACACGTCCCGCAGGCCGAGCCCGACCATCAGCCTCTGCGCGATTTGGCGGATGGTTGAATCGGCTCGCGGCTGGCTCGTAGCCACCGGCAGCAACACAGGCTCGGTATATGTCCCCGCCGCCCTGGCAGCCTCGCCGGTGTCGCCGTAAAGCGCCAGGCTGTCCGCCATGGTCTGGAAATCACCGCCCGAATCGACAAAGGCGATGCCGAGCGCCTCGACGCCGGTCTCCGGCTTCAGACCGAGAAAACTGGCGCGCGCATTGCGCCCGGCGACATAGGGCTGCACGACGACGTCGTCGCGGTAGGCGGCGAAGACGCGCCGGCTAAGCTCCAGCGCGTGGCCGAGATCACTGCTGCGCGAATCCGGCCAGATGCCGATCTTGGCGCCGAGCCGGTTCGGCTTGACGAACCAGCCGGTTGGCGAAGCGGGTGGCGCGACCAGCCAGCGGCCGTCGCGGGCGAAGCCGGATTGCGGCACCGGCAGGCCGAGCGCGCCGAGCACGGCGCCCGAGCGGAACTTGTCCTGGCAGAGCGCAAACAGCGCATCGTCGGCGCCGAGCAGCTTCAGACCGTTCAGCCTTGCCAGAGCCGGTGCTGTACCGCCGCGGAAATAGGCGATGCCGTCGGTCAGCGTCCACACCAGCGTGGTCTGCGGGTCTTCGCCGGCGAGCACGCCTGCGGCATCATCGAGCGCCACCGGCGCGAAGGACAGGCCGCGCATCTGGCAGGCTGCGGCCAGCGCGTCGAACTCACGGGCGATGTCGGTCGATTGCGCCAGATAGGAGGCGATTTCGGCGGCGCGCGCCGGCACGTGACCATCGGCGACCAGCCGGTCGAAGCAGGCCTCTTCCGGCTCGTAGACTAGGATCAGCTTCGGCTTGCGGCTCGACATGAGATGAACGGGTCCTGGCAGCGCGGTTGCCTACCATTGCACGGCAAATGCATTCGGCTTTCGCGGAAAACCGACGTCAGCCGGACGCCTGCACGACAGTGCTGGCGCGACCTTCTTGTTTGACCGTGATCTTTTCCGAACCAAAGGTTCGG
The DNA here is from genome assembly GCA_004020315.1 of Mesorhizobium sp. GTDB lineage: Bacteria > Pseudomonadota > Alphaproteobacteria > Rhizobiales > Rhizobiaceae > Mesorhizobium. The sequence continues at coordinate 50,772 of SAQG01000025.1, forward strand.
GACTCAGGGTCTAGGCAATCAGCACGCGCGGCTCGAAGCGGCCGTTGACCGGAATGTCGAGCAGAAACGTCATGCCGGCTTGCGGGTCCAGCAGGCGCTGTTTCTCATCCTTGCCCGACCAGGCGGAGGTCACCGCCAGCCGGTCGGCATTCCTGCCGAGAAAGGCCGGGCAGGAAGGTTGCGTCACCGGCATCGCGACCGATCGGATGAGCTTGCCGTCCGGCCCGTAAGCCTCAACGACGCTGCCGCCCCAACCGGCGTTCCACAGGACACCGTCGCGATCGAGCACCGAACCGTCGATATAGCCCTTAGCCTTGCGATGATCGACGAAGATCTTCGGCTCGCCGGACGGCAGGCCGGTGGCCGGATCGCAGCCGACCCGCATCAACAGCCCGGTGCTGGTATCGGTGTAATAGGCGACCGTTCCATCTTCGGAAAAGCAGATCGAGTTCGACACCGTGATGTCCGAATAGAGCCGGCGCAGTTCCCCCTTGAAGAACCAGTAGATCGAGCCGGCGGCCTTTTCCTCACCCTTGCCCATCGTGCCGACCCAGAAGGCCCCGCAGGGGTGGACGCGCGAATCATTCGAGCGCGTCACCGGATTGTCGGCCTCGATCGCTGTGTGCAGCGTCATCTTGCCGGTCGCCACGTCGCGGACATGGAGGCCGGTTTCGGTGGCGATCAACTGTCTGTTGTCGTCGATGATGGCGATGGCACTGGCCATCTGGCCAAGCTCGTGGATGTTGAGCGCACCGCCGGAAAGGGGTTTTTCCAGAAGCTGGCCGTTGAGGATGTCGAACCAGTAGAGCGTATCGGTGGCGGGGTCATAGCTCGGGCCTTCGCCGAGCTGACAGACATGGTCGGAAAAAACAGAAACGATGGCTTCGTTCATCCTGCCGCTCCAAACGCCGCATCCCAGGCCACAGCGGCAGCCAGGGCCCGCGCGGCCACCTCGTCGACGCTCATGCCTGGCTTGAACAGGCTGGAGCCAAGGCCGAAGACGCTGACACCTGCCGCCTTGTAGCCGGCAAAGTCCTTCTCCGAAACGCCGCCTACCGCGCCGACCAGCGTCTCGGAAGGCAAAACCGCACGCATTGCCGCGATGCCGGCCGCGCCAAGCACGCTGGCCGGGAAGAATTTCAGTGCCGAGGCGCCGAGCCGAATCGCCTGGAAAGCCTCGGTCGGCGTGAACACGCCGGGCATCGTCACCATGCCGTAGTTCATGGCGCGGCCCATGACCTCGGCATCGATGTTAGGGCTGACCAGCAGCCGCCCGCCGGCTTTGTGCAATCCGTCAACATCGGCAGCTGTCAGCACAGTCCCAGCTCCGACCAGAGCTGTCGCCGGCAGCGCCTGCACGATATTCGCGATCGAGGCAAAAGGGCCCGGCGAATTGAGCGGCACTTCGATCGCTTCGATGCCGGCCTCGAAGATCGCCCGGCCAATGGCCACCGCCTCGTCCGGCTTGAGGCCGCGCAGGATGGCGACAAGACCGCGCCCGAGCTTCGGAAACGGTGCGGTCTCGGTCATGCTACAACTCCGCTTCCAGCAATCATGCCATTCTCGCGCGCTGCCTCGATCAGGCCGGCACGCACCGCCTCGTCGGCGTCGACAGTCCGAACCGCGAGTCCGGCGAGGCTGAGCGCCTCAGTGTACAGCGCGCCGAGCCCGCCGGAAGCGACCAGCACGACCGACCCGCCTTTCCCGTAGCGGCGGCTGGCCGAGGCGATCTCACCGCCGATCAGCAGGCCGGACAGGCAAGCCGCGGCATCGCCGGGGTTCAGGTCCTGCAGCAGGCCCGCGGCGCGGATCGAGAACAGTCGCGAGGTGATATCGCCGCCGTCGGCCAGCGCCTGCTCGCACCAGCGCCGGAAAAACGGATTGCCTGGTGCAACCGGCTTGGGCTGCTCGCCCAGCGAATGCCGCAGGATCGAATGCGCCGCCAGCACCGAAAACAGCTCGCCGGTCGGCCAGGTGCCAAAACCGGCAACAGCGCCGTCCTCGACCAGCACCCATTTCGAATGGGTGCCGGGCATGCAGACGAGATGGCGACCCTTTGCCGGCAGACCAGCGCCGGCAAGCTGCGTTTCCTCGCCACGCAAGACGTCGGGCGTGTCGGCCTGGCGCTGGGCAAGCCCCGGCACGATGCGGATGTCGCGGCGCTGGCCGGGAATACGCGCAGCACCGGCAAGGATGGCGCCGATCGGCGCCGGCACGGTGACATAGGGCGCCTCGAGCCAGCCCTGGCGCGAGCCGGCCATGCCGCAGACGATGACGGGCATCGCTTCCGGCGCGCTCATCGCTGCCAGATGTCCTTCGAGAATGGTCGAAAACCCGGCGGCTTGCGCGGTGATCAGCCCGTCATCGCCGCGGCGCTCGGCGAGAACATTTCCGGCCTCATCGACCAGCCAGACCCTGAGACGGGTGGTGCCCCAATCGACGGCGGCAACGGCCGGCGCCTTGCTCGGCGATCCTGAGTTCACAGGAAGCCCCCGTCGACGATCAGCATCTGTGCGGTCAGCATGCGCGAAGCATCCGACGCCAGGAACAGCACCGTGCCGACAATGTCTTCCGGTTGCATCACCCGCTTGATGCATTGCTTGGCAACGTGGGCGGCGAGGGCCTGTTCGGTGACCCAGAGTTCCTTCTGCCGCTCGGTGATCACCCAGCCGGGTGCGATCGCATTGACGCGAATGCCGTCGGCGCCAAGCTTGCCGGCAAGCCCCTTGGTCAGGCCCACGATGCCCGCTTTGGCGGCGGTATAGGCCGGCATGTCGGGGTGGTTGATCAGGAACGACGTCGACGTGAAGTTGATGATCGAGCCGCCGCCGGCGCGCCTCATGCCCGGCGCCACCGCCTGGGCGGAGAAGAAATGCGGCCGCAGATTGACCGCCTGGTTGTTGTCCCAGAACTCCACGGTGACATCTTCCACCGCGTGGCGATCATCAAGTGCTGCATTGTTGACCAGCACGGTGACGTCGCCATGTGCTTCGGCAGCCTTGGCTACCGAAGCCCGCAGCGCCTCGATATCGCGTATGTCCGTCTCGAGATAGAGAGGCCGCCGGCCGAGATCCGTCTCGATGCGGTCGGCCAGCGCCAGGCTCGGGCCGTCGGCGATGTCGATGAAGGCGACCTTTGCCCCCTGGCGGGCAAAACCCTCCGTCAGCACCGCGCCGATGCCGGAACCGCCGCCGGTGATAAGCACCGAAGCGCCTTCAAGGTCGGCAAAGCGCGCCGATGGCATCATTTTTTTCTCCCTGGCTCAGTCGGCGCGCATCCTAGCCAGCCCGGTCGGGGGAGCAAGGAGAAAAGCAAATTCGCGGGCTTATGTCTGACAAAAGGGGCCGCCGTATCGCAGCGGCAGCGCAATCGCTCGTCAGATCGCCTTGGCGCGCAAGGCGCCGCGGAGCGAATTTCTGAGATAGCCGAGCGTGGCATCGGCATCGACCGGTCTGCCGAACAGGAATCCTTGCCCGCCGGCGCAGTTGGACAAGCGCCCCGCCTGCGCCCCGCGGACGCCCAGCAGGCAATCCTCAAAATGTCGCGATTGGCAGATGACCGGCGAGGTTGTACAGGCAAGCACAGCTGCCCATCCGATCCGCCGGAGATCCGCCATGCCTCTGAAAATCGCCGTCCAGATGGACCACATCTCCACCGTCTCGATTGCCGGCGACACGTCTTTCGCGCTGTCGCTGGAAGCGCAGCGACGCGGCCATCAGCTGTTCCATTATACGCCCGATCGGCTGTCGCTGCGCGACGGCAAGGTATTTGCCCGCATCGAGGCAATGCAGATCCGCGACGAAAAGGGTAATCACTATTCGCTCGGCGAAGAAGTCCGCACCGACCTGTCGGAGATGGATGTCGTCCTGCTCAGGCAGGATCCGCCGTTCGACATGAACTACATCACCACGACGCACATACTCGAGCGCATCCACCCCAAGACACTGGTGGTCAACGACCCGGCCTGGGTGCGCAACAGTCCGGAAAAGATTTTCGTCACCGAATTTCCCGACCTGATGCCGGAAACGCTGATCACCAAGGACCCGCTGGAGGTCGCCGCCTTCCGCAAGGAGTTCGGCGACATCATCGTCAAGCCGCTCTACGGCAATGGCGGCGCCGGCATCTTCCACCTGCACGAGGCCGACCGCAACCTTGCCTCGCTGCTCGAAATGTTCGGCCAGTTGTTCCGCGAACCCTATATCGTGCAGCGTTATCTTAAGGAGGTCCGCGCCGGCGACAAGCGCATCATCCTGATCGACGGCGCGCCGGTCGGCGCCATCAACCGGGTGCCGGCCGAGCATGATTCGCGCTCCAACATGCATGTCGGCGGCCGCGCCGAAAAAACCGAACTGACGGAGCGCGAACGCGAGATCTGCGCCCGCATCGGCCCATCGCTGAAAGAGCGCGGTTTTATCCTCGTCGGCATCGACGTGATCGGCGACTACATGACCGAGATCAACGTCACATCGCCGACCGGCGTGCGCGAGGTGAAACGCTTCGGCGGCGCCGACATCGCCAGCCTCTTCTGGGACGCGGTCGAGGACAAACGCAAGTAGCGTCCATGCTTGACGGAATAGTGTTTTTCGGCGCGTAGCGGCGCACGCGATCAGAGCGCAACGTTTAATTGTTCCCGTAATGTTCTTGCCTTCGCCCAAAATCCGTGGTTGTCTCCGATGACGCCGTTCGCGGCACGATCGCATGGGCTTCGGGCGAGCCCGTATCTGGGGGCAGAAAAAATGGTTGCGCGGGTCCGCACGGTCGCTTTCCAGGGGATCGAGGCCGTGCCGGTCGACGTGCAGGTGATGATCGCGCCCGGCAAGGTCAACATGCACATCGTCGGCCTCGGCGACAAGGCGGTGGCCGAAAGCCGCGAGCGGGTGCAGGCGGCGCTGCATGCGTCGGGCCTGTCGATGCCTTCGAAGAAGGTTACGGTCAATCTGGCGCCCGCCGACCTGCCCAAGGAAGGCAGCCACTACGATTTGCCGATCGCGCTTGGCCTGATGGCGGCACTTGGCGCCATTCCGGGCGACATGCTGGCTGGCTATGTCGTGCTTGGCGAGCTGTCGCTCGACGGCACCATCGCCGCGGTGGCCGGCGCGCTGCCGGCGGCGATCGGCGCCAATGCCGAAGGCAAGGGCCTGATCTGCCCTTTCGCCTGCGGCCGGAAGCGGCGTGGGCCGGCAAGGATTTCGACATCCTGGCGCCACGCAGCCTGATCGCCATCGCCAATCATTTTCGTGGCACGCAGGTTCTGTCGCGGCCGGAAGCCGGCATCCATGCCTCGGCGCGCGATCTGCCTGATCTTGCCGACATCAAGGGCCAGGAGACCGCCAAGCGGGCACTGGAAGTGGCGGCGGCCGGCGGCCATAATTTGCTGATGATCGGACCGCCGGGTTCGGGAAAATCGATGCTGGCGCAGCGGCTGCCGTCGATCCTGCCGCCGCTGGCGCCCAGGGAATTGCTCGAAGTCTCGATGATCGCGTCGGTGGCCGGCGAGCTCGGCGAAGGCAAGCTGACCGACCGGCGGCCGTTCCGCGCCTCGCATCATTCGGCCTCGATGGCGGCGATGGTCGGCGGCGGCCTGCGCGTGCGGCCGGGCGAGGCCTCGCTTGCCCATCACGGCGTGCTGTTCCTCGACGAGTTTCCCGAATTTTCGCCGCAGGCGCTCGACGCGCTGCGCCAGCCGCTGGAGACCGGCGACTGCATGATCGCCCGCGCCAATCACCGCGTCACCTATCCGGCGCGCATTCAGCTGGTCGCGGCGATGAATCCATGCCGCTGCGGCATGGCCGGCGAGCCGGGCTATCGCTGCCTGCGCGGCGACCGTTGCCGCACCGACTACCAGGCGCGTATTTCCGGCCCGCTGCTCGACCGCATCGATCTCCGGATCGAAGTGCCGGCGGTCTCGGCGAGCGATCTGATCCGGCCGGACCGGGCGGAGAAAAGTGCCGCTGTGGCGCTGCGCGTGGCCCGAGCCCGGACGATCCAGCGTGAGCGTTTCGAGCGGCTCGGCGCGACCTCCGCCACCACCAACGCGCATTGCTCGCCCTCGGTCATCGAGGAGATCGCGATGCCGGATGCATCAGGCCTGTCGCTGCTCAGGGACGCCAGCGAAAAGCTCGGCTTTTCGGCGCGTGCCTATCATCGGGTGCTGAAGGTGGCGCGAACATTGGCCGATCTCGAGGCCAGCGAGACGGTCGGCCGTATCCATCTGGCCGAGGCGATTTCCTACCGCATGAGTTCGGAGCGGATGGCGCAGGCGGCGTAGAGTGACGACATTCGGGCGCGAACCGCCGAGCCAGTCAGCAAGCTGTGCACCGTTCTTCTGGGCCTGGTCATCTCTAGGAGTTCGACGCGCAGTTGCTGCCGGTCGGGAAGCGCCATCGTCGCCAGGTCGGCCAACCAGATGCCGTCGGCAGCCGGCCTGACGATTGCGTGGCGCATCTCGCTATCGGTTGCGTGCCGCTCGAAGCGGGCCTGGAACCAGTTGACCCACAATGCGCGCAGATCGGCGTCGGTCAGCCGACGGGCCGGAAGTGCCCCGGCCCGCAGGACCTCGACCTTCTGATGCTACGCAGCCTGATCGCTATCGCCAATCCTTTCCGCGACAGCTACTTAACCGGGATCATCAGATGTGCGTAGGGAGTGCCCGCCCACATCACATATGGCCTGGACGTGTCAGGCTTGGGGTCCGCCGGATAGCCGTGCATCATATCCATCGCATTGACGATCATCACGTGCGGTCCGGTCTCCACCCAATTGTTGCCGGGCTCGGGCTTCGTCGCATAAGGATCGGTGTTGCTGCCGTCGGTGCCGCCGGCCAGCATATACATGAAGCCGACCTTGCCCTTGGGCGGTTCCTTTTTTCCCATCCACGCCACCGCCCATTCCATCGAGTTGGCATCGCCACACATTGGATCCGGGCCAGGCGTGGCCGGATTGTCGGGCATGCACCAGAAGCCGTTTGTGCCCTCGCGCAATGTGCGCATTCCACCTTTCTCATCCATAGCGTGGATCGTTGCGCCGCTTGCTACGGCGGGCGGTGCGGCGGATTCAGCGCTCTTGATCAGCGCAGCATCATCGGCGGCTGCGCCTTGCATCGCAAACAAACTGCCCGCCGCCAAAAGGGCAGCGACCGTCAGAAGCCGTTTCATGGCCGTTCTCCGGTTTTTGAGTTGATCTTGTGCATGATGTCGGACGCACGGCCTCCCAGAGCCGTTTGTCAGTGGTAAAATCGTACCAGATCGCATGCATCGGGACAATGACGTTTTAGCGATGCCTAATATCTCGGGTGATTGATGCTAGAAGTCTGCTCCATCAATCCCGCGCATTCTCTGCGTTGAATATCCGGCATGCCAGATGCCCCGGGACGGGCTGCAACGCGCCTTCGGCCCGAGCACGGATAGGCGCACAATTTCTGGAAACATCCGGAGTGAGGTCAGGCGTCAGCGGCGCCTCTCAAACATGCAGCATCGGACGATCTTCTATTTCGCGCCGCGTATCTTGAGACTGCGCCTTTGCAACGCGGGCTTGCTATCCAGCCCGTTCCTTCGCCTTCAGCTCCAGCCGGCGCGCGTGCAGGACCGGCTCGGTGTAGCCGTTGGGCTGGACGCGGCCCTTGAAGACCAAGTCGCAAGCAGCGAGGAAGGCGATCGACTTGTCGAAGTCGGGCGCCATCGGCCGGTAGAGCGGATCGCCGGCGTTCTGGCGGTCGACGACGCCAGCCATGCGCTTCATCGTCTCCATCACCTGGTCGCTCGTGCAGACGCCATGATGCAGCCAGTTGGCGATATGCTGCGAGGAGATACGCAGCGTAGCGCGGTCCTCCATCAGGCCAACGTCGTTGATGTCAGGCACTTTCGAACAGCCGACGCCCTGGTCGATCCAGCGCACGACATAGCCGAGAATGCCTTGCGCATTGTTGTCGAGCTCCTTCTGGATTTCCTCTTGAGACCAGTTCGGCCGCACCGCTACCGGCACCGACAAGATGTCGTCGAGCTTGGCCTTCGGCCGGCTCTTCAGCGCCACTTGGACGGCATGGACATCGATCTTGTGATAATGGGTGGCGTGCAGCGTCGCCGCTGTCGGCGACGGCACCCAGGCGGTGTTGGCGCCGGCCTTGGGATGGGAGATCTTCTCCGCAAGCATCGCCGCCATCAGATCGGGCATCGCCCACATGCCCTTGCCGATCTGGGCGCGGCCGGCGAGCCCGCATTCCAGCCCGGTGTCGACGTTCCAGGCTTCGTAGGCGGCAATCCAAACGGCCTGCTTCATGTCGCCCTTGCGGATCATCGGGCCGGCTTCCATTGAGGTGTGGATCTCGTCGCCGGTGCGGTCGAGGAAGCCGGTGTTGATGAAGACGACGCGGTCCTTGGCGGCGCGGATCGCCTCCTTGAGGTTGACGGTGGTGCGCCGCTCCTCGTCCATGATGCCCATCTTGATGGTGTTTTTCGCCATGCCGAGCAGCGCCTCGACGCGGTCGAAGATCTCGACAGCGAAAGCGACTTCCTCCGGCCCGTGCATCTTGGGCTTTACGACGTACATCGAGCCGGCGCGGGAGTTTTGCCGGCGGCCGTTCGGGCCGACATCGTGCAGCGCGATCAGCGCCGTCATCGCCGCGTCCATGATGCCTTCCGGCACCTCGTTGCCGTCGCGGTCAGATATCGCCGGATTGGTCATGAGGTGGCCGACGTTCCTGACCAGCATCAGCGAGCGGCCGGGCAGGGTGAGCGCGCCGCCATCAGGCGCGGTATACGACCGGTCTGGATTGAGTTTTCGCGTAAAGGTCTTGCCGCCCTTGGTGATCTCCTCGGCAAGGTCGCCCTTCATCAGGCCGAGCCAGTTGCGGTAGACTACGACCTTGTCCTGCGCATCCACCGCGGCGACCGAATCCTCGCAGTCCTGGATGGTGGTCAGCGCCGATTCCAGGATGACATCAGCGATGCCGGCCGGATCGGTCTTGCCGATCTGGTTGCTACGGTCGATGACGATCTCGATATGCAGGCCATTCCTGGTGAGCAGGACGGCTTCGGGAGTCTCGGCGTCGCCGCGATAGCCGGCAAACTGATTGGGGTCGGCGAGCGTGGTGGCGCCGGCGCCCTCGCCCAGCCGCAACATGCCGTTGGCGACCGAAAGCCCGTTCACCCCTGCCCATTTGCCCGTCGTGAGCGGCACCGATTCATCGAGAAAACCCTTCGCCCAGGCAATGACCTTGGCGCCGCGCACGGGATTGAACCTCCCGCCCTTCTCGGCGCCGTCCGTCTCGGGAATGGCGTCGGTGCCGTAGAGCGCGTCGTAGAGCGAGCCCCAGCGCGCATTGGCGGCATTCAGCGCATAGCGCGCGTTCATCACCGGCACCACCAGCTGCGGCCCGGCGACCACCGAAATCTCCGGGTCGACATTTTCGGTCGTCACCGAAAAGGCCGGCCCCTCCGGCACGAGATAGCCGATCTCCCTCAGGAACCCTTTGTAGACTTCGATGTCGCTGGGCGCACCATTGTCGCGGTACCAGCGGTCGATCTTGTCCTGCAGGGCGTCGCGCTTTGCGAGCAGCGCCCGGTTCTTCGGCGAAAGGTCGTGCACGATGGCCGAAAAGCCGGTCCAAAAGGCGTTGGCGGCAATGCCGGTGCCCCGCAGCGCCTCGTTCACGACGAAATCATAAAGCTCGCGGGCAATCCGCAATCCGGCGATTTCGACGCGATCGGTCATCGGGGCTTCTCCAAGATGAAGGCTTTGGCCGGGCCTTTGGCATGTCAGGGTAGCACGGTCAATTCAGCTTAGGGTAAAGGGGAGGTATTTTGCAGCAGATCTCCCCACTTGAGGGGGAGATGGCCGGCAGGCCAGAGGGGGTCGCCTCGCGTGGACCGCGACCCCTTTTTGCACCCAATCACGTCGTGCCTCATGCGCGGCGACCGCCTCTGTCGCCTTCGGCGACATCTCCCCCTCGAGGGGGGAGATTACGCGCTCACACCGCAATCCTTGGCCTGCCCGACGCCACCGCCACCACATGCGCCTCGATGAACATGCGCTGGCCCTCGACGGTCGAGACGCGGAATTCGCTGGCGACCTCGATCTCGGCGGCGTCAGTGCCGGCGTCCTTGGCCCGCCCGGCGGCAATGGCGCGGACATCGGTTTCCGCCGCCGCGATCGCCGCCGCCTCGTCTTTGAAATCGCGCACGCTTTCGCCTGAGGCGACGCGAAACAGCCCTTCCTTGGGCTGACTGACGCGCGCCTCCGCCGAAACCCTGACCTGGCCGACGACGGCGCCGAGCGCATTGGCGACGTCGGTATCCTCGGGCACGACGCAGTCATTGCCGACCAGCTCGGCGAGGCCAGCATAATGCAGCGGCGCCGAGGCGCCGAGGCCGATGACCGGCCGGTCGAGCGCGACGCTGAGGCGGGCGATGCCGGGATGCGCGTCGACGGCGCGCTGGACCAGCGCGTGCGCGACGGTCGCCGCGCCGTCGAGCCCGTCCTCGGCAAAGGCGGTCTCGAGGATGACTTCCGCCGACAGGCGGGTCAGCGCGGTCAGCACCCGTTCCGAGATCGCCTCCGGCGAGGCGGCGATCGCTTGCCCGCGGCCGTCGCGCTTGCGGGCGAACAGCTCCGCACCCAGACGGGCCGAATCGGCATCCCAATTCGCCTGCTTGCCCAGCACATGGGCGGCATCCGACGGCGTGAAGCCGGCGACATGCACCAGCCCGCGCGATACCAGCCGGTTCAAAGTGGCGTTCTGGGCGTTCGAGGTCAAAAGCCTGTCGACGGCGAGAGGCGTCGGGCCGATCATCTCGTAAAGCTTGGCCTCGGCGCCGGTCAGGCCGGCCGCCAGCCGCTCCGGCACGCCGGTCCTGACCGCCAGGCGGCCATCCATGCGGCCGGGGTTAGGCGCCCGCAGCTGGCGTCCCAGTTCGACAGTCACGGCCTCGCCATGCATCATGCCGGCCAGCGCCAGCGGCACCAGGCGGCGCGGCCCGAGCAGGATCTTTGGGTTGAGCGCGCCGTCCTCCAGCGCCACTTCGGAATCGCCACCGAGCCCAAAAGTGCGCATCGCCACCGCCTCGACCATGGTGCGGAAACCGCCGACGGTGGCGCCTTCCGGATCGAGCCGGGGACGGCCCTTGTCGAGCACGGCGACGTCGGTGGTGGTGCCGCCGATGTCGGAGACGACGGCGTTGTCGAGGCCGGTCATGTGGCGGGCGCCGACCAGGCTGGCGGCCGGGCCGGACAGGATCGTCTCGATCGGCCGCTGGCGGGCGAAGGCGGCCGAGACCAGGGCGCCGTCACCGCGCACCACCATCAGCGGGGCGGCGATGCCGCGCGCGGCAAGAAAGCCCTCGGTCGCCGCCACCAGCCGGTCGATCATCGAGATCAGCCTGGCGTTGAGCAGCGTCGTCAGCGCCCGGCGCGGGCCACCGAGCTTGGCCGAAAGCTCGTGGCTGGCGGTGACCGGCAGGCCGGTCTTTTCGCGGATCAGGTCGCGGGCGGCGAGTTCATGCGCCGGGTTGCGGGTGGCAAAATAGGCGCAGACGGCAAAGCCCGACACCGAAGCGCCGAGTTCCGGCAGCGCCGCCTCCAGCCCGGACAGGTCGAGCTTGGCCGCATTGCCGTGGACGTCGTGACCGCCGGGGCAGAACACCACAGGATCGGTGCCGAGTGCGGCCTTCAGCCCGTCGCGGGCGAGGTCGCCCTCGGAAAAGCCGATCATCACCAGCGCGACGCGGCCGCCCTGGCCCTCGACCAACGCATTGGTGGCGAGCGTCGTCGACATCGACACCAGTTTTATCGCTGCCGGGTCGGTGCCGGCTTTCTGCAGCACCGCATCGACCGCGCCTGATATGCCGACGGCGAGGTCGTGGCGGGTGGTGAGCGCCTTGGCCTTGGCCAGCACTTTTCCGCCAGGGCCGCCGGCTTCCGACCACAGCACGGCGTCGGTATAGGTGCCGCCGGTGTCGATGCCGAGGAACAGGGGTTTGGTCTTGGCGGTCATTGGCGGGTCCGGAGTTTTGCTTCCCCGCCCCTTAACCGATACCGGCCGGCGGATAAAGCCGCGAGCGCTGGGCCACGATGAAGTTCGATCTCCCCCCTTGTGGGGGAGATGTCCGGCAGGACAGAGGGGGGCGCTGTCCCGCCACCCTTGCCGTGGTTACATCCCGCTCCGGCCGTTCATTCAGACGCGCGCCCCAGGCCAGCCGCAATCACAATATGCTGGCAGACATTGTCGATGTCGCGGATTATGTCGTCGTTCCAGAAACGCAGGACGATCCAGCCGTCCTGTTCCAGACGCACTGTCCTTGCTTGGTCGCTGGCGACAGCATCGGTTTCCGTATGATGGCAGCCGTCGGCTTCGACAACAAGTTTCTTCTCCGGGCAAGCGAAGTCGACAATGTAACCGGCGATCGGAAATTGTCGCCGGAAGCCAAGCCCCATCAGCCGGTGCGCGCGAAGCTCGTTCCAGAGCTTCAATTCAGCTGATGTCATGACCTTGCGCATCGATCTGGCGTTTGCGCGATGTTTTGGAGGCAATGGCGTATGAGGCATTGTCAGTGCTCGATGGCTATTGAAGTTGGCGCTCTACGGCGCCCCCCTCTGTCCTGCCGGACATCTCCCCCACAAGGGGGGAGATTGGCGCTTGGCCGCTGCGCCAGCTACCCCACAAACCCCACGCTCTTGTGGCTGCCGTCGCAAAACGGCTTGTTCGCCGAATGGCCGCAGCGGCAGAGGAAGGTGCGTTGCGTGCGGTCGACCGTGTGGCCGGTGCCGGTGACGATTTCGAGATTGCCCTCGAGCTTGAGCGGGCCGTTCTTGGTCGGCGTCACGGTGAGCGGGCCATTCCTCGCGTCCAGCGCCGGCGTGTCCTTCAGCGCCGGCTCGCCGGTGGCGGTAAAGCCTGATTTGGTGTGGCTGCCATCGCAGAACGGCTTGTTTTCCGAAGCGCCGCAGCGGCACAGCGTGGCGCGAAAAGACGTCTCGCCATCCAGCACGATCTCGGCATGCAACGCCAGCGGACCGTTTTCCCGGATGCGCACGGTGTTGACCACCGGCGGCTGTTCCTGCGGCCCGCCATCCTTTCTGATGTAGGTGATGGCGCCCGATGGGCAGCTTTCGGCGATCGCCACGATCTTCTCAACGCTGGCCGCCTCGGGATGGATCCACTGACCCTTCGCGTTGGGCACGAAGACACGCGGATCGCCAAGCACGCAATTGCGCGAATGGATGCAGCGTTTTCCTGAAAAGCCGACATCGATCTTTTCGCCTTCGACCATGCCTGCCATGGGTGGGGTCTCCTAGGTTGCAGATAGGCTAGGGCTGCTGCGCGAAGGGCGTCAAGTAGCGCCTTTCTTTCCCTTGTGGGCAGGACCATGTCAGGGATTATCGAAGGCCCCCAAGGACGGACGATTTCCCCTTGAGGGGGAGATGTCGCCGAAGGCGATAGAGGGGTCGGTACGTCCTGACACGACCCCATCGCGGACAGAGGATGCCGGTGCTCCACGCGAGGCTTCTGGCCTGCCGGCCTTCTCCCCCTCAAGGGGAGATGGCCGCGTCAACCCACCCGACAACATAAAAAAGTATTGGCCGCATGCATGTCGATCACTGCACGTTGACGCGCAAGGACAGGCGTTACAAACTAGCCCAGTTTTAAGAAGAACTAACCAAAGGCGGCTGGTCGTGATTGAGTTCACCGGGGACGACCCAAACGTTTTTGCCGAAAGGATGCTCGAAAATGGTTACATCCCCGAGAATGTTCCACCCCCCTTCAGAATAGAAAATCTACACGAAGCCTATCTGACGTACGCAGCTAGCGGCGAGTACATAACGGGAAAGGTACCGACGGAGAGTACTCGCTACAACGCTTCTAAACGAAATCGCCAGCGGCGTATTTTTTCGATGCCGAATCCCGTTTTCATGATCGACTGTGTTAAGTATTTTATCGATCGAGCAGACCAAATTGACGAGCATTTCTCTTTGTCGAGTGACTCCTGTTCGAAACCAGTTTTTATCCCGTCTGGCTCTCGAGCACTCCAGATCGATAGCTTCAACGACTTTTATCTGAAAAGACGCCGCACATTTTCTACGTCCAGATACATCGTAAAATGCGACATATCGCGTTTCTATCACTCAATATACACCCACTGCATCCCTTGGGCTCTTCACGGGAAAGGTAAGGCCAAGGCCGATCGCAAAGTCGACTCCGATTCTATCTTTGGCAATCGACTGGATTTTACAATTCGACAAAGCCAAGACGGGCAGACAGTTGGAATTCCAGTCGGGCCGGATTTTTCTCGTCTCATTTCGGAAATTGTGGCAACCAGAATTGACGCTAGTTTCCGGTCGACAGCGGGAGCAGATGTCCCTGTTTTGCGATTGGTAGACGACATTTATCTGGGAGCCGACAACCTTGATGAGGCCTACGGGCTTCTTGGAGTAATGCGGGATTCAATCCGAGAGCTAGAACTTGATATAAACGAGGCCAAAACCGTAGTCATCGATGCAAGCAGGGACTTTGAATCGCCTTGGCCAGTACATATTAGACAGTCAATTGACAGATTTAAGGAGTACAAGCAGTCCCTCGTTCCAGAGTTTATTCATGTTCTAGACGAGATAATATCTATATCGATCGATAAAAATGACGATGGGATTATTAAATACGCTCTTCGCAAGCTGGATAACGAGCTGGTATGGGTAGACTATTGGGAAGCAATTGAGCCATTTCTGATTAGGTGCTGCATATCGTTCCCGCACAGCTGGGACTACGTGGCTCAGATAGTTTCCTTGAGAAATGCTATCTCTGGAATTGATAAATCTACTTGGTCGCGCGCGATCAACAAATCATTAGCACAGAACGTCCGTACGGGTCACGACTTCGAGGTAACCTGGAGCCTCTGGCTCGCACGGCAATTGAAGATCGAAATTGACGACAAGATATTTGAGCAGATCTTTGAGAAGTGCGGGTCCTTTTCAATGCTGGTTGCGCTTGACGTACACAAAAATAGCGGGATGGCATGCAAGGTGCCCAAGCAGACCATCCTGTCAAGGTTAGGAGATAAACCTTGCCTCGGCCCCTTTTGGTTACTTGCGTTCGAAGCCGACCGGCAGTTCGATCTCAAGATCAAGACTAAGAACCTTCAGGGGCACGACTTTTTTAAGTCTCTTTATGATGACGATGTGTCATTCTATGATTCAGATTTTGAGTTCTTTGACACCGACGATCTTCTTACGACAGGAAAAACAGCTATTAAGAAAACAACGTCGTATGACGACTCGGAGATCGACGAAATTGAGGATGATTTTTGATCGAAGCTTGCCATCGATCCACCGGATCGATGGCTCGGCACCGCGCTGCGCGCGGACGCCCGACCGGCGCCTCAATCCCCCATCTTCAGCGCCTGGATAAACGCTTCCTGCGGGATATCCACCTTGCCGAACTGGCGCATCCGCTTCTTGCCCTCTTTCTGCTTGTCGAGCAGCTTGCGCTTGCGTGAGACGTCGCCGCCGTAGCATTTGGCCGTGACGTCCTTGCGCAGCGCCGAGATCGTTTCGCGGGCGATGACCTTGCCGCCGATGGCCGCCTGGATCGGGATCTTGAACAGATGGTTCGGGATCAGCTCCTTCAGCTTCTCGCACATCAGCCGGCCGCGCTTTTCCGCCGCCGTGCGGTGGACCAGCATCGACAGCGCGTCGACCGGCTCCTCATTGACCAGGATCGACATTTTCACCAGGTCGCCCTCGCGGTAGTCGGTCAGGTGATAGTCGAAGGAGGCGTAGCCCTTGGAGATCGACTTCAGCCGGTCGTAGAAGTCGAAGACGACCTCGTTGAGCGGCAGATCGTAGATCAGCATGGCGCGCTTTCCTACGTAAGAAAGATCCGATTGGATGCCGCGCCGGTCCTGGCAGAGTTTTAGGATGCCGCCGAGATACTCGTCGGGGGTGAGGATGGTGGCGCGGATCCACGGCTCCTCGATGGCCTGGATTTTGACCACGTCGGGCATGTCGGCCGGGTTGTGCAGTTCTTTCGTCGTGCCGTCGTTCAACAGCAGCCGGTAGACGACCGACGGTGCGGTGGCGATGAGGTCGAGATTGAATTCGCGCTCCAGCCGCTCCTGGATGATTTCCAGATGTAAAAGGCCAAGGAAGCCGCAGCGATAGCCGAAGCCGAGCGCGGCGCTGGTTTCCATTTCAAAGGAGAAGCTGGCGTCGTTGAGGCGCAATTTGCCGACCGCGGCGCGCAGATCCTCGAAATCGGCGGCGTCGACCGGGAACAGGCCGCAGAACACCACCGGCTGCGCCGGCTTGAAGCCGGGCAGGGCCTGCGCCGTCTGGCGCTTGTCCTCGGTGATGGTGTCGCCGACACGGGTGTCGGCGACTTCCTTGATCGAGCCGGTGAAGAAGCCGAACTCGCCGGGGCCGAGCTCGTCGACATTGATGCGGGCAGGGGTGAAGACACCGGTGCGCTCGACCAGATACTTGGCGCCGGTGCCCATCATGCGGATGGTCTGGCCCTTCTTCAGCACGCCGTCGATGACGCGGACCAGCACGATGACGCCGAGATAGGCGTCGTACCAGCTGTCGACCAGCATCGCCTTGAGCGGGGCCGTGATATCGCCCTCGCGCGGCGGCGGCAATTCGTTGACGATCGCCTCCAGCACGTCGGGAATGCCGAGCCCCGTCTTGGCCGAAATCAGCACGGCGTTGGAGGCGTCGATGCCGATCACCTCCTCGACCTGCTCGCGGATGCGTTCGGGCTCGGCGGCCGGCAGGTCGACCTTGTTCAGCACCACGACGATCTCGTGGTTGTTGTCGATGGCCTGGTAGACATTGGCCAGCGTCTGCGCCTCGACGCCCTGGCTGGCATCGACGACCAACAGCGAGCCCTCGCAGGCGGCAAGCGACCGCGACACCTCGTAAGCGAAGTCGACATGGCCGGGCGTGTCGATCAGGTTGAGGATATAGTCCTCGCCATTGCTGGCGCGGTATTTCAGCCGCACAGTCTGCGCCTTGATGGTGATGCCGCGCTCGCGCTCGATGTCCATCGAGTCCAGCACCTGCTCCTTCATGTCGCGCAGCTCCAGCCCGCCGGTGGACTGGATCAGCCGGTCGGCAAGCGTGGATTTGCCATGGTCGATATGGGCGACGATGGAGAAATTGCGGATGTTCTTAATCGGCGTTGTCATGTCGCGCGCTTTAGCAGGGGCAGCTTGCCCGGGCAAGCGGCGGCGGGCGCGGCGCATAAGCCGCCGACGGGCGCAAAGCCGTTAAACTTTGATCCATCAGATTAGAGCATAGTTCGCGCCCTGCGTGACAGGCTACGACCTGTCACCGTTTGGGGGGCCAAGCAATGCCACAGTCTGAAAGCCATTTTCTCACGTCCGAGAGCGGCTCCTTAGCGCCGATACTCGCCGTCATGCTTATCCCGATGTGTGCCGCGCTGGGCATTTCGGTCGACTATAACGCGGCCGTTGCGACCAGGGCATCGATGCAGAATGCGCTCGATGCCGCAACGCTGTCGATCACGACGCTGCCGACAGGTACCACATTGGCAGACCGGCAGGTGAAGCTGCAGGAGTCGTTTGCGGCCAATAGCGGGCAAGGCACCGCCAAGCTCGACAGCTTCGTCGTCGCCGCCGACGGCACCGCCAGCATCACTGCTTCGGCCCGGTTTGCGATGCCGACGAACTTCATGCAGATCGCCCATGTCGACACGGTGCAGATCGGGGTTGCGTCGGCAGTGCGCAAGCGGCCAGCGCTGGTGCAGACCACGTTCAAGGTCGACCTGGTTTCGGGCTATTGGGACAAGATAATGACGCTCTACGGCACGAAGTTCGGCGAGACTGCGGCTAATCCGTTGATGAAGATCACCTATGTCTATAACAAGTTTGGTGATCCGAAAGGCTACGGCACGTCGACAGTGTATACGGTCAATGGAGCGACGAGCACGAAGGTCCAGGAACAAAAATGCACAACCAGGACGGTGCTGAGTTTCAGCAACCTGCCCACCGGGGCAATCACACAGGTTAGCGGCGGCAGGAGATACCTGACGACCTGCACCAACACCATGTACCCGGCGAACGGCGCCGGCGCGGTGATCGACGTCAGCCAGATGGATGTGCTGTATCTGCAGATGGATGTGCCATCGGCTCAGCAACCCAAGCTCAAGTCGAATGACGCAAATACGTCGAACCGGTTGTACATCGACGGCGTTGAAGTCGCGAACGGCAAACTGGTGGACATCTTCACCGCGGTGCCGTGCGGCCAACCCAGCAAGCAGGCCTGGGAAGATGGCGGAACGACTGTACCGGCTCCAGTGTCCAACGCCGACTTTTTCTATACGGTGACCGGCAAGTGCGACTTCAATCAGCGGCCTTCGCAAACAGTGCTTACGCAATAGGCTGACCGCTGCGGCGCGCCCCGAAGGGACGCGGGTCCGCACAGCATCACATCTCAGCGCCGTCCGGTCGCCCCGGGGCGGCGTTTTGTTGCGGGCGACGGTGCGAAATTCGAAGGAGCAGGGGTTGACGCCGTTTGGCTTCCCCCGTGTGGCTTCCCTCTTGTGCGAAGGGAAGGAGTGATCACGAAGCGGTGATGGCTGTAACGAAGCCCCAGGCGGCGGCGAAGAGCTGATGTGATCGCCAATTCCGGCGCCACCAACCCTGGAGACCATCATGACCAACCGCCCGACCTTGCCGGCACTTGCCTTCGCGCTTTGCTCGACGGCGCTTTTCGCCGGTGGCATTGCGCGCGCCGAAGATGCGATGAAGCCGGCCGATCCGATGGCGGCCGAAAAGATGAAGGACTGCATGGACAAGGCTGCCATGGAAACCGACGCGATGAAAAAGGACGAGGCGACCAAGACCTGCGACGCGATGGAGACGGCCAAGTAGGCCGCGTCCGGAACGGGGTCGCGGACGATGCACGCGCCCGCACGGCAATGTGAAACCGCGACGGACCCATCTGTCGTATAGTCGTAAACTCAGGCATGGGAGATCAGAGATGACCGGCATTGAAAAAACCGCCGCAACACGATTGACCAATTTCGTCAGGGGCGCGCGTGCGGCGCTGGTGCTTGCCGCGGTCGGCGCCGCCTTGTGGCAGACGGCGGCCATCTCGGCCGAGAAGGCGGTGGTGATCCCGCCGCCGGCGATGGACGAGAAACCCACCGCCGGCCCCGCCAAGGCGGTCTTCGCCGGCGGTTGCTTCTGGGGCGTGCAAGGCGTGTTCCAGCACGTCAAGGGCGTGACCAGCGCCGTTTCCGGCTATGCCGGCGGCGACAAGGACACCGCCGACTACGAGACGGTCGGCACCGGCCGGACCGGGCACGCCGAGGCCGTCGAGATCACCTATGAGCCATCCAAAGTGACTTACGGCCAGTTGCTGCAGGTGTATTTCTCGGTCGCGCACAACCCGACGCAGCTGAACTACCAGGGTCCGGACCGCGGCCCCCAATACCGTTCGACGATCTTTGCCGAAAACGACGCGCAGAAGAAGATCGCCGAGAGCTACATCGCCCAGCTCGACAAGGCCAAGGTGTTTTCAGAGCCGATCGTGACCACGCTGGAGACCGGCAAACCCTTCTACCCGGCCGAGGACTATCACCAGGACTTTTTGACGCTGAACCCGACCTACCCCTATATCGTCTACAACGACCTGCCCAAGATCGAGAATTTGAAGCGGCTATTCCCGGATCTTTACAGCGACAAGCCGGTGCTGGTGCTGGCCGCCAACAAGAGCTGATCCTTTGCGACGCGCTTAGGGCAGCGAGCGGGCAGCAATGCCTGCTTAAAGCGCGTCGCGCGTGATGGGATTCATGCGACGCGCTTTAAGTCTTTGTTTTATCCATGTCGTTATCCCAAAACCGCTGCGCACTTTTGGGCGACATGGATTATTGCACGCCCAGAAACTGCCTGAGCTCCGGCGTCCTCGGGTTGGCGAAGACGTCCTCGGGGGCGCCGATCTCGTGGACGCGGCCCTGATGCATGAACACGACGCGCGAGCAGACGTCGCGGGCGAAGCGCATCTCGTGGGTGACCATCACCAGTGTCATGCCTTCCGCGGCCAATTCCTTGACGACGGCCAGCACTTCGGCGACGAGTTCGGGGTCGAGCGCCGAGGTAATCTCGTCGCACAGCAGCGCCATCGGCTGCATGGCGAGCGCCCGGGCGATGGCCACGCGCTGCTGCTGGCCGCCCGACAGTTCATCCGGCAAGGCGTCGAACTTGTGGGCGAGACCGACGCGGTCGAGCATTTTTCGCGCGACCGCTTCGGCGTCCTTTTTCGGCACCTTCTTCACCACCATTTGCGACAGCATGACATTGCCGCCGGCCGTGAGATGCGGAAACAGATTGAATTGCTGAAAAATCATACCGACCTTCAGGCGCAGCGCCTTGAGATGCACCTCGTCGGGCAGGAACTGGGCGCCGGCGACGACGATCGAGCCTTCGTCGATGGTCTCCAGCCCGTTGATGCAGCGCAGCAGCGTCGACTTGCCCGAACCGCTCCTACCAATGATGGCGACGACCTCACCAGGCGCGATGTCGATGGAAATCCCCTTCAGCACCTCGTTGTCGCCGAAGCGCTTCTTCACCTCAGTGATTGCGATGAGCGACATTGAGCTTCCTTTCCAGGAGCTGGCTGGATTTCGACAGCGGCCAGCACAAAGCAAAGTAGATGAGCGCGACCAGGCCATAGACGGTGAACGGCTGGAACGTCGCGTTGGTGACGATCGAACCGGCCTTCGACAGTTCGACGAAGCCGATGATTGAGGTGAGCGCGGTGCCCTTCACCACCTGCACCGAGAAGCCGACCGTCGGCGGCACCGCCACTTTCAGCGCCTGCGGCAGGATGACGTAGCGCATCTGCTGGAGATAACCCATGCCGAGGCTGGCGGACGCCTCCCATTGACCCTTGGCGATGCTCTCGACGCAGCCGCGCCAGATTTCGGCGAGGAAGGCAGCGGTCCACAGGACGAGCGCGACACAAGCGGCAAGCCAGGCAGGAACGTCGATGCCGAACAGGCCAAGGCCGAAGAAAGCGAGAAAAAGCTGCATCAGGAGCGGCGTGCCCTGGAACAGCTGGATGTAGCCGCGTGACAGAAGCTGTATCCCACGCCGGCCGCCGATGCGCAGGAAAAGCAGGGCCGCACCGACGATGCCGCCACCGATAAAGGAGACCAGCGAGAGGACAACGGTCCAACGGGCGGCCAGAAGCAGATTACGCAGGATGTCCCAGAAGCTGAACTCAGTCATGGCGCCTGTCTCATCGCGACGCCTTCCTTGGAAACAGCATCCAGCCCAGGCCGGCCAGCAGCTGGCGCAGCAGGATCGCAAGCGCCAGATAGATCAAAGTGGAGACGATGTAGGTTTCGAAGGCCCTGAAATTGCGCGACTGGATGAAGTTGGCGGCGAAGGTCAGGTCCTCGGCGGCGATCTGCGAAACGACGGCCGAACCCAGCATGACGATAACGATCTGCGACGACAGCGCAGGCCAGATACGCTGCAGAGCCGGGACCAGAACCACGTACCAGAAGGTCTGGAACGGGGTCATGGCAAGGCTAGCGCCGGCTTCGAACTGGCCACGTGGCGTGGCCTGGATGCCGGCGCGGATAATCTCGCAGCTGTAGGCGCCGAGATTGACGATCATGGCGAGATTGGCGGCGGTCAGTTCCGACATCCTGATGCCAAGCGACGGCAGGCCGAAGAAGATGAAGAACAGCTGGATGAGGAACGGCGTGTTGCGGATCAGCTCGACATAGGTCGCGACGACGGGTCTTAGCCATTTCGGCCCGAGGGCGCGCACCCAGGCGCAGGCGATGCCCAAGGCGACACCGAACACCGCGCCGATCAGGATGAGCTGCACGGTGATCCGGATGCCTTTGAGCAGCACCGGCAGGGACTCGATCAGCCAGCCGAAATCGAAGTGATAGGTCATGGCTTGCTATCTGACCTGAACCACACGCGGCGGGCGGCGATCACAGGTCAGCTGGCAGGTCCACCTTCAGCCATTTCTGCGAAATCGCGTTGAGCGCGCCGTCGGACCTGGCAGCGGCGATGATGCCGTTGATCTTGGCCATCAATGCCGGCTCCTGCTTGTTCATGCCGATGTAGCAAGGCGAGTTCTTGATCAGGAATTTGAGCTCGGGCCGCTTGGGCGGGTTCTTTTCGAGGATGGCGGCGGCGACGACATTTCCGGTCGCGATCACCTCGACCTGGCCCGAAAGGAAAGCTGAAATAGTGCCGTTGTTGTCCTCGTAGCGTTTGATCTCGACGCTCGCGGGCACGACCTTGGTCAGTTCGAGGTCTTCGATCGCGCCGCGGGTGACGCCAACGGTCTTGCCGGCGAGGTCTTGCGCCTTTGCGACCGCGACATCCGCCGGAGCGAACACGCCGTTGTAGAAGGGGGCGTAGGCTTCGGAGAAGTCGATGACCTTCTCGCGATCGGGATTCTTGCCGAGGCTTGAAATGACCAGGTCGACCTTGTTGGTCTGGAGATAGGGAATGCGGTTGGCGCTGGTGACCGGGACGATCTCGACCTTGGCGCCAAGCTTTTCGCCAATCAGATTGGCGATATCGATGTCGTAGCCTTGCGGCGTCATGTCGGCGCCGACACTGCCGAAGGGCGGGAAATCCTGTGGAACGGCGATGCGGATGGTGCCCCGCGCGCCGATGTCGCTCAAGGCGTCAGCCCGCGCCCGCGGAGACGGAGCCATGGCCATTCCAGCCACGGCGGCGAGGGCCAGCATGCACAGATTGCGACGGTTCATCATTTTCCCCTTTGACTGAACAAAACCGATTGGTCGCCAGGGCAAAGCAACAGACATGCCAAGCCATCGAAATCAGCGCGAATCGCGCTTTCCCAGCAGGATTGGGAAGGCGTTCTTCACGACCCAATGCCGCTCGACTGGCAGGCCGCCTAAATATTGTGCAGTGCGGCGGTTGTCCGTCAGTCGTAGGTCAGGTCGGTCGCCTTGCCGCCGAAGACGCGGTAGGCATAAAACGAATAGAAAATGATGATCGGCAGCACGACCACCGTGCCGGCCAGGATGATGGCAAGGCTCTCGGGCGCGGACGCCGCCTGCCAGATGGTCAACCGGTCGGGCACGACGAAGGGATAGAACGACCAGGCGAGCCCGGCAAAGCCCAGCGTGAAGATGGCGGCCAGTGTCAAGAACGGCGTCAGCGAATGGCGATCGTCCGCCTTAGGCAGGTGGAAGGTCTGCCGCCACAGCCACGCGAACAGCACCGCCGACAGGATCGGCAGCGGCGACAGGTAGAGCATGGCGGGCCAGACGAACCATTTGTCGAAGATGCGCGGACTGGCGAGCGGCGTGGCCAGCGAGACGGCGACCATGCCGAGCGCGGTCAGCACCAGCGCCCGGCGCAGCCAGAGCACCGCCTTCTTCTGCAATTCGCCTTCCGTCTTGTAGATGACCCAGGCCGCGCCCATCGCCGCATAGGCGGCGGCAAGGCAGAGCGCCACCAGTGCGCCGAAGGCCATGCCGCCGAGGCCGACATCCAGGCCGAGCACATAGATCCCCAGCATGTAGCCCTGCGCCAGCGAGGCGATGACCGAGCCCAGGAAGAAAATGCGGTTCCAGCGATGCTTGCGGCCGGCCGGCACCTTGGCACGGAAATCGAAGGCGACGCCGCGCAGGATCAGGCCGACAAGGAGCAGGAAGACGGGAATGTAGAGCGCGGTGAGAATGGTGCCGTGCGCCAGCGGGAAGGCGACCAGCAGCAGGCCGACGGCCAGCACCAGCCACGTCTCGTTGGCGTCCCAGAACGGGCCTATTGCCGCGATCATCGTATCCTGCTCGGCGTCCTCGGCGGCCGCGAACAGGATGCCGATGCCGAGATCAAAGCCGTCGAGGATGACGTAGATCAGGATGGCAAGGCCCATCAGGCCGGCGAAGATGAGGGGGAGCAATGTCGGCCAGTCGAGGGTCATCAGCATGCTCCTATTTCGCCGCCGGCTGCGACAGCGGCGCGTCGAGAACGCCCGGCAGCGGCGAGGTATCGCCGTCCTTCGCCGCCTTCAGCGCCAGATAGACCAGCACGCCGAGATAGGCGATCAGAAGCAGCGCATAGAGGATGAGATAGACCGCAAGCGATAGCGCGACCTGGCTGCCGGCGACCGGGCCGACGGCATCGACGGTCTTCAGCACGCCGGTGACCAGCCAGGGCTGGCGGCCGATCTCGGTGGTGTACCAGCCGGCCAGCGTCGCCAGCCAGCCGGACAGCGCCATCGGCACCATCACCAGCGCCAGCGGTCTCGGCAGGCTGTGGCGTCGCTTGAGGAAAAAGGCGGCCGACCAGGAGACGACGAGCATCAGGACTCCGGTGCCGACCATGATGCGAAAAGCCCAGAACACCGGGAAGACCGGCGGGTGGTTGCCGGCATAGTCGTTCAGCCCCGGCACGACGCCGCTGGCGCTGTGCCTGAGGATGAGGCTGGCGCCATCGGGGATGGCGAGCTCGAATTTATTCTCCCTCGCCGCCTCGTCGGGAAGCGCGAAAAGGACCAGCGGCACGTTGGGGCCGGTATTCCAGTTGGCCTCCATGGCGGCGATCTTCTGCGGCTGATGCTCCAGCGTGTTGAGGCCATGCTGGTCGCCGGCGAAGATCTGGATGGGGATCAGGATCGCCGCGGTGAAGACACCGGTGCGCAAGGCCTTCCACATCGATTCCGAGCGGTCGCCATAGAGATAGCGCAGCGCCGACAAGCCGGCGATCAGGAACGAAACCGTCAGGCCGGAGGCAAGCAGCATGTGGACGAGCCGGTAGGGCATGGAGGGGTTGAAGACGATCGCCCACCAGTCGGTAGCGTGCGCTACGCCGTCGCGCATCTCAAAGCCGACCGGCGTCTGCATCCACGAATTGAGCGCGATGATCCAGAAGGCGGACAGGGTGGTGCCGCCGGCCACCAGCACGGTTGCAAGCGTGTGGATGCGGTTGGAGACGCGGCGGAAGCCGAACAGCATGATGCCGAGGAACGCCGCCTCGAGGAAGAAGGCGGTGAGTATCTCATAGGCGAGCAGCGGGCCGGCGATGTTGCCGACGGTTTCCATGTAACCCGGCCAGTTGGTGCCGAACTGGAAGCTCATGGTGACGCCCGAAACCACGCCCATGGCAAAGGACAGCGCGAACACCTTCACCCAGGTGAAATAGGCGCGCATCCAGGCGGTATCGCCTGTGGCGTTGTAGCGAAGCTTGAAGAACAGCAGCATCCAGCCAAGCGCGATGGTGATAGCCGGAAACAGGATATGGAACGAGATGTTCGCGCCGAACTGGATGCGCGAAAGGATGAGCGGGTCCATGGCGGGCTCCGGCTGCTGCTTATGGTTGCGGAACATAGGCCGGATGCGTCAAACGGTCAAAGCGGCGTGGCGTCAC
Organism: Mesorhizobium sp.; assembly: GCA_004020315.1. Classification (GTDB taxonomy): domain Bacteria; phylum Pseudomonadota; class Alphaproteobacteria; order Rhizobiales; family Rhizobiaceae; genus Mesorhizobium. The sequence continues at coordinate 76,151 of SAQG01000025.1, forward strand.
GCGAGGCGGAACGCCGCAGGACTGCGGCAGCGGTGGATGCGTCGTCGCATGCCGATGTCCAGAACTGTCAGGAGCGCCATTGACTTCCGGCTGCGCGCACCGACATTCAGCGGATTGAATCAACAGACCTCCTTTCAAGCAGCCGTTTTTCAGCCATGCCACCGATCATTTCCATTTCCGGGGTCACCAAGACCTACGCCACCGGTTTCAAGGCGCTGAAGGAGATCAACCTCGATATCGAGCGCGGCGAGATTTTTGCGCTGCTCGGGCCGAACGGCGCCGGCAAGACGACGCTGATCTCGATCGTCTGCGGTATCGTCAACCGCTCGTCGGGCACGGTCACCGTGGACGGCAACGACATCAGCCGGGATTATCGCGCCGCACGCAGCCTCATCGGGCTGGTGCCGCAGGAACTGACCATCGACGCATTCGAGACCGTGTGGGCGACGGTCAACTACAGCCGCGGCCTGTTCGGCAAGCCGACCAACCACGCCTTCGTCGAGAAAGTGCTGCGCGACCTGTCGTTGTGGGACAAGAAGGACGCCAAGGCGATCACCCTGTCCGGCGGCATGAAGCGGCGGCTGATGATCGCCAAGGCGCTGTCGCACGAACCGAGGGTGCTGTTCCTCGACGAGCCGACAGCCGGCGTCGATGTCGAGCTGCGTCAGGACATGTGGGCGATGGTGCGCCGGCTGCGCGAGGATGGCGTCACCATCATCCTGACCACGCACTATATCGAGGAAGCCGAGGCGATGGCCGATCGCGTCGGCGTCATCAATCGCGGTGAGATCGTGCTGGTTGAGGACAAGGTCCAACTGATGCGCACGCTCGGCCGCAAACGGCTGTTGCTGGAACTGCGCAGTCCGCTCGCCACCATACCCGAGACGTTGTCGCGCTACGCACTGGAGCTTTCGCCGGACGGTGATCAACTGACTTACACCTATGACAACCAGAGCGAACGGCCGGGCGTCGCCTCGCTGCTGCGCGACCTCGAGACGGCCGGCATCCAGTTCCGCGATATCGACACGCAAAACAGCTCGCTTGAGGAGATCTTCGTCAACCTGGTGAGGAAGGACGCATGAACCTGCGTGCAGTCTGGGCGATCTACAAGATGGAGATGGCGCGCGCTTTTCGGACCGTGCTGCAGAGCATCGTCTCGCCGGTCATCTCGACATCGCTCTATTTCGTCGTCTTCGGCTCGGCCATCGGCTCGCGCATCACCGAGATCGACGGCATCAGCTACGGCGCCTTCATCGTGCCGGGGCTGATCATGCTGTCGCTGCTGACGCAGTCGATCTCCAACGCCTCCTTCGCCATCTATTTCCCGAAATTCGTCGGCTCGATCTACGAACTGCTGTCGGCGCCGGTGTCCTATCTGGAGATCATCATTGCCTACGTCGGGGGTGCGGCGACCAAGTCGATCATACTCGGCCTGATCATCCTTGGGACCGCGTCGCTGTTCGTGCCGCTGACCATCGAGCATCCGTTCTGGATGCTCTCCTTCCTGGTGCTGACGTCGGTGACCTTCAGCCTGTTCGGGTTCATCATCGGCATCTGGGCGAAGAGCTTCGAGCAGCTGCAGCTGGTGCCGCTGCTGATCATCACACCGCTTACGTTCCTTGGCGGAAGCTTCTATTCGATCGACATGCTGCCCGGCATCTGGCGCACGGTGACGCTGTTCAACCCTGTCCTTTATCTGGTCAGCGGCTTTCGCTGGAGTTTCTACGGCAAATCCGACGTCTCGATCGGCATCAGTCTCGGCATGACCGTCGTTTTCCTGCTTATCTGCATAGCGATCGTCGCGTGGATCTTCAGGACCGGCTACCGGCTGCGGAACTGACCGAACGGCCTTGCGCAGGCGACGCAGCGCCAGCATCCGAGCGATGTTCCCGACCCAAGACGGCCAAATCTGGTGACGACGCTTGAAAGCGTCCGTGCGATGGCGCCGCTTGATTTCCATATAACGTTATATATCATGTTATCAATTAGCTGGCAGGTTGATTATGGAAGATGTCATAAGGTCCCTTGGCTTTCTGTGCCTGGGCAGCAGGCTGAAGCGTATTGGCGAGCAATTGCAGGCGGATACGCAGCGCCTGCTCGACTGCCTCGACGTGCCGGTTCAGTCGAGCCAGTACCCGCTGCTGGCTGCGCTCGACAGGCTGGGCCCGCTGCCAGTCGGGGAACTGGCGCAATCTCTCGGGGTCGCGCAGCCAGGTGTAACGCGGAGCGTGTCGCTTCTGGCCGAATTGGGACTGGTCGAGGTCAGTCCATCGGATGAGGACCAGCGGCGCAGGATTGTCTGCCTCACCCTGCACGGCCAGCAGTTGGTTAATGTTGCAAAGCACGACGTCTGGCCGCGCATCGAGAATGCCGTCGCGGATCTGTGCGCGGATCTTTCTGGGCCGCTTCTTGATCAGCTGGCCGCCATCGAGGACGGCCTCGCCGCGGCGCCTCTCGACCGTCGTGTAAAGAAGCCGGAAGGTGCCGCGCAATGAAACACCTGCTTGACCGTCCCGTGTGGAGCGCGCTTCGGACGCGACACCAAGCCTTCGCGCAAGGTGACGGCCTCGCCATGCGGTATCGGCCCTCGATAGCTCCCTTCGCCGCCAGTGCCGCGGACGATGCGGAAAGCCTGCAGGCGCTCGGAAAACTTGTCTCCCCAGGCGAGAGTGCGATCCTGCTTCAGGTGGACGCCATTGCTCTGCCCGTGGAACTTTCGGCGACTTCGACCGCGTCCGGGGTTCAGATGATTGCCGAGCGGCCATTGCAGATGGTCTCCGACGAGCGCGTGCAACGTCTGACGCGAGACGATGCAGCTGAAATGCTCGCCTTGGCATTGGTCACCAAGCCTGGCCCATTCACGCTCGAAGCCTTGAGCCTCGGCGATTTTTGGGGTGTGAAGATCGAGGGCCGACTTGCGGCGATGGCCGGCGAACGCATGAAGCAACCCGGCTATACCGAACTTAGCGGGGTGTGCTCACATCCGGAATTTCGGGGCGGTGGCCTGGGCAGGCTGCTGTCGCTGTTCGTGGCAAACCGGATAGCGGCGCGCGGCGAAGTTCCCTATCTCCACGCCTATGCCAGCAACACCACGGCCATAGGATTATACGAGTCCATTGGCTTCAGGTTGAGAAGCATGATGAACGTGGCCGTGGTTCAGCGCGCCGAATAAGCCCATCAGGCGCATTCCCGCGTATCAGGAAAGGAAGGATTTCGTATCGACGAAATCCTTCCTTGGCGCTGCTAGCGCCTTGCGGCGATTCAGACCGCGATCTTGCCACCGCCCTGTTTGGTGATGGCGACGACCGACGGCCGCACCGGCATATCGGGCTTGAAGTCAGGCCAGCGGGTCGACGGGTCCTCGTAGTAAGAAGGACGGCCAAAAGCCTCCCAGTCTTCGCCGCCATCGGCCGGATGCTGGACCGCGACGAAGGCGGTCTGGTCGTCGGGTGTGAACAGCGGGCCGCATAGTTCGGCGCCGATCGGCACGCGGAAGAACAGTTTCGAGGTCGCCCGCGCCTCGCCTTCGGTGTCGACCGCCCACAGGCCATCGGTGCGGCCGGTCGCCTTCGGGCCCTGGCCATCGGTCGAGACCCAGAGCCGGCCGGCCGAATCGATGGCGCAATTGTCCGGCATGCCGAACCAACCATTGGCGGTGGTTGCGGTCGAGAAGGTGGCGCCGACTTCCGCCACTGAGGGATCGCCGCATTTCAACAGCACTTCCCACTTGCCCTTGCTGGCAGTGAAATCGCCACCGTCCTCGACGATCTCGATGATGTGGCCAAAGGCGTTTTCGGCGCGCGGATTGGCGGCGTCGACTTGATCGGCCTTGCGCTTCGAATTATTGGTCAACATCAGATAGACCTTGCCATTGGCTGCATTAGGCTGGACATCCTCGGGGCGATCCATCTTGGTGGCGCCGAGCAGGTCGGCGGCACGGCGTGTCTCGATGAGCACGTCGGCCTGGCTGGCAAAGCCGTTCTCCGCCGTCAACGGGCCCTGACCGAAGGCGATGGGAAGCCATTCAATCGAACCATCCTCGGCGAATTTGGCGACATAGAGCGTGCCGTCGTCGAGAAGATCCATGTTGGCGGCACGGTCCTCGGCGTTGAACTTGCCGGCCGTGACGAATTTATAGACATAGTCGAAGCGCTCGTCGTCGCCGAGATAGAAGACGACACGGCCATCCTTGGCGACGATCGATTCAGCACCCTCATGCTTGAAGCGGCCCATGGCAGTGCGCTTTCTCGGCACCGAGGTCGGATCGCTGACGTCGACCTCAACGATCCAGCCGAAGCGATTCGGCTCGTTCGGCTCCTTGCCGATGTCGAAGCGGTCGTAATGCGCAGCCCATTCATAGGAGCCTTCGGGAATACCCAGGCGCTTGTAGTTGGTGGCTTCCTTGTGGCCTTCCGGCAGCTCGCCCGAGAAATAGCCGTGTATGTTTTCCTCGGCCATGACGTAGGTGCCCCAGGGCGTGACGCCGCCGGCACAATTGTTGACAGTGCCGATGACCTTCGTGCCGGTCGGATCGGCACTGGTCTTGACGCGGTCGTGGCCGGCGACGGGGCCGGACAGTGCCATCTCGGTGTTGGCGGTGATGCGGCGGTTGAGCTTGCCGTCGCGCACCACCTGCCATTTGCCTGATGCCTTGCGGATCTCGACGACAGTGCCGCCATGCGCGGCCATCTCGACGTCGACCTGTTCCTTGCTCAGCGGCGCCTGCTTGGCCTCGCCATCGACGATGGTGACGAGGCCCGGGAACATCAGATGCGGATTGGTGTATTCGTGGTTGACCACCAGCAGGCCATGCTCGGCTGAGCCGTCGATCGGGATATAGCCGACATAGTCGTTATTGTAGCCAAACTGTCTTTCCTGGGCCTGCGCCGACTGTTTTGTCGGATCGAATTTCGGCGAATCGGCAAACAGCGGATCGCCCCAGCGCAACAGCACATCAGCGTCATAGCCGGCGGCGACATGATGCTTGTCGTCGACGCCTGCCTCAACCTCGTCGAAGCTGAAGACCGAGCCGCCGGCGGCGCGGGCATCGTCGGCGAGGATGAGCGCGAGCGGGCTGACGGTGGCGGCGATGGCGGTTGCCGCAAGCGATCCCCGAAGGAAACCACGGCGCGAGAACCGCGCGGCGATGATCTCGCCCATCGTCTGGTTGTCGGTGGGATTGGCTCCTGGCCCATCGTTTTCCTCGAGCAGGCTGGTGCGGAAATGGGCGTTTGGGGAAAGATGTCCGGTCGAGCGATGTTCTGTCATGGCTTGCCTCTGGCTTCTTTGGGATGGCTGGAGCGTGTTGCTTGACTGACCGCCTATCGCCAGCAGATCACAGTTTGATGACGTTGCCGGCCAATTTCCAGCCCCGATTTCGTGTCCATGATCAGCCCCGCTTGACCGCGACCGGCGCTTCAGAAACAAGATCTGCGGCAGGCGCGGAAGGAACCGCATCGAGAGGGACAAAAAGTGAGTTTCTGGGGACTGGGGCAGCTCGGCATTTCGACAGTAATCTTCCTGCTGGCGGCAACGGCGGCCAAGCAATGGGGACTGGCGCCGAGCCTCGGCAAGATCGTTTTGACCTTGGCGCTCTATTCGGCGGGCAATCTGATTATGCTGAGGCTGATCCGTGAATTCGGCATGTCGGTGTCGTTCAGCCTGTCGGCGGTGATCCAGCTGGTGTCGGTGAACGTGGTGGCACTGGTGTTCTTCGGCGAGCGCGTCAATACGTTGCAGGCCACCGGCATCGTGCTCGCCGTCGCAGCTGTGGCGCTGATCACACTCGGACCCTATCTGCAAAAACTGTAGTTGCGCATGACCCCGAAAATCGGAATCGATTTTCGCTGGGGATCATGCGCCAAATCAAAGTGCTGCAGCGTCCTTTGCGCGTCCAAAAGGACGCGCGGCGCTGTAGGACGATTGGGTCGATGAAGAATACCGCAAGCAAGCTGCTCAACTGGATCGAATTCCCGGTACTGCTGGCCGGATTGGTCATCGCCGGCGGACTGTGGGGATTCGAGGAACTGATGGAGGTGGCGCGAGACACCACGCCGCACGCCTTCGACACCGAAATCCTGCTCGCCTTCCGTGAAGTTGGCCAGCCCGACAATCCGATCGGACCGCTATGGCTGGAAGGGGCGATGCGCGACATCACCAGCCTCGGCAGCGCCAGCGTGCTCGTGCTGATGACGGCGGCGGTGATCGTCTATCTGCTGCTGATCCACAAGCCGGGACCGGCGTTTCTCGTCTTCGTCGCGGTGGCTGGCGGGCAGGCCTTATCGAGTACGCTGAAGCTCGGAATCGACCGGCCGCGCCCCGACCTGGTCTCGCATCTCGCCGACGTGGCGACGCTTTCGTTTCCGAGCGGCCATGCGATGCTGTCGGCGGTGACATATTTGACGCTGGGCAGCATGGCGTCGCGCTTCCTGCCTGGCCGAACGACCAAGATCTATGTGCTGGCACTGGCGGTGCTGACGACCCTGCTGGTCGGCATCAGCCGCGTCTATCTCGGCGTTCATTGGCCATCGGACGTGCTGGCCGGCTGGTGCGCCGGCTTCGCCTGGGCGATGCTGTGCTGGCTGGCCGCATGGGCGTTGCAGCGATGGCGCGGGCAGACGGTCGGCGGCTGAACCGGCTGGTCAGAACGAGGCTGCGGCTAATTCTCCCGAAATTGCGGAGGCCGAGGGCTTGCTGTCCCAGCTGGCGCGCGGGCTCTGCTGCTTTGGTGCATGCCTGACATATCCATTATGATGGTTGAACCATCATAATGGTGGTATTATACATGGGGATGCAGACTCAGAGGGGGTTTTTAGCCGATGATCACTGCCGCGCAGATGCGCGCCGCAAGGGCGCTGGCCGGCATCGATCAGAAGACGCTCGCCGAGCGCGCCGGGGTTTCGCTACCAACCATCCAGCGCATGGAAGCGAGCGACGGCGTGGTCAGGGGTGTGGTCGACACGCTGATGAAGGTCATCCAGGCCCTTGATGAGGCCGGCGTGGAACTGATCGGCGAGAACCAGGCCAGCGAGCGCGGCGGCAGGGGGGTGCGCCTCAAGCCGGTTGTGCCGCAGAAGCCGCCAGGCTGAGCCCGCAAAAGTCGCGACGGCGACCGCCGACAGTCCTGCCGACGATCTCGCCGCCTTAGTTTTTATGCATGTCGTTGCCCCACTTTTGAGCGACATGCATCAGGAGCGGAAGGCAGTCCATGGATCGAACCCGGCGGGCAATTCATCAACCGGCCCAAAGTCCGGCAAAGCCGACATTTTCCGAACTGTTCACGCCGAAGCTGGTGACGGTGCTGCGCGAGGGCTACACATCAGAGCATTTCAAGGCCGATGCCATCGCCGGACTGACTGTGGCCATCGTGGCGCTGCCGCTGTCGATGGCGATTGCGATCGCATCGGGCGTGACGCCGGAGCGCGGGCTCTACACCTCCATCATCGGCGGCTTCCTCGTCTCGGCGCTCGGCGGCAGCCGCTTCCAGATCGGCGGACCGGCCGGCGCCTTCATCGTGCTGGTGGCGGCAACGGTGACGCGGGTCGGTGTCGACGGGTTGCTGCTGGCGACGATGATGGCCGGCATCTTCCTGCTCGCCATCGGTTATCTGAGGCTTGGCACCTACATCAAATTCATTCCCTATCCGGTGACCGTCGGCTTCACCGCCGGCATCGCCGTCATCATCTTCTCCGGCCAGATCGTCGAGCTGTTCGGGCTGAAGCTCGCCGGCAAAGAACCTGGACCGTTCGTGCCGAAGCTGATGGCGATCGGCGAGGCAGCCGGCACGATCAATCTCGCCGCCACCTTCGTGGCCGTATTGACCATCGTCGCCATTGCCCTGATGAAGCGGTGGCGGCCGAAATGGCCCGCCATGCTGATCGCCATTGGCCTGGCGTCGCTTGTCGCGGCGCTGTTTTCGCTGCCTGCCGAAACGATCGGCACGCGCTTCGGCGGCATCCCGCGCAGCCTGCAAATGCCGGCCTTTCCGCCGATCAGCTTCGACGGGGCGATCGACGTCCTGCCGGACGCCATAGCGTTTGCGCTGCTCGGCGCGATTGAATCGCTGCTGTCGGCGGTGGTCGCCGACGGCATGACGGGAAGGCGGCACCGCTCCAATTGCGAACTCGTGGCGCAAGGCTTTGCCAACATCGCGTCCGCCCTGTTCGGCGGCATCTGCACCACTGGCACCATCGCCCGCACGGCGACCAATGTGCGGGCCGGCGCGCATGGACCGGTTTCGGGCATGATCCACTCGGTCCTCCTGCTTGCCCTGATGCTGGTCGCGGCGCCGCTGGCCAGCTACATCCCACTTGCAGCCCTTGCCGGCGTGCTGGCGGTGGTGTGCTGGAACATGTTCGAGAAGCAGGCCTTTGCCACGTTGCTGCGTGCCTCCCGCGGCGACGCGCTGGTGCTGATGGCGACGTTCCTGATCGTCATCTTCCGCGACCTCACCGAAGGCATTGTCGTCGGCTTCGCGCTGGGCTCGATCCTGTTCATCGACCGCATGGCCAAGAGCATTGCGGTTGAGCCGGACCAGAGACTGGTGCAGGACGATGTCGCCGACAGAACCGGCGCCGCCAACGCATACGATTCCAGCGAAGCCAGCGATGCCGATACCGTCGTCTACCGGATTTCGGGCGCTTTCTTCTTCGGTGCCGCCTCGACCGTCGCCACGGTGCTGGACCGCATCGCCGACCAGCGCAACAACTTCATCCTCGACTGTTCGGCGGTACCGTTCTTCGATTCGACGGCGGCCAACGTCATCGAGGGCGCTGCTCACAAGGCGAGGCGCGCCGGCGTGCGCTTCATAATATCAGGCGCTTCGCCGCAGACACGTCGCATGCTGATCAACCACGGCGTCAAACGGCCGCTGGTGACATACGCCGCCTCGATCAGGGATGCGCGAGCGCAGTTGAAGAAGAATGCCGCCCCGGGAGAGGTCTAAACCTCCTCGTCATTTGTCAGCGATGTCGGGACGGATACCGACGCAAGGATCGGATCAGCCGGCGGCGCCGGGCGCGCTGGCGTCTTCGCGCGGCGCGGCGGCCAGATCGTCGCGCGCCTTGCGCGCGAGTTTCCTTGTCGAGCGCCTGGGGCTATCGCCGAACAGATCGGCGGCCGCGGCGAGACAGGTCTTTTTCAGGCTTTTCTCCGAGCGCTTCAACAGCTTGCTCAGGAGCCGCGTTTCTTGAGGAGAGCCGAGCGGCCGGTCGTCGGCATCGAGAAGCGCGCGCAGGACGAACACATCATGCAGTTCGCCCAGCTTTTCGCCGAGTTCGTCGACTGCCTTGCGCCGGGCCTTGATCGGCGTCGGCCACAGCCTTCCGAGCAGCGACAGGTGCATGCCGTGAGTCTTTGCCGCCTTACGCAGATCGTGGAAATCGTCGGCCTCACCGCGGGAGCCTGCCTTGTCCAGCGCCTTTCTGGCGCGACGCAGCGTGATGCGGGCGCCTTCGGCAAGCACATCGGCGGCCTGTTCGGGCTGGTCGGGCAAGGCCAGCATATCGATCCGGCTGATGCCCTCCTCGCAAGCGGCAATCGCCGCAGCTATCGCTGCGCCGAGGCCGGCTCCACCATGCAATTCGTGCTGGCGCGCCACGAGCGTGTCGCGAACGGCATCGAGTCCGCCGCCGGCGCTCTGCTCGGGAAAGCTTGCTGCCAGCCTGTCGATGGTTTCAACCAGCGCGGTCGCCTCGCGCGGACCGGCAAGCAGGGCAGCCACCTCTCGGTAGCACTGATTCTCGGTCCCGCAAAACGTTTCATCCCCGGAACGGACCAAGCGCAGCAAGGCACGCACGTTCTTCAGCCGCTTCCGGCATTTGTGCAGCGCCTGCTCTGGCCTGTCATGCGCCGCGTCCAGATGGACGAGCGCCTTGCCGATCTCCTCGGCGAGGATGCGCCTGACCTCGCCGGTCAACGGCAGGCGCGGATCGATGCGATAGCTCATGCGGCGATCTCCGGAATCCCCTCGAGGGCGAGCGACGCGTTGTAGAACCTCTGCTCGCCGGTGACTTCGCGGCCGAGCCAATCTGGCAGCATTTCGTCCTGCACGTCCTGCGGCGTCTCAAGCTCGGCAACCACCAGACCGCTAAGCATCCCGCCGAAGACATCGACTTCATAGAGATGGCCGCGATGCCTAACATTGTGGCGTGTCTTCTCGATGACACGTCCGATGGCGAAGGGCAGCATCTCTTCCGCCTCCGCCAAAGGGATCGGATATTCGAATTCGTCGCGTTCACGAGCCTTGCTGCCGAATTTGAGCGTCAGCTTTGCCGAGGCGCCGTCGCTGATGCGCACGCGGACCGAGCGGTCGGGTGCGGCGGCGAGATAGAACTGGCGAATGCGGATGTCCGCTTCGACCAGATCCCGCCACTCATTGCCGGAGACCAGGAACTTGCGCTCGATTTCCTTGACCATGGCTTCGCAGTAAAGCGCGTGCGGCTGGAGATGGCAAGATGGAGGCGGGCGCGGGTTGACTTTAATCATTCGATTGATTAAATCGACGATCATGAGCAAATCGACGAACGCCAAAATTCCGCGGCGCGAGGCATCTCCCGCCGACATGACCCGCGCGGCACTTGTCCACGCGGCGCTGAAGCTGTTCGGACGCCAGGGTTTCGACGGCACCTCGACGCGCGAGATCGCGGCCGAGGCCAAGGCCAATATCGGCTCGATCGCCTATCATTTCGGCGGCAAGGCAGGGCTTCGCGCGGCAGCGGCCGATTATATCGTCGACACCATCCAGACCATCGCCGGCCAGGCGATCGGCAATCTGCAAAGGCCAAGCGATTCAGAAGCGGGCGACCCCGAAGCGGCGCGGGCACAACTGTTCACCGCGCTGGAGCGAATGGTGGCTTTCATCGTGGCAAGGCCGGAAGCCGGCGAGATCGTACAGTTCGTGCTGCGAGAGCTGTCGCATCCGACGGCGGCACTCGACCGCATCTATGACGGCGTGTTCGAGCCGACGCATCGCCGGCTCTGCCTGATCTGGGAACAGGCAACCGGCGAGGCAGCCGAAAGCGAGGCCACCCGGCTCACCGTGTTCACGCTGATCGGCCAGGTCGTCTATTTCCGCATCGGTCGCGAGGCGGTGATGCGCCGCATGGGCTGGCGCGCGATCGGCGACGCCGAGGCCACCAAGATCGCGGCGGCAGTGACGGATAATCTCGGCGCGATTTTGGCTCGGCGTCATTTTAACCGTCCGGAAGGATCGTAGATCATGAGTTTCCTCTGTTCTGTGCCGCTCGCCGCCCAGCTTTTCAGCGCCTGCGCGCCGGCGGCGCCGCTCGCCGTCGGCTATGTCGAGGGCGACTATGTGCTGCTCGCGCCGATCGAGGTGGCGCAGGTCGAAACGATTTCGGTCAAGCGCGGCGACCGCGTCGAACCCGGCACGCCGGTGGTGACGCTGGAAAGCGCCGACGCAAAAATAGCCGTCGCGCAAGCCGAGGCGGCCCTTGCCCAGGCCCAGGCGCAACTTGCCGACCTGCAGGTCGGCAAGCGGCCGGAAGAAATTGAGGTGCTCAAGGCGCAGGTCGAAATGGCCAAGGCGCAAGCCGCCGACGCCAAACGCAGATACACCCGCGCCAGCGATTTGTTCAAACGCGGCACCGGCACGCAGGCCGATTATGATACGGCTTCCGCGACGCTGGAAATAGCCAACGCACAGCTCGGCCAGGCGCAAGCCAACCTCGCTGTCGGTGGCCTGCCGGCGCGGCCCGAGACGATCAAGGCCGCCGACAATCAGGTCAGGCAGGCGCAATCGGCGCTGGAGCAGGCGCGATGGCGGCTGTCGAAGCGTCTGCTGGCGGCGCCTTCGCCCGGCCGCATCAACGATGTGATCCGCTATCCCGGTGACACCGCCGGGCCGACCGCGCCTGTCATTTCGATTCTGCCGGACGGCGCGGTGAAGCTCAGCGTCTATGTGCCGGAAAGCGCGTTCTCGTCGGTGGAAGTCGGCACGCTGCTTAACGTCAATTGCGACGGCTGCGGGCCGGACTTGAAGGCTCGCGTCAGCTACGTGTCGCCGGACCCGGAGTTCACGCCGCCGGTGATCTACTCGCTCGAGACCCGCCAGAAGCTGGTCTATCTGGTCGAGGCGCGGCCGGAGGGCGACGCCAGCGCGCTGCAACCGGGGCAGATCGTCGATGTCGAACTGGCGGATGTCGGCAAATGAACGTCATCGACGTCCACGGCCTGGTCAAGCGCTTCGGCAACAAGACCGTTGTCGACCATGTGACGATGGCGGTGGCAGAAGGTGAGATCGTCGGCTTCCTCGGCCCCAACGGCTCGGGCAAGACGACGACCATCCGCATCATGTGCGGCCTGCTGACGCCGGATGAGGGCGAAGGCACGGTGCTCGGCTTCGACATCCGCACCGACAGTCTGAGGATCAAGCGCGAAGTCGGCTACATGACGCAGAAATTCTCGTTCTACGAGGATCTGACCATCGCCGAGAACCTTGAATTCGTGGCGCGGCTCTATGGGTTGAAGCCGCTCGACGAGCATGTCGGCGGGACGCTGGAGGACCTTGGCCTCACCTCGCGCAAGGACCAGCTGGCCGGCACGCTGTCCGGCGGCTGGAAGCAGCGGCTGGCACTGGCCGCCTGCATCATGCACAAGCCCAGATTGCTGCTGCTCGACGAGCCGACGGCGGGCGTCGACCCGAAGGCGCGGCGCGAATTCTGGGACGAGATCCATCGGCTGGCCAGCGGCGGGCTGACCGTGCTGGTCTCCACCCATTACATGGACGAGGCCGAGCGCTGCCACCGCATCAGCTACATCTCCTACGGCAAGATGCTGGCCAGCGGCACGGTCGATGAGGTGGTCAGGAATGCCGGGCTGACGACCTTCGTCGTGCAGGGCCCGCAGCTCGATCGGGTTGCTGCCGCACTCAGCGGCCGCCCCGGGGTCGACCAGGTGGCGCCGTTCGGTGCGACGCTGCACGTCGTCGGTTCCGACAAGAAGGCGCTTCAGGCAGCGCTCGCCGATGTCGAGAAAGTGCACAAGGGCGTCACGGTGACGCCGGGCGAGACCAGCCTGGAGGATGTGTTCATCCAGTTCATGTCCGGCTCGAAGGACAACATGGGATGAAAAACGGGATAAACAGCGTCTTTTCCTTCGCCAGGCTCGGCGCGCTGCTGATCAAGGAGTTCATCCAGATGCGGCGGGACCGCATCACCTTCGCCATGATGCTGGGGGTGCCGCTGATGCAGCTGGTGCTGTTTGGCTATGCCATCAACAACGATCCGAAGAGCCTGCCGGCAGCCCTGGTGGCGACGAGCAGCGATCCTTACACGCGGGCCATGGTTTCGGCGCTGCAGACCACCGGCTATTACAGGTTCGACCATGTCGCACAAAGCGCCGCCGAGGCCGAATTCCTGATGGCGCGTGGCGACGTCGCCTTCGTCGTCACCATCCCCGCCGATTTTGCGCGGCGGGTCGAGCGCGGCGACCAGCCGCAGATCCTGATCGAAGCGGACGCGACCGATCCGGCCGTCGCCAGCGGCGCCATCTCGACGCTCGGCACCGTCGCCAATCAGGCGCTGCTCAGGGCACGCGGCATGCAGGAGACAGCCGCCGAGGCTGCCCGGGGCCAGCTCGAAGTGGTGGTGCACCGGCGCTACAATCCGGAAGGCATCTCGCAATACAACATCGTGCCCGGCCTGCTCGGTGTCATCCTGCAGATGACGATGGTGATGATGACCTCGATCGCGCTGACGCGTGAGACCGAGCGCGGCACGATGGAAAACCTACTGGCGATGCCCTCCAGCCCATTTGAGATCATGCTGGGCAAGGTGCTGCCCTATCTGGTGGTCGGCGCCGTGCAGGTGGTGGTGGTGCTGGCGGCGGCCAAGCTGCTGTTTGGCGTTCCCTTCACCGGGTCGCTGTCACTGCTGCTTGCGGCGGTCCTGGTCTTCGTGTTGGCGCTGGTGCTGCTCGGCTACACCATCTCGACGATGGCGCGCACGCAGATGCAGGCACTGCAGCTCACCTTCTTCTTCTTCCTGCCGTCGATCCTGTTGTCCGGCTTCATGTTCCCCTATCGCGGCATGCCCGGCTGGGCGCAGATCTTCGGCGAGATCCTGCCGCTGACGCATTTCCTGCGCATCATCCGCGCGGTGATGCTGAAGGGCGCCGACCTGCCGGCGGTCGCAACCGAAATCGGCTGGCTCGTCGTGTTCGTGGCGCTGTTCGCCGGCGTCGCGCTGGTGCGGTTCCGCCGGACGCTGGACTAGAGCGGGATGATTTTAGGTTGGGGCATAGCCGGCCTCGGTGAAGTAGTTGGCGCATTCCTT
>SAQG01000026.1 GCA_004020315.1 Mesorhizobium sp.
CCCCGCTGATTTGGGAATCCCCCTTCGATTCAGCCTCTCTTCATCCCGCTCTAGCCGCTTCCTCTCGCTGTTTTTTCAGGACTTCGTCAGTCCCGACCAGCTTTTTCGCCCCACCTGAGATCGCTGTGGACACCACGGCAGGCGGGTCGCTCGCGGGAAAAGAATCCTCAAGCCCTGCCTGCAACTGGTCTTCCAAGGTTTTCGGCTCTTCCGACCGACCAGGTGTCCTTCGGGTTTGGGCTTCCTCCAGCGGCTGTTTCATTTTCGGCGAACAACTGACTTCGCGAACGCAGGCGTAAAGCTGTTCGATGGCAAATTCCTTCATCGTCTCGAAATCCGCCCTCTCATCATGCATTGCCTCGATCTGATCGACCATGGCCTTCTCGAACCGGTCAAGGCTATCGCTGCCGCAGGCCTGGCAAAGACGCAATAATGCTTCGTGGAGCACTTTCGGACCAAAATATGCAGACGCTTCGAGCTTGAGCCGCTGCAAATGCTCTGGAGTTACCGCCTGAAGTTTTGACATGTGCAGCCCTTTCGCCTGACGAGCATATCAACGGCAATGGTCCGCAGATGTTCCATTCACCCGGCACTGATGCATAGCGCTTGTTCAACGAACCGCCGCGCTTCCAAGGCGTAACGGCAAATCGCGTCATGTCCGGAATTCAGCTCGTGCTTGACGTCCTCTAAGGCCGTCGGCGGACCATGCAGCGCTAATGGCGGCGGCCAGAGCTAGATGAACAAGATGGACATCCCGATTGTAGAAAGCGCCGATCAAGCGCCCTGCCAGAAGGTGAGAAAGGAACCTTTTCTGAAACACGCCGTTTGCCAGCAGGTCGTCGCATTGGCGACCATTAAACACGGAAAGGGTCTTGCCATGAATTACAAGATGATCTGCTTAGGCGCGATGGCGCTTTCTATGGTAAGCGGCGTTTCTCTTGCGGCAGGTACCGAGACAGGCACGTCTGCCTTGGACGACCCCGCTAAGATGGAGGCGTTCTACACGGACTCCAGCATGAAGACTTTGCGGTCGGACGACGAGTTCACGAAGGCGTGGAAAGCGCTGACGGACGAGGACCGCACGGCAATGACGAAAGTCTGCAATGAGGAGATGGCAAACGCCAACGCAGCCAACACCCACCCTGAATTCTGCAGCAATGTCAAAAAGCTCGGCGGCGAGACACAGAACTGAACCATGGGAAGGCGGGCAGCGGCCCGCCTTTTGATTAGCGGCTGTGAGGTGGGCTATCTTACCGGGTCGCTCCACCACCCACGGCCATGCGAATGCCCAGGCCAATGATGAAACAGCCGGCGATACGCTGCTGCCAGAGCCGTATCTTTGGTTGCTTCAGGATCCACTCGCCAAGCGTACCGGACGCGAGCGCGTATGCGCCTAGCACCAGTACGCCGGTGATTTTTTGCGTGCCACCCAGCAACAGCAATTGCAGGGTGACCGATCCTCGAGTCGGGTCAACGAATTGCGGAAGGAACGCAACCATGAACATAATGGGCCAGGGATTTATGAGGTTGGCGATCATTCCTTCTCGTGCAGCAGCCAGCGGACGAAGATTTCCGTGCTCTTCGACGGCAACTTCCGTGGCTGGCGAGCGTAACAGGCTTAATCCGAGCCAACACAGATATGCGGCGCCGGACCATCGGAGCAGATTGAATGCCAGTGGCGAGGCCGCGACCAACGAAGACACGCCTAATGCGAGGAGAGGCAATTGAACAAGCCCCGCTCCCACAGTCATGCCCAGCACCGTGAAAAACGCCGTGCTGCGCCCGTGAGAGATACCGCGTGCCGTCACAAGCAGGCTGTCGGGACCGGGCGGTGCCTGCATGAAGATAACTGTCCCCAGGAAAGCCATCCACAAGACGGGATCCATAATCTTGCTTTCTTCGCCTGACACCTGCGCAGTGTCTTTGAACTCCTTGGCGTCTTTGAGGGATTCCAATTCCTGCCCATCGGCCCATAGGACTCTGAATTGGCAGCTGCAGGTCAATTTCCTGCAACTGCCAATCAGTTAGGCCGGTTCAAGAATTTCGGACAAGGCCCGATACCTGCATCTTCGGGGCAGAGTTCGTGGCGATCCCTTGCCGGGTCCGCAAGTCGGCATAAGAAATTACGCGGCCGCTTGAAGGGCGCGTTCGTTGACACCACCCTCGCCTAGACCCGTCAGCGCTTCGTCTGTCGCGACCTCTTCCTTGAGCGTCTCTTTGAGAAGAGCGGCAACATCGGCCTTTCCCATCTGTTCTGCCCAGGCGATAAGAGTACCGTACCGGGCGATCTCGTAGTGCTCGACGGCTTGTGCCGCTGCGACCAGTCCGGCATCGAGCGCGGGGGCACCTTCATATTCTTCCAGGATCTCCGAGCCTTCTTCAATGATGCCGTCGATCGCTGGACAGGTCTTGCCGCGTGCTGCCTTGCCAAATTTCTCGAACACTTCTTCGAGGCGATCGACGTGAGCTTCCGTTTCCATACGATGTTTTTCGAAGGCGGCAGTCACTTTTTCCGACTCTGCACCTTTCGCCATTTTCGGCAGGGCCCGCAGTATTTTCTTTTCGGCGTAGTAAAGATCTTTGAGCCCGTCGAGGAACAGGTCCTCAAGACCCTTGGTTGTCGCTTTCGCAGCTTTCTTCGCAGTTGGCATGGTCGTCTCCCGCTGGGGTTGGAGCTAGCCTCCCAAACTAGGAAGGCGTCCGATAACCCCGCCGGCCTGCACAAGTTCCCTGATGAATCGAGCCGCTGGAAATTTTCGATGCCTTGGGCCGTATGGTCAGGTGCTGCAAAGGGCTACGCTGGTGAGCGTAGGCGCGATGGTGGACACCCCGCGAGGTGGCCCGCTCGCCGTCGGGCCCGCGCCGCAGTCGCCTCGCGCTCAGGGCAGCTCAATCGATCCGCTTGATACGGCCCTTTTCGAGACGGAACACTCCATCCTGTCCGCCCTGCTTCTCAAAATCGGTAAGCAGATCGTCCCATGTTCCCAGGAATTCGCCACAGTCGTCGCAAACGATCCGGTCCTCAGGACCGGCGTCCGCCGGAATCCTCAGCCTTATTGTCAGACAATAAGGGCACTCCAACTGGTGGTTAAGATACGGTTTGGTCATGGACGACAGCGAGAATGCACTGGAAATGTGACCCCTGCAACCTCGCTCACGCTGATCTGATGAGCTTGAACAGAAATGTACCGCGATAGGGGCATCACGGCGAATGTTGCGATCCCGGAATTACGAGCGCGCCTTCGTTAGGGGCCGAATATTCACAGCCGATGAAGAAGACAGCAAGACTCGGCGCGCAGATAATTGCAATTGCTGCCAGTGCGGTTCTGGACAACAGCTTACGCGGTTCGCGGGTTTGCAACACTGAATCGGTCCGCTCTCTGGTCGAAGACAACGGAGGGTGAAGACCGCTTGAACCTTCATATCCCGTCTTTTGTCGGAGGCCACCCAGACTGAGCCGTCGGCGGAATGTTGTCGGAAGTCACCTCACCCCGCTTGAGTTTTCTGATGGCTTCGTTGGCTTCGATTTCATCCAGGCCGGAAAGCGGCAGACCGTCAACGACGACAGCTTCCTCGCTCTCCTCGTCATAGACTTCCCACAGGCCATCCGGGTCCTGTCGTTTGTTGTAGATGGTTGGCATGGCCGCTCTCTTAGATACTGCTATTGAACACGTGCTACCCACTCCAAAGCCTGGGCCTTTTCGTCCGCCGGGAACACCCGTGAATCGATCTGCGGGAAAAGCGCGCCCGTCATCTGTGCAGCTGCCTTGATCCACTTGTTTGTCGGACACCACTGCGGCGCGCTGGAAGCGGTGGAATTCGCCAAGTTTGCTCAAGCCATACTGCAGATCGCGGCGCAATGCGTCGCCCGTCATGTCCTCCAACTCCGTAAGGTCGGCCAGGATGCCGATCTCTTGATGTTCGCTCAGTTTCTCTTCGATGACCGGGATGACGTTATCGTAGTCCTCCGCCGTCACGGTACCGGCAACGCGAAATGCGGCGACATTCTCAGGAGCAGAAATTACCTCGATCACTTTTTCCTCCTTCGAATTGGCTTTCACGGTTATGCCGAACAACTCAAGCCGCCCACGGATGTTCCCTGGTCCTAAGGGTTTTGCGATCCTAATTTGACGCTCAAGAGCCGGCGCAAATCGCACAGGCTGGTGCAGCGACCATTGACGGCGCAAGGCAAATCCAACAGTGCAAGACGGTCGCACCGAGCATAAGACGTTAATCGGCCGCTTCCCTTGGCGGCTCCCGGGTCGCATGGGTGACGACGGTATAGCGCGTAATCGGCCCCTCATCGGGGTCTTCTCCTTGAAAGTGAACGTCCGCGTTCACCGGTAGCCGGCTGCTATTGCCGAACTCCTTAACTGCGGACGCACGGACGAGTTGAATGGCCGGGTCCTGCGTCATAATTTTTATTGCCGCAAGCTCGGCAGTACTGCTGCCGCCAATGCGCCAGCTGGCTTCGAGCACACCGGATCGCCAGGTACCCGACGCATCGACGCCCTGGCCGATATCGTAATTGCGCCGCGAGGCGAAAAATCCGGGATACTCAGCCATCGCCGCGTCGTAGGCCCTTGCCTGCACCGTTGCCAAAGCTAGTGCGCGAGGAAGCTGAAGGTCTTCGAGAGCTTCCCATCCGCCGCGCACTACAATGAGATCGGATCCGCCATAAACGGATTGTCCCGCATTATCGGTCGTCGTCCTTTGAGTGCCGTAGTAGGCGACCGTTATTTCGTCGATCTCCGTTCTGCCAACACTTAGCGTGACGATGTCACGAAGGTCCGCTTCTAGCACCAGACCGCACTCGTCCAAGTCGGGGGAGCCGTATCGATCGAGCAGTCTCTCGACGTCATCGACCGTGCGAACGATGTGCTGGTCCTGGCCTCGCGAGGAAAGCGGTGGCTTAAGCCGGGCCTGCCCGAGGCTGAGCAGACGTTCTGCTGCTCGCAGCGCATCGTGCCGCGAAAATACGGTGTAACCAGGCAATACTGCTGCACTGACAGTTCTGCCGAAGTCGGTTGACCATTCTTTCGGCCGCTTGGCCAAGTCGTCGACCAGTTCATGGGTTATCGCCTTGGTCATTGCGAAGCGCCAAGGCACCACGCCGCCGAAGAGATCCTGCGGCCCGTTGATACCCAGCCGTGCCGCATCGGGAGCAAGCAAGCTGTCGTCCGGCACGAAATACAAGTCCCCGCCATTGCCGCTGCTGCCTAGACCCTGCCGGAAGGCAAATCCCTTGAGGGTCGCAATCGTGCGGGCAACGGCAGCCATGGCTTCCCGTTCGTGAGCGTAGAGAGGCTCGCAGCCCGGCGCAGAGAATGCGATCACGGTGCCTTTTGTCTCGCTCGGCTGAGTGCCTCTGTGCTCGGTCATCTCGCTCGTTCTGATGCTACCTCGTTATGGCCACGGGTGCCGATGTTGCGGCCCGCTACGCGCTCCGACCAAGAGAGAACGCACCAGATGGCCGGAACGTTCAGCCTGGCTTGGCAGACCGGCCGTCTTCTGCGCCCTTTTTCGAGCGATCGCGGTCGGAACCGCTACCCGGAGCGCACGATTAAAGAGGAATACACGTCAGTTTCAAATCGTGTCTGAAGGTGAGCGCCTAGTGGCGAAATTCGAAAACAGTATCGGATGGTTTCGGTGACGTTGCTGGTTCAGCCGCGCCTGGTCAACGACCGCTTCTCGGATGCGGGGCTTCTTCTGGATTTCCAATTTGGCAACCGGGCGATGCTCTTCGACATTGGTGATCTGTCACCACTTTCGCCGCGTGAAATCCTGCGCGTAAGCCACGTGTTCGTATCACACATGCACATGGACCACTTCGCTGGCTTCGACCGGCTCCTGCGATTATTTCTGTACAGGAACAAAACAGTGCATCTTTTCGGCCCGCCCGGGCTGACTGAGGCGGTGCAAGCCAAGCTCAACGCATACACGTGGAATCTGCTCGACGAACAGTCCCACGACTTCATGATAGTTGCCTGCGACTGGACGCCGGCCGGATTTCATCATTCGCGCCTGTTTCGGGCGCGATCGGGTTTCGCTCGGCAGGACACCGCCTCGACCCCAGCCGAGGGAAATGTCCTGCTCGACGATCCCGATTTCCGTGTCGAAGCAGCAATGCTCGACCACGGCGTTCCATGCCTTGCATTCGCGTTTCAGGAAAAGATCCGGGTCAATGTGCAAAAACCGCAACTGGAAGCATTGGGTTTGCGCGTCGGACCCTGGTTGAGCGAAGCCAAGCGTGCGGTCCGGCGCGGAGCCGATCCGGAAACGACGCTCGCCCCAACCGCGGATCGGCAGATCTCGGTCGGCGAACTGCTCGGTGCCGGAGCCCTGAGAACCGGTCCCGGACAGAGGATTGTCTATGCGACCGATCTCGCCTTCAATGTGGCAAATCTTGCGCGTGTCGTTGCGCTTGCGCACGGCGCGAACCAGTTGTTTATCGAGGCGGGCTTCCTGCAGGAAGATCGCGAGATGGCCGCCGCGAAGCGGCATCTCACCGCAGCCGAAGCCGGCACTATCGCCAGGCTTGCAGGAGTTGAACATGCCGTGCCGATGCACTTTTCGCCCCGCTATCTCGGACATGAGGATGAACTGCGTGCAGAGTTCGCGGCAAATCTGGCACCGGAAGCGCTTCTCAACCCGGGCATGAACACCAGCCGGGATGATCCGCGTTTTTGATCACTAGCGTTGAATATCCCGGCGGACGGTTCGCCGCCGTCGGCTTGCAAGGATGGCGGAAAGGGTGACCGGGCGAAAATCCCAGCTGTCGACGCCCGCGTCGTACTGGCGTGTAACCGGGCTCAGTCTGCGGTGGGAATGGCCATGCAGATCGATCGATTTCTTGCCGATCTGATTCCAGGTGCGAAAAGGATAGTGGCAAAGGATCAGCAACCTACCGTCTATCGTCAGCTCCTTATAATGTTGTGTGCTGGCCCAACCCGCGGCCTCTATGGTCGCCGCGCCATCGTTGTTGCCGATAATCAAATGCTTCTGGCCGTGAAGAGACGACAGGAGAGACGAAACGAATTCGGCCGATCCCTTCGCAAAATCGCCGAGATGCCAGATCTCATCGTCCGGGCTGACTGTTTCGTTCCAGAGCGAAATCAGCGTTCGATCGTGTTCTGCCAGCGAGCCGAACGGGCGACGATCGATACGCAGGATGCGGGGATCGCTGAAATGTGTGTCGGCCGTGAAATAGATCATGGTCGTTCACAGCCTTTGCGGGATATCCGAACCTCGCCCTTCATTCGTCGAGCCTGTCGAGCGGGATGAGATAGTGCGCCATCGCGCTCCGGCCACCGCCTTGAACTGCTGGTCAAACAGAAGCGCCTCGCGAAAACCGCACCAGTTCCATACCCCATCATCGGTCACCCGCGGGCAATCTCGACAATTGTGCGAGTGTCCTCAAGCCCGGCAGCAATCGCTATTTGAGGTGGCGAAAAAGATCAGACGCGGCTAACATATTCATCGCTTTGGAGAGTGTCGTGCGTACGAGACGTTTCAGAAAGCCAATTGTCGTTCAACCCGGTCGGATCGATCGCGACAGGGTTGTTTTGTCTGTCTCCGACGCGGCTGAAGTGCTGCTGAGGGACTGGCCGACGCCAGCCTCCAAGACGCGACTCGCTGCAATCGAGGCCTGCCTTGCTGTTATCCGCGGCGAGAAGCCGCCAAGGGTCGCGCGCCAAGCGTTCATCATCGCGGCCAAGGACGCGAGGATCCTACTCGGCGAACAAATCTAGACCGGCCTCCGTCAGGCAGAGCCTCGTTCAGGGAACTCAATCTCTTCCTTGACTTTTCTCTTGCAGATCGTCACGCGCGCGCTTCGCCTCGCGGTGGGGTGCCTCCGAACCCGATTGTCTGTGTCTGTCCAGTTCGTGCTCCACCGTATCGCGCGAACCTTCTGCCGGATCCTCTTGCGGGCGGTTGTCCGGCGCGGCGGCTTGATCCTGTCGCTTGTCGTTTCTGCCCTGATGACCATCGGGACTTGCCCGCCGCTCGTCCGGAGCGAGCCGCTTCCCAGGCCCTCCCATTTCGGCAAGCCTAGTTGACGGGAAAGATCGGATCGATCGTCATTGTCTGCTCTCCGGCGCGTAATGGAGGATGACAACACCTGACTTGAGCGTCCTCGTCTCCAGATGCTTCAGGGGTATCCGGTTCGGGCCGCCCTTGAAGAGCGGCGTGCCTCTACCGAGAATGACGGGGTTGATCCCGAGGTGATACTCCTCGATCAGACCATGCTCCATCAGGGTCGCCGTGAGGTCGGCGCTGCCGAACACGAAGATGTCTCCGCCGTCCCTGGTCTTCAGCTTGGAGACTTCTTCCGCGGCATTGCCGTTGAAGAGCTTCGTGTTGTTCCAGTCGGCGCTTTTCAGCGTGCGCGAGAAGACCACCTTCTCGATCTTGTTCATGAAGTCCGCGATCCAGCCTTGCTCGGACGGCCAATAGGCTGCCATGAGCTCGTAGGTCGCGCGGCCGAAGATCAGCGTGTCGGCCTTTTCCTGGGTCTCACGAATATAGGTCTCAAGTTCTTCTTCGAAGACGAACCAGCTGATGTCCCTGTCCGGACCTTCGAAGAAGCCGTCGACGGTCACCATGTCCCAGATGATCAGTTTTCTCATGGACCCCTCCTCTTCGTGTATCCCTTTGTGAATTCTCGGCCCTATCCCGCGAAGCGGAAGCGCATCTTGGTGATCTGCCCCGCTTCCGAGACCTCGGTCTTCTCCAGCCTGACCGGCTCCATGCCCTTCTGACTGAGAGGCGGATGCCGTCGCCGATGAGGACGGGCGCGGCACGGATGAGGACCCGTCCACAAGCCCTAATTCGGGCCGACGGGAAGTCGCAGCATTTCAGCGGGATACGACGAAGCGCTCCAGTTTGCCCAGCGTTTGCAGTCCCAGTTCCATGGCGCCGAAGCCCTTCGCCTCCTGAAACTCGGCAGCCGTGCTGAATACCATGCCCAGCGTTACCTTCGTTGCCCCGTCCTGATCCTCGAACGAGGCCCAGGCGTCGGCATGTTTCGGCCCGTTTTCACCCCAATGCAGCGTATAGCCGATCCTCTCCTCGAGCCGGACCTCGTTATAGAGATGGTGGTTCGGGAAGACTGTGCCATCAGGCGCGATCATGTCGAAGACCCATTCGCCGCCAGTTCGCAAGTCGATCCTCTTCGTTCGACAGGAAAAGCCGTCCGGCCCCCACCATTGCGGCAGCGTTTCAGGGTTCATCCAGGCGCCCCACACGATGGATCGCGGCGCCTGAATCACCCGCTGCAGCACCATGGTTCGTTCAGCCGCGCCCGCGAGGTTGTCCAGACCGGCGCCGAAGCCTTCCCGATAGCCTGCCTCCATGTTCCCCGCCAGCGAGGAAAGCTGCACCGTCACGACCAACCGGCTGCGCTCGTGCGTGCCCGAGATATCCGCCGTCACCAGCGCGACCGATTGCGTCAGGCCTTCGGATGAGATCACCTCGTAGTTCACGCTGCACAGCGCAGGCTGCAGCGCCAGCCAGCCGCACTCGCAGCGGATGTCCGGATGGCCCTCTACCTTGCAGAGCGAGACCTCGCGTCCACCCACCCTGGTGTCGGCCTCCAAGAACTCCACGGTGACCGAGGGCGACGGCGCAGCCCAGATCGCCCGCGCGGCCGGGGCCGTCCATGCCTCCCACAGCACGGGCAATGGGGCGGCAACGTCCCGTTCGAAGGTGAGCGTCGCAAAGCGGCCCTTCCTATCATCAGGCACCGCACGGGTCGCACTGTTTGTAGCGAGGTTCTGTGTCATTCTACGCTTTCCTTCATCACATTCATCACAAATGCATCCAACCGGTCGAGCCGAGCCTCCCAGATGGCCCGCTGTTCATCGAGCCATGTCCGCACCGGATCCAGAGCCTCGGGTACGATGGCGCAGGTGCGTATCCGCCCGTCCTTGGACGTGGCGATCAACCCTGCCTGCTCCAGCACGGAAAGGTGCCGCATCACCGTGGGCAGCCGCAGTCCCGTGGGCCCAGCCAGATCCGTTACCCGCGCAGGTGTTTCGGCGAGCCGGGTCAGGATCGAACGGCGGGTCGGATCAGCGAGCGCGTGGAAGAGCAGCGAGAGATCAGGATCATGCTTAGCCATGTCGCTAACTATCGCCCAATTTGCCGGTGGAGCAAGCGAAAACTTCGTCAAGTCGCTAAGTTTTTTGCCGACCGCGCCGCGTGAAGGACCCGGTCAGTGGATGCGTGACGATATCGGCCAACATCGCCAGATGCTGAAGTCGAGTTGCTCAGACAATCGCTCGATCCCAACCGCCATAATGTTGGTCGCTGCGCGTGCCGCGCGGCAGGCTGAGCACGATCAGCGCCAGACCGATTGCAACGTCCGCCGCGATCGCCGCAGTTCCACCGCCGGCGAGCACGAAAGGTGAGACCGCGATCCACGCACCGAGCACTACATTGAAGAAGCGCACCGGCCGGACAACCTCGGCCATGGCCGTGACTGCGACCATGACAATGAGACAGCCGACAACGTGATCGCTGAAGTAGAGCGGTGGTTGCGTGCCAAAGATCAATGGCGTCGTCATCAGCAAGGCGCCGAGCAGCGTGCTGACTACCAGCGTCCATGGGAAATTCACGCCTCCGGTTACGAATTCCTTCAGCAACTCGGAAGCAGGGCGGTCGAGGTCGGTGTCAGGTGTCTGGTTCTCCGACAGCGCCGGTCCACCCATCCAGAAGGTACGCCAGAACGGCTCGCCCGCCCTCGTAGCGCCCCAGAGATACTGGATCGTCGCCAGCACCTCATCGACGGAGTAGGGGATCAGCACCACCGTGACGGCGGCCTGGACAATGCAGAGCGTGCAGAGCGCACCAATCAGCGGGGGCTGAATGATGATGAAGGACACACTGACCACGCCAAGCGGAACGATCAGCAAACCGAAGAGGAGCACCATCCACGGCATGGTGCGCCAGCGCCGGCGGTCGCCGATCGCGCCGGCGAGGATATCGAGACCATAGGCAAAGGCGCCGAGCCCGGCATCGGCGATTGGAAAACCCTTCGAGACCCATGACGTCACCACCGCCTCGCTGCCGTTGCGCACCGGCGCGCCGCCGGGATCGAAGAACGGATCCCACAGCCCATCTATGTGGCCCATCTGGTAGGCGGCGAGATAGCGCGAAACGAATAGGCCGACGAAGGCCAGCGCCACGATGGGGATCCGCTGCGTGAAGGTGGAAGGCGAATAGGTCCAGCCCAGCGGGCGATCGTCGTCGGCCGCCAGCGCGCGGCGGCTGATGCCGGGGGTCGGCGGGATCATTACAGCAAAGGCGACGATCAGCATGCCGACGAGCGTGTCGATGGCATAGGCGGCGGAGCTGGTCGTCCAGAACAGCAACGGCGCAAGCATCACCCAAATCCCGAGCGACGCCGTCATCCACTGCACCCAGCGCCAGGGTCGGAGCATGCCCGTCAACGCAAAGACCGTCACGAGCAGGCCGGAAACGATCTCGCTGACACCGAGACCGGCGTTGCGGAATTGTGGCTCCGCAATAACGTGCCCCAGAGCGGGAGGTATCGCGGCTGCGACGGGATCGAACAGGCCAACTGTCATCGGTGATGTGACCAGCCACAGTCCGAGCGCAGCGTTGGTCATCGGCGCCCAGAGTGTCCTCGAGCGATGCCGTTTTATCGCTGCATCGACCTCTTCCTTGCTTCGCTCGAGCGGTCCCTTGAGGCGCCTTTCGGCCTGCTCGATCTCGGGATCCGAAGCCGCGACAACGGGCGGATCGAGCTTGTTGGCCGCGTACCAGTCCGTGGGGTCCTGTTTCAGCCGGCGGATCATCTCCGGCAATGTGTCCAACAGGCTGTGTCTAGGCGCCCAGCCCAGCAGAGTTTTGGCCCGCGAGATGTCGATCTCGTAATGATCGTCCGAGTTCTCGATCATCCACGGTTTGATGTCGGTGTCCTGATCGAGTACCTCCGCCTGCACCCACGCGCCCAACTTCGTCAGTTGCTTCGGCAGCGCCAAGGTGCGCCAATCCTCGCCATGGAGAAGCCGGCCGATGCGCTTCTGCATCTCCTCGTATGATGGTGTGTCTTCTTCGCCGATCAGAAGCACGGTCTCGGCCGGAAGTTCGGCGCGCCGGTCGACGGTGCGCACCACTGCATCGACGAGATCGTCCTTGTGCAGATAGGGCTGGCCGGCGGTGATATCGCCGGCGAACAAATAGGCGGTCGGCAAGCGCTCGAAGATGCGAGCGATCTGCTGGGCAATGAAGGCCGCCCGGCAGTCTTGGTCATAGACGCCGGCGAGCCGCAGGATCACTGTCTTGATTTGCCCGCGCTCCCCCAAGATCAGGGCCTCGGTTTCGGCTTTCGATTTTGGGTAGGCCCAGGCCGGGTCGAGCGGCGAGTCCTCATTGATTTTCGTGCCCCTCCCCGGGCTTGGTGCATGGACGAGAAGCGTGCTGGAGAACACGAACTGCTCGGTCTCGATCGCCGTCAGCGCCTTCAGGAGGCGGCGCGTGCCCTGCACGGTGACGGCGTCATATTTCGGGTTGTCCTCGCCGGTCGTGTCATAATAGGCGGCAAGATGGACGACCGAAGCGATGCGGCCGCCGCTGCGCTCCCGTGCCGCCGCCACAGCCCTACTCACGCTCTCATCGGAGGTGAGATCGATCTCGATCGTCTCCATGCTGGCGGGGGCATGCTTCGGTTTTGCAACATCGAGGCCGATGACCCGGTAGCGGTCGATCAAGCCTCGCGCTATCGCCTGCCCCAGGAAGCCGCTGCTGCCGGTGATAAGAACCGTCGGAAGGGTCATGCCGTGATTTGCCATAAGTCAGGCCCGTTCGCGTTGGAAGATGGGCCCGATGGCACGATGCTTTGGCCCTGGTCCGCCCAGGATCATTGCCCCGGCCTTTCCGCAGGCGCGAGATGCTCGAGGAACCACCGCGTGGCGTGCCTGACCACCTCGTCCATTGTGCCTGGCTCCTCGAACAGGTGGCCGGCACCATGGACGATGATCAGCTGTTTTTCGCCGTTCAGCGCGGCAAGAGCACGCTCGTTCATGCCGATCACCGGCCCGTCCAGGCTGCCGACCAGAAGCAGTGTCGGGGCACGCACGGCAGGCAATGCGTCTAGCGCCAGATCGGGCCGGCCGCCGCGCGAGACGATAGCGGCGATACCTGCATCCGGCCATGAGGCGGCCACCAGCGCGGCTGCCGCGCCAGTGCTTGCACCGAAATAGAGCGGGACAAGCTTTCTGGTCCGTGCTTCCGCAGCCGCCCAGTGCGTCGCCAGCGCGAGCCGCGATGCAAGCAGGTCAATGTCAAAGACGTTGCGCCTGTCGCGTTCCTCGATCGACGTCAAAAGGTCGACGAGAAGGGTCGCCAGTCCGGCCTGCCGAAGTGCTGCGGCCACGTGATTGTTGCGCGGACTGAGCCGTCCACTTCCGCTGCCATGAGCGAAGATGACGATGCCCTGCGCACCGTCCGGTACGCCCAGCAGCCCAATGAGCCCCTCGGGCTCGATCCTGACCTCCTCGACCTCTGTCATGGCGGTTGCCGGCATCGTTACACTCCGAAGGGAGGATCGCCTCACAGGCAAGGAACTGCGCCTCGCGCCAACTCAGAGCGTTAAACACTGGCATGCCGGAAATGTTTCCGAGTCAGGCTAGAAAATATAGCTCTGCCATCCGAGTGAAGGATCTGTTCCGCCCGCCTATTCGAAGCTGTGGGCTCTCTCGGCGCAGCGCTCGAACGAACGTCCAGCGTGCCCACGACGTCGCCGTATCGTTGCGGCTGCCGAAAGACTTATGTCCCTTCAGGCGCTCCGCGACCGAGACTCAAAACGTGTCTGGCATCAATTGATCTAGAGCCATTGTCGCCAAGCACGATGCAGTGCTCGCTTGGCCACTCCACAGCGAAGCGAACTTGGCCGTGCTCGCGATTTTCAGCTAACGCCTCTTATGGGTGGCTTGGCTGTGTCGTTCCATTCCGCCTTGCGTGCCCGCGCTTCCTCGACGATCAGCTTGAACTCCCGCATCATCGCGCTCTCAATGGCGAACGCACTGCTTGGCAGAGAGCCCGGGTCTTCCTGACTATTCTGGAATTGAAAACGGGCCTCCAGTTCGGCCCATATTCGCTCGGAAGTCGCGTCGAGGCCGGCAAGCAGCGCGACGACTAAAGCCAGAGTCTCGCGCTGGGCATTCAGCCGGCCCTCGATCTCTTCATTCGTCAACTCGGACATGTGGGATCGCTTCCAGTTTCAGGCGAAACGGCACAATCGCGTCCTTGTTCCGGAATTCAGCTCGCCGGCTCGCCCAGGGACGCTGCCTACTCCTCCCTGAAAGCCCGTTGGATTTGGTCGGCTAGAGGTTTCACGAGATAAGACAGCATGGTGCGGTTGCCGGTCGAAAAGAACACCTCGACGGGCATGCCTGGCGCCAGGGCCAGGCCCTTGAGCCTGGTAAGCTCTGTGCGCGGCAAAACTACGTGCACGGTGTAAAAGCCGGCGCCTGTTTTCTCATCGACATTGAGGTCGGCGGAAATCTTACTGACGGCACCGTTCAGTTCCGGCGTTGCTTGCTGATTGAATGCCGACAGCCGCAGGGTCGCGCTTTGCCCTGGCGTCAGCTGATCGATGTCTTGCGGAGCCACGCGCGCCTCGACGGTCAGAGCGTCTGTCACCGGGACAATCAGCATGATGAGCTCGCCGGGAGAAATAACGCCACCGACCGTGTGCACGCCGAGCTGATGAACGACGCCGGTCTGCGGACTGCGTATATCGATCCGCTTGAGCTGATCTTCGGCCGAGACCTTGCGCTCGACGAATTCGGAGATCTTTGCCTGGACGTCTCGCAGCTCGCTCGCCACCTCGCTGCGCAAATCCTGATCGATCTGGATGATCTGCAAACGGATTTCGGAAGTACGACCCTTCGATTGCGCTATGGCCGCAGTCAGTTGCCCGTGCTCACCTTTAAGCCGCACGGCATCGCGTTCAAGCGCAGTTATGCGATCAATTGAAACCAGCTTGCGTTGCCAAAGTCTGCGCATGCCTTCGAGCTCAAATCCGATCAACTTGATTTCCTGGCTCTTGGCATCCCTTTGCTCGGTCAAGCCGGAAACTTCTTCGGCAAGCTGCGCTGTGCGCTCTTCCAACTGAGCCTTCTGACCGGCGCGTGCCTGTCGGCGAAATTCGAACAGAGATTGCTCGCCGGCCATCGCCCGACCAATATCGGGGGCATCCTGCCGTGACACAAGCGAAGCTGGAAAGATGATGCTTCCTTTGCCGTCGCGCTCGGCCTCAAGGCGAGCCAGCCGCGCCTCGAATTCGTCCAAACTCTTGGTTACGATCGCCAAATTGGCCCGGGTGATGGTCTCATCCAGGCGGATCAAAACCTGGTCTGCCTTTACCGCATCGCCTTGTCGGACGAGAATTTGACCGACCACGCCACCGGTTGGATGCTGCACCTTCTTGACGCTGGAATCGACGACCAGCGTTCCCGAAGCGATAACGGCTCCGGAAAGTTCGGTGACGGCAGCCAAACTCCCCGCCCCGCCAACCAGCAGGATGCAGGTTGCGACGCCGCCAAGCAGATAGCGTCGAATAGTGCGATCGGCCGCGAATGTCGTGCGTTCCGCCATCAGGATGCCGTCTCTTCAAGTCCGGAAACGACCTTCAAGGGAACGCCTGCTGGGCGAGTTATTCGGTTCAAGATCTCATTCTTCGGGCCAAAGGCCTGGATACGGCCGTTCGCCATAACAAGAACCCGATCCAGGCTGGCCAGCGCGCTCGGCCGGTGTGCGACCACGATGGCGATACCGCCTCGAGCGCGAACACCTTGAATTGCTTCCGTCAACGCGGCCTCGCCTTCCGCATCGAGGTTGGAATTAGGCTCGTCGAGAATAACAAGAAACGGGTCGCCGTAGAGAGCCCGGGCAAGCGCCACCCGCTGCCTCTGGCCCGCCGAAAGCGCCGACCCGGCCTCGCCGATCCGCGTCTCGTAGCCTTCCGGCAGGTGGATGACGAGATCATGAACACCAGCCGCGCGCGCAGCCGCCAGTATCTTCTCCGAGGGCGCTTGCGGTTCGAAGCGGGCGATATTCTCGGCAATGGTACCATCGAACAATTGGACATCCTGCGGCAGATAGCCGACATGTTTGCCCAGCTCTTCCGGCGACCACTGGTCGAGCGTTGCGCCATCCAGCCTGACGGTTCCGCGGATTGGAGCCCATATCCCGGCAATTGCCCGAACGAGCGATGACTTGCCCGAAGCGCTCGGTCCGACGATGCCGAGGCCGACGCCCTTTTCCAATGCAAAGGTGGCGTCTTGCACGACCATGCGACGCTCTCCCGGCGGCGTGACACTGATAGCTTCGACCGAAAGAGCAGATCTCGGCGCAGGCAGCGAGACACTTATGGCACTGTCGGGAAGCAGGACCAAAAGCTGGGTCAGCCGGGTCCAGGCCTGGCGGGCGGTGACGAACCCCCTCCAGTGCGCGATAGCCAGTTCAATCGGTGCGAGCGCCCGGCTCATCATTATCGAACTGGCGATCATGATGCCGCCGGTCGCTTCCTGATGGATGACCAGATAAGCGCCGATCGCCAGGATACCCGATTGCAGCATCATGCGCAGGATCTTCGAGATCGTTCCGAGCGTCCCGGCAAGGTCACTCGCCGTCGCATTGGTGTCGAGATAGTCAGCATTGATCCCTGACCAGCGCTCGGCGATGCGTGATCCAAAGCCCATGGCCTGCAGAACCTCGACATTGCGACGTGTCGCTTCGGCAAGTGTATTGCGCGCCGCCGCTTGACTGTTTGCCTTTCTGGCGGGCTCTCTCGTGCGAATTTCGGCAAGCAATGTCAGGCTGAAGAGAATGACCACGCCGGCCAGCGCTGTCATGCCGATCCAGAAATGGAACAGGAAGCAGATTGCGAGGTAGAGCGGCATCCACGGCAGGTCGAAAAGCGCGGTCGGACCGGCGCTCGACATAAACGATCGCACCTGGTCAAGATCGCGCAACGATTGAAGGCCGTCGCCTGAGAGCTTGGTGCGCAACGGCAAACGCATGAGGGCGGCATAGACCTGTCCGCTCAGTCGCGCGTCCAGCGCCATTCCGATGCGGACCAGCAAACGCGACCGGATGAGTTCGAGAACGCCCTGAAAGACGAAAAGTGTGCCGGCAAACACGGCAAGCCCGACGAGCGTCGGCACGCTGCGGCCGGGTATGACACGATCATAGACCTGGAGCATGAAGAACGAGCCGGTCAGCGCCAGGACATTGACGACACCGCTCATCAACGCAATTCCGGCCAACGCTCGCCGGAAGGAAGCCAAAACCGCCGCGAGGGTCGTTCGCGCGGGCTCGGATGGATGGGGATGCGACATCGCCTTCAATCAGTCCCGGTTCAGCCTCCGGCGGCAATGACCGCGCCCGAAATCAGGCCTGATAACGAACGTGTCCGTGCCGAGCCCACCGTCAGGTGTTATGCCTAGATAACCCAATCGTTCAACGCATAGGCATGGATGTAGTCGATCTGCATTTCCGCAGGTGTCGCAAGCCCGTCGGCAGGCGCTCCCGCGATGCCGCCAACCGCCAGATCGACCAGCATATACATCGGCTCGTGCATATCGGCAGGCGTTTCGGCGCGAGCAACTTCGACGTCGTCGAAATACCAGACGAGTTCGTCTTCTGTCCACAGCACGCCGTATGTGTGGAACCCTTCTGTATCCGCGGCATAGGCCGTAGAGGACACTTTTGTATGAGTCCCCGTCGCGTTGGAGTGGCCTGTCAAAATGAGCTTGTTTGGGTCCTGCCCGACCATCTCCACGACATCCAGTTCCGGCGGCCAGGAGCCGTCCGCCGGCAGAAGCCAAAAGGCCGGCCATACACCTTGCTTTTCGGGCATGTCGGCCCGAATTTCGAAATAGCCGTAGGTCTGCGCGAAGGATTCGTAGGTCGTCAGCAAACCTGACGTGTATTGGTAGTTGTTTATCTCGGGCCGGATCGCCGCAGGAGCCTTGGCGGCGGTAATCGTAAGAATACCGTCGTCAATGCTGAACGGGTTAACGGAACGCGTCGGGGCGTAGTCGGTATCGATGTACCACTGAAGTTCGTTGTTGCTCGTGAGCGAGCTGCCGTTTGCGGCCCCCCACCAGAAGTTCGAATCCCAGGTGCCGCTGGAGCCATTCCACAGGTCCAGCGTGTTGAATTCGTCCGAGAAGGTGAGTTCCAGAGCCGACCTGTCCACGGCCATCTTGAACTGACTTGCGGTAAACTCGCCGATGGTCTTGTTGGCGAAGACGAGAAACTCGTTGTCGGACAGATTGAGTCGGACGTTCGCTCCCGACTGGACCATGTTGGCGCGCACCTCCTCGAAGGAGGTGAAGCCGTAGCTCCCGACGCGGACGGTATCCTGAGCGCCAAAGTCCAGAATCAGATCACTGCCGTTGCCGGGGTTCACGACGAAAATGTCCGCCCCTGATCCGCCCTTCAAAACGTCATCGCCCTTTAAGCCGTCGAGCGTCTGTTGGCCGGAGCCGCCGGTAATGATGTTGTTTAGCTCGTTTCCGAAAGCATAGCGTTTGTCGCCAGTGACCGTCAGATTCTCGAAATTCGTTGGGAGCTTATAGCTCATCCAGGTCGAGATGGTGTCGACACCCTCGCCGGACCGCTCGACCGCCTTGTTTTTCGAGGAATACAGATAATAGATGTCATCGCCCTTGCCGCCATACATCGTGACGGTGACGCTGCCGTCCCCGTACATCGAGTCGTTGTATGTGCTGCCATAAAGTGTTGGGCCGGAATTTGTCGCCGAATACCACTTTACGGAGGACCCGCTGTAGGGAAGCGGAACGCCCTTGGCGTTCAGTACCGTGGCCATCCCGGTTTTTTCTCCTTTGTCTTGCCTCGATGGCAACCCTAACATCTATCGAGGGCAAAAGTTTGTCTCGCCCTCGATAGCAGCCCTAACATCTATCAAGGGCAAAAGGAGCCAGTACGTTCTGGCCTTTGACTTAGGAGAGTTACCAAAACCTTAACACGTCGTGGGACCTGTGCGGAAAATCCGGACCCGAGTCCCAAAGCACCAGGTTGCAATTCTCCGTCTCGGCACTCGGAGCAAACCTCGGAACCAGAATACCAGCAATGCCTTGATGCCGCAGTCGGTCATAGATGGACCATGACGCTGGGCGATTCCCATCACTGAGAGCCGTCGCCCAGCGATTCCTTGCTCTATCGTCAGGTCCGCAACGTTGTCGCAATCGACTTCGTAGGAGCACAGCACAGAAGGGTCGATCCGATGTGCGAAACCCTGGTTGGGCTTCCTTTTACCGCTGTCATGACGGCCGGCGCCAGATAAAGCGCCGGCACCCTTTTTGGGTTGAATCGGGCACTCCTGATCGCCACTCCAGAGCGAAGGCTTTCGCTCTCAGGCGAACAAAAAGTCATCCGCCGTCAGCACGTTCGTGAAGTTTTCGAGAGTAACTTGATCGACTCCTGCGGTAATGATGGTGCTCGT
Source organism: Mesorhizobium sp. (assembly GCA_004020315.1). GTDB lineage: Bacteria > Pseudomonadota > Alphaproteobacteria > Rhizobiales > Rhizobiaceae > Mesorhizobium. The sequence goes on from SAQG01000026.1 coordinate 19,505, forward strand.
TCCACTTTGGGCAATAGTGAGATCATTGAACGATTGCACGCCCTCCACACCACTAAACATGATACTATCGCCTTGATCCTGGCTGAAGTCGTGGATGGTATTTTGGGTTCCGACCGTCATTGGACCGTCGTCCTCAAATATGAACAGATCTTGGCCGCCCTGAGCGAACTCGCTCAGTTGCCCATCACCCCACATGTCATTGATGACCGTGCAGCCGGTTGCCGCGCTCCCAGCGTACAGGATATCGTCGCCACCCGTGGCCGAACCGGACATTTGTATAGCGTCGCCGCATAAGAAGTTACTGACCTGGCCGCTTTCGCTGCTCTCGCCCCCGGTAAGAATGTCGTCGCCGCCCGCGGCGGACCCGGACATAGCGAGTGCGTCGCCGTACAATTCGCTTTGAACATCAGGACCAGAGCTCTTATTGCCGCCGCTTAGGGTATCATTGCCGCCCACAGCATTGCCGGCCATCGCACCAGCGTCACCATAGGCGAAATTATGGGTGCCTTGCAGCACGCCCACGTCAGCGCCGCCGCGAGCATTGTCGGACATGATGCCGGCCGCGTCGCCATAGAAACTTATCACGAACCCACCCACGCTCGTGAAGGTGTCGTTGCCGCCCTTAGCAAAGTCGGACATATGTAGGCCCGCGTCGCCAAAGAAGGTTTTGGTCTGAATCGTGCCACCGAAGTCTGTGTAGTGGTCGTCGCCACCCTGGGCATGGCCAGACATGCTGCGACCCGCATCACCGTAGAAATGGTTGGTGGCGTCACTGGCGCCATTAAAAGTGTCGTTGCCGCCCTTACTGTACTCCGACATATCGCCGCTGGCGTCCCCATAAAAAGCGTTGCTGGAGTCCCTTCTGGCCGTGAAACTGTCGTCGCCACCCTGAGCATGGCCAGACATGTTGTTCCCGGCGTCGCCGAAGAAAATGTTGACGGCCACGCTGGTGCCCTCGAAGGTGTCATTGCCACCCTTAGTGTGGTCCGACATATCGACGCCGGCATCACCGTAGAAGTCGTTGAAAGAGTTAGGAAAGGCCGTGAAACTGTCATCGCCGCCCTGAGCATGGCCGATCATGTTGCCGCCCGCGTCACCGAAGAAAGTGTTGATGACCTGTGTGGAACTGCCCTGGAAGGAGTCGTTGCCGCCCTTGCTGTGGTCCGATATATCCTCGCCCGCATCACCGTAAGCAGTGGTGATGGAGAAACTCGATCCCGTGAAGGTATCGTCACCGCCCCGAGTGAAATTGAACATGCTGCCAACCGCGTCACCGTAAAAGGTGTAGGTCGAGGGTTCGTTTTCCGTGAAAGTATCGTTGCCGCCCCTCGAGAAATCGAACAAGCTGCCACCAGCATCGCCGATCAAGACAGTTGTAGCTAGGTCGCCTGCAAGGATGTCATCGAGACCCCATTGACAATTCGATAGATCACCGGGAGTAAAGGGAACGCGGTTAGACTTAGCCATTGTACGCTCTCCTGTTGAGCCTACCCGACCCGTGACAGTCCTAAGCTGTTAGGCTAGAGCGAGCAATAATCACGAAGGACTAGCCTCCGGGAATTGGGATCGGCGGCGCATCACCGCGCGGGGGTGACCTATTCTTCGCGAAACGCCTTGCCGAAAGAATCCGGGAAAGTCCGAAGGAGGTAGTCCAGAAAGGTTCGGTCGCCGGTTCCGATGAAGGTTTCAACAGGCATTCCGGGATAAATCTGTTCTCGCTTGATCTCCATCGGAAGCTCCCCGTCTATCTTCATCCTTGTTGCATAGAAGGATTGGCCAGTCTTGTCGTCGACGATGCGGCCAGCTGATATGTAGATGACTTTTCCACGCACTCGCGGCGTAATCCGTGCATTCAGCGCGCTCAACATCATATGCGCTTCCTGCCCCAGCCTGATCGAGTCGATATCCTGCAAAGAGATGCGTGCCTCGACAATCAACTCATCAGTAGTCGGCAGCAGTTCCATTACGACTCCACCCGGCCGGATAACCCCATCCTCGACATTATATGATGAGTGAACCACGATGCCGTCGGTCGGGGCCTTCACAATCGTCCGTTGAAGAATGGATTGGGCAGCGTTGATCTGTTCTTCGAGGTCGGCCAGTGATGAGCGGACCGTATTCAGCTCGCTGACGGCCTCCTCCACTCGCGATGTCGTCAGTCTTTCGATCTGTTGACGGGCCTCCGCAAGTTGCGTTGCAGTTCCAGCGATCTGCGATTCTATCGCCCCAGCCTGACCGACAAGCGAAGCACTGGTTCTCAAGAGTTCGGTATACTCGCTGCGGTTTGTCAGGCCTTTTTCAAGCAATTGCTTCTTGCGCTCGGCTTCTTCTCGCACGATCGTCAACTGCTCTTCAGAAGCCTTCTTGTGTGCTCGAAGCCCGGTGACGGATTCCTTCAGAGTTTCGATCCGCTGCCGCAGAATTTCCTGCTCGGCATGATAGCGCGCCAGACGTGCCTCAAATTCCTTTCGTTGCTGGGCGATAACATCCTGGACATCGAGTCCGCCCGATGGGCGCTCCAGGTCGGGAGGCATGTCGATTTCGGACAGTCCGTCGCGCTCAGCTTCAAGCCTCGCTGCTTTGGCTCTCTGGGATATCAACTGTTTGACAAGACGGTTGACCTGCGTCTCGGCGGCCGTTGCGTCGATAACGAAAAGCGGGTCTCCCTTTTTGACTGTGTCGCCTTCCTTAAAGTGGAGCTTTCGTATGACTCCGCCTTCGAGATGTTGGATCATGATGTTCTTGCCGGCAGCGGCAACAACAGCTGGCGCAACGGCCGCGCCGGCTATGGGCACGGCGGCTGCCCACACGCCAAATCCACCAATGAGGGCTGCCAAACGGGGCGATTTGCCGCCAGCTGCCGACGATCTGGTCGATGGGTTGCAGTACACGCCCCGAGATGATCGAAGCCGCGAACATCATCCCCGCCGTCATTTCGTCGGCCAGGACCAGATAGGCGCCTACGGCAAGCGCGGCCAGTTGCAGCAAGATGCGGATAGTCCGTGACAGACCGCCATAAAACGCATTGCTTCGTGCGACTTTGTCCGACGCGCGGAGCGACTGTGCAAAGCGATTGCCCCAGAACTCGATGATGCTGGAGGCCATCCCAAGCGCACGCACGGTTTCGAAATTGCGCGCAAAAGTCTGTGCGGCATTCATCGTGGCGGCGAGCGTTTCACCAGCCTCCCTGCCGCTTCGGCTTGTAACTGCCTGATTGAGCAGCGCGATGATAACCATGATAACCACACCGACAAGCGTGGTCGCAAACAGTAACGGGTGAACAAAGTAGAGCAGAACCAGGAAAAGCGGTCCGAAAGGCAAATCGAAGAGGAAAAACAAGGAACGCGAGGCAACGAAAGTGCGGATTGTCGCTAAGTCGCGCAACGGTTGGACGTCGCCGAAGCCGGCTCCCGGACCATTCATCGCCGCGAGAAATGCCGCAAATCCCAATCGGGCGTCAAAGCGTGCAGCCAGCCGATTTGCATAGAGCGATCGGACTATTTCCAAAATCCCAAGTACCGCAAGGCCGGCGACCGAAAACAGCGACAGATAGGTGAGCGTGTTCATGCTCGACGACGGCAGAACCCGATCGTAAATCTGTAAGAGATAAAACGGAGGTACGAGCAGCAACACGTTGACGGCAGCGGAAAACACCCCGATCTCGAACAGGCTTTTCGACAACGGCAGTCTGCCGTTCGGAATCGACATTCCCCATCCCTCCCGAAGTAACGCTCGTCTCCCGACCATCGAATCTATATCATGACGACCTAATGTATCGCGTCACGCCAGAGCGCTGTGCGCGCGGTTCCTTCTCATACCCATCGCGCATCCCCGAAATCGAGGTACGGAGTGTCGTGGAGTGATGGTGGAGGCATGGTGAATGGCGGCTACTTCGTCATCATCCTTTTGAATGGCGTGCCGCGCCCAGTCGACCCGTTTTGGATTTGGAGGTGTTGGCACATAGGGCCCGCTGTGAACCGGCACCCATGCGTGGCCTCACCCCATGCCGCTCGACAGATGAATTCGACTAGGTCGTAGACTCATAAGCGCGAAGCCAGAGCCGCATTGAGGCGAGCTGGACCATGGCGAGAAAGTTGGCGGCGAGCTTGTCGTAGTGGCGACGCGGCGAAAGTGCTTCAGCTTGGAGAAGAACCGCTCGATCAGGTTGCGCTTGCGGTAAAGCCGTTCGCTGAAGCAGGCCGTCCATGGGCACTTCCGCGAGATTGCTCCCAGCGGTTGTCGGTGCTAAATTTCGCCGAAGCTGCCGCACTGATGTGTCCGAGTGCGCCGCCTGCCGCCGCCGATGTGTTCTTAGAGTGGTCTAAGAGGTGGTAGGGGTTGGAGACCGGGACGATGAGCTTGACGCGCCGCGATGTGTTGATCGCCGGGAGTGTGGGGTTTGCCGGGGTCGCGCTCTTCTCGCCGCCGAGCGCGCGTGCGAGCGATGAAGCGCTGGATCTCGTCAAGCAGCTCATCGGACGGACGGCCACGGTGTCGGATCGCCTTCACCTGATAATGCCGCCGGACTTCCCGACCGGCTACACCGTGCCGATGAGTCTTTACATCGACAGCCCCATGACCGAGGCCGACCATGTGAGGCAGATGCGCGTGTTCGCGCCGCGGAACCCGCTCATCGAAGTGGCCAGTTTCCACTTCGTCCCGCAACGCAGTCTGCCCCGCGTGTCGACACGCATCCGGCTTGCCAAACCGCAACACGTCGTGGCTGTCGCTGAAATGAATGACGGCGTCTTGCTGTTGACCACGACGTGGGTCCGTGTCGCCACGGATGGCTGTGCCTGAGATCGGAGAGAGACAGTGACCACCCCGAAACCACGCGTGATCGTACCAAATGCTGCGGCGAAGGGAGAGATTTTTCAGGTCAAGACCATCATCAGCCATGAGATGGAAACGGGGCTACGCCATGATGATCAAGGCAATGTAATCCCGCGCAAGATCATCAACAAGTTTGTCTGCCGCTACAACGAAACCGTGGTGTTCAGTGTCGATCTTCACGAGGCGATTTCGGCCAACCCGTTCTTCGAATTTTCCTTGCGCGCGACGGAGAGCGGCCGGCTCGATTTTGTCTGGGAAGAAGACGGCGGTGCCGTCTATATGTTGTCGCACCAGTTCACGGTCGGTTGAGGTGGCGACGCAATCGAGCTGCGCGAATTGTGGCGTGACAAGTTGAGTGGGAGCGTGACCGGGAAACTTGGTAGCAGACGGGTATTCAGCATGCGCCCCGTTGCGAGATCTGCGATTGCCACGGGCGTGCTGTTATTCAGCCAATCCGGCGCGGCGGCGGGGGCCGATCAAGGCGCTCAACTCGCCGCGACCTGTGCGTCCTGCCATCGTCTCGATGGCGGCGGCACAGGCATTCCCAGCATTATCGGGCTTAGCGAGGAGAGGCTCACCAACGCCCTGCTTGCCTACCGGGCGAGCGAGAGTCCAAATCACATCATGCACGTTATCGCGCTGTCGCTCAGCGACGAGGAGATCGCGAGCGTCGCGCGCTATGTCGCAGCGCTGGGAAGTAACCCGCGATGAAATCCTGGACGCGTCGCGAGTTCGGCCGCCTCACCGGAGCAGCGTTGCTAACGGCGCTCAACCAGCCGAAGGCGCGGGGCCAGGCCAAGGCGCGTGTCGTCGTGATCGGCGGCGGCATCGGCGGCGCAACGGTCGCCAGATATCTCGCCGTCAGCGCCACGGCTATCGAGGTGACCCTGGTTGAACCGCGGCAGAGCTACGCGACCTGTTTCTTCAGCAATCTCTATCTCGCCGGGCTGCGCCCGTTCGAATCGCTCAGTCATGGTTATGAAGCGCTGGCAAAACAATATGGTATCATCGTCATTCATAAGTCCGCAGTGGCGATTCACCCGGCGGCGAAATCCGTTGCGCTCAACAACGGTTCAAAGCTCAGCTACGACCGTCTCGTTGTTGCGCCAGGCATCGCATTCAGGGATCGGGCGCTTGAGGGCTATGACGAAGCGGCGATGGAGATCATGCCGCACGCCTGGAATGCAGGCCAGCAAACCCGGCTGTTGCGCCAGCAACTGGAAAGCATGGAGGACGGCGGACTGTTCGTGCTCGTTGCTCCGCCGAATCCGTTTCGCTGCCCGCCCGCCCCCTACGAGCGCGCTTCGCTCGTCGCATCCTATTTCCAGCGCCGCAAACCCAAGGCCAAAATTCTGATCCTCGATGCAAAAGACAGCTTCAACGCGCAGGACCTGTTCCAGGACGCTTGGAACCGCCATTATCCGGGAATGATCGAATGGTTACCGGCCCAGTTCACCGGCGGGGTCACGGCAATCGACGCGAAGACCCGGTCGGTGATCACCGCAGGAGAAACATTCAAGGCCGCGGTGGCCAATGTCATCCCGGCGCAAATGGCCGGGCGCTTGGCGCAGCAGGCGGGGCTCGCCGATCGTTCGGGCTGGTGTCCGGTCGATCCGGTCACCTTCGAATCGGCGCTGCAGCCCGGCATCCATCTAGTCGGTGACGCGATCATCGGCGGGGATATGCCGAAATCCGCCTTCTGCGCCAACAGCCAGGCCAAAGGCTGCGCCTTTGCCATCGCAGCCGATCTCACCGGATCAGCGCGTTTCCCGGCGCATTTGTTCAACACCTGCTACACCCATCTCGCCCCCGACGATGCGTTCAGCAACGCCATCAGTTTCAAGCCGGTCGACGGGAAGCTCAAGAGCGTCATCAGCTTCGTCAGCAAGGTCGAGGAAAGCTCCGAGGTCCGCCGGCAGGCTGCGCGCGCGGCCGAAGGCTGGTATGACGCCTTCACGCACGACGTGTTTGGCTGAAACGAAACTCAACTCCGCTCGACGGCCGGGCCGGCCATTGAGGAAATGCCGGCGCCATTGTGGGTACGCTCCGCATTGGTGCCGGATCGTTGCTCCGCGATCAGCGCTGGAACAGGCTCGGGCAGCCGCTCCAGCCGCAGCGAATTCACCACCACAAGGATGCTCGAGCCGGCCATGACCGCCGCCGCAAGGATTGGCTGCAAAAGTCCGCATGCTGCGAACGTCAGGGCGACGAGGTTGTAGCCGAACGCCCACATGAGGTTGGTCAAGATGGTCCTGCGGACCGCGCGGGCCACGTCGACGATCCAGGGCAGCATCCACAATCCGCTCGCAGGCAGCACGAGCGCCGCAGTCTCGCGGGCGAGATCGGTGGCGGAGCCGACGGCGATACCGACATCTGCGGCGGCCAGGACCGGCCCGTCATTCAGTCCATCGCCGACCATGGCCACCGGACCGTGGTCATGGCGGAGCCGATCCAGGGCCAGCCGTTTGGCCTCCGGCGAAAGACCCGCTTGGACGTCCTTGATTCCGACCAGGGCCGCGATCCGCTCCGCCGCTTGCGCCAAGTCGCCGGTCAACAGCGTGGCGTCGAGCCCGCGCTCACGCAGGGCCGCGATCGCGGCCTGCGCCTCGGGAAGCGGTGAATCATCGAGCGACAGCACGGCGTGAACCTGCTCGCCCCAACCGACATAGACCACCGAATGACCGCTCGCCTCCAGCGACCGCGCCCGCTCGGCCAGCGACAGGGGAAGCGGCCAGCCCAGATCATTCATCAATCTGCCGTTCCCTGCTGCCACGGGCCGGCCTTCGGCGCTGCCGCGGATACCACGGCCGGGAACCGTCCGGACATCGCGGGTGACGAGCGGCGTGATGCCGCGCTGAGCGGCGGCTGCCGCGATGGCCCGCGCCAGACCATGCTCGGCAAGGCGCTCCAGACCGGCGGCGCGCGCCAGTACTTCGTCGATGCCGCCCTCCTCGCAGTCGACGCCGACGAGACGCGCTTTGCCGGCCGTCAGAGTGCCGGTCTTGTCGAAGGCGAGCAACCGGACACGCGCGAGGGTCTCGAGCACGCCGGGGTCGCGGACGAGGCAGCCGTGCCGCGCCAGCCGGCCGATGCCGAGTGATGTCGCCATCGGAGCGGCGAGGCCGACGGCACAAGGACAGGCAACCACCAGTACCGAGAGGCCAATCAGCAACGCCCGATCGAACGGCAATGACTGCGCCCAGTAAACGATCGTCAGCCCGCCGAGGGCGAGGACGAGCGGCACGGACACGCCAACGACGCGATCGGCAAGGCGCTGGGTTGGACTGCGACGGCCCAGCGCTTCGCGCACCGACCGGCAAATCCGCGCCCAGCGGGTTGCAGTTCCGTCACCGATGCTTTGGATCAGGAGCGGGCCGTCGATATTGATACTGCCGGCAATCACCTTGGAGCCGGCGCCCTTTGTCACTTGCCGGCTTTCTCCGGTAATCACGGCTTCATCGGTGTTCGATTCGCCCTCGATAACCACGCCGTCGACCGGAATGCGCTCGCCTGGCCGGACCCGCACCAGCATGCCGGCCGACACATCCCGCACCGGACGGCTGATCTCTGCCGCGCCATCGATCACGGTCGCGCTCTCGCTTTCTGCGGCCAGAAGTGGTTCGAGGTCGCGCGCTGCCCTGGCGCGGCCTACAGCCTCGAGATAGCGGCCAACGGTGAATAGCATCAGCACCATCACGGCGGTGTCGAAATAGACATGCGTGCTGCCCTCGAACACGGCAAATGCCGAATAGAGGTAAGCGGCAGCGACGCCAAGCACGATGAGTGCCGACGACGTCACTCGTCCCTGAATGCCATTGAGCCACATTTCGCGCAGATAGGGTCCGCCGAGAATCACCACCGCCGGCGTCGCGAAGATCCAGAGCAAAAGGTGAATCCACGGCAGCACGCCCGCATCGACGCCGGTGAACGCGTCCGAATAGAGGAGAAGGCTGAACATCATGATATTCATGGAAAGAAAGCCCCCCACGCCGAGCTGGATCAGAAGCCAGGCGGCTTCCCACTCTTCGTGTCTGCCGCTCTTCACCTGAAAGGCGATGCAACAGCCGTAGCAGCAGAACGCGCAAGCCTCACCGTTGAGCCTGCGCTCCATCGGGCGCAGGCCGACGGGCAGCGAACAATGACTACAGAGGATGTCGCCATGCGCGGTCATGCGGGATGTCCGCCCAGCCAGGCAAGGCCGATATGGGCGTCGGAAGGCAGGAGACCACGACCGAGCGTGACGAGACCGAGCAAAAGAATAAAGCCACCAGCCAACCGCACGCCGCGCCGCCGCGAGGCTGGCCCGAGTATCCGGCCAACACCGCCCATCATCAACATCGCGGGGAAGGTTCCCAGTCCGAACCATGCCATGACGAGAAACCCGGGAAGCGCTCCGGCGGTGCTCGCCGCCTGGGCGGCGAAGGCATACACCAGGGGACATGGCAGGAAGCCGTTGAAAACGCCAAAGGCGAGCGGTGCGGCGCTGCTCCGAACAGTCAACAGACCGCGCAGGGACAATGCAAATGTGCTGCCACCAAAACCGATCGCAAAGCGATGAAAGACCTGCAGCAAGCCGAAGAACTGCAACGCCATGGCAATCATGAGCAGGCCAGCGACGATCGCGAGAATTCGTTGGGCGATGTCAAGGGAGCCGTTCAAAAGCGGCGCCGCCGTTAAACCTGGCGTGGTGCAGACGACCTGACCGATCGCACCCGCGAGCCCGCCCAGAAAGCAATAGGTTGTCAATCGGCCGGTATTATAGAGCAGGTGGCGAAGGACGGTTGCGCCTGCGCCTCGCTGATCGCGGCCCAGTGCGCAGGCAAAACCGCCGCACATGCCGATGCAATGAAAGCTGCCTGCAAATCCAGCGGTGAAGATCACGAGGTAGTAGATCATTGGCGTTTTCGCAGCGCCGCGTCCGCGCCGCTATTGCCGCACAAGATAGACAAGATAGATGATGAAGCCGACGGTGCAGCCGCCATAGATGAGGAAGCCGAGCATCTGTGGCAAGCCGGCGTCAGCGAGCTTGAAAATCGTGTCCTGTAGCATCCGCTGCTCCTATGTCAGCCGAAATAAAGACGAAGCACGTTTACCGCCACCTCGAAGGCCAGGAAAAGCAGGTTCAATGCGGCGACCCCAAGGAGAATTTTAGCTATCAACATCTCCATCACTCCTGCCTTACCAGCCCTTGCGACTGCCTTCTTAGAACAGACGGCCGGGGCCGAGCCCGCCCCAATAAACATACATGTAATACAGCCCCCAGGCGAACAGCAGCACGTAGACGACGAGAAGCCATCGCGGAATGAATCCCACACGCGCCTGTATCAGGCCGCCGGCATAGTCCTCCAGTTCAGGGTGCGAGCTTTGACGCACATCCAGTTCCGGGTGCGTCGGGCTCTCCGGATCGCTGCTCTGCAGATCGCTCATTTTCCATTTCCCTTTCAAAAAACCCCTTGGCGGCTTTGTCGGTGCCGCTTAACGCGCCCGATAGGACGCCCCAGATGAACAAGAACAGGGCGGCCAGGCTCATCATCATGGCGCCGGCATAGGGTCCGGTGACTTCAAAACCGAGCATGCTCTAACCTCCGGCGGGTGCCTGTTTCTCGCCAGGCGGCGCCGGCGGGCCGGACGCCGGCGCCGACGGATCGGGCACATAGGCTCGCTCAGGCTTGTCAGCGACCAGTTCCAGATCGTTCAGCGCCGCGCGGGCCTCCTCCTTGATCGACAGCGGCTGCAGCGAGAGCGGGTCTTTATAGGCGGAAAGCGCCACCACGAAATAGGAAAGCGCCCACCGGTCCTCGTCCGAAAAGGAATCCCGATAGGACGGCATCGGCGTGCCGCTGAGGCCGGTAGTTATCGTCCGGAAGATGTCTTCGACGGCCGGGCCAGACTTGAACTGGCCGCTGGTGAGGTCGGCCGGCACGGTGGCGAACCCGAGATCATCCTTGAGGCCGGCAGCCTTCTCGCCGTCGCCCTTGCCGCCTTGGCCGTGGCACTCCCAGCACTTCGCCACCTGCCAAACCTCCTTGCCACGGTCCAGCATCGTCTGGGACGGGGTCGGCGGGCGCCCGATATACAACGGCGGGCCAGGCGGTTCCTCGACGAAGAAAGCGTAAGGACTGGCGGGATCGGAACGGTCAACCGCTAGCTCATACTTGATGTACTGGATCACCGCCAGCCGATCGTTGAGCGGCAGTTCGTACCAAGGGGGCATTGCCGTGCCGCGAATGCCGCGAGTAATGGTGCGCAGCATGTCGCCGTCCGTGGGCAGGGGCTCCTTTGTCAACCTAAACTTGAAGACCGCGGACGTGAAGTCCCTGGGCCGCTGGTTAAACATAAAGGTGGCGGCCGGCCCGTTGCCGTCGCCCTTGGCACCGTGGCAACCGATGCAGCGGCGCTCATAGACTTCCTTGCCATAAGCAATCCATTCCTCGGAGCGCGGCATCGTCGCGTCCATGACCTCCAAGCTTTGCGGTTCGAAAAGATCGCGCCATTTACCCCGGTTCGTGCCGAGCTTCTGGACGTAGGAAACGAGCGCCGCCACCGATTCCGTCTCCGCCACGATGCTGACGGTTTCTCCTGTGTATTCGTCGTTCGGCGTCAGGATGATCGGCTTTCTTTCGCGCGCCTTCAGCGGCACGAACAGCAATCCGTACGCATTCGGCGTCAGCTGGATCGCTTGCTGGCTGTCGAAGTTGAACAGGCCTTTGGTGACCTCTGTCCTTTCCAGGGTCCGATTGCCAGCGCCGTCGTCAACGATACGGACGGCTGCATCGGGCTCGTGGAAGAGGCCGCGATACGGCGCCATTATCGAGTCCGGCACCAGCATCCGCGGATTGTAGAAGTGCGCCAGGTGCCATTCGTCGCTGTATTTCAGGCCGACGCGCGTCAGGTCCGGCCCGATCCGGCGTGTGCCTAACAGGTGCGGCACGTCATAGGCGTACTCGCCCGCCTCGCTGACCGGTCCCCAGCGGCGGATCTCGCCGGTCACCGGCCGCACGAATTGCGAATGGCAGTACCAGCAGCCTTCGCGCAGGTAAATGTTGCGGCCGCGACGCTGCTGCTCGGTGTAGTCCGTCGCCTCTGAAACCGTCCATTTCAGCTGTCCGAAATCTGTGCGCACCACAGAGGTCACGCGCGTAGTTCGCGAGGACGGCTCCACGAAGGGCAGCACGCCCTGCGTGATCACCGCAAGGGTGATGCAGAAGACACCGGCGAACAGCGCGAAGAAGCGAACGTTCACTGCGCGGGCCCTCCCGCCGGGGCCGGGATAGGCGCCTCAACAGGCCCGCGGACACGTCGCGCCTCAGCCGCCGGGCTGGTCAGTGCGGTCAGCATCAGATTCACCACCAGCAGCGACATACCGATATCCATGCTGATGCCTGCCAGTGTTCGCGCCAGCCAGTACGGCTTCACCCAGACAAGCGAGTCGAGCCATTCGACCCCATTCATCCATTGATAACCCTGCTGCAGCCCGCCCGCTGTGAGGACAAGGCCCATGGTCGTGATGCCGACGGTGATCAGCCAGAACGACCAGTTGCCGAGCTTGAAGGACCAGAGTTCGCGCCCGAACAGCCGCGGCCAAGTATAGACGAGGCCGCCCATCGCCCAGACGACGAAGGTGCCGAACACAGTGAGATGCGAATGCGAGATGACGAAATCGGTGAAATGGGTCGGCTGCTGCAGCTGCCGCAGCGCCTCGGTCGAGCCCTGGAAGCAGCCGACGAGATACATGAGCGAGCCCATGATCAGGAACTTCGCCGGCAGATTCCTGCCGAACTCATGCCACTTGCCCATCATAGTGCCGAAGAAGTTCACCAGCACCGTCCACACCGGAATGATCAGCAGCATCGACGTTACGACGGCCAAGGTCTCGGCCCAGTCCGCGATCGGGCTGTAGAGGTAATGGTGGATGCCGACGAACGGGTAGAACAGTGCCAGGGACCAGAAGCCTACCAGCGAGAGCTTATGGGCATAGAGCGGATTTCGCGCGCTGATCGGCAGGAAATAATAGATGATCACGTAGCCCGCGGGCGTTAGCCACAGCCCGACGATGTAGTGGAGATAGAGGCCATGGAAGGCGGCGCTGTTGATGCCCGAGATCGTGTATGGCAGGATGAAGCTTCCAAGCACGAAGTTCATCGTCGTCCACACGAAAGTGGCGATCAGGTACCATAGCGCGACATAGATCGCCGGCTCGAGCCTTCGACTGATCGTGATCAGGAATTGCGCGGTAGCAACGGCCACTACGATGAAGAATGCGACCTTCGCATAGAGCGGAAACTCTCCGGCTTCCAAACCGTCACTGTCGCCGAACAGCAAGCCAACCAAACCGGCAAGCGTTGCGACGTTCCAGACCCATGCGAGAAGAACCGACCACTCCGACCATATTACCCGCACCCCCGACAGACGCGGCACGAGATAGTAGCAAAGGCCGATGAAAAGCGTCGAGAAAGCGCCGAAGATGACACCGTTGACGTGGACCGGGCGCAGCCGGCCGAAGGTGAGCTCGAGATTCCCCGATCCGAGATAGTCGGGGTAGTTGAAGGTGCTCGATATCAGGACGCCGACGGATGGCGTCACCATCAGCCAGAACATGCCGAAATAAAGCCAGGTCCGCACGACCCGGTTGTCGACCAGCGCATCCAGGTCCACATTCGCGAACTTGCCGCGCAGCTCCATCCCAGTCTCTGCCAACGCATAGACCTCCCCGCGCGGTTCCCGGGCCGCACGACTGCTTCTACCCCACCCATCGAGGTGTCACCCCGATGGCGGACGCGCTCCCGTGAAGCCGAGCCCGGCTATCGACGAGACTAGTACTTGCCTGGCACCAACACGGAACCGGTATTCGACCAGGTGATGTACGCCTCGAGCGCCTTCATCGCCTCCGATTCGGGATCGATCTTCTCGCCCTGGTTCGGTTTCTCGATGCACCAGTTGATCATGTCGCGCAGTGTCGCGAATTTGGCCATCGACTGCTGGAACTTCGGGAACGCATGCGGGTGGGTATCGGAGGCCATCGGATGGCACATGGCGCAGGCCCACCCGGTGGTCGACAGCTTGACGCCCAACTGCTCCGCCATCGCCGCATCGCCGTGGAACAGGAGGTCTCCCTTCCTGACCTCCTCCATGAACGCCTCTTGATAGAGCTTCAGCTGCTTTGGCGTCACCGGGTCCTTGTTGGCACTGGCCGGCCCGACGACGACGGCAGCTGCGATGACTGCTCCGGCGACGGTGGAACGTCTCAGAATGCAGAGGAATGTCGATGTGTTTATCATAGCCACCCCCCTTATGGATTTGCCCACGGGTACTGATTGTCGGCGATGCGTGGCCGTAAGACCTCCGGAATGCTCTTGTCGTGGTCCTCCGGCGACTGGACGAACACCTCCTTGCGGCCCCACATGATGTACTCGGTCTCAACCTCGTCGTTGGCGCTGACGCTCCACTTCCCCCAACCGACCCCGTCGAAGGGATCGCCCGGATCGACGCGGATCATCGGTTTGGTCAGCTTGGGCACGCCTTCCGGCGCATATGGCCATGGCCAGGAGGTCGCCAGCATGCCGATCGAGCGCATCCTGCCGATCTCGTTGTAGAGCACCTGGTGCACGTGACCGTGGATGTTGGTGACCTTGGTATAAGGCTTCAGCACGTCATTCACTTCGCGCCAGTCGCGCACCCAGAAGTTCCAGGGCGGGTAGTACTCGTACAGCGGATTATGGCTGAAGATGACGACCGGCTTGTCGGTGCCCCACTCGGCGAGCGTCTTCGACATCCAGTCGAGTTGGTCGCGGCCGACGCCGGCCCACGCGCCGGCAACCGTGCCGTCGAGGGTAGCCATATGGCCCATGCGCTCCTCTGGCGTCATCTTCTTCGCTGTCCAGTAGTCCGGTCCCCGGCTGACCGTATCGAGCCCGATGAAGCGCACGCCTTTGTGATCGAAGGTCCAGTTGGGTTGGCCGAACAACTCGCCCCACTTCTTGCCCATATCCAGATACCAGTCATGCTCGCCCGGGATGTAGTACTTCTTGATCTTCAGATCCTTGAGGAGCTCAACGCCAAGCTCAAGTTCCTCGATCTTCCCGAGCTGGGCCAGGTCGCCGCCGAAGATCAGGAAGTCGGCCGGCGGATCCATGGCCTGGACCTCTTGTACGGCGCGCACCACCTTGTCGACGAAGCGCGTGTTGAGGGACCTCTCGTAGAGATGGGTGTCCGAAATCCAGGCAAACTTGAAGGGCGCTTCGGCGGCGTGAGCGACGTCGATGGTGTTGAGCAGCGGCCACCACGCGAAGGTCTGGCCGACGGAAGCAGCGCCGAACAGCAGCGATCTGTGAATGAAGGTGCGGCGGGTGATTTGGAGCGAGTCGTCGGGGCGTACTCCAGGCGGCTGCAGCACCGCATGCATTTCGCGCCGAATGCGGTCAAGCTCGTCAGACATCAGGGTTCCTCCTCAGTGCTGACCGTTTCTTAAAGCGTCGGTCTTCTCGCAGGAACGCGGCCCTGTTGAATCAGTGGGTCGCCCGTTTCTTATTTTTTCAGTTCAATCGTCAGACTGGTGGCTTTATTCTCCTCCACCGTCACGGACTGCTCGATGGGCCCGGTGAAGGGGTGGATCGCCACGAGCTTGTAATCCCCAGGCGGAACATCGGTTATGCTGAACTTGCCATCGGCGCCGGTGACCGCGTGGTAGGGATTGTCCACCACATAGACCCAGCCTTCCATCCAGCCATGCGCGTCGCAGTCGATGCGGACAGTGCCGGCCCGCTTCAGTTCGACGGGTATCCGCTGGCCCTTATTGGGCAGCGCCAGGTTGAAGGCGGTGCGCTTGCCATAATATCCGTGGGTGTTGTGGAGTATTGGGTCGCTGTTGACCACCTCCAGCGAACCGGCCGGTATCATCTGAACAGCGGGCTCAAAGCGACACTTAAGATTATTAAGCTCAGGCAGCTTTCCGGGCTCCGGCCAAGCCTTTCCCTGTGCCACATCGACCAGCTGCACCGCCGCGTTCAGCACGGCTTGATCGCTGCCGACTTCGATCAGCGGCTCCTCGCGGGGGTCGCCGCACACCTCGATATCCTTGGTGGGGATGATCTTTGTTGTCGGCACGTCGCCGCGGTAGACGATCGTACCCTCGATCGTTCCGCCTCCCGTGACCGAACCCACTTCGTAGGCTTGTGCAGGCGCGGACATCGTCGCACCGAAAGCGATCGCCGCCAGCCCGCACATCAATTCGCGAATCGTCATAGAAGCCGCCTCCTTCTAGAGAGATGAGGGGCAATATTTAACAATAGAGCTAAACCAGTACCATGTCTAGCCATTCAGCAACAAAATATGATAAAGTGGGATAGTTTAGGCGAGTTTGTTAATCACAAACACACGCGGAGGTTGGTGCGTCATTCTCGAAGTGCCGGAGGTACTTGATGAAGCGGCGGCATGGACTCCTCAGCCCCTGGGCCTACGGTCCGCGTACCCTCTTCTGCATCATATTCGCAGCGGTCCTGTCGATCTGCCCACCGCTCGTGCGGGCCGACACGGCGCCTGTGACGGTCGGTGGCCCATTCACGCTCACGGCGCCGGACGGAACGACGGTCACCGATGAGACTTATCGCGGCAAATGGCTGCTGGTTTTCTTCGGCTATACGTCTTGCCCCGACATCTGTCCGACGACGCTGTCCTCAATCGCCGCGGCGATTAAGGAACTCGGCCCCGACACCGCAAAACTGCAACCGCTCTTCATCACCGTCGATCCCGAACGCGACACGCCTGAGGTGATGGGAAGCTTTACCGCGGCGTTCGATCCGCGCATCGTGGGACTGACCGGCAGCCCACAACAGATCGCTGCGGTTTCAAAGGCATATGGCGCCTATGGTGTGGCGCGCCAGGGCGAGGCGGGCGATAACGACTACCTAATGGATCACGGCACCTACATCTACATCATGAACCCACAGGGGCAATTCGTGGAGGGTCTAGACTCTGACACACCAAGCAGCGGTATTGCCGCTACGTTGGGTGAATTGGTGCGATGACACGAACCCTGGCATGACGGAGATCACGATTATGCAGTTGATCAATGCATAGAAGTTGTCATCCGGAAGGAGAGCGGCCATGCAAAGGCATACAAAGGAAGCTTCGGAGCTTAAGGCATTGATCCTCGCGGATCTTCATAAGGAGCCGGGATGCGAGCACGTCACCGATTTTGTGATTCAGCGGCTCGAAACCAAGGAGAACGGGGCAAACTGGACTGTCAAATATCTGGATCCCAATCAAGATAAGGTCTGCGAGACGATTCTGATAAACATAGCGCGAATGCTGCAGCTCAACTTCGACCTTCCTGAACGCGGGTCCTGAGGAACGATGCGAGCGGGATCGGCGCGCATCGCGCTTCGACATCGTTCGTATGCAAGCAGGGGAATCGGGCGATGGCGGAATCCACAGCGTTGCACACCGGCAAACCTGGCGGCGTAAAGAACGTCATTGCGCCGCGGCGATTTGGACCTCCGATGACCGGAGATGCGGGCGATATGGCCGATGGGCAAGGCAGTATCTTGGAGCCAGGCATTACGAGTTATGACGGTTTCTTTGCGGATGCGATCGCGCGTCTGCAGGAGGAACGGCGCTACCGTGTGTTCGCGGACCTTGAGCGCATCGCCGGGCGCTTTCCCAATGCCGTGTGGCATTCCCCGCATGGACCGAAGGACGTCGTGATCTGGTGCTCCAACGACTATCTCGGGATGGGTCAACACCCAAAGGTGGTCGCCGCTATGGTGGAGACTGCTATCCGCCTGGGAACGGGGGCCGGCGGGACGCGCAATATCTCCGGCACCAGCCATCCGCTCGTAGAGCTCGAGGGCGAGCTTGCCGATCTCCACGGCAAGGAGGCGGCACTGGTCTTCACGTCCGGCTATGTTTCGAACCAGACTGGCATCTCGACCATCGCCAAGCTGATCCCCGATTGTCTGATCCTGTCCGATGCGCTCAACCACAATTCGATGATCGAGGGCATCCGCCGGTCCGGAACGGAGAGGAGCATCTTCCGCCACAACGACGTCGATCATCTCGAGGAATTGTTGAAGGCGGCGGGTCCGGATCGGCCAAAACTCATCGTCTTCGAAAGTCTCTATTCGATGGGCGGCGATGTCGCGCCAATCAATCGCATTTGCGATATCGCCGATCGTTACGGCGCAATGACCTATCTCGACGAGGTCCATGCTGTGGGCATGTACGGCCCTCGCGGCGCCGGCATCGCCGCGCGCGACGGCGCCATGAACCGGATCGATGTGATCGAAGGCACGCTCGCCAAGGCCTTCGGCTGCCTCGGCGGCTATATCACGGGAAGTGCTGTGCTGATCGATGCGGTTCGTTCCTATGCTCCGGGTTTCATATTCACCACCGCATTGCCGCCGGCGATCTGCGCCGCGGCCACAGCGGCGATCCGGCACCTGAAAACCTCGCAGTGGGAGCGCAAGTGCCAGCAGGACCGCGTCCGGCGGGTCAAGGCGGCGCTGGGTGCCGCTGGGCTGCCGCTCATCCTGAGCGACACCCATATCGTTCCGGTAGCAGTCGGCGATCCGGCACATTGCAAAGCGGCAAGCGACCTGCTGCTGAGCGAGCACGACATCTATATCCAGCCGATCAATTATCCGACCGTGGCGAAGGGAACTGAGCGGCTGCGCATCACGCCGACACCCTGTCATGAGGACATCATGATTGATCGGCTCGCGGCAGCTCTGTTCGATGTCTGGAACCGGCTCGGGCTGCCACGGGACAATCTCGCCTGAGCGGCCGAAAGAGGCTTCGCCGTTCCCGAAAATCGGGTCTTAAGGATCAAGGAAATGGCTGCCAAGGAAATCATGTTTTCGTTCGAGGCTCGCGACAGAATGCTGCGCGGCATTGACACTCTGGCGAATGCGGTGAGCGTCACGCTTGGCCCGCGGGGGCGCAACGTCGCGATCGGCAGGGAGCACGGCGCGCCGCGGGTCACGAAGGACGGCGTGACCGTCGCCAGGGAAATCGAACTCGACAACAAGTTCGAGAACATGGGCGCCCAGATGGTGCGCGAGATAGCAACAAAAACCTCCTATCAGGCCGGCGACGGCACGACCACCGCCGTCGTGCTCGCGCATGCGATCGCCCGGGAGGGCGCCAAGGCGGTGGCCGCCGGCATGAATCCCATGGACCTGAAGCGCGGCATCGATCTCGCGGTTGAAGCCGTCGTCGCGGAACTCAAAAACAACGCCACGAAGGTCACCTCGAACGTCGAGATTGCGCAAGTCGGCACCATCTCGGCCAACGGCGACAGGGAGATCGGCCGCTGCCTCGCCGACGCCATGAAGAGGGTCGGCAATGACGGCGTGATCACTGTCGAGGACGGGACGTCGCTCGAAACCGAACTCGAATTCGTCGAGGGCATGCAGTTCGACCGCGGCTATATCTCGCCCCATTTCGTCACCAATCGCGCAAAGATGCGGGTCGAGATGCAGGATGCCTTTGTCCTCATCAGCGAGAAGAAACTGTCCAGCCTGAACGAAATACTGCCGCTGCTGGAGAAGGTGGTGCAGGCCGGCAAGCCGCTGCTCATCATCGCCGAAGATGTCGAGGGTGAGGTGATTGCGGCGCTGGTGGTCAACAAATTGCGCGGCGCTCTCAAGGTTGCAGCGGTGAAGGCGCCGGCCTACGGAGACCGTCGCAAGGCGATGCTGCAGGATCTCGCGCTGATGACCGGCGGAACGGTGATCTCGGAGGATTTGGGCATCAAGCTCGAGCATGCTTCCCTCGATATGCTCGGGCGCACCAAGAAGGTGATGATCGATAAGGCAAACACCACGATCGTCGGCGGCGCCGGCAAGCGGGAAGGAATCGACGCCCGCATCGCCGAGATCAAGCTGGAGCTTGCGGAAACCACCTCCGACTACGACCGCGAGAAGCTCCAGGAGCGGCTGGCCAGGCTCGCCGGTGGCGTCGCCGTGATCCGGGTCGGCGGTGCCACCGAAGTCGAGGTCAGGGAGAAGAAGGATCGCATCGATGACGCGATGAACGCGACAAGAGCCGCAGTTGCAGAGGGCATTCTCCCGGGCGGTGGGGTCGCCTTGCTGCGCGCCGGCAGGGCGCTCAAGAAGCTCAAGGGCTCCAACGAGGACCAGCAGGTCGGTATCGCAATCGTCAGGAAGGCGATCACCTGGCCGGCTCGGCAGATCGCGATCAATGCCGGCCTGGAAGGCTCGGTCGTCATCGCCGGGATCCTCGAAAAGGACGACAACGCCTATGGCTACGATGCCCAATCGGGCGAGTACGGGGATCTGGTGTCAAAGGGCATCATCGACCCGGCCAAGGTGGTGCGAACGGCGCTCCAGGGCGCAGCCTCGGTGGCGGGCCTCCTCATCATGACGGAGGCCATGGTGGCCGAAGTGCCTGGCCCGCCGCCGCCAGAGCTTCCCGGTCACGAGCATCATCATCACGATATGGATTTGGATTTCTAACCGCTTCGCGGCTGTAATCCGTGCTCGCGGCCAACAACAATGATCGTGCTCTATCGAGGTGCGGAAAATACGTTCACCGCGCCGGATGAAGAGGTTGATGCCGAATAATTCTTCAACACCGAAATCCCGAGAGAACCGCTCGTCGGGCAGCGAATAGAAAGGGATGTGGTTCCATCCCATCCGTTCGCGCAGGCTCTCGATCTTATCGATAGGAGCAGCAGCGACGAAGGCGAGGGTCGTGTCGCGTGCTGCAAGATGGGCAGGATGAACGACGGTGTCAGCAAACAGCGAGCAACCGCTGCACGCCCCATCCGGCCAATTCTCGACATCGGGCGCATAGAAAAAACGATAGACGCGTGGCGATTTTTGTCGTCGAGCCCGACACCAGCGTCCAACAACCCTTCTGGTCGCCAGGAACCTTTCGCCTTTAGCGAGGTTGGGACGTGTGGCCCGCGATCGAGGTGCCAATGGTGGATGCCCGCGGGCTAGCGGGAGGAAGCAATGATCCGTGTTACGCCGTCGTTTCGTGTTTCGCGCCGCCGCGCATTGCAATTTGGCCTGGGAGCCACGCTCGCCACGACTACCGGTTTCGGCCCGGTTTCCAGCGCCTATGCGCAGGATGACGTCAAGGACGAGGACATTTTCCGGTTCGCGCTCAATCTGGAGTACATGGAAGCCGAATACTATCTGCGCGGCACCACCGGGAAGGGAATTGACGATTCAGATGCCGGTCCGGAGGCCGGCGATGTAGTCGGAGGCAAGCAGGTTTCCTTTGACACGCCTGCAATCGGCGAGTTCATGCGGGAAGTCGCGGAAAACGAACTCGCTCACGTCAGGTTCTATCGCAAGACGCTTGGAAGCGACGCCGTGGATCGGCCAGCGATCGATTTTGATGCGGGCTTTGCCGCGGTTGCGAAGGCGGCAGGGTTCGGCGCGGACTTCGATCCTTTCGGCAATCAGATGAATTTCGTGCTTGGCGGCATGCTGTTCGAGGACGTGGGCGTGACTGCCTATGCCGGCGCCGCGACCGTCTTGAAGAACAAGGATTTCCTAGCTGCTGCTGCTGGCATTCTGGCAGTCGAGGCTTACCACATGGGCATGGCCCGGTCGTCGTTGTACCGAATGGGCGAGGAAGCCTGGAAGGCCGCCAATGCGGTATCCGACGCCCGTGACAAGATCGATGGTTCGGAAGACAAGGACCAGGGCATCCAGGTGGACGGCATGGCCAACATCGTTCCGTCGACGCCGGACGCGATCGCCTTCACCAGGACGCCGCAAGAGGTGCTGCGCATTGTGTATCTCACCGACCAGGCCGGCGTGAGCAAGGGCGGCTTCTACCCCAACGGGATGAACGGCGCGATCAAAAGCACCTGAACCGCTAGCGAGGAGCGATGGGGTCGCAGGAAATCATGCTAGCCTGATTTATGGCTTCACCGCGCGATGTGCAGGCGGAGAAGAGTTCCGGGACCGATTTGCCTTGCAACCGGGGTGTCGAGGCCTTGGGACGACCGGAACTTTCCGCTTGCGAAGCGTCTGGAGCGGTCGCATTCCCAGACTGCCATCTCACTTCGTCATGATGTAGGCTCGAAGCCAGATGGGCTGCTAGTAGACTTTGAAAGCGCCCGCATCGGCCCGTGCATCCACATCGGTGATCAGCATGTGCCCCGGCGATACCGTGATCGAGGTCGCGAGTTCGGCACGAGCAAGTGCATCCTGTGCGGTTATGCTGCTGGCCCAGAACACAGGGACCTCCCCGTCCATGATTTTGACCGGATCGCCCCAGTCGGGAGCCATCAAGTCGGCTATTCCGATGACCGTGGGATCTCCGACATGGATGGGAGAGCCGTGGGCGTGCGGGAAGCGTGCGGTAAGGGCGCGAACCCTGTCGACATCGCAGCGGCTTATCGGACGCATCGAGACGACCATTTCGCCACCAAACGGTCCGACGCGACAAGTCTTGATCCTGGTTCGGAACTTGGGTGATGCCTTGCCGCAGCCGATGCGGCTCAGTTTCACGCCTTTTTCGGCAAGTGCAGCCTCGACGGTCAGCGAACTGCCCAGCGCGAAAGCGGCAAAATCATCCTGCCAAAGGTCGATAATGTCCGTTCTCTGACGGGTCAGCTCCCCGAAGTGATAGATGTTGTACTGGGGGGCATCGGTGCGGATGTCGATATCGCCCAGCGCCGGGATCAATGGACTGCCGGCGCGATTCACGCCGACCAATGGGCAGGATTTCGGGTTACGGATGCAAAACTGGTGGAAATCGCTGGCAAAGCTGCGCGGCACAATCACAACATTGGCCTGGAGCTTGCCGCGCGCCAGCCCCCCTGTATGCCCTTCGTAGGCGCCCATTCTGACAAGCCTGCGCAGCCTATCCGCATCGACTAGTCGCAGGTCCTCGAAGATCGATGAAGTGGTCAGGCGAGCCATGGCTTCCGAGGGATATGCGCGTTCAGAGACAAGTCGGGAGGGCGTAAGATCGTTGGCAGCTCGGCTGCTTGTCAAATTGTCAGAATCTTTCCTCAACGATAAATTGTATTTATTGGCCGACCAACGATTGCTTCGTTTACAATCGACGCTTGCGCAAATCTTCCTGTTCTCATTGGCAGCTGCGGCAGCCGATCTGTTCTATCTGTCGGCCCGCGTCGTGCAGGAAGCCAAGGTCGCGGTTCATGTAGAAGAGCAGGAAAGCAGAATAGAGTACAAAGACGAGGCTAAACACCAGCGTCTTCACGATCAGCGAAAGCGCAAAAACATTCAGGTGCGGTGAGGCGCGCGCCAAGAAGGCGAGCACTATGTCGGATAAGAGCATGCTGATGATGAGCGGGAAAACGAGGGTCAATGCCATCATCAGAATGCGGTTCAGCAGATCGAGGAAGATGCCGGCCGCATCCTTGCTGAACACGGGCAAAAGTTGGTCGATCGGCCACAGGCCATAGCTGTCGTAAAGGCTGGTCAAAGAAAGTTCGAGGCCGCCGGCAGCCAGATAGATCGTAACCATGATAACCGCGAGCAAGGTGCCGGTGGCACTCGTCTCATGGGTCATCATCGGATCGATCAGCGTCCCCATGGTGGAGCCGCGCTGTAGGTCCAGGATATCGCCGGCAGCCTCGGCCGCCCAGAACGGTATGCCCATCGCCAGCCCGAGCGTTACCCCGACCACGACCTCCTTGAGCATGTACACGACGATCATTGTCGTCGCGATGTCACTGTTTGTCAGTTTGTTCACGATCATCGGAAAGACCGGAACCGCCAGCGCCAGAGCAACGCCGTTGCGCAGAAGGCCTGATAGCGGCACACGCGAAAAGAGTGGCATCAGGAGCATGAACCCGGTCATGCGTGCGAGCGCGAAAGCTCCCGCCAAAAGATAGAACTGAAGCTCTTTGACCGATGCGAAGAATGGTTCGACCGGCATCTTAGTGCCTCAACGCGTGACGACGGGGAATTCGTCCAGCGCCGTTGAGGCCTGCTCGGCGATCTGCTGGCCAAGCAGCGGGCCGAAGACGATGATGACCAGCAGGATCACGACGAGCTTGATCGTTTGCGGCAGGGACTGGTCCTGAATTTGCGTCAGCGCCTGGGCCAGGCCGACAAGGATGCCGACGGCCATCGCCGCGATGATCGCTGGACTGGACGCGAACAGCACCGTCAGCAGCGCGCTTTGGACCTTCGCCAGGATGAAGTCATTGCTCATGCAAACCTCCCAGCGGCGTCAGCCGTAACTCAGGATGAGGCCGTGCATCAGCCGCGACCAGCCATCTATGGCGACGAAAAGGAACAGTTTCAGCGGGATCGAAATGAGAACCGGCGAGACCATGATCATGCCGAGCGTCATCAGGATGTTGGCAACGACGATGTCGATGATGAGGAAGGGAAGATAAAGCAGAAAGCCGATTTCAAACGCTCGCGTAAGCTCGGACGCGACAAAGGCAGGAACAAGTATCGAAAGATCGTCGTCCTTCAGGTTCTGGCGTGCCTGTTCCGGCCACAGGCGGTTCGTTCCGTCAAGAAAGAACTGCCGCTCTTCCGGCTGGGTGAATTTGATCAGGTGCTGCTGCAATGGTTCCCTGACCAGTTGCGCCGCCCTGGCGAGGTCGTCCGTCGTCTGGAACTGAACCTGCCCTTCCTGAAGGCGGCCCGACATCTCGCTCAGCAGCGGCGTCGTGACATAGACTGTGAGCACGAGCGCTATGCCGTAGAGCACCAAATTGGGCGGCATCTGCTGGACGCCGAGCGCGTTGCGGATGAGGAACAGCACGACCGAGATTTTCAGGAAACCGGTCATGGTGACGACTGCCAGCGGCAGCAAACCGACGAAGCCGACGGCAATCAGAATCCCAAGCAGGTTGGGCGAATTGTCAAGCATTGTCGAACATACGGGCGATCCGCACGCCCAGGTTCTCCCCAATCCGCACGATCTCGCCACGGCCGACGCGTTTGCCATTCGCAATGATGTCGACCGTCTCTTTCGTCACATTGGCGAGCGGAACGATGGCACCGGGTGCAAGCTGCCTTACCTCGCCGAGAGGCATCGCCGTGCGGCCGAGCTCGAAGGCAAGCGCAACCGGCAATTCGTCCAGAGTTGACTCTTCTAATGTCTGGTCGGCGTGCGGCGGCGTGTTTTGGTTCATGGTCCACTCCCATTTCGATCCAGCGATTGCAGTCGGCGCGGCAAGCAGTTGCGGCCCACTGGCAGTCAGCACCGCCGGGGCATAAAGCCGCTCGGCAATGACGAACGCCGCCTCTTCCTCTTCGTCATCGAAAAGCACCACATCGCCAGGCTGCAGGCTTTGAAGGTCACCAAGGCTGATTGTAAGCGCGTTGCGCCAAAGGCAGACCAGCAACGGGAAGTCGGCAGGAACCGGGGGCCTCACTTTCCCGATCGCGTCGAGAAAGGCGCCGGCCCGCACGGCTAGACCAACGCTACCGGTGTACAAGGCGCAATCTATGGTTTCGTCCTTGCCGGTCAGGACGAACGCGAAGGCGGTTTCGTCCAAAACGCTGTCTTTTTGTTCGACCGACGTAATGGCGATCCTCTCGCCCAGCTTGCTCTCGATCCATTCGAGATCTTCTTCGAATACCGATTCCAGCAGCAGTGCGGCGTGAGCGGGCGCCAGTCGTTTCAGGTCGATTGCCTCGTCAGCCTTGCCAAGCCCTCTTTCGACAACAGCAAGCGGCAAGCGCAATTTGCCCGCCGTGTCTGAGACAGTGAACGCAATCGTGCACAGCGGCTGGTCCTGAGGGTTTGCTGCCGGCCAGACGACCGCGATAGCCATGGTTTTCCCGACAATCGTGATCTGCGCGGGAGCACGGCGGCGGTAGAAGGCGTTCGATGCCTCAACCTCCACAGCAGCAACAGATTCCAATGTCAGCGGCTCGCCAACGCTCGAGCTCACCGGTTCTGCGCGCGCTTTCTTTTTTGCCGACGCCAAGGCCTGAGGCATCACACTTCCATATTCACGATCACGGGTTGGGACTATCACTCTGTGGGCAGGCGCTGTGGACTGCGCTCGTCTTCCTCGGAAAGCTCGGCAAGCGCGATGCGACGACGCGCAGAGCGTTTGGTCAGATGCTCCAACAGACCGTCCAGCTTCGTCACCGCCTTCATGCTCGCGCGATGATCGTTGCGAGCTGCCGATAACTCTGTTTTGCGTCGCTGCTCGGTGACGCCGGCCATCTTCTCGTTTTCCCGGAGCTGTTCGGTTTGCCTGGCGGCGATCTCGAACTGTCCCTGAAGCCTATGAAGGCTGGCTGCCTTCACCGGTTGTCCAACAAGCGAACTGAATGCTGCATCCTCGGCGTCGGCTGTGCGCTGCAGGTGTTTCCTGACGGCGGCGGCCGCCTCCTGAACCGCCCCGGCGGCCCGCTGCGCAGCGGCGTATCTCCTTGTGACCGCTTCGTTTGCGCGCTGTTCACCGTGGCGCCTGAGGTCACGCAATCGTGCGATTATGTCACGATCCTCCATTGACGATCCCCCGCATGCGTTCGCGTGTCCTCTCGATGGTCTCGTGGGTAGCAGAGGGCTGTCGCAGGAAGGCGTTGATGGTGTCGATCTTCGCCACCGCCTCGTCCGCCACCGCATCGCTGCCCTTTTCGTATTCACCGACGCGCAGCAGCAATTCGACGTCGGCGTAGCGGGCGAGCAATTCCCGTAGGCGGCCGGCGTCCGACCGATGCTCAGCCGGCACCACCGTGTCCATGAGGCGGCTGCGGCTGCGCAGCACATCGATGGCCGGGAAATGATTGCGCTGCGCAAGTTCGTTTGACAGAAAGACGTGGCCATCGAGAAGCGCCTGGATTTCTTCGGCAACCGGATCCAGCGTGCCATCGCCCTCCAGAAGTACGCTGTAGAGGCTTGTAATGGAGCCGACGCGGCCAGGCCCGGAGCGCTCGAGCAATCGGGGCAGAACTGCAAAAAGCGAAGACGGAAAACCGCGACGCGTCGGCGACTCGCCGGAAGCGAGGCCAATCTCGCGCTGCGCACGGGCAAACCGCGTGATGTTGTCCATCGCCAGCAACACATGCTTTCCCTGGTCGCGAAAATATTCGGCGATACTGGTTGCCACATAGGCGGCCTTGACGCGCTCGATCGCCGGCCGGTCGGACGTCGCGACGACGATGATTGCCCGCGCCAGCCCTGCCGGGCCGAGCTGATGCTCGATGAATTCGCGCACTTCACGTCCGCGTTCGCCGACAAGAGCAACCACGGCAACATCTGCGTCGGTGCCGCTGACGATATCCGAAAGCAGGATCGACTTGCCGACGCCAGGTTCGCCGAAGATGCCGACGCGCTGCCCACGCGCGCAGGTGAGAAGCCCATCGAGGGCGCGGATTCCGAGCTGGATAGGCTCGGAAATCAAACTGCGCTCCAGCGGAGATGGCGGATAGGCATTGACCGGATAGCTGCCGGTAATGCCATCCAGCGAAAGCGGCTTGCCATCCAATGGGTCGCCGAACGCGCTGATCACCCGACCAAGTAGAGCGGGCCCAACAGGCACCGTTTGGACCTTCCCGGTCGCAATTACCTCGGTGAGGTTCGAAAGGCCGGTAAGATCGCCAAGCGGAACAAGGATTGCCATCTCGTCCATAAGCCCGACGACTTCCGCCTTGGTCGCTGTGCCGGTCCTGGGGTCGACGAGTTCGCATATCTCGCCGATCCGAACCTGCTCCACCGTCGCGTGAATGACCGTGCCGGTCACCCGTCGTACGCGCCCTTTCCTGGGTCGGCTGGCATCGTCACGCAGGCCTGAACGCAGGTTCGGAACGATCGATGCGAGGCGGCTCTCGATATTGATGGCGGGACTTGTCATGCCGGCGCCTCGGCCTTCGATAAAACCGCAGCGGCAATGGCATTGAGCTGTGCGTCGATACTGGCGTCAATGACGGCAATGTCGGTCAAGAGGATGCAGGCGCCACTCGCCAGCGTATCATCCGGCTCGATCTCGACCGTCATGCCCAAGTCGGTCTCGCGCAGAACCGCATTCAGTTCATCGCGAACCTTGTTGACGGAAGCGGGATGAAGTCGGACCTTCAGATATTTGGCGCGGCGAATCTCAGTGACGGCCTGCGCGGCGGCCTTGGCGACCAGCATGCTCACGTCGAATTCTCCCAGCACTCGCCTGACGACATCGAGGGCTAGATTGATGATTTCGGCTTCCAGCCCACCAAGATAGCGATCTACCTTGACCGCGGTCTCGCTCACCATACGCGCGGCATCCGCGTCGCCTTGCGCCTTGCCGTCTTCATAACCCTGCGCATATTCGGCCGCATAGGCTCGCCGAGCGGCGTCACGCAACTGCTGCGCATCACGCCTGGCTTCGTCGAGAAAGGCGTGCCCATCTTGCCAGGCGCGTGCCTCAGCAGCGCGCAGGATACGGGCGAAAGGGCGCTTCGGCACGGCAGTGGTCGCGTTGCCCGGTTCGACCATCTCGTCTAACCCATCGCCCGTCGAACAATCGCCGGACCAGCTTCGGAAAATGGTTTGGCCGTCGCGTTGTCAAAAAGCTCATGCGGCATCAGTTTGAGGCGAACCCGTATGCTCGTTTCGCCGGGCATCGACTGACACCAGGCGCCAAGGCAACTCAAGCCGTCAGCATGGACACGACCATGGATATCTTCCAGGGGGTCCAACGGCTGCATTGGACCGGCCAGATCGCGGTTGGCGACTGCGAAAGCGCAGAGATCCGCGCCGAGTGCTGCCTGCAATGCGGCGGTTTGGCGTCCATCAATGACGGCGGCCAGACTGCCGGCCCAGTAGATCGCACCCGCGCGAAGCGCAAGTTCCTCCAACTCCTCACCCGACGACAAAGCGATCGCCCGATCTATCTCATCGGCTGGTTCGTTGGAAACGGCGCCGCTGAGTCCGTAACGGTCGAGCAGAAGCTCTGACAATCGGCCATGCAGGCGCTGCGACCTCAACATACGCTCGCAGGCAGCCTCGCCGATCGCGCCGTCAAAGCATTGCGCCAGCCGGGCCGCATCCGCATAGCCTGCCGGATTGGACATGAACGTCTGCCATTCCGGGCTGGCAGTTTGCTTCGGGCCGGTCTGGATCATGTCTTCTTCACAGGCATTGCCGAAGCGTCGAGCGCATAGACGCCGGGCCGTCGAAACCACTGGACGTAAGCCAACCGGGCAGCCAGCGCGAGTATCGCCGCCGACATGCCGTAAAACAGCCACATCGCGGCAGCGACGCTGTCGGGATGCAGCCAGAGGCCGAGGAAGGTTGTGAAACCTGGCTCGCCGGTTGCGTGTTCGGGGACTGCCGCGGTCACCGGAATGACCGTGACGGATACATTGTCATAGGTCAGGCCGGCGATGCCTTTGGCCACCAGCATCTTGACCTGCGGGATCAGCTCATTCATCGGAACGGATGCGCGATGCCGGATGAAAACGGAGGCGGACGATGGCACCAGTCGCTGTCTTAGAGGATCGTTTTCGGGCAGGACGAGATGAACGCGCGCGGAAAGCACGCCGTCGATGTCCGAAATCGTCTGCGACAACTCCTGGCTCAGGCCATAGATCATCGTCGCCCGCTCTTCGACCGGCGAGGATACAAGCCCGTCTCGCTTGAACACGTCGCCGAGCGTCTGGAATTCCTGTTTGGGCAATCCGCTTTCGTCGAGAATCGCCATGGCTTCGGCGAAACGGTCCTTCTGTACGGAAACCGTCATTTTGCCGTCCTTGCCGGCCTCGCGCTGGGCCGGAATCCCGTGACGCATCAGCGTGGCCACGATCTCGTTGGCCTGCCGCTGGTTGAGGTTGGAGTACAGCTCAACCGAGCACGCCTGGAGCACAAGCATGCTCACCACAACGAGCGCGACGCGGCACCGGGCGCCGCATCGATTCAATAGTGTTGACCGCCGCGGCAAGGATAGCGTGTGCACGAACACTCCGTAGGCTTACTGTTGCTTGATCAGCGTGCTGGTAGATGACGTAACGGCCGTC
Source organism: Mesorhizobium sp. (assembly GCA_004020315.1). GTDB lineage: Bacteria > Pseudomonadota > Alphaproteobacteria > Rhizobiales > Rhizobiaceae > Mesorhizobium. Next base: position 49,258 of record SAQG01000026.1, read on the forward strand.
ACGCTGCTCGTGACCACCTCGAGATTGGCGGCTGCCCACATCACTGAAATGGACCGTTCGAGGAGTTGCTCAGCATTCTTTTCCGTGGCGTTTTCGCCTTCCTTGCCTGACGGGGCAGTCTTGCCGGCGCCCTGCATGGTGGCCGTTTCAGCATTCACAGGGGCATTTGCCTGGCCAAGGGCCTTCTGGACCTGCTGCATGGTCCCTTCCAACGACTGAACCGCAGAACCGAACAATGCAGACGGATCCGTGAGCGCCCCGCCCCCAGCCTTTTCCACCTCGGCCAGATAGTCGAAGAGCTTGTGTTCGATGACCGGCTCGGTCTTTTCCAATTTGGAGGATTGTCCGGCCATTGCCGGATTGGCTCCGGAAGATGCCTGCGCCACCTGCTGGCCTGCCCGTGTGGCGACATCACCGCGTTCAGGCATACTAACCTTGGCGGCATCATGTTTTTCCTGATTGGCACCCACCATTCGGTTACCCGGCTGCGCTGCCGGGCTGGCGGTGATCTGCTGCTGCGAAGTAATGCTGGTGGTCAAGTTTGCGAGTGTAGCTTCCAAGGCTCCAACCGGCGCGATTTGCATGAACCTGCCCTCCTGCTTGCTTAGTTCGGTTTGCCGGAGGGAACACTTTGCGCCTCCGCCTGCCTTCCGCGGAAAACGCGGACCGGAACAACTTTGCCAACGTCCTGCTTCGTGCTCGGCGCCGCCGCTGGAACTCCCAGTGTTTTCCTGACAAGTTCAACATAGGATGGCGGCCCCGATACCGAGACAACATCGTCTTGCTTGGACACTTTTATCGGAAACTTCGGGTCGATGACCCCCAGCCGCGAAAGCCGATCTTCCGCACTGGCAGCCGTGTTGGCGTCAAGCGCGATCATTTCCGTCCGGACCTCAGCTTCGGTCGCGACGTTCATAACGATGCCATCAAAATGCCAGACCAACCCGTATCGGTTGCAGATCTCTTGCAGAAACTCGCGGGCCGTTCCAACCGGCATGCCGGCGCTTAAACGCCCCTTTACGAGTTTGCTGACACGCATGGGCACCCGCATGTTGCGCCCCAGCTCGACCAGCGCATCGGCCACCGACTGATCGACGGTGATGTATTTGTACGGGCCGGCAGGCCAGCGCGGTTCGGCGGCGTTAGCCCGCGACGGGGCAAGGCTGAACGCCAGGATCACCGCAAGGCCGCAGGTGACGAAAGCAGCCCTGGCTCCCGAGAACCGATCCGCATGGCAGGTGTCGCGTCCCGTCAACATTGGTCCTATCGCAAAGGGACGCACGAGCGATGGCCCGCGTCGCTTGTTTCATGGTTTATCCGCCGATTCACTCTATCGTGCACATTGCAAAATGGGAAGTCCAATTGGATTGCGCATGGGCATTTGGTGCCAAATGTTGCGAACCGCACGCAAAACGATATGGTGCACGCTGGAATCAGGTGATCGCCAGATGGACGCCTGGATGCAGAAGGGATCGGTCTTGGTGGCGGCAATCATGATCCTGCTTGCGAACTTGCCTGTTCCCGCCAACGTGGCGGGACGCAAAGTCCGGAGATTGTGTGCATCAGTTCTGATAGCTGCCACGTCGATTGCCGCAATGGCGCCGGCGCAGGCCCAATCGAATAGCGGTTATGACCCACGAAGCTGGACTTATGATCCGGCAAGAAATGTGCTGGTCTCCCCTTCCGCTCCCAACCAGACTTCGGATGGAGGAATCCGGCGCGAGTGGTCAGCAATCCCTAGGGAGATCGTACATTTCAGCGAGGCTCAACCGAAGGGATCGATCGTGATCAACACCACGGAGCGGCGGCTTTACTACGTCCTGGGGAACGGCAGAGCGCTGCGATACGCGGTGGGCGTTGGAAAAGAGGGATTGGAATGGTCCGGCCGCGACACGATTTCGAGCAAAAGGCACTGGCCAGATTGGCGGCCGCCGGCCGAAATGAGATCCAGAGAAGCATCAAAAGGCCGCTTCCTGCCTGCGCATGTCGAGGGAGGTCCGAACAATCCATTGGGCGCGCGCGCATTGTATATCGGCAACACGCTTTACCGCGTCCACGGCACTAACCAGCCATGGACCGTCGGACAGGCCAACTCCTCCGGGTGCATCCGCATGACCAATGAAGACGTCATCGATCTTTATGACCGAGTGAAGGTCGGCGCCCAGATTATCGTACGGCACTGATGGTTCGACACCTCTCCCCGAAAGCCCGTAAATGAGTGAGCTGCCGTCGTGATACCTTTCAACATCAAGCAGCTCGAAACGTTTCTCCTGGTGGCGACCTTCGGAAGCTTTCGAAAGGCGGCTGAACGCCTGAACACCACGCAGCCTGCGGTGTCGACCCGAATTGCCGGGTTGGAGGAAGCGCTTGGTGCCAAGCTGTTCGAGCGGCAGAGCAGCACGGTCAGGCTGACCGCCGAGGGACAACGGCTGCTACCACCTGCACAACGGGTTCTGCGCGTAGCGGAGCGGCTGCAACTGATGGCCAGCTCTCTTTCAGAGACTGCAGAGACAACGAGGGTGCTGAGGCTTGGGGTTGCCGAAACGATCGTGCACACTTGGCTGCCGGATTTCCTCAACGCATTGAAAGCAAACTTTCCGCTTGTCGATACGGATATCGTCGTCGATGCGACGACGACCCTTCGCAACGAACTCATGTCACACCGGCTCGATCTTGCGGTGCTGATGGGCCCTGTCTTGGAGTACAGCATCGAGAATATCGATATGCCGTCCTTTCCTCTTGCTTGGGTCTGCTCGCCGCAGTTGGAATTGCCCAACCGACGCAAGATGACACTGAACGACCTGATGCAGTTTCCAATCATCAGCTACGCGCGCACCACGCGACCCTATAGCGAACTCTACCGCAAGCTCACCGGCGAATTCGAAGAGACGCCGCGCATCTTTCCGGCCAATTCCTTGGCCGCTTCCATCAAGATGACACTCAACGGAATAGGCATAGCTTCCCTGCCTGAAGGAGTCGTCCAAGACTATATCGCAAGCGGTAAACTGCGCATCGTCGAATGCGAATGGCACCCGTCCGACTTGCAGTTTACCGCCTCCTACTCTTCCGAACCCTCCAACCCGATAGCGGAGCGGGCGGCAAAGTTGGCCGCCTGCGTTGCGCACGCATATGCTGCGCGAACCGATAAGCTTAGGCCCGCGGTTTCTCAGCCCAAGGTGGCCGGCAGGTAGATGCGGTCGCCTGAGAAGATCATATCCGGGCTCAGGATGTGATCCATGTTGAGAACCACCGTCTCCGCCACATCGGCCTTGTTGGCTCGTGCGATCGCCCGAATGCTGCTGCCGTCTCCCGCCTCGACCCATCGGTAGCCGCGCTGTTCGAGTTCGGGATTGATGCGGCCTTCGGAATTTCGCGCGCCGTCCGGGTGCGGAGCCACGTAATCCCCGGACACCCAGCCCGCGTGGTTCTCGCCATCCGCGCCGAACCCTTCAACCGGGATCCATTCCTGGCCGGACGGTTCGGTCGCTGGCTTACCCGTCTGATCGACGAACGTACCCGGCTCGAGGACGATGATCCGCGCGGAATCGGTGCTCGGCCGGCTTCTCAAATTCAGACCGTCATCGGCGACCACGACAAGTTGCGGGAAGTCCTCCGGCGGGGTTTGCGGCCCATCTGGGACATCCGAGGGATCATCTGGTTGCTGGGATGAGGCATCGCCATCCGGTTTTTTCGGATCGGGTGGAGGGGTCGTCTTCGGGCCCTCCCAAGGCTCCGCGAGCAGAGCGTCCAGCGAGAAGAGAAGCATTCCAACGCCGAAGGTGATGCCCAGAGTCCAGCGATCCCATGCAGCCCATCTTTTGTCGGACTTTTCCGCCGCCGCGATATCAGCATCGGTTCGCGGCACTGAACGGCGATTCATCCGGTCCGTCCTTATGGCCGACGCCCAGAATTCCGCGCAGCCGAAGGTGAACATGGTGCCGGCGACTGTCGCGATCGGCGCCGGCCAGGAGTGCACCGTATAGAAGGCGCAGCCAAGCACATAGCCGGGTCCAGCCAGATATTCGGCCATGTTTCGGATCACCGGTCTGCCGGTGAACGACTGCAGCATCGACTTCGTGCCATAGACGATATTGCCGAGCGTGAACGTGCTGTTGACGACAAGATCCTTACCCTGGATCATCCCGGTCGCGGCACCTGGCGCTGCCGCAATGAATGTGGCTCCGGCGAGCGCGTTGAGGAATCGCCCGAACGGCTTGTGATTTGCGGTTGCGTTGGGGAAGAGCGCCTGCGCGCCGAAAACGACGCCTCGCACGCCAAATGCGACCGCTCCGGCGGTGGCGGTCCAGGTTGGCGGCAACGAACTCCACAACACATAGGAGGTGGTCGACATGCTGCCAAAGGTGGCGAGAGCCTGACCGTTTTCCCGCATCCTGGCATGTCTGAGGGCCAGATCGACGCTGGTGGCCTGATCCGGCGTCATCGCCTTTTTATGGGTCGCCCGATAGGTCGTCAGCTGCAGCACGGAGAGGGCGTTCGTCTGATCCCCGCTCATCCACTCGAACTGCTCGAGCGTGAATTTGCGGAACTGGCCGGGGCTCATTTCCTCAAACTGTTTTGGTGTCACCGCTTCGATCTGCGGCTGGGTCAGGGCTTCGGTGTGATGGATCGTGAAGGCACCCCATTGATCGCGGGTCAGCACCGGAATCTGCTTCTCGGTCAGCCACGGCACCTGGCTGGGATCGAACTTCGCCACGTCCACGGAATCGATCATGGTTTCGGGGATCGCCGGAACCTGGCGCTCGGTGAGGTTCTTGAGCAATCCGGCCTCGCCCAGGTCCTTGAATTGTTGTGACGTGAAACTCGCGACTTGGCCGGGCTTGAACCACGGAACCTGGCGCGCTTCCAACGTCGACACGTTAACGAACTCGACCTTGTCTCCTTTTATCGCCTGCAACTGTGATTTCGTCAGGTGAGGCGTCAAACCAGCTTTGCCGAGATCCCGGAACTGCTGGTCGGTCACATTGCGGATGTGGCCCTCGGTCAGCCAAGGAATCTGTTTCCCGGCGAGGCCCGCAATGTTGACCTGGTCTATCTTTGCTTTCGGGATACCGCGCAGTTGGCTCTTGGTCAGATAGGGCAGCAAGCCGGCCTGATCCATGTCGCGGAACTGCTGTTCCGTCAGCTCGCTCACCTGCTCGCGCTTAAGCCATGGAATCTGGTTCGGCTGGAAATCCCCCATGACGAGATCTGGCACCTGGTAAAGCGGGATCGCTCTGACGCCATCTCGGGTGAGCGGTCCATTGTTTGAAGCTGATTGGCCCTTGTTTGCTGGTGCGGGACGGCCAGTTTCAGCGGGAGGGTGGGAGCCAATAGAAGCGTAGTAATCGTATAGCTCATCTGCGTACCGGCCATAAAACTCCCCGTAAGTTCCGTCCGCAGTGCTCGGCTGCTTGTCCGTGAATAGCGTCGCCATTTCCTCGACGGCTTGCGATCGATCAATCTCGCCAGCCTTGTATCGGGCGAATATATCGGCCTGGGCCGAATTCCCCTCGGCGCCGAGGATAGCAGCCGGCTTGCCGCTATTAACCGCAAGCTCGTCGGCAGCGGCATATTGAACAAAAGTCGCTTCGCCCTCAACGTTCAAATAGGCAGAGACTACAGCGTCCTTAAATGCCTGCCGATCTGGAAAGTTATCGGGATGAAGGTCGATCGCAGCGTCCGCAACGTGAGACAGCTCATGGCCGAGCATGTCGACGAATTCGGCAAGTACGGTGTCGCTGTCCGCATCGCCTGCTCGGAATGCCTCGGCATCGACAAAGACTACCCCCAAATCGCTTACATATTGTGATCCAGTCGCCGTCAGATCATCGCCGGAGTTGGCGTCGAAAATCCTAAGGTCGTGCCGCGCCGGGTTGACGATGCGCACACCATTTGCGTGAGCGCCGCGCAGGAGTTCCATCAGCGTCGGCGACCGACTGAGCTGATCTGTAAGATTGGCCTTGGTGACTTCCGCCATGCCGAGGTTCTGATGGAGCATGTCGTCGAGCAGACTCGCCGCCTCCTGGCGGTTGGCCGCGATTTCGGCCTGCGTCAGCGGCTTGGCGAATGAGGGGCCCAATGACCCATCTGCTGCTGAACCCTGCCCATTCCGCACTGGCCTGGGCGCCGGACTACGGGGAGCGATCGGGCCCTCGCCAGCCGGCGGCAAGCCGTTTGCCGGCGGAGAATTATCGCGGACCTCCAGCGCAACCAACTGGTTGAGGTAATGGGCCTGCGTGGGCGTCAGTTCGCCGCGAGCCTGCTGATCCAGCTGTTGCCGCAACGCTTTCCATGCTGGCTTGCCCATCCCGTCTGGCCGTCCGTCGACGAAGGCGAGTTGGTCCGGATATGGCGCACCACCCAGTTCCGGGAACACATCTGACACGCGCTGGCCAGCGAATCTGAGATTGGGGTTGGGCGAAGCTGCGATCTCGGCAAGATAGGCGTCGAGATGCTGCAGGACGTCCGGCGTCAGTCCCCCATCCGAAGTCTCCAGCGCGGAGAAAACCTTTTGCGCGCCTTCGGAGAATCCGGGGTGCGCCCGGGCGGTACGGGTATGCGGCACCAGGTCCTTCCTCACCGTGCCGAGTTCGACCGTCGTTAACGGCCATTGCCCAAGGTTTATGGCGAAACCGACACCGTGGTCCTTGCGGTCCAGGCGGTTGAGTGGCCCGGCGCCTGCCTCGCGCGCCACGCCCTCGAAGGCAGGGCTCCCGCGCCAGGGTTCCTTGCCGCCTCCGAAGGGCGCAATGACGTTGTAGTTGCGGTAGAGGACACGATCCTCGAGACCGGGCACCTTGCCTTCGGCGCTGTAGTGGCTGGCACCACCTCTGGCAGCTTCTTCCCAGAAAGAGGCTGCCCTTTTGCTGAGCGGGCCAGGTTCCCTAAGCGTATATCCCGGCCGGCCGCCTTCGCCCCCGAGATAGAGCAGCGTGCGTTTGACGTAGGCCCCACTCACGGAGAAGCCAGCGATGGACAGGGAAGCGCCAACGGCGCTTTCGCTCTGGAACGTGTTCTTCGACACCATCGGGGCCGATGCGACCCACCGGGCGTATGGAGCCGCAGCCTCGTCGTAAGCGAAATTCGGCCGGTATCCATTGACGAAAAGTTTCTGGCCCTTCGCGTCGTTGGGATGGACCGGGAGCAGAAAGCCCGTGCCTTCCGGGCCGTTGTTCTTCAGGCTGAGTTCCCCATAGACCTGCCGGCTGGGCAGCGGCACCTTAATGCTGAACATCGATCCGCCGAGGCCGACTGCGCGGGTTGCCAGGTCGTTCAGCATCGGCCCACCCAGGACATTGGCTTCGTGTTCCTGCAGGAACCAGGAAACGGTCGCGCGGTCGGACCGCCAGACCCCTTGTGCATCCGTGAAGAATGTCGGGGCGCGCCACGAACTCGCCTTGTCGGCATCCAGCAACCGCTCCAGCAGGACAGGCACCTCGCTGTTGATTTCGGTCCCGGCCTTGGGCTTGCTTGCGGGCAGCGCGTTCTCCAAAGCGTGCGCGAGCGACTGGACCGCCGGGTCCGCGGATTTCTGCTGGTTGGCGGCGTAACCGCGCATCTCTCGCCAGAGATACGGTGTCCAGGTCTCATGGCCGGACAGAACCTTCTCATTGTAGCGGCCTTCCGGCGAAAGCTTGCCTGCGGGTTTGAACGAAGACTCCGGCTGAAGCTTCGGACCGTAGACCCACGTGCTGCCACTGTCGGCTGCCAGGACTTGCATGAGCGCATCCTGCTGCGCGGCGGTCACGGCCTTGCCGGGCTTCGTGGCGCGTCCCTTGAAGAACGGCGAGGCGGCATTTGCCGCAGCGGCAAGGTTCGGGTCAGTGGAGCCTGACGCAGCCTTGAGGTAATCGCCGACGATGCCACGGCCTGCATCGGTCCAGGCGGCTTCTCCTGGCAGCGCCCCGGCGGTAAGGGACTGCTCGCCGCGGGGCAGCCTGGCGTCGGACGACAGGCCGAGTTGGTCGATCACTTCTCCCGGCGAGAGATGCGGCAGCTTGCCCTGAGCGCTGAACACCTGGAGGGTCGTCAAGCCGTTCATCGAAAGCTGGCCGGCCGGTTTGGAGCCGGTGAACGGGCTGTTCCGGTCGGCGTTGAGCATTTCGTCAAGCGCATGATGCTGAGCCTGCGTCATTTCCGTGCCGGACTGAGGCAGGCCCCTGCCCCCGAGTTGCACTCTGGTCATGGTCACCGCATCGCGGACGACAGGATCGCTGGAACGTTCGAGGGAATGGAGGTAGTCGCCGACCAGTTCCACCTGCTCGGGCGTCCACGTCGGCGCGGGCGTCGCCGCATCGTCGGGAAGCGCCGGCAAGGTCGCGGCCAGGGTCTCGCCGAGCGCCGAGCGATGGCTGACTTCCGGATTGTCGGCAGGATCGAACGTATGGACTTCCCGTGCCGGGGTGTTGACCCTGAGCTGGCCGTTCGGCGTGGTGATCGACCCGCGCTTGGCGCGTTCGACGGTCGGGCCGGAACCCAGGTAGCCGGCATCCGTCGCATGCTCGCCCGGCAGGACGATGTCGCGGGTCATGCTCGCCTGCGGGCCGGCCACGATGACCTTGGCCGGCAGGTATTTGCCGCCGGCCTCGACATAGATGTCCTGTCCGGCGGTGACGCCGTCCTGCTGAACCGGCCGGTGATAGATGCTGTCGACCAGCTCGCCGAGCTTCGGATAGTCATAGCGGGGTTCGGTGTTCAGGTAACGCGTGCCGATGCGCCGCAGGCCGGCTTTGACGGCATTGAACGTCTGGCCGAAGCTGTACGGGTTTGACGAGAAACGGTTGATGATCGGCGTGCCGTCGGGCCGAACTGGGCTGGGGTGCCCGGTGTCCGTCAGCTCGGTGCGGGCGTTCGGATCGGCTGTCCAGCGGCCGTCGGCGCCGAGATAAAGCACCGGCAAGGAAGGATCGAGCTCGACAGGGGCCGGCACCGGCTCCGGCGCGGCCGTGATCGCCTTGGGTTCGGGTATGGCGACAACCCTCAGCCCTTCCGGTAGGTTGAAATCGACGAGCATCTCGCCGGTATGGCGGTTGCCGAGAGTGTAGCGCATCAACGGGCGGGTGCCTTGCGCCCCATCTTCCGGCAGCTTCGCTCCGGAAGGTCCCTGCCGCTCGGTGGTTTCGCGGCTCGAACCGTCGCGTGTTTCGGTTTCGGACTGGAGCAGGACCTCGTCCGGGGTGGCAAGCACGGCCGGGTCGGAAGGGCGTGCGCCGTCGAGGTAGCCCGTCTGCTGCGGATCCTTGCCGCTGGTGTAGGTGTAGTCGCCGGCGTCCGGCTTCGGCATGCCGGTAAATGACTTTGTTGCCGGGTCCCAGACGAGCCGCAAGCCGCTCTCGGCCGGACGCGTCGTTCCGCCGCCGCGGACCGGCGGAACCACGATCGGATCGCCGTCAGCGGGGGGGCGCACATTCTGCTCACGCGCTCCCTGGGCGCCTCGGTTCTCGGGGTCGCCGCGCTCGCCAGGAGCGCTCGGCCCTTCATCGTGGACGTTGACAACCGTCCCCTCGACGACGGGGTGGCTGGGATCGTGGAAGACCAGTTGGTCGGTCGGGCGATAGACGCCGTCGGGGCCTTGCTCATGCACGACCATCGGCCGCGACGATTGTCCGTCGCCTGGCGGATCAAACCTGCCACCCGTCGGCGGCAGTTGGTTGGGGCCGTTGGGATCGCCTGCCGGCAGCGCGCGCTGACCGGTCGGACGGTTAGTCCATCCCGTGTTGTCAAAACCGTTCCGGGTACCGAAACCAGTACCCTGCTGGTCGGACGTTTCGCCGACCACATCGCCATCGATGATGATCTCATCTGGATCCGGCATGACCTGCTCGCCGGTGGGCCTGTAGACACCGTCCGGGCCCATCTCGTAGACGGCTCGCGGTTGCGGCCCCGAATCCGCTGCCCCAGGAAAACTGGCCGACGTATGAGTTCCGTTCCGAGTACCGCCCGCCCCAGGCATGTTGTACAACAGCGAGCGGCCGCCCAAGCCTGTGCCGACAGTTCCGACGCCTATGCCCACGACTGCGTTCGCGAGCTCGAGCAGGGACATCTCGCCGCCATGCGCTGCCAGATCCTCTACCGATTTACCGAGCAACGGAACACCGGTAACCACGGCGCCTGCATCGAGGCCCCACGCGGCGGTGGTCAGCCTGTTGCCGCTTTGCATAAACTCCGAGACCTTACCAGCATAAGCGGCCTCCTTTACGTTCACCTGGAATCTGCCGATGCCCCAGCTGGCATCCTTCATGCGGGTCATCCCGAACCCGCCCGCGAAAGCCTGGGAGCTGGACAGGCTTGTCTTTGCCAAGCCGAATGTACGCAAGGCACCGGCGCCTACGGGCAGGAATGCGGTTACGCCGGTCGCGACATTCCAGGCCGACTGGCTGTCGAAGTCGCCTCCCTGCAGGAGGTGATCACCCTCTTTGATCAGCGCCTTACCGCCAAGAATTGAACCGGAGCCGATCGCGATGGGAATCGCCCATTGGCCGCCCGGTACGAACGAGACGATGGTTGAGACACCGGCGACGATGCCAAGGCCAATGTCGGTAGCCTTGTCCCAGAAATCCACCTTGCGTGCGTCGGCCACTTCCAGTTCGTCGAGCGAAAAACCATCCTCGCCGAGCGACATGTCGCCGCCCTTGGCCATGACCAGATTGCCCTTCTCGCTGAAGATGCGATTCTCGTGCTGGAATTCATCGAAAGTGCTGTAATATTTACCGGAACTGTCGACATAGCCGGCTTCGTTGCCATCGCTCTTGATCGCGAACAAGGCCGTCGATGATTCCATTCCGCCATCAAGGGAGAAGATCGGCACGATCTTGACTTCGGCGTCGTCGCCGGCGCGGTCGGTGATTTCGTCGACGACCTTTTCGACCCCCTCGCTCGATGGATCGAGACCGAGGGTCTGAGCGACGGTACCGCTGAGTTCGCCGGACGTATATGTCTTGTATTCACCGGTGAAACCGGCTTCGTAGAGGTTCTCGAACTGCACCTGATATCCGGCGAGCGCCTTGTCCCGCTGTTCTTCAAAATACTCGTTTTTGAGCTTCGCCTCGTGCTCCTCCAAGCCATATTCTAGAAGCTTGGGGTGGCTTGCGGAAAAAGCGTACCAGTCACGCCCCGCCACCATGGCCGGCCGCACGTTTTGTTCCCAGTCCTCCAATTCGTTCTTTTCGGTCTCCGCCTGGCCCCGATCGATTTCCGCGGCCGCGACTTCGGGGGGCACCCACAGCATCTGGCCGTCCATCTCGATCTGGACCCACTTGCCGCTGTCGCCAATCGCGCCCGGGCCCTGCTCTTCGTAGGCCGCGGCAACCTCCGGCGCGACCCACAGGTCGCGGCCGTTCACCTTGATCTTCACCGCTGTCTCGCCCGGCTTGAGCGTGCCGGCGGGCGCCTCTACCGTTCCCGGCCCGTAGTCGGTGATCGCTTGGTCGCGTGCCGTCGTCGCCTCGACGAGCCCCGTCTTCGCGTCCCTCAGCCCTGCGTCCAGCAGATCGACCTGCGCACCTATGATCGTCGACTTGGCCGCCTCCAGCGCCGAGTGCGATCCGTTCCCATATGGCGTGCAGACCGGCGCTGACATATCCTGCGTCGAGGCCAGCATCTCCTGCCACTGCTTGTTGAGTGGATCGTTGCGGAAGTCTTCCCTGATATTCTCGTCGTCGAGAGCGTATGTCAGGGCTGATTTATGTACGTTCGTGTCATCACCGTTCTCGTCGGTGAAAGTGTCGTTCTCATAGACGGTAACAACATAGAGCTGACCGTTCTCCTCGACTATGTCCTGCGACAATATCTTGCCGGTGAACTCACCACGTCCATTGGTATATCCCTCCCAATCGAAATGGTGCGGGTTTCTCTCCTGTGCCTGCGCGAGCAGTTGCTGCTTGAGAGGCTCCATGGTCACCGCAAGATCGGCCGCCTCTTTCTGCGCAATCCCATATTCCTGATATGCCTCGGCCAAGGTCACCTGATTGGCCGCGGCCCCCTTGAGCGTTTGCAGACTTTCAAGCCGCTCTTCGATCGCCGTGTATTCGGGGCTTCCAGGCTTGGCATCGGTAAGTTTCAGCTCCAGCTCGGTCGAGCTGATCATTTGGTCGATCGTGGCCTTGTTGCCGTTGGCGGTGTGTAGCGAAACGTTTGTAAAGAGCTCTGCGACCTCCGCGTGCGCGGCCTTTCCTTGTTGGTTGGTTTCCTCGGCACTTGGGCCATCCGGGCTACGGACAGCCGTCTGGTTGGGATCGCTGAGCGTCGGTAGGTCTGCCTGTTTGTCGATCGCTTCGAGAAGACTCTCCTGCGCCTGCTCGTATTCGGCCTGCGCAGTGCTGGCGCTTTCAAGCGCGTTATTGGCGAGGGTCAACCGGTTTTGCGCATCCGCCAGCGTACCCTTCGGCTCGGGCGGCTTCCAATCGAGCCCATAAGGCGCCAACGCCTCGTCGAGCGTCGCCTCGGCACCCTCCATGGCGTTCTTGTATTCAGGGTCCAGCGCATAGACGTCGAGCTGTGCCGCGCTCTGCGCAGCCTTTGCTTCTGCCTCACCGAAGTTCGCAATCGCCACGTTCTCGGCTGCGATCGCCTTGGCCACCTCCGGGTCGAACCATTTCCAGCTGCCGTCAACCAGCAATGGCACCCACTTCCCGCCCGAAGGTGCCGTGGGTGATGGCGGGTTCCCGTAAGGACCAACCGATGTGGGGCCACCGTCGAGAGTCGCGCCGGTTGCGTCTTGTCCCGGACCATATAGTGCCATTGCATCGACCACGGCCTGCTGCTTTTCAAGCGCTTCCGTGCTCAGCTCTGGCGTTGCTCCGCCGAATATGCCGTCCAGAGTCGTCTTGACGACCAGATCCTCCTTGGCCTGCTCCGGGTCACTGCTGTTCGGATTGATGGAAAGCAGGAGCTCGGCCAGCGCCTGTTGCGCGGTGCCGGCCGCAATATCCGTGACGGCGCCGGTCGTATCGTTGGTCAGCGTGATCTTGCCGTCTGGCGACGTGGTAAGCGTATAGCCGTTGAACGTCACGTTGACGGTGGTCCTGGTGCCGCCTTCAATGACTACCGTTTCTCCCGGATGGATCAGATCCGGGTCGCGCGGAGAGGTGAACAGTTCCGGATTGCTCTCGGCGAGTTCCTCCAGGGTCACGCCGTGGGCCTCGGCGATCTCGGTCAGATTGTCGCCCGGCTGGACCTCGTAATCGATCGGCTCGCCGTCATTCAGCGTCTCGACGATGGTTTCGGTGCGTCGCCCGTCTTTGTCGAAGACGATCGTCGTCTCAGTGTTGTTTTTGGGATCGACGATGGTGGTGGTCTGCTCGCCGGTCTCCGTATTGCGTTCGGTGTGGCTGGTTCTGCCGTTGCCGTCGACCGAGTCGGTTGTCTCGGTGTTGCCGTCAACCGTCGTTACCGAGCGCGAACCATGTTGATAGTCGTTGTTGTAGGTGACCGTCTTGCCGGTAACCGGATCCGTGACCACGATCTGGAGGGTCTCGCCTTTGTCACCGCCCTGCGTCACCTCGAGGCCGGCGGCGTTCAGCTCGGCAATCACCTGCTCCGGCGTGAGATTGCGCTCCTCGGCGATCTCTTCGATGCTCTTGCCTTCGGCGAGCTGTTCCTGGATCGACGGCGCGCCCGAGCCGTCCGCTGCCTGCGAATGCGCCAGGATGGTTTCCTCGCCGCCCGGACCCGTGACCGTTGTTACCGGCAATGCGGGGCCGCCGGCGGGCGTCACCGTCTCCACGGTCGCCCCATTCGGCAGGTTCTTGGTGACGGTTTCGGCACCGTCGCGGTTCGTTTCGGTGGTTGTGGTTACACGGGTTTGGGGATTCGTCGTGCGTTCGGTGACTGAGCCGTCGCCGAGATCGTCCACGAACTTGGTCGTGATCGCGCCTGTCTGGGCGTCGACAGTGGTGGTTTGCTTGCGGCCGAGATCGTCCCGGATCGGCGAGGAGGTCGTCTGTCCGTCGCCACCCGTCACTTGGGTGTAATAGCCGCCGTGGTGATAGTCCTGGTTTTCGGTGATCGTGCGGCCGGTGCCGTCTTTGATCACCACCGTACGGGTGTCGCCGTTGGCATGTTCAGTCGCCGTCGCCGTCATTTTGTCGACGTTCAGAGCTGCCACCACCTGCTCGGGAGACATCTTCCGCTCATGGGCGATATTGTCGATACTTTTGCCGCCCTCGATCGCCTTGAGAATGTCATTCGCCGTGGCGACTTCCGGTGAGACAGCGCCGGCGTCGGGCTCACCACTGGTCAGCAGGATGTTTGGCGTACCGCCGAAATTCTGCGTCGTGAAGAGCGCAGGCGCGGCGGTGGTGGCGCCGTTGCCGTTTGCCGCGGTGACTGCGGCAGGCAACGCCGGTGCCGGCTGCGCCGCCGGGGCAGTCGGCTGTGCCGTCGTCAGTTCCGCATTGACCTGCGTCAGCCGCTGGCGAGCGCTCGCGGCAGCCTCGGTCTCGCCCATCTTGTTGGCGAGCCGGATTTCATTTTGCAATTTCGTGACTTCGGTCTGCAGCCGCGTGATCTGCTCGGCATTGGCCTTTGGGTCGACCCTGGGCGGCGGCGGGGGTTTGAGGGTGTTAATCGGGCGGATCATCAAAAACCTCCGGAGCCGGTCAGTCCTGGTTCAGGCAGTCTGTCTGCCGTCAACGCCCCCGCGCCCGACAGTGCAAGCCCCAGCTGCTTACCGGGGCGGCTTCCAATAAATGCCGAAGGCAGCGAGTTGCTCTTCCGACCGTTTTACGCGTTCTGCAGCATTGACTTCAGACTGCACAGCCGTCAGTGCCGCCAGAATCTCGACGGCGGCGAACGCCGGCGCCATGCTGCGAAAGAACGACTGCGAATTTGACGTGACGACGATTGTTTCGCGCGCGATGCGAGCCAGTGGCGACACGCTGCTATCGGTGATTGCCACCACGCCGACACCCTGCCGAGCCGACTGGCGCGCCACGTCGATCGTCGTGCGCTCATAAGGAGACATGCCCACAGCAAGGAGGATGTCGTCCCGTCCCGCAGCCTGCAAGGCATCCAGACCATGTCCGCCCATCTCGCCGACAAGCGTCACCTTGCGGTCACCGCCAGCCAGAAGCGACATGATGTGAACGAAGTGGTTCGCGACCGGATAACCGGAGCGCGAGCCGAGACCGAACAGGTTGCGCGATCGAGCAAGCAGCTCGGCGGCAGCAACGAATTGTGCGGCATTGCCGTATTCACCCAGACTTGAAATCTGGGCCGCGAGAGTGTCGGCGACCACCCCTGCAATCGAATATCCCGGATCGCCGTCGTCCTGTCCCATACCCTGTCGCGCCGGCTCACCGGCGCCTGTCTCCCGCAGCGCGCGCGCATAAAGGCTGCGCATATCCTCGTAGCCTTCGAGGCCAAGCCATCGCGCCAACCGCATCATCGTGCTGTGCGAGACGCCGGCCTGGTGCGCCTGCTCGCGCATCGACATCAGTGCGACATCCTTAGGATGATCCAGCACGAAACGCGCGGCGACCCGCAACTGCGGCGGCATGTTCTCGAACCGTTCGACCAACAGCTCCGCCAAAGGACCTTGTTCCATTCCAAAATACCCCTTTCACCCCGGTGTCAGGTTACTCCCGGAATGGCGGCAATGCAACAGTTGGAACTGAAATGGTTCATATATTCCAAGTGGACTTTCATTTTCGATCACGCTGCCTTAAGCTGCCTTCGCAACCTGCCGGATCGCATAGGCGTGATTCCGGAGTTTGTAACTTGAACGGTCCCTCAAGGAGACAATGATGGCTGCTACCCCTCCCATTACGTCCGGCTCTGCCGGGTCACCGGAACAGAACCTGGACAAGATGATCAAGCATCAGGAGCGCATGTTTAGCCTCGAGATCACAAAAGAGATCGCGAAATCTCAACATGACATGCTGATGAGCACCGCCAGGACGCTCGGCCAGTCGGCTGAAAAGGCCTAAGGCGGGGATTCTCGCGAACCCTGCGCCGCCGCAAGCACCCGGCGGCGCACTTGCACGGCAGGAATGTTTCGACGCCGTTGTCAGGCTGCGTCTGAATTGTCATCGGCGGGAGATGAAGTGGCATGACCGCTCATTCTATCGGCAAATTTTGGGATGCGGCGCCCGCGCGGCGGCTGCGATCGATTATCACCCACTCCCCGGGATCCGGGCATTCCATTGCGCTCAGCGTAACGCATGGATTTCACGCGGGCGCCCAACTCAGTCTGGTCGAGCCTCTGTATACTGTTGGCTCCAGCACCGAGTCGGACATTGTCCTCAGGGATGCCGGCATCGCTCCGGTTCACGCAAGGTTGCGGCGCAAGGGCAGCCAAATTGAGATCGAAGCCGTCGGCGGCGACGTCACACTCGCCACGGGCGAGATCGTCCATGAAGGCCAAGGCAGCCGCTGCAAGCTGCCGCTCACGATAAATATCGGCGATGCCCATATCCGGCTGATCAACCCAGAGCGCCCGCCGAATCGCTGGTCCGTTTCTGATCGCCCGCTTCTGGTTGCAGGCAGCGTTCTCTTTGCCGTGTTCGCTGTTTCCGTGGCTGCCAATGGGTTCTCTTTCGCCAAGCCCGACATTGGCAAAAAGATATCCGCTCAGGATGGTGAACCGATCAGAGTGGCCCTCGCTGGCGAGGCCGGGCAAAGCGTCCTGGACGATTCATCGCCGACACAATTACCCAGTGCCGCCGAAGCGGAAAGCCAACTCAAGCTGCGCCTCGAGCAATCTGGCATCAGCACATTGGCCGTTCAGCGATCACCTGGACGGCTCGTGGTCTCGGGTGTGATCCCCAATGACAAGAATGGCGCGTGGGCCGAAACGCAATCCTGGTTCGACCAGACGTTCGGCACGCACATCCCCCTCGTCTCCAATGTCATGATCGGCAACGCCGAGCAGGCTCCACGCCTGAGGCTCCAGGCGATCTGGTATGGCGAGCGGCCCTATGTCATCGCCGCCGACGGTGCACGATATCATGAAGGTGCATTCACCAATGACGGCTGGACCATCAAGCGCATTGGCGAAACGGAACTTCTCCTGACGAAGGGCGGCGCCACGGTCGCGCTGAAATATCCGTGAACCGCCGGCTTGAAGGGCCGCGATTCGATACGGCAAGGATCGATACAACCGGCCGCGAGGTGCGGCAGGCGGAAGGTGTGCGCGGTCAGGCAATCAACCGGCGGCGGATGAATGGCGTCGACAAAGCCGCAAGCCGTGCTCAGGGGACGACATCGGCCGCTGGTACGGAAAAGCCACAAAACGCGGAATTCCAGCCCTCCCGAGGCACGAACAGCGAATCCCTCGACGAGGCACTCATCAACTTCGTCATGCCGGGTATTCCCGAGCCAGCCATCCTGCGTCGCTCAGTACCTATTCTCCAGCATTTTGTAACACATCTGGTTCCCGGCCTTGAGGGTGGCGAGCAGCTCAAGACACTTGCCAGAACGCTGATGGAGGATGAAATCGAGCGTCATCGCGATCTGCTTGGCCGGATACAGGAAGGAATCGAAACCTGACTGATCCGCGTGACACAGTGCATCTGCTGCATGTCTTGGGCTATCTCTACGGGTGTCACGGGCAGGCAAAGCGGGGCGCGGCATACCTGCTTATCGCGGCACAGCTGTCGCCGGGAAATGCCGGCGTCCTGCGCACGCTGGCGCATCTGCTCATACTGGATGGCGAAGCGGACAAGGCGTTAGCCACGATTGCCAGGCTGGAGACTTTGGAGGGAATGGACCACCCGACGCTAGCATTGCTGAAGAGCCGCGCGTTGCTTGTGGCCGGCCGTAAGGCCGAGGCGCACAATGCGTTGCGGAGCTTCCTATCGCATCGAGCCGCCGAATGACGGTATCGGAGCGCCTTCTGCACTTCCTTGCCAAGCTGTCACGCCGCAGCGATCTGGTCATTGCCATCCTGATGCTCGTTGCAGTGGTGATGATGCTCATTCCATTGCCGACCTTCCTCGTCGACATTCTCATCACCGCCAATATCGCCGTCAGCGTGCTCATCTTGCTGGCTTCGTTTTACGTTTCTCATCCGCTCCAGTTCTCGTCGCTGCCATCGGTCATTCTCATCGCTACCTTGTTCCGGCTGGCGATCACGATCACGACCACCCGACTGATCCTGCTCCAGGCCGACGCAGGCGAGATCGTTTCCGCCTTCGGTACTTTCGTCGTCGGCGGCAGTATTGCGGTGGGCCTCGTCATCTTCCTGATCATCACCGTTGCGCAGTTCATCGTGGTTGCGCGGGGTGCGGAACGCGTTGCTGAAGTTGCCGCCCGCTTTACGCTCGATGCGTTGCCGGGCAAGCAGATGAGTATCGATGCGGAGTTGCGCAACGGAGACATTGATCAGGCTGAGGCACGCCGTCTGCGCCAGCAGCTTGAGCGTGAGAGCCAGCTGTTCGGCGCGATGGACGGCGCTATGAAATTCGTCAAAGGCGACGTCATCGCCGGCATTGTCATCATTCTGGTCAACCTGATTGGTGGCTTCGCGATTGGAACGCTGCAGCACGATATGTCGCTAGGGGACGCCGCCGTGACCTACTCCCTGCTCACTGTGGGTGACGGGCTGGTCGCGCAGATACCGGCTCTGCTCGTCGCTGTGGCCGCCGGTACGATGGTGACGCGCGTCGGCAGCACGGACGGCACGAGCGATCTTGGCAGGCAAATAACCAGCCAGTTGCTACGGGACTCCCGTGCGCTAGCACTCGCGGCGGTGATCATGGTCGGCCTTGCCATAGTGCCGGGCTTTCCGTCCATTGTGTTCCTGATCCTTGGTGCCTGCTTCGGCGCCGGCGCATATGCAATCAATCGCCGCACCCCCCGGGAATCCGAGCTCAAAGAGTTCGGCCAGAACGCCATGGCCGAACAACCGGGAAAACCGGCGTCGCTTTCAGCAACTCCCGTCGGAACACTGCCTTCTTCATCCCGCATCGTCGTGCGCTTGGGGACCGAACTCGGACGCTCGGTCCCGGAACCCGAATTTGCCACGCTCGCCGATGGTGTGCGCCGCGAACTTTTCGGCGATCTCGGTGTCGACGTTCCGGCTATCGGCCTGCAGGTCGACGAGAAGCTTTCAGCGAGAAGCATGCGCATCGATCTGGAGGGTGCGCCCATCCTGGATGCTGGAATCCCCGCCGACCGTGTTCTTGTCGAAGCAGACCCAACGCATCTCGATCTGCTCGATGTGACTTACGAAAAGGGTTCTCCGATTGCCGGTCAGCGCAAATTCATGTGGGTCGATGATCGCCACATTTCGGCGTTGAAGGAAGCCGGCTTCGTCTTCTCCACACCGGCGCAAACAGCGGCCAAATGGACCGGAAATGCACTTCGGCTCTATGCCGGCCATTTCGTCGGGATCCAGGAGACGCGCAGGCTCCTGTCGGACATGGAGCCGGACTATGCGGATCTGGTCAGACAGGCGCAGGAGATCGTGCCGCTGCAGAAAATCGCGGAGGTGCTTCGGCGACTTGTCGGCGAAAACGTGCCGATCCGCAACCTGCGCCTGATCCTCGAAGCGCTGATCGAATGGGGTCAACGCGAACAGGACGTCGTCCTGCTTACGGAATACATCCGCACGTCCTTGAAACGCCAGATCAGCTTCCGCTTCGCTGGTCGTAACAACATCATCGCAGCCTATGTTCTGCAGCGCTCGGCCGAGGATATCCTGCGAAACGCAGTGCAAAGCACATCGACCGGTACGTTCCTGAACCTTTCGGATGACGATGCACAGGCATTGATCGCCGAAATCGAACGAGCCTTGTCGCAGAACTCCACCGATGTCTCCCCGGTCGTCCTCGCGGCGATGGATGTACGCCGCCACATGCGAAGCCTGCTCACGCACAACGCCATCGAACTTCCGGTTCTGTCCTTCCAGGAACTCGCACAAGAATTCAACGTCCAGCCACTGGCCACGATAGCTGGCCGCTCGGGCATAGGACGCAATGTCTCTCAGTCGCTGCCATCGGCTGAGGCGAAAGCCGGACAAGAGGCAGCCTCATGATGCCAGCCGGGCGGATTGGGACAGTTGGGGACTCTACATGCTCAAGAGGGGAACGGCATGACAATCCACGATACCGCAGCAGGCGTTCGATCCGCCACTTTCGCCGGGCGGACGGCTATGTGCTGGCTCGCTATCGCGACGGCTGGCGTCCTGCTGGCGTTTTTGTTCATGCTTGCCGACGCGACGGCACAGAACATGACGGCATTGCCGAGCAAGCCAACGGTCGACCTGCCGGTCGGGCAAGGTCGCCTGCTGCGGTTCAATGAACCTGTCGAATCCGTCCTGATCGCGGACACCACGATCGCGGACCTTCAGGTCGTGTCGCCGGGAATGGTCTATGTCTTCGGCCTGAAGCCCGGTCTGACCAACCTCATTGCAATCACAGCCGATGAGCGGGTCGAGGCAACGGCCCAGTTCCGCGTCACCTCCGATGTGACGCCTGCCAATGAAGCGAAAGACGCAGTGCAGCCGAACTCGGCGACAAATCTCTCCATTTTCGGAACCCGCATTGTTGCGACGGGCGAGGCACGGGGCGTCGATGAGGCAACGGATGTCGACAACATCGCCCGCACGTTCTCGCCGCCGGAACAGCCGCCGCTGAACAACATGACAGTGCAGGGGTCGCAGCAGGTCAACATCCGGGTCCGTTTCGCCGAAGTTTCGCGCACTGAGCTGCAGTCGTACGGCGTCGATTGGTCTGTCGGGTACAGGAGCGGCGGCTTCGAATTCAACATGTTTCAGGACAATGGTGTGCCCTCCGGCACCGGGAATTTCGGTTTGAACATGGACCAGACGCATGGCATCAACTTCGACATTCTCATCGAAGCGCTGCAACGCAACGGTGTCGTCAAAATACTGGCCGAACCGAACCTGACAGCGATGACCGGTCAGACCGCGAGCTTTCTTGCCGGCGGCGAAATCCCGGTTCCGATTCCGCAAGGAACCGACGTCGTTACCGTTCAATACAAGTCTTTCGGCGTTTCCCTCGGGTTCACCCCTACGCTGATCGGCCGCGATCGCATTGCGCTCCATGTCCAGCCGGAAGTTAGTTCCTTGTCGGAAGCAGGCTCAGTGAGCGCCAATGGCTTCGCCATGCCGAGTTTCGTTGTGCGCAGGGCTGACACCACGGTCGAAGTGGCGAGCGGCCAGACCTTTGCGATCGCGGGCCTTTTCCAGCAGCGGACCTCGCGTAATCTGGAAAAGTTTCCGGTTCTGGGCGATGTGCCGGTCCTTGGCCCGCTTTTTCAGTCACAGCGTTTCCAGCGCGAAGAGACGGAACTGGTGATCCTGATCACGCCTTATCTGGTCGAGCCGGTGCGCGACAGCCTCGCCACGCCGCTCGACCGTCCGGCAGCCAAGCGGCACAGGAAGCGCGCCAAGGACGCATCGGCGATGGGCCTGATCATCAAGTAGCGGGGAACCGAACATGACGTTTCGCATCGCTTTGTGCTGTGTTCTTCCGGTGCTGCTTCTGGCCGGCTGCGTGAACAGCCCGCAACAGCCGCAGGAGTATTCTCCCGGCTACAGCTATGTTCCGACCGACACCGGCGGCTCCGAGAAGGGCGTCGGCGGCTCCGTCCTTGCTCCCAATGCATGTCTGAACGAACCGGCCGATGACGACACCTCTGCCGCCGCGACCAATCTAACGATCGTCTCCGGCGTCGGGTCGCACCTGCCGTCCGGCTGCGCTAACGCCTACAACCTTCAACGCATGGCCGAAAGCCAGCGTGACCTCGTCGAAGGCCGGCGCATGGGGCCGGCGGCGGCCGCGCCGACTGCAAATGCCGCCCGGCGCTACCTCAATGGTGAAGAGGCTCCCATGGGTGGAGCCAATAGCGGGCCGCTGACGCCGCAGACAACGCTGCCGGTCGAGTGAGCCGATGCGGCCTTGCCCGCGTAGCACTACTTTGTCCGGTTGTTTGCGCGTCGGGCTCGACCCAAATCGGTTTTGCGCTTTCCGGTCCGATGCGCTAGCCGAGGATCGAGCCGAGCGCTTTCGCCCTAGCCTGTGTGCTGCCCTTCGACCGAATCGTTCTGGCACGAGCAAGCAAGGTATCCACCTCCTTGGTCGCCAGGCCAATCGGCGGCGAGGCCCTGACCTGATCGGCCTGGCCAAGAAGTCCGTAGACCACCACGACGTTGCGCTTGTGATGCAATTGCGCATTGGGTGCGGAGGAGATCTTCTGGACCAGCGGCAGTGCTGTGGTGGAATTGCCTTCGAGCGCTGCGGCCAGCGCCATGTTGCTCTCGACGTCGAGATCTCCCGGCGCGAGTTTCAACGCCTGAGAAAAAGTGGTCTGCGCCTCCCCTGTCCGACCCGCAAATGTCTGGGCCACGCCCAACCGATTGTAGGCGCTGCTAGTATTGACAAGCGGCGCTGCCTGCGCGAGCGCGCGCATGCCAGCATCGATATCGCCCGTTTCTATCATCGCCGAGCCAAGCCCGAGCATTGCCCCCCCGTCATTGGGAGCTTTTGCGAGCGCGGCCTGATAGGCTCTGGCAGCCTCGGCGGGATAGCCGGCTCGCATATAGGCCTCGCCCGCCTTGACGAAGGCGCTCGGCTTGGCATCCGGCATCGCTGCCGCGCGCTGGTAGAGCGCGATTGCGGTGTCACTGTCTCCGCGCGCATCTATATCGTCCGCAAGCTTGATCAGACGTTCCGATTGCGACGACGGGCGCTGTGCCTTTGCCTGCTCGGTGTCGGTTTTGGTCGTCTGACAACCGGCCACCGCCAGCATGGCGACGACGGGCAAGAACACGACTTGCAGCCGCATATCCACCTCTCCGAATTCAAGCCCGCCGCACCTTACACAGGGCCCTGGCCGACTGGAACCACAACAGTGCGATAAGATTGCAACATGGCCGAAGAAGCTGAGGAAAAAAAACTACCGGCGTCCGACAAGAAGCTTCGTGACGCTCGCCGGAAAGGCCAGGTCTCGCAAAGCCGCGACCTGGTCTCCGGCTTCACGCTTTTCGCAACGCTTGGCTATCTTTATGTTGCCTGGCCGATGCTCGTCGATCACTTTTCGGAACTCGTGCAGACCGTGACTGCCCCCGGCAATTCGTTCGGGGAAGTCAGCCTGCGTGCCATCCGCCATTCGTTCTCATTGCTGATGCTTGCCACATTGCCGCTGGCCGGAATCGTTGTCGTTCTCACCGTGGCCTTCGGTATGCTGGGGACGTTCGGGCCGGTCTTCTCGTTTGAGCCGCTCAAGCCGCAATTCGATCACATAAACCCAGCGAAGGGCCTTCAGAAGATCCTGTCGCTGCGCAACGTTATCGAGTTTACCAAAGGCCTGGCCAAGGTGGTGTTGCTGGCCAGCCTCTTCGCATTCGTTTTGATCGCGTGGCTGCAGCCGCTCTTCGATGCTCCGGGATGCGCTCCGTCATGCCTAGAGCCAATCATCAAAGCGGTGCTGATACCACTTGGAATTGCCGCCGCCCTGGCCTTTGTCGTCATCGGCGTGATCGATGTGCCTATTCAGCGCTGGCTGTTCCTGCGCGACATGCGCATGACGACAACTGAATACAAGCGCGAACACAAGGATCTCGAAGGCGACCCCTTGATTCGGCATGAACAGCAGCGACAGCGGCGTGAGGCCGTGACGCAACCTGCGAAGCTGGGCGTAAAAAACGCCGTCATCGTCTTCGTGTCGGGTGACCGCGCAGTGGCGTTGCGTTACGTCAGGGGTGAAACGCCGGTGCCGACGGTCGTCGGCAAGGGCCAGGGCCGAGCGGCCGACGAGATGATGGCTCAGGCACGCCAGGCAGGTATTCCCGTGATCGAGGATGCGGCCGTCGCCAGCCCACTCTTCGAAAATACGAACACCGGAGCTTACATCGGTCAGGAGATGTTCTCACCGGTCGTACGCCATCTTGTCCGGCTCGGGCTCACTTGAGGCGTGCTCGAACTGACCTTGCCGCAATGCCTGAGCAGCGCGGCAAGGTCAGCAGCAACAGCGGACTACTTAGCTGGACCCAACAGGACGTCGAGATCGACCGCGTCTGCCATTGCCTTGTATCCCGCGTCGTTGGGATGGAGGTTATCGCCGCAGTCATAATCGTCGCGCAGGTATCCCGGCTTGGCCGGGTCTTCCATCACCTTGTCGAAGTCGATCACGCCATCGAAGCCGCCGCCGGTGCGGATCCATTCGTTCACGGCGACGCGTATCTTTTCCTTCTCGGGTGTGTAGTAACCTTCGGTAGGAAGCCCTTTGAAGGTGTCGGCGAAGGGGGTCAACGTCGCGCCTATAATGCGTATGCCATGGGCATGCGCGCGGTCGATGAGCTGTTTGTATCCGGTGATGATGTCTTCGGCGGTCGGTTGCTTGTCGTCCGGCGTGACTGCATTTTCGCCGGGCCAGCCGATATCGTTGATGCCCATCATTAGGACGACGGTCGAGACTTTGGGATGGCTCAGTATATCAGAATCGAAACGTGCCAGAGCATTGACACCCATGCCGTCGGTCAACACGCGATTGCCCGAAAAAGCTTCGTTGACCACCGCGACCTTGCGTGCGGTCTCTTGCAATCGCTTGGCGATATGGTCCGGCCAGCGGTTATTGGTGTCGGGGGTCGAGCAATTCCCATCCGTGATGGAATCCCCGAAAAACACGATCGCCTGCGATTCCGGCGCGGCATCAACCCATATATCGCTCAGGAAAAGGCGTGATTTGAGTGTGCTGTCGGCCTTGAACGACGCTTCGTTTGTGAAATTTCCTGGGCCGGAGATGTAGGCGGTTTGCACGCCATCCCAATGCACCGACGAGAGCGCCGTCTTCTTCGGCAGGAAGATGCTGACCGAGATTTCGGAAAGCGCTTCTGCCGGGAGGGCGACGGGGTCGCTGAGGATCGGGGCTCCCGGCGGAATAACCACAGAGTTCTTGCCGCCCCAGGTCAGAGGCTTCAGGGTCGCCTTATCGACGTTGCCGTCCTTGCCTGCCATTCCTATGCTGCCAGCACCGATAGTCAGCGGCTTGGCGCCGAAAGCATTCGATAGGACAACCCGCACGCTATTGCCGCCAACGCTGATGCGGGCAACTTGGCGGACGGTCTGATTCTCCAATACCTCCGGCACTCCGAAAGGCGCAGGAAGATCGTCCGACCAGCGCGGAGCAGGTGTGGCAGCCCAAGTGGTGATCCAGGCTCCCTTTTCGGCGCCTTGTGCCTCGAAACCAGCGATCGCGGAACCGGCCGCCACGGCTGCACATATCAGGATTGTCTGACGCAGACGCCGTTTCCTCCCTGCTGCGGGAGAAAGCGCCGATGAAACCTTACCTGCAAAACTAAAACACTGATTGAGCTGCACTTTCATCTCCTCCTCGAGACATGCTGGTAATGCCGCCGCCGGCCTAATTATGACGGGCTAAGCAGGAAATGAAATTGAACTTCCGTTGCGATCCTGGACCAACGCCAGGAGCAAGATGTCCGACTGTGGCATAGCCCGCCTGTTTCCGGCGAGCGGCGGACTGGGCCAGGCCGTTCGATGGTGACCGCGGTCCCGATCGGGGACTATATCAAAGGTCATCGCTGGGTTCGAGTGAAGCCCCGACGCTTGCCTCGACCCCTTTTGCATATGATGACGAGATCGCGGCCAGAACCAGACTTGGCTTGCGGGAAGGCGTCAGCTTTGCCCCAAAAGTGCACGCGCTAACTCTTGCCATTCCTCATCAAGCGTCAAGGTCGACGGCGCGGCGTCGCAGCGACGATACCAATATTCCGCGTTCGACTGATCGCCTTCCTTGCGATGGAGGTAGGCGTGCACGCGCATACCCGCCGTATCGTCGCGCATCTGGGCGCGCTCGTGCGCATTATCCCAATCGCCCTTTGCATCCCACCACAGCGCCTGCAGCGAAGGGCTCAAGCCGGCGGGCGGCTGTGATTGCGCAATCGAATCTCTGAAGGCTTGCAGATCCATTTTTCCCCCGACGTGAGATACATGGGCGACGCCGATGATAGCGTAGTCCTGGATTCTCCAACAGCAAAGTCACACGGCGACAGCAAAAAGGCGATGCTGTTTGTGTGCGTGCCATTGTCCAATCTCTGGCGGTCCAAAAGCGCCGACTATTACGGATCGCTCGCGGCAGCTGATGGCCGGCCTGCGAGCCAGGACCCGAGCCCGTCGGAACAGACCACGACGCTCTCATTCAAGACTCCCACGCTCAATTGATCGTTATCTCTGTGCCGACATGGTGATGAGGCATGTCACAACCCGCTCGTATTGATGGCCATAATTCTCGTCGAAAATTAAAGAGAGGACTTCCATGCGCATTCGAGCCAGCGCCGCCATCTTCTTCACCATAACGACATCGGCTTTCGCCCAGGATCTCGGCGCGACCGGCTCCGGTGCAGTCTATGGCTCTCGGCTGGAGGGCTTCAGCTACGCCCATCCGGTCAAGATCCACAGCTTCACTTCGCAGCGCCAGCCCGTTGAAATGGCTTACCTCGATGTTCCAGCGCGCGGGAGGGCGAACGGCAAGACCGTCGTGCTGTTGCACGGCAAGAATTTCTGCGCCGGAACCTGGGAGGTGACCATCGACGTACTGACGAAGGCGGGATACCGCGTCATTGCGCCGGATCAGGTCGGCTTCTGCAAGTCCACTAAGCCGCAGAAATATCAATTCTCGTTCCAGCAACTGACCACCAATACCGCTGAGCTCATTAAATCCCTCGATGTGTCACGCGTCACCCTTGTCGGCCACTCCATGGGCGGCATGCTCGCAGCGCGCTACGCTTTGATGTTTCCTCAAACCGTAGAGCGCCTGGTGCTGGTGAATCCGATCGGTCTTGAGGACTGGCAGGCGAAAGGTGTTCCCTATGCCACCCTCGACACGGCCTATGCCAACGAACTGAAAACCAGCTTCGCCAGCATCAAGGCCTACCAGCAGCGCTTCTATTACAATGGCGACTGGAAGCCGGAGTACGACCGTTGGGTGAGCATGCTGGCTGGCATGTACGCCGGCGATGGCAAGGAGATAGTGGCGTGGAACCAGGCCCAAACCTCGGACATGGTCTTCACCCAGCCTGTGATCCACGAGTTGGGCAATATTTCCGTGCCGACAACGCTGATCATCGGGGGCAAGGATCGTACAGCCCCAGGCAGCAATCGCGCCAGCGCGGAGGTCGCAAAGACGCTCGGCCAATATCCAAAACTCGGACGCGCGGCAGCCGCGGCCATACCAATCGCGACGCTCGTTGAGTTCCCAGAGCTTGGACATTCACCACAGGTAGAGGCACCCGGCGAGTTCCACTCAGCACTCCTGGAAGCGATAAAGTAGCGGCCTGCCCGGACTTTAGACATTTGGGAACGCCCGTCGCGGCATTCCGCTGCCCGAAGCCACGCAGCAGTCGCAGCACCGCTCGGTGAAACCGGCGTCCACTACTACAACGACGCCCCGATCGAGATCGCCGGCTGCCCACGCATGCAGGCAATTCAGCCGTTCACCGTTCGATCACCGCGATCTAGGACATACCGCTGTGGCGACATGTCTCCAGGGCTGCCGCCGGTATCTACCAGACGCAACGCTAAAATTGCCTCCGGTCGCCGTGGCCACCCGCAACTGGAAACCATGACGGGCGTTGCTGTGACGAACAGGATATAAGCCTATTGGCAGCAAGCTGGTTGAGGAAAGCCCCACCGTCATGAAGCCAATGAACGAACAACATCTCGCAGTTTTACGCCGACACATGGTCGAGATGATTGCGATCCATAC
This sequence comes from Mesorhizobium sp., assembly GCA_004020315.1. Taxonomy (GTDB): domain Bacteria; phylum Pseudomonadota; class Alphaproteobacteria; order Rhizobiales; family Rhizobiaceae; genus Mesorhizobium. Next base: position 76,945 of record SAQG01000026.1, read on the forward strand.
CGACCTTGCAAGCGACGAACTCGGCAAGGCGGCGCTCGATGAACGGGTGATGGCAGCGATGCAGCGGGTGCCGCGCCATCTTTTCGTGCCAAGCTCGGTCGCTCCTTATGCCTATCAGGACATGCCACTGCCGATCGGCTTCGACAAAACCGTCTCGCAGCCGTTCATCGTCGCTCTCATGACTGATCTCCTTGCTCTTCAACCGCACGAGGCGGTGCTCGAGATCGGCACTGGCCTGGGCTACCAAACCGCAATCCTCGCGGAACTCGCCGGGCACGTTTGGAGCGTCGAAATCATCGAGGAATTCGCGAGCCATGCCGAGGCTCTCCTGCAGGGCCTCGGTCTATCCAATGTCAGCATTCGTGTCGGAGACGGGTCTCGCGGCTGGCCCGAGCACGCCCCGTTCGACAAGATCCTAGTCACCGTGGCGGCTGGACGGGCGCCGCCGGCTTTGCTTGAGCAGCTCAAGCCGGGGGGCCGCCTGGTTATGCCTGTGGGGCCCGAACAAGGGCAGTTGCTGACGGTCATCGACAAGGATTCGGTAGGGCAACTGAAGACCCGCAAACTCATCCCAGTTCGGTTCAGTCGGCTCGAAACGGTCTAATGAGGGTGCGGACATCGGGCCCGCAGGGTCAGCAACTTCGCTATGGCCATGGGATTCGCCGTCTCACGGCTGCTTCGCGTCCGCTCGTTTGAGCATCGCAAATGCGCGATTGATCCGTTGCAGCGCTGTGGCGTTTGCCAGCAGTGCATAAAGCGCGAACCCGCCCGTGAGAATCCAGGGCGAAGCGGCGCCCATGGCGATCGCGATTCCGTCGGCGACCAATAGCACGCAAATCAACACCAGGCGTTCCATCCGTTCGAAGAAATCCGGCCACGCCTGGTTTTCTATGGGGATTTCGATCGCCGTCCGCGCCTTGGCGTAGCTGGTGAGGATTCCGCCGGCGAACGCGATCATTGCGATCGCCCACAGATCGGCGACCCAGCCTATTGCCGCAAACACGGCAAGTTCCTGATACCGGTCGGCCATCGCGTCGAAATAACCACCGGCCTTGGTGCTCATATGTCTCCGACGGGCAACCGCGCCGTCAAGCGCGTCGAAGGTGAAGGCCAACGCGAGGCAAAGGCCAAAGGCAAGGCTTGACTGGTGGTACACATAGGCGGCGCACGACAGGGCGACGAGCACCAGCCCGCCGGCTGTAACCTGATTCGGGGTCATGCCGATCCCGATCAGCGGAGAAGCGGCGTGCTCCCATAGCGGGTCGATACGACGTTTCATGAGACCGGCGATCATGATGACTTGGCTCCTCTGATGATGTCGTTCCGCGAAGCTTAACCGGCAAATTGTGGGTTCGTTCCAGCCCGTCGGCGCCGATCGAGGTGGTCAGCCCGGCCGAGATCGGATCAGGCCTCTTCCCGGCTCAAGTCTTTGGCGAATGCGCCCAATGGATTAAGGTAGTCAGAGAACTGTCAAGCTGAAACACAAAAGCTCCGGTCGCTGCGATAACCCTCCGATGTTGTTTCGAAGTTTTTGCAATGCCCCTTGTGTCCGCCGTCGCAAATCGACTGGCGGTCTAGCGGCAGTAACCCGAAAGATGTGATTATAATGCCTATTTACAATTCACGGGGAAGCCGCCCGAAACTCGATGCGTAAATTTCTGCCCAAGTTCGCTTACCTGCTCGCGACCTCGGCCGGCGCAGGATTATCTCCGTTATGGCCGGGCACGGGCGGCGCGGCTGTTGGAGTGGTTCTTGCCGCGATGCTGATACCTGCATCGCCTTGGCTGATCGTGGTTGTCTACATGGCCGTATTCGCCGTGGGCGTATGGGCGTCGTCGCATGTCGTCTCCCGTACCGGAACGGAGGATCCGCAGATCGTCGTCATTGACGAGACCTTCGGTACCGCCGCAACACTTTCCATGCTGCCGCTCGACCCGGTCTGGTGGGCAGCAGGTTTCCTTGCTTTCCGGTTTTTCGATGTTGTCAAACCCTGGCCCATCCGCGTCATGCATGACAAGGTAAGGGGTGGTCTCGGCATCATGCTGGACGACGCGGCTGCGGCTGTGTTCGCCGCGGCGTCGCTGCTCCTGCTGAACGATTTGATTCAACGTTTGTCATAAGGGCGACATTTCAGTTTTCACCTGCCACAGTCGCGAGCTCGAGGCGGCGAATGGGATGAAACGAGGACAATCGACAGGCATCCCTCAGTCCTCGCACAGCCGCCGCCAATCCGCTGCCACGTGGCTCAGGCACCTCTCCACTAAAAATTTGCCAAAGCCGTGCTAGGCCGCAGCACCGCGCGGCCGCGCCAAATCATTCGTTCCCTCCGGGTCCGGCGCTTGGCCATAGCTCATCTTTTTCATCTGCTCGATCACCCGCGCCATCTCCTCGTCGGAAAGGACCGGCGGCTCGCCAAGGGTGAGTGCCTGGACATACATGCGCGAGAGGGTTTCGACCTCGTTCGCCAGCCACAACGCGGCTTCCATGGTTTTGCCGAGCGAAATCTGCCCGTGCTGGCCGAGCAAGCAGGCGAGTCGATCCTTGAGTGCAACCAAGGCATTGTCGGACAAGGCCTGCGTGCCAAAGGTTGCGTATTCCGCGCAGCGGATCGTTGTGCCGCCAGCCACTCCTGTCATGTAGTGGAAGCTCGGGATCGTCTTGTGATGGCAGGCCAGGGTCGTGGCGTAGAGCGAGTGGCAATGCAGGACGACATTGATCTCCTGCCGCTCCCTCAAAATGTCACGGTGGAAGCGCCACTCCGAGGAGGGCCGTCGGCCGACATAAGTCCCGTCAAAGCCCATCTCGACGATGTCTTCGGGCGTCATCGTTTCGTAGGGCAGCGACGAAGGCGTGATCAGGAAACCGTCGCTGGAGCGCACCGACAGGTTGCCGGCATTGCCCTGGTTGATACCGCTGGAGTTCATCCGGCGGCAAACATCCACCATCTCGCGGCGCAGAGCGCTGTCGTCAGTCATCGATCGTTCCTTTTGCTGGTCTTGCCCTGTTGCAAGTTGTTTCGCTTCGCCAGTTCGCGCCACCGCCGTGCATAGGCTGCGAGCGCCTCACGAACGCCGGCAAAGGCGGCCGGCAGGCTGAGTGCGATCGGAGCCGGCGTGTCACGAGTTTCATGTTCGCCAAGTAACGCCGCACCCGAAGCGGTGCCATAGGAGTCGAGGTTGTAGACCGTTTCGGCGTTTGGCCGCAGCGCGGCAACCAGCGTGGCGTAGAGCGGATCCCTCAGGAAGGTGCCATCCAATGCAACCAACCCGTCTTCGTTCAGCGCATCGATACATTCGGTCGTCAACAGCGCGGCATCGAGCACTGCCAGCGCCTTGCGCTCAGCAGGGGTTTCTGCGGGCGGCCCTTCAAACCGACCGCGCCCAGCGCTGCCGGGAAACAGGCCGTCATCGTCGCCGAACGACGGCAATGCGAAAGTGCCCCGCTCAATCAACAAGCTGACCAGCGCAGCGTCGGCCGCACTTCCTTCTTGCCCCTGCCCTGCCACATGACTGAACTCTCGTCCGCCCATGGTCAAAACGCCGCCGACCGGGCGTCCTGTCACGTCGCTGTTCAGCACCATTCCGCGATTTTCATCGAGTTGGTCGAGAGGTGTCGCCGCGCACATTCCGACAATCCAGGTTCCGGTAGAGATCACGCAGGCGTCGCGCATGCCTGCCGCCTGGTAGCGGTAGAGATTCAGGCTGCTGTCGTGGCCGCCGGTCAGGACAGACAGGTTTTCCGGTATGCCGTGCCTGCGCGCCAGATCGTGCCGGATTGGCCCCAATGTCTCCCAGGCCGGATGGAATGGTGGCATGAGGCGCGTCCACCCCTGCCGCGCCACAATGGGCGACCACTGCTTGCGCACGTTGTTCCACAGATGTGATTGCGCCGAGAGGATCGTCGTTTCGGCCGATGGTACGCCTGACAGCCGCCAGGCCCAATACTGGGGCAAGCCCAGATACCAACTAGCCTGAGCGACGCGCTCCGGATCAACCTGCTGCATCCAGTACAGCTGGCGCGCCTGGTGGGCGGCCTTCAGCATGATCGAGCTGCCGCGATCGAAGAAATCGCCCGAAAGCGGCGCGTAGCCGTCGCGTATTGCAGGCGGCAGGTCCTGCTCATAATCAATCATCGGCAAGGCGCAAGTCTCGTCGGGATCTGCGTTCACCAGAACACCCGCAGAGCCATGTCCCGTGCCGACCACTTTTTCCAACGGATGATGACGGCACAAAGTGGCGAGCGAGCCGAACAGCCAGTCGCTGATGCCCTTGAGATCGTGCTGCCGCCAAGGTGGACCGGGCCGCACTTCGTTGTGGACAGAGAGGCTCTCCACGAGCACGCCGTCGAGCGTCATCGCGGAGAGCTTTATGTTGGTCTTGCCGACATCGAAGACGGCGATCCTCGCGCCGCCCGCCTTCTGCCCGTCACCCATCGTCTCAGATCAGACCGTATTGGCGAGCCTTGTTGCGCAGGAACGGCAAGCCATTGCCCATCACTTCGGCCTCGTCCTTGGCGACTGGCCGCCAGACTGAGAGACCGTAGGAGACTTCCGGCGGCATGTTGATGAAGCTTTCCATGGCAAGTCCGCCCTTGAAGCCAATCGCCGCCAGCGTCGCGTAGATCTCGTCCCACGGGCAGTTGCCTGTGCCTGGTGTGCCGCGATCGCTCTCGGACAAGTGGATATATTTCAGGTGGTCGCGGGCGGCCAGAATGCCGTTGGCGGCCCCCTTCTCCTCGATGTTCATGTGGTAGGTGTCGAGATGAACAAAGATGTTGTCGGCCCCGATTTTCTCGACCATCCAGACAGCCTGCGCACCAGTGTTGATCAAATGGTTCTCGTAGCGGTTCACCGCCTCGATTCCGAGCTCGATGCCGCGCTTTTTGGCGTGCTTGGCGGCGACGGTCAGCACATGCGCGATGTTGTCGTATTCCTTTTCGGTCGGTGGCAGGCCGGTGCGTTCGCCGATGCCGCCGAAAATCACACCGGAAAGCGCCAGCGCGCCCATTTCCGAAGTCTTGTCGATGGCCACTTCGAGATGTTCGATGGCGGCATCCGGCCGCACCGAAGCCCAGGCACGCTCCGGCAGGCCGAGCGAACAAACGGCAGGAAGATTGTGCTTTTCGAGCAAGGCGCGTGTATGCGCGGCATCGACCGCCGGCGCGTTCAGAAGCGCGATCTCGATAAAGTCCATTCCGTAATTGACTGAAGCCGCGATCGCCTTCTCCGCGCCGGCCCGGTCCCAGTTCATCGTCCACATCGAGGTGTGGACCCCAAAACCATGCATCTCACTCATCCTTTGTTTGTGTTTAAGAATTTGAGGCGCCCGGCAAGCCAGCGCAGGATCATCACAGTGATCATCAAAATGCCCCATACCGCCGTTGCTAGATGCTGGTTTGCGCCCATCAGATTGAGTCCCGAGGACAGAAGCTGAAGAACGACCAGCGCAACGAAGACCGGGATCACCCGACCGAAGCCGCCGAACGGATTGACCCCGCCGAGAAAGCAGGCAAGCACGGTGATCAGCAGGTAAGACTCGCCGTGGCCGACACGCACCGAATTGAAGCGCGCCAGCATGATGATGCCGGCGACCGCGCACATCGCTCCGGACAGTGTGTAGACGAGAACCTGCACCTTGCGCGTGTTGATGCCGGAATAACGCGTGGCCTCGATGTTGGAGCCGATCATGTAGGTGTTGAAGCCTAGCTTCATGCGCGTCAGCAGGACATGCCAGATCAGCACGCAAGCGATGAAGATGAGCAACGGCACCGGGATGCCAAAGATCGAACCGTAGCCGATCGCCGCGAGGAAGCCGGGAATGCCGGACACGTCGCCGCCGCGCGTCAGGAATTCGCCGAGACCGCGCAGGAAGATCATCATCGACAGCGAGACCAGGATCGGGTGAGCCTTGGTGTAGGCGATGACGAGCCCCATGATCAGTCCACTCAGCGCTCCGACCGCGATGGCCAGGACCGAGCCGAGGACAAAGGCGCCGAAGCCGGCGTCGACGCCTCCCTGGCTTTGCAGCACCCAAGCCAGGGTCAGGCCGGCCATGTTGGCCGTGAAGGTGATGGCCAGATTCAAGCCGCCGGTCAGGATCGGCAGCAGCATGGCAAGTGTGAGGAGGCCGAGTTCCGGCAGCTGGAAGGCCACCGATCCAAAGGTGGCACGGGAGAAGAAGTTCGGCGCGGCAAAGCCGAACACGACCATGACCGCTACGAACGCGGCAAGCGGACCTGCGAGTTCCGGGCCGAGCGCGTTGCGGGCGCGTTCAATCAAAACCGTCATGAAGGCACCCGTCGGCTTTTCAGGAATGGCAGCAGGCGTTCGATGCTGGTGTTCGACAAGGTGATGGCGGCAAGAATGATGGCGCCGACAATCATCTTGAACGCGAAAGGCGACACACCCATCAAATTAAGTCCGTTCTGGGTGATCGAGACCAACAGAACGCCCAGAATGCAGCCGAGCACGCTGCCTTTGCCGCCGCCGAGCCGCGCACCGCCGAGAACCACGGCTGCCAGGACGTCGAGTTCGCGCCCATAAAGGGCGTTCGGCACCACTTCCTGTGCGTAATGCGCTTGGACGAGACCGGCGATGCCCGCCATCAGGCCCAGCCAGCCGAAGGCGATAAATTGCATGGCACCGATATTGATGCCGAAGCGGCGCGCGCCCTCCGGATTGTCGCCAAATGCGTAGAGCTGGCGCCCAGTGGTGGTGCGCGTGATCAACGCCCAGGTAGCGAACACGCAGATCGCCATAATGAGCACAGGTAGGGTGATCTCCGCCCAGGTCCCGTCAGCCATCTCCCGCTCGAACAGCACGACGCGGGTGGTGAGCCAGTCCGGCAGGTTGTAGATCGACACGCCGCCTGTGAAGAACATCAGCAAGCCGAAGAAAATATTGAAGGTCGAAATCGTGGCGACGATCGAGATGATCCTGAACCCGTGGATCAGGAAGGCGTTGATGCAGCCCAACACGACGCCCAGTGCGCCAGCGATGATGAGGCCGATAATCCAATTGCCACCGCCGACCCATCCGAGGACGGTCGCCGTCAGATATTGCACAACGGAGGCAGCAACCGCGAAGGAAATGTCAATGCCGCCGGCAATCAGCACGACGAGCAGGCCGACGGCGAAGATGATGTTGACCGAGCTGGTGTTTAGAAGGTCAAACGCGTTGCCGAGGGTGAAGAACCGGTCTGTCGCAAACGAGAGGAAGACGCAGATGACTGCGATTACGGCCAGCAAAGCCAGTTCCGTTGCGTGGGAGCGGACAAACCTACGCATAGACCGCCTCCTCGATCGCCTGGAGGGTCGTAGCGCCCGGTACATATTCGCCGACAATGCGCCCCTGAGCCATGTGCAGCACACGATCTGCGTTGAAATAGACTTCAGGCACCTCGTCCGAGATCAGGATAATAGCCAGGCCGCTGTCCGCCAGCTTGGAAATGATGTCGAAAATGCCGGCGCGCGCGCCGACGTCGACGCCGACGGTCGGTGCGTCGAGGATAAGCAGCTTCGGATCGGTCGCCAGCCATTTTGCAATGGCGACACGTTGCTGGTTTCCCCCTGACAGGGTCGAGACCGCGTCGTCCTGCTTTCCGATCCTGACGCCGAGATCCCTTATCCAGCGATTGACCAGAGATCGCTTGCGATCGCTCGAAATGAAGCCGCCCGAAAGGATCTTGTCCAGCGAGGCGATGACCATGTTGTCGGCGATGGCCTGGGGCTGAATGAGACCGAGCGACAACCGGTCTTCCGAAAGATAGGCGACGCCGGCGGCGATCGCGTCACGGTTGGAACCGAAGCGAACGGGTTTGCCGTCCAGGACGACAGAGCCCGATTTCGGCTTGCGCATGCCAAACAATGTCAGCGCCAGCTCGGTGCGCCCTGCCCCGAGCAACCCGGTGATGCCGAGCGTCTCGCCGCGTCGGACCGTCAAGGACACATCCTCGAATTCGCCGGGCCGCGACAGCCCCTTGACCTTAAGCATGACCGGGCTCGTGCTCAAATCGCGGTGCAGGACGGAATAATCGAAGGTCTTGCCGGTCATCAGTTCGGTGATGCGCGATTGGGTCAGGCCCTTGGTTGGATAGACGCCAACCAGCGCGCCGTCGCGCAGCACGGTGACGCGGCTGGAGATTTCGAGAACCTCCGCCAGGCGATGACTGACGAACACAACGGCGACGCCCGACGCCGACAGATTGCGCACAATATCCAGCAGATAGTCGGTTTCGGATTGGGTGAGCGACGCCGTCGGCTCGTCCATGAAGACGAGCTTCGCCTCGCCGACAAGGGCGCGGGCGATTGCTACGATCTGCCGCTGTGCAATGGGAAAATGGTGGAGTGCAAGATCGACGTCGAGGGTAACACCAAGACGTTGCAAGGCGTTAGTCGCGATACGGCGCATTTCGGCATAGTCCACCAGCCGCGGCCAACGGCCGATGACAGTCTGGAACGCGATGTTCTCGGCGACTGTCATCTCGGGAAACAGGGCGAGGTCCTGCCAGATGACCTGAATCCCGCCGGCCTGCGCCGTTACCGGCGACATTTGGGAGTAGCTCTGGCCGTCATAGTCGATCACGGCGCCCGCCTCGGGCTTGTACACGCCTGTGATGACCTTGATCAGCGTGCTCTTGCCGGAGCCGTTCTCGCCGGCGAGACAATGCACCTCGCCCGGCAGCACCTCAAAGCTGACATTCTTCAGCGCCTTCACGCCGCCGAACGTCATGTTGACGTTGCGAAGCGACAGCAGCGGCCGTGGTGCGGCGCCATCGAGTGCCTGATCAGCCATCGAGTTTGAAACCTGGATCCAATCGCTGTTTGCAATCCTGCAGCCGGGCCGGCTCGAGGCCGGCCCGGCTGCCATTTAGCCTTGGAGGCTTTACAGGCCCATCGCCGCGAGATCGTCGACAGTATCCTTGTTGATCGGGACCAGCTGATCGACGATGATGTTGCGGTTTTCGAAGTCGGGCTTAACTGTCCCTAGCCCTTCGATCGTATCGCCATCCTTGATCTCTTTGCCCTTCATGAGATGGTCGGCCAGCGTGACGAAAACCTCGCCCGCCTGCTTCGGATTCCACATGAACCCACCGGAGATCGCGTCGCTCTTGATGAGCTTCTGGCCCTGGCCTGGCGAGAACGGGCCGAGCACGAATATTTCGCCCACCTTCCGGCGCTCTTCGATTGCGCGGCCCGCTCCGATCGGGCCTTGGCTGCCGAAGGCGAGAAAGCCCTTCAAGCCTGGATTGGCGGAGATCAAGTCAAGCGCAGTGCTGCGGCTCTTATCGACATCCTCGGCGACGCCATAACGTTCGCCGACAAGCTTCATGTCGGGATGGTTCTTCTTCAAATACTCGATTGCCGCATCGGCCCAGGCATTGTGGAGCGGCACCGTCAGCGAGCCGACGAAGACTGCATACTCACCCTTGCCGCCCATTTTCTCGGCCAAGAGCTTGGCGTGAGCCTCGCCGAAGCCGGTCGCGGACGCGAGTTCGAAATCCCAGTCGGCGCCCTTCTGGCCAGGCGATTCATGCGTGATAACGATGATGCCGGCGTCCTTGGCTTTCTGCAGCACTGGCTCAAGCACTTTCGCATCGTTCGGCACCACACCGATGACTTTGACGCCCTGCGCGATCAGATCCTCGATGGCGCGAACTTGCAGTGCCGGATCAGCACTGGTCGGGCCGACCATAAATGCGTCGACACCGAGCTCCTGGCCGCGCTCCTTGATACCGGCCTCCATAGCGTTGAACCACGGAATGCCGCCGATCTTGACGACGACGCCGACCTTGCCAGCCTGCTGTGCCATCGCAGCGAACGATCCGCCAAGCATAAGGGTCGCGGCAAGCGCCGCGATCATGAGCTTTTTCATCTGTACTCCTCCCATAACGTTCCTAGTGGGAACACACTCGAGCCGTCGAACGACGGCGGCCGTTAGAAACCTCCCCGAAAAGACGGGGCACTTCCCCATCGATCATCCACCAGTTTTCGCTTGCACAATCGATGGTGCAGAAACTATTATGCATTGAGAAGCTCTCGTCAAGCGGGATATTGCCCTAAACGCGCCGGAGGGCCAGATGGATCAGCGGGTCAAGAAGAAGGCGACGATCTATGACCTGTCGCTGTTATCGGGCAGTTCGCCCTCGACCGTGAGCGCCGTGCTGAACGGCACTTGGCGCAAGCGCCGCATCAAGGAAAGTACGGCGCAAACAATTCTCGGCCTCGCCGAACTCCACCAGTACACCACCAATCTGCAAGCGCGAGGTTTGCGACGCTCGCGATCGGGCCTGGTCGGCCTGATGCTGCCCGTCCACGACAATCGCTACTTCTCCTCCATGGCGCAGACGTTTGAGGGGCATGTGCGCAGCCGCGGCCAATGCCCGGTCGTGGTGAGCGCCAGCCGCGACCCGGAAGAGGAACGGCGGACCGCCGAGACGCTGATCTCCTATTCAATCGACCAACTCTTCATCGTCGGCGCCACCGATCCCGATGGCGTGCATGAGGTCTGCGAACTGGCGGGGCTGAGGCATATCAACATCGACCTTCCGGGAGCGAAGGCGCATTCGGTGATCAGCGACAATTATGAGGGCGCGCGGATGCTGACGGAAGCAATCATCCACCACTTCGGCAACGACAACCCTCTGCGGCCGGACGAGCTGTTTCTGTTTGGCGGCCGCAACGACCACGCCAGCCGCGAACGCATCGCCGCTTTCCATGCGACCAAGAAGGCACTGTTGGGCGCCGACCCTGAAGATGGCGTGCAGTCCTCCGGGTATTCGCCTGACATAACTTTGCGTGCCTTCGAGGCGTTTTACCAACGCCACGGCAAGCTGCCGCGCGCGCTGTTCATCAATTCGTCGATCAATATGGAAGGTCTGCTGCGCTTCATGGCGGGCCGGCCGGCGGAAATGTTCAGCGAGCTTGTCGTCGGTTGCTACGACTATGACCCATTCGGCTCCTTCCTGCCCTTCCCCGTAATCATGGTGCGGCAGAATGTTGAGGCGATGATCACGAAGGCATTCGAGCTGATCGATGAACCGCCGACGGCACCGCAGACCTTTCTGATTGCGCCAGAGTTGATCCAGCCCAGGTCTGCACTGAAAGGGCCGCTGGACACTCTGAAGGATATAGCCTGAGGGTGAACCGGCGCAATAGGGCGACCCCGCCTCGAGATTTCAATGGTTGATCGTGCCGACCCTCACGAGGGTGTCGCTGTCCTCACCGGGAGCCAATAACGTGGGCGCGTAGGCGCCTGTAAAAAGTCTACAGCAGAGAGCGTTAGAAGCGATAACGGATTCCAAGAGCATTCGCGTTAGAACCCTCTTTCATATTTCCAAATGTACCATCAGCGCCGGATCTATGGTGGAGTTGGTAGACAAGTTCGACTTTGGGAGCTTGCCTCACTCTGAAAGAAAGCTCCGCACCGACGAAGCCGAGGAATGACGCATCGCCATCGTCGTGGATTTCGCGATCGCGCTCGATCTCGGTAGGGCCTGTAACGGCACTAAATCCAGCTGTCAGTGCAGGCGCAATCGCCAAATCACCAATGACAAGGCCCTGGTGGCGAAGTCGCACTCCGGCCCAAAGTTCGCCAGTCGTATCATCGTCCTCGCCAAATCTTATGGCTGCGCCGGTGACGCCACCAAGGACGAAGCCAGCGCCAATATCGACGAAATCGCGACCATACGCGGCTCCGACTATATAGTTGTCCGTGTAATCAGCACCCAAAACATTGATCGTGTCCCCGAAGGCCCGGCTCGCAAAGACGCCACCAAAGACATAAACATCATTCTTCGTCGGCAGACCCTCTGTGAAAGGGTCTTGGGTTGCAAAATAAATAAAGGGAGACTTGTCATCGGCGAGTCCGGAACTGACTGAAGTGCTCAAGATCACCGCAGCCAGGGCCGCTTGCAGTCCGCGCATAGACAAGCTCCGAATCAATTCATGCCATCGTTCGCAATTGTGCAGGGAAAAACAAGGTACGAATTTGTTTATCGCCAGAATGCTTGATGCGGGTCATTCTATAGCTCGAACTCTTCTTTAGGGCCTTGCCAAGCGGCTCGCAAAGACAACGGCCTCAGTCAGCCCGATGTTGCGCGCCGCTGATCGTCGCCATAGTTGCCACTGGGTTGCTGACGGCGCTTAGAGACAAGGCGGACTAGCGCGCGAAAGAAGCTCCAGAATAACCATTGTTCGAGCGGCCATACCGCTTATTGGCCGGTTGCGTTGCGGTGTGGCCGGGCGTGGTTGCGCAAAAAACCCCGCGCGAGGCGGGGTTCAGTGACGCGGTCAAGAACTTACTTTTCAGTAGGGCGAATTGCACTGCTGGCGGCGGCCGTAATTAGGCTGGAACGTGTTGTCCGAAGCACGATAGCTCCGGTACCGGTCGTAGCACCACTGTACATGGGAATCGCCGTGATCAACCCTGTTCTGGTTGTTATTGATGATCGCCCCGCTGATCACAGCGCCGGCAGCGAAGGCCGCCAGCGGAAACCAGTAGTCGCCATGGCGCCGATAGCCCCGACGGTACTCACGATAGCCGCGATGGCCGTTCCAGTGTGAGCCATCGTGGCGCGAAAATTTGCGGTTACGGTTGGAGTTATGACGCTTTGCCCACGGCTTGTGGTCGACCGCCTGCACATCTGTCGAAACAGAAGCTGCCTGCGGCAGGAACATTTGAGCCGCGTTGGCTGACCCCGCTGCCGCCACGAGCGAAACTGACAATGTGGCCGCGAGTAAACCCGATAATATCTTGTTCATGATTCTCCTCTGAAGGGGTGGTGGATGTCCCTTCTCGATTTTTAAAACGATTTAATCGGGGTATGGTTCCGTCCGCGCGCAAGATAATATCGTCATCAAGCAGCAGGTTGTACAGCGTTTGTCTTGGTGATCAGCAGTCTGTGCTATCCCTTCCAATCGCCTGAAAGAGGCGGGTCAAATATCGACAAAGCCGGTTTACTGACACCACTAGCCAGGCTGTTCGAATCACGCACTGGGTGCTAGGGCTTGAGCATGCATGGGGAATCTTCGACCACGCGACGCGGTGTTGCTGGCTTGTTTTTCTACGTGCCAGTGAGGGACAATGGCCGGCACTCCTTTGATCAGTATTCTGATCACTTTCCTCGTAATCATTCTGGTGTTGTATCTTGTTAACCGGCTGCCGCTTGACGGTCGTACTCGTCAGATTGCCCAGATCGTCGTGATCATTATCGGCATCATTTCACTGCTGAAGTACCTCGCGGTGTTTTAGAGCGTGATGATTTTAGGTTGGGGCATAGCCGGCCTCGGTGAAGTAGTTGGCG
>SAQG01000027.1 GCA_004020315.1 Mesorhizobium sp.
TCCCCGCTGATTTGGGAATCCCCCTTCGATTCAGCCTCTCTTCATCCCGCTCTAGGGTCCAACTCAAGCAGCCTACGCAAATGGCCGAGATGGGTGGAGTGCGGAACTCCGACGCGAACAGCAGCTCACTTTGGGTGCATGATCATTCGGATCGAGATTCATGCGGGCCTAGCCTGACCCGGGACCGGCGGCAATTCTGGCGCATCCAGTCCTTTGAAGGGATCGCGCCAGGCGTCGATTTCTTCAAGCTCACGATACCAGCGGCTGACGGAAGGATAATCGTCGAGCGGCAATCTGGCGACATCGTTGAAGGGCAGAAACGTCGCCATTCGAAAGTCGGCATAGGAAACCGAATTTTCGACCAGCCATTCTCGCTGGGAAAACGCGGCCTCAAGTGTTGCGGCGGCCGTGCGGAAGTCCCTCAGCCCCTCCTTGACCCGGTGCTGATCGATCGGGCCAATCCCATACCGCTGTTTGGTCCCGCGCTCGAAATGCACGACGTCGCAAGCTCTTGCGAAGTTCTCCTTGCCCCAACTGAGCCATCGGATCATCTCGGGTTCGTCGTCGCCGGTGCGCCAGAGATCCGAATGCGCGTCGCGCGAAAGCCGGCAGGCTATGGCGTCGGCCTCCCAGAGGCTTTTTCCCGAGCCTACGAGGATGGGCAATGAAAGATTGGGATTTAGCGGGCGATATCGCTCAGCCTGCCCGGGAGCGAAGGGGGAGGCGAATTCAAACTCGACCTGCGCGTTGAGATAACGTGCCACGGCGACCGTCAGGCGAGGATTGGGATTGCGGCTGAAGAGCAGCTTCATTCCATGTCAGTCCTTGAATGGCACCGATTGGGCGCGCAGGAGCGCTTTGACGCTTTGCATCGGCGCGCTGCCGGAACGGCTTGCCACTTACGCCGCGGCCATGATCTCGGCATAGGTGTTGAAATCGACATTGCCGCCGGACAGCACCACGGCGACGCATTTGCCTGATAGCTCGATCTCGCCTGATGACAGCGCGGCCAGCCCGACGCAGCCGCCGGGCTCGACCACCAGCTTGAGATGGGCCATGGCGTCGCGCATCGCCTGTGCCGCGGCCTGGTCGGAAACGGCAATGCCGCCGGCGAGATTCCTGCGGTTGATCTCGAAGGTGATCGCGCCCGGTTCGGCGGTGAGGAGCGCGTCGCAGATCGAAGTGTGGCCGGGTTCGATCGAAACCCGGGCACCTCTGGCCAGTGAACGACAGGTGTCATCGAAATGCTCGGGTTCCACCGCCCAGACGGCGGTGCCCGGTGATGCATCCTTGACCGCAATGGAGATGCCGCTGCTCAAGCCGCCGCCGCCGCACGGAATGACGACGGCGTCGAGGCTCACGCCGAGCGCTTTCGCCTGCGCCATCAGTTCGAGGCCGATCGTTCCTTGGCCGGCGATGATGGCCGGATCGTCGAATGGCGGGATCAGGACCATGCCCCGTTCCATGTACGGGCGAACGACCGTCATGCGGTCATCGCGGAAACGGTCGAACATAACCACTTCCGCTCCCATTTTCCTGACATTGCCGACCTTCATTGCCGGCGCATCCGTCGGCATGGCGATGATCGCCTTGACGCCGAACATCGCCGCCGAGGCGGCGACGCCTTGCGCGTGATTGCCCGACGAGAAGGCGACGACGCCACGGCTGCGTTCCTCCTCGGGGAGCGAAGACAGTTTGTTGTAGGCGCCGCGGAACTTGAATGAGCCGGTACGCTGCAGCGTCTCCGGCTTGAACAGGATCCTGGCGCCGAAGCGCTTGTTCAGCTCCGGCGAGTCGAGCAGCGGCGTTTCGACGATCAGGCCGGACAATCGCTCTGCTGCGGCGCGGATATCGGCGATGCCGGGGGGTGTGGGGTTGGTCATGAAGTGGCCCGGTGGAAAGACATGTTGCCTTTCATGATGCCCGGAAAGGGAGGCGGCGCACCAATGAAAAAATGTGACCGTTACAATTCATGATCGGCGAGAAGAGCGCGGTGCCCCGTCATCACTGCCCTCCCCAACCCTCGTCATCCCAGGTCTGCGCTCCGCGCTAGAGATGACGAAGGCACGGAGATCGTCGCCGGCAGCTCCTCACCCCAAAAGCGTCCTTTTCCGTTTGGCGCCACCCATCTTGCGCCAGGTGTTGAAGCGATGGGTGGCGGCTGCAAAGGATATCTTCATCTGCTGGGCAACCGAATAGCGCGACTTGCCCTCGTCGAACAGGCGGTAGCAGCATTCGACGCCCTCCTCGGTCAGCTTGCCGTCGGGGGCTTTGTTGTGCGGATTGGCCGGATCGAATTTTTCGACCTGCTGCTCGACCAGGCCTTTCAGGCGCTGCAAATCGGCCTCGATACTGGCGATGAGGTCGAGAACAGGTTTCGGGTCATATGCATGGGTGGCCTGCTTTGCCGGCATCTGCGGTTTTCCTTTCTCTTGGCTTAAGTTCGGCTATATAGGTGAACATTCGCCGATAGTGAAGGGGTGGCGGAGGATTCCCGGAGCCAATAATCCATTTTGAACGGCCGGAATTTTGAACCTCCGGGCGACGGGCGCGATTGACCAACGGCGCACCAAACCCTAGTTTAGAACAATTCTAAACTATGGTGATTTTCTCATGCTTTCCCGTGTTTTCGGCTTCGGCCGCCGTCCCTTCGAATCGCTCTCGGAGCAAGAGATCCTGGCGCTGGCCATCTCTTCCGAGGAAGATGACGGGCGTATTTACCGTGCCTATGCCGACGGACTGGCGGATAGCTTTCCGCATTCGGCCAAGGTGTTCGAGGAGATGGCCGAGGAGGAGGACGGCCATCGCGACTCGCTGATCGAGCTTCACCGCGAACGTTTCGGCGAACGCATTCCGCTGATCCGGCGCGAGCATGTGAAGGGCTATTACGAGCGCAAGCCCGACTGGCTGGTCAGGCCGCTCGGCATCGAACATGTGCGCCAACAGGCCGAGTCGATGGAGCGTCAGGCGTACCTGTTCTACGTCGAGGCGGCGAAACGCACCAGCGATGCCTCGACGCGAAAGCTGCTCGACGATCTGGCGGTGGCCGAACAGGGCCATGAGACGCTGGCACAGCGGCTGGAGCAAAAGCATGTGCCGGGCGCGGTGAAGGACGAGGAAGCCGCGGCCGAACAGCGACAGTTCATCCTGACCTATGTGCAGCCGGGACTGGCGGGGCTGATGGATGGATCGGTGTCGACGCTGGCGCCTATCTTCGCCGCGGCATTCGCCACGCACGACACGTTCCAGACCTTTCTGGTCGGGCTTGCCGCCTCGATCGGCGCCGGCATCTCGATGGGCTTCACCGAGGTCGCCTCCGACGACGGCAAGCTGTCGGGCCGCGGTTCGCCGGTGAAACGCGGCATCACCACAGGCGTCATGACGGCGCTGGGTGGTCTCGGTCACGCCCTGCCCTACCTCATTCCGTATTTCTGGACCGCGACAATTCTCGCGGTCGTGGTGGTGTTCTTCGAACTGTGGGCGATCGCCTTTGTACAAAACCGTTACATGCAGACGCCGTTCTGGCGCGCAACCTTCCAGGTCGTGCTAGGCGGCGCGCTGGTGTTCGCGGCGGGGGTGCTGATCGGGAATGCCTAGCGATCCTTACCCATGCAGCGCCCGGCTGTCCTGTGGGGCCTCGGCACGTTCGGTCAGGCCGTAGTCGCGCACGACATGGGCGATTCGCAGACGGTAGTCGGCAAAGATGCCGCCACGGCCGGCCTTCTGCGCCTGCCTATGTTCCTCCGTGTTGCGCCAGGCCTTCACTGCTTCCTCGTCGCGCCAGAACGACAGCGACAGGATGCGATTGGGGTCGACAAGGCTCTGGAAGCGCTCGATCGACAGGAAGCCGTCGATGCCGTCGAGCAGCGGGCGCAGGTCGGCGGCGATACCGAGATAGGCATCGCGCTTGCCCGCTGCCGGCTCGACCTCGAAAATGACCGCGATCATAGTTTCACCAATGGCGCATGCGGCCCGGACGCGAGTTTCAGAAAAGTCCGATCCTCCTTCAGGATGAATCTTTCACGCCGGGCGAACTCGTAATTCGCCTTGCCGGCCGGGTCGGCGGCGAGCCTGACACGGTAAGCTTCGTAAGCGGCGAGGCTGTCGATGTTGTAGGCGGCATAGGCGGTGGTGGCCGAGCCTTCATGCGGCGCGAAATAGCCGATCAGATCGGCGCCGCAGCGCGGGATCGCCTGGCCCCAGTTGCGGGCATATTCCTCGAATGCCGCCTTGCCGAACGGGTCGATCTCGTAGCGGATGAAGCAGGTGATGGTCATCTTTTGTCTCCTGGACGGGTGGGATGCTTGCGCTGACAGTTCGAGCGGTGTCGAAACGTTCCGTGGTTCTAGTGTGCTAGGAAATTTTCCACGCTGGTCATGCTTGCCAGAAGGACTTTGCGCATTCGCGGCGCACGTCTTCCGGCGTCAGGCCAAGATCACGCAAAAGATGCTCGTCAATCTCGGCGAGGTCGAGGCGCTGCAGATGGCGGTCGTACCACCGTGCCAGGAGCCGCAGATGAAACCGGCGGAAAGTTACGAACGGGAACGGCCGGCAGCCGAAGCGGCTGGCGGATACAGTGTTGGGGGCGGCTCTTGCGGTCATCGTCGTCTCCTTGATCTGAGCCGAGAATAGTGATTATCTGACAAGGATGCTTCGATGATGGACGAACTATGCGTGAAGGACCTGACATAGCCCGCATCGCCAGCCTGGTCGGCGATCCGGCGCGGGCAAACATGCTGACCGCACTGATGGGCGGCACGGCATTGACAGCGAGTGAACTGGCGCTCGAGGCCGGCGTCTCGCTGCCAACTGCCAGCTCGCATCTGTCGAAACTAATGGAAGGTGGGCTGTTGACGGTGGCAAGCCAGGGGCGGCATCGCTACTACGGGCTCGCCGGGCCGCAGGTGGCAGGTATGATCGAGGCGATCACCGGTGTCGCCGCTGCGGTCGGGCCGCAGCGGGTCCGGCCGGGTCCGCGTGATGCGGCCATGCGCGTGGCGCGGGTCTGCTACGACCACCTCGCCGGTGAGCAGGCCGTGGCGATGCTCGATCGTCTTGTCGCTCGACAAGTCCTCATCCGCGACGACAAGGAGATCAGGCTTGGGCCGTCGGCTGTCTCGCATTTCGCCGCGATCGGCATCGATGTCGAGAGCAAGGCGCGGCGACCGGTGTGCCGGGCCTGCCTCGACTGGAGCGTGCGGCGCTCGCATCTGGCCGGTACGCTTGGTGCGGCCATTCTCGACAAGATCCTTCTGGAGAAATGGGCGCGGCGCGAGAAAGACAGCCGCGCGGTGGTCTTTTCGCCGTTGGGCAAGCAGGCGTTCGAAAGGGTGTTTCTCGCATGATTGTCAGCCGCGCTTGAGCGGCTTGGCCTGCTTGAAAAAATCCGCCCAGGGATCGGCTTTCGCCAACTGCTTCAGCGTCGTCTTGTCGCCGATCGGAAATGCGTTCGGCGCAAGGCCAGCCTCGACCTCCGCCCAGGTCACCGGCATCGAAACCGTGGCGCCCTTCTTGGCCCTCGACGAATAGGGCGCCACCGTGGTCGAGCCGCGGCCGTTGCGCAGATAGTCGACGAAGATCTTGCCGGTGCGCGCCTTCTTCGACAGTGTCGCTGTATACCGATCAGGGGCGGCCTGCTCGAGGGCGCGGGCGAAATCGTGAGCGAAGTCCTTCACCTCATCCCAATCCGCCGACGATTTCAGCGGCACGACGACATGATAGCCCTTGCCGCCCGACGTCTTGACGAAATTCGGCAACGACAGCTCATCGAGCTGGCCGTGAATTTCAAGCGCCGCCGCGCGCACTGCCTTCACGTCGACGCCTTCGTCGGGATCGAGATCGAAGATGATCTGGTCCGGCTTGTCCAGTTCGTCGATGGTACAGCCCCAGATATGGATCTCGACCACGCCTAGCTGGACCAGCGCGGCGACACCGTCGAAATCGCGGATAAACAATATCTCCTCGCCGTCCGTCGGATCCTTCATCCTGGCAATCTTGTCATGCATGCCGGCCGACGCATGCTTCTGGAAGAAGCGTTGGCCGCCGACGCCGTCCGGCGCGCGGACCAGGCTGAGCGGCCGATTGACGACGAATTGCTGCATGCGCGGCCAGACCAAAGCGTAATGATCGAGCAGGCCCTGCTTCGATACCTTCTCCTGCGGCCATAGAAGCTTGTCCGGATGAGAAAGCTTTACGACGGTGTTTGCCGCCCCGGCGGATTTGACAGAGGTGGATATCTCGCCCTTGCCTCCGGCAGGCTGTGCCTTGCCCCTGGCAGGCTGTGCCTTGGTGTCTGCCTTGTCTGCGGGTACCTTCGGCTTTTCCTGCACGACTTCCTCCGCCGGTTTGTCCTCGCGCAATCCCTGGAACGAGGCGTGACGTATTATACGGTCGGACGTCCAGGCACGGAACTCCACTTCGCCGACAAGTTCGGGCTTCACCCAAACCACTCCTTTGCCCGGCCCCTTGCCTTTCAGCACGCCCGTATCGAAAGGCGAGGTCTTCGCCTTCAACGCATCCAGCTTTTTCTTCAGGTCGTTGGTGCTCTGCATCGAAAAGCCGGTGCCGACGCGGCCGGCATAGTGCAGCTTGCCGCCCTCATGGTAGCCGACCAGTAGGGAGCGCACTCCACGCCCGGTCTTCTCCGACGGCAGGTAGCCGCCGATGACGAATTCCTGGCGCAGCGTGCATTTCGACTTCACCCAGGACAGACCACGGCCGCTGAGATAGGGCGCGTCGGCGCGCTTGGAGACGATGCCCTCCAGCCCCATGCGGCAGGCGTGCTCCAGCATGACCTTGCCCGGTTCGGCAAAATGGTCGCTGAAGCGGACTGCCGAATTGCCTCGCTGTTTTCCAAGCAAGTCCTGCAAAGCCTGCTTGCGCTCGACCAGCGGCTCTTTGCGCAGGTCTTCGCCGTCGAGACGCATCAGATCGAAGACGTAATAGAGAAAACGATCCGTGCGGCCGGCCGACAGGTCAGCCTGAAGCAGCGCGAAAGACGAGACGCCGCTGTCCGCCAGCACGACGACCTCGCCGTCGATGATGGCATCGGTGCATTTCAGACGCTTGAGTTCTGCAACAATCGCGCCGCCGAATTTGTGCGTCCAGTCGAGGCCGGTGCGCGTCAACAGCCGCACCTCGGCGCCGGCAAGCTGCGCCTGCATGCGATAGCCGTCGAATTTCACCTCGTGCAGCCATTCCTTGCCGGGAGGGGCATCCCTCTGCAGGGTCGCGAGGCACGGTTCGATGAATTCGAGCTGCTTTGCCGCTTTGGCCTTCGCCTTGCCGGCGGTCGGCCTGTTGGAATGCCAGACCCTCGCCTTTTTGCCATCGGCGCTCTCGCCTTCGCCGACCTCTTCGATCGTCAGGCCCGACTTCACCGATTCCGGTGCCTCCTGCAAAATGTCCTCGCCCGGTCGGGCGGCAGCATCGTCGGATTTGATCAGCAGCCAATTGTCATACGCTTTGCCGGGACGCGGCTTCAGCCGCACCAGATGCCAGTGACCGTTCAGCTTGTGGCCGTGCAACTCGAAGCTGATATGGCCCTTTTTCATCGCCTGGACCGGATCGGTCTCCGGTTGCCATTTGCCTTCGTCCCAGACAATGACCGGGCCGCCGCCATATTCGCCCTTGGGGATGGTGCCCTCGAAGGAGGCGTACTCGATCGGGTGGTCCTCGACATGAACGGCGAGCCGCTTTTCATGCGGATCGAGGCTCGGACCCCGGGTTATCGCCCAGCTCCACAGCACGCCACCATGTTCCAGGGGAAGGTCGTAATGCAGCCGTGTCGCGGCGTGCTTTTGGACGACAAAGATACCGCCGGCCTCACCTTTCCTGGTGTGAGCGACCTTGCCGGCCGGCTCTCCGGTCCTCTTGAAATCGCGCTTGGCGTGATACTGCTCAAGGCTGGCCATGGCACGCGATCCTATGCCGGTTTGGTGTGGCGCTAATTTGTGGCGTCGAAGACTTCAGCTTCGCGGAGCCGGCACGAGGCCTTGAACGGATAGAAACGGGTTCAGTTCCGGCCCCGCGAAAAAGCGAGGCAAAGCCGGGTTGCCGGCGTTGCCTCGATCGAGTGCTACTCGGCGGCCTGAAGATTGACCTTGGCTTCCGCAATCTCGGTAAGCTTGCGGTCGGTCGCCTGCTCTTCCTTGATGTTGTTGGCCAGGACATTGGCGCAGTCGGTGCGGCCAAGCTGCTTGGCCCAGGCGATCAGCGTGCCGTAACGGGTTATCTCGTAGTGCTCGACGGCCTGCGCGGATGCGATCAGGGCGGCGTCGAGAACGTCCTTGTCGTCGATGTCGCCGCTGACTTCATCGGCTTCCTCGAGAATACCGTCGATGGCCGGGCAGTTGACTGTCTTGGCCTTCACGCCATGCAGTTCGAACACCTTCTCGACCCGCTCGATATGGCCCTTGGTCTGGCCGAGGTGCTTCTCCAGGCCGGCTTTCAGCTGCGGATCGGTCGCCTTGTCGATCATCTTCGGCAGCGACTTCTCGATCTGTTTTTCGGCGTAATAGATGTCGCGCAGCGTGTGGACGAAGAGGTCGTCCAGCGTCTTGATGTCTTTCGAAAAGAAACCCATGGCTTTGCCTTTCCATTGTTCTTGCTGTGTGGGGGTTCCGGGCGGCGGTTCCGCTCGGAAGCCGCTGGGCCGGGTTGATCCCGGCTCTTAGCGTCAACGTGCGGCTATCGGACGGGTTCCTGGCTTTCCCCCGGGCAAGCACGGAAATTTCGCGGCGCCGGCCGAAGTTGAAACACAAGCGCGTCGAAGCGACATTCAAACGAAACATATGTGATGCAAAAGTCACACTAGCCGGAATGCCGACGAACTGCATGGAAAGACCCCGAATCAGCCGCATTCCAGCCACGAAGCAAGGCCTTTTTGACCAAAGATTAACATCGTGTTCACCGACTATTCACGCCTCGACGCTATGATCCCCGCAATTCGGAAGGGACATCCGAAATAGGGACAGGACAGGGAAAATGAACTTCTTGACGCACCTCATCGGCTACGCTGCCGCCATCCGCGAATTCGTCGCGCCGACCTACCGGCCGGAGCGCTATTACATGCGCGGCCCAGGCCCCGCCTGCGCACGCCGCGGCCACACGCTCGGCATCAGCGCGCACTGATGACGACTATGGAAAGCCGTCACGACAGCCGGATCTGCAGGCCGGCCGCCGATCACCGTGCGACCACCTATCGCACGGAACGTCCCGGGCTCGCCGACAGGCGGCGTGCGACACCGCCAAGGTTCTGAGATTCCAGGGATTGAGATTCCAGGGATTTTGAGATTCTGGGGCTTTGAGATTCTGGGGCTTTGATCTCACCGTCGGCAAGCTTAGTGTCGTTTGACACCAAGCAGCCGGGACTCGCGTGACAACCCAGCCAGACCATCCTCTTGAAAAGCCAGCCTTCGATGCAAGCCAGCCGTTGATCGTGTTCGACGGCGTCTGCGTGCTGTGCTCTGGCTTTGTGCGCATGGTGGTCAGGCTCGACCGCAAAAGCCGCTTCCGCTTCGCCACGGCGCAATCACCGCTCGGCGAAGCGCTGTTTCGAAAATACGGGCTGCGGACCGACAGCTACGAAACCAATCTGGCCCTCATCGACGGCGAGGCCTTCACCCGCCTGAACAGTTTCGTCGCCGTCATGGCCGAACTGGGCTGGCCGTGGCGGGCGGCGAGGTCTTTACTCCTGCTGCCGCGCCCGTTTCGCAACTGGCTCTACGATCGCATCGCGAAGAACCGCTATGCCTTGTTCGGCAGGAAAGAGAGCTGCGAGATTCCCTCCGCCGAGCTGAGAGGGCGGCTGATTGGCTAAGCGAAGGCTCCTGGGAAGCTTCTGCGCTACCCGAGGCGGCAGCGCTTGGGAGAGCAGCCGATGAAGGTTCTCATCGTCGGCGGCTACGGCACATTTGGCGGCCGCATCGTCGAACTGCTGGAGAACCAACCGCGCCTGACGCTGATCATCGCCGGCCGCTCGCTTGCCAAAGCCGATGCCTATTGCGGGAACCGTCACGGCGCCGAGGCGCGGCTCGTGCCGGCGCAGTTCGACCGCGACGGCGATCTTGCGGCGCAACTGGCCTCATTGCGCCCCGACACGATGGTCGACGCCAGCGGTCCGTTCCAGGCCTATGGCGAGGGGCGCTACCGCGTTATCGAGGCCTGTATCGCCCAGGGCGTCAACTATCTCGATCTCGCCGACGGGTCGGATTTCGTCGCCGGCGTTTCTGCATACGACGCGGCAGCGCGCGAGACCGGTCTTTTCGTGCTGTCCGGAGTTTCCAGCTTTCCGGTGCTGACGGCAGCGGCGGTGCGCCGGCTATCTCTTGATATGGCGCGGGTCGAGACTATTCGTGGCGGCATCGCGCCGTCGCCCTTTGCCGGGGTCGGCGAAAACGTCATCCGCGCCATTGCCGGCTATACCGGACAACCAGTGCAGCTCGCACGCGACGGCGAACCGTCGCAGGGCCACCCGTTCACCGAACAGATGCGTTACACGATCGCCCCGCCCGGCCGCCTGCCGCTGAGGAGCACGCTGTTCTCGCTAGTCGACGTGCCGGACCTGCGGGCGCTCGCCGATCTCTGGCCGCAGGCACAGACGATCTGGATGGGCGCCGGGCCGGTGCCGGAAGTGCTGCACCGCGCCCTGATCGGTCTCGCCTGGCTCGTGCGCGCCGGCCTGGTCCGCTCGCTCTTGCCCTTGGCTTCGCTCATGCACTGGGCGAGCAACCGGCTGCGCTGGGGCGAGCATCGCGGCGGCATGTTTGTCGCGGTGGAAGGCGCGGATCGGTCGCGGACGCCGGTCAGGCGCTCATGGCATCTGCTGGCGGAGGGCAATGACGGGCCGCTGATCCCGTCGATGGCGGTCGAGGCGCTGGTGCGCAAGGCGCTGGACGGACATATGCCTGCGCCAGGAGCGCGGGCGGCCGTGCGCGACCTGGAACTCGAGGACTATGAAGCGCTGTTTGCCAACCGGACGATCCATACCGGCTTCAGGGACGATACCGCCGATGCGGACAAGCCGCTCTACGCCGCCTTGCTCGGCGACGCCTGGCAAAACCTGCCCAAGGAGATCCGCGCCATGCACGATGGCACGACCAAGGCGCAGGGACGCGCCAGCGTCGAACGCGGAGGCAATATGCTTGGCCGGCTTGCAGCCTGGCTGGTCGGGTTTCCGAAGACCCGTGACGACATCCCGGTCGATGTCCGCTTCCACGCCAACGAAAACGAAGAAACCTGGACGCGGACATTCGGCGGGCAGGGTTTCTCCAGCCGCCAGTTCGCCGGACGCGGCCGATCCGAGCGGTTGCTGTGCGAACGCTTCGGCCCGCTGACCTTCGCCATGGCGCTGGTCGCCGAGGAGAACCGGCTGTCGCTCGTGCTGCGCCGCTGGAGCATTTTTGGCCTGAAGCTGCCGATGTGGCTTTGCCCGCGCTCGACATCTTTTGAGAGCGTGGAGCACGGCCGCTTCCGCTTCCATGTCGAGATCTCGCATCCGCTCACCGGATTAATCGTCCGCTACCGCGGCTGGCTCGAGTCTTCCGGCCCGCACGGCTCCAGCACGATCGTGTCGCCTGCCGCCTTGCCCAGTTCGCGACAGCCCTGAACCGTGCACAGCGTCCAGCCTTCACCCGTCGCGCCGGAGGCAGCGAGCACAAGGCTTCGCTGCGGCGCCATTCCGGGTTTATAGACCCACCAACCGTCCCGCAGCACCGAGCCTTCCGGCGGCTCCATGCCGGCGCCCGAGCCCTTGATCCGTGCCTCGACGATTTGCAAGCCGAAGGGCGTCACCTTCCAGTCTTCTTGCCAATGCGTCTTTTCCACCGAATGCGTCCAGGAAAGGGTGAAGGCGGCCACAGTGAGCGTCACCGTCTTGCCGGCAGCCAGGATACAGAGGCTCATGCGGTGCCGGTGGCCTGCCGCGCGCGCCAGCAATGCCAGCCGATCCAGACGAAAGAGAGCGCCCAGCCGGCTTCGTCGGTGACAGGCAGCGCCGCAACCAGCAGCGCGCCGGCGGCGAAGGCGACGAGACGTTCCCACCAGGCCATGCGCCGGGCGAGGAACCCGACAGCGGCTGCACCCCACAGGGCAATGCCCATGCAGGCCTTGGCGACGATATAGGCGACCTCGACGGGATAGCCGAACTGGGCGGCGATCGGGCCGGGATCCTGCAACATCAGCGCCGGGGTGTAGACCGCCATAAACGGCACGACGAAGCCGGCGACGGCAAGCTTGGTGGCCTGGATGCCGATCTTGAGGCCGCTCTCCTTGGCCATCGGCGCGGCGGCGAAGGCGGCCAGCGCCACCGGCGGGGTGAGGTCGGCCATGATGCCAAAATAGAAAACGAACATATGGCTGACCACCAGCGGCACGCCGAGTGACAGCAGTGCCGGCCCGGCCAGCGACGAGGTGATGATGTAGTTGGGGATCGTCGGGATGCCCATGCCGAGCACCAGGCAGGTCAGCATGGTCAGCACCAGCGACAGGAACAGATTGTTCTCGCCGATGGAGATGATCCAGCCGATGAAGGTCGAGGCGATGCCGGTGAGCGTCAAAGTGCCGATGACGACGCCAACGATGGCGCAGGCGATGCCGACCGGCAACGCGTTCTTTGCTCCCTCGGCAAGCGAATCTATGCATATCTGCAGCGTCTCGCGTCCGCCCCTGAAGGTGACGCAGGCGATGACAAGCCCAGCGATCACAAAGCTGAGGATATTGACGCCGAACCTCATGAAAGAAGCGGCGGCAAGCCCCAGCGCCAGCCAGAACACGATGCGGAAGGCAACCGGCCCGATCAAAGCCGCCAACGGCGTGCCGAGGATGAGCACGATGGTCAGCGCCAGCCCCATGGTGCCGGCGAAGATCGGCGTATAGCCGGCAAACAGCAGATAGATGAGCGCGGCCAACGGCAGCACCAGCGGCCAGTGCCTTCTCACTGCGTCCCACGGATTGGGCAGGTCGGCCTTGGCCATGCCCTGCAGGCCGGCCTTGCCGGCTTCCAGGTACACCTGCCAGAAGCAGGCACCGAAATAGAGCAGCGCCGGGATGATCGCCGCCTTGACCACCTCGGCATAGGGAATGTTCAGCGTCTCGGCCATGATGAAGGCGACCGCGCCCATCACCGGCGGCATGATCTGGCCGCCCATCGACGAGGTCGCCTCGACGGCGCCGGCGAAAGCCGAACGGAAGCCGAAGCGCTTCATCAGCGGGATGGTGAACTGGCCGCTGGCCACCACATTGGCGACCCCGGAGCCGGAAATGGTGCCCATCAGCGCCGAGGACAGAACGCAGACCTGGGCCGGGCCGCCGCGCCACGTGCCGACCAGGCCAAGCGCGAAATCGTTGAACAGCGCAATCATGCCGGCGCGTTCGAGAAAGGCGGCGAAGACGACGAAGATGAAGATATAGGCGGCCGAAACGTAGACCGGGGTGCCGTATATGCCTTCGGTGCCAAAGGCGAAGGTGTCGATGAGCTGGGCGAAATCATAGCCGCGATGGATGAAGGGCGGCGGCAGATGATTGCCGAAGAAAGCGTAGGCGAGAAAGATCAAGGCGATCAGGGCAAGCGGCAGCCCCATCAGCCGCCGCGCGGCCTCGAAGACCAGGACCACCAGCACGGTGCCGACGATCAGGTCCGGCGTGGTGAGGAAGCCGGAGCGCCGGATGAGGTCGGTATAGAACACCCAATTATAAAGGCCGGTGGCAAAGCCGAGCACGCCGAGCGTCCAGAATACTGCTTTCGCCGGTGTGCTTGTGGCGCGCAGATTGGCGATCAGGCTAAAGCCGAGCAGCAGCAAGAAACCGACATGCATGGCGCGCACCACCTGGCTCGGCAGGCTGCCATAGGCGGCGATATAGATCTGGAAGATGGAGAAGGCGATGGCGATGAGAAAGGCGGCTTTGCCGGCGATGCCGTCACCGAAACCCGGCGGCAGGCCTTCGACCGGAGCTTCGGCGGTGGGGGAAAGAACGGTCGGGGTTTCGGGATGGGCGTCGGTCATTGCGGGTTCCTGGCGGGGCGCTCTCCCTCCCCCTTGAGGGGAGGGTGGACAGCCGCCGAAGGCGGATGGACGGGTGGGGTCGTTGCGGCAGTGCGCGGCCTGAACCGACCCCGCCCGCCTCGCTTCGCTCGGCACCCTCCCCTCGAGGGGGAGGGAGCGGGCCTACTTCACCAACCCCTTTTCCTTATAGTACCGCTCGGCGCCGGGATGCAGCGGCACCGGCATGCCGTCGAGCGCCTTCGCCATGTCGATCGCCTTGGCGGCGGCGTGGGCAGCAGTGAGCTGGTCGAGATTTTCGAACAGCAGCCTGGTCATCTGGTAGGCGGTCTCGTCGGAGACGTCGGCATGGGTGATGAGGAAATTGCCGACGGCGGCGGTCGCGACAGCCTCGGTCTGACCTTCATAGGTGCCCTTGGGAATGGTCACCGAAAGGTAGGGCGAGCCGATCTTGGCGACGTCCCCCGCCGGGACGGCAACGACGTTGATCGGCACCGACGTAGCGAGGTCGCGGATCGAGGCGACGCCGAGGCCGGCCGATTGCAGCGTGGCGTCGAGCTGGCGGTTCTTGATCAGCTCGACCGATTCGGCGAAAGGCAGGTACTCGACCCGTCCGAGATCCTCGTATTTCAGCCCGGCGGCGGCGAAGATGGCGCGGGCGTTGAGCTCGGTGCCGGAGGCCGGCGCGCCGACCGACAGGCTCTTGCCCTTGAGGTCGGCGAGCGTCTTGATGCCGGACTCCTTGCTGGCAACGATCTGGATGTAGTTGGGATAAATGGCGGCGATGCCGCGCAGCTTGTCGAGCTTGCCCGGGAAGCCGGCTTCGGTGTTGCCCTCGGCGGCCAGTTTGACGGCATCGCCGAGCGCGAAGGCGATCTCGCCTTTGCCCTGCTGCAACAGGTTGAGGTTCTCGACCGAAGCTTTCGTCGCCTGCACCTGGGTGCGGGCGCCTTCGATGCCCTTGCCGTAGATTTCCGACAGCGCGACGCCTAGCGGATAATAAACGCCCGAGGTGCCGCCGGTCAGCACGTTGATGAATTCCTGCGCCTTGGCCGACACCGCGCCAAGGCTCAGCGACAGCGCCAGCGCGCCGACGGCAATAAACTTCGTCCTGAAATTGTGCATGTGATTTCCTCCCTGAAATATTTGCCACCGCGACCCGAGGCGAGTTTAGACAGCGGGCGGGAAATGCCAACCCGCAATTGCGCCGATTTAGATCAACGGTTGATGCCGCTGGACATGCGGGCTTGCGCGAGATGCCATCCGGTCCGAAAGATTTTTGCAGCGCCTGTCGAAATCGGGTGAGGACGCGCGACATCGGATCGGCCGGCAATGACGCGGCCTTCGAAACCACGGGAGAAGACCCATGCGATACATGCTTTTGATCTACAATGACGAAGCCGCAATGGCGAATGCGCCGCGCGAGAGCACCGAGCAGACCCTCGCGGCCTATGGCGCTTATACCGAAGCGTTGAAGAAATCAGGCGCATGGCTGGCCGGCGACCGGCTGCGCCCGACCCAGGCGGCCACCTCTGTGCGGATTGCTAATGGCAAGACCAACGTCCTCGACGGCCCGTATGCCGACACCAAGGAGCAACTTGCCGGCTTCTACATGATCGAGGCGACGGACATCGACACCGCCATCGAATGGGCGGCGCGCTGTCCGGCAGCCAGCACCGGCACGGTCGAAGTGCGACCGATCTGGGAAATGACGGAGTACCTATCTGAGAAATGACCATGTGATGGACTGTCGCCCGGAGATCGCGCGGGCGGCGGCGGAAGCGGCCGCCCGGCAAAGCTACGGCAAGCTGGTCGCCTATCTCGCCGCGCGCATGCGTGACGTGGCCGGCGCCGAGGACGCGCTGGCCGACGCCTTTGCGGCGGCGCTGGAGCGCTGGCCGCAAACCGGCGTGCCCGAGAAGCCGGATGCCTGGCTGCTGGCGGTGGCGCGTAGACGCGGCGTCGACGCGATCCGGCGGCGGCTGACCGGCGAGGCGGGCCGCGACCATCTTAGGCTGATCGCCGAGGAGATCGAGGCCCGCATGGCCGATGAAGACCTGCCCGACGAGCGGCTGCGGCTGATGTTTGCCTGCGCTCATCCGGCGATCGAGGCCGGTGTGCGCGCGCCGCTGATCCTGCAAACCATTCTGGGCTTCGACGCAGCGACGATCGCCTCGGCCTTTCTGGTGTCGCCGGCA
The DNA here is from genome assembly GCA_004020315.1 of Mesorhizobium sp. Lineage (GTDB taxonomy): Bacteria > Pseudomonadota > Alphaproteobacteria > Rhizobiales > Rhizobiaceae > Mesorhizobium. Next base: position 16,199 of record SAQG01000027.1, read on the forward strand.
ACGATGGGCCAGCGCCTGGTGCGCGCCAAAAGCCGCATCCGCGAGACCGGCATTCCGTTCCGGGTGCCGGAGCGAGCAGAGCTTGGCGAGCGGCTGGATGCGGTGCTGGAAGCGATCTACGCCGCGTTCGCCGAAGGCTGGTCCGACCCGGCCGGCACCGAGACCCGGCGCCGCAATCTCGCGACCGAAGGAATCTGGCTTGGCCGTCTGGTAACGTCGCTGATGCCGGATGAGCCGGAAGCGCTCGGCCTGCTGGCGCTGATGCTGTTTGCCGAGGCGCGGCGTGCGGCGCGGCGCAACGCCGCCGGAGACTATGTGCCATTGGCCGAGCAGGAGCTCGCGCTGTGGGACGGCGGCTTGATCGATGAAGCTGAGACCCTGCTGAGGCGCGCCGCGACCAAGGGCGTCGTCGGCCGCTATCAGCTCGAGGCAGCCGTGCAATCCGCCCATACGACGAGGCGGCTGACCGGCCGGACCGACTGGATCTCGATCAGGCGTCTTTACGACGCGCTGTCGGTGATTGCCGCCTCGCCGGTTGTATCGATCAACCGCGCGGTGGCCGTTGCCGAGGCCGACGGCGCAGCGGCGGGATTGAGCGCACTTGATGAGCTTGGCGACGATAAACGGCTGCATGATTATCAGCCTTATTGGGCCGCCCGCGCGGGCCTCCTGGCCAGGCTCGGCAAAACTCGGGAGGCGGCCGCAGCCTATGACCGGGCGATCGGTCTCGAACGCGATCCGGCCGTGCGCCGGTTCCTGCAGGAACGGCGGGCGGGGCTCGGCCGCGCAGCGAAGCACTGAGCTGCAGTTGAGCGCGACCTGTTCAGGCCGGCCACATGGCGTGTGAGGCGTTCAGCTTCCTTGTCACCTGATGCTCCCGCAATTTGGCCCACAGGCGTTCGATGTTCGGCCAGGCGGTGCGGACTTTTCCGACCTCGGGATGCCAGGCCACCAGCATGACGAGATAGATGTCGGCCAGCGAGAGCCGGTCGCCGACCAGCCAGTCTCGGCCCTCGAGGGCGGCATCGAGAATGGCGAAGCTGCGATCCATTTCCGAGATCGCCGCCCGCTTGACGGCGCCCACGTCGCCGGGGTCGGCGGTGTAGCGATGGGCGTAGTAGAACCTCAGGTCGGCCTGATAGATGACCGACGACATGAAGGTCATCCAGCGCAGGAAGTCGGCGCGGTCAGGCGAGTTCGCTGCCGGCGCCAGAGCTGCATCCGGGTGGCGCTCGGCAAGCAGGATGCAGATCGCCGCCGATTCGGTCATCGAGCTTCCGTTCGGCAAGATCAGGACCGCACCTGGTTCAAGGGACTGATGTCGAGAAAGGCCTGGTCGGGCGGGTTCGACTTCGGAACATCGATCTGGTCGAAAGGCACGCCCGCCAAAGCGAGCGCTGCCTCGACGACAAAGCCGCCGGTGTTGGCACGGGTGTAAAGCCTGTACATGAAATCCTCCGCCGGCCAGTGCAAGGCCGGCGACGATCTGAACCGGAAGCGCCGCTCCACTCAAGCGAGCGGCGGCCGCCACAGGTGTTTTTTCAGCGGTCCAGCGCCGCCATCGGGGTCCTCGGCGCCCGGCTTGGAGCTTGTTGCCCCTTAGGTGGACTTGCCGAGATTGGCTGAAGCCACCTACGTTCGTCATCAACTCTGAGCGATTGGGGCATCTCGGAGCCTTGCGTTGAGGGTGATGACGAAGTGTCGAGAACCTAAGCCCCCAGCCCTTCGAACAGGATCGTCGACAGATAGCGTTCGGCGAAGGACGGGATGACGACCACGAGGTTCTTGCCCTTGTTTTCCGGCCGCGAGCCGACGACGATCGCCGCCTGCAGGGCAGCGCCCGACGAGATGCCGACCGGCACGCCTTCGAGGCGGGCGACGAGCCGTGCATTGGCGACCGAATCCTCGTTGGAGACCTTGACGATCTCGTCATAGATCGTGGTGTCGAGGATCTTCGGCGCGAAGCCCGCGCCGATGCCCTGGATCTTGTGCGGACCGGGCTGGCCGCCCGACAGCACCGGCGAGGCTTCCGGCTCGACGGCGACGACATGCACCGATGGCTTGCGCTGCTTCAGCACCTGGCCGACGCCGGTGATGGTGCCGCCGGTGCCGATGCCGGCGACGAAGATGTCGACCTCGCCATGGGTATCGTTCCAGATTTCCTCGGCCGTGGTGCGGCGGTGGATTTCCGGATTGGCCGGATTCTCGAACTGCTGCGGAATAATGGCGTCGGGCAGCGTCGCGGCCAGCTCGTCGGCCTTGGCGATGGCGCCCTTCATGCCTTTCGGCCCTTCGGTCAGCACCAGTTCGGCGCCGAGCAGCGCCAGCATCTTCCGGCGTTCCACCGACATGGTTTCCGGCATGGTCAGGATCAGTTTGTAGCCCTTGGCGGCAGCGGCGAAGGCGAGCGCGATGCCGGTGTTGCCCGAGGTCGGCTCGATCAGCGTGGTCCTGCCGGGCGCAATCCTGCCCGATGCCTCCAGCGCCTCGATCATCGAGACGCCGATGCGATCCTTGACCGAGCCGATCGGGTTGAAGAATTCGAGCTTGGCCAGCAGATCGGTAACGACGCCCTTTTCATTGGCGAACTTGTCGAGCCGCACCAGCGGCGTGTCGCCGATCGTCTCGGTGATCGAATTGTAGATGCGGCCGCGGCCGGGCACATGCACGGTGGTGGCTGGCTTGTTCATTGGTTTCGCTCCCAAGAGTTAGGCGGGCAAGAGTCAGACGGGCAAGAGTCAGGCAACTAAGTCTCGACAAGGCAGGATAAAGCCTTCGGCCGCGCAAGATAGTCTGCCGTTTGAAAATATCAGAGTGGGTCGCATTCTGAAAACATCCTCGCCCCGGAAAAGCATTTCAGGCGTGGCCAAAACTGGCCTATTGCCGGGCGGCGATCGCGGCGGCCGCTCCGACCATGAAAGCGGCGGCGGTGCGGTTCAGCGCCCTCAGCGCGCGCGGCGACTTCAGGAGACCGCGCGCCTTGGCCGCCAGCGCCAGATAGGGCACCAGCACCACCAGCAGCACGACGAGCGTGAGCGCGACGAGGATACCGTAGTCGGCGAGCGTGATCGTCTTAAGATCGACGATGGTCGGCGTGATGGCGAGATAGAAGATCATCGTCTTAGGATTACCGAGCGTGACGGCGAGGCCGGCAACAAAGCTCGACACCAGCCCGCCCCTGCCTTTCTTCGCCTCCACCGTTTCGGGGGTGATGCCGCTCGTCCAGAAGCGCCAGCCCAGGAAAGCGAGATAAGCAACGCCCAGCCACTTGATCGCCAGGAAAGCCATGCCGAAGGTCTGCGCGACGAGAGCAAGGCCGAGCACGACGGCGGTGAGATAAGTGAGATCGCCGAGCATCAGTCCGAAGGACATGGCGAGCGCCGAGCGAAAGCCGGACCCGAGCGCACGCGCAATAAGCGCGGTAAGCCCCGGGCCAGGAATGGCGGCGGCGATGCCGAGCGCTGCGCTATAGGCGAGGAATCCGGTGAGGGTCATGGTTTCGGCCTTCGCGCATGATCCCGAAAACGGAATCGACCTTTTAAGACTGAGCCTTCGCACAAAGGCGGGCAGGCGTGAATTCCCTGCGGGCCGGATTCGATTGCACCAGCGGACTGCCGGACGAACGCGCCGATCAAGACGGGCTTTTGCCGTAAGTCACGCGCCAGATAGTGCCACTGCTGTCTTCGGTGACGATCAGCGCGCCGTCCTTGGCCACCGCCACGCCGGCCGGACGGCCCCAGACCGCATCGTCGGAGACGACAAAGCCGGTCATGAAATCCTCATACTCGCCGGTCGGCCTACCATCCCTGAACTTGAGCCTTACCACCTTGTAGCCGGTCCTGATGCCGCGGTTCCACGAACCGTGCAGGGCCACGAAGGCATCGCCCTGATAATCGGACGGAAAGTTCTTGCCGTCGTAGAAGGCGATGTTGAGCGGCGCCGAATGGGCCTGCATCAGCACGTCGGGCATGGTGACCTTGCCGGCAAGATCGGGGCGTTTGCCCCTGTGGCGCGGATCCTCATTGTCGCCGATGTAATACCAGGGCCAGCCGTAGAAGGCACCGTCCTTGACTTCAGTCGCAAATTCGAACGGCACATTGTCGCCGAGCCCGTCGCGCTCGTTGACGACGCACCACAGCGAACCGGTGGCCGGCTGGACGGTCATGCCGGAACAGTTGCGCAATCCAGTGGCGACGATCCGCCTGTTTTTGCCGTCGGGGTCGAAGGCCAGCACATTGGCGCGGCCTTCCTCCGAGCCCCAGATCGCTCCAAGCGGCGTCGACTTCGCCCACGCGTCGAGGCCGCCATCCGGCTCCGCTTCGACGTCCTCGGCGACGTTCGAGCCGGAGCCGACCGATAGATAAAGCGTCTTGCCGTCCGGAGAGAAGGCGATGTCGCGGGTCCAATGACCGCTCGATGGAATATTGTCGACGATGGTTTCCGGCTCGCCGGAGGCCTTCAGGTCACCGTCCTGATAGGGAAAACGAACGATGCTGTCGCGGTTGGCGACATAGACCCATTGCGGCTTGTTTCCCGGTGGATAGAAGGCGATGCCATAGGGGCGGGTGAGTCTCGTGGCGTAGGTCGATTTCTCGGCCGGTTTCGCGCGGCCCTCAGCGAGACGGAAGATCCGTATCTGGCCGGCCTTGCTGTTGGCGACGAACAGATCACCATTCGGCGCGACGCGCACGGCGCGCGGATTATATATACTGGAGGCGATCATCTCGGCCGAGAAGCCCGGTGGAAGCTGTGGCCTGGCGCCTTCGGGCATTTCGGCCCGGCCGGCGCTGTTCCTCGCGGATTGGCTGAGATCGGGCGCCGGCAGGTCTTGCGGCCGGATCAGGCGTCGCACGCCCGGCCGGTCGTCCTTCCAGCCGCCGAAGGCGGCTTCGCCTGTCAGAACCTGCTGATCCGCTTGCTGGGCGAAAGCCGCTGTCGCAAGAAACGAGGCGGCGGCAATGGCCGCAAAACCGCTAGATCGGATCAACCTGTCCTCCAAAGCTTGGCCCGGTCCTGTGAAACCGGCTAGCTCGACGGTCGTTCCGCTTGAGTGGTTCAGCACACGGAGAGTTGAAGCACATCGACCGTTTGGTTTTCGGGCTCAGTTCCCGGCCGCGTAGAAATCGTCGTCGAGGCGCTTTTCCAGCGCGACGAGATCGGCCGGCAGCGGCAGGCCCATGGCGCGCATCTCCCTCAGCTTTTCGCGCAGCTGCTCCTGCACTTCATGCTGATCCTCGGGCTGGTTGATCATCTGCTCGAGCAACAGGCTGATCTGGGCTTTGAATGATTCCAGCGCCATTTTTTTCTCCTTGAGGTCCCCTAAAGCGGGTCGCGTTTGAAGGGATTCGTGCGACGCGCTTTGGTTTTTGGGCGACATGCATTACCGCAGCATGCGGGAAATAAGCTGCGCGGTATAGTCGACCATCGGCACGATGCGTGCGTAGTTCAGCCGAGTCGGGCCGATGACGCCGAGCGCGCCGATGACGCGGGCGTCCTTGTCGCGATAGGGCGCCACGACCAGCGACGAGCCCGACAGCGAAAACAGCTTGTTTTCCGAGCCGATGAAGATGCGCACGCCGGAGCCTTCCTCGGCGAGGTCGAGAAGCTGAATCAGCCCGTCCTGCGTCTCCAAATCCTCGAACAAATGCCGCAGCAGCTCGATGTCGGCCTGGGCGGTGACGTTCTCCAGCAGATTGGCGCGGCCGCGCACGATGAGACGCGCCGGCAGGCCGCTTTCGGCGCCTGCCCAGACCGCAAGGCCCTTCTCGACCAAATCCTGCGACAGCGTGTCGAGGGCGGCCTTGGTCTCTTCCTTGATACGCGCGATCTCGATCCGCGCCTCGGCCAGCGTGCGACCGCGGATATGGGCGTTGAGGAAATTCGAGGCTTCGTGCAGTTGCGAGACGGTGATGCCGGCGGGCAGGTCGACGACGCGGTTTTCGACGTCGCCGTTCTGCGATACCAGCACGGCCAGCGCCTTGTTCGGCTCGAGCTGGATAAACTCGATGTGCTTGAGCGCCACCTCGTTCTTGGCGGCAAGCACGAGGCCGGCGCCGCGCGACATTCCGGACAACATCTGGCTGGCCTCGGTGAGCATGTGCTCCAGCGTCGCGCCAGAGCCGGAGGCGCGCACCTGCGCCTCGATGGTGCGGCGCTCCTCGTCGGAGAGGTCGCCAAGCTCCATGAAGGCATCGACGAAGAAGCGCAGGCCGGCCTGGGTCGGCAATCGGCCGGCCGAGATATGCGGCGCGTAGATCAGGCCGAGATGCTCGAGATCGCTCATCACGTTTCGGATGGTGGCCGGCGACAGCGAAGACGGCAGGATACGCGACAGGCTGCGCGAGCCGACCGGCTCGCCGTCCTTCAAATAGGAATCGACAATGCGCCGAAAGATATCGCGCGAACGCATGTCGAGCGATTGAAGCGCGGGCGACTGAAGCACTGGCGACTGGGAACTGGGATCGACTGCCTTGGTCATTTCGAGCCAAATACCTCCGGCCCAAAGATATAGACTTCGGCCACGCCGGCGCAACTGGTCCATTTTCCTTTGCGCCTCTCGTCGCGTGCGGCTACAAGCCGGCCACGATTCCGAAAAATAGGAAAAAAGCCTGAATGCGCCCTTCTAAACGCCAATTCGACGAAATGCGCGCCATCTCCTTCGAGCGCGGCGTCTCCAAGCACGCGGAAGGTTCGTGCCTGGTGAAGTTCGGCGACACGCATGTGCTGTGCACCGCCAGCCTCGAGGAAAAGGTGCCGGGCTGGATGCGCAATTCTGGCAAGGGCTGGGTGACGGCGGAATACGGCATGCTGCCGCGCTCGACCGGCGAGCGCATGCGCCGTGAAGCTTCGGCCGGCAAGCAAGGCGGCCGCACGCTGGAGATCCAGCGGCTGATCGGCCGTTCCCTGCGCGCCGTGGTCGACCTGCAGGCGCTGGGCGAGCAGCAGATCACCGTTGACTGCGACGTGATCCAGGCCGATGGCGGCACGCGCACCGCCTCGATCACCGGTGGCTGGGTGGCGCTCCATGACTGCCTGCGCTGGATGGAGGCCCGGCAGATGGCCAGCGTCGCCAAGGTGCTGAAGGATCATGTCGCGGCTATTTCCTGCGGCATCCATGACGGCCAGCCGGTTATCGACCTCGATTATCTCGAGGATTCCTCGGCCGGCACCGACGCCAACTTCGTCATGACCGGCAAGGGCGGCATCGTCGAGATACAGGGCACGGCCGAGGGCGAGCCGTTCTCGGAAGAGCAATTCACGGCGCTGATGGAACTGGCCAAGAAGGGCATCCAGCGGCTGGTCAGCCTGCAGCAGATGGCGGTAGCTTAACCCTGCCATGACACCCTCGGCCATCCTCGAATCAGCCCTCTACGTGACCGACCTCGATGCCGCGGAAAAATTCTATTCCGGCGTGCTTGGGCTCGATCTGCTGGGCAAGGTCGACGGCAGGCATCTTTTCTTCCGTTGCGGGGACGGCGTGCTGCTCATCTTCAATGCCGAGGCGACCAAGGTGCCGCCGGCGCTCGATGCCAGGCTGAAAGTGCCGCCGCACGGCACTGTCGGCGACGGCCATCTCTGCTTTGCGGCCAGCGCGGACGAGATCGTGCGCTGGAAAGCGCATCTGGAAGCGAAGAAGATTGCCATCGAAAGCGAGTTCGAATGGCCGCAAGGCGGCCGCTCGATCTATATTCGCGACCCTTCCGGCAATTCGATCGAATTCGCCGAACCAAGAATCTGGGGCCTCTGATGCATTCGCTTGATGGGCATAAGATCGTCGTCGCCAGCCACAACGCCGGCAAACTGCGCGAATTTGCCGATCTGATGGCGCCATTCGGCATAGAAGCGAAGTCGGCTAAGGAATACGGCCTGCCGGAGCCGATCGAGACCGGCACCACCTTCGAGGAGAACGCCTATATCAAGGCTTTTGCCGCCGCCAAGGCGACAGGCCTGCCGGCGTTGTCGGACGATTCCGGCCTCTGCGTCGACGCGCTGGGCGGAGCGCCCGGCGTCTACACCGCCAACTGGGCCGAGGCGCTGGATGGCTCCCGCGATTTCGGCGTGGCGATGCAGCGAGCGGAAGTGGCGTTGCAGGAAGTCGGCGCGGTCGCGCCTGCGCAGCGCAAGGGCCGCTTCGTCGCCGTCATCTGCCTGGCCTTTCCCGACGGCGCGGCCGAATATTTCCGCGGCGAGGTCGAAGGCACGCTGGTATGGCCGCCGCGCGGCGAACTAGGCTTCGGCTACGACCCGGTGTTCGTGCCGGACGGTTTCGAAAAGACCTTCGGCGAGATGACCGCAGAGGAAAAACATGGTTGGAAGCCCGGCCAGCCGACGGCATTGTCGCACCGCGCCCGTGCCTTCCAGAAATTCGCCCAAGCCAGACTGGATCTGGCACGATCGGCCGTGAAATGACCATGCTGCTCGACCGCAGCCCCGGCTTCGGCGTCTACATTCACTGGCCGTTCTGCGCGGCCAAGTGCCCCTATTGCGACTTCAACAGCCATGTCCGCCACCAGCCGGTCGACCAGGAGCGTTTTGCCCGCGCCTTCGAGACCGAGCTTGCGACAATGCGCAACCGCACCGGACCGCGCGAGGTGACCAGCATTTTTCTCGGCGGCGGCACGCCATCGCTGATGAAGCCGGAAACCGTGGCGACGGTGCTGGACGCGGTGGCGAAGAACTGGACGGTGCCCCCCGGCATCGAGGTGACGCTGGAAGCCAACCCCTCTTCGGTCGAGGCCGAGCGCTTTCGCGGCTACCGGGCGGCAGGCGTCAACCGCGTCTCGCTCGGCGTGCAGGCGCTGAACGATAAGGATCTGCGCTTTCTCGGCCGGCTGCACAACGTCGACGAAGCGCTGCATGCGATTGGCCTGGCACGCGAAATCTTTCCGCGGCTGTCCTTCGATCTGATCTATGCGCGGCCCGGCCAGACAGCGGAAGCGTGGCAGGCGGAGCTCGAGCAGGCGATCGGCCACGCCGCCGACCATCTGTCGCTCTACCAGCTGACCATCGAGGAAGGCACGCCGTTCCACGCGTTGCATGCGGCCAGGAAATTCGCCATTCCCGACAATGACCATGCCGCCGATCTCTACGCACTGACGCAGGAGATCACCGCCGCGCATGGGCTGCCGGCCTACGAGATTTCCAACCACGCCAGATCAGGCGCCGAAAGCCGGCACAATCTCACCTATTGGCGCTATGGCGAATATGTCGGCGTAGGTCCCGGCGCGCATGGCCGCTTCGTCGAAAACGGCCGCCGCGTGGTGACGATCGCGGAGAAAATGCCGGAGACCTGGGCCAATCTGGTCGAGGCCAAGGGCCATGGCGTCACCGGCGGCGAGATCCTGACGCGCTCGGAGGAGGCCGACGAGTTCCTCTTGATGGGGCTGAGGCTGGCCGAGGGCATCGACCTCTCCCGCTACGAAGCGTTTTCCGGCCGCGGCCTGTCGACGGCGCGGCTGTCGGTGCTGCAGGGCGAGGGGCTGGTGGCGCCGATCGGCAACGCCCGCCTGCGCGCAACGCCGGCCGGCATGATCGTGCTCGACGCCGTCGTAGCGGACCTGGCGCGGTAGAGCATAGGCCAGGAGCTGAACTGTCATAGACAATTTATCGGCCCACGCAAGGATGCTGGAAGTTCGGCTTGCCCGACTACCAACGCAAGGCGCTTACCTTCCGCAGCGCTTAGCGGCGTTGAAACGCCCAGCACCATCAGAAGCAGAAAAATGTCTGAAGATTTCTGAGCCCCATGGCTGCCCTCTGCGCTAGCAAAGCCTGGGCAGGAAAAGCATTGGTGTCAACATGGGAATAGGTGTTAGGCGTGTGAGCGGCGTTCGAAAATCTTACTGCTGGCGTGCCTATTTTAGGCTGAATACCTCGATCATCTCGGCGCGCCCTTTGACCTCGTGATAGCCGCAGGACTTGAAATAATGTCTACCTTCAGGCCAGTGCTCGACGAATTGGGCGCTGACCAACAGCGGCCTGTCCAGTTTTCGCGTCAATCCCTCAATCCGCAAGGCCAAATTCACGGCATCGCCCAGCGCGGTGTTGATGCCTTTGCCCATAGCGCCGATAGCAACTTCACCCACATGAAGGCCAATGCGGCAGTCGAGTACGATGTCTTGTTGTTCCCTGACCAGTACTCGGGTTGGCGACGTAGCCGCGTCTTCCGCGGCGCGGAGCGCCTGGGCAGCCTCAACCGCAGAGGCACAGACATCCGCTGCGGTCCCGTGCCAATATGCAAACACACAATCACCGATGAATTTGTCGATCGAGGCACCGTAGTGCTTCAAAATCACATTGCAGTCCATATACCACTCGGCCAAGAGGGCCGCCACCTGTTCCGGGGCTAGCCTTTCGCTAATTCCGGTAAACTCCTTCAAATCAGCAACGAACAGGGTGGCCGGCCGGCTCTTAGGGGCTGCCGGCTTGCCCCATTGAGTTTTTGTGTTCGCCGCTTGCGAATCTAGATCGGGGGCAGTCGTGCCCTGTTCGAAAAGAAAAATCGATCTGCCGAACTGGACGCGATCGCCGGTGTGCAGCACACGCGCGGTTGTGAGCGCCACGTCATTCACATAACTGCCATTGGCACTGCCGACATCAACAACCCAGTAGTTCGCGCCGTCGCGCCGGATCGTTGCATGCTGGCGCGAAACTTCCCCGTCTGCCAAGCGTATGGTGGCATTTTCGCCACGACCAATCAGGTTGAAATCTCCCAGCTTATAGGCCTCTCTGTTGCTCAGTGCGGTTAAAGTTGCCGACATAATCCTCTCCGGTACGCTCAAACGCGCACGCAGGTCCAATATTAACACGGAGCGTTACGAAACAGAGACTGGCGGCCCATCATACAAAAGGAGCTGGTGAAGAACGTCCTCTTCGTATGCAGTCAGAACCGCTTGCGCAGCCCGACCGCGGAACAGGTGTTTTCTAGTCGAAGGGATATCGAAGTCGCATCGGCCGGCACGAACCACGATGCCGACAACCCGTTGACGCACGACCTCGTCTCCTGGGCCGACATCATCTTCGTGATGGAAAAGGCGCACCGCGCCTAACTGCAGAAGAAATTCAAGGCCAGCCTGAAGAGGGCTCGCGTGATCTGCCTCTACATTCCGGACGACTATGAGTTCATGGAAGGTCTGGTGGGTCTGCTGGAAGCGTCTCGAAGTATCTGGGTGATTTGATGTGGCCGAGCGTTTCCCCCACGCTTTTGAGAGAAGTGTCTCGGGCCAATCGCGAAGGTTGCGGTAGTCAGGCGTCGTGCTTGGGGCGGCGCTTGGCGTGGTCTTTCTCGGCGTCAGCTTCGCCGTCCGGAGCCGGCTTGGCGTCGCCCTTATCGCGGCGGGCGCGGTATCGATCGCTTGTCGGATGTGGGGGCGCTCCATTGCGGGAGCTTTTCGTTTCAAGGCGGGTGATGAAAATGTCGAAGCGATTGGGCATCGTCTGGTCAGTGCTCCATCGTGCTGCCGGTGCCGGTCGAGGGCTGGATTTCCAGGTTGGTTGCCTTTGAAGGACGACGCTTTCGCGGTTTTTTGGCCGGGCCCGCGCCGGCTTTGGCGGGCTGGCTCTTGTCCTTTCGCGCGGCAAAGCGCTCGCGCCCTGCATAGTAGGGTTCGAAAACGTCCTGTATCTTGAGGCTGTCCATCCTGCTCCTCCCGAGATCAGGGGTAAATCCGCCGGGCACGGTTTCGTTCCGTACTGTGGCGAAGGCATGGCGACCGCTTGACTTCGGCACCGGTTTTGCAACCAGGCGTGAGCCGTGCCAAACAGGGCCGAATGCATTCAAGTGTCAGAGCCTGACGGGGGACACCGGTGACCGGCGAGTTGGCAAAACGCAGCTACGTGATCGGCCAGACCGAAATCTCAGCCCGGCCGCTCGAGCCGGCGCTCTATCTGGTAGCGACGCCGATCGGCAATCTCGGCGACATCACATTACGCGCGCTTGAAACGCTCGCCGCCGCCGATATCGTCGCCTGCGAGGACACGCGTGTCAGTCGCGTGCTGCTCGACCGCTACGGCATCCGCCGACGCACCACTGCCTATCACGAGCACAATGCCGGCGAGGCCGGCCCGAAGCTGATCGCAGCCTTGCTGGCCGGGCAGAGCGTGGCGCTGATCTCGGACGCCGGCACGCCGCTGATCTCCGATCCGGGCTATCGGCTGGTCGGCGAAGCCCTCGACCAAGGCATTCGCGTCGTGCCGATCCCCGGCCCGTCGGCGCCGCTTGCCGCGCTGACGGCGTCCGGCCTGCCCTCCGATGCCTTTCTGTTCGCCGGCTTCCTGCCGGTGAAGACCGGACAGCGGCTGGCGCGGCTGGAGGCGCTGAAAGCCGTGCCGGCGACGCTGATCTTCTTCGAATCGCCGCGCCGGCTGGCCGAGACGCTTGGCGCCATGGTCGAGGCGCTAGGCGGCGCCCGCAAGGCCGCGATCGGCCGCGAGCTGACCAAGACCTTCGAGGAAATGCGGACCGGCACCGTGCAGTCGCTCGCCGATCATTACGCGGCGGCCGACACGCCGAAGGGCGAGATCGTCATCTGCGTCGGCCCATCGGAAGCAATAGCCGACGAGCCGGCCGACATCGACCGGCTTCTGCTTTCGCTTGCCGCCGAGATGCCGGCCTCCAAGGCGGCGGCGGAAGCCGCCAAGATGACCGGCGGCCAGAAACAGGCGCTTTACCGGCGGCTGCTCGAACTCAAAGATACTGGAAAAGAGGGCGATTTCAGGAAAGACGGCGATGGCTGAACGCCCGGTCGCCAGCCGCCAACGGGCCTATCGGCGCGGCCACCGCAGCGAGTGGCTGGCGGCCGCGGCACTGATGGTGAAGGGCTACCGGATTCTGGCCCGCCGCCACCGCACGCGGTTCGGCGAGATCGACTTGATCGCGCGGCGCGGCGACCTGGTGCTGATCGTCGAGGTGAAGGCGCGCCGCACGCTGATGGAAGCGATGGAGGCGATCGCCTACGAATCGGAGCGCCGCATCGAAAGCGCCGCCGACCTCTGGCTGTCGCGCCAGTCCGATTATGGAAAATTATCGGTGCGCTTCGACATGGTCGCGGTGCTGCCGTGGCGCTGGCCGGTGCATGTCGAGAATGTTTTTTTCGGGCGGAACTAGGCCCAGGCCTAATTGATCGGCGCTTCAGCTGGGCAATCCTATATGGCATCCCGGCCGCAGCGCACTGACTACTCCACGTAGAACGCTCCATCGCGGCATATCCAAGCCGATGCGCCGGCCGGCGCGGTCGCGCCATTTCCGGACTTTTGCGATCGCGTCACGAGGGAGACGATGCCTACCGTCAAACGCTGGTTGACTTTCGGCGGCAGGCGCCGATTCTCAAGTTCAAGGCGGCTTGCCGAGCAACAGGCCGCCCGAACGATCAGCGTGATGATCGAGAGCAGCTTTGACCCTGGTCAATCCGCCGAGCCTTGTTCTAAACGGTGTCGAGTTCGACTTCGACGCCGGTCTCCTGCACGGCAAGGATGGTGAAGATGTCCCGCTGAGGCCTCAGTCGCTCGCAGTTCTGAAGCATCTGATCGCCAACGCCAACCGTGTTGTGACCAAGGACGAGCTCCTGGACACCGTCTGGCCCGGCATTGCCGTGACGGAAAACAGCCTTTCCCAGTGCATCAGCGAAATCAGGAAGGCCATCGGCGACGAGAAGCAGATCCTGCTCAAGACAGTCGCGCGACGGGGATATCGCTTTGTTCCCGAAACCGAAACGCCCGGCACACCTCACGATCGCTACCCGCGGATTTACGGCACTGCCTCTCCTGACCCGGGTGGGTTTAAAGGCAGGCGCGGCCTGATATTTGTAACCGCTGCCCTGGCGATCGTTGCCGCAGTCGCGGCGTTCTTCTGGAGGCCCACACTTGATACGGAAGTGCCGACCTCCCTCTCGATCGCGGTTCTGCCGTTCGCAAATCTCAGCGAAGCCGAGGAGCAGGCCTATCTTGCCAACGGTTTCGCTGACGATCTGACGACAGAGCTGGCGCGCGTTCCCGGCCTGTTCGTCGTCTCGCGCAATGCCGCGCGTGCATATCGCAACAGCGATCTGCCGCCAGCGAAGATCGCGAAAGAGCTCGGCGTCCGCTATCTGCTGGAGGGCTCCGTTCGACGTTTCGGCGATGAAGTGCGCATCAATGCGCACTTGGTCGATGCCTCCACGGTTGGCCAGATCTGGGCCGAGCGGTTCGAAGGGCCATTCACCGACGTGTTCAAGCTCCAGGATCAGGTGACCGGTCAGATTGTCGCCGCGCTGCAGCTAAAGCTCGTCCCGGGAAAAGCAAATCTCGCCGTGTCCGGCGATACTGACGATCCGGAAGCCTACCAGGCGTTTCGGCGCGCCATCGAGGCGCGACGAACGGATACGCCATCGGGCACGGTGGAAGCATCGGGCTACCTGCGTCAGGCCTTGGCGCTGGACGCCGATTTCGGCGCGGCGGCCGCGGAATTGGCATGGCTCCACTGGGATGCCGACGACGCGAGGAGGCAGGCTCTCGGGCTCAGCTGGACCGAAATCGACGACGAGCTCTACGGCAGCCTGGCCATCGCTGCCGGCAACCCGTCTCCGGGTTACTATCAACTGATTTCCGAACTTCTGGTCCGGGAGCATAGGTCCGACGAGGCGGTGGCTGCCCTGCAAAAGGCCATTGCGCTCGACCCGAGCGATTCCTGGACCTACGAAGGGCTGAGCCAGGCCCTCAACTTCAACGGCAGGCCGGCCGAGGGGCGGACCTTTCTCGACGCGGCCCTGCGCGTCGATCCCGGGTGGACGGAGTGGCGACGCTACCAGGCCGGCCTGGCGGCGTTCGGGCAAGGCCGCTACGAGGAGGCGGTCGCGCAGCTCAAGCAGGTCGATGTCCGCTCGCCCAATCCCTGGACGAAGTTCTACGGCCTGCATGTTCTTGTCGCGGCCCTTGCACACCTCGATCGCCTGCCGGAAGCGGCCTCGGCCCTGGAGCAGCTCCGAAGCGTGCTGTCGGAAAGGCAGGAGGGTCAGCCGAACTTGCTGATCGCGCAGCAGTTCTTCGTCTACAAACGACCGGAGGACATCGCTCGCCTGCTCGACGGCTTGAGGAAGGCGGGAGTTTCCGAGCTTCCCGCCGGAATGGAACCGGGAGCCGCTGAACGAATGAACGGCGCGGAAATCGGGAAGCTCGTATTCGGACACGAGCTGACGGGACGCCAGGCTCTGCCCGAAGTCTCAGCCTATCACGCTCGGATTGGGACAGACGGCACCGTTACCAAAACTGTTGGCGAGGAGGTCGTAACCGGTCGCATGTGGGTGCAGGGCGACAGCCTGTGCAGCGCCTATCCGCGTCTGCTCACAGCCTGTGGCGCTGTGTTCCGCAACCTGAGCGGCACATCTGGAGCCACGAACGAATACACACTGCTGTTTCGCTCCAAGCTTTACGAGTTCTCGGTGACGAAGTAGCAGCACCTTCGCTGCGCCTACAGCGGCCAGGAGAGATTGATGTCCATTTCGCTCATGCCTTCGGTGACGTACGGACCACAGCGCTTCAATGCATCCGCGAAATCCTTGGCCAAGGCCTTGAACGTCTCGGTCTGTGGCGCAACCTCGACGATTTCGATGGCACTGACGTGCCCCTCGGGCGTGAAGCTGACGCGGGCATCTGCGCTGAAGCTGATTCCGCGCATCGCCGTCTGTGTAGGCCAGCAGCTTGCTGCCCGTTCGAGAATGTGGCGGTTCAGACTGTCACCAGCGGACGCGGTGGTCGCCGCGCCGATCGCGAGAATTCCCAGGACGCGATTGATCATCTTTTATCTCCTCAGTTCGACGTCCCAAGCGTGTGGGGGACGGCGTGTCAGAGAGAACGCGAGGGGTCGTTCGAAGTCATGAAATCGGCGTGAAGAAGTTGTGAAGAGTGGTGAACGCAGTCGATTTTGGCTACGGCATGCACTCAAGCGGCAAGGACGACCCTGCTAGGACGGCTTAGGATGGACGGGCAGGTCTACGCTGGCCGTCTCCCACCATCAGCCGCCATCGCTAGCCAACAAACAGAACTCTGGGCGACAAAACAACTGCGCCGCCTCACCCCCAGACGAACAGCGCCGCCAGGCCGGCGGTGCCGATGACCAGACGCCACCAGCCGAACAGCGCATAGCCGTGGCGCGAGACGTAGTTGAGCAGGAAGCGCACGACGATAAGCGCCGCGACGAAGGCGGCGATGAAACCGGCGGCGATGATGGGCAGATCGGCGCTGGTCAGCACATTGCGGTTCTTGAAAAGGTCGAAGGCGAAGGCGCCGACCATCGTCGGCATGGCGAGGAAGAAGGAGAATTCCGCAGCCGCCCGTTTGTCGACGCCCAGAAGCAGCGCGCCGACGATCGTCGAGCCGGAGCGCGACGTGCCGGGGATCAGCGAAAGGCACTGGAACAGTCCGATCTGCAGATAGAGCCTGAGCGGGAACCGCTCGACGTCATGGTAGAGCGGCTTCGGCTTGAACCGATCCACCCACAGCAGGACCACGCCGCCGATGATCAGCATGATGCAGATCAGCCTCGGCGATTCAAACAGCACCGTCTTGATGAAGCCATGCGCCAGCGCGCCGACAACGGCCGCCGGCAGGAAGGCGACGAGGATGCCGAGGACGAAATGCCGCGTCACCCGATCACGCGGCAGATCGACCAGCATCTGCCACAGACGATGGAAATAGACGCTGAGGATCGCCAGTATGGCGCCGAGCTGGATCAGGATCTCGAAGGCCTTGCCGGTCGAATGGAAGCCGAGAAAATGGCCGGCAAGCAGGATATGGCCGGTCGACGAGACCGGAATGAACTCGGTCATGCCCTCGATCATGCCGAGCAGCAGCGCTTCGACGATGGTCTGGTTTTCCATGGAAACCTCGGCGTTCGAGTGGGG
This sequence comes from Mesorhizobium sp., assembly GCA_004020315.1. Lineage (GTDB taxonomy): Bacteria > Pseudomonadota > Alphaproteobacteria > Rhizobiales > Rhizobiaceae > Mesorhizobium. The sequence continues at coordinate 33,070 of SAQG01000027.1, forward strand.
CTTTGAAGAACGGCTTGCTTGTCATGGCACGGAACTCCTCCTATAGGTCGCAGCACCCTGACGGCCACCTGAATCGGGGCGGCCAAGACTTACCGGCGCAGCCGGCGATTTGCCAGTGCGCTCTATTATCGCGGGACCATGCTGACGCTTTTCCACCACCCGATGTTCGCCGCCTGCCGCTTCGTTCGCCTCGCTTTCGGCGAGTATGGCGAGGAGCTGGCGTTGATCGAGGAAAAGCCGTGGATGCGGCGCAAGGAATTTTTGGCGTTGAATCCGGCCGGCACACTGCCGATCCTGCTCGCCGAGGGCGACGTGCCGATCGTCGGCGCCATGGTCATCGGCGAATATCTCGACGAGACGCGCGGCGTGCTCAAGCGCGACAAGCGGCTGTTCGCAGAGGACCCGATGGAGCGCGCCGAAATCCGCCGCCTGACCGACTGGTATCTCAACAAGGCCGATAGCGAGGTGACCCGGCACCTGGTGCGCGAGCGCGTGCTGAAGCCAATCATGCCGGAAACGGCGGGCGGCGGTTCGCCCGATTCGGCGGCGATCCGTGCCGCGCGCGCCAATATCCGCCAGCACATGAAATACACCAACTGGCTGGCCGGCACCCGCCATTGGCTGGCGGGCAACAAGGTTACCTATGCCGACCTCGCGGCTGCGGCTGCACTGTCCGTGCTCGACTATCTCGGCGAGATCGACTGGCGCGAACACGCTGCCGCGCGCGAATGGTATGCACGGGTGAAATCACGGCCATCGTTCCGGCCGCTTTTGTCCGACCGGGTGCGCGGCCTGTCGCCGGTGTCACATTATGCGGACCTCGATTTCTAAGACCGAAAACCTGCGCGCGCTGATCGACCGCGAGGCACGGCGCGCCGGCTTCGATGCCGTTGCCGTCACAACGCCCGATGCCATCCCGCGGGCGCCCGCGCGGCTGGCCGAATTCGTCGCCGACGGCTTCCACGGCTCGATGGGCTGGATCGCCGAGACGCTCGAGCGCCGCGGCCAGCCGACGGCACTTTGGCCTGAGGTTCGCTCGATCATCGTGCTGGCCATGAACTACGGTCCCGGCCACGACCCGCGCGCGGTGCTGTCAAAGCGCGACCGCGGCGCGATCTCCGTCTATGCGCAGAATCGCGATTACCACGACGTGATGAAAGGCCGGCTGAAAGAGATCGCCGGCAAGATCGTGGCGCGTGCCGGCGGCGACGTGAAAGTGTTCGTCGATACCGCTCCGGTGATGGAAAAGCCGCTGGCTGAAGCCGCCGGCCTCGGCTGGCAAGGCAAGCACACCAATCTGGTCAGCCGCGAGCACGGCTCCTGGCTGTTCCTCGGCACCATCTTCACGACGGCCGAGCTTGCACCCGACACGCCCGAGGACGACCATTGCGGCTCCTGCCGCGCCTGTCTCGACGTTTGCCCGACCGACGCCTTTCCGGCTCCCTACCGGCTCGATGCGCGACGCTGCATCTCCTACCTCACCATCGAGAACAAGGGGCCGATCCCGCACGAGTTCCGGGAAAAGATCGGCAACCGCATCTATGGCTGCGACGACTGCCTCGCCGCCTGCCCGTGGAACAAGTTCGCCCGGGCGGCGTCCGAGGTGAAACTTGCCGCTCGCGACGATTTGCGCGAGCCGCCGCTCGCCGATCTCTTGGCGCTCGACGACGCGGCCTTCCGGTCGTTCTTTAGCGGTTCGCCGATCAAGCGCATCGGTCGCGACCGCTTTGTCCGCAATGTGCTGATCGCCGCCGGCAATTCCAGCGAACCCTCGCTCGGCAACGCCGTGCGTGTCCTGCTTGATGACGCCTCGCCCCTGGTGCGCGGCGCGGCGGTATGGGCGCTGTCACGGCTTGTGCCGGCTTCGGAATTTGCGAAATTGGCCACCGCTGCGGTGAAAGCAGAATGCGACGAGGCCGTGCAACGCGAATGGCGAATGGCGCTGGCAAATCAAATCGAGGCGCATGCATGAGCGAAAAGCAGATCTTCATTTTTGGCGCCGGCTATTCGGGCAAGGCATTTGCCCGCGCCAACAAGGATGCCGGCACGATCTGTGGGACGACACGCGCAGCGGAGAAATTCGAAGCGCTGCGGCAAGCCGGAATCCAGCCGCTGCTTTTCGATGGCACGCTGACACCCGAAATCGGCGACGCACTCGAGAAAACAACCCATCTCATCATCTCGGTGGCGCCGGACGAGGCCGGCGACCCTGTGCTGAATGCAGCGCGCGAGACAATCGCGGCGAAGATGCCGGCGCTCGAATGGATCGCCTATCTCTCCACCGTCGGCGTCTATGGCGACCATGGCGGCGGCTGGGTGGACGAGACCGCCGAATGCCGGCCGGTGTCGAAGCGCTCGATGATGCGTGTCGCCGCCGAGCGGGACTGGCTGAAGCTGGGTCGGGACATCGCCCGGCCGGTGGCGATCCTGCGGCTTTCCGGCATTTACGGGTCGGGCCGCAACGCCTTGGTCAATCTGGAAAACGGCACCGCGCGGCGGCTGATCAAGCCCGGCCAGGTGTTCAACCGCATCCATTGCGATGACATTGCGGGGGTGCTCTGGCATCTGCTCCAGGACAATCGCGGCGGCATCTTCAACGTCACCGACGACCTGCCGGCGCCGCCGCAGGACGTCGTCACCTATGCCGCAGGGCTGATGGGTATCGAGCCGCCGCCGGAAATTCCGTTTGAGACCGCCCAACTTTCGCCCATGGCGCGGTCCTTCTATGGCGAGAACAAGCGTGTCGCCAACACTGCGATCAAGGCGGCCGGCTATCGCTTCCGCTTTCCCGACTACCGGCCGGCCTTCGATCGTATGTGGACTGACGGCAACTGGCGCGACGGCGAAGCGCGCAGCCCGATGAAGCGGTCGTGATCGAAACGTCGCGCCGGGCGTGATATGATTCGACTTAATTCGCAGGGGGGTTCTGCCTCATGAAAACGTTGACGCGATCATTACCCGGCAGAACGCTGCTGCTGACGGCAGCACTCGCCGTTCTCGCCATAGCGGGGCTTGCAGCGCAACCTGCAGCGGCCGAGGAACTGGCAAAAAACCTGTTCGGTGCCAAAAAGCTGCCGGCCGTGGCTGCGCCGCAGTCGATCGGTTTTTATTCCAAGGGCTGCTTTGCCGGCGGCGTCGCCATTCCCCTGAACGGTCCGAAATGGGAGGTGATGCGGCCTTCGCGCAACCGCCGCTGGGGCCATCCGACGATGATCGCGCTGATCGAGAGGCTGTCGCGCGACGCCGCGGCCGATGGCTGGCCCGGCCTGCTGGTCGGCGACATTTCGCAGCCGCGCGGCGGCCCGATGCTGACCGGCCATGCCTCGCACCAGATTGGCCTCGACGCCGACATCTGGCTGACGCCAATGCCCGACCGCAAGCTTTCGATCGAGCAGCGCGAAAACATGAGCGCCACCTTGCTTGTCGACGAAAAGACTCACCTGGTGAAGGATGAGCTCTGGGTACCGGCGCATACGCGGCTCCTGAAGCGCGCGGCAAGCTATGCGGAAGTCGAGCGAATCCTGGTCAATCCCGGCATCAAGAAGAAGCTCTGCGACACGGTGAAAGGCGAGCGCGCATGGCTGCGCAAGGTCAGGCCGTTCTGGGGCCACGACTATCACTTCCACATCCGCATCGGCTGCCAGCCCGGCTCGCCCAAATGCAAAGCACAGGAAAACACTGCGCCAGGCGACGGCTGCGACCAGTCGCTGGCCTGGTGGTTCACCGAGGAGCCATGGCGCCCCAACAAGAACCCGGACAGGCCGAAAGCACGCGACCTGATGACGATGGCGAGCCTGCCTGCGGAATGCCAGGCAGTGCTCGACGGGCCAGATCCGGCTTCGGCGGAGGCGGTCACCTATTATGGCGAGGGCGTGCCGGTCGCGACTGCACCCGTTCTCACGAAGGCCCCGGCGCCGGCGCGGGCATCCGCCAGCGGCGCGGCAGCGCTCCCGGCCTCGGTCAACGCCTTCGCGGCAACGCCCGAGATCGGCATTCCGCTGCCCCGGCCGCGGCCGGGGAACTGAGGCGATATTAGGGAAAGGCGGTCGAGGGTGCTCTCAACGCAGCGGCGCTCTCACGTCACGGCATGGATCCCAGGGTCTGCGCCGCGTCGCTTCGCTCCTTGCTCCGCCCTGGGATCCATGCCGTTACAGTGGTCGAAGGGTGCAACGATCCGGGTTGTCCGCGCCCGTTTAGGCCAAATCTCACCACATCTTGCTCTGAATCCTGGGCGCCGCATTTCGAAAACCGATTTCCCTTTCCCGGGTCATGCGCTAGTCAACGAAGGAACGGCGGAACGCCACTGGGAACCGGGACGGACGAGAGCATGCCAGGCGACGACGACACAGCGCTGCAGTTTCCGGTCCTGATCGGCGACATCGGCGGCACCAATGCACGCTTTTCGATCGTGCTCGACGCGAACTCGGAACCAACCGAACCGCAGATCGTCCAGACCGCCAATTTCAACACGATCGACGAGGCGATCCAGGCGGCGGTGCTCGACCGCTCGTCGGTCCGGCCCAACTCCGCCGTGCTGGCGGTGGCCGGCCCAGTCGACAGCGACGAGATCCCGCTCACCAACTGCCCATGGATCGTCAAGCCGAGAAACATGTTTGCCAGCCTCGGCCTCAGCGACGTCGTGGTGCTCAATGATTTCGAGGCACAGGCGCTGGCCGTCGTGGCGCTCGGTGAAGAGCATATGGAAAAGATCGGCGGCGATGCGCCGGAGCCCAATGCGGGACGGGTGGTGCTCGGTCCCGGAACCGGGCTTGGCGTCGCCGGCCTGGTCCATGCGCTGAACCACTGGATACCGGTGCCCGGCGAAGGGGGACACATGGATATCGGGCCGCGCACGCCGCGCGATTTCCAGGTCTTTCCGCATATCGAGAAGCTCGACGGCAGAATCTCCGGCGAACAGATCCTGTCCGGACGTGGCCTGGTCAATGCGTATCGGGCGGTGGCCAAGGCGGACGGCAAGCCGACGCCCTTCACCACGCCGGCCGAGGTCACCGCCGCGGCGCTGGCGAAGTCAGATCCGGTGGCCGAGGAAGCGGTGTCGATGTTCGTCACTTGCCTCGGGCGCACCGCCGGCGACCTTGCGCTGGTGTTCATGAGCCGCGGCGGCGTCTTCCTGACCGGCGGCATCGCGCAGAAAATCCTGCCGGCGCTGAAAACCGGCAATTTCCGCGCCGCCTTCGAGGATAAGGCGCCGCACAGCGAGCTGATGCGTACCATGCCGGTCTATGTGATTACCCATCCGCTGGCAGCGCTTTCCGGGCTCGCGGCCTATGCCAGAAACCCGTCGCTGTTCGGCGTGCAGACGGCAGGGCGGCGCTGGCAGGCCTAGGCCCCCGGGAAGTTTTGCCGGCCTCGGCCATAGGCAAGCCGCCACCGGGGCGCTAAGAGGATTGCCGAATTGGTCCGGCCGCGAAGCCGAACCGACATCACTGGAACGACCCCCGACTTGAACCAGTCGCCAAACCACCAAGCCAAAGCCCGGCCCGGCGAGATCGTGGCGGTGATCCGCCGCATCATCGCCGAGAACAACCACGACTATCGCTGGTATTATGTTCTGGCCGTTCTGTGCCTGGTGACGGTTGCAGCCACGACCGCCTTCACCGCCTGGATCATGAAGGATGTCGTCGACCAGATCTTCTACGAGCAGCGCGGCGATCTCATCGCGCTGATCTGCATATCGATCCTGAGCGCCTTTATGCTGCGCGGGCTGGCCACCTACGGCCAGGCGGTAACGCTGGCCAGGATCGGCAACAATCTGGTGGCCCGCTACCAGCGCCGCATCTTCGCTCATCTGATGAAGCTCGGCATCGGGTTCTTCAACGACACGCGCTCGGGCCGGCTGGCCGCCCAGATCAACGAGAACGTCAACGGCATCCGCGACCTGCTCTCCATGACGCTGACCTCAGTGGCACGCGACGCCGTATCGCTGATCGCGTTGATCGGCGTCATGATCTGGCAGGATCCGCTGCTGTCCCTGATGTCGCTGCTGATCGGGCCGCCGCTGATCTACACGGTGATCTACCTGACCCGCAGAATAAGGCGCGCCACGCGCGAAGCGGTGCAGATCAACTCGCGGCTGATCGGCGCCGTGCAGGAAGCAACGCAAGGCATCGCCATCGTCAAGGCCTTTACGCTGGAGGACGAGCTGTCGCGCCGCATCAGCGGTCTTGTCGACAGTGCCGAGCAGCGGGCCAACCGCATCGCCCGCGTGTCGGAGCGGCTGACGCCGATCTCCGAAATGCTGGCCGGCTTCGCCGTTGCCGGCGTCATCGCCTATTCCGGCTACCGGGCAGCCGTCGGCGGCCAGCCGCCGGGCGCCGTCTTTGCCTTCATCACCGCATTGCTGCTCGCCTACGACCCGGCCCGGCGGCTGGCGCGCATGCAGGTCGGCATGGAACGGGCGCTGGTCAATGCGCGCATGATCTACGAGCTGCTCGATCTCGAGCCGCAGCAAGGCGACGCACCCGGGGCGGCCGAAGCGAAGATCACCAGGGGCGAGGTGCGCTTCAACAATGTGTCGTTCGGTTATGTCGCCGACGCACCGGTGCTGCAGGATCTCAGCTTCGTTGCCGCCGCTGGCAAGATGACGGCCATAGTCGGCGCCTCGGGCGCCGGCAAGTCGACGCTGGTGGCGCTGCTGCAGCGTTTCTATGATGTCGAGGCGGGCAGCATCGAGGTCGACGGCCAGGACATTTTAGAGATGACCAAGCAGTCGCTGCGCCGCTCCATCGCCTATGTCTCGCAGCAGCCCTATCTGTTCGAAGGCACCATTCGCGACAACATCCGCTACGGGCGGCTGAGCGCCAGCGACACCGAAATCGAACTGGCCGCGCAACAGGCCGAGGCCGATGGCTTCATCCGCCAGCAGCCGCAAGGCTATGACACCCCTGTCGGTGAAGGCGGCCTGACGCTGTCGGGCGGCCAGCGCCAGCGCCTGTCGATCGCCCGCGCCATCGTACGACAGGCGCCGATCCTGCTGCTCGACGAGGCGACCTCGGCGCTCGACAACGAGGCCGAAGCGCGCGTACAGCAGGCGCTGACCAAGGTGATGCAAGGGTGCACGACCATCGTCATCGCGCACCGGCTGTCGACGGTGGTCAATGCCGACCACATCATCGTGCTGGAACAGGGCCGATTGGTCGAGCAAGGCACGCATGCCTCGCTGATGGCCAACCCGCACAGCGTTTATGCCCGGTTCCACCGGGTGCAGGGCAACAAGGGGCTGGGACTTGTCGACGACGGCAAGCCAATCCAAACTCCGGTGCGCCGGGCGAAAAAGGCGATCGGGAGAACTTTATGAGCGGTACACCCACAAACAACCCCCCCGTCAATGAAATGGGCCTGGTGGTGGTCGGCGCGGCCGGACGCATGGGCCAGGCGCTGATCCGCGCCATCCACACGATACCGGGTGCCCGCGTCGCCGGCGCGATCGAGCGGCCCGGCTCGCCCCATCTCGGCAAGGATGCCGGCGAGCTGGCCGGCATCGGCAATATCGACGTTGCGGTCGGCGATGATCCGCTGCCGGCCTTCGCCAGGGCCGACGGCGTGCTCGATTTCACAAGCCCGGCGGCGACCGTCGAATTCGCCGGCTATTCCGCGCAGGCGCGCATCGTCCATGTCATCGGCACCACCGGCTGCTCGGCGGACGACAATGCCAAGATCGCCGCGGCGGCGCGTCACGCGACGGTCGTCAAGTCAGGCAATATGAGCCTCGGCGTCAATCTGCTGGCGGTACTGGTGGAGCAGGCGGCGCGCGCGCTCGACGCCGACGATTTCGACATCGAGATCCTGGAAATGCATCACCGGCACAAGGTGGATGCACCGTCGGGCACGGCGCTGCTGCTCGGCGAAGCCGCCGCCACTGGGCGCGGCATCGATCTTGACGAGAACAGCGTGCGGTCGCGCGACGGCCACACCGGCGTGCGAAAGACCGGCTCGATCGGCTTCGCCACGCTGCGCGGCGGCTCGGTGGTCGGCGACCACTCCGTGGTGCTGGCCGGCACCGGCGAGCGCATCACGCTCGCCCATCACGCCGAGGACCGGGCGATCTTCGCCCGCGGCGCGGTCAAGGCAGCACTTTGGGCGCGCGGCAGGAAGCCGGGACTGTATTCGATGCGCGACGTGCTCGGACTCGCCTGAGACGATCTGATCCACAAACTGAAGGAGCAAAAATGTCGGGAACTCTCGTGCTCGTGCGCCATGGCCAGAGCGAATGGAACCTGAAGAACCTTTTCACCGGCTGGCGCGACGTCGACCTGACCGAACTGGGCCACGCCGAGGCCAAGGAGGCGGGCCAAAAGCTGAAGGCGCGCGGCATGAAATTCGACATCGCCTTCACGTCGTCGCTGATCAGGGCGCAGAAGACCTGCCAGCACATTCTCGACGCGGTCGGCCAGAGCGATCTCGAGACCATCCGCGACCAGGCGCTGAACGAGCGTGACTATGGCGACCTCTCCGGCCTCAACAAGGACGATGCGCGCAAGAAATGGGGCGAGGAACAGGTGCATGTCTGGCGCCGCTCCTACGACGTGCCGCCGCCCGGCGGCGAAAGCCTGAAGGACACCGGCGCGCGCGTCTGGCCCTATTATCTGCACGACCTGCAGCCGCATGTGCTGCGCGGCGGCACCGTCCTGGTGGCGGCGCACGGCAATTCGCTGCGCGCGCTGATCATGGCGCTGGACGGCAAGTCGGGCGAGGAGATCGTCAGACTGGAGCTCGGCACCGGCGTGCCGGTCATCTACAGGCTCAACGCCGATTCGACGGTGGCATCCAAGGAAGTGCTGGAGGGCGCATGACCCCGAACCGCAGGTTCGGAAAGGATCATGCGCAGATTCAAAACCACACTAGCCGGCGAGCGGGGACGTGTTTCTCGATTGAGCATGATCTTTTCCGAACCGCAGGTCAGCGAAAGCAAAAACCGGTTCCCGGTTTTCGCTGACGCGGACCTTCGGTTCGGGTTCATGCTCTAAAAAAGCGCGTTGACACCCACCCTTTGCCCGCCTAAAGAGCCCGCACCAGCCCAGATGGCGGAATTGGTAGACGCGCACGGTTCAGGTCCGTGTGCCGCAAGGCGTGGAGGTTCGAGTCCTCTTCTGGGCACCAAATTCTCGTTTCGAACTTTTAATAAGGTTCAGAAACCTCAAGAAAAAAGCCGGTTTTGCCGGGCTTTTTTCTTGGCCAATTGGCATCGCTCGCGAGCAATTTCGCACCACATAGCACGGTTGCCATCCAGAGCGGCCTAAGAGTCATTGCTCTTCCGTGAAAAAGTCCTCATCGAGCCGCTTGAACTCTATCGTCTGGCTAATCCGTATGCCGACCTGGTGTTCTATCATCAAGTCAGCCAGCGTTGGACCATCAACAAGGATGACTCGCTGAGGAAGGTGTCTTACAAAATCAGTTGCCTGCCGACTGAAACCAGATGTGGTTACAAATACTCCCTTTGTCGCGCCAAGCCCAACGAGGCTGCCAATAAATCCTTGCACATCGGGACGACCAACCACGATGTCTGGACGATATCGCTTCGCCTGCACATAAACCCTGTCGAGACCTAGCCGGTCCTCGTTGATTACACCGTCGACGCCTCCGTCTCCTGTCCTTCCAAGTTGCTTTGCAGCGTCCTTATGGCTGCCGCCATAGCCCATAGCGACCAACAAACTCACGATAACCTGTTCGAAGAAGCCAGGAGTGTTGGCGAGAACACGTTCAAGGAGTTCTGCCCTTAGAGCGTTCTTGTGGGAGGCATAGGCGGCATCGATTAGCTCTTCAGGCGTCGCGGAACTGGCAGCAACAGGTGCGATAGTCGATGGTAGAGCCTCGCCACCGGGCTGCTTTAGCGTGGCGCCCTCATAGAATCTAACAAAGATGGGTATCGCCTCAGCGTATCTAGGTTGACCGACGGCGGGTTTGTCTTCAACAAATCGAGACCCACGGCGCTGACGACAAACCGGCCGCGCTTTGGTGCTTCGAGCAAGCCAGCCTTTTGAAGATAAAACTTTGCCCAGTGAATCCGGTTGTGCAAAATGCGCTGCTTGCCGCTCGGTAGAAGCTGTTCGCGCTCTTCCGCGCTCAAACCCAATTCGTCGGCAATCTTTTCCTCAACCTGCATGACCCCGGTTTCACCGGCCGCGCCGTGCCGCAGCACGGCCAGCATAAGCCCCTGATAGTCTGGTATTGGCATTCTAACCCTCCCCGCGACGCCGCACAGTAGTCCGCTTGTCGGCACAGCAAGAGATAGCTCGTTGTAAGCGCGGATGTCGGCAAAATGTGCAGTGAGACCAATGTCATATCCGTTCAGCCCATCTGATCCGCTCTGGTCGAGGGATTTTGCGGCGATCTGACGATTGCCGCGAAGCTGGTGGCGGAGGTGGCGACCAGCCGTGGTGGAGGTTCAGAGCCTCCGAGAAAAGTCCGGCCGACCGCACCCGGCGCACCTCTGGTTGAGCGAACGAACGCCCAGCGCCATCATCGTGATTGGCACGTCCGGGCATTGGCTGTACCATTCCTACGCCGGTCGTCGACGTGGCGTGTTCCGGCGAGGGAGAAACGTCCATGTTACGATCAATTTCACTTGCAGCTTTCCTGGCGGTCGTTCCCGCGACAGCCTTTGCAAATTCATGCCCGACCACCATGGCCGCAATCGACGCGGCATTGCCAACCGCGACGCTGTCCGAGGCCGATAAGAGCAAGGTCAAAGAACTGCGCGCCCAAGGCGAGAAATTGCACGCCGCCGGCGATCATGCAGGGTCAGAGGCTGCACTCAACCAAGCCAAGACGATGCTCGGCATATAGCCGCGACCAACGCGGCTGTCCTGGCCGATTTTCCTGGCCGATCGCCGGCGTTTTGTTCGGTTGTCGGCCGGCGAGGATCTCGGTTTTGACCGGTTGAAGCACTCTCAGGCCGAGCTTGGGTTGGATCATCCCAGTCCGATGCGTTTGGCGCCTTGCCGGAACAGGGCTGCGGCGTCGGGCTCGAACCGGAAGGTGGCGATGAAATCATCGGCACAGTAGTTCGGCAGCGTCTTGCGGATGGCGGCCGCGAAAGTGCGGGCCTCGTCGATCCGCCCCGCCAGCGCAAGGCAGTGGGCGGCGATCGCCAGGATGATGGCATGGGCATTGGGGCGGGCAGCGGCCTTCAGCGCCCATTCGGCGGCCTCGTCGAACTGGCCGAGCCGGACATGCGCCATTGCCCTGGCGCCGAGCATGCCGAACAGCAGCGGATCGAACGGGCTCAGATGCCGCGAGTGATCGGATGAACCGATCGCGGCGTTCGGATCACCCGACTGCGAGTGCACAAACGAAAGCGCGTAGTGGCCGAGCGCGAAATTCGGGCTGAGATCCACGGCCCGTTGCAGCTCGATGAGGGAGCCGTCCTGCTCGCCGCGCAACCACAGCGCCCGGCCCATGGCCCAGTGCGCGGCCGGATTGTGGTCGTCGACCAAAAGACTTTGGCCGGCCGCCTCGAAGGCGCGCGCGCTTTCCTGGTCGCGGTCTCCCCAGCGCTGAAAGGCGTTTTGCCAATGGGTGAAGGACAGGCCGGCATAGGCGCGGGCGAAGGTCGGATCGAGCTTCAGGGCCATGCCGAAGAAATGCCGGGCCTGCTCGTTTTCCGTGCGGGTGAAGCGATACATGTGCCAGAGACCGCGATGGTAAGCCTCCCAGGCATTCAGTGAGTTGGGGGCTTTCAGCATGGCGCGATTGCGCTCGACCAGCTCGATCTCGGCCGAGATCGACGACACGATGCTGTTGCCGATATCATCGAGGACGGCAAAGATATCGTCGGGCTTGCGTTCGAACGTGTCGGCCCAGACGATCCTGGCCGTGCGCACCTCGACAAGTTCGACGCTGACCACGACGCGGCCTGCCTGGCTGCGCACCGTGCCAGTAGCGACATAGTCGACGTTGAGCCGCCGGCCGGCATCTTCCGGCGCAATGTTTTTTTCGGCCAGCGCAAAGACCGAGCCGCGGGCGATGACGAAGAAATCCCTGAGCTTGGCCAAACGGGTGATGATGTCGTGGGTGAGGCCGGCGGCCAATCCACCGCGAGAGGGGCCACCGCGAGAGGGCCCGCCGGGAGGGCCGCCGACAGCCGGCTCGTCGATGAACGGCATTACCGCGAGCGAGGCCTTGCACGATGCAGCAACACCGGAATCGGGAAGCAAAATTGACGCTTGCGGGGCCACGGGCACGAGTGCCGGTCGCGCCCAGAGCGTCGCGGCCGGACGTTCGCTGCGAATCGTCCGCCATGCCTCACGAACGGGCTCGAAATCCAGATCCTCCGAAGCAAACAGCTGCGCCGCAGAAGCGAGATGTTCCTCACACGCGGCGATCTGGCCGCGCTGCGCCAGCCTGGTCAGAAGAGCCACATGCGCACGCCCGTCGAACGGAGCGAGTTCCACCCACTTTTCCAGATGCGCTAACGTTTCGTCGGCATCCGCCGGGAGCTTGCTGACGAGATGTTCCAGGATGGTGGCGTGCCACGAGCTGAACCGGCGGCGTTGCGCGATCAGCCAGCCGTTGAAAAGCGGGCTGCGATCGATCTCCAGCCCGTCGAGGAAATCGCCGACGAACAGTCCGGACAGGGCCTGCAGCCGCTGCAGATCGAGCCTCTCGATTCCTCCAGCGGCGGCCGACGCGATGTCGATCGCGTCGACGGAAACGCCTTTCAGATCAAGGGCGATCGTGTCGCCAGGCGTTTCGATCCTGCGGCGATCCGGTTCGTCGAGAATGCCCCTGAGCTTGCTGAGGCACCAGCGAAGCTCGCCGCGCGGATCGTTAGGCACATCCCAAAACAGCTCGCAAAGACGGCTGCGGCCGACGGCATGCGGCGCAAGCGCCAGATAGGCGAAGAGCGCGCGCAGCTTGCGCGATGCCGGCAGTGGCACGGTGGCGCCGTCGCGGATGACCGTCAGCGGCCCGAGTAGCCGCACGGACAGCCCGGCCGTTGCGCCGTCCAGGCTCGATCGAGCGGATTCCACGTGCGTTTCCACGCTTGCTCCCACGCTGGCCAGTTGTCCTCTGTTCTACCATCGAAAGCGATAGAGTGCATCCGGCAACGAATTTCCGCGCCGGTGCTGGCATCGCACATTGCCGGGCCCGGCAAAGCAACCGTACTGCGGCCAGGTGTCGAAACCTCGCCGCCCAAGCGCCGGTTTGTAACCGGCTCGTGACAACAACAAAAAGAGGAGAGCAGACATGTTGTATCGACAGAAAATCAGGACCACGGCCGGCCGCGGCCGCCTGTTCGACAGCATTATCGACACGGTCGGCGATACGCCGGTGATCAGGATCAACAATCTCGGCCCCGATCATGTGACGATCTATGTGAAGGCCGAGTTCTTCAATCCGGCGGCGTCGGTGAAGGACCGGCTGGCGCTCAACATCATCGAAGAGGGCGAGCGCAGCGGCGCCCTGAAGCCGGGCCAGACCGTCGTCGAGGCGACCAGCGGCAACACCGGCATCGGGCTGGCCATGGTTTGCGCGCAGAAGGGCTATCCGCTGGTGGTGACGATGGCCGACAGTTTCTCCATCGAGCGCCGCAAGCTGATGCGCATGCTGGGCGCCAAGGTGGTGCTGACGCCGCGCGCCCAGAAGGGTTTCGGCATGTACAAGAAGGCGGTCGAGCTCGCCGAGGTCAATGGCTGGTTCCTGGCCCGCCAGTTCGAGACCAAGGCCAATGCCGCCATCCACGAGGCGACGACGGCCCGCGAGATCATCAACGACTTCGCCGGGTCGCGGCTCGACTGCTTCGTCACCGGCTATGGAACCGGCGGCACCGTCGTCGGTGTTGGGCGCGTGCTGCGCCGCGAGCGTCCGGAGACGCGGATCGTGCTGACCGAGCCCGCCAACGCCCAGCTCATCGGCAGCGGCAAAGCGCAGGAGCGTGGCGCCGACGGCACGCCCGCCGCCAGCCATCCGGCGTTCGAGCCGCACCCGATCCAGGGCTGGACCCCGGATTTCATCCCCAACGTCCTGCAGGAGGCGGTCGACGCCAGCCTTTATGACGAGGTGGTGCCTGTTCCCGGGCCCGAGGGCATCAAATGGGCCAAGGCGCTGGCGCAAAAGGAAGGGATTTTCACCGGCATCTCCGGCGGAGCCACTTTTGCCGTGGCACGCCAGATCGCGGAAAAAGCCGCACCCGGCTCGGTGATCCTGTGCATGCTTCCCGACACCGGCGAACGCTACATGACGACGCCGCTGTTCGACGGCATCGAAGCCGAGATGGACGCGGAGGAGATCGCGCTGTCGCGCTCGACGCCGGGCTGCCAGTTCCCGGCCGAGTAACGGCGTATCGGGAGCGACGCGGATGGACGCCATGCTGAAGCCCGCCGGTACGGGCGATGTGGTTGCCGAAGAAACGCTGGATCCTGTCGACTGGGCCGAGGTGCAGGCGCTGTCGCACCGGATCGTCGACGATGCCGTCGACTATCTGCGCGATATCCGGGAACGTCCGGTGTGGCAGGACATGCCCGAAGAGGTGAAAGCCTTCTTCGCGGGACCCCTGCCGCGGTCGCCTCAGCCGCTTGCCGAAGTCTATGGCGAGGTAGCGCGGAACGTGATGGCCTATCCGATGGGCAACATCCATCCGCGCTTCTGGTCCTGGTATATGGGATCGAGCAATTTCACCGGAGCGCTCGGCGATTTCCTGGCGGCGATCCAGGGCTCCAATCTCGGCGGCGGCAACCATGCCGCCGCGCTGATGGACAGCCAGGTCGTCGACTGGTGCAAGCAGATGATGGGCTTTCCGCAATCGGCCAGCGGCACGCTGGTCAGCGGCGGTTCGATGGCCAACATTATCGGCCTGACCGTGGCGCGCAACGCCAGGGCAGGCATCGACGTGCGCGAGCATGGCGTTGCCGCCATCGACAAGCAACTGCGTTTCTATGGCTCGGACCAGCTTCACTCCTGCCACCGCAAGGCGATGGAGGCGCTCGGTCTCGGCAACCGGGCGCTGCGACGCATCCCGACCGATGCCGGATTGCGGATCGACATCGACGCCTTGCGAGCGGCGATCGCCGAGGACCGCCAGGCGGGTTTTCGGCCGGCCTGCGTGATCGGCACGGCAGGCACGGTGAACACCGGAGCGATCGACGATCTGCAGGCACTGGCAAAACTGGCGGCGCAAGAGGATCTCTGGTTCCATGTCGACGGATGCATCGGCGCGCTGATCGCCATCGCGCCGGAAAATTCCCATCGCGTTGCCGGCATCGAGCACGCCCACTCCATCGCGCTCGATCCGCACAAATGGCTGCACGCTCCCTTCGAGGTCGGCTGCGTGCTGATCAGGGACGCCTCGGCTCATCGCCATACGTTCGCGGTGACGCCGGAATATCTGGAATCGACCCCGCGCGGCCTCGCATCGGGCCAGTGGCTGCATGATTTTGGCCTGCAGACATCACGCGGTTTCAGGGCGCTCAAGGTATGGATGGCGCTGAAGGAGCACGGCATCGAGAAATTCGGCCGCTTGATCGACCAGAACATCGCACAGGGTCACACGCTCGGCGCGCTTATCGAGGCCGAACCGCTGCTGGAACTGATCGCGCCCCCGAACATCAATATCGTCTGTTTTCGCTACCGCGGCGATGGGCTGGCGGGAGAGCGGCAGAAGGCGGTCAACACCGAGATCATGCTGAGGCTGCAGGAAGACGGCATCGCGGCCCTTTCGGACACGACGGTGCACGGCCAGCATTGCCTGCGGGTGGCGATCAACAACCACCGCACCCGGCGCGAGGACCTGGACCTGCTGGTGCGGGAAACAGTGCGCCTCGGGCAGGAGATTTCAAGGCTTGGCGTCGCCGGCTAGTCCCTCTGCACAGAGGGTGTGACCTTGTGGAGAGCCTGAAAGGGGCTGTGGCGATCGCTGCCATCGCGCGGCCCTCCCTTCTCCCCCTGTGGGAGAAGGTGGCCGAGCGAAGCTCGGTCGGATGAGGGGTGTTCCAGCTTGGCACCGACAGCACTCCGGCCAGCACCCCTCAACCGTCTTGGCGCTACGCGCCAATCCACCTTCTCCCACAAGGGGAGAAGGAAAGACCCGCGATCACGCCTCAAGCCAGACCTTCTCGAAATGCTGCTCCAGCGACTGGTGCTGCTCGCAACCATGCACGCCCTTGCGGAACGTGCGGTAGACGGAGCGCCAATACGGCTGGATGATGATGCCGGCGTCGCGCAGATTCTGCTCGATCTTGGCCATGATCTCCTTGCGTGCACCGGCGTCGGGCGTGGCCAGCGCCTTGTCGAGCAAGGCGTCGAACTCCGGATTGGCATAGGCGCTCTCGTTCCAGGCGGCGCCGGACTTATAAGCCAGAGCCAGCACCTGGACGCCGAGCGGCCGGCCGAGCCATTCGGTGCAGGAGAAAGGATATTTGCTCCAGTCGTTCCAGAACGTCGCCGCCGGCAGCACGGTGCGTTTGACCTTCAGTCCGGCGTCGCGCATCTGCGCGGCGATGGCGTCGCCGGTGTTCTTCTGCCAGTCGACATCGACCGAGATGAGCTCGTATTCATGGTCGGACTTGCCGGCCTCGGCAAGCAGCGCCTTGGCTTCGTCAACGTTGCGGACGGCCGGGCCGATGTCGGCGTATTCGGGGTGCATTGGGCCGACATGGTGGTTCTCGGCCGGCTTGCCGCGGTCGTCCATGCCGATCTTCAGGATTGCGGCGTTGTCGACGGCGAGCTGGGCGGCGCGCCGCACCCTGATGTCGTCATAGGGCGGATTGCCGACGTTGAAGCGCGCGACGATCGTCGAGCCGGTGGCAAGCTCCGAATTGCTCAGATCCATGGCGTCGGTCTGCGAAACCGTATCGGCGGCGGTTTCATGGTTGGTGTCGATCTCGCCCGATTCAAAAGCCGAGAACATGGCATTGGGATCGGAGCCGTAGTCGACCCATTGGATGCCGTCGAGCCAGAAGTCGCCTTTCCACCACGGCTTGTCCTTGCGGCGGACCTCGGCGCCGACCTCGGCGTCCCATGCCACCAGTTCGCAAGGTCCTGACGTGATCGCCAGCGCCTTCAGCGGATCGCCCTCCCCGTCGTAGCTGCGATGCATGATCAGCGCCGGATAGTCGGTCATGCCGGCAATCAGCGAAATGTCGGGCTTCGGCAGATTGAGCCGGACGGTAAAGTCGTCGACACGCTCGATACCGCCGTCGATGGGTTTCTTGGTGGCGGCGTCGACCAGCGCCCCCATCCGCTCGGCGACCGAGTTGCCGGGAACGCCGGCATCGCACCAGCGCGTCAGGTTGTGGACGATGTCGTCGGCGTTGAAGGTGTCGCCGTTCGACCAGGTGATGCCCTTGCGGACGTGCAGCGTCAGCACGCGCGCGTCGTCGCTGGTCTCCCAGCTCTCGAGCAGCCACGGCTCAAAGGTGAAATCGCGGTTCCAGCGCACCAGATATTCGTTGCACTGGCGGGCAACGTTGGACATTTCGACACCGTCGAAGGTGCGCGGGTCCTTCCAGCCCTTGACGTTCATGGCGACGCGCAAGACGCCGCCGCGCTTCGGCTCCTGCGCCCTGGCCGGGGAGGGCGCAAGGCCGCCCAGCGCCAGCGCGCCGGCGGCGCTGACGCCGAGCGCAGCCATGGTGGCGAGGTATTCGCGCCTATTCATGCTGCCTTTCTTGAAGCCGTCGGCGACGGGCCCAGCCTGCGGATGCAGTTTTCGGTCGGTCAGCATGAATTTCATCGTCATATCCTCCCTGTCGGCGCCCGGCCGACCGCTTCGCGGGGGCGGATGCGGTCGGCCGAGCGCGCCTTTGGCCATAGGCGATGATAGTGCGGGTTTCACGGGCGAAGTGTTCGGGTTTCCGCAGTTGTTGTGCGCTGTTCCGCATGAGGTGGAGAGTGGGCTTGCGCTGCAGCAGTGCAGAACCTTTCTTGACGCCGGCGGGACAGCGCCCCCCTGTCCTGCCGGACATCTCCCCCACTTGTGGGAGATCGGCTGTCATTCCGGTTTTCGCCAATCTTCAAAATTGCAGCAGGAGCGCAGCGCCGAAGCTGCCAATCTCCCCCCTCATGGGGGAGATGGTCGGCAGGCCAGAGGGGGGCGCGAAAGATCGCCAGCCTTTGGGTTAACCTGATTCCGAGTGGCCGGTGCGTTTCCCCGCGACGACGCGGTGATGCTGCGGAACAGCCTCCCTACAACCAGTCGCCCTTGCCGAGCGTGGCGATGGCGGCGACGATACGGGTGAAGGCCTCGCCGGCCCGCGGCACGGTTTTGCGGGCGCGCAGGAAACTGTGCACGAGGCGCGGCTCTTCGTACCACCAGGCGCGGCCGCCGGCGGCAAGGATGCGGTCGCGATAGGCTTCGCCGTCCGACGACAGCGGGTCGCATTGCGCTGATACGATGACCGTCGGCGGCAGGCCGGAGAAGTCAGTGTCGCGCAGCGGCGAGAAGGTCGGGTCGTCTGGTGACTGTGCCTTGCCGGAGCGGACCTGGCGATAGAATTCGATGTCGCTGAGCGTCAGCAGCGGCGCCTCGGCGTGCTCGACATAGGAGCCGGCGCTCTTGTCACCGCCCAGCTCGGGATAGATCAGCACCTGGCCGATCGCGGGGCGAGGGTGGCGGCGCGCCGCATGCGCCACCCCAGCGGCGAGATTGCCGCCGGCGCTCTCGCCGCACAGCACGATCGGCAACCCGCTTGTCGACGCCGCCCATTCGAACACCGCCAGCGCATCGTCGAAGGCGGCCGGATGCAGATGTTCGGGCGCCAGCCGGTAGTCAGCGGACAGCACGGCAAAGCCGGTGCCGGCGCAGATCTCGGCGCAGATGTCGTCATGGCTGTCGAGCCCGCCAAGCACGAAGCCGCCGCCGTGATAGTAGACGACCATCGCCTGCGGCGCCTTGCCCGCCAGCTGGTAGCGCCGGATCGGGATCGCATGGCCGCTGGCGGCAACCGTGCCGTCGCTGGTCTCGACAACTGCGGGATAACCGGCGTGGAACGCTCTGCACATCGCGTCGTAGACCGCCCGCTGCTTGTCGACCGGCAGGTCCATGTCGGGCGGATACCATGCATTGACCCGGTCGATATGGGCCCACAGCGCCGGATCGAGCAGCGTCGCGTATTGCCCCCGTTTTGCCGTCTCGGGCTTGTCGGCGTCACTGACCATCGCCATTCGGTCCCCACCAAATCCGCTGGAAGCGTCAGAGCTCGTCGTAGAGCCGGGCCGCATTTTCATAGGTGAAGCGCAAAGGCACGGAACCCTGGACCTGCCATGCATCGACCGTCTCGCCTGCCATCAGCCGGCAGGCGCCGTCGGTGGTGGTGACGGCGCCACCATAGAGCCGGTTGGCAAGGTTGAGGATGGCCGTCTGGTGCATCGCCGTGCTGCCGCTGCCGCAGGCATCCTTGACCAAAAGCACGCGAAAGCCGAGTGATACCGCATCCCTGACCGTGGCATCGATGCAGGCCTCGGTCCACACGCCGGCAACGACCAGCCACTCGATCCCTTCGGCCTTGAGCCGGCCGGCCGCAGGACCCGCGCCGAAGGCGCTGGCCTCAGTCTTGACCAGCATCATCTCGCCGGGGACCGGCGCCACTTCCGGACAGATCGCGGTCAGTGGATCGTCCTTGTCGGAGAAAGCCGACCTGCCATTCGCATCGACCGGATGGAAGCGCCGCGCCTCCCTGGTGAGATCGACGATGTAGGCCGAATGGTAGAGCAGCACATCGTTGGCCCGCGCCGTTGCCTGCAGGCGCTGGACGTTGGCAAGGATGCCGGCAAAACCCTCGACCAGGTAACGCTTGTCCTGCCGATGCTCCTCCTGGAGGTCGACGAACACCGCGGCCACCGTGCCGCGCTCGACCGAGACCGGGCTTTTCATGCGGATACCTGTACTTCGTCATTCCAGGGCGAAGCAGCCGCGAAGCGGCGTCGCGAAGACCCTGGAATCCATGCCGTTACCTCTAGCGAAGAATGCAACGGAACAGAGTTCTGCACTGTCTCGAAGCCTAGATGTAACGGTATGGATCCTAGGGTCTGCGCCGCGTCGCTATGCTCCTTGCTCCGCCCTAGGATGACGGAAGCATGAGCGCTGCGGCTAGTCCCGAAGGTTTGCGATACCGCACCGCGACCAGTGGTGGATGCTAGGGTCAAACCTGTTTCTCCAGAAAATCGTCCTCATAGGGAAAGCGCGACAGAAGCTCGGTGCCGGTCTCGGTGACCAGGATCTCGTCCTCGAGCTTGACGCCCTCGCGGCCGCCTTTCTCGCCGATATAGCTCTCGACGCTGACCACCATGCCGGGCACGACAAAACCGTCGCGGCCATAGGTCTCGTAATCCATGGCATGCGCGATGAATGGCGTCTCGCCATGCATGCCGACGCCGTGCATCACCGACGTGTAGCGCTGGTCGACGAAGCGGTCCGGGATCTTCCAGGCCTTCTCGGCAATCTCGCGAAACGCCATGCCGGGTTTCACGATCGAGATGTTGTGCTGAACCTGGTCGTGGGCCATGCGGTAGAGCGACTTCTGATAATCGGTTGGCTTGCCCGGCCCGCAGCGGAAGGTGCGCGAGAAGTCCGAATAATAGCCGTAACAGCCGATCGTATCGGTATCCAGCGCCAAAAGTTCGCCCGGCCTGATCTTGCGGCCGCTCGCCTCGTTGAACCACGGGTTGGTGCGCTGGCCCGAGGTCAGGAGCCGGGTTTCGATGAACTCGCCGCCTTGGCGGATCACCTCGTGATACATGATGGCGAACAGGTCGTTTTCGGACACGCCGGGCTTGATCGCCTCGCGCACCGCATAGACGGCGGCCTCGGCGCCGGCCATCGACACCTGCAGGCATTTTACTTCTTCGGGCGTCTTGACCGCCCGCACGGCGAGAATTTCGCCCTGGCAATCCCGGACCTCGCAGCCGCGCTTTTCCAGCGCCAGCGCCTGCAGATGGCCGCAGCGGTCGAGCCCGAGCTTCATCGAGCCGCCGCCATGCGCCTTGAGCAGTTCGGCGATCTCGTCGGCGAAGGGACCTGCGGTTTCGTCATCGCGGCCCGACACCGAGGACCAGACCAGCTTGGAGGGACGCGCCTCGTCGATCGTGTCGAGCACCATCGAGACATGGTAGCTCTGCGGGTATTCGAACAGCACGATCGGCCCTTCGGTCGGGATGAAGAAGTAGCGCGTCGAGTTGCGCAGGAAATAGCCGAACATGTTGCGCGAGCCGGTGGCGTAGCGCTGGTTATAGGGATCGAACAGCACGACGGCGCCATAGCCGGCCTCGCGCATCCAGGCGCGCAGCTTCGCCAACCTGCCCCTGCGCAGCGCGTCGGCGTCGATGAAGGACGGCTCGGTGTCGGACAGCCACATGCCGCCGGCCGGGTCGGCCGCCGCCGGGTGGCGCATGCGGTCTTTGAAGTCGACATCCTCGGTGCTGTCGGGGTCGAACACGACAATGCTCATGGGTGCCTCCTGGAAGCGGGGAAGATGCGCCATGGCTTGCGCAGAGGCTGTGCGGAATCCCGCAGGTGTTGTGCCGGATGCCGCTTGGGGCCGTTACGTGGCGCTCTACGGCGCCCCCCTCTGTCCTGCCGGACATCTCCCCCACAAGGAGGGAGATTGGCAGCTTCGGCGCTCCGCTCATTCCTGCAACGTTGGCGATTGGCGAAATCAGCGGTGACAGCCGATCTCCCCCCAAGTGGGGGAGATGGCCGGCAGGCCAGAGGGGGGCGCTGTCCCGCCGTCGTTGCGCCGCGTCAGCGCGCAGACGCCCTAATGCCTGCGCGCCACCTTCGGCGCATGGCCGTGCTCTTCGCGAAACGCGCGGGCGAAGCTCGACATCGAGGCGAAGCCGCAGGCAAGCGCCACGTCGCGCACCATCAGCGTCGAATGCGCCAGCAGGTCGGCGGCGCGCTTCAGCCGCAGGCGGCGGTAGTAGCCGTTGGGCGAGATGCTGAGTTCGGAGCGGAAGTTTCGTTCGAGCTTGTCGGAGGACACGCCGAGCTGCTCCGCCAGCTCCGCCATGCCCAGCCGTTCCTCCACCGCATCCTCCATGATGGCGATCGCCGACAGCACCAACTCGTTCTGGACGCCGGTGCGCAAGCGCAGCGGCATCAGCTTGCGGTCGACGCTGGAGCGCAGCGGGCTGTGCACGAACCATTCGGCGACGCCGGCCGCGAGCTCGGCGCCATAGTCTGATGTGATGATCTCCAGCATCATGTCGAGGCTGCCGACGCCGCCGGCGGAAGTGAAGCGCTTGCGGTCGATGACGTAGAGATCGCGCCTCAGTTCTATGTCCGGAAACGCTTCGGTGAACGCCGCCTGGCTGGTCCAGTGCAAGGTGCAGGCATGGCCGTCGAGCAAGCCGGCCCGCGCCAGGAAGAAGGCGGCATCCGCCACCGCGCCGATATGGGCACCGCCGCGCAGGCTCCTGCGGATCCAGGTCACGGCATCGTCGGCGACAAGATGATCGGCATTGCCGCCCGAGCAGACGACGATGCGATCGACTTTCGGCGCCTCCCCGGCAAAAAAGCCGGGCTGGATGACGACGCCATTCGAGGCCGCGACCGAGCCTTCGGCGGCGCCGACGATGATCCAGCGGTAGCAGTCTTTCTTGGCCAGCACGTTGGCGGCGCGCAACGGCTCGATGACGGAGCTGAACGCCATCATCGGAAAGCCGGGGAAGACGAGGACGGCGAAGGTGAGGGGGGTGTCGGTAGGCTTCGATGGGTCGTCAGGACAAGTGGTCATGGGGTGCTCGTCGGCAATTGCAGGGAGCCACAATTCTGCCAGACGCGGCCGAGGTCAACAGGCATGGCCGTACTCGCCCTGGTTCTCGCCGGAGATCGAATCTCGCCCCCTTCAGCGGCAAGCGATAAGCGGCCAACCGCGAACAACAGCAGGAATTTTCTGCGGCTGGGTTTTGGCCGAACATTTGTTGAGGAAATTTCATGGATATTGCCGATAAGCACTATTTAGATAGGCTGGCGGCATTCGCAGCCGGGACGCCGGCCGCTGCTATGGTGATCCTGGCGTTCTGGCTGTTTGCCGAGTAGGCCTCCTGAACGCGTTCCCAAATAGCGGCTGGTCAGGGGGCGGACACTAACTCGCGAGATACGGGGGCGGCAGTTGGACGAGGATTTTAAGCATATTCCGAGCACGGATTTCACCGTGTCTTTTGATGTTCGGACGGACGAGAAAGGTCGCCGAAGTTTCTCTTTTGGAATCTGGGCGTCATCGCCGTTTCCATTCTCGATGTACGGGCTCTGGTGTTTGCCGCAGGCGATCCCGATGGCCGTATTCAATCCTGGGTGGCCAAATCAAGACGAGCGTCCGCATCCCGACTGCATCAATATCATGCTCGGCTCCGACCAGCGCGCCATGTGGGGACGGAAATGCCCTCGCTGCTCGGGGTACTGGAGGACAGCAGCGCCGGGGCTTATCGCTAAGGCAGTCTGCCCCTATTGCGGCGAGCACCTTGAACCTCACGAGTGCCTCAGCGACGCCCATATGGCGTACGTCGAGGCATGCTGCGCGTTACTTCGCCAAGTGATGAACCAAGACGAAGACGGCAGCTTTTCGATCGGCGTGAAAGAGTTGATTGAGCAAGTGCACAAGGATGGGGACATGCCAGCCCCGCCCGAGTTCTTCGTCGAGGTAACGCGCCAGACGAGATTCACCTGCGACGCGTGCGGGACTCGAAACGATATTCTCGGCAGGTTTGGCTACTGTTCAACTTGCGGTACGCGGAATGATTTTGCCATGCTCTTGGCTGACATCGAAGCAATCCGCGCAGGCGTAAACGCGGGTGGCAATACCGTGACCGCTCTCAAGGAAGCTGTCGACGCCTTTGATTCTTTCGGCAGGAACTATGCCCGTCAGTTCATGGCGCACATCATGATGACGCCAGCCAGAAAGACAAAGTGGGGAAGATCCAATTTCGCACAGATCGAAACAGTGGCAAAAAATCTCAAGGATGATTTCGACATCGACATTTTAAGAAGGATCGATCCAGCGCACGTCGAGCAAGCCAAGCGGATGTTCCACAGGAGGCATTTGCATGCCCATCGCGGAGGTATCGTGGACCAGATGTATCTGGACGAGAGCGGCGATACAACGGTGCAACTCGGCCATCTTCTGAGAGAGACAAGAGAGGATGTCATCGGTGTGACGCAAGCAATAGCGAAGATGGGGAAAAACCTGCACGAGGGTTTTCACTCAATCTTCCCCGTGCACCAGAGACCAATAGATATCCATGCCGAACAGCAGGCAAAGTCGAGAAATGGCCGCAACGGATTGGTTTGACGCCATCTCCAGCTGCAGAACAGGCCATCAACGGTATTTCCATGAACTTTGGGCGAGAGGTCGAGCCCGGCGTCGGATGCCGCTCAGATCAACAGGCTAACGCCCAGCTCCCCCCTCAACTCGCCAGCGCCTGATCCAAATCCGCGATCAAATCGTCGCCATCCTCGATCCCAGCCGACAACCGCACCAGCGAATCGGAAATCCCGATCTCCGCGCGCTTTTGCGCCGGGATCGAGCCGTGCGTCATCAGTGCCGGGTGCTCGATCAGGCTTTCGACGCCGCCGAGGCTTTCGGCCAGTGTGAACAGTTGCGTGTGTTCGAGGAAGCGTTTTGTGCCGGCGAGGTCGCGGTCGAGCTCGACCGTGATCATGCCGCCGAAGGCATGCATCTGCCGCCTGGCGATGGCGTGCTGCGGGTGGCTGGGGAGACCGGGATAGATGACGCGGCGGATGTCGGGGCGGCGCTCCAGCCAGTGCGCGATCTTCTGGCCGTTCGACGAATGGCGCTCCATCCTGAGCGCCAGCGTCTTGACGCCGCGCAGCGCCAGAAAGCTGTCGAATGGACCGGAAATGGCGCCGATGGCGTTCTGCAGGAATTTCAGACGGTCGGCCAGATCCTTATTGTCGCCGACCACGGCGACGCCGCCGACCATGTCGGAATGGCCGTTGAGGTATTTCGTCGTCGAATGCACTGATATGTCGATGCCGAGCTCCAGCGGCCGCTGCAGATAGGGGCTGCAGAAAGTGTTGTCGGCGACCGAGAGCACGCCTTTGCGCCTGGCCAGTGCCGCGACCGATTCGAGATCGACGACACGCAGCAGCGGGTTGGTCGGCGTCTCGACCCAGAGCATTTTGGTTTCCGGGCGGATCGCCGCTTCGACCGCGGCGAGATCGGTGAAGTCGACGAAGTCGACCTGGAGGTTGGCCGAGCGCTTGCGCACCCGCTCCAGCAGCCGGAAGGTGCCGCCATAAATGTCGTCGGTGGCGACGACATGCGCGCCCGAATCGAGCAGTTCGAAAATGGTGGCGATCGCCGCCAGCCCCGAAGCGAAGGCGAAGGCGGCCGTGCCGCTTTCGAGATCGGCCACCGCCCGTTCGAAGGCGAAGCGGGTCGGGTTTTGGCTGCGCGCATATTCAAAACCCTTGTGCACGCCCGGGCTCTGCTGGCCATAGGTCGAAGTCGCATAGATCGGCACCATCACCGCGCCCGTCGTCGGGTCGTGACTCTGGCCGCCATGGATCGTGCGCGTCGAGAAGGCCAGGCGGTTGCTGCCCGATACGGTGGCTTTGATGGTCATTTTGCGCGGCGCCTCAGATGGTTGATCAGGTCGATGCGGGTTATCAGGCCAATGAATTCGTCTCCGTCGAAGACGATGGCGACTTCGTTGCGATCGAACACCGGCAGCAGCGCGTCCAGCGTCTGGCTGGCCTGCAGCGTGTGCAGATTGGAGGTCATCGCCGTGCGCACCGGGGCCTTGAAGCGGTCCCAGCGGCTGTCATAGGGGCCTTCGACGTGGGCGAGGATATCGCTTTCATCGACGATGCCGACCAGCTTGCCGTCGTCCAGCACCGGCAGCTGCGAGACATCCGAGCGGCGCATGCGGCCATAGGCGTTGAGCAGGCTTTCGTCCGGGCCGACAGACACGATGTCGCCGGTGCGGAGCGTGCGCATCACCAGGTCGCGCAGGTCGCCATGCTGCTCGTGTTCGGCAAGGCCCTGCTCGGCCAGCCAGAAGTCGTCGAACACTTTCGACAGATATTTGTTGCCGCTGTCGCAGACGAAAGTGACGACCCGTTTTGCAACGGTCTGCTCGCGGCAATAGCGAAGTGCAGTCGAAAGCAGCGTGCCGGACGACGAGCCGGCGAGAATGCCCTCCCTGGAAAGCAGGTCGCGCACCGCCAGCATGCTCTGCTTGTCGGTGATCGAGTAGGCCTTCTTGACCAGCGACAGATCGGCATTAGGCGGGACGAAATCCTCGCCGATGCCTTCCACGGTCCAGCTTCCGGCCTCTATCATCTTGCCGGTCTTGATCAAGGGCGCCAGCACCGAGCCGACCGGATCAGCGAGAATCATCTCGGTCTTCGGCGAGACCTTTGCGAAATAGCGGCCAAGCCCGGTCAGCGTGCCGCCGGAGCCGACGCCGACGACCACCGCATCGACGTCGCCGTCGAGCTGTTGAAAGACTTCCGGACCGGTCGTGGTTTCATGGGCCAGCGGATTGGCCGGATTGGCGAACTGGTTGGCATAGAAGGCGCCGGGCAGCTCGGCGGCGATCTTTTCGGCCATATCCTGATAGTATTCCGCGTGGCCCTTGCCGACATCGGAACGCGTCATGCGCACCTCCGCGCCGAGCGCCCGCAGATGCTGGATCTTTTCGCGCGACATCTTGTCGGGCACGACGAGGATGATGTGGTAGCCTTTGGGGATGCCGACCTGGGCGAGGCCAAGACCGGTGTTGCCGGCTGTCGCCTCGACGATCGTGCCGCCGCGCTTCAGCTTGCCCAGTTTTTCGGCGGCGGCAATCATCGACAGCGCGATGCGGTCCTTGATCGAGCCGCCGGGATTCTGGCTTTCGAGCTTGATGAACAGCCGGCACTTGCCGATGTCGAATTTGGTCAGCTCGACGACCGGCGTCTGCCCGATCAGGTCGAGAACCGATGCATAGGGCGGACGCAGGCGGGACATTGCGCCGTCTGAGGATGGGGCCATCTCCGAAGGGGCAACGTCGGGTGCGGCGATCTTCTGCTTGCTCATATTCAGATGCTCCATGGTCAAGCGACCGCCTTGGGCAGGCTGTCAGCCTATCTTCTTTTCCAGCCGTTTGTAGTCTGAAAGAAGATAGATCGTGCCAATCCGTTGGCCAGACGAGGAATGGGATTCCAGTTCCGCACCTTCGTCATCCTCGGGCTTGACCCGAGGATCCATGCCGTGGCGGGGACCGAGGAATGCAACGGCCAGACCTTCGTCGATGCACCGTCTCCGCCTCAAAGTCTTCTGCACCGCCGTGACGCTCGCAGGTCACGGAATGGATCCTAGGGTCTCCGCGACGTCGCTTCGCTCCTGCTCCACCCTAGGATGACGAAAGGGAGGGTAACGGAAAAATCCTTTTCACCCCAGCAGCCGCCGGCTCAGCCGCGCGCACTGGACGCGAATATCGGGAATGGCGTCGATCTCGAAGAAGGTGCCGCGGGTCAGCGGCCCGACCGCCAGGATCTTGGCCGAGACGGTGCCGTCGCCGGCGATGACCTCGCAATTGTCTGAAACGTCGAGGCCAAGGCGCAGCGGGTCCGGCCGGGCCAGCCCGCGGTCGACCAGCGACCGCACCACGCTGTTCGAGGTGGTCGAGATGTCCCTGGCGATGCCGGTGCAGTCGTAGATGCGGGCGACTTCGAACGTCTCGATGTTTTGCGTGTGCCGCGACTGGACCTGCACCGTGAATCCATCACCCGCCGTGATGCCGACGACACGCCCGGCGACAAGCCGGATGCGGCCCGATTGAACCGCCTCGGTGACGCGAGCGTAGACTTCCGGCGCCATGCGATGGCGGTGGATGTCCCACCAGGCCTTG
Source organism: Mesorhizobium sp. (assembly GCA_004020315.1). Taxonomy (GTDB): domain Bacteria; phylum Pseudomonadota; class Alphaproteobacteria; order Rhizobiales; family Rhizobiaceae; genus Mesorhizobium. Next base: position 60,883 of record SAQG01000027.1, read on the forward strand.
GTGTGCTCGACAAAGCGGCGCTTGGCGGAAGACGGCCAGTTCTGCCAGATCTTCTGGTTGAACGGCCTGAGACCGTCGACAACGTCGCGCCAGTCGATGCCGGCCTTCTGGTTTTCCCGGATCAGGTTGCGAAACCAGCCGACGAAATAGGAGAGCTGGGTGCCGAGCGGAATGTCGGCGACGTCGAGCTTGATCGGATTGCCCTTGCGATGCGGCGAAGGCAGCAGGCCGCGCCGCGACACCGCGACGATGTCGCCGTGGTGGCCGCGCTGTTCGAGCGACAGGAAGGCATCGACCATGCTCAAGCCGGTGCCCAGCACCAGGACGCGGGCTTCCGGGTCGAGCGCGGTGTCGGCCTCCGATCCCATCCTGATCGCGTGGCCCTGGCCGGCGCCCGGCTCCTCGTCGTGCCCGGTCGCCAGCACGGCAAGGTGGGCGACGACGCTGGTGCCGTTGGCCAGCGCCACCTCGACCCCGGACCCGGTCGGCGAGATCGACAGGCTCTCCTCGCGGATCAGCCGGAGACGCCCGGTCTCGCGAGCCTCGAGCTCGTCCAGCAGTTCCTTCAGATAGCGGGCGTAGACGCTGCGCGGTGCGTAGACCGGTGCCTGCTCTGGGGTTGCCAGGCCGCGCTCTAGCAGCCAGCGCCAGAAATTGCCGGGATCGTCGGCATAGGCGCTCATGCCGGCCGCGCTGACATTCAGCACATGCGCCGAGAGCAGCGTGGAATAGGCGATGCCCTGGCCGAAATGCGGGCGCTTCTCGATCAGCGTAACGCGAAGATCGGGATTGGGCGATTTCAACAGATGCGCGGCAAGGACGACGCCGCTGGCGCCGCCGCCGACAATGATGATCGAGTTTGGGATGATCAAATTCGGGACGATCGAATTCGGGACGATCGAATTTGCGCGGCCGGTCATGCGCGCACCAATTGTCTCAGGAGCCGTCGGTTCAGGCTCAGGCCTGGATCTCCAACGCCACCGAAAGGTCTTCGTCGCCGGCGATATCGCGCATCTCGGCGAGGCTGCGCTGATCCAGCACCTCGGCGATCGCTTGCCGGACCTCGAGCATCAGATGTCGGACTTGGCATGTCGCCTCGTTGCAGTCTTCACAGGGCTGATACCGGGTGCGGCTGGCGCAGGGAATGGGAGCAAGCGGCCCGTCGAGCACGCGCACGACATGGCCGATCTTAATTTCATCCGCCGGCCGCGCCAGGCGATAGCCGCCCTCCTTGCCCTTGCGGCTCTGGACGAAACCGGCATTGCGCAGCTCGACCAGGATGGCATCGAGAAACTTCTTCGGGATGTTGTTGCCGGTGGCGATATCGCCAACGAAGGCGAGCTGTCCAATCGGCAGCCGCGCGAGGTGTACGAGCGCCTTGAGGCCGTACTTGCCCTTCTTCGTGAGCATAGACCGAACGTTTCTCTGTCGTGCGATGGCGCAAGGCCACCGGTTGCGGAACGCCTGGCGTGCGCCCCCAACCGCGTCCAAGCCTGTATGACACACATAAATTCTAGGGAATTGATATACAAGGCGGGCACCGTTGATTTTGCTTCGTTTTCAAGCCGCAGCGGCCATTTGCCGGACTTCTTTTCCCTTGGAGGCACGAGGCTTCCGCCACATTCATGCTGCGGACGATCGCCGCGATATGGACATCGCTCATCCCTTTCCCGCAATGTCTATAAGACTACTATACTTAACTTCGAATACAGGGACGCGTTTTCAAATCCTCGGCCATCCGCAGCATGGGGTTGCCGAAGATGGGCGCAAAACGAGAAATGCTTGTTTGCAGCCGAGCCGAAACGCGGCCAAGCCCTGCGGTGGTTCGAGTGTCAGGGGCGCGAACGGTTCGCCCACACCAGTCCGCCCAGGCCGAGCAGCGCGGTGACGATGCCGATATAGAGCCATTGCGACTGGCCGGTCATGAAGCTGCCGCCGACGAGGCCGATGCCCTGCAGCGACCACAGCGCCCCGACGGCGAGCACAATCAACGCCAGCAGATTCTTGATCAATCTCATCGCCGGAATTTCCTTCCCAAGTCGATCCTTAATTCAGCCATGACCGCGATGGCAATGCGGAAGGAAGCCACCCGCTCGCATTCGCTTCTGCTTGTACATCAACGTCGGATATCGGGACGAAGACCATCAGGGATGCCCGGCGACCCGCATAAACCTCTGACAAAGTGTTTCCTGCCGACTCCAAAATTGTAACGTTGCCATGGAACCGCCAGATGGCTGCCGCATTTCGCGCCTCATTCGGCCCTACCGGCCTCGGTCTGACAATGGAGCCACTCCCACAGATGAAGAACCTCAATCAGACCGCGCTTGTCGCGGTGACGATCGCGGCTGGCCTGATGGTCGGCGCATCCACCTCCCCTGCCGCCGCTCAATGCGGTCGCGCCTCCTGGTACGCGCTGCACTCCAAGACCGCTTCCGGCGAGCGGATGAACCCGTCGGCACTGACCGCCGCGCACCGCACCTTGCCTTTTGGCACCAAGCTGAAGGTCACCAACCGCAACAACGGCCGCAGCGTCGTCGTGCGGATCAACGACCGCGGCCCGTTCATCAAAGGGCGCGTGATCGACCTGTCGAAGGGCGCCGCCAGCCGGCTCGGCTTCATCAGCTCGGGCCATACATCCGTGTGCACGGCCCGCGTGTGATGCTTCTGTGTCCGGCCAGAGCCGGACACGCCCGGCCTTCGCAATGCACAATAAGCCGGCTGCCGCCGTTCAAAGCCGGTTTTCAACAGCTTAGACGAAAGTATCAGTATAAATCACGGCACTTGACGTATTGCATCGCAGCAGTTTGTTGTTAACCTCCGCGCGACAGATTCAAGGCTCGGCATTGCTGTCGTCCCTTCAGTCGCAGCAGTGGGGTTCTCGATGTTCTACCAGCTCTACGAATTGAACCACGCCGCCGTACAGCCGGCCCGCCTCTATGCCGATGCGGTGCGGATGTTCTACACCAATCCGCTCAATCCGTTCACGCACACGTCCTGGGGCCGCTCGGTCGCGGCGACCGCCGAATTGTTCGAGCGCACGACGCGCCGCTACAGCAAGCCGCAGTTCGGCCTGACCAAGACCGTGGTCGACTGGAAAAGCGTCGATGTCACCGAAAAGACGGTGTGGTCGCGGCCGTTCTGCAATCTGCTCCGCTTCGAGCGAGCCGTTCCCGCCGGCCGCCGGCCTGATCCGAAGCTGCTGATCGTGGCGCCGATGTCGGGCCACTATGCGACGCTGCTGCGCGGCACGGTCGAGGCAATGCTGCCCCATGCCGACGTGCACATCACCGACTGGGTCGACGCCCGCATGGTGCCGCTCAGCGAGGGCAGCTTCGATCTCGACGACTATATCGACTACATCGTCGACATGCTGCATGCGCTGGGGCCCGACACCCACGTCATGGCGGTGTGCCAGCCTTCGGTGCCGGTGCTGGCGGCGGTGGCGCTGATGGAAACGCGCGGCGACCCGTTCGTTCCCTCGACGATGACGCTGATGGGCGGGCCGATCGATACCCGCCGCAATCCGACCGCGGTCAACCTTCTGGCCGAGGAAAAGGGCATCGACTGGTTCCGCGACAACGTCATCATGAAGGCGCCGTGGCCGGTGCCGGGCTTCGGCCGTGATGTATATCCCGGCTTCCTGCAGCTTTCGGGCTTCATGAGCATGAACCTCGACCGCCACATCATCGCCCACAAGGACTTCTTCATGCATCTGGTGAAGCATGATGGTGACAATGCCGAGAAGCACCGCGACTTCTACGACGAATATATGGCGGTGATGGATCTGACGGCGGAGTTCTACCTGCAGACGGTCGACACCGTGTTTGTCCGCCATGCCTTGCCCAAGGGCGAAATGATGCATCGCGGCGTCGCCATCGATCCCTCCGACATCCGCAACGTCGCGCTGTTCACGATCGAGGGCCAGAACGACGACATTTCCGGTCTCGGCCAGACCCAGGCCGCGCACGACCTCTGCATCAACATCCCCGCGGACAGGCACGCTCACTACGTGCAGCCGGCGGTGGGCCATTACGGCGTCTTCAACGGCTCGCGCTTCCGCTCCGAAATCGTGCCGCGCATCGTCGACTTCATCACCAGCTATGGCCGCCAGACCCGCGTGGCGGTGAGGCCGAAGCTGGTTCGCACCGCCAGAAAGTAAAGATGTAGGCCCCGGATGGCAGCCGCCGTTCAAATCCACCTGTTGCACAATAGCCGCGCTTTCGGCCGTGCGGGTAACCATGTCGCAAATCTGGCCGTTGGTATAATTGACACGGACTGTCGATCGCCCTTAACGTTTCGTTAACAACAAGGGACGAGGGGGACAATGATTTCCTCACCAATGGCGAGAAGACTGCGCGCGTGCGCACTGGCAGGGCTGGCACTTGCGACAGGCTGGTCGACGGCTTCGGCGGCCGGACCAATGGCAACCGGCGGCCCGACATCGCAGCCGATCGGCCATTACGATTTCTGCAAGACCAGTCCGGCCGAATGCTCGATCCACCCGGGCAATCTCGCCCCCGCCACCATGACCGGTGCGCTCTGGCGCAAGTTGCTCAGCGTCAACGCCCGGGTCAACGCCGCCGTCAAGCCGATAAGCGACATCGACATCTATGGCAAGGACGAGGTCTGGGCCTATCCCGTCAGGGGTGTTGGCGACTGTGAGGACTATGTCCTGGAAAAGCGCCGCGAATTGAACCGCTTGGGCGTGTCCTACGCCAATCTTCTGATGACCGTCGTGCGCAAGCCGGACGGCGAGGGCCATGCCGTGCTGACGGTGCGCACAAGCAAGGGCGACTACGTCCTCGACAATCTGAACGGAAAGGTGCGCTCATGGGACCGGACCGGCTACCGCTTCCTCAAGCGGCAGGCGATCGACAATACCGGCCGCTGGGTCTCGATCCGCGATGGTCAGCCGGTTCTGGTCGGCGCGGTCCAGTAGCAGGCCGTCACTTTGGCTGCTTCAGCGCGGCGCGGATCGATGCGGTGATGCGGCGAAGCTCGGCTTCGTCGAGTTTTTCAATGTTTTCGGCCAAAACATTGGCAAGCTCGGTGGCGGCGGGGCTGAGGCCCGACGTGTCGAGCTTCACCCGTGGATGCGAGGTCTCGGCCAGCCGCGCCAGTTCCTCGGCATCGTCCCATATGACATTGAAATAACCGATGATCTTCTGGATCAGCGTCCAGGTCGGCGCGCCGCGGCGGCCGTGCTCCAGCGCCGACAGATAGGCGGCACTGACGCCGATCGCCTCGGCCATGGCCTTCTGGCTGACGCCGCGTTCGCTTCGCAGGGCGCGAAGCTTTTCGCCGAACGGGGTCATCCGCGCGCGCGCCGCAGGCGGACATAGAGCGCGCCCGAGCCGCCATGGTTGCGGGCGGCGTGATCGTGGCTGGAGACAAGTGGCCTGAACGCGGGTGTCGACAGCCAGGCCGGCACGGCACGCCGCAAGACGCCGTCGCCGCCCGACGACGAACCCTTGCCGGTGATGACCAGCACATAGCGGATGCCAGCGGCATGCGCCCGGTGCAGGAAGGAAAACAAAAGCGAATAGGCCTCGTCCTGGCTCAAGCCATGCAGGTCGACGCGGCCTTCGATCGGCAGCCGGCCCTTCGACAATTTTTCCAGCGTCGGTTCGTCCAGCGCGTGCGAAACGTGCTGCGTCTTTGCTTTCGTGGCCGCAGTAGGAGCCATCGCCTGGACACGCGGCGGTGGCTTCGTGTCATCACCGGCGTCCGGACCAATATCCGGGATGTCGATGGCGGTCTTGCCTTTCAGCGGCTTGGCGGTGCGCGCCACCAGGTTCCACAGGACCCGGTCGTCCTCGCTCAGTCTGTCGATGCGCCGGGTCATCGCCCCGCTCCCCGTACAAGCCAACGCGGGATCAGCGCGTAGAAATCGGCAGGGTTGCGGACAACGCCGGCGATCTCGCCGGCCGCATGTCCCGATCCGGCGAACAGGTCACCGCGGGCGGGCCCGGTGATCGCCGAGCCGGTGTCCTGCGCGATCATCAGCCGCCGGAACGGCTTGTTGTCGAAAGCGGTCAGCGACGGCCCATCGATGTAGAACGGCGTACCGAATGTATGCAGCAGACGGTCGACAGCGACGGAGCGGCCCGGCGTCAGCGGCACTTTTGCGGCAGCGATCGGCCCGAGTTCCGGATCGTCGACGGAAGCCTCGCGGAAAAAAATATAGGAGCGGTTGCGCCACAGGATCTCGTCGACGCGCTCCGGATGCGCCTCGAACCAGGCGCGGATCGACTGCATGGTCACCGCTTCGAGCGGGATTTCGCCTGTTTCGCTCAGGATTTTGCCCGGTCCGGTAAAGCGCTGGCCGGATTTGGCGGCATAGGTGACGCGGCAAAGCCGGCCATCGGTCATGGTGAGCCGCGCAGAACCCTGGACGTGGATGAAGAAGGCGTCGACCTTGTCGGCGAGCCAGGCTATTTCCAGGCCGCCCTTGCCAGCCAGATTCTTGCCTGCGAGACTCTTGCCGGCAAGCGCGCCGCGCTCGATCTCGCCGCGGTCGAAATACTCGACCGCCCCATCCGGCGTGGCGCGGCCGAAGGCGAGATAGGGATCCATGCCGGGCGGCCGGTTGGCGTCGTCGATGTCGACCAGATCGGCCGGGCGCGACAGCAGCGGCACCGTAAATCGTTCGGTTCGCACCGGCGAGGCGTCGACCCCAGGTTCGTAGAAGCCGGTGACGAGGCCGGCGCCGCCGCTTTCGGCCGCGATGTGTGCCGGGATGAAATGACGCTCGAAGAAGGCGCGGGCTTCGCGCCGGTCGGTTGGCGGAACGGTGCGGGCTGCGGCATAGGCTTCGGCGAAGGCATTGAAGTCGACGCCGAGCCCGCCGGAGCGATAGGGTTTTGTCAGGACATGAAAGGCCGAACGCTGGAAAGCAGCGAACGCGGCCAGATGGTCGTCCTCGTCCCAGCCGGGCAGATCGCCAAAGGACTTTTCGCTGAACGCCAGAGAAAGCGACACCGGAGCCTCGCCGTGGTCCGGGCTCAGTCTTCTTCTTCGGTGGCGACGAGCTTCCAGTTCGGGTCGCGCGAGCGCGTATCGCGGGCGAAGGTCCAGACATCCTTGACCTCGGCGACGGTTTCGGGGTCGCCGTCGATGACGGCGCCGGCCTTGTCGCGCGTCGCCGAAATCAGCTCGCTGACGATGCGCAGCGTGATATGCGCCTCGCTGCCCTTCATCTCGGCGGAAACGATGTCGGCCTTGTCGATGCCGACGAAGGAGGACTGGATCTTTTCCGATTTCGCCTCGCGGTCGCCGATGGCCGCGACAAAGCCGTCATAGACCTCGCGTGACAACAGGTTTTTCAGCGTCTTGCGATCGCCATCGGCATAGGCCATGACGATCATCTCATAGGCCATCTTGGCGCCGTCGACGAAGGTCTTCGGGTCGAAGGCCGGATCATTGTCCTTGATCGCGCGCAAGCCCTTGTTGAGTTCGGTGTCAGGCTTGGCGAAGGCGTCGATCGCCGCATAGGCGTCGATTGCCGGCTCTCCCGGCGCTCGCTTGCGCGGCAGCGAGACCACATTCTCGGGCTTCTGGGCGTCGTCGCGCGTCCGGCCCGCCGTATAGGGATCGAAGGGCGGGCGTTCGCTGCCGGTACGGCGGCCGAGCACATTGCGCAGCTGGAAAAAGATCACAACCGCCGCAACCAGGAAGAAAATCGTGCCGAAGTCGAAGAATCCCATATCTTCCGCCAATCAATCCCTACTCCGGCCGGACCGCCCGGCCAGGCAATGGCTGCGGTCGCATAGCGTTCAACATCCAAAGCATATAGAACGCAAGCTGCAATCATTCAAATTAAAGGCAGCCATACCTATCTAAAAGGTTCAGTGCCAGCGGCGATTGCTCGCCGGCCGGCAAAACATCGAAACGATCGGTCACGATTTGCGCTTCTCGCTGCTTCCCCTGTCCATTCTCGCGCTTCCGCTGCTGGAGATCGCCGGTTTCGTCGTTGTCGGCCGCCAGGTCGGCGCCTTGGCGACGGTCGGCCTGGTGCTGGCCTCGAGCATCGCCGGCGCGCTGTTGTTGCGATACCAGGGTTTCGGCGTCATGACCCGGGTCCGTGCCGAAATGGACGCCGGACGTGACCCAACCCGCCAGCTCGCGCATGGCGCCATGATCGTGCTGGCCGCGATCCTGCTCATCATTCCCGGCTTCATCACTGACATTTTCGGCATTCTGCTGTTCCTGCCGCCGGTCCGCGACCTCGCCTGGCGCCTGTTGAAAGGCCGCATCGTGCTGGCGACCAGTTTCGGCACCGGCGGATTCCGGGCCCGGCAGCGTGACAAGACCATCGACCTCGACGACAGCGACTATTCGCGCGGCGACGACTATAAGCGCGGGCCGGATCACAATTCCCCGTGGCGCCGGCTCAAGGACGAGTAGGTCGCCTTGAGGACGAGTAGGTCGGCAAACGCCTCAGGGAGGAGTAGGTCGGCAAACCTTGTCTTGTCATGCCGACCGTGGTAGCGAACGCCCGATTTCAATCCGGTCAGCAACGCTGCCCAGGCAAAAGGACAAAGGCTTATGGCCAGCAAAGACGACGCGCCGACCGGCGCGGCCAGTGGCAACGGCGACGCGACGCAGCCATCGCTCAACGTGCTTGCCCAATATGTGAAGGACCTTTCCTTCGAAAGCCCCGGCGCGCCGAACTCGCTGCGCGGCCGCGACAAGGCTCCCGGCATCGCCATCAACGTCAATGTCAACGCCAACCCGCTTTCGGACAAGCAGTTCGACGTCAATCTGACGCTGAACGCCAAGGCGTCCTTCGATAAGGAAGTGCTGTTCAACGTCGAGCTGGTCTATGGCGGCGTGTTCGCCATCAGCGGCTTCCCGCAGGAGCACATGCTGCCGCTGCTGTTCATCGAATGCCCGCGGCTGCTGTTCCCGTTCGCCAGGCAGATCATTGCCGAGGCGACGCGCAATGGCGGCTTCCCGCCGCTGATGCTCGATCCGATCGATTTCGCGCAGATGTTCCAGCAGAAGCTGGCCGAAGACCAAGCCGCCAGCAAGGTCAAGGTGAGCTGAGCGGACTGTTTTAGAGACTCTGAAAAGCCCGGCCTCGCGCCGGGCTTTTTGTTTGGAGGTCCGATTTAGTATTGGCTGGTCGACTGAGCCCCAAAGGGACTATGACGGTCGCTGCCGACCTACAGCAGCCAATCTCCAACATTTAGCCGTAAGCCCCCGCCTCTTCGTCATCCCAGGGCGGAGCAAGGAGCGAAGCGACGCGGCGCAGACCCTGGGATGACGAAGTGGGGGATGTTACGGCTAATCTTGAAGGTTTGCGATTTGCCTCTGGACGGAAATATCGACGGTCGCTGCCGATCGGCATCCGACCAGCCAAAATCACTATGCCGCGGAACTCGCTTCCGGGGTAACGCGTAGCCAGAGCGCCTTTTCGCCTAATGTGCCGACCATGCTCGCGTGCGCGCTGCGCTCTGCGTCGGTCAGACGAGACGGCAGCGCTATCGGCCGCACGCCGATGCTGATGTCGATATCGTCGACATTTCTCCTGCCGCCGGCCGGCGCCGTGGCGCTGTCAAGGATGAGCGCCGCCTGCTTGCCGCCGATGAGCTCGATATAGACCTCGGCCAGCAATTCCGAATCGAGCAGTGCGCCGTGCTTGGTGCGACGGGCATTGTCGATGCCGTAGCGCCGGCACAGCGCGTCCAGCGAATTGGGTCCCATCGGATGCTTGCGGCGCGCCAGCGCCAGCGTGTCGACGACAAGTCCGGGGTCAACGACCGGATGGCCAAGCCGGCCGAATTCGACATTGAGGAAAGCGATATCGAAAGTCGCATTGTGGGCGACCAACTTGGCGCCGTCGATGAAGGCAAGAAACTCCTCGGCGATGTCGCTGAAGGTCGGCTTGCCCACGAGATCGGCGGCGCTGATGCCATGAACGGCCTGCGCCTCCGCATGGATCGGTCGCCCCTGCGGATTGATGTAGTGGTGGAAGGTGCGGCCGGTCGGGAAACGATTGACCAGCTCGATGCAGCCAAGCTCGATGACGCGGTCATCGCGGAAATCGAGACCGGTGGTTTCCGTATCGAAGATGATCTCGCGCATCGAATCAGTCCGTGGGGTCCGGCGTCATTGCAGCCGAATCATGATGGGAACAAATTGGCAACATATTACGCCGGATGCAAGCGAGTTAAGCAGGCTTGCCGGCCTTATCCCCGACCAGTTCAGCGACGATCGCATTGACCGCCGCCCGCGCCGCTTCAAAACCTTGTCCGGTGTCGATGATGAAATCGGCGCGCTTGCGCTTTTCGGCGTCGGGAACCTGCCTGGCCAGGATAGACGCCAGTTTCTCCTCGCTCATGCCCGGCCGCGCCAGCACCCGGGCGCGCTGGATGTCGGGCGAGGCGGTGACGACCGCGACCTTGTCGACGCGGTCGCGGCCGCCGGTTTCGAACAGCAGCGGGATGTCGAGAACGACAAGCGGTGCGCCGGCGGCGCGGTTGCGGGCCAGGAAGGCGTCGGCGTCGGCGCGGACCAGCGGGTGGATGATCGCTTCCAGCCGTTTCAGCGCGGTTGCATCGCCGAGCACCCGCTCGGCCAGCTTTGTGCGATCGACCGAGCCGGATTTTGTGGTTCCGGGAAAAGCCGCTTCCACCAGTGGAGCGGCTTTGCCGGCGTAGAGGTGATGCACCGTCTCGTCCGAATCGTGGACTGGCACGCCGGCTTCGGCAAACATCTTGGCCGTGGTCGACTTGCCCATGCCGATCGATCCGGTGAGGCCGAGCACGATCATGCCTTTCACTCCTTGGCGCCGAGATCGGCGACGATCATCTGCCGCAATTCGGCAGTGACCTCCGGCCTGATGCCGAACCAGCGCTCGAAGCCGGGCACCGCCTGGTGCAGCAGCATGCCGAGCCCGTCGACGGTCTTCAGGCCTCGCGCTTTGGCTGCGGCCAGCAACGGCGTTTCCAGCGGCACATAGACAATGTCGGTGACGATGGCATGGTCCGGCAGCCTGGCCGGATCGGCGGACAGGCCTTCATTGCCATGCATGCCGAGCGCAGTGGTGTTGACCAGCAGGCCGGCATCGGCAAGCAACTCGCCGATCGCGTCCATGCCATGGGCCGAGACCCCGGCACCGAAGCGGTGGCGCAATTCCTCGGCTCGAGCGAGCGTCCGGTTGACGATGCGGGTGTCACTGATGCCGCGCTGCTTCAGCGCGTGGATGACTGCACGGGAGGCGCCGCCGGCGCCGAGCACCACGGCCGGGCCATTGGCGGCCCAGCCGGGTGCATGCTCGTCGAGATTGGCGGCAAAGCCATGGGCGTCGGTGTTGCCGCCCCATAAATTTCCACCTTCGAACCACAGCGTGTTGACCGCGCCGATCTGTTCGGCCGCATCGTCGCGGTGCGTCGCCAGCGCGAAGGCGGCCTCCTTGTGCGGGATGGTGACATTGCCGCCACGATAGCCATTCGCCTTGAGCGTTCTCACGAATTCGGCAAAAGCGTCCGGCGCGACGTCGATCGCCCGGTAGCTGCCGTCGATACCGTATTTCGCCAGCCAGTAAGAGTGGATCTTCGGCGACCGGGAATGCGCAACCGGGTGACCGGTGACGAACGCCTTTTTCGTGGCCTCAGCCATCGATGGCTCCGAGGTCACGCAGCTTGGCCAGAACGGGCAGAAGCGGCAGGCCGACGATGGTGAAATAGTCCCCTTCTATTCTTTCGAACAGCTGGATGCCTTCGCCTTCGATCTGGTAGGCGCCGACGCTGGACAGCGCCTTGGCGCCAACACGCGCCAGATGGCGGCCGATGAAGGCCGGCTCGAGTTTTCGCATGGTCAGGCTGGCGATGCCGACATGCCGCCACAGAACCGCGCCATCGCGGGCGAGCACGACCGCACTGTTGAGCTGATGGGTCTTTCCCGACAGCGCCAAGAGATGTCGGCGCGCGCCTTCCATGTCGGCCGGCTTGTGGAACAGCTCGTCGCCGAGCGACAGCGTCTGGTCGCAGCCGAGCACCAGGGCGCCGGGTCTTCGCTCGCTGACCTCGGTGGCCTTGGCCTCGGCCAGCACCAGGGCAACATCCTCCGGCGAGATACCGCTGCCCTGCAAGGGTGCTTCGAGCGCGCGCTCGTCGACCTCCGCCGGAACCGCCTCGACCGCCACGCCGGCATTGACAAGCAGCGCCTTGCGAAACGGGCTGCCCGAGGCAAGGATGATTTTTTCGGTCATTTTTATCGCCCGATTTCTGACGCTCACTAGGGTGTGTCGAGATTCAGGTCCGGAGACGGACGTGCAAGCATCTGCTGATCGTAGTATCCTTCGGCCACTGTCACGGCATGGATCCTAGGGTCTACGCTGCGTCGCTTCGCTCCTGCTCCGCCCTAGGATGACGAAGGCATAGTGATATAGGCCAATCGCAGATGTCCGAGATTGGCAGTTGCGTCGCGCATAGCGGGTGGCGGCTAATGCCAAATCGCAGACCTTCGAGATTGGCTGAAACGCTCCTCACTTCGTCATCCTAGGGCGAAGCAAGGAGCGAAGCGACGCAGCGTAGACCCTAGGATCCATGCCGTGACCTTCGATCTTCCCAGCGATGAATGGTTGGGCAACACCTCGCCCAACTCCTTGGCCTCATTATCTTGTCTTTCCCCGCAGGGCAACGATAGCCGCCGCGGTTTCCTCGATCGAGCGGCGGCTGACGTCGATCATCGGCCAGCCATGCCGGGTGCAGATCTGGCGGGCGTAGGCGAGTTCCTCGGCGATCGCAGCGCGGTCGACATAGTCGGTCGCCTCGTAGGCGCTGGTGGTGCCGAGGATGCGGTTCTGGCGGACCTGCGCGATGCGCTCGGCGGTGGCAATCAGCCCGACGATCAGCGGCTTCGTGGCGTTGACCAGGCTTTCCGGCACCGGCACGCCGAGTACGATCGGGATGTTCGCGGTCTTGATGCCGCGATTGGCGAGATAGATGCTGGTCGGCGTCTTCGAGGTGCGCGAAATGCCGACGAGCACGATGTCAGCGTCGTCCATGTTCGCCGGCAGCTGCCCGTCATCATGCTCCATGGTGAAGTTGAGCGCGTCTATGCGGCGAAAGTATTCGGCGTCGAGGACATGCTGGGCGCCGACGCGGCGGCCGGCCGGCGTGCCGAGATAGGACTGGAATACGGTCAGCACCGGTTCCAGCACGGAGACGCAAGGCAGGCCCATGGCGGCGCAGCGTTCGTCGATGCCGCGGGCGAGCTTCTGGTCGACGACCGTATAAAGGATGATGCCCGGCTCCTCCTCGATGTCCTCGAACACTTTCGTCACCTGCTTTTCGGTGCGGATGAGCGGGTAGATATGCTCGATGGCGCGCGCGTCCTTATATTGCGCCGAAGCTGCGCGCCCGGCCGCCAGCAGCGTTTCACCGGTGGCATCGGAAATCAGGTGAAGGTGGAAGAAGCTCTGGGGTTTGTTCACAGGGGTACGTTCCAAGCTGTGGGCCGATGTGGATAAGGTCGGTCGGAAAGATCGGCCGGTTCGGGGCGACTGTATCAGATGCCAGCTTGTCCACAATTCGGTGCGCTGTCGGCTTCGTCGGGCGGCTGGGGACAAGTCCGGGGACGGACTTTTCCTACCTCGGCCTATCCACAGGGCCGATGATTAATCTGGAAAGCCAAGCCACTGACTCGACGGCTAAATTTCGGGCTTTCCCCAAAACCCTCCCATACCGGCGAAGAAGCACGCGACAATATGCTGGCTGGCATTTTCCGAGGCAAAGCGGGACAGGAGACAACCACCGATACCAACAGACTCTTAGAATCATAAGATTCCTAGAAATAGAATATTTAATTATAGAGAAGCCTGGAGAGGCGAGCGCTGAATGCCCGAAAACCGGATCATGCTGGACGTGTTGAAGGGCGAAGCGGTGTTTCCGCCACCGCTCTGGATGATGCGCCAGGCCGGGCGCTATCTGCCGGAATATCGGGAGACACGCAGGCGGGCCGGGTCGTTCCTCGATCTCTGCTACAATCCCGACTTCGCGGTGGAGGTGACGCTGCAGCCGATCGAGCGCTTCGGCTTCGATGCATCGATCCTGTTTTCCGATATCCTTGTCGTGCCGCATGCGCTGGGCCGCGACGTGCGCTTCGAGGAGGGACGCGGGCCGCTGTTGACGCCGATCTCGGCAACGGAGATTGCGGCTCTGGACGGCGAAACGTTTCACGTGAATCTCGAACCGGTCTACGAGACGGTCAGACGGCTGCGGGCAAAACTGCCTGATGAGACGACGCTGATCGGCTTCTGCGGCGCGCCCTGGACGGTGGCGACCTATATGATCGCTGGCCATGGCACACCTGATCAGGCCCCTGCGCGGCTGTTCGCCTATCGTGAGCCGGCGGCTTTCCTGAAGCTGCTGAACGTGCTTGCCGGTCACTCGGCCGCCTATCTCATCCGCCAGATCGAAGCCGGCGCCGATGTGGTGCAGATCTTTGACTCGTGGTCCGGCGTGCTCGACGAAGTTTCGTTCGAGGCCTTTTGCGTCCGGCCGGTGGCGGAGATCGTCAGGCAGGTCCGGGCCGTGCACCCCGACGTTCCGATCATCGGTTTTCCCAAAGGCGCCGGCGCCCACTACCGGAGCTATCGCCAGAAGACCGGGGTAACAGGTCTGGGGCTCGACTGGACCGTGCCGCTGACGACGGCGAAGGAACTGCAGCGCGGTGGCGCGGTACAGGGCAATCTCGATCCGTTGCGGCTGGTGGCCGGCGACAAGGCGCTTTCCGACGGCGTCGAGGCAATCCTGAAAGTACTGGGCGAAGGGCCGCTGATCTTCAATCTCGGCCACGGCATCACGCCGGAGACGCCGATCGCGCATGTCGAGGCGATGGTGAAACTGGTGCGGACACGTCGATGACCGACACGAATACGACCAGCGGGAAGGCGGGCAGCAGGAAGGCGGGCAGCAGCGGGGCGGGAGCGATGCGTCGAGCGGCGATCGCCATCGTCATCTTCCTCGTCCTGGCCGGGCTTCTGTTTCTGTTCGGGCCGGATGATATCTATCCCTGGGCAAAGGCGATCCATGTCATCGCCGTCATCTCCTGGATGGCGGGCATGCTCTATCTGCCGCGGTTGCTGGTTTATCATGCCGACGCCGAAAAAGGCTCCGTCCAGTCAGAAACCTTCAAGGTGATGGAGCGCCGGCTGCTGCGCGGCATCATCAATCCGGCCATGATCATCACCTGGGTGTTCGGCCTCTGGCTTGCCTGGAAGGGCTTCGGTTTTCAGGGCGGCTGGCTGCATGCCAAGATCGCCGCGGTGCTCGGGCTCTCGGCCGTTCATGGCTATCTCGCCGGCGCGGTGCGTAAATTCGCGGAGGACCGCAACGAAAAACCGGCGCGGCACTGGCGGATCGTCAATGAGATCCCCACATTGCTGATGATCGTCATCGTCGTGCTGGTCATAGTGAAGCCGTTTTGACGCCACCGCATCGGCCCGAAAATCGGGATCGATTTTCGGAAAGCACGAGGCGGAACTCAAAAAGTCTTACAGTGTGCTTTGCGCGCCGAGAGAGACACGCGGCGCTGACAAAAGGCGGCTTGCTCTTTTAGTCGACCGACGATAAAAGACGGGTCTTCCTTCCCGTCATGCGCCGCCCCATTCATCGCTTCGGCCGCGCCCGGCATTTGTCGCATCCCGCCGATATTTTTCCCAATGCTTACTCACTCAGAGTCCGTCTAATGATGCAAGGAATGAAACTCACAGAGTTCAAGAACAAGAAACCGCCAGAGCTGATCGCTTATGCCGAATCGCTCGAGGTCGAGAACGCCAGCGTGATGCGCAAGCAGGAGCTGATGTTCGCAATCCTGAAGCGGCTGGCGACCCAGGATATCGAGATCATCGGTGACGGCGTGGTCGAAGTGCTGCAGGACGGTTTCGGTTTCCTGCGCTCGGCCAATGCCAATTACCTGCCGGGTCCGGACGATATCTACATTTCGCCGTCGCAGATCCGCCGGTTCTCGCTAAAGACCGGCGATACCGTCGAAGGGCCGATCCGCAGCCCGAAGGAAGGCGAACGCTATTTCGCCCTGCTCAAGGTCAACACGATCAATTTCGACGACCCGGAAAAGATCCGCCACAAGATCCATTTCGACAATCTGACGCCGCTTTATCCGACTTCGCGGCTGAAGATGGAAATGGACGTTCCGACCTCGAAGGACATTTCGGCCCGCGTCATCGACCTGGTGGCACCGCTCGGCAAGGGCCAGCGCGCCTTGATCGTGGCGCAGCCGCGCACCGGCAAGACGGTGCTGTTGCAGAACATCGCCCATTCGATCACCACCAATCATCCGGAATGCTACCTGATCGTGCTGCTGATCGACGAGCGGCCGGAGGAAGTCACCGACATGCAGCGCTCGGTGAAGGGCGAGGTTGTCTCCTCGACTTTCGACGAGCCGGCGGTGCGCCACGTCCAGGTCGCCGAAATGGTGATCGAGAAGGCCAAGCGGCTGGTCGAGCACGGGCGCGACGTCGTCATCCTGCTGGACTCGATCACCCGCCTCGGCCGCGCCTACAACACCGTGGTGCCGTCATCCGGCAAGGTGCTGACCGGCGGTGTTGACGCCAATGCGCTGCAGCGGCCGAAGCGCTTCTTCGGCGCCGCCCGCAACATTGAGGAAGGCGGCTCGCTGACCATCATCGCCACCGCGCTGATCGATACCGGCAGCCGCATGGACGAGGTCATCTTCGAAGAGTTCAAGGGCACCGGCAACTCGGAAATCGTGCTCGACCGCAAGGTGGCGGACAAGCGCATCTACCCGGCCATGGACATCCTCAAGTCCGGCACCCGCAAGGAAGACCTGCTGGTCGCCCGCCAGGACCTGCAGAAGATCTTCGTGCTGCGCCGCATCCTGGCGCCGATGGGCACAACCGACGCCATCGAGTTCCTCATCGACAAGCTCAAGCAGACCAAGACAAATGCGGATTTCTTCGATTCGATGAATACGTAACGGGCTGGTGGGGCGCTGCCCTGCCCTCGTCATCCCAGGGCGGAGCGAACGCGAAAGCGGAGCGCAGACCCTGGGATCCATGCCGTAGCGCCAGCCGGAGAACGCGGCGGTGCGAATGGCGCTTGTAATCGCAACAGCGCCCCTTCCTTCAACCGTGATCGGCTCTTTCGCTGCGAAGAAGGTCTCGATTCTGGCCCGCCTTCGTGCGCCACCGATGTCGGCATGAATCCCAGGGTCTCCGCGACGTCGCTTCGCTCCTGCTCCGCCCAGGGATGACGAAGCGAGAAGTGTTCCGGCGTATTTCCCGCATCCCCTTCGCCTACTGCCGCCGCAGCCGCCTTTCGAGCTCCTCTGCGTCCGTTATCACCGGCAGGCAGACCTGTCCGGTGCACAGCCAGGCGCCGGGCTCGGTCGTTGGCGGCAGGACGCCGCCTGGCAGCGTCGGCAGGTTTGTCGCCGAGCCGACCGGCACGATAGTGTCGATCCGGCGCGGGTCCGGATTTCGATTTGCAACCGGAACAAGCCTCGGATTCTCCGGGCTATCCACCAGCACCAGTTTGAACGGCTCGATCGCCAGGGCACAGGCGTTGACGATGCCCGCCTGGCCATAGGCCTGATGCGCCGCCCGGCCGGCTGCGTGTTCGGCGACCTTCCAGGTCTTTTCCTGCAATTCGAGATCGCCGGAAAGCGAGGACAATCGGACCATGGCCTCGATGATCTGGCCGGTGGCTGAAGGAATGGCCTCGTCGACATCGCCCCTGATGCGGATCGGCACATCACTGCTGTCCGACGCGGTGAGATAGTAGCCGGTGTTGTCCTCGTCGTGATGCCATTGGTCGAGCTGCGCGAGGAATTGGCCGGCCAGCTCGGCATAGCGCGATGTGCCGGTGGCTTCGAACAATGAGATCGCAGCGTTGGCCATGGCGGCGTAGTCGCTCGACAGCGCCGGGAAGAGCTTCTTTGCGCCAAGCATCGAATGCGGCAGGCGGCCATCTCGAGCAGCGCTGGCGATGGCGGCAAAGGCCCGTTCCGCCGCCTCGATCCAGTCGATCCGTTTCAGCGCGCGCCCGGTTTCGGCAAGAGCTGCGATCACCAGGCCGTTCCAATCGGTCAGGACTTTGCCGTCACGCCCGGGTCTGACGCGCTGCTCCCTGACTGTCAGCAGTTTTTCTTTCAGCGGGATCAGCCGATCACGATCGGCGACGCTTTGCGTTTGCTGGGCCTCGGTCTGGTGGATAATGGGCTTGCCTTCCCAGCCATGCGGGCTGGAAAGCGTGAAGTATTTGAAAAACAAGGCCGATTCGTCGCCAAGGGCGGTCTCGACCTCATCCCTGCTCCAGGTGTAGAACAGCCCCTCCTCGCCCTCGCTGTCGGCGTCGAGGCTGGCGGCGAAGGCACCATCATCGACGCGCATTTCGCGCAAGAGCCAGTCGATCGTCTCTTCGATTCGTACCCGGAACAAATTGTTGCCTGATGCCGCATAGGCCCAATTGCACAGCCGAATGAGCTGCGCGTTGTCGTAGAGCATTTTTTCGAAATGCGGCACCAGCCACTCGGCGTCGGTCGAATAGCGGCTCAGGCCGCCGCCGGCATGGTCGTAGATGCCGCCACCCAGCATCTTTTTGAGGCTAAGCAGGACGGCGTCGCTATGGGATGTGGCGCCGTCGCGCAGCCAGGACAGCCAGAGCGTCTGCATGAACGGCGCATTGGGAAATTTGGGCGCGCCGCGCAGGCCGCCCAATTCCCTGTCGATCATGCCGTCAATGCCATTGGCGAGCGTCGCGAGTGTGTCGCGATCGAGCACGGCCTTGGCGTGCGTGCCCGCCAGCCGCGCCTCGACATGCGTGGTCAGTCCGTCGGCGCTTTGGTTAACGCTTTCTTTCTTCTCGCGCCACGCCTTGTCGACCGCCTCCAGCACCTGGACGAAGCCAGGGCGGCCGTAGCGGGCCTCGCGCGGAAAATAGGTGCCGCCCCAGAAAGGCTTTCCGTCCGGCGTCAAAAACATGGTCAGCGGCCATCCACCCTGTTCGCCCATCGAGGATAGCGCGGCCATATAGATCTGATCGATGTCCGGCCGCTCCTCGCGATCGACCTTGATATTGACGAAGAGACGGTTCATGACGGCGGCAACGTCGTCGTTCTCGAAGCTTTCGTGCGCCATGACATGGCACCAGTGGCAGGCGGCGTAGCCGACCGAGAGCAGGATTGGCCGCTGCAGCGCCTTTGCTTCGGCGAGCGACGCCGGCGACCACGCCCGCCAATGCACCGGGTTGCCGCTATGCTGCTGCAGATAGGGGCTGGCCTCTTCGGCAAGCAGGTTTCGTGCGGGCAAGGTCACGGTCGGGCACTCGGCGGTTGTCGATGAACAAGCGAAGCTAGGGCGGTTGTGCTGGGTCGGCAAATGATTTCAGGAGATTCCATCGTTGCGCTGTCGAGCGGGCGCCTGCCCGCCGGCGTTGCGGTGATCCGCATTTCCGGCCCGCATAGTCGATTCGTGCTCGAAACGATTGCCAGTTCGATGGTCAAGGACCGTGTTGCGGCCTATCGCAAGTTCAGGGCGCCGGACGGATCGGTGCTCGACAGCGGCCTGGTCATCTTCTTTGCCGGGCCCAACAGCTTTACCGGTGAGGATATCGCCGAATTCCATGTCCATGGCGGGCGTGCCGTGGTGGCGAGGATGCTCGAGACGATCGCCGGCTTCGACGGCGTTAGGCATGCCGAGCCAGGCGAGTTCACCCGCCGCGCCTTTCTCAACGGCAAGGTCGATCTGGTCGAGGCCGAGGCGCTGGCCGATCTCGTCAGTGCCGAGACCGAGGCGCAGCGGCGCTTTGCCGTACAAAATGCCGAAGGTGCGCAAAGCGAACTCTATCTGGGCTGGCGCCGTCGGCTCATCCATGCGCGGGCGATGATCGAGGCGGAAATCGATTTTGCCGACGAAGACGATGTGCCCGGTTCCGTAGCGGAGACGGTCTGGTCGGACGTCCGGGCGATGATCGACGAGATCGAGCGTCATGTCCGGGGTTTCCGGGCCGCCGAGATCATCCGCGACGGGTTTGAGGTCGTCATTCTCGGCGCACCGAATGCCGGCAAATCAAGCCTGTTCAACGCGCTGGCACGCCGCGAAGCGGCGATCGTCACGGAAGAACCCGGCACGACCCGCGATCTGCTCGAAGTGGTGCTCGACCTGGAGGGGATGCGGGTAAGGGTAACCGATACTGCCGGCCTGCGCGAGACGCCCGGCAGGATCGAGGCGATTGGCATCGAAAGGGCGAGGAGCAAGGCCGGCACTGCCGATCTTCTGCTTGTGCTGGAGGATCTGGCGGACCCGGTGCCGATCGGCGCAATACAAGCCGATATCCCGACATTGCGGGTTGGGACAAAAGTCGATCTGCTGCACGATAAACCGCCGGCGCTTGCCGGGCGCTACGACGCGGTTATCTCGACCAGGGACGGCACCGGGCTGGCGGAACTGCTGGGGGAGATCGGCCGCCGCGCCGCCGCGCAGATCGGCCAGGCCGGCGATATCCTGCCGTCGCGGCTGCGCCATGTCGAGCTTCTCAATGAAACCAAGCGCTTCCTGCTTGCGGCAGTGACCGAGGACAAGCGCGGGCAGGAGTTGCGGGCAGAAGAAGTGCGGCTGGCAGCGGACCGGCTTGGCCGCATCGTCGGAGCCGTCGACGTCGAAGACATGCTCGACGTTATCTTCTCGCAGTTCTGCATCGGAAAATGACTCACGTGAAACATGGCAGGCTGGCCGGCTTCGGTGGTTCGCGTGAAACGTTGAGGCAGGCGTCGGGATGATTCACGTGAAACGCTGAGCAGTACTCCGCTGAGTGGTCGCCGCCTGATCAATTGCATTGTTTCACGTGAAACGATTCGTCTCCTTGACAGCGCGTGCCTCCGGGGACATGTGTCGGTCAACCTGAATCTGGAATACTGAAATGACCGATCACTATGATGTGGTTGTGGTGGGCGGCGGCCATGCTGGCTGCGAGGCGGCCAGCGCTGCCGCGCGCGCCGGTGCGAGAACCGCGCTGGTGACGCTGCGCTTCGACACGATCGGCGTCATGTCGTGCAATCCGGCGATCGGCGGGCTCGGCAAGGGGCATCTGGTTCGCGAGATCGATGCCATGGACGGCCTGATGGGCCGAGTCGCCGATGCGGCCGGCATCCAGTTCCGTCTGCTCAATCGCCGCAAGGGGCCGGCAGTGCGCGGGCCGCGGACGCAGGCGGACAGAAAACTCTATCGCCTCGCCATGCAGGCGGCGATTCGCGAGCAGGCCGGCCTTGAGGTGGTCGAGGGCGAGGTTCTCGATTTCGAAATCGTGGGTGAACGCATAGCGGCCGTGCTGCTGGCGAATGGCCGGCGGCTTGCCTGCGGCGCCGTGGTGCTGACCACCGGCACTTTCCTGCGCGGGCTGATCCATATTGGCGAGAAGAAGATCGTTGCCGGCCGCATGAACGAGCAGGCCAGCCTCGGCCTGTCGGCAACGATGAGCCGCGCCGGCTTCAAACTCGGGCGGCTGAAGACCGGCACGCCGCCACGGCTGGATGGGCGGACGATCGACTGGGCATCGCTGGAGAGCCAGGCCGCGGATGACGAGCCGGTGCCGTTCTCGCTGATGACCGACCGCATCGACAACCCGCAAATCCATTGCGGCATCACGCGTACGACCGCGGCGACACATGATCTGATCCGCGCTAATCTCGGCCGATCGGCCATGTATTCCGGCTCGATCGAAGGCGTAGGGCCGCGTTACTGCCCGTCCATCGAGGACAAGATCGTCAAGTTCGGCGACCGCGAAGGCCACCAGATTTTTCTGGAGCCGGAAGGGTTGGACGACGACACTGTCTACCCGAACGGTATTTCGACCTCGCTGCCCGAGGACGTGCAACTCGACATCCTGAAGACCATCCCGGGTCTTGAACGCGCGACCATGCTGCAGCCCGGCTATGCTATCGAATATGACCATGTCGACCCCCGCGAGCTCAAGCCGACGCTAGAAACCAAGCGAATCGCCGGACTTTTCTTGGCCGGACAGATTAATGGCACCACCGGCTACGAGGAGGCCGGCGCGCAAGGGCTGCTGGCTGGCATCAACGCCGCGCGCCAGGCATCGGCAAGCGATCAGATCGTGCTCAGCCGCACCGAGGCTTATATTGGGGTGATGGTCGACGATCTGACCAGCCGCGGCATTGCCGAGCCCTATCGGATGTTCACTTCCCGGGCCGAGTTCCGGCTGTCGCTGCGGGCCGACAATGCCGATGAGCGGCTGACGCCGCTGGCCACCAAGCTCGACATCGCTTCGCAGGAGCGGATGCAACGGTTCAACCACGTCGTGCAGGACCTTGAAAAGGCGAGGGACATTGCGCTTGGCACGACCATGACCCCCAACGAGGCGGCGCGCCATGGGCTGGAGATCAACAGGGACGGTGTGCGCCGCTCGGCCTATGAGTTGCTGGCCTATCCAGGTGTTGATGTCGCCTGGCTGGCCCGAATCGCCCCGGAGTTTGCGGCGATCGACGCCAAGACGGCCGAACGTCTCGAAACGGAAGCGAAATATTCGGTCTATCTCGACCGCCAGCAGGCGGATGTCACCCAGATCAGGCATGAGGAGAGCCGGCTGATCCCGCCTTCGCTCGACTTTGCTTCGGTTCCGGGCCTGTCCAACGAACTGAAGCAGAAGATGCTGGCGCGTCAGCCGCGCTCGATCGCCGATGCCCAGCGTATGGAAGGCATGACGCCGGCGGCGCTGGCGATCATCGTCGCGCATGTCCGCAACGCCGAAGCTGCGGCGCGAAAGAACGTTGCGTGAGCGCTGCCTCATGGACGAGCCTGCAGGAGACTGCAGGTCCGGTTTCACGTGAAACATTCGAACGGCTCGTCGAGTTCGAGACGGTCTTCCAGAAATGGAACCGCCGGATAAATCTGGCGGCGCAGTCGACGCAGGACGATGTCTGGCATCGCCACATCCTTGACAGCGCGCAGCTGGCGCGAATCAAACCAGAGGCGAAGCGCTGGGTCGATCTCGGCTCGGGGGGCGGTTTTCCCGGCCTGGTGCTTGCCTTCCTGCTCGCCGAACGCGACGGCGCCAGCATCGAACTGGTTGAAAGCAACCGGAAAAAGGCGTCGTTCCTGCAAGCGGTCATCGGCCAATTCAACCTGCCCGCCAAGGTCATCGCGCGGCGCATCGACGACGCCTATCCGCTTGTTTCGACCCCTCAAATCGTCACCGCCAGGGCGCTGGCGTCGCTTCCGGTTTTGCTCGACCTGTCGGCGCCATGGCTGATGGCCGGGGCGCGCGGCCTGTTCCATAAAGGTCGGGATTACCGCGCTGAACTGGCAGAAAGCGCTCAACGATGGTCGTTCGATCTGGTAGAACATGCCAGCACGACCGACGCTTACGGCGTCATCGTCGAACTGTCTGACTTGCGCCAACTGTCTTAGAAACAGCGACCTCGGAATGAATTTCTGGCATAGACCCATGATGAAGAATGGTCCTCGAATCATCACCGTAGCCAACCAGAAGGGCGGCGTCGGCAAAACGACGACGGCCATCAATCTGGCGACGGCACTGGCGGCGATCGGCGAGCAGGTGCTGATCGTCGATCTCGACCCGCAAGGCAATGCCAGCACCGGCCTCGGCATCGACCGGCGCGACCGCACCGTTTCGTCCTACGACGTGCTGACCGGCGAGCTCGATCTGGAGGCGGCGGCGATCCCGACGGCGGTGCCGGGCCTGTCGATCGTGCCGTCAACGCTCGACCTGCTCGGCATCGAGATGGAGATCGCCTCGGCGCCGGACCGGGTGCTGCGGCTGCGCAACGCCTTGCGTGCCTCGGCCGCGCGTTCGGCGAATTTCGGCTACGTGCTGATCGATTGCCCACCTTCGCTCAATCTTCTGACGCTGAACTCGATGGCGGCGGCCGATTCGGTGCTGGTGCCGCTGCAATGCGAGTTCTTCGCGCTCGAAGGCTTGAGCCAGCTGCTGGAGACGGTCGAGCAGGTTCGCCGCTCGATCAATCCCGACCTGACGATCCAGGGTATCGTGCTGACCATGTTCGACGGGCGCAACAATCTTGCCAACCAGGTGGTGCAGGATGTGCGCGCGCATATGGGCGACAAGGTTTATGAAACCGTCATTCCGCGCAATGTGCGTGTCTCCGAGGCGCCTTCCTACGGCAAGCCGGCGATCCTCTACGATCTCAAATGCTCCGGCAGCCAGGCCTATCTGCAGCTTGCCTCCGAGGTGATCCGCCGCGAGCGCAACTTACGCGCCGCTTAGTGCATGTCGCCCAAAAGGCGGTAACTGTTGTTGGCATGCAGAGCTGATTCGATAGCGAAACGATCTGGACAGACGATGAACGAAGACCTTTCGAGAAAAAGACTGGGGCGGGGACTGGCCGCGCTGATCGGCGAAATCGATCGTCCGGCAGCAGTGGAAAAGCAGGGCATGAATGCCGACGGCAAGGTGCCGATCGAGTTCCTGAGCCCGAACCCGAAAAATCCGCGCCGGCATTTCGGCGACGCCGATCTGACCGACCTCGCCCAGTCAATCCGCGAACATGGCGTGGTGCAGCCGGTGGTGGCGCGGCCGTCGCCGACCCAGCTAGGCCGCTACGAGATCATCGCCGGCGAGCGGCGCTGGCGCGCTGCGCAGCGCGCCGGGCTGACCGAAATCCCGATCATCGTGCGCGATGTCAACGATCGCACCGCGCTTGAACTGGCGATCATCGAAAACGTCCAGCGCACCGACCTCAATCCGGTCGAGGAGGCGATGGGCTACCAGCAGCTGATCGACGATCACGGCTACACCCAGGCCGATCTCGGCCAGGTGATCGGCAAGAGCCGCAGCCATGTCGCCAATACGCTCAGGCTCTTGAAGCTGCCCGATGTGATCCGCGACATGCTGGTCGACGGCGCGCTGTCGGCCGGCCACGCCCGCACCTTGGTGACCGCGGAGGATCCGGCGGGCCTGGCCAAGCGGATCGTCGAGGAGGGGCTTTCGGTGCGCCAAGCCGAAGCGCTGGCGCAGATGCCGGCCGGCGCTCCAACCGTAAAGCGACAGCCTGCGGAACCGGCGCAAAAGGATGCCGACACGCTGGCGCTGGAAAAGCTCATGACCGACACGCTCGGGATGATCGTCACGATCGAGCACAAGGAGCGCGGCGGCGTGCTGCGCGTCGCCTATCGGACACTGGACCAGCTCGATGAGCTTTGCCGGCGGTTGAAGCAGGAGCGGTAGGCGCCGCATATTAGCCGGCAAATTGCCTGCCAATCGGCTGCCGCTGACAATAATTCGCCTCCGTTTCGGGCGTCGGCGCCGCCCCTCACCTGCCTGCCGGCATCCTCCCCCGTATAGTGACGGGGAGAGGGGCGCTCTCAACGACGGCTTCGTCAATCACCGGCGTCGCAAGGCCGGCGTTGCGGCCGGATTCCTTCCCCCTTTACGCGGAGAAACGCCCTGTAGGGCAATGAGAGGCGGCCGAGCCAGCGATCGTTCGCTTTGCCTTCTGCAATGCTCCGGCCCTGCCGTCACCTACCCCATAGGTGCAAACTAGCAGCAGCTAGAACTTCTAGAGGTCTGTATTCTGGCTCGCATTGTTGCTCGTCATTAGCTTGGAACGAACGAGCAATACGGAGATGACGATTGCAAGGAGAGAGCTTCCGAGGAACACGATGTCGTCGATCTCGCGGCCGAGGGACATTAAGCCGGTCAAGCGCCAGAACAACCAAGTCAGCAACAAGCTGAAAACGACGCCGATGATGATCTTTTTCACCATGTCTTCCCCCCAATTTATCGCCAACTCTCGCGGCGCGAATTCCGTTCCCGCCTTTTTTGGCATTTCTCGCGTATGTTTCCTACACGAGTTGGGATCCTTTGTCTGGATCAGCCGCCTCGTTGCGCGAGCCGGGCGCTCTCCACCGCAATGCCGAGCAGGGCCTGCCGCGCCAGCGCGACCGAGAGATCCGGCCGGCGGCGGGTCTGCAGGACCGCCGTCTGCAATCGGGTCAAGGCGCGGCCAAGCGCCTCGCTGTTCCAGCGCTCGAGGGCTTTCTCCACCAGCTTTCGCCTGGTGAAGAACACCGGCGGGCGGGCTGCCGCTACGACCGCCGCGGCGTTGCGGCCGCCGGCGTCCATCAGGCCGCGCATCGCCTGGATTGCTTGCAGCTGCCGCATAGCGGATGAAAGCACCAGAAAAGCCTGGCCGCCGGACTGACAGTGGCGGGTGAAGGCCATGTCGAAGTCGCCGACCTTGCCTTCGAGCAAGGCGTCGACGGCATCGTCGAAGGAGAGACCGGAAACGTCGCCCGACGTCGCCTTGACGTCGTCGAGGCCGATTTCGGTCTGGCCGTGGGCATAAAGCACCAGCTTTTCGATCTCGCCGCGCGAGGCCAGCCGGTCACCACCGAGGTTACGGCGCAGCGCCTGGCGGGCCTCCAGCGTCATCGACATGCCGGCCTTGCGCAATTCCTCGTCGATGACCGTGTCGATGTCGCGGGCCTCGTCGGCGTAGCACGGCAGCGCCATGGCAATGTCGGCCGCCTCGACAATGGAACGCAGCCCGACGCCTTTCTTCAGGTCGCCGGCTTCAATGAGTATGATCGCGTCCCGCGCGGGCTCTGATGTCAGCGCCTTGACGTCGTCAGCAAGCGCCTTTTGGCCTGAGGCGTTGCGCACCCACAGCAGGCGCCGCTCCGAAAACATCGGCACGGTGCGCGCCTCGTCGAGCAGGCGGCCCTCGTCGCGGTCGACCTCCGAACCGTCCAGCCTGACCACGGAGAAAGGATCGTCGAGCGGCAGGCCGGTTTTGCCGGCAAAGGCCTTCGCCCGCTCGGCGACGAGCCCGCGATCGGGACCATAGAGCAGGACGATCGAGACGCGCGGGTCCGGCCGCGCCAGCCACGAATCGACCTCGTATCCTTTCTTCTGTGCCATGGGTTCTGGTTAGCACGACGCGGGCGCCGGGTGAACGGCGGTCGGGCAAAGCTGTTAGTGAGGCGTGACTTAGGCGCAGGGCAGCCAGTGGGTTTGGTTGAGCGGCCAAGTTAGGTGTCGCCTGCAACGCAGCAGCGCTCGAAGGTAACGGCATGGATCCTAGGGTCTTCGCGACGTCGCTTCGCTCCTGCTCCGCCCTAGGATGACGAAAGGAGGGAAGGCTTCGGCTAGTCTCGAAGGCCTGCGATTTGCTGTCGGCCGCCGCGCCCCGCTAGCCATCGGGTGCTATCTGTTACATGGCGACGCAACTGCCAAATCTACGACATCCACAATTGGCCTTAAGCCACTACGCCTTCGTCATCAACTCTGAGCGATTGGGGCATCTCGGAGCCTTGCGTTGAGGGT
>SAQG01000028.1 GCA_004020315.1 Mesorhizobium sp.
TAGGACTTGCACCCTTCAGCCTACCTCAGCAAGGCGGCCGTCACCGAGGGGAAACCCTTCACCGGTCCTGAAATTTTTGCATGTTCCAACTGCCTAAGGGAGCCGGAGTGGTTGACATCAAAAATGCCAGGTAGCGGTTTGCTCGAAAAGATAACGGGCAATGCGATCGCCGTCGCATACTTTGAGGCGCCCGAACCAAACATCGTCATGAGCGATGACCTCGGACGGACACGACCCGGGCGATGATAACCAGAGTAATAGGACTAGTGGCTCTCAATCGCCTTAGGAGTAATAAGGTATGGTACCTTGCCGACGCTACGCTTAGTCGCGCCAATGGAATAGGCCATTGGAATCTTGGGAGAATTCTCTGGCAAGCCGTACATATCCTTGCCGGCCCTCACGGCAAACGAAAAGTGCTGCCACGAAACCGTGTCATGCTCATTGAGAAAATCAAGCGTCAGCCCAGCTGAAATCAGCGCGTTCACCACGTCACTGATCGGATGAATCCACTCGTAGTAGCGAGGATGTTTCAGGATGCGGTCGTCGCCGGTATAGGTGAGTTCCTCGTTCCATGCGAGGGGTCGAGCTATTGGCGTTCGCCAGTCATGCTTGAACTCCAGCGCCGAAGCCTTGCGGTCACACTGGAACATCAACGGGTGGCCCTCAGCCAAATAGAGCCGGCCGCCGGGCCGCAGGAGATCGGCAACCACCCTCGCCCAGCGGAAGACGTCGTCCAGCCAGTTTACCGAGCCCCAGGTAACGTAAGCGATGTCAAAGGTTCGGCCGAGCGCTTCGACTGCCTCGAACAGTGGCGCCTCCACGAAGCGCACGTCAGAGCCTGCCTTCGCAGCGAAATCCCGCGCCGCTGCGATCGCCGTCGCTGAAAAGTCGAGACCGGTCACGCTGCCCGCGCCGAGATTCTTCAAGCTGATTGTGTCGAGCCCGATATGGCACTGCAAATGGACGATATCCTTGCCGACAATGTCACCGACCTCGCGCGTTTCCAGCTCATAGAGATTGGATCCGCCTGCCAGGACATTTTCTATGTGGTAGCTGCCCGTTGTGTCGGTCGAATGCAGCTCGGCCCGATCATCCCAATTAAGGCGGTTCGCACCCAGAAACGGTTCCAAATTGCCCCCCAAGTCCCTGCCGAAACCAATATTTGGTAAACAGAACGTTAATATACTTTGCAGCTAAAGTGTCGCGCGTCAATCCGAGGCGTGCCGGTGCACCACCGCTGCAGGCCAGGCTCATCTTGTCATGGAGGTGCGGGCTTCTCGCCCTATCAGCCTCGCGGCGTGATTTCACGCGGCTGCGTCCAGCCCCTGCGCCGGCACATAGTTGAGTATAGGCCCTAGCCAGCGCTCGACCTCGGCAAGCGGCATGGCCTTGCGCCTCGCGTAGTCCTCGACCTGGTCGCGTTCGACCTTGGCCACGCCGAAATAATAGCTTTCGGGATGCGACAGGTAGATGCCGGAGACGGAGGAGCCCGGCCACATCGCGAAACTTTCGGTCAGGCTGACGCCGGCATTGCGCTCGCCGTCGAGCAGGCGGAAAAGCGTCGCCTTCTCGGTGTGATCGGGCTGCGCCGGATAGCCGGGCGCCGGGCGGATGCCGCGATAGGGTTCGCCGATCAGCTCGTCCGGCGCCAGATTCTCGTCCGGCGCATAGGCCCAAAAATCCTTGCGCACGCGTTCATGCAGGCGCTCGGCGAAGGCTTCGGCGAAACGGTCGGCCAGCGCCTTGACCATGATGGACGAGTAATCGTCGTTCGCCCGCTCGAAGCGCTCGGCAATCGCCGCTTCCTCGATGCCGGCGGTAACGATGAAGCCGCCGAGATAGTCGGCCTTGCCGCTGTCGGCAGGCGCAATGAAATCCGACAGCGCGACGTTCGCCTTGCCATCGCGCTTGGTCAGCTGCTGGCGCAACGTGAAGAAGGTCGCCAGTTCCTGCGATCGCTTATCGTCGGTGAAAAGCCTGATATCGTCGCCGACGGCGTTGGCCGGCCAGAAGCCGATGACGCCCTTCGGCGCGAACCATTTTTCGGCAATGATCTTGGCCAGCATCGCCTGGGCGTCCTCGAAGAGCTGGCGTGCCGCGGGCCCTTGCGCCTCGTCGTCGAGGATTTTCGGGTAACGGCCCTTCAGCTCCCAGGTCTGGAAGAACGGCGTCCAGTCGATATAGCGCGCGAGCTCGGCCAGGTCCCAGCCTTCGAAGACTTTCAGGCCGAGGAAGGACGGCTTCGGCGGCTCGTAGGCCGACCAGTCGATCCTGTGGGCGTTGGCACGCGCCTTGGCGAGCGGCAAGCGCTGCTTGTCGGCTTCGCTGCGCGCATGCGCATCGGCGACCTTTTTGTACTCGGCACGAACATTGTCGATATAGCCGTCCCTGGTCTCGTTCGACAAAAGTGCCGACACCACGCCGACCGCGCGGCTGGCATCGGTGACGTAGACCGTCTGGCCCCTGATATAGCGCGGATGGATCTTCACCGCCGTATGCACGCGGCTGGTCGTCGCACCGCCGATCAACAGCGGAATGTCAAAACCTTCGCGCTCCATCTCGGCGGCCATGTGCACCATCTCGTCGAGCGAGGGCGTGATCAGGCCGGACAAGCCGATGATGTCGACCTGCCGCTCGCGCGCCGTCTGCAGGATCTTCGCCGCCGGCACCATGACGCCGAGGTCGATGATCTCGTAATTGTTGCAGGCCAGAACCACGCCGACGATGTTCTTGCCGATGTCGTGGACATCGCCCTTCACCGTCGCCATCAGGATCTTTCCGGCGGTCTGGCGCTCGCCAGTGTCGACGCCATTGGCGGTGTTCGCCAGCTTCTCCGCCTCCATATGCGGAAGCAGGCCGGAAACGGCTTGCTTCATGACGCGGGCGGATTTCACCACTTGCGGCAGGAACATCTTGCCGGCGCCGAACAGATCGCCGACGACATTCATTCCGGCCATCAAAGGACCTTCGATGACATGCAACGGGCGCTCGGCGGCACGTCGCGCTTCGTCCGTATCCTGGTCGATAAATTCGGTGATGCCGTTGACCAGTGCGTGCGAAATGCGCTGCTCGACCGGCCAGTCACGCCAGGCGAGATCGCGCTCCTGGGCTTCCTTGCCCGCTGTGCCTTTGAAGCGTTCGGCGAGTTCCAGCACGCGTTCGGTCGCCGTGCCGCCGCCCTTCGGCTGGCGGTTGTTGACGACATCCTCGCAGGCTTCGCGAAGTTCCGGATCGATGGTGTCGTAGACGGCAAGCTGCCCGGCGTTGACGATGCCCATGTCCATGCCGGCCTGAATGGCATGGTAGAGGAACACGGCATGCATGGCCTCGCGCACCGGCTCGTTGCCGCGAAACGAGAAGGAGAGGTTCGACACGCCGCCCGATATGTGGACATGGGGAAGCGTCGCGGTGATCTGCCGTGCTGCTTCGATGAAGTCGACACCGTAGTTGTTGTGCTCATCGATGCCGGTGGCGATGGCAAAGATGTTCGGATCGAAAACGATGTCTTCGGGCGGGAATCCGGCCTGCTCGGTCAGCAGCTTGTAGGCGCGGGTGCAGATTTCGACCTTGCGCGCCTTGGTGTCGGCCTGCCCCTCCTCGTCGAAGGCCATGACGACCACCGCCGCGCCATACGCGCGGACGAGCTTCGCATGGTGCAGAAAGGCCTCCTCGCCTTCCTTCATGGAAATGGAGTTGACCAGCGGCTTGCCTTGCACGCATTTCAGGCCGGCTTCGATGATTTCCCATTTGGAACTGTCGATCATCACGGGAACGCGGGCGATGTCCGGCTCGGCTGCGATCAGGTTGAGATATTCGACCATCGCCTTCTGCGAATCGATCAGGCCTTCGTCCATGTTGATGTCGATGATCTGCGCGCCGTTGACGACCTGGTCGCGCGCGACGTCGAGCGCGGCGGCATAGTCGCCCGCCGTGATCAGCTTCCTGAATTTCGCCGAGCCCGTAACATTGGTCCGCTCGCCGACATTGACGAACGGAATCTCGTCGGTCAGCGTGAACGGCTCGAGCCCCGACAGGCGCATCTTCGGTTCGATGTCGGGAACCGCGCGCGGCGGATATTTCTTCACCGCCTGTGCGATGGCGCGAATGTGGTCGGGGGTCGAGCCGCAGCAGCCGCCGACGATGTTGACCAATCCGTCGCGCGCGAAATCCTCGATCTGCGCGGCCATGAATTCCGGGCTCTCGTCATATTGGCCGAATTCATTGGGCAGGCCGGCATTCGGATAGGCGCAAACAAAAGTGTCGGCGACGCCGGAAATCTCGTCCAGATGCGCGCGCATGGCTTTGGCGCCCAGCGCGCAATTCAAGCCTATCGTGAACGGGTTGGCGTGACGGACCGAATGCCAGAAAGCCGTCGGCGTCTGGCCCGACAGCGTGCGCCCGGACAGGTCGGTGATCGTGCCGGAGATCATGACCGGCAGCTGCACGTCCTTCTCGATGAAGATCTCGTTGCAAGCGAAGATCGCCGCCTTGGCATTCAGCGTATCGAAGATGGTCTCGATCAGGATGATGTCGGCGCCGCCGTCGATGAGACCGCGCAGCTGCTCGCCATAGGCAAGGCGCAATTCGTCGAACGTCACGGCGCGGTAGCCGGGATTGTTGACGTCCGGCGACATCGAGGCGGTGCGGTTGGTCGGCCCCAACGCACCGGCGACGAAACGACGCTTGCCATCCTCCTGCTCAGCCCTCACCGCTGCCCTGCGTACCAGCCGTGCACCGTCGCGGTTCAGCGCGTAGACCGCGTCCTCCATGCCGTAGTCAGCCTGGGCGATGGAGGTCGAGGAGAAGGTGTTGGTTTCAAGGATGTCCGCCCCGGCGATGGCGTATTGATAGTGGATCTCCTCGATCGCCTTGGGCTGAGTCAGGATCAGCAGGTCGTTGTTGCCCTGCTGATGGCAGGCGCACTCCGCGAATTTGTCGCCACGGAAGTGGTTCTCGTCGAAGCCGAGGCCCTGGATCTGCGTGCCCATGGCGCCATCGAGGATGAGGATGCGTTCGCGCGCCGCCGCCGTCAGCGCCGCAAGGACTTCCGAGCCGTCGGGCTTTGCCGTGACAGGGCCGAACAGGTCGTCCAGCGATGATGGGTTTTGCGACATATTTCGTCCTCAGGGCGACAGTCGCGCCTAAGTCACATAAAGACATCTTTATGTCAATATACGCCACTTACTTGCTGCTGTCACTCCTGTCGCAAGGGCGCTGCCCGACGGCGCTACAGCGGAGGAAGTGCTGCGCGCCGCAACGACTATTTCGCGCTGCGGGCGGTGGCTGAGACGATCGGACGCAAGATCGGCTCAGCGCCGCAGGCGCATGACGCCCGCCCGTTCCTGACGGCGTACTACGGCGATTTACGAGCCTATCTCGAGCGAAAGCTGCTGCTGGGCAAGCGCAGGGCTGCCAGGCATGACCGTTAGGACCGAAAGGCTGCCTTATCCCACCCACTTCTCGTAGTCGGACACGAGCAGGTGGAGCGGCGCGACGTCCTCGTCGATGTCCGCGAAGCGGCCGATCGGCTCACGGAAGACATTGTCGGTGAGATCGTCGTTGACGGTCGAAACCTCGCCGATCAGCACGTCCTTGCCCTCGGCCCAGAAGGCGTGCCAGACGCCTGGCAGGAGCGTCACGCTCTCGCCCGGATCGAGCTTCAGCAGCCCACCCGCCGGCAGCCTGTGGATGGTCCCGTCGACAGGCACCGATACTTCGGCCTTCGGATCGATGCCGCCATCGCGATCGTGCATGAACAGCTCCAGCACCAGCTTGCCGCCACCACGGTTGATGATGTCTTCGGCCTTGATGTTGTGGCGGTGCATCGGCGACAGCTGATCCTTGCGCGAGATCATGATCTTCTCAGCATAGAGCATACCCATGCCCTTCTTCATGTCCTCGTAGCGACCGTTGCGAACGGTGAACAGGAAGAGGCCAAGCTCGTTGAATTTGCCCTGGCCGTAATCGGTGATGTCCCAGCCAAGCCGGGAAGAGAAGATGCCCGACGAATCCTGCCGGCGGGCCTTCATTTCTTCCGGCGACCAATAGGCGAAGGGCGGCATGATGTAGCCGAACGAACGGATGAAGGCATCGGCGTCGCGGATGATGTCGTTGATAGCGGAGCGTTTCATGGTCGTGGTTCCTTCCCGTCGGCCTAGGCGATCTCCCAAACCGAATAGCCGAACGCCGATCCGGTGTCGACGTAAACTGCATGAGCTGGCCTCATGACATCTGGTCCGATCAAGGTCATAACGGCAACCAGTTTCCCGATGGTGGCATTCAATGCTGAGCATAGACGATCTCGATACACCGGCGATCCTGATCGATGTCGACCGCGCTGAAGCCAATATCGCGCGGGCGCAGGCCCACGCCGACCGCCACGGGCTGAAGCTCAGGCCGCACATCAAGACCCACAAACTGCCTTGCTGGGCAAAGAAGCAGATCGCCGCGGGTGCCGTCGGCATCACCTGCCAGAAGATCGGTGAAGCCGAGGTGATGGCCGACGCCGGTCTCACCGACATTTTTCTCCCCTACAATATTCTGGGCAGGGCCAAGCTGGAGCGCCTCAAGGCGCTGCATGGCCGTGTGACGCTGTCGGTGACATCAGACAGCATGGAAACGCTTGCGGGTCTCGCCGCCACCTTCACCGACCCCGGCCAGCCGCTACAGGTACTGGTGGAATGCGATACCGGCATGGGCCGCTGCGGCGTCCAGTCGGCCAGCGAGGCGGTTGCATTGGCCAGAGAGATCGACAAGGCCAAGGGGCTCGCCTTCGGCGGGCTGATGACCTATCCGGCGGCAGGCCGCGCTGCCGAGGCCGAGACGTGGCTGGCCGATGCGCGCCAGGCGCTCGCCGCATCCGGCCTTGCCTGCGAACGCATCTCCAGCGGCGGCACGCCGGATATGTGGCGCTCAAGCGAGGCTTCCGTCATCACCGAGTACCGCCCCGGCACCTACATCTATCTCGATCGCTACCAGGTCGCCAAAGGCGTCGGAAGCCTCGACGACTGCGCGCTAACTGTGCTGTCGACCGTGGTCAGCCATCCGACGCCGACACGGGCCATCCTCGATGCCGGCAGCAAGGCCTTGTCCAGCGACACGCTGGGGCTGCCCGATTTCGGCGAATTGCTGGGCGTTCCAGGCGCCACCGTCACCGGCCTCAGCGAGGAGCACGGCAACGTCACGCTTTCCGGCGACGCCAGGCTGCGTATCGGCGAGCGCGTGCGCGTCGTGCCCGACCATTGCTGCGTCGTCACCAATCTGTTCGACGAGGTCCACCTGATCGCCGGAGAACGAGTGCTGGAGACGCTGCCGGTGGCGGCGCGCGGCCGCATGGGGTGAGCTTGGCGTTGTTCGGACCGAACGCCCGTTTGGATCAGGGTTGGACAAGCGGACCCAGCGCAGCCCTCAATGGATCGAAGGCATCGCCGTACAGTTTCCAGCGCTCGACCGAGGACGAATAAATCGGCTGGCGCACCTGCCAGCGGCTTGGCGTTCGCACCGTGCGCTCGGTTTCGTGGAAACGCAGACAAGCATCATCCCATTCCACGCCGAGGAATCCGATCAATCCACGAGCGCGGGTTTCGAAATCGGCCACGGTTTCTTCGTAGGGCATGTCGTGGATGGCCAACGGAACGACCTTGGCCCAATGGCGCATCAAGCGATCATATTGCCGGTAGTACTGCCCAAGCTTGGTCAGATCGGCATTGTAGCCGTGGGCATCGGAGAAATTGTGCATGAAACAGGACGTGCAATTGTCCATCGGGTCACGCCGGCAGTGGACGATGCGGGCATTTGGCAAAATGAGGCTGATCAAGGCCAGCAGCTCGAAATTATGCGGCATCTTGTCGACGACACGCGCCGCCTTGCCGTTGCGCTTATTGAGATGGTCGAGATATTTCGAGCCAAGCTCCCTCGCCTTCGTCGGTGTGAGCGACACCATGGCTTTGGCGAAAATTGACGGATCAAGCTGGTCAAATCCAAGTTCGCCGGCCAATGAACGGATGGTCGGCAGCTCGCCGGCGCCATAGACATCGTGATGGCTGGCGCATATTTGCTCGGTCAACGTCGTTCCTGAACGTGGCATACCGACGATGAAGACCGGACGTTCGGACGAATTGCCGAATTTTGGCCGCGCTTCGAAAAAGCCGGCGTCGAAGGTTTCGATGAAGCTGTCATAGAGCCGCGTATGCAGGGCAATGTCAAAATCATTGCCGGAGATTGCCTTTGCCTTGGCGAAATGATGGATGGCTAGGCGATGCTCGTGCTGGTCGTTGAGGATTTTTCCGGCGGCGTGGTGCAGGATGACCCGCTCGCGATCGGTGGTCATCGGCAGTTCGAGGCGGGCCTGCACCAAAGCCAAAGCTGGATCGCCCTTGACGGCCCGACGCGCGAGCGCCAGACCGGACAGCGCCTCGACATTTGCCTTATCGATGGCGATGGCGCGGCCAAAGCATTCGACCGCCTCGGCTTGCCGGCCCATGTCGGTGAGCAGGTCGCCCATACCGACCAGCGCCGTCAGCGATTGGCTGTCGACCGCCAACGCACGGCGATAGAAACCCTCGGCGATATCGCCCTCGAGTTGGCTCCGGTAGGATTTGCCGAGATTGCACAAGGCCTCGACAAGCCGGCCGTCGAGCTCGATCGCCTTTCTCAGGTGCTTGCGCGCCAGCTCGATGTTACCGATCAGGTTGTAGGCGTTGCCGAGATTGTTGCGGAAAATGGCGTTGCCCGGTTCGAGCTTGACCGCTCTTCTCATAAAGTCGATGGCCGTGTCATTTTGCCGGGCCTCGATTGCCAGCGTGCCCATCAGATTGAGCGCCATGGCATTTTTTGGCTGCCGGCGAAGCACGGTCTGATAGCAGAATTCGGCTTCGCGAAAGCGCTTGCGGCGCTGCAGGTCGATGCCGCGCTGCAACGTCTCCAGCGCCGACTCGCCGGCGGTCGGGAGAAAATCCTGGACTATGGCCGGTGGACCGACAGGCTGCCGGCGTGGCAAGAGTGGCATGCTTCACCCCCTATCGCCGGATATAACGGCAATCGGCGTGACCAATCAGAATTTGAATGTAACGCCAAGCTGCAGATTGTGGGAATTCAACTTGCCGTTCGAGAATACAGCATCGCCTTCGCGCGAGGAATCGAAGTCGACGCCTGAAACGGCCTTGAACCTGTAGCCGAAATCGAGGTCGATATTCTGCGCCAGCGCGTAGGTGACGCCGGCTCCCGCCTGGCCGGCGAAACCCCAGCCGCCAGGTCCGTATCCATAGGCGTGACCACCCCAAGTTGTGTCGGCGGTCACATAGGCGGCGCCGATGCCGCCGCCGACGTAGAGCTTGGCATCTCCAAAACGAGCAACATCGGCCCAGACGTTGGCGAGCAGATAGGTAGCGGACAAATCGCCGTCAGCCGGATACCCATGAAAGATGCCCTCGTCATACGTATTCGCCTTATAGCGCGCATAGGACAGTTCGCCTTCGACGCGGAACATATCATTGATCCGCTTACCGACGACGCCGCCGATCACGAAGCCGGTGTCGAAGTCCATCGAGAAATCGTTGTTGTAATAGTCGGCGTGCGTTTTCACATCATTCGGGAAGCTGGCGCCACCAAACAGCGTGACATACCAGAGATCCTGAGCCGCCGGAACTTCGACCGCCGGCTCGGCGGCATTGGCTGAGTTCCAGCCAAACGTCAAGGCCAATGCGGAGACGCCGGCAAGCAGACGCACTTTCATCGACGAATCCCCACGACAATTAACAGGCAATATAATGCATCACTTCCGATGCATAGCTTAGCTGTCAACAGTGAAAACTGGGTGAGGTCGAAGTTATAGAGACCGCTGTTGCAGCATTGCAACGTGCCTGCTTCGGCCCGTCATAAATAATGTTGAACGGCAAAATACCCTCTAATGGCGCTTATCGGCCTGCCTCGCCGCGACACGGCGCATGGAAATGACGCGGCGACGGCGGATTTCGGTGCGCATCGCCGTCAGATGCAGCGCGAAGAACAGCACGGTAAAGCCCAGAGCCATCACCAGCAGCGGCCGCAACAGGCTGGGATCGATTGTCGGCCCACCGAGCCTGAATACCGAAGCCGGCTGATGCAGCGTGTTCCACCAGTCGACCGAGAATTTGATGATCGGGATGTTGATGAAGCCGACAAGGGTGATGATTGCGGCGGCCCAGGCGGCGCGCGCCGCATCGTCGAGTGCCCGCGTCAGCGCGATGATGCCGAGATACATCAGAAACAGCACGAAGACCGAGGTCAGCCGCGCGTCCCACACCCACCAGGTGCCCCACATCGGCTTGCCCCAGATCGAACCGGTGATCAGCGCGAGTGCGGTAAAGACGGCGCCGATGGGTGCCGCCGATTTCAGCGCGACATCGGCCAGCGGGTGGCGCCATACCAGCGTGCCCAACGCGGAAACCGCCATCAGCGTGAAGCACATCATGGCCAGCCAGGCGAAGGGCACATGGATATACATGATGCGTACGGTGACGCCTTGCTGGAAATCCTCCGGCGCCGTGAAGCTCATATAGAGCCCGGCGGTCAGGAGGAGCGTGGCGATGGTTGCCAGCCACGGCACCACCTTGTCGGCCAACCCGACAAACCGCGTCGGGTTGGCGAAATCCATCCAGCCGCTGAGGCGTGAAGTCATGTCACTCATGCAGCTTTACATAGACCGGCGATGCGTCTGGGGCAATCGAGCGGTGGTGTCGCACCAGGACCTTTCCCTCCCACTTTGGAGGGAAGGTGGATCGGCGCGGTAGCGCCGAGATGGTTGAGGGATGCTGGCCGGAGTGCGGCCGGTGCCAGGCTGGAGCATCCCTCATCCGGCCGCTTCGCGGCCACCTTCTCCCACGAGGGGGAGAAGGGAAGAGCTTAGGCGGCCGCGTCCGTGATGGTGCGGCTGAGGCGGCGGACTTCCTCGTCGTTGAGCAGGCCGCCGGCGCGCAGCAGGCTGGCGAAGCGGCCATTGCGCATCGACAACTCGGCGAAGCCACCCATTTCGACCACCTTGCCCTTGTCCATGAACACGACCAGATCGGCATCGCGAACGGTGGTCAGGCGGTGCGCGATGATGAAGGTGGTGCGAGCGCGCCGCAATTCGTCGATCGCTTCCTTGACGCGGTCTTCCGTCTCGACATCGAGCGCGCTGGTCGCTTCGTCGAGCACCAGGATGGGTGCATCCTTCAGCACGGCGCGCGCGATCGCGATACGCTGGCGCTCGCCGCCCGAAAGCTGTCCGCCGCGTTCGCCGACGACCGTATCGTAGCCGTTGCTCTTCGACAGGATGAAATCCTGCGCGGCAGCGGCATTGGCGGCGGCGTGGACCTCATCATAGGTCGCCTCGGCGCGCCCGACGCGGATATTGTCCTCGATCGAGCGGTTGAGCAGGCCCGCATCCTGGAACACGGTGGCGATCGAGTGGCGCAGCGACTTGCGGGTCACCGTGCGGGTATCGATGCCATCGATCAGGATGCGGCCGCTGGACGGCGAGAAGACCCGCTGCAAAAGATTGATGAGCGTGGTCTTGCCTGCGCCCGTCGGGCCGACAATGGCCACGGTCTGGCCGGCACTGACCTCGAACGATACGTCGTTCACACCCTGCCCCGAATTGGCGAATTCGAAGCTGACGTTTTCAAAACGCACATGACCAGTGACATTGACGAGGTCACGCAGCCCGTCCGGTTCGGCGGCGTCGGCCGCGGAGTCCTCTAGGCGATAAAATTCCTCGAGCTTGGCCCTGGCTTCCGAAATCTGGTTGGCGAAGGCCGACATCTGGTCGAGCCGGGCAATCAGCAGCGTCGCAAAGCCGGTAAAAGCGATGACGTCACCGATACGCAGTTGGCCATGCATGACCAGATAGGAGCCGATCAACAGCACGACCATCATCGAAATGGTCGACGACAGGCGGTGAAGAGCGTTGGCCAATGCCCACCAGTCGAGCACCGGATACTGGGCATCAAGCAGGTTCTTGACATAGCGCTTCAAGGCGTCGGTCTCGTGGCCGATGCGATTGTAGCTCTGCAGCACGGCGACATTGCTGACCGAGTCGCTCACATGCGCGAACACTTTATGAAAGTGCCGCTCCACGGACGCCTGGCCTTCCCTGGTGCGACGCATCACCAGCCGTCCGATTCCGACGTAGAGCGCGCCCAGCGCCAGCAGGACCATCGACATGCGAATATCCATGCTGAGCGCCGTCGGCACCAGCAGAACCAGCGCGACAACAGTCGACAAATGCTGCCTCATGAACTCGAGCCAGAGGCTGAACAAGGTCTCGACCGCGCGCAGGAGCGTATGCAGCGAATTGGAGGTGCCGCGCTGATGATGCCAGGCAAGCGGCATGGTGATCACGCGCTCGAATGACTGGCAAAGGACCTCGCTGCGCCGTGCGTGGGCAAAACGGTCCGCGCCGCGCGCCACCAGAACGAAGGCGACGACGTTGAAGACGCCGATACCGGCCCATACGGCGAGCGTCGAAAAGACCGAGCCGCCGTCCGAAATAGCATCGATCACCCGCCCGAACATGATCGGCTCAAGGATGGCGATAATGGCAAGCGCGACATTCGCTCCGCAGATAAACGCGACGCGTTTTCTGTCGGCAGCGAGATAACCGAGCGCTCTCCAGTAGATCTGCAGAAGGGACACTTCAGCTACTCCGGCAAATTGTTATTGTGCACTGCATCATTTTCTGACTCGTACCCGTTGACGTGTCGCGAAACAATGCCCGTGTACCCCTTCAGTTCCCAATCCGCGAACAAAAGATGGCGACGCTGCGAAATCTGTCGTGATCACCTAACGGTTTGAGAAGAAAGGCAAAATGTCAGCCTTGCGGCAAAATCGTGGCAGGCTGGAAGCACTGCCGAAATTTTAATCAGCAACTGGTCATGTACGAATCCAAAAAGCCGGCATCGGCTTTTGGGAAATCTCACGCGCAATAGAATTGTTAGAGTAACTTTAAATAACGCACATCCTCAAGATGCACAAAGACGCTCCAAATCCTTGAAGCTACGCCGGTATCCTGACGACCAGATCGGCCTTGTCGCCGGCTTTCGGTTCGAAAGACGAAGCCTTCGTCTTTTTACCATTTACCTCGAGCAAGACGGCTTTGGCCTTCTTGTCGCGGACAACCTGAACCCTGAGCTCGGCCCCCAGCACCTTGAGCCTTGCCGTATAACCGTCCCAATGGCTGGGGAGTTTCGGCCTGAACTGGATGCGCTCTCCCCTGCGCTCGATGCCGAGGATGCTTTCGACCGCCGCGCGATAAAGCCAGCCGGCCGAGCCGGTATACCAGGTCCAGCCGCCGCGGCCGCCCTTGCCTTGCCCGGCGTAGACGTCGGCCGCGACGACATAAGGCTCGACGCGGTAGTGCTCGGCAGCGGCTTCGTCGAGCGCGTGGTTGACCGGGTTGAGCATCGAGAAGCAGCGGTAGGCGTCGTCGGTACGCCCCATTTCAGCGAGCGCAATGACGAACCAGGTCGCCGCGTGGGTGTACTGGCCGCCGTTTTCGCGGACACCCGGCGGGTAGCTCTTGATGTAGCCTGGATTCTGTTCCGTCCTGGAGAAGGGCGGGGTGAAAAGCTTGACGATCTTGAGCTCGTCGTCGACGAGCATTTT
The DNA here is from genome assembly GCA_004020315.1 of Mesorhizobium sp. Taxonomy (GTDB): domain Bacteria; phylum Pseudomonadota; class Alphaproteobacteria; order Rhizobiales; family Rhizobiaceae; genus Mesorhizobium. Next base: position 13,624 of record SAQG01000028.1, read on the forward strand.
CATCGCCTGCTGCATCGCCGTCGTCGACCGCGCCGGATCGCCCTCGCCCGACAGCACGCTCCACGACTGGGCAATCGAGTCGATCTTGCACTCCTGCGAACTGCGCGACCCCAGCGGCGTGCCGTCGTCGAAGCTGCCGCGCCGATACCATTCACCATCCCAAGCGGTGCTTTCCAGCGCCCGCTTCAGCACCTCGGCGTGTTTTGTCCAGGCTTGCGCACGCTTGGTATCGCCTTCCGCCTGGGCGACTTGTGCAAAGTCGCCCAGCGTCTTCAGCAGGAACCAGCCCAGCCAGACGCTCTCGCCCTTGCCGTGCTCGCCGACACGGTTCATGCCGTCGTTCCAGTCGCCACCGAGGATCAGCGGCAGTCCGGCGGGGCTGCTGCGCTTGATGGCAAGGTCGAGTGCGCGCGCGCAATGATCGTAGAGTGATGCGGTCTTCTTCGATATCTCGGGGGTGAAAAAAGCGTCGTGCTCGCCTTCTTCCAGCGGCGGCCCTTCGATGAAGGGCAGTTGCTCCCTGAGGATCGCGGTATCGCCGGTCACCAGCAAGTAGTGTGCCGTGGAATGGGCGAGCCAGACCACGTCGTCGGAAATCATGGTGCGGACGCCTGCCTCGGTTCGCGGCAGCCACCAATGCTGCACGTCGCCTTCGGGGAATTGCCGCCGCGCCGCGTTGAGGATCTGGTCGCGCGCCAGTTTCGGATCATGGACAAGCAGGGCCAGCGTGTCCTGCAACTGATCGCGGAAGCCAAATGCGCCGCTCGCCTGGTAAAACGCCGAGCGGGCGCGGATGCGGCAGGCGAGGCTCTGATAGGGCAACCAGTGGTTGACCATGGCGTTGAGCGCCTTGTCCGGCGTCTCGACCTGGATGGTGTCGAGAAACCCACGCCAGGTGCGTTCATTGTCAGCCAGCCGCTGATCGAAATCCTTGCTGCGATGATGCTGTACCAGCGCGCTGGCTTCCTCGGCAGAGGCTGCATCGCCGAGCAGCCAGAGCAGCGTCACGTCGCCGCCGGCAGGGATGTCGACGTCGCGTGCAATTGCAGCACAAGGATCGTCGCCGGCCTCGACGCGGTCCGACAGGCTGGCGCCGCTGAGCACGGCATGCGGAAGTTCGCTGGAGCCATGCCGGCCGATGAACTCGCCGCGGTCGGCCGTCACCGAATGTGCCGCGCCGTCGGCGGCAAGGAAGGCGACCCGCTCGCTGAAGTCGAGCCCGTAGGGATTTTGGGCCAGCAACGCGCCCGTCGCTGGATCCCTGGACGGAACGATGGTCGCCGCGGTGCGCGAACGATGGCTGCCAAGAACCCATTCCGCATAGGCATAGACGCGCAGGCGCGCAGGCGCCGAACCCGAATTCTGGATGCGCAATCGGGAGATTTTCACCGGATCGACGGGATCCACCACATGAGTAAGGTCCATCGACAGCGGCCCGTGCTTCGAACGGAAGGTCGAAAAACCCTGCCCGTGCCATGTCTCGTAGGTCACGGCGGGATCGCGCACCACGGCGGCCAGCGGGGAGAACGCCCGGCCGCTGGCATGGTCATAAATATAGATGCCCTCGCCGGGCCGGTTGGTGACCGGGTCGTTCGCCCACGGCGTCAGTTGATAATCGCGGCTGTTTCGGCTCCAGGTGAAGGCAGCGCCTTCAGCCGAAACATGGAAACCGAACGAAGCGTTGGAGACGACGTTGATCCAGGGCTGCGGCGTGGTGCGCCGGCCAGCAAGACGCACGACATAGTGGCGTCCGTCGCCCTCGAAGCCGCCAAAGCCGTTCCACTGATTGAGCCCGCTGCCGTCGACAGTGCCTTCGATTGAAGCCTGGACTCCCCATGGCTGCGGCGCCGGCAAAGACGGTTCACGAAGCGCTACGGCACCCGCCGGCTGCAACGCGTCCCGCGCTTGCAGCGCAGCGGCCTCGGCGCGCTCGATCTGATCGAAGATGGTGCCGTTGCGCGTGTGCAGAACGACGCGGGCGACGGCGAGCAGCGTCTTGTAGGTCGCCTCGTCCATCAGGTCGCGGCGCACCGCGAAGATGTGCTGGCGGGGTCCTAGTTCCTTGCCGCGCAGGCGGCTGTTTTCGCACAACGTCTCGACCGCCCGCTGCAGGTCCTGCACGTAGGATGAAGCCTGCTCGTTGACGACGACAAAGTCGATCATCATGCCGCGGGCGCGCATATACTCCTGGAATCGGAGCGCCTGGGCAACGATTTCGAGGTCGGCGACATCGCCGATCCTGACCAGGAAAATCGGAAAGTCGCCGGATATGCTGGTCGGCCACAGGCCCGACTGCTTACCGAGCCCGGAGGCGATCGATTCGGCCGGTAGGCGCAGGAACGGATCCGGGTAGATCAGATAGCGCGCCAGATTCTGCACATTGGCGGCATCGGCAAGGCTGAGACCGAGATGACGGGTCTGCACCTGCGAGCGGGTCCAGGCGAGCATCGCCTGGCGGGCGAAGGCTTCGGGATGATCAAGCCGCGCAATGGCTTCTTCGAGTTCGGCACGGTTGGCGCCGACGGCAGTCCAGAAGGTCAGCGATATCTTCTTGTTGGCCGGCACGCGCACCTGTCGGCGAAGTGCTGCGACCGGATCCAGCGTGAAGCCGGAATGGCCGCCAAGCTTGGCGCCGGGATCGAAGGCGGCGGCCTCGGTAATGGTACGGCCGCGACCGATGAAGGCGCGCCGGTCGGTTTCGGCCTCGGCGTCGCGCGTCGACCCAGACGGGTCGGTGACGAAATGCACCAAGGTGACATCAGGCTCGTCCGTTTCCCGCTTGCGTCTCGTGGCGAAAATCGCGCCGTTGTTCGCAGCGATTTCGGTTTCCACGAACATTTTCGAGAACGCCGGATGCGCGTTGTCGGATGCCTCGGAGCCCAGCACCAGTTCAGCAAAAGAGGTCACTTCGATATGGCGGTCGACTGGGCCGTCATTGTAGAGCGTCACCCGCCGGCCTTCGCCGTTTCCTTCCGAGATGACGATGCATTCGACCTCCGAACGCAATGATCCCACCGACTTGACGAAGCTCGCCTTGTCGTCGGAGAACAGCGTCTGCACCTCTTCGTGGGCGGCACGCTTCGGCTCGGCGGTGGCCGACCACCAGTCGCCGGTGCCGGAGTCGCGCAGGAAGATATAGGAGCCAAGCCGATCCTCGGTCGGATCCGGCTGCCAGCGCGTGACGGCAAGCTCGCCCCAGCGACTATAGCCGGAGCCGGTTGCGGTAACCATGACCGAGTAGCGGCCATTGGACATGACGCTGGTCGAACGCAGCGCCTTGAGGGGGTTGAGCACGATGCGCGTATCGGGGCTCTCGACTTCCGTTTCGTCCTTCGACCGTTCGTCGGCCTCTGTCCTGACGGTGGCGGTCGGGATGTCGCGCGGCGCTCTTTCCTGCAGCAGCAACTCGGCCGACTCGATCACCGGATCGCTGTGGAAACGGTCGCGCAGGCGTCCTTCGAAGATGGCGTCGGCAACGGCGGCGATCGACATGCCGGAATGGTGGGCCATGTAGTTCAGCACGACGACATGGTCGGTGCCCTCCGGCACGCGCTGCGGCGTGAAATCGACCGCATCGTAGAAGCCGTGCCGGCCAAGGGCGCCGAGCCGCCTCAGCCTGGCCAGGTTCTGCACCGATTCCCGCGGGGTGAACTGCGCCGCCAGCACGGTCGCATAAGGCGCGATCACCGTGTTCTGGCCAAGACCTCGCTTCAGGCCGAGCCCAGGCACGCCGAAATTGGTGTACTGGTAGGTCAGTTCGCGGTCGCGGGCGTTGTAGGCCGCTTCCGAAATCCCCCAGGGCACATTCTTCGAGCGGCCGTACTGGATCTGGCGTTTGATGATGAGCTTGCTGGTCTGATTGAGGATGCTGCCCTGCGGCTCCTTCATCACCAGCGGCGGCATCAGATACTCGAACATCGAGCCGGACCAGGACATCAGCGCGCCCTTGAACCCGATCTCGACGATCGGCCGGCCGAGGTGGAACCAATGCTCCGTCGGCAGATCGCCCTTGGCTATGGCGAACAGGCTGGTCAGCCGCGCCTCGGAAGCCAGGAGGTCGTAGCAGCTTTCGTCGAGCTGATGCTCCTCGACCCGGTAGCCGATCGACAGGAGCTTGCGTTCCTTCCGCATAAGAAAGGAGAAATCCATTTCGAAGGCGAAGCGCCGCGTGCGCTCGCGCAACGAAAGAAGCTTGGCCCGCAGCGCTTCGACGGCACTGTCGTCGCTATGCGCGTCGTGGACATGCGCTTCGCAGGTGGCTTCCAGTCTCGCCGCCCAGTCGGCTATGATGTCGCTCTGCGTCGATGCGGCCTCAGTATGGATAGCGATGGCGAGCTTGCGGATCTCGCCGGCCAGAACGGCCAGGTTGATGGTGCGGATCGACGCCATCTCGGGCTGTGCCTTGATCGATTCGACCGCGCGCCGCATTCCGTCGAGGCGATCGGCGAGTCGCTGGCGCAACGGGCGCAACTGGCGGCGGTCGTCAGGCAACTCCGCCAGGCTTTCGTCGAGGATCGTCACCGTATCGAGGATACCCTCGAAATCGCCCTGAAGGTGGACTGCAGGCGCTTCCGCCCATTCGGCACAGGCGGCCGCCACCGCCACCAGATGGCCGGCGAGATTGCCGCTATCGACGGCGGAAATGTAGAGCGGATAGAGCGGCTTCAGCGTCGTCGTGTCATACCAGTTGAAGAGATGGCCGCGCTCACGCGGCATGCTCTCGATGGTCGACATCGTGGCGTCGATGCGGGTGGCGGCGTCGGACAGGCTGATCCAGCCGAAATCGCGGGCCGAAACCACCGACAGGAGATAAACGCCGATATTGGTCGGCGAGGTGCGGGGCGCCACGACAGGCGCCGGACTTTCCTGAAAATTGTCGGGCGGCAGATTGTGATGCTCGGCCGTCACGAAGGTCTCGAAATAATGCCATGTGCGCCGCGCAACAGTGCGCAGCGCATGGATGTCGGCCGCCGATATGCGCAAACGGTCCTCGGTTTCGGCCGAGCGGCTGATCCAGAAGGCGAAGGCCGGCGAGCCGATCCAGAACAGCGCGAAGAAGAAGGCGACGAAAGCTCCGGTCGAATCGGCCAGAACAGGGATGGCGAGGCCGACGACGCCGACAATCACCGCGCCGTACATCATGCCGTAATAGGAGCCGAGATCGTTGTCGCCGTTCTTGTGAGCCTGCGAGGCAGTGCGCCATTCGAGCAGGTTTTTCCGGCTGACGAACAGGCGGTAGAGCGTACGAATGATGGCATCGCCCATCATCCAGGCCAGATGCGCCATCAGCACTATCTTCAGCGCCACCAGGGCGGTGCCGAAGACGACGTCGCGCGCCAGTGCCGAGAAATGGCCGCGCGGCGTCTGGTCACCGCTTTTCGGCAGAATGGCGTGGACGATGTCGAAGGTCGGCGCCATGAACAGTGTGAGGATCAGCAGCGCCTGCCATTGCGCGGCCTGTGTGAAGGGCAGTAGCGTCCAGCCGGCAATCGCGGCCATCACCCAGAAGATCGGAGTCAGCGAGCGGCGCAGATTGTCGACCATCTTCCAGCGCGACAGCGCCGGTACGCCGGAGCGCGGATTGAGAATGAAGCCCAGAAGCTGCCAGTCGCCGCGCGCCCAGCGATGGTGGCGTGACGCGTCGACCGAATAGCGGGTAGGATAGTCCTCGACCAGTTCGACGTCCGTGACCAGTGCCGCGCGTGCCAGGGCGCCTTCGAGCAGATCGTGGCTGAGGATGGTGTTTTCTTCGATGCGGCCCTTCAGCGCCGCTTCGAAGGCGTCGACATGATAGAGCCCCTTGCCGGTGAAAGAGCCGTCGCCGAAGACGTCCTGGTAGATATCCGAGACGGCAAAGACATAGGGATCGAGGCCGCGATTGGCGGAAAAGACCCGCTGGAAGAAGGATGCGTCGTCGCCGCTGGTCAGGGAAGCGGTGATGCGCGGCTGCAGGATGGTGTAGCCGGCGGTGACAACGCGCTTTGCCGCGTCGTAATGCGGGCGGTTGAGCGGATGGCAAAGCTTGCCAACCAAGCTGGCGACGGCATCGCGGGTGGTGCGCGTGTCGGCGTCCAGCGTCATCACATGGATGACGTTTTCCGGCAACGGCACATCCAGCGGCAAAAAGGTGGTGTCGCTGTCACCGCGCAGCAGAAGATTCAGTTCGTGCAGCTTGCCGCGCTTGCGTTCCCAGCCCATCCAGGCGCCCTGGGATTCATTGTAGAGCCGCCGGCGGTGCAGGACGTAGAAACGCGGCGCGCCTTTGCTGGGATAGCGGGCGTTCAGCCGCGCGATCTCGTCGCGAGCATATTGGAGGATCTCGATATCCGCCGCGTCGATTTCGGTTTTGCTGTCCGGCCAATCCGAAAGCAGAGCGAAATGGATTTCGTCCGCCGTATTGGCCAGGTGATGCACTTCTATGTTGCGGATGTTTTCCTCGACGTCGTCGCGCGAGCCGATCAGCGACGGCACCACCACCAGCGTGCGGGCCTCGGGCGGCATGCCGCGTCTGTAGTCGTAGCCGACGAGGCGGGTGGGCTTGAGGAACAACGATACGACGGTGTTGAAGAAGGCAAGCGCGCCTTCGCTGGCCGGCACGGCAAACAGCGCCAGCATCAAGACGATCGACGGCACGGACAGGCCGAGATTGGCAAGGGCGTTGCCGGAGAGAACCAGAAGCAGGACCGTCAGCGCGAACACCGGCACGACAATGCCCAGCCATCCGATCTTGCGGAACGCCCGTTTGACCGTGACGCTGACGGTCGGCCGATAGCCGATCGCCTTTTCCAGTTCCAGCCGGCGCGGGCCGACCAGAAAGAACCCGACGTCGGTGTGAGCGGTCGGACCGGTGCCGGTGGTATCGGCGACAGCGGCATGGCCGGCGAGTTCGATCGCCGTTTCAGCAACGCGGAATTCAGAACGATCGGAGCGGCGCGCCATTTCCTCGATCGCGGTCCGGTACTGATCGCGCGAGAAGAAATCGAGCGTGGCGAAATCGGTGCGCTCGCGCAGCAAGGTGTCGATGCGGCTGACACCTTCGAACCAAACCGTCCAGTCGATATCGTTGATAAGCCTGAGGCCGCGGATGATGTTGCCGGTGGTTACGTTGCCGCCCGACAGCGTGCGATGCTCGCTGATGATGATTTCCTCGGCATCGGAGCCGGACTTTTCAAGTTCGCCCTCCAGCCATTCCAGCGCCCTGCCAGCATTTTGCGACCCGTCGCGCAGGCGGTAGAGCAATTGGGTTGCAAAGGTGGTGTCCTGTGCATGGGCGACGTAGTTCGACAGGATCGCCTGACGGTCGGTGCTGTCGTCGATCGCCAGCACGCGGTCAGCAACCTCGTTGGCAATCTGGCGCATCTGCCGGGTACGATTGACCCGGACCGCAATCCGGCGAAGATTTTCGATCAGAACGAAGCGCAGCAGCGACGGCAGCGCCCAGAGCTCGCCGATCTTCAGCGGCTCGACGGACTGAAAGCCCTCGACGATCGCCTTGAACATGGTCGCAGAGACGGAGCTGTCCGAATGCGCGACATAGGTCCAGGCCAGCGCAAGCGCGCGCGGCACGCTGGCGCCGTTGGACAGCTTCAGTGTCGGCAACTCCCGATAGAAACGGCGCGGCAGGTCGCGCTTGACCTGGAAGATGGTTTCCTCGACCAGATAGTTGTTGTCGAGCAGCCATTGCGCCGCCGGCGTGATCGTCTCGCCCCTCGCCTGCGCGGCATTGGTCGAGCGGTAAACTTCGAGAATCTTGCTGGCGCTGTCGCGCACGCGTGGCTGGAAGTCGAACGGCTCCAGGCCGAACAGATCCTTGACGTCACCCTTGGCGAGGCTTGTACCCAGCGTGCGCAGGCGCTCTTCCGGCAGGAAATTGGAGCGTATCGGCTCCTCTGTAATGGCCGGAAAGCCCGCGCTCGTCTTTTCCATTTGGGTGGGGGTCGTCTGAATATTCATTGAAAATTCCGCATAGGGGACGCATAGCGGCGTCACCGCCACGGCAATGTCCCTAAAACCGATTCAAATGCAATTGGTTGCATCGAAACACGGGCCGAAAGTTTGTTTTCGCACCACAACTTTCAGACGATCATCCCCTCGCTCCCGTTGGGACTTGATCGACGGAAGGATTCGGGCTTTTTCGTGATGTGGACTTGAGCTTACGGCATATTTCGCCGGTGTTGCGATCATGTTTCGAAACAGGCGTTAATCGTTTGCAGCAACGCGATCGATGCGGATCACGAACAGCGTCGCCGTTCCGGCAGGCTCCAGGCGCCACTTCAAGGCATCCGGCCCGAGCAAGAACGTGTCGCGCGGCCCGATGCGGACAGGCGCTGCGCCGGCCACCGTGATCTCGCCGTCAAAACACAGTATGAGGGTCACATCAGCCGCCGAGTGGATGTCCGTCGGGGCTGAAACAACCAAGCGCTCGACAGCGTGGACCATCCGCCCGCGCCGCGTCATGACGTTGAGATCGGTAATCGGACCGGCGATCAGCACCGCTTGCGTCGGCACATCGGCCGGAAACGAAAGCGGGGCGGAAGCCTTGGTCACCGTAGCCAACGGGCGGCCGGCGACATCAAGGATAATCCCCTCGCCTTCCAGCACGGCCAAGGTTCGGTCCACTCCGTCAAATCCGGAGAATGGTCCGTCGCTTTCGACGCGCGCCATGGAGACGCGCCAGTCGAAATCGTCGAGCGCAGCACCTGCGGGCGAAACGGCGATTTCCGTCGTCACCCCGCCGCCGTTCTTCCACGGCATAGACCGGTATTCGGCTGCCCGGAGAATGCGCAAGGCGCGGTTCAGCCGAGGATGCCTGGCAGGTTGAGCTGGTGCTCCCTGGCGCAGTCGATGGCGAGGTCATAGCCGGCATCGGCGTGGCGCATGACGCCGGTTGCCGGGTCGTTCCACAGCACCCGCTCCAGGCGTTTGGCCGCTTCGCGTGTGCCGTCGGCGACGATGACCATGCCGGCATGTTGCGAAAAGCCCATACCAACGCCGCCGCCATGATGCAGCGATACCCAGGTTGCGCCGGACGCCGTGTTGAGCAGCGCATTGAGCAGCGGCCAGTCGGACACGGCATCCGAGCCGTCCTTCATCGATTCCGTCTCGCGGTTCGGCGAGGCGACCGAGCCGGAATCGAGATGATCGCGGCCGATGACCACCGGCGCCTTGAGCTCGCCGTTCGCCACCATCTCGTTGAAGGCGAGGCCAAGCCGGTGGCGGTCGCCGAGACCGACCCAGCAGATGCGCGCCGGCAGCCCCTGGAAGGCGATGCGCTCGCGCGCCATGTCGAGCCAGTTGTGCAGATGGGTGTTGCCGGGCGTCAATTCGCGCACTTTGGCGTCGGTCTTGTAGATGTCCTCGGGATCGCCTGAGAGGGCTGCCCAGCGAAACGGGCCTATGCCGCGGCAAAACAGCGGTCGGATATAGGCCGGTACGAAACCCGGGAAGGCAAAGGCGTTCTCGAACCCTTCCTCCTTCGCCACCTGACGGATGTTGTTGCCGTAGTCGAGCGTTGGCACACCAGCGTTCCAGAACGCCACCATCGCCTCGACATGTTCGCGCATCGACGCGCGCGCCGCCTTTTCGACCGCCTTCGGGTCGCTGGTGCGCTTCTCGCGCCATTCGGCGAGCGACCAGCCCTTGGGCAGGTAGCCGTTGAGCGGATCATGCGCCGACGTCTGGTCGGTGACCAAGTCGGGGCGCACGCCGCGCCGCACCAGTTCCGGCACGATGTCGGCGGTGTTGCCGACCAGGCCGACCGATTTCGCCTCGCCGGCCCTGGTCCAGCGCTCGATCTTTTCCAGCGCCTCGTCGAGCGTGTCGGCGCGTTCGTCGACATAGCGGGTGCGCAGCCGGAAATCGATGCGGTCGGGATCGCATTCGATCGCCAGGCAGCAGGCGCCGGCCATGACTGCAGCCAGCGGCTGGGCGCCGCCCATGCCGCCGAGGCCGCCGGTCAGGATCCATTTGCCCCTAAGATTGCCGCCGTAATGCTGGCGGCCGGCCTCGACGAAGGTCTCGTAGGTGCCCTGCACGATGCCTTGCGTGCCGATGTAGATCCACGAGCCGGCCGTCATCTGGCCGTACATCATCAGGCCCTTCTTATCGAGCTCGTTGAATTTCTCCCATGTCGCCCAGTGCGGCACGAGGTTCGAATTAGCGATCAGCACGCGCGGCGCATCGGTGTGCGTCCGAAACACACCGACCGGCTTCCCCGACTGCACCAGGAGCGTCTCGTCGTCTCCAAGCGTCTTCAGAGAGGCGACAATGCGATCAAAATCGTTCCAGGTACGCGCCGCCCGGCCGATGCCGCCATAGACGACCAGTTCGTTGGGGTTTTCGGCGACGTCGGGATCGAGATTGTTCATCAGCATCCGCAACGGCGCTTCCGTCAGCCAGGAACGTGCATTGAGCTCGCTGCCGCGCGGGCTGCGGACTTCGCGGATGTTGTGGCGAGGATCGGTCATGGCGTCACTGTCCCTTTCGAATGAGATGCGGCGTTGCGCGTCAGCCCCGTGCCCAGACAATCGCGGTCTCGAGGATCTTCTTCAGCGTGACGCGGATCGGCGCTGCAAAATCGGCATCGTAGGGCACCGGCCAGTTGTCCGGCGCACCCTTGCCTTCGGGCTCGCGCATGTAGCCACGGTTCGACAGTTCCATCTGCAGCGCATGAACGCCGTTTTGCGGACGACCGAAATGGCGCGTGATCCAGCCGCCTTTGAAGCGGCCGTTGACGACAAAGGTCTCGCCGGTTTCGGCGAGTATCTGGCCGACCATTGCCTGCAAGTCCGGGTCGGCGCTCTTGCCGTCATTGGTGCCGAGGTTGAACACCGGCAGCGTGCCCTCGAACAGGCGCGGCAGCACCGAGCGGATCGAATGGCAGTCATAGACCACGATATTCCGGTGAAAGGCGCGTAGCCTGTCGATCTCGGCCTGCAAGGCGGCATGGTAAGGTACAAAGTATTTTTCGCGGCGCTCGTCGACCTCCGACGCATCAGGTTCTTCACCCTCGCGATAGAGCGGATCGCCATCGAAGGTCTCGGTCGGGCAGAGACCGGTGGTCGCCTGGCCGGGATAGAGTGAGGCGCCGGATGGATCGCGATTGACGTCGATGACGGTGCGCGAAATCGCCGTATGCACCACCGTCGCACCCAGGTCTTCGGCAAAGTCATAGAGCTTGTCGATCCACCAGTCGGCGTCGCGGCGGCCGAGCCAAGGCGACACCAGGCGGTTCTCGAGGCCGGCGAGATCGATGCCGGTGTGCGGGATCGAGACCAGCAGGGGTGCCGTGCCGCGCGTCACCGTGAGCCAGCTGCCCATCACGCTGCTCCAGAAATTGTCGGCAGCGCCACCGCGCCCGCTGCCTTCACGGCAGCGCCGCTGCGCACCATGGCGATGGCCTTTTCCATGTCGGGGTGGAAATGCCGGTCATTGTCGAGATGCGGCACTTCGGCCCTGACCAGCCTGCGCACCGCCTCGAGCGGCGCACTCGACGCCAGCGGTGCATGGAAGTCGCAGCCTTGTGCGGCGGCCAGCAATTCGATGCCGATGACGGCCGTTGCATTCTCGACCATGCCGATCAGCCGGCGCGCGCCATGTGCCGCCATCGAGACGTGATCTTCCTGGTTGGCCGAGGTCGGGATCGAATCGACGCTGGCCGGATAGGCCTTCTGCTTGTTTTCCGAGACGAGTGCTGCCGCCGTCACTTGCGGGATCATGAAGCCGGAATTCAAGCCGGGCTTCGGCGTCAGGAAGGCCGGCATGCCCGACAACGCCGGGTCGACCAGCATGGCGATGCGCCGTTCCGACAGCGAGCCGATCTCGCAGATGGCGAGCGCGATCATGTCGGCGGCGAAGGCCACCGGCTCGGCGTGGAAATTGCCGCCAGAAAGTGCTGTGTCGTCCTCGGCGAAGATCAGAGGATTGTCGGTGACGCCGTTGGCCTCGGTGCCCAGCGTGTCGGCGGCCTGGCGCAGCACGTTGAGCGCCGCACCCATCACCTGCGGCTGGCAGCGGAGGCAGTAAGGATCCTGCACGCGCTCGTCGCCGATCCGGTGCGATTCACGGATGGTGCTGCCGGCCATCAGATTGCGCAGCGCTTCTGCCGTCTCGATCTGGCCAGGATGCTTCCTGAGCAGATGGATGCGCGGATCGAAGGGGGCGTCGGAACCTTTGGCGGCATCGGTCGAAAGCGCACCGGCGACCAGCGCCGACTGGTAGAGCACTTCGGCGTCGAACAGGGCGGCCAACGCATAGGCGGTCGAGAACTGCGTTCCGTTGAGCAGCGCTAACCCTTCCTTGGCGCCAAGCGTGACCGGCTCCAGCCCGTGCGAGACAAAGGCGACCTTGGCCGGGAACCGGCCATGCGGGGTAAAACACTCGCCGACGCCGATCATCACCGCCGTCATGTGCGACAGCGGCGCAAGGTCGCCGGATGCGCCGACCGAGCCTTGCGCCGGCACCACCGGAATGACGTCATTGGCCAGCATTGCTTCGAGCAGCTCAATGGTCTGCGGCCGCACGCCGGAGGCGCCCTGCGCCAGGCTGGCCAGCTTCAGTGCCATCATGAGCCGGCAAACAGCGACCGGCATCGGTTCGCCGACGCCGGCGGCATGCGACAGCACGATGTTGCGTTGAAGCGTCTCGAGGTCGGCGGCGGGGATACGGACGCTGGCCAATTTGCCGAAACCGGTGTTGATGCCATAGACCGGCTCACCCTTGGCGACGATCCGTGCAACCGCTTCGGCGCTGGCCCTGATCTTTGGCCAGCAGGCAGCGTCCAGCTTTGGCACGGCGCCACGATAGATTTTGCGCCAATCGGCCAGCGTTGTGTTGCCCGGCTTGAGTTTCAGTTCACTCATCGTCCTCTCCAGATGCGGGCATGCAGCGGGTTGAAGCCCATACGATAGACGAGTTCGGCCGGACGCTCGATGTTCCAGATCACCAGGTCGGCTGATTTTCCAGCCTCCAGCGTGCCGGTCCGTCCGAGCAGTCCTAACGCGCGGGCGGCCTCGCGGGTGACACCGGCAAGGCATTCGTCAACAGTCAGACCGAACAAAGTGGCCGCCATGTTCATGGTCAGCAGCAGCGAGGTCAGCGGCGACGTGCCAGGATTGCAGTCAGTGGCGACCGCCATCCTGACGCCATACTGGCGAAACAGGCCGATCGGCGGCTTTTTGGTCTCACGGATGAAATAGTAGGCGCCGGGCAGGATCGTCGCCACGGTTCCTGCCTTCGCCATCGCCGCCGCACCCGCCTCGTCAGTGTATTCGAGATGGTCGGCCGACAGGGCGCCATAGCGCGCCGCGAATTCCGCCCCATGCAGGTTGGACAATTGGTCGGCGTGGAGCTTTACCGGCAGACTTAGCGTCTTCGCTGCATCGAACACGCGTGCGATCTGCTCCGGCGAAAAGGCGATGCCCTCGCAAAAGCCATCGACCGCGTCGGCCAGGCCCTCGGCGGTGACGGCCGGCAAAATCTCGTTTGCGACCAGATCGATAAAAGCGTCCTTGTCGCCTCTCGCTTCAGGCGGCAGGGCATGGGCGCCGAGGAAGCTCGTCCTCACCGTTACCGGACGATGTTCGCCCAGGAGCCGCGCGGCGCGCAGCGATTTCTTCTCGTTTTCGATGTCGAGCCCGTAGCCCGATTTGATCTCGATAGTGGTGAGGCCTTCAGCAATCAGCGCGTCGAGGCGCGGCAGCGACTGCGCAACGAGTTCGTGCTGGCTGGCTGCGCGCAGCGCCTTGACCGACGAGACGATGCCGCCGCCGGCCTTGGTGACCTCTTCATAGGTGGCGCCGGCCAGCCGCATCTCGAATTCATTGGCGCGGTTGCCTGCATGGACCAGATGGGTATGGCAGTCGATCAGGCCGGGCGTAATCCAGCGGCCTTCGCAATCGACACTCTCGGCGCTCTGGCTAAGCGCGGCCGGCATGTCGGCTTCGGGGCCGGCATAGACGATCTGGCCATCGCGCGCGGCAATCGCGCCGTCTTCGACGACACCCAGTCCGGCGGCGCTTTCAGCCATGGTCGCCAGACGCGCGTTGCGCCACAGGCGAACCTCCCCTGCCCGACCTTCGCTCTCTCCAGCCATCATCTTTTCCGTTTCAATCGGCGGCAATTTTGTATATACATATCGGAACGCACCGCAAGTGATATCATTGCACGGGACACAGGGAATCGGAGAGAAAAACGTGACGGCGATCTTTGCGGAACAGGCGCTTCTGCCAGACGGCTGGCATTCCAACGCCCGGATCGTCGTCAGTGAAGGTCGCATCGCCTCGGTCGAGCCGAACACCACATCCCAGCCTGGCGACGAACACCATGCCATCCTGCTGCCCGGCATGCCGAACCTGCACAGCCACGCCTTCCAGCGCGGCATGGCCGGCCTTGCCGAGTTGCGCGGCCCTTCAGCCGACAGTTTCTGGAGCTGGCGCGAGGTGATGTACCGCTTCGCACTGTCGATGACACCGGACCAGGTCGAGGCAGTTGCCGCGCAGCTCTATGTCGAGATGCTGGAGGCTGGGTTCTCACGCGTCGGCGAATTTCACTATCTGCATCACGATCGCGACGGCCAGCCCTATGCCAACATCGCCGAAATGGCCGAACGCATCACTGCCGCGGCTGCCGACACCGGCCTTGGGTTGACGCTGCTGCCGGTCTTCTATGCGCATTCCTCCTTTGGCGGCGCTGCGCCGAATGAAGGCCAGCGGCGATTCATCAACGATGTGAATCGGTTCTCGCGGCTCGTTGAGAAATGCCACGAAACCGTTCGCACCTTGAATCATGCTGTCGTCGGCATCGCCCCGCATAGTCTGCGCGCCGTGACACCGGAGGAATTGGAAAACATCGCGGCAATGGTGCCGGGCGGACCGATCCACATCCACATCGCCGAGCAAGTGAAGGAAGTCGAGGACTGCCTTGCCTGGTCCGGGGCGCGACCGGTCGAATGGCTGCTCGCCAATGCCACGGTCGATAAACGCTGGTGCCTGATCCACGCTACCCACATGACCGAAACCGAGACGGCGGCCATGGCGAAAAGCGGCGCGATCGCCGGCCTATGCCCGATCACCGAGGCCAATCTCGGCGACGGCACCTTTGCCGCGCCCCTGTTCACGCAACATGGCGGCCGCTTCGGCGTCGGCTCCGATTCCAACGTGCTGATCGGCCTGCCGGACGAATTGCGGCAGCTCGAATATTCGCAGCGCCTCGCCCACCGTGCCCGCAATATCCTGGCGGTGGCGGGCGGCTCGACCGGCCGCGCGCTGTTCGATGCCGCGCTCGACGGCGGCAGTACGGCGCTTGGCGCAGGTCCCTCGCGGATCGCCGCCGATGCCTTAGCCGATTTCATTTCGCTCGATGACAAGCATCCCTCGCTTGCCGGCAAGACGGGCGATGCGGTGCTCGATGCCTGGATCTTCGTCAACGGCACCACGGTCGATTGTGTCTGGGTGCATGGCAAGAAACTGGTCAGCGGCGGCAGGCATGCAAGGCGCGATGTCGTTGCCGAGCGTTTTCGCAAGGTGATGACGGCGCTTTCGGCATGAGCATGATCGGAACAATCGATGTGGACGTCGGCGAGCCGCTCTCGCTGCACCAGCGCATCCTGTCCGACATCAGCGAACGGATCCTGTCCGGCGCCTGGGCGCCCGGCCACCGCATCCCGTTCGAGCACGAACTGTCTGCCGAGTACAAATGTTCGCGCATGACGGTGAACAAGGCGCTGTCGCAGCTTGCCAAGGCCGGGCTGATCGAGCGCCGCCGCCGCTCCGGCAGCTTTGTCCGGCGGCCGCAGTCGCAAGCCGCGGTGTTGGAAATCCACGACATCAGGATCGAGGTCGAGGCGCTCGGCCTGCCCTATTGCTACGAGCGTGTGGCGCGACATAAAAGGCGCAGCAGTGCCGAGGATCGCGCCTTGTTGGAACTCGACGCCAACGGGCCGGTGCTGGCGCTGGAATGCCGGCATTTCGCCGGTAACCGGCCGTTCGCCCACGAACAGCGGCTGATCAACCTGGCCGCCGTGGCCGAGGCCGCCGACGAGGAATTTGTTGCCATCGCGCCCGGCCCGTGGCTGATCGCCCGCGTGCCGTGGAGTGCCGCCGAGCATCGCATCCGCGCCGTCGCCGCCGACAAACACATTGCGGCGGCACTCGATATCGAGGCCGGCGCACCGTGCCTGGTGGTCGAGCGGCGGACTTGGTGCGCCGAGCACCCCGTCACCCATGTCCGTTTCACTTATGCGGCCGAGAGCCACACGTTGGTCGCGCGGTTCACGCCTTCGCAGGGGTGATAAAGCGCTCCGCCTCAGATGGCAGCGGTAACGATGATCTCGACAAGATATTCCGGCCCGGCAAGCTTGGCCTCGCCGGTGGCGCGGGCCGGGGTGTGGCCCTGTGGCACCCACTTATCCCATTCCGCGTTCATCTCGGCGAACGTGCTCATGTCGGCCAACCAGATGATCGCCTGCAGGATCTTGGTCTTGTCGGTGCCGGCCTTGGCCAGCAATTCGTCGATCGCCGCCAGGATGTCCCTTGTCTGGGCGCCGACGTTTCCGCCCGGCTCGCCGACCTGACCGGCCAGATAGACGGTATTGCCGTGGATGACGATCTGGCTCATGCGAGGGCCAACATCGATGCGACGAATGCTCATTGGACGTTTCCTTCCTTTGTGGGTCGCGCCTCTTTAGAGTCGCGGTTGGCTGGGGGCAAGGTTGCATGAGCGAATCCTCTTGAGCCAGCAGGCGTGGGGCGAAAATACGCACACGGCAAATCACGCCGGTCGCCGCAATTCCGCCCGATTGGGTTGTTGACTAATGTAATAACATCACATATCCACCGCCGCTGCCGTACTAGTCGTGTCCCACGGATCGTCACATGACCAAAACTTGCCTGACCTTCCGCGACCTAACGCTGGGCTACAACAGCCATCCGGCGATCCATCATCTCGACGGCACGATCCGCCGGGGATCGCTGACTGCTGTCGTCGGCGCCAACGGCTCGGGCAAGTCGACCCTGATGAAGGGTATCGTCGGCGTGTTGAAGCCGATGGCCGGCGCGGTTGTCCGGGCGCCCGGCGTGCGCGCTGCCTATCTGCCGCAACAGTCGGAGCTCGACCGCTCCTTTCCTGCCCGGGTCGTCGATCTGGTTTCGCTCGGGCTGTGGCCACGGCGCGGGCTGCTCGGCCGCTACACCAGGGAAGATCGTGATTCGGTCAGTCAGGCACTAATGGCCGTCGGCCTCGGCGGCTTCGAGAAGCGCCCGATCGACACGCTGTCGGGCGGCCAGCTGCAGCGCACGCTGTTTGCCCGCGTGCTGCTGCAGGACGCCGATCTCATCCTGCTCGACGAGCCGTTCAACGCCGTCGACACCAAGACCGTCGGCGACCTGATTGCGCTGATCAAGCGCTGGCATGGTGAGGAACGCACGATCATGGTTGTCGTCCACGATCTGGAGCTGGTGCGCCAGAATTTCCCCGAGACGCTGCTGCTGGCGCGTCAGCCGATCGCCTGGGGCGAGACCAAGGAAACGCTGCGGCCGGAAAACCTGTTGCGCGCGCGCCGCTTCCACGAAGCCTGGGAGGAAAACGCGCCCTGGTGCGAGCCAGGCATCCATAAGCACGGCGATCACGCTCATGACCACGGGCACGACCATGGGAACGACCATGATCACGGCTCCGGGCCGAGGGCGGCATGATGGACACGCTTTACGCTTTTTTCATCGCCCCCTTTGCCGATTTCGCCTTCATGCAGCGGGCGCTTGTCGGGTCCCTGATGCTGTCGCTCGGCGCCTGCCCCGTCGGCGTCTTCCTGATGCTGCGGCGCATGAGCCTTTCAGGCGACGCCATGGCCCACGCCATCCTGCCGGGTGCTGCGGCCGGTTTCCTGTTCTATGGGCTGGAGATCCTGCCGATGACGATCGGCGGGTTGATTGCCGGCATCATCGTCGCGCTCGGTGCCGGCGCCGTCTCGCGCTTCACCATCCAGCGCGAGGATGCCTCGATGGCGGCCTTCTATCTGATTTCGCTGGCCATCGGTGTGCTGATGGTGTCGATCCGCGGCTCCAGCGTCGATCTCATGCATGTGCTGTTCGGCACGGTGCTGGCGCTCAACAATGAAGCGCTGACGCTGATCGGCGGCATCGTGCTGGTCACGCTGGTCAGCCTCGCCATCTTCTGGCGGGCGCTGGTCGCCGAATGTCTCGACCCGCTGTTTCTGCGTTCGGTCAGCCGGCTCGGCAGCCCGGTGCATTTCATCTTCCTCGGCCTCGTCGTGCTCAACCTTGTCGGTGGCTTCCAGGCGCTCGGCACGCTGCTTTCCGTGGGGCTGATGATGCTGCCTGCGGCCGCCGCCCGCTTCTGGACCATGCGCGTCGAGCCGATGTGCGTGCTGGCGGTGCTGATCGGCTTTGCCTCCTGCGTCGCGGGGCTACTCCTGTCATACCACGTTTCGCTGCCTTCCGGCCCGGCCATCATCCTATCCGCCGGCGTTGTCTACTTTGCCTCGATCCTGTTCGGCACGCGCGGCATCCTGCGCGCCCGTATCGTCCATCACCGCCACAGAACCGCCTGATCCCAACAGAGGAGAGCTGTCCATGCTAAAATCGATCCGCGCCGCCTTGGCAATGGGCGTTATAACATTAACCGCCTTTGGCGCGTCGTCGGCCCTCGCGGAGCCGTTGAAAGTGGTCGCCAGCTTCACGATCATCGCGGATTTCGCCAAGAATGTCGGCGGCGACCGGATCAATCTGACCACCATCGTCGGGCCAGATGGCGATGCCCATGTCTACGAGCCGAGCCCGGCGGACGCGGTGGCCATGGCGGGTGCGGATGTGGTGCTGGTCAATGGCCTGCATTTCGAAGGCTTTCTGCAGCGCCTGGTCGACGCCAGCGCCACCAAGGCCACGATTGCTGTCCTGACCAAGGGGGTAACACCGATAAACTTCAAACCCGAATTCGCCGATGCCGACGCGGCTGAAGGAGAAGACACCGATCCGCATGCCTTCCAGGCGATTGCCAATGCCAAGATCTATGTGAAGAACATCGCCGACGCCTTCTGCACGGCCGACGCTGCGGGTTGCGACAGCTACAAGGCCAATGCGGCAGCATATACCGAGAAGCTCGATGCGGTCGAAGGCGAAGTGAAAGCGGCAATCCAGTCGATCCCCGAAGAGAAACGCGTCGTCATCACCTCGCATGACGCCTTCGGCTATTTCGAGAAGGCCTATGGCCTCACCTTCCTGGCCCCCGAAGGCGTTTCGACCGAATCGGAGCCTTCCGCTGCCGACGTCGCCAAGCTGGTCAGCCAGGTGAAGCAGGACAAGGCAGCGGCGGTCTTCATCGAGAACATCACCAACGCGCGGCTGATCGAGCAGATCGCCAGCGAAACCGGCATCAAGGTTGGCGGCACGCTCTATTCGGACGCGCTCTCGCAACCCGACGGCCCGGCCTCGACCTATATCGACCTGATGCACAACAACATCGCCCAGATCAAAGGCGCGATCCTCGGAAGCTGAGCGGTCTACGCCCGTCCACCCGGCCGGCTTGCGTACGTGCGGGCAACAAAGTGCTACAGCGTCGTTTGTGGATCCAAAGGACGCACGACGCTGTAGGTAGCCCGGCTGGATTTCCCGCATGAGAATGTCTATCTGCGCAGCGGGATTTCTTTCTAGGCGGATTGCCGCCCGGGCCTGGGAGTGGCAAGACTCCGCCCCTGGCCAGCAGGCATCGAACATTGCGAGGACGCCATCATGGAATATCGTCAGATCACCGAGGACTACTCAGTCTCGGGTCAGATCCAGCCCGATGAGGTCGCCGCCATCAAGGCCGCCGGTTTCAAGAGCGTCATCTGCAACCGGCCTGATGACGAGCAGCCCGGCCAGCCATCAGCGGACAGCGTTAAGGCTGCGGTCGAAGCTGCCGGGCTCGCTTTCCGCTACATCCCCGTCATCAGCGGCCAGATCACGGCCGAGAATGTCGAGGAGCAGGCCGAGGCTCTGGACGAACTCGAAGGCCCGATCTTCGCCTATTGCCGTTCCGGTGCGCGCTGCACCAACCTTTATGGACTGATCCAGCAGTCGAAGGGCTAAATCGGCAGCGCGCCGGTTTCCTTCAGCGTTTCGAGCACGATCGCTGTCTTCACATGCTGCACGGATTCGTGCGGCAGAAGCACGCCGCTGACGAATTCCGACAGTGACTTCAGGTCCGGCGTCACCACTTTCAGGATATAATCCATCTCGCCGGTCAGCGCGTGCGCCTCCTGCACTTCGGGCAGCCGCGCCACCAGTTCGCCGAAGCGCTGTGCATTGTCGCGGTTGTGGGTGGCCAGCGTGACCGAGATGACGTTGACCAGCGAGAAGCCGAGCTTGTCGCGGTCGAGCACCGCCCGATAGCCTCTGATGTAGCCGTCCTCCTCCAGCCTCTGGCGACGGCGCGAACATTGCGACGCCGACAGGTTCACCCGTTCGGACAAATCGTTGTTGGTCAGCCGAGCGTCGCCCTGCAACAGAGCCATTATCTTGCGGTCAAACTGGTCGATGCGCGCATCATCCATGGGGTTATTACCTATATGTGCACAGTTCGCGCATCACCTGACCATTTCAAGCGTTTAAATGCAAGCACCATGCACCCGCTCCGCGGTATGATTGCGTCGAAATGGCCCTTTCCGGCCAAGCAGCTTTTGGAGGACAACACGATGGGTCCCTTCCCGCACGACGCACCGCCCGCAACGATCAGCAAGGCCAATCCTGCCGGCACAGACGGCTTCGAATTCGTCGAGTTCGCCCATCCCGAGCCCGAAAAGCTCGCCGAGCTTTTCACCGGCATGGGCTATGTGCCGGTGGCCAAGCATCGTAGCAAGAACATCACCGTCTGGCGGCAGGGCGACATCAACTATGTCGTCAATGCCGAACCCGACTCGCATGCGATGAAATTCGTTGACAAGCACGGCCCCTGCGCTTCCTCGATGGCCTGGCGGGTCGTCGACGCCAAGCATGCGTTTGACCATGCCGTCGCCAAGGGCGCGACGCCCTATGAAGGCACCGATAAAGCGCTCGACGTGCCGGCGATATCAGGCATCGGCGGCTCGCTGCTCTATTTCGTCGACGTCTACGGCGAGAAGGGCTCGGCTTATGATGCCGAGTTCGACTGGCTGGGCGCGCGCAATCCGAAGCCGGAAGGCGTCGGCTTCTACTATCTCGACCACCTCACCCACAATGTCTACCGCGGCAACATGGACAAATGGTGGGATTTCTATCGCGACCTGTTCGGCTTCAAGCAGATCCATTTCTTCGACATCGACGGCAAGATCACCGGCCTAGTCAGCCGCGCCATCACGTCGCCCTGCGGCAAGATCCGCATCCCGCTCAACGAGTCCAAGGATGACACAAGCCAGATCGCCGAATATCTGAAGAAGTACAATGGCGAAGGTATCCAGCACATCGCGGTCGGCACGGACGAGATCTACGACGCCACCGACAGGCTGGCCGCCAACGGGCTGAAGTTCATGCCTGGCCCGCCGGAAACGTATTATGAGATGTCCCATGCCCGCGTGCACGGCCATGACGAGCCGATCGAGCGCATGAAAAAGCACGGCATCCTGATCGACGGCGAAGGCGTGGTCGACGGCGGCACGACCAAGATCCTGCTGCAGATCTTTTCAAAAACCGTGATCGGCCCGATCTTCTTCGAATTCATCCAGAGGAAGGGTGACGAAGGTTTTGGCGAGGGCAATTTCCGCGCTTTGTTCGAATCGATCGAGCAGGACCAGATCAAGCGCGGCGTGCTGAAGGTGCAGGCGGCGGAATGAGGCGCAGACGTCTATTTGGGCAGACCGGCGGCTTTACGAAGGATGTCGTTGATCCGGCTCTGCCAGCCGGGTCCGCCGGCACGAAAGCGGGCGACCACGTCGCTATCGAGCCGGAGCGTCACCTGCTTTTTCGGATTGGCGAGCGCCGGCCGCCCGCGCGAACGGCGAATGCTTTCGGCGAGGTCTGGAAAAACTTCAGCGAAGGGACGAGCGTTTCGAAAATCCTCCTCTGTCCATTCCGGATTGTCTGAAACAGCGTCCCAATCTTCCTTGCTGTAGCCATGACCCGGTTCGAACTTTGTCTGCAGCTTACGTTTTGTCATTGAACAACCTTCTTTCAGCCGGGTTGGCCAGGCGCATCGAAATTATCGCGATGCCCTCGGAGCCGAGCCGGGCAAAGATCACGGCAACGATCCCGTCAATCATCCGACCAATTGCCATGAGACGACCAGCTTTGGCGCCCGGATCGTTGACGTAAGGAAAAACTCGTCATCCAGCGCGGCAAAATCCAGTCCGTGTTTTTCGATGTTGGCCAACCGTTTCGGTTCGTCCCAGACGATCTTCATCGAAATTTATGTACCTACAATAATTAGGTCAAGAATTTTCGTAACTACAATTAATTACGGCCATCAATCGCCAACCTCTCCACCTCGGCTTTCCTCAGTTTCAGATCATAGTCGAGGAAGAACTCGTCGAGCTGCGGCGGCTTCACCGACGTGCCGGACAGCATGGCGTGCACCTGCCCGCGATGATGGATATCGTGGATGAAGAGGTGGGCGAGCAGGTCGCCAATGCGCTCCGGTATTTTTCCGTCCTCGCGCCGGTCGGTGATGACGCGGCGATCGAGATCGTCGGCCGACAGGTGATCGCAAAAGGCGATCAGCCGCCGGTCGGTGGCGACCTGGGCGGCAAACAGCGCTTGTGGTTCGTCGAACGGCACGAAATCGTCATGGGCCGCGGCGCCAACGCCACCCTCTTCTAGAAAATCGAGATAGAGATGATCGACAGCCAGGATGTGGTTGAGCGTTGCCTTGATCGACGGGAAGAAGCTGGTTCGCTCCGCTTCGAATTCACCTGGCTTAAGCTGCAACACGGCGCGATAGAGCCGGTCGTTCGACCAGAGATTGTTCCGCGCCATGCGACTGAAATGGTCCAGCAGGTCCATCGTTTCAGACGTCTCCCCAGTCCAACCTTACCTGACGTATTTCTCGACCTTCTGCTCGATCGCACCAAAAATCGAATGTCCGGTCCTGTCCTTCATCTCGATGCGTACCGTATCGCCAAAGCGCAGGAATGGCGTTTTCGGCGCGCCGGTTTCGATGGCCTCGATCATACGCAACTCGGCAATGCAGGAATAGCCGGCGCCGCCCGCCGAGACCGGCTTGCCATAGCCGCCGTCAAGCTTGTTGGAGACCGTGCCCGAACCGATGATGCTGCCGGCGGCCAGCGGCCGGGTTTTCGCGGCATGCACAATCAGCGCCGGAAAATCAAAGGTCATGTCCATGCCGGCGTTCGCCCGTCCGAACGGCTTGCCGTTGACGTCGACCAGCAGCGGCAGGCTGACCTTGCCGCCATCCCATGCGTCGCCCAGTTCGTCCGGCGTCACCGCGACGGGCGAAAAAGCCGAGGACGGCTTTGACTGGAAGAAGCCGAAGCCCTTGGCAAGCTCTGGCGCGGTCAGGGAGCGCAGCGTGACGTCATTGACCAGCATGACCAGCCGGATCCCAGCCCGCGCCTCACCAAGGCTTGCGCCCGTCGGCACGTCGTCGACGATGACGGCGACCTCCGCCTCCATATCTGTGCCAAAAGCCTCGTCGACTATCCGGATCGGGTCGCGCGGCGCGATGAAGGCGTCGGAGCCGCCCTGGTAGATCAGCGGATCGGTCCAGAAGCTTGCCGGCATCTCGGCGCCGCGCGCCTTCCGCACCAGCTCGACGTGGTTGACATAGGCCGAGCCATCGGCCCACTGGTAGGCGCGCGGCAGCGGCGAATGGGCGTCATGCTCGTGAAAGCGCGCTGACGGCACCGCATTGTTCTCCAGCGATTCCGCCATGGCGGCGAGATGCGGCGCGATCCGGCTCCAGTCGTCGAGTGCCGCCTGCAGCGTCGGCACCAGAAACGAGGCATCGGTGAACCGCGTCAGGTCGCGCGAGACCACGACCAGCTTTCCGTCGCGCGTCCCGTCCTTCAATGTGGCAAGTTTCATGCGGTTTCCTCTCCTGATGCGGCTTTGGTGCCGCTTAATCCCACAACAAGGCCGTCGCGGGCGATCGTCAAGTCGCCGGCCCATGTTTTCCTGACGGCGGCAATCCAGTCGGCCTCGCCGATTTCGGGATCGTCGGCTGGAATGAGGTGGTTGAGAACGAGTCTTTTGACTCCTGCATCACTGGCGATGCGCCCCGCCTCCTCAGCAAAAGTATGGCTGGCAAGCAGGTGTCCTCTCAGCCTTTCGCCATTGCCGGTCTTCGCAACCAGCCGCTCGATGCCGTCTTCCAGCATGGCTTCGTGGACGAGGATATCGGCGCCTTTGGCAAAACCGGCCAATGGCGGAAAGAACGCCGTATCGGCCGAGAACAAGACGCTTCGTCCGGCATGCTCGAAGCGCAGCGCAAAGCAGTCGGTCACCGGCGGATGGTCTACGCGCAGCGCTGAAACCTTCAGGCCACGTTCCTCCATCACCCGGCCTTCGCCGAACTCGACGATCGAAACCATATCTCCGATATCAGGCCGGCCTTCGTCGACAATGCGTATCTCGATGTCGAATTCCATCGCCTGGCAAAAGCGCTGCCAGTAATGGCCGGTGCCGGGCGGGCCGAACACGGTGACCGGTGTCGCCAGACCCGCCGTCCAGGCGGTGTGGATCAGCGGTCCCAACTCCAGTACATGGTCGGAATGCAGATGGGTGATGAAGATCAGGTCGAGCGCCTTCAGGCTGGTGCCGGCGTCGGCCAGCCCGCGCGTCACGCCAAGCCCGCAATCGACGATGATGTTGCGGCCGCCGATCTCCAGCAGCGATGAACTCGGCCACGGCCCGCCCGGCCGGAGCGCTGGGCCGCCCTTCGAGCCCAGCAGCACCAGCCGATCCCGCGTTGGATCAGCGCTCAAGACCAGTCGCCCTCGGGCGTGCCGTTGAAGCGCTTCTTCAGATCGGCCCAGCAGTCGATGTAATTCTCCTGCCGGGTTTCAACCTCGGCGGCGTAGCGGGTCAGCATCTGCGGGAATCGGGTCTCGAACATGAAGGCCATGGTGTTGTCGAGCTTGACCGGTTTCAGCTCGGCGCGCGAGGCCTTTTCGAAGCCAGACGCGTCAGGCCCGTGGGCCAGCATCAGATTGTGCAGGCTGATGCCGCCGGGAACGAAGCCCTCTTCCTTGGCGTCGTACTGGCCGTGGATCAGGCCCATGAACTCGCTCATTATGTTGCGGTGGTACCAAGGCGGGCGGAACGTGTTTTCGGCCACCAGCCAGCGCGGCGGGAAGATGACGAAGTCGATGTTGGCGGTGCCCTCCTCGCCGCTCGGCGCGGTCAACACCGTGAAGATCGACGGATCGGGATGGTCGAACAGGATCGCGCCGACCGGCGAAAACGTTGCAAGATCATATTTGTAGGGCGAATAATTGCCGTGCCACGCCACCACATCCAGCGGCGAATGATCGAGTTCGGTGACATGAAACTGCCCGCACCATTTCACGATCAGCCTGCACGGCGTCTCCTTGTCCTCGAACCAGGCGCAAGGCGTCTTGAAATCGCGCGGATTCGCCAGACAATTGGCGCCGATCGGGCCACGATCCGGCAGCGTCAGCTTGGCGCCGTAATTCTCGCAGACATAACCGCGCGCTTCAGCATCGACCAGTTCGACTTTTAACACGAGGCCGCGCGGCAGCACGGCGATCTCGCCCGGTCGCAATTCGATGACACCCATTTCGGTGACGAAGCGTAGGCTGCCAACCTGCGGCACGACCAGCAACTCACCGTCGGCGTTGAAGAAATGGTCGTCGACCATCGAACGGTTGGCGACATAGACATGAGCCGCCATGCCGGTCTGTCCAAGCACGTCGCCGGCGGTGGTGATGCTGCGGATTCCGGCAATGAAGTCGGTCGGCTCCTTCGGCATCGGCACCGGGCTCCAGCGATATTGGCCGAGCGCAAGTTCGTGATCGCCGACATTCGGCGCGCTCTTCCACAGCGGATAGCTCGCCGGCTTGAAGCGGCCGGTGTGTTTGACGCTTGGCCTTATGCGATAGAGCCAGGAACGCTCGTTGGTGCCGCGTGGCGCGGTGAAGGGCGAGCCGGAGAGCTGCTCGGCATAGAGGCCGTAGGCCGGCCGCTGCGGCGAATTCCGCCCCTGCGGTAGCGAGCCAGGCAAGGTTTCGGTTTCGAAGTCGTTGCCGAACCCCGGCATGTAGGAAAAACCCATAGTTTCCTCCCGAATCCATAGCGCCAGAGCGGCCTTTGCGCGTCCACGAGTGCGCGCCGCGCTCTGGATTGACCAAAACTGGTTTCATTTGTAACCATTGAAAATGTAACCATCAACTGACTTAAAAGATGCGGCGGCTGCGAAAATGACGACCAAGCGCGAGAGCTCTGACGAACCGGAAATCCTCGAGCTCGAAAATTTCCTGCCCTACAGGCTCTACCGGCTCGCCGACGCCGTCAGCCGCGAGTTCTCCAGGATTTACAAGGATCGCCACGGCCTGACGCGACCCGAATGGCGCACGCTGGCCGGTCTCGGCCAGCACGGCAGCATGACCGCGACGGCGCTCGGTGAGCAGTCCGCTATGCACAAGACCAAGGTTTCGCGCGCCGTCGCCGAGCTCGAACGGCGCCGCTGGCTCACGCGAACACCGGATGAAAAAGACCGCCGCATCGAGCATCTGACGCTGACCAAGGCGGGCCTAACCGCCTATCGCGAGATGGTGCCGTTGGCGAAGGCATTCGAGAGGGAATTACTGGCAAAACTCAGCGCTGGCGAGCGCACCGCGATCACAAATGGATTGAGCGCGCTCAGGGAGGCTCTGGACAAGGATTAGGCGCTTACCAGTCCATCACCACCTTGCCGGAATTGCCGCTGCGCATCGCGTCGAACCCGGCCTGGAAGTCGTCGATGCCAATGCGGTGGGTGATCAGGCCGCTGACGTCGAGCGGGCCCTGCACCAGCGCGATCATCTTGTACCAGGTCTCGAACATCTCGCGGCCATAGATGCCCTTGAGATGCAGCATCTTGAAGATGACCTTGTTCCAGTCGATCTCGAAGCCGGTCGGCGCGATGCCTAAAATGGCGATCTTGCCGCCGTTGTTCATGGCGTCGATCATGTCGCGGAAGGCGGGTGCGGCGCCAGACATTTCGAGGCCGACGTCAAAACCTTCGGTCATGCCGAGCGCCGGCATGATATCGCGCAGCTTTTCCTTCGACGCGTCGATCACATGCTGGACGCCGAGTTTCTTCGCCAGCGCCAGCCGCACCGGGTTGATATCGGTGATGACCACTTTTCGCGCGCCGACGCACTGAGCGACGAGCGCACCCATGATGCCGATCGGCCCGGCGCCGGTGACCAGCACGTCCTCGCCGACCAAATCAAAGGACAGTGCGGTGTGAACGGCATTGCCCAAGGGGTCGAAGATTGCGGCGATCTCGTCGGGCACATCATCGGGAATCGGCACGACGTTGTGCTGCGGGATCGCCAGATATTCGCCGAAGGCGCCCGGCCGGTTGACGCCGACGCCGAGTGTGTTGCGGCACAGATGCCCCCTGCCCGCCCGGCAGTTGCGGCAGTGGCCGCAGACGATGTGGCCTTCGCCCGAAACACGCTGGCCGATCTTGTAATCGGTCACCGCCGTACCGAAATCGGCGACCGTGCCGACGAATTCATGGCCGGTCACCATCGGCACCGGCACGGTTTTCTGCGCCCACTGGTCCCAATTGTAGATGTGGACATCGGTACCGCAGATCGCCGTCTTGTTGATCTTGATCAGAACGTCGTTCGGGCCGACTTCCGGCACCGGCACCTCTTCCATCCAGATGCCCGGCTCGGCCTTGGCCTTGACCAGCGCCTTCATCATGTTCGACATTCTTTTGTCCCTTGAATCTGTTGATCCGGAATCGCTTTTCGGTTCCGGCCGTTCAGGAAATCACACCGAGTTCGCGCCCGACCGCGCCGAACGCCTCGACCGCACGGTCGATGTCGGCGCTGGAATGGGCGGCCGACATTTGCGTGCGGATGCGCGCCTGGCCCTTCGGCACCACCGGAAACGAGAAGCCGATGACATAGATGCCGCGCTTCAGCATGCGCGCCGCCATCTCCTGCGCCAATGTCGCATCGCCCAGCATGACCGGGATGATCGGATGATCGGCGCCGGCCAGCGTGAAGCCGAGCTTGCCCATTTCAGACCGGAAGCGCGCCGCATTGGCATAGAGGCGCTGGCGCAGCGCATCGCCATTGCCGATCAGTTCAAACACCCGGATCGAGGCGCCGGCTATCGCCGGCATCAGCGTGTTGGAAAACAGATAGGGACGCGAGCGCTGGCGCAGCCAGTCGACCACCTGGCGCTTGCCCGACGTGTAGCCGCCCGACGCGCCGCCGAGTGCCTTGCCGAGCGTGCCGGTGATGATGTCCACCCTGCCCTCGACGCCGCAATGCTCGGCCGAGCCGCGGCCGTTCTTGCCGACGAAGCCGACTGCATGGCTGTCGTCCACCATCACCATAGCATCGTATTTCTCGGCGAGATCGCAGACGCCCTTGAGATCGGCGATGATGCCGTCCATGGAAAATACACCATCGGTGGCGATCAGCCGGAAACGGCAATCCATCGCCTCCTTCAGCCGCGATTCGAGATCGGCCATGTCGTTGTTGGCGTAGCGGAAGCGCTTCGCCTTCGACAGCCGCACGCCGTCGATGATCGAGGCGTGGTTCAGCGCGTCGGAGATGACCGCATCCTCCTCACCGAGCAGCGTCTCGAACAAGCCGCCATTGGCATCGAAGCAGGAGCCGTAGAGGATCGTATCCTCCATGCCGAGGAAGCCAGAAATCGTCGCCTCGAGCTGCTTGTGCTCTTCCTGCGTGCCGCAGATGAAGCGCACCGACGCCATGCCATAGCCATAGCGGTCGAGTGCCTGCTTGGCCGCGTCGCGCAATTCGGCGCTGTCTGCGAGCCCGAGGTAATTGTTGGCGCAGAAATTCAGCACCTTTTCGCCGCCCACCTCGATCTCGGCCGACTGCGTCGAGGTGATCACCCGCTCGGATTTGTAGAGGCCGGCCGATTTCAGCCCCTGGAGCTCGCTGTCGATATGGGAGAGGAATGCCGCGCTCATGTTCAGGCCCTGTTGAGATGGAATGGACTGTCGCCCCGCGCGGGCGAAAAATCCACCGCAAAAGCGACCGCTTCGGTGACGCGACGGTCAGTGGCCAGAATGCCGCTAATGACGGATGCTCAAATGCAGCTGCGGCGCGAAAGAACGCGATAACCATTTCGCGAGCTTTCCGCCGCTGCCGCTGCCGCCGGCCCGTTGGCTTCCAGAGCTGTTAACATTTTCAAGCCAATGGTTCTCACACCTAACAATCTGTCGGCGAGAGGGGCCGCCCCAGAAAATGTCGCAGCAACCGGCGCAAACCATTTCGGGCAGGCTCACACTGTTGATCAAGGCCGGCTATTGGCTGGCGCTGCTGATCATTGCAGCCATGGTGATGGCCTCCTTCATCCTTCTCCAGCAGATGATGGCTGCCCAGCGGCACGACGATACGCTGCTCGATATTGTCGGCACGCAAAAGGCGCTGTCGCAACGTGTTGTCTTCCTTGCCAACGCGGCAGGTGCTGCTTCGCGCGACCAACAACCGGCTCTGGTCACCGCATTCAAGCAGGCCACGGCAGAATTTGAGAGGAACTACGATCTCCTGCTCGAGCGGGTCGTCGCCGACCCGGCGTCATCGGCAAGGTTCGATTCAAAATCGGTCGAAAGCGTGCTTTTCGCCAAGCCGTTTCATCTCGATTACTTCTCGGTCGGGCTTATCGCCAACGGCGAACGCCTGGTTTCGGCATTTGAATCGCAACTCGGTGTGGCCGAAAATGGCGGCTACAAGGGCGGCGGCGAACGCGTCAACCTCGACGCTTCCATCGCCAATGCGACCCTGTCGGGCTATGCGGCACTCGGCCAGCGCATCAGCGCCCATGCCGACGCGCGATCGGAAAAGCTTCTCGATCTCCATCGAACGCTGTTCTACACCACCATCGGCGTCATCGTGCTGGTGGCACTTTTCATCTTCAGGCCGATGTCGAACACCATTCTGCGCAAGACGCACGAACTGATCGATGCCCGCAATTCGATGGCCTTCATCGCCGTGCATGACGGCCTTACCGGCCTGCACAACCGCACCTTCCTGACCGACCATTTCGAAGCGCTGATCAAGGGTGCGCAACGTCGGCGAGAACGGCTTGCGGCGGTCCAGCTCGACCTCGACCGATTCAAGCAGATCAACGACACGCTCGGCCACGCTGCCGGCGACTATGTGCTGGTGGTGACGGCGCAGCGGATGCGCGATTCCTGCCGGGCGTCGGATCTCTGCGTGCGTCTCGGCGGCGACGAGTTCGTGATGATCCTCAATGGTGCCGGCGGCACCGAGGATATCAATATGGTCGCCAGGCGCGTGCTGACGCAGATCAACGAGCCGATCGTTTTTCGGGGCACTACCATCCTTCCGGGCGCCAGCGCCGGCGTCGCCGTCTATCCGGTCGACGCCGATAATGCGCAGGATCTGCTCGTCCATGCCGACCTCGCGCTCCACGCCGCCAAGAAGCAGAGCGGCGGCAGTCTCTCATTCTTCTCCGAGGAGTTGCGGCATGAACTCGATTACCGCAAGCAGCTCGAGCGCGACATCAGGATCGCAATCTCGGAGGAGGCGTTCCAGGTCTACTTCCAGCCGCAGGTTTCGTTGTCGAACGGCACGATCGGCGGCATCGAAGCGCTGGTTCGCTGGAAACATGCCGAGCGCGGCATGATCGCACCGGGCGAGTTCATTCCCGTCGCTGAGAAATGCGGCCTCATGCCCGCGGTCGGCCGCATCGTTATCGCCAAGGCAATCAGCGAGGCGGCCGAGTGGGACCGCGCCGGTGTTGCCTTCGGACGGCTCGCCGTCAACGTGTCCGGCTCCGAACTGCGTGAGCCCGATTTCGACGCGTTTCTCTTCGATACGCTTGAAAAGGCCGGCCTGCCGCCACAAAAACTGTCGCTGGAAATCGTCGAGTCCGTCATTCTCGATGACGAGAAGACCGGCATCGCGGCAAAGCTTCGTCATATTCGCGCCGCAGGCGTCCATCTCGAGCTCGACGATTTCGGCACCGGCTACGCGTCGCTCAGCCACGTCAACCCGAACGAGATCGACCGGCTGAAGATCGATCGCCGCTTCGTCCAGAACATCAATGAGAACGGCGACAACACCAAGATCGTGCGAGCCATCACCGAACTCGCCCGTGGCCTCGGCATCTCGATCGTCGCCGAGGGCGCCGAAACCGAAGCCGAGCTCGACTCACTGATGGCGATCGGCTGCGACCAGGTGCAGGGCTATTCCATCGCCTTCCCGATGCCGCAGGACAAGGCACGCGAATGGCTGGTCGCGCGGGCGCCGAAGAAAGCCAGGCTGACCGTGCTACAGGGAAGCCTGGCGTAAGGCGCCAACCTTGACAAGCCTCTTCAGAAATGGCGGCCTGACGGGTGAGTCCGGCTAGGGCCGATCTGCCGCTGACTGCCGCAATGGTGGCAAATTCTTCAGCGGATTGAGCATCGGCACCCCGAGCGGTGCAAAACGACGCTCGTTGTCCGTCAGTATCGTCAAACCGTGGACCTCGGCCGTAGCGGCGATCGCTATGTCTTCGAACCCCGGCCGATCCGCCCTTGCCCGATCAAGGATGGACCCGGCGGCATGTGCGGCGCGCAAATCGAAGGGAAGAACCCTTTGTCCATAAAGGTGCTCGACCGCTTGCCACCAGTTGCGTAGCAAAGCCGCCTTTGTCGTCGCACCCTCGCGCTCGGCCTTCGCTATCCCTGCAGCGATTTCGGATACAGTGACAACGGACAGGATCAATCGACATTTGCCCGCAGCACGGCCAGCACCTCAGCAAACTCCGCCAGCCTTTCGTCGGACAACCCGGTCCGCAGCCGCTTGTCGAAGGCGAGTGCTGCCGTGCGCAATTTCAGGAATAGCGCCTCTCCGGCTTCGGTCAGTTCAACCTGATGAACCCGGCGGTTGAGGGGATCCCGGCGCCGGGTCAGCAAGCCTTGCGTTTCCATCGCATTCAGATGATGGGTCAGCGTCGCGCCTTGGATTCCGATCATGCCGGCGAGCTCGCGCTGGTTGGCGAGCTCGCGCGACTTGATCGACAACAGAGTGACCCAGACCGGCAGCGTGCCGCCCGCCTCGACCAAGGCAGCGTCGAAGGCCTGTGCAACGAGCTTTGCGGTGCGGGCGAGATTCATCCCGACTGGCGGGCGGTCAAAGGGCGTCATGATCCGACACTAGAGCAAGGGAAAGGCCGATGGAACTGGCCCATGACTTTACATTGACATCTAATCATTAGACTTCTATCTTTATGGTAAGCGGTGGGAGCAGGAGGAAATGCGGTCATGCAATATGTCTACATCATCGTCCTCGGCCTTCACGTCTTGGCCGGTGTGTTCTGGGCTGGAACGACCATCGCTGTCGCCCGCGATCCGGAGATTCGGATCGAACGGTTTTTCCAGGCGCAAATGCGTGCGGCCGGTATGGTTTTCCTGACCGGTGCTCTGCTCTGGTATTTCTTCCACGGCGGCTATTTTGGTTCGATGGAAATGGTTCTGGCCCTGGGTATCGCGACCGCCCTGATTGCCGCCGGCGTCCAGGGCGCGCTGGTCGGCTCTGCCGGCAGGCAGCTCGCCGGCACTGACGCGGCCACGGAAACCCAGCTGCGCGCGAAGATGACACGAGGCCAACGCATCGCCGGCGGGCTGCTGGTCATCACCGTGCTCTGCATGGCCACCGCCAGGTTGTTTTGAGCGGGGCCTGCCGCAATCTCAGCTTAAGGATCGTACGGTGTCTGGCGGCAAGCCGGCGGCGTGCGCGGTGCGCAGATCGGTCCGACGTGCCTGGTGGCTCTCCGTACGGAGGTTCGGCTGCGCGCCATCAATCAAAGGTAATCTTCAGATCCGCAGGCTAAACCTGATGCCGTCATAGATTGCGGCGTGGATGTTGCGCGAGGCGACCGCATCGCCGATGCGGAAGAGCACGAAACCGCCTTGCGGATTGCGCGCCGGAAAAATGTCGCCGCCATTGACCAGCCGCTCGTAATCGACCGCGCCGCCGTTCTTCGACAGCGGTTTCAGTGCGAGATAGAGATCGTCGAGCGGCAGCGTGCCGTGCTCGACCACCACCTGATCGACCCGCCGCTCGCCGCGCCAGCTGTCAGCGAAGTCGGAGCCGAGCTCCGCAACCAGCTGATTGCCCTCGCGCCGCACGGAACGCAGCCGGGTGTTGATGGTTATGGTGACGCCTTTTTCCTGGAAGGCGCGCATATACGGCACGTGGTTCATGCCGCCCATTTCCGGGGCGAAGAAGCGTTCGGGCGAAACCAGCTCAAGCCTTGCGCCGCTGTTAGCGATCAGCTCGGCCGCACCCATGCCCTGATGGCCGCCATTGTCGTCATAGAGCAGCACGTTTTCGGCCGGTTTGATGCTGCCGGCCATGATATCCCAGCTCGAGGTGACGAGGTTGTCACCCGCCGCCAACGGCGGGTTCTGCGGCAGGCCGCCGGTGGCAACCACCACCACGTCCGGCGACAGCGCCAGAACATCGTCCTTCTCCGCCCAGGTGTCATAGCGGATTTCCACGCCGAGCCGGGCGAGCTCGGCCAGCCGCCAGTCGATGATGCCGATCAACTCCTTGCGGCGTGGGTTTTGCGTCGCCAGCCGCACCTGGCCGCCGGCTTGGCTCGACGCTTCCAGCACCGTCACCTGGTGCCCGCGCTCGGCCGCGACACGCGCCGCCTCTAGACCGCCGGCACCGGCGCCGACGACGACCACCTTCCGCTTTGGTCCCTCGGTCCTCGGGATGATGTGCGGAATATCGGCCTCGCGGCCGGTTGCCGCGTTGTGGATGCACAGCGCCTCGCCGCCCTCATAGATACGGTCGAGGCAATAGGTGGCGCCGACGCAGGGGCGGATCTCGTGCTCGCGGCCCTCCATCACTTTCCGAACGATGTACGGATCGGCGATGTGGGCGCGGGTCATGCCGACCATGTCCAGCTTGCCGGTGGCGATGGCGTGACGCGCGGTGGCAACATCGGAAATACGCGCCGCATGGAAGGTCGGGAATTGCGTCGCCGCCCTCACCTCACCAGCGAAGTCGAGATGTGGCGACGAGCGCATGCCAGTCACCGGGATGACTTTGGTCAGCGCGGCGTCGGTTTCGATCGAGCCGCGGATGATGTTGAGGAAATCGACCTTGCCAGAGCCGGCCAGCCGCCTGGCAATCTCGACGCCTTCCTGTTTCGAAAGGCCCTTCTCAAAATCCTCGTCGGCGACCATGCGGATGCCGACGACGAACTTTTCACCGACCGCTGCCCGCACCGCGTCGAGCACCATGCCGGTGAAGCGCAAGCGGTTGTCGAGCGAACCTCCGAAATCGTCGCCGCGCTGGTTGGTGGCGGGCGACCAGAAACCGTCCATCAGATGGCCATAGGCCTCGAACTCGATGCCGTCGAGGCCGGCGGCCTGGCAGCGCTGCGCGGCGGCGGCGTAGTCGGCGACGATGCGCTCAATATCCCAGTCCTCGATGGTCTTGGGAAAGGCACGATGTGCCGGCTCGCGCACCGGGGAAGCTGATAATACCGGCAGCCAGTCGGCCTTGTTCCAGCCGGTGCGGCGGCCGAGATGGGTGATCTGGATCATCACCTTGCAGTCATGCTCGTGGCAGGCATCGGCGAGCTCGGTGAGCCACGGCACGATGCGGTCGTCATAGACATGCAGATTGCCGAAAGCGGCCGGACTGTCGCGCGAGACGATCGCCGAGCCTGCGGTCATGGTCAGCGCCATGCCGCCCTTGGCCTTTTCAGCGTGATAGAGCCGGTAGCGCTCTTTCGGCATGCCGTCCTCGGAATAGGCCGGCTCATGACTGGTCGACATGACCCGGTTCTTCAGCGTCAGGTGTTTGAGCTGATAAGGCTGGAGAAGCGGATCGTTGGTGGTCATTGTCTTCCTGCTGTTTCAAATTGTGCTAATGAACGGCAAATTTTCGTTTTTACGCATGTCGTATCCCAACACCGCTGCGCAGTTTGGGCGACGTGCAGCAAGGAATCCGCCCATGACCGATACGAAAAACCTTACCCAGCTCGGTACCAACGTCGAGGCGCCACGGAGCCCTGAAGCGGCAGTCCTGGAAACCGTGCCGTTTTCGCGCGGCGATGGGCCGCCGGCCATCGTTCGCTTCACCTGCCCGGAATTCACCTCGCTCTGTCCGGTCACCGGCCAGCCGGACTTCGCCCATATCGTCATCGACTATGCACCCGACACGCTGCTGGTGGAATCGAAGTCGCTCAAGCTGTTCATGACCTCGTTTCGGAACCATGGCGCCTTCCATGAAGAGTGCACCGTCATGATCGGCCGCCGCATCATCGCCGCGACCAAACCACTGTGGTTGCGCATCGGCGGCTATTGGTATCCGCGCGGCGGCATTCCGATCGATGTGTTCTGGCAGACCGGGGCGCCGCCGGAAGGCGCATGGCTGCCCGACACCGGTGTTGCGCCCTATCGCGGGCGCGGCTGAGCCTGAGTTTCTACGGAACGTATGTTGCATCAGTTAAGCGGCAGACGCCGGTAGCGGCCAAGATTGTTCGGGTCGCTGAAATGGCCCATCGGCCCGTGTTCGGCGAAATGCCCGGCCCAGCGCTTCATCGCAGCGGGGTCAAGTTCGACGCCCAGTCCGTTGCCCTCCGGCACACGCACCGTATTGCCGGTCTGCCGGAACGGACCGTCCTTGATGACATCGCCGATCTGCCAGCGAAACAGCGACTGCGATGCTTCGGTGATCCACGGCGTCGCCGCCACGACGTGCAGATAGGCCGATGTCATGATGCCGAGATCGTTCGAATAGCACCAGAACCCCTTGCCCATCGCCTCACAGGCGGCAATGAATTTCAGGGTTTTCGACAGTCCGCCGAGTGCTGCGAAATTGCAGACGAAGTAATCCGGCGCACCGAGCGCGACCGCCCGTCTGAGATCCGGGACGTGCGTGGAGAAGGGAATGCGCGAATGCTGGCGCAGCGCCGCCATCTCCTCGAAGGTCGCGACCGGATCCTCGTAGTTGCGGATGTTGAACGGCTCGATTTCGCGCAGCACCCAGCGCGCCGTGGTCAGCGACCACTGCATGTTGGAATCGAGTTTGATCTGCGCCTTGTCGCCAAGCGCCTCGCGCAGCATGCGCACGGTCCTGATCTCGAGCTCGGGATCGCCCATGATCAGCTTGCCCTCGAAGATCGTCGAGCCATGCTGCTCGCGCATCTTCAGGCAGTATTCGACGATCGCTTCGGACGTCATCTCGCCACCCGCACCGCCCTGCGCGGCGCGAAACGAGAAATATTCGGAAAACGGAATGTCCTTGCGCACGGCGCCGCCGAGGACTTTGTAGAGCGGCATGTCGAACACCTTGCCTCTGATGTCCCACAGCGCCAGTTCGACGGAGCCGAACGCCACGGAGGCGGCATTCTCGCCGGTGTTGGCGGTGATCTGCCAAGGCGGCACGCAGCGCGCCTCGCAGTCGGCAATGTCGAGCGGATCGGCGCCGATCAGCGCCGGCGCGATCTCGGCCTTGATCACCTCGCCGAAATGCCACCAAGGCGCCTCGCCCAGTCCGACCACGCCTTCGTCCGTCTCGACCTCGATGATCGATTTCGAGGCGCCGCCATAAAGCCCGGCGGTCCACCAGAATGGGGCGTCTAGCGGAACGTTGACATGGGTGACGCGGATGTTGGTGATCTTCATCGGTTCGGTTCTTACTCGCACTGATATTGACTGAGCGCCCATTCGCCGGTCACCGACAAAAGGTCCGATATCTTCCAGTCGCCGTCGACCTTTTTGAACTTCCATTCCAGCCGGTGCGGATTGCCGGCAACGATAAAGGCGACGATGACCTTGGCCTCATCGCCCTTGACTGCTTCAATGGTCTTCAGGCTCTTGTCGATCTCGGCCCTGTCATACGCCGCATTGTCGAGCGCCATGTTGGGATCGAGGCACTCGCCCTGCCCCGATTTCCGCAGCGCATCACTCTTGTCGAGCACCGATTTCGCGGGATCGGCGAAGTGGCTGCGCTGAACCCGATCGAGCTCAAGCCCGGCATGCTCGTAAAACGGTTTCACCACCGCAGTCGGCGAACCCGGCTGCACCGGGGCGCTATCAGTCGGCTGGGACGCGGCCGGCGGAGTTGCAGGTGCCGCATTGTCGGCCGGCGAATTTGCGGGCGGCGCGCCGAACAGGCCCTGAGCAGCGGTGTTGCTCAACCCCGCCGCCAGCAGGCACACAGTCGCCAGGGCCAGGGCGCGGGCCATGGCATCACTCCGGAGTCTGGCCAGCCAGGCATTCGAGCGCACTCAGCGTCCAGCCGCTGGTCTTCGAGGTGATGTCGGCGACCTTCCATTTGCCGTCAACCTTCTTCAGCGACCAGACCATTTCGCGTTTGGAGCCATCGCCTTCCGGGAAAAGGTTGAACATCACTGTCACGCTGGCGCTGTCGCCATCCACTGCTTCAGACAGCTTCAGCGTCTTGGCAACTGTCTTCTCGTCATAGTCCTGCGCGTCGAGACCGGGGGCGAAGTCGATGCAAGGCACTTCGTCCGGCTTGTTCTTCTGCGCCTGGTCGTTGAGGTCGAACAGCTTGGTCACCGGCTCGGTGAAACGGTCGCGGTATTTCGCGTCGGCCTCGAACTTGACCTCGGGCATGTAGAAGAACTTCACCGCATTGGATGCCGGCCCGGCCAGAGCGGCCGCAGGCGCTGTGATCGAGAGGGCGGCGGCAAGCACAGTCAGTCTCATCCGATAATCTCCAGGCTTTCGTGGCGGGAACCGTTCAATACCACGAATCCTGCATCCCGGCTTTTTTGCGGCCCATGAAATTCCCTTGGGCGTTAACTCAGGCGCCCTTGGGCGTTAACTCAGGCGTCCAGCCAGACGTTCTGGAGATCCATCTCGAAAGTCTGGTGGACAGCATAATTCTTCACCTTCTTGTTCATGTGGCTGTACAGCTTCTGCCAGAACGGCTGAACGATGACGCCCGAATCCTGCAGGATCTGCTCGACGTCCTTCATGACCTCGCGGCGCTTCTCCACGTCGATGAGCGAGAGGGCCTGCTTGAGCTTGGCGTCGAAATCAGGATTCGAATACGCCGTTTCATTCCAGGCCTCGCCCGTGCGATAGCCGAGCGCCAGCACCTGAACGCCGAGCGGGCGCATGTACCAGATGGTCATGGAATAGGGGTATTTCGTCCAGTCGTTCCAGAAGGTCGACCCCGGCAATACCGTGCGCTTCACCTTAATCCCGGCATCGCGCAGCTGGCCGGCGATCGCGTCGCCGGTGTTCTTTTGCCAATCGTCCTCGACGGTGATCAGTTCATGCTCGAAGTCGGCCTGTCCGGCCTCGGCCATCAGCTTCTTGGCGCCCGCCGCATCGCGTGTTTTCTTGGGCAGCGGGTAGTATTCCGGATGGATCGGGCTGACGTGGTGGTTTTCACCGACGGTCCCCCGCCCGGCGTAGCCAAGTTGAAGCACCGCATTGTTGTCGACGGCCATTTGCAGGGCGTTGCGGACCCGTTGGTCGTCATAGGGCTTGTGCGTGATGTTGGTGCGGGCAACGAGCGTCGTCGCTGTCGCGACCTCCGATTTCACCAGATCCATGTTGTCGAGGATGTCGATGAAGTCGGCGGGTGTCTCGAAATTGACGTCGATCTCGCCTGAGTCGAATGCATTCACCGAGGCGTTGAAGTCGGTGCCGTAGTCGATGAATTCCACACTGTCGAGCGGCGCTTCACCGCCCCACCACTTGCCATTCTCGCGACGCTTGACCACCGCTTTCTGGCCGACATCGTAAGAAACCAGTTCGAAGGGACCGGTGCCGATCGGCTTTTTGATCGGATCCGCACCATCGGCGTCGAATTTGCGGTGGACCACGAGCGCCGGATAGTCGGTGAAGTTCGGGATTAGCGAAATATCAGGTTCGTTCAGCTTCAGCTTGACCGTGTTGTCGTAGACCTTGGTGATCGCCCCGTCCCTGGCCTTGCCGGTTTTTGCGTCGATCAGCGCACCCACGCGCGCGGCCATCGAATTGCCGGCGGCACCCTTCTCGCACCAGCGCGTCAGATTGTAGACCACATCATCGGCGTTGAAAGCATCGCCGTTGTTCCAGGTGACGCCCTTGCGCACATGCAGCACATATTCCGTGGCGTCATCGTTGACCTCCCAGCTTTCGAGCAGGACCGGTTCGAATGTGAACTGGCGGGTGTAACGGACAAGCGGCTCGAGCCAGCAGCGCGAAATGTTCGCAAGTTCCACCCAGTCGTAAGTGCGCGGATCCTTCTGCGCCTTCACCGGCATCGATACGCGCAGCGTTCCGCCTTTCTTCGGCTCTTCGGCCAAAGCCCGTCCCGGCACCGCAAGACCGATCATACCGTAGGCAAGGGCCGTCGATGCCCCGAACGCGCTTGCCAGCGCTAGAAACTCGCGCCGATCCATCCGGCCTGAGCGGGCTTCTTTAGCCATCGCCTCGATCGCATTCGGCACGCGATCACCGTTGCTTCTGAAGAGTGCCATTTTTTCCTCCCTTATGGTTCCGTCAGGTCTTCGCCTGTCCATCAACTAACGCTGTCAGGCAGCTTCTCCTCGCGCCGCGCGATGAAGTCTGTCAGCCCGTCGGCGATCCCCTCATCGAGCTTCGGCTCCTCATAATCCGCGAGCATGTTGCGCGCTTTCTCGCGGCCGCGCGTGTCGTGGTCCTTTGCCCCTTCAGCCTTCCACTGTTCGTACGAATTGAAGTCCATGATGCTGGGCATGAAGAAGGCGGACTCGAAATGTTCGAGCGTGTGCTGGGTGCCGAGGAAATGGCCCTGCGGCCCCACCTCGCGGATTGCTGCCATCGCCTCCTTGAAATCGTCGAAGGAGAGCCCGCCGGCATATTTGTACCAGCCGACAAGCTGTTCGCAGTCGGTAGCGAATTTCGAATAGCCGCAGGTCAGGCCGGCTTCGAGCCATCCGGCGGAGTGCCAGATGTAGTTGGCGCCGGCAAGGATGGCGGCATGCATCAGCATGTTCGCCTCGTAGCCCGCTTGGGCGTCGTTCAGCTTCGACCCGACATGGAAGCCCGACGTGCGCCACGGCAGCCGGTATTTCCGCGCCAGTGCGCCCATCAGATACATCATCTGGGCGGCCTCCGGCGTGCCGCCCATGGGAGCGCCGGTCTTCATGTCCACCGTAACCATGAACTGTCCGTAGATCTGCGGCGAACCCGGACGGAGGAGCTGTGTGAACGCGACGCCCGCCAGCGCTTCCGCATTGACCTGGGCGACCGCACCTACGGCAGAGGCCGAAGTCGAGGCGCCACATAGCGCGAAGGGCGCGAGAATCAGCGGCTGGTTGTGGCGCGCATAGACCTTCATCGCGTCCAGCATGGTAGCATCCCACACCAGCGGCGAATTGCAATTGGTGATCGACACCAGGACCGGGTTGTCACGGACATAGTCCTCGCCGAACACGATGCCTGCCATCGCCATCGTATCTTCCGCTCGATCCTTGGACGTTACAATGCCCATGAACGGCTTGTCGGAGTGCTTCAGCGCTGAATGGATGATGTGGAGGTGACGCTTCGGCACAGGAATTTCCATCGGCTCGCAGATGATCGAGCTCGACGAGTGCAGCGCCGGCGCCATGTAGGCGAGCTTGTGGAAATTTTGAAGGTCGGCGAGCGTGCCATAGCGCCTGACGTTGTCGAGGTCACGCACATAAGGCGCGCCATACATCGGCACGAAGATGGAGTTGCTTCCGCCCACGCGCACCGAACGCTGCGGATTCCTAGCATTGAGCGTGAACTCCGACGGGACCTTCGATACGAGCTCCATCAAGAGGCTGCGGTCGATCCGGACTCTTGTGTCTGAGACATCGGCTCCCGCCGCCTTCCAGAGTGCAATGGCCTCGTCGTCGCGGAACTCGCATCCCACTTCTTCCAGGATGCTGAGCGACTCCTGGTGGATCAGTTCCACCGCCTCGTCCGGGACCATCTGATACACCGGAATCTTACGGACCAGGGTCGGAAACGACGCTATGGGAGTTCCCCGCAGCGC
Source organism: Mesorhizobium sp. (assembly GCA_004020315.1). Classification (GTDB taxonomy): domain Bacteria; phylum Pseudomonadota; class Alphaproteobacteria; order Rhizobiales; family Rhizobiaceae; genus Mesorhizobium. The sequence continues at coordinate 54,758 of SAQG01000028.1, forward strand.
CTTGCGCCCCAGGCGGCCACCCGCTCGACGGGCGGCCGGTGCGTTCATAGAGACCCCATCTTGCTGCTACCCACCAAATCTATCCAGACAAAATGCAGCTGTGACGCTGGAAAATCCTGATCGCTTGTATAAGCTCAGCTTATGCGAAGCCTGCGCCATCTGCTGCCATCGGCCGGCAGCCTGATCGTTTTCGAGGCCGCCGGGCGGCTGTCGAGCTTCACCGCCGCGGGGCGGGAGCTCGGCATGACGCAGGCGGCCGTGTCCTATGCGATCCGCGGACTTGAAGAGCAGCTCGGCGCGAAACTCTTCCAGCGCCGCCATCGGCAGGTCAGCCTTACCGAAGCCGGCGACCGCTTCCATGCCGACGTCTCGCTCGGCCTGTCGCACATCCGCAGGTCAGCGGAGGACCTGCGCCAGCAGGCGACCGGCGGCCATGTCACGCTCGCCGCGTCGACGGCCTTCGCCTCGTTCTGGATGATGCCGCGTCTGCAGCAGTTTCGCGACGAACTGCCGGGCATCGACCTGCGCATCCAGACCGCCGACCGCGATCTCGACATCATCGCCGAAGACATCCCGCTCGGCGTTCGCGGCGGCGAACCGAGGGAATGGCCGGACTATCATTCGCTGCCGCTAGCCGATGAGGAAATATTCCCGGTTGCCGGCGCAAGCTATGTCGCGCGTTTCGGACTGCCGGATACCGTCGAGGATCTTCCGTCACACCGGCTTATCCACCTCGAAGAGCCGTTTCGCGAAGCTGCGAGCTGGGACGAGTGGTTCCAGTCGGCCGGGGTCAACATCACCGACGCCGGGCGCGGCTTGCGCATCAACGATTATGCCTTGGTGATCCAGGCGGTCATGGAAGGGCAAGGCATTGCGCTCGGCTGGGGTCACCTCGCCGAGCGGCTGCTGGCGTCAGGGCTGCTGGTGCGCGTCACCGACCACACGATGACGACCGGCAAAGGCTTTCATATCATCTGGTCGAGAAACCGGGAGCTCAGCGACAATGCCCGGAAGGTGCGGGACTGGCTGGCCGCGCAAGCGTGAGGCTCCCAATAATGCTCGTCAAACCGTCACGACAATCTTGCCGAATTGCTCGTTCGACTCGAGAAAGCGATGCGCTTCGACGATCCGGTCGAACGGAAAGGTCCTGGCGATCACCGGCTTTAGCGACCCCGACATCAGGCCTTCAAGGATGAACGCCTTGGCGGGGTCCAACCGCGCCGGATTGCCAGTGATTTCGTGGACGAGATAGCCGCGCAGCGTCAGCGTCTTGGCCAGCACGGCGAACAGCGGGAACGGCGTCGGCTCAGGGCTCAAGCCGCCATATTCGATAAGAATGCCACCCCGTGCCATCGCGGCCGTGAGAGGCTCGAAGATCGGGCCGCCGACTGCGTCGAACACCACTCGGATGTTGTCCGGACCGGCGATGTCCTTGAGCCGGGCTTTCAGACCTTCGTCCGCTGAAGAAATGACATGGGCGGCGCCGAACTCGAGCAAGGCCTGCTTTTTGGCAGATGTCCGCGTGACCGCGATCGGGGTCGCGCCCACGATGTTGGCAATCTGGATCGCGGCAAGTCCGACACTGCTCGATGCCGCGGTAATGACGACAAAGTCCTCCCTGCTGAGCTTGGCAATGTCGATCAGTGCGCCATAGGCGGTGAGATATTGCATCCAGACGGCTGCCGCCTCTTCCCAGCTGAGCGATGGCGGGTGCTTGACCACGAGCTCGGCGGGATATGTGGCAATCTCGCCATAGGCGGGCCAGCGGGCCATCGATAATGGCGGCACTACGCTGACGGCGTCACCTGGCGCAAAACCGTCCACGCCTTCGCCGACCGCTTCGACGACACCTGCCGCCTCAAGGCCAAGACCGGAAGGCAACGGCGGCGTCTGGATATAAGTGCCCGAACGCATCAGCGCCTCGGCCCGGTTGAGCCCCAATGCCTTTACGCGGATCTGAATCTCGCCCCGACCGGGCTCAGGAATGTCGACATTCTCGATGCGCAGAACCTCGGGTCCGCCTAACTCATGAAAACGAACAACACGTGCCATCGGTTATAACTCCAAAATATTTGAACCGAATTAGCTATGGCAACAGCCATTCGGCGGGGCAAAACAGTAGAAACTGAGAGTTTTGAATATGGATCGCCTTACGAGCATGGCCGTGTTCGTCAAAGGCGTCGACCTGGGCTCGTTCGCGGCGGCTGCTGCGGCTCTCGATCTATCCGGACCGATGGACGGCAAGCATGTCCGGTTTCTGGAGGAGCGGCTCGGTGTGCGCCTCATCAATCGGACCACACGCCGCCAGAGCCTGACCGACTTCGGGCGCGCCTACTATGAGCGCTGCCGGATGGTAATCGCTGAAGCCGAGGCTGCGGATGCACTCGCGGCCGATCAACTTTCCGAACCGCGCGGAAAGCTGCGGGTCATCATGCCCGTGCACTTCGGCCGGCGCTGCGTCGCCCCGATCCTGCTGAAGCTTGCGCAGCAACATCCTATGCTGGAACTCGATCTGTCGTTCAGCGACCCTATCGCCGATCTTGCAGAGGATGGCTGCGGTCTTGCCATCCGGACCGGCAATCTGGAGGACCAGGCCGGAGTGATGGCGCGTCGCGTCGCGCGCCAGCGCATGGTCGTCTGCGCGTCGCCATCCTATCTCAAGAGGCACGGATGGCCACAGCAGATAGAGGATCTCGGCAGGCACCAGGCCATCATCTATCGCCGGTCGGGCCGTGTCGTTCAACCATGGCTGTTTCCGCGCAATGGCCAGCCCGCGGTGGCGGTCAACCCAGTCGGCCGATTGCGGCTCGACGACCTCGATGCGATCGCCGATGCCGCGGCCGCCGGCATGGGGCTTGCCTGGCTGCCATACTGGCTGGTCCGTGAGCGCATTCAGACCGGTGCGCTTGTCCCGCTGTTGCCGGACCAGCCCGGATTTCTTTACGACGTCTATGCGCTATGGCTGCAGACGCCTCACTTGCCGCTGAAGGTCCGTCTTGCCGTCGACGCGCTGGCGGCAGCACTGCCCAGGCTGATGACGTGAAATGCGGAAGCGCGGTGAGCGGCGCGGATTCCTGAATTCCGCCCCTCCCGCATGGGCGGCGAATCCGCGTATAGTGCCGTCATGCCCATTCGCCAGCTTTCCGAAACGATGATCAACCAGATCGCCGCCGGCGAAGCCATCGAGCGTCCGGCAAGTGTGGTCAAGGAACTGGTCGAGAACGCACTCGATGCCGGCGCTGCCAGAGTCGAGATCGTCACCGCCGGCGGCGGGCTGAACCTGATCCGCGTCACCGACGACGGCTCGGGCATCCCGCAGAATGAACTGCCGCTGGCGATAGCACGCCACTGCACCTCGAAGCTCGCCGACAACATCCACGAGATCCGCTCGCTCGGCTTTCGCGGCGAAGCGCTGCCGTCGATAGGCTCCGTGGCGCGGCTGTCGATCCGCTCGCGCACGGCCAACGGCGACAGCGCCGCCGAGATCGGCATCGAGGGCGGACGCGTGTCTGCCGTCAAGCCGGCGGCCGCCAATCGCGGCACCACGGTCGAGGTGCGCGACCTGTTCTTCGCCACGCCGGCGCGGCTCAAATTCATGAAGGGCGAGCGCGCCGAAAGCTCGGCGACCAGCGACGTGATCAAACGCATCGCCATTGCCTTCCCGGCCGTACGCTTCACGCTGGCCGGTTCCGACCGCTCGACGCTGGAACTGCCGGCGACCGACGACAGTCCGGAAGGCCGGCTGCGCCGCGTCGCGCAAGTGATGGGCGCCGACTTTCCGGCCAATGCCATTGCCATCGACGCAGTGCGCGACGGCGTGCATCTCGCCGGCCACGTCTCGATCCCGTCCTTCAGCCGCGCCAACGCGCTGCAGCAATACGCCTATGTCAACGGCCGGCCGGTGCGCGACAAATTGATTGCCGGCGCTATCCGTGGCGCCTTCGCCGACGTGTTGCCGCGCGATCGCCATGCGGTGACGGTGCTGTTCCTGACGCTCGATCCGGCGATCGTCGACGTCAATGTCCACCCGGCCAAGGCCGATGTCCGCTTCCGCGATCCGGGACTGGTGCGCGGGCTGATCGTCGGCGCCATCCGCGAAGCGCTGGCCAATGCCGGCATCCGTGCCGCCACCACCGGGGCAGCCGGCATGATGGCGGCATTCCGGCCGGGCGCGGCATCCTATGCGCATGCTGGGCCGGCCAACGGCCATCGCAGCTATGAGGCGGCTTACCGGGCCTCTGGCTTCGCCGGTTTCGATCCTTCCCGCTCGCCGCAACGGCCGCTGGACATGGGATTTGAACACCCTGAACCAGGAAACGGCGGCTTCGGCGAAAACGATCAAGCGGTGTTCGACGCCGGACCGCTTCACAGCGCCGACGCGCGTGCCGGACAGACTGAGACGGCGGAGACGCTGCTTGGCATGGCGCTGGGCGCCGCACGCGCGCAAGTACACGAGAACTACATCGTCGCGCAGACCAGGGATTCGCTTGTAATCGTCGACCAGCATGCGGCGCATGAGCGGCTGGTCTACGAGGCGCTGAAGAACGCACTGCATGCGCGCGCCGTGCCGTCGCAGATGCTGTTGTTGCCCGAGATCGTCGATCTGCCGGAAGAGGATGCAGAGCGGCTCGCCTTGCATTCCGAAACGCTGGCCCGCTTCGGCCTCGCCATCGAGCGTTTCGGCCCGGGTGCTGTTGCGGTGCGCGAGACGCCGTCGATGCTCGGTGAAACCAATGTCCAGCAGCTGGTGCGCGACCTTGCCGACGAGATCGCCGACAACGACACGGTCGACACGCTGAAAGAGCGGCTGGACAAAATAGCCGCAACCATGGCCTGCCACGGCTCGGTGCGTTCCGGCCGCCTGCTCAAGCCCGAAGAGATGAACGCGCTGCTGCGCCAGATGGAAGCGACGCCGGGCTCCGGCACCTGCAACCACGGCCGCCCGACCTATATCGAGCTCAAGCTTGCTGATATCGAGCGGCTGTTCGGAAGGCGCTAGCTCAGCGGATGCGAAAGAGCCGCTCTTTAGCGGCTCTTTGAGTCAAGAAACCGCGCCAAGCGATTGAATTAGCGCTTCAAATTCACCACGATCACGCCGGTGAGCGCCAGTGCGCCGCCGAGAATGCCAAGCAGCGTCGGCACCTCGCCCAGCCAGAAGAAGCCGATCAGCGTCGCCACCGGCGAAACCAGATAGAGGAAGTTCGAGGCACGGGCTGCGGGCAGCCGGGAAAGTGCTGTCGCCCAGGCGGCGTAGGCGATGAGGCTGGGCACGATGCCGAGAAAGATGACGGCGCCAAGGCCAGCGGTATCGGCAACCGCCGCCTGCGCCAGGCCGCTCGGCAGGAAAGGCAGCAGGCAGAGCGCGCCGAGTACCATATTCGAGGCCGAAATGGTCAGCGGATGATGACGGGCAAACAGCGGCTTTTGCACGATGGTGTTGACGGCCGAGCACAGCGCCGAGCCAAGGACCAACAGCGCGCCATTGTTGAAATGCAACCCTTGTCCCTCGCCCATGGCGATGATGCCGATGCCGGCGAAGGACAGGAATGTGCCGGCCCAGGCCAGGCCTGAGAAACGTTCGCCGAGCAGCGCCATCGCCATGATCGCGGTGAAGATCGGGCTGACATTGATGATGAAGCCGGCGGCACCCGCTGAGACGGTCAGCTCGCCGAAATTGAGCATTGCCGTATACAGCGCAACGAAGACGGCGCCGCCGAAGACAAAGCGCCACAATTCATCGAGCCGGGGCAGCGCCGGCCGCTTGACTGCGAGGAAGATCGCCGCCGGCACCGCCGCGATAGCGAAGCGCAGCGCGCCGAGTTCCAGCGGCCCGAAAGCCACGAGGCCGGCACGGATCGCCGGGAAGGCGGAGGCCCAGCCAACCACCGTCAGCGCGACCGCTATGATTGCAGTGGTGTCGATCCGCTGTGTCGTATTCAACGTGCCGGTACAGGCGCTCATTTCATTGTTCTCGCGTTCATGTCCTCAAACAAACAAAACGCCTTTCCTGGCCGGTTGACAAACGACCAAATCGAGAGTGAGCTGTGACAATGGATCACAGCTCAGACGCGATGCTGCCGCTCGAAACTCTGCGCGCCTTCGACGCCGCGGCACGGACGGGCAGCTTTTCGGCGGCTGCCGAAAAACTCAACCTCACCCATGGCGCTGTCAGCCGGCAGATCGCCAAGCTCGAGGACTGGCTCGGGCTGAAAGTGTTCGATCGCGGCGCGCGTGGGGTGTCGCTGACGATCGAAGGCAACCGCCTGCATCTGCGTACCACCGAGGCCTTCGCCCTGATATCCAGCAATTCGGACCGCTGGATCGAGCCGCGCGGCACCGCCGTGGTGCGACTGACCTCGATCCCCTCGGTCAGCGGGCTGTGGCTGATGCCGCGCATGGCGGCGCTGGAAAACAATCCGTCCAAGCTGCGCATCGTGCTCGATGTCGATATCCGCCAGGCGGACCTTGCCGATGAGGGCATCGATCTGTCGATCCGCTGCGGCCGCGGCCGCATTCCCGGCCGCGTCTCGGTACAGCTGTTCGAGGAACATGTGTTTCCGGTCGCCTCGCCCGACCTCGCCCGCGAGATCGGCCGTGGCGACCCTGCCCGGCTGCTCAAATTTCCGCTGATCAATGATTCGGATGCTTCGGCCTGGCGCGCCTGGTTTGCCGCGCACGACATGGACTATCGCCCGCGTCCGCAGGACCGCCGCTTCGAGGACTACAATCTGGTGCTCGACGCCGCAGCCCATGGCCTCGGCGTCGCGCTGGCGCGGCCGCCGATGATCGAGCATCAACTGAAGTCAGGCCGCATCGTCGCTGTGGACCACCGCAGCGTCCTCAGCCCGATATCCTACTGGCTCGACCGGCCTCTAGGGCGACCGCGCGCCGCCGCCGCCGAGCTTGCCCGGCGCATCGCGGCCCAGGCCGGGCTGGCGGCGGAAAAGATCGAGGATTTCATCGAAGCCGAGCAGTAAGATGCGGGGTATCCACTTTGCCGGCTTGCTCGGCGGATTGTCATCCGAAGCGAAGCCGACTGAACCCAATCTTGTCTCGCTCCAAGCTTGACCTTGCCGGCATTTTGTGGCGATGACATCGTCATGAACCTTGGCTCCATGTCATGATGAACCGCTTTGAAGGCCCCGGCGGCAAGGAAGCCCGTATCCGCTACCTGGACGGCGACTTCCAGGTGACCAGCCCCGGCGCCTTTGTGCGCTGCGCGGTCACCGGCGAAAGCATCCCGCTCGATGAGCTCAAATACTGGAGCGTCGCCAGGCAGGAGCCCTATGTGAGCGCCGCGGCCTCGCTGCGCCGCGAGATCGAGACACATCCCGAACTGCGCAGCCGACGCTAGACCAGCTCGGCTGCAAAGTTACCCCCGCAGCTTGCGCTGCCGCCAGGCATCCAGCGTCTCGTCGATGATGCGTTCGGGCACGTGGTCGGGATCGAACACGGTGTCGATCTCCAGCACATCGAGCTGTCCGAGGAAATCGGCGGACGCGGCATCGTGGCGCAGCCGGGCGGCGTCCTTGGCGGTAGTGATGAGGCCAAGTCCGGCGCCTCGCGCTGTCGTTGCCAGTTCGGCAAGCTCGTCCTCGCCGTAGAAATGATGGTCCGGAAACGACCGGGTCAGCGCAAGCTCGCCGCCGGCCTCGCGGACCGTGTCGAAGAATTTGTCGGGATGGCCGATGCCGGCAAAGGCCAGAAATCGCTTGCCGGCCAGTTCCGCCTTGCTGCTTGGCCGCGTATGCGCCTCGAAGATCGGTCGGCCGGCACGCGCCGCCTGGCGAACGACGGCATCGGCAGCAAGGCCCTCGCCCATCTTCAGCAGCGCGCTGGTGAAAACCAGTTGGTCGACGATATCGGCTCTGAGCGGACCGCCAGGAATGACGTGGCCGTTGCCGACGCCGTAGCGTGCGTCGACGACGACCAGTGCATAGTCGATATGGATGCGCGCGCTCTGGAAGCCGTCATCCATGATCAGGAAATCACAGCCATGCTTTTCCAGCAGAAGGCGTGCGCCGGCGGCACGGTTCGGCGTCACTGCGACCGGCGCGTGCTCGGCCAAAAGCAGCGGCTCATCGCCGACATGCTTGGCGGTGTCATGATGCGGATCGACGACATGCGGCTGCGCAAACGAGCCGCCATGGCCGCGCGACAGGAAACCTGGATTGAGCTGCATGCGCCTGGCTTGGCGGGCCAGCGCGATCGCCACCGGCGTCTTCCCGGTGCCGCCGACGGTGAAGTTGCCGACGCAAAGCACCGGCGCCTCGACCTTTTCCCGCGCCGCCGAGCGCATGCGGCGGCCGGCAACGAGCGCATAGATCGCCGACAGCGGCACCAGCGCCAGCGCCCGCCAGTCCGGTTCTTCCCACCAGAAGGGAGGCGCTTCGCTGGCCACCTTAGCGGCCGTTGGCGCCCTTGAGGCGCGACTTGACGACCAACGGTTGAATGTAGGGTTCGAGCGACTTCAACGTGAGCGCCAGCGCGCCGCGCATCTCGTCGACAGTCGCCGCGCCGGCCGCCATCATCTCATGGCGAGCCACCTCGTTGGTCAAAAGGAAATTGACGGCGCCGGCCAGCATGTCGCGGTCGCGCACCAGTTTGGCGCCGCCACTGTCGAGCAGGCGCCGATAGGTCTCGCGAAAATTCTGGACATTGCGGCCGGCCAGCACCGCCGTGTCGAGCATGGCCGGCTCCAGCGGGTTCTGGCCGCCCTCCGAGGTGAGCGAACGGCCAACGAAGGCAATCTCTGTCAGCCGCAGATAAAGCCCCATCTCGCCCATCGTGTCGCCGAGCAGAATGTCCGTATCGGCGGTGGTCCGGTCGCCCTTGCTGCGCCGAGCGACTTTCAGGCCCATGCCGGAAATCTGCGCGGCAAGCGCTTCGGCGCGATCGGGATGGCGCGGCACGACGATCGTCAAAAGACCGTGGTGCCGCTTGTGCAGCATCGCGTGAACCTCGGCAGCGACCACCTCCTCGCCGTCATGGGTCGAGATCGCCGCCCAGGTCGGGCGGGCGCCGATCTGGCGTTTCAGCGTGTACAGCGCCCTTTCATCGGCCGGCGGCGGCGTGGTGTCGACCTTGAGATTGCCGGATACGGTGACCGGCCGGGCGCCGAGCGAGAGGAAGCGCTCGCCGTCGATATCCGACTGGGCGACGACATGGGCGAGATTCTCGAACAGCGCCTCGGCGATGTTGGCGCGCTTCTTCCAGGATTTGTACGAACGGTCCGACAGCCTGCCATTGACCAGCACCTGCGGCACACGGCGTGCGCCGAGCTCCAGGATGGTCATCGGCCAGATCTCCGATTCGGCGATGATCGCCAGATCCGGCCGCCAATGGTCGAGGAAGCGGCTGACCGCCGGCTTGAGGTCGAGCGGCACATATTGGTGGATGATGCGGTCACCGAGCCGTTCGTCGGCAACCTGGGCGGAGGTGACAGTCCCCGTCGTCAGCACGATCTTGACGCCGTAGTCGAGGATGCTCTCGACCAACGGCACGACGGCGATCGTCTCGCCGACGCTCGCCGCATGGATCCAGATCACCGGCCCTTCGGGCCGCTCGCGCCCGGCGATGCCATAGCGCTCGCGCCGGCGAATTCGGTCTTCCTTGCCCCTGGAGGTGCGCCAGGCGACATAGGGCCCGATGAGCGGGTAGACGACTGCGCCTGCGAAACGATACGCCGTCAGGAAGGTGCGCGCCCAGCGCTCGCTCATTTTGAGCCATCCACGAGGCGGTAGGCCTCGGCGGTCGAGGCGTTGAGCGCGGCCGTGACCTCCTGGCGCTTGCGTTCCATTTCGGCCTCATCCGCATTGGCCGGAACGAAAACCGGCGCTCCGACGATGATCGAGGAGCGGCCAAACGGCAGATTGATCGTGGTCTTGTCCCAGCTGCGCTCCAGCACCTTGCGGCGGCTGGTGGCGATGGCGACGGGCAGGATCGGTCGGCCCGAAAGCCGCGCCAGGAGAACGATGCCAAGCCCCGCGTGGCGCGGCGTTCCATGGGGAATGTCAGCGATCATGGCGACGTTCTTGCCGGTGGCGAGTGACTTTTTCAGGGCAATCAGCGCTTTGGCGCCGCCCTTGTCGCGACGCTTCGAGCTTTCGCGTCCGCCCGAGCCGCGCACCGCCTCGATGCCGAATTTCTCGATCATCAGTGCATTGAGCTCGGCATCGGCGCTACGCGACACCATGGCGACCAGCGGCCGTCCGCTGGGATAGTAGGCCGGTGTCAGAAGATGCTGGCCGTGCCACAGCGCGATGATAATGGGTTCGAACTGCGAGTAGGCGCCGCCCGACATCGGCGCCGATCCGTCGACAACGCGGTTGGTCAGGCGAACAACGCGAACGAACTGCGCAAACACGCTGGCGATGGCGTTCTTGACGAATCGCGATTGCGCCAGCGGTTCGCGTATTTTGCGCCAGAATGTCTTCGAGGTGCCACCGCGGCGCCCTCTTACCGCGGACCTCGTGGCCGGCCCTTTCACGGCGTCATGATCCATCAATGTCAACCGGCAGGCTTGTTGTCGGGGTCGAGCAACCGGTGCAGGTGAACGACGAAATAACGCATGTGGGCATTGTCCACGCTGGCTTGGGCCTTGGCTTTCCACGCCGTTTGCGCGGATTGATAGTCGGGATAGATGCCGACGATGTCGAGCGAGTCGAGATCACGGAATTCTGTCCCGCCCAGCGTCTTCAGTTCGCCGCCGAACACCAGGTGCAAAAGCTGCTTCTTTCCGTCTTCCGCGGTCATGTCGGTCCTTCACATATCGTGAGTTTGTGACAGGTCTAGACCAAAGCCGCCGACTTTGGAACCATTGATGATATGTTCAACCGTCCAGCGCTGCGACGACGCCGGAGAGCACGGCGAGCAGTTCGCCGCTGCCGGCAACCAGCGCGCCGTGGTGGATCACTTCGCCGGCATAGCGCGGTGCGCGGCCCTTCTGGTCGAGCAATGCGCCGCCGGCCTCGCGCAGGATGAGATCCGCCGCGGCGATGTCCCAGTCATGTGCGTTGGGTTTGACGAAGGTCGCGTCGAGCCTGCCACTGGCGACCATCGCCAGCCGGTAGGCGAGCGAGGGAATATAGGGCACGCGGCTCAGCCGGCCCTGCCATTCCGCCGGCATCAGGGCAATCAACGGCTTCGGGCCGCCAATTTCGACCATTGCTGCCGGGCGGCGTACGGCAATGCGACGGCCATTCAAGAACGCCCCCTCACCCGGCAGCGCCCAATAGGTCTCCTCCGTGGCCGGACATTCGAGCACGCCGGCAAGCGTGCGACCGTCCTCGACCACCGCAACGCTGACGCACCAGGAGCGAAGGCCTTCGAGGAAGCCGCGCGTGCCGTCGATCGGATCGACGACGAAGGTGCGGCGGGCGGCAAGCCTTGCCGGATCGTCGGCCGTCTCCTCCGACAGCCAGCCATAGTCCGGCCGTGCTGCAAGCAAGGTTTCGCGCAGATAGGCGTCGGCGGCGTGATCGGCCTCGCTCACCGGCGAGGTGCCGCCCTTCATCCACACTTGCGGATTGTTACCGAAATAGCGCATGGCGATGGCGCCCGCCTCGCGGGCAGCGTCGCGCAGCAGCGGCAGATCTTCGCGAGCCCCGGCGGAGGTGACCTGGTCAAGCTCCGGCAAGGGTCATGCCTTCGATCAGAAGCGTTGGCGCGGCGGTGCCGAAATTGCGATCGAGATCGCTCGCCGGAACCATATTGAGGAACATGGTCTTCAGGTTCGAGGCGATGGTCACTTCCGCAACCGGATAGGCGAGCTCGCCATTCTCGATCCAGAAGCCGGAAGCGCCGCGGCTGTACTCGCCAGTCACCATGTCGACGCCCTGGCCGAACACTTCGGTGACGTAAAAGCCTGATTTGAGCGACTTGATGAGGTCCTCGGGCGTCCGCTCGCCCGGCTCGATGGCAAGATTGGTCGATGACGGCGAGACGGAGGAGCCGTTGCGCGAGCCGCGCCCATTGGTGGTCAGCCCTAATTCCCGCGCGATCGAGGTCGACAGGAACCAGTGGTTCAAAACGCCCCTCTCAACCATGAGCAGCTTTTCGCCCTCGATGCCTTCACCGTCGAACGGACGCGACGCCTGGCCGCGGAGCCGGAGCGGCTCGTCGGTGACGGTGATCGCGGCCGCCGCCACCTGCTTGCCCATCATGTCACGCAGAAAGCTGGTCTTGCGCGCGACGGACGCGCCATTGATGGCGCCGGCGAGATGGCTGGCGATGCCGCGGGCGACGCGCGGATCGAACACCACATCGACCGGCCCGGTCGCCGCCTTGCGCGCGCCGATGCGCCGCGCGGCGCGTTCGCCGGCCTCACGGCCGATGTCCTCGGGCGCGTCCAGGTCGGAATAATGCTGGCGGGAGGAGAATTCATAATCGCGCTCCATGCCGGTGCCCTCGCCGGCGATGACGCTGGTCGAGCGCGAAAAGCGCGAGGCGACATAGTGGCCGACGAAGCCGTGCGAGGTGGCGAGCACCAGCCCGCCAAGCCCGGCGCTGGCGCCGCTGCCGGCCGAATTGGTAACGCCCTTGACGGCAAGGGCCGCCGCTTCCGCGGCCAGCGCCGCTTCCTTCAACTGGTCGGCCGAGACTTCCGTCGCGTCGTACAGATCGAGGTCGCGCGGCGTCTTGACCAGCAAGGCCGGATCGGCGAGCCCCTGATAGGGATCTTCGGGCGAGACTTTCGCCATCGCCACCGCGCGCTCGGCTAGCGCTTTCGGGTCGGAGGCAGCGGTTGCCGAGACGCTCGCCACCCGCTTGCCGACGAAGACGCGTAGCGAGACATCCTCGCTCTCGGATGCCTCGGTGCCCTCGACCTTGCCAAGCCGCACCGACACGCCGGTCGAACGGCCGCGCACCACAACCGCGTCGGCGGCGTCGGCGCCGGCCCGTTTGGCAGCCTCGACCAAGGCTGCGACCCGGTCGGTCAGTTTCGCTGAGTCCAGCGTATCGGTCATGCGCATTGTCCTGTTTTTCCGCCTGACATTAAGGGCGGCCGCTCCGCACCATCTATTGTTCCAATGTGGCTTGTGCAATGGCAGAAGTGGCAAGCAGGATAGATCGGCCAGCAGACACCCGGTTTTGAGCCGCATGATCGGAGCGGGTCCTCAAAGGCTGCTTCGCGGCGGTTTCGGACTGGCCGATAGCCGTGCTCCGATCACATACGGACGTTCGATTGCGGTAACGCCTGTGTCCTTTTCCACTCATGATCGGCACCTGCCCGAAATCGTTAAATTTAGCAATTTCTTGTGTGTCCTTGGAACTTTGTAGCTTGCGTTCCATTTTCAACCGCATGCGAGACTCTGTGATCCAAAGCATCAGGACTGCGGTGAACGTGTCGCCGCCGCGGTACTCGCTGGTCCTTCCCATATACAACGAAGAACAGGTGCTGCCTCGACTGATCGAGCGGATCAGCTCGCTGATCTGCCGGTTGGACGGAGAGGCCGAGGTGATCTTCGTCGATGACGGAAGCCGTGACGGAAGCGTCGAATACCTTCGGAACGTCGTCGCCGTCGAGCCGCGCTTCCGGCTGATCGAGCTTTCCCGCAATTTCGGCCACCAGGTGGCGATCACGGCCGGCATGGACGCTGCTGCGGGTGATGCCGTCATCGTCATGGATGCCGACCTGCAAGACCCGCCGGAGGTGGTTCTCGATCTGGTGGCGAAGTGGAAGGAAGGCTTCGAGATCGTCTATGCGCGCCGTGTGAAGCGTGAGGGCGAATCCTGGTTCAAGCGCTTTACGGCGAGTCTCTTCTACCGCCTGCTGGAGAAGATGACGTCGGTCGACATCCCCCGCGACGTCGGCGATTTTCGCCTGGTCGGGCGCAAGGCTCTGGAAACCTTCAAGCAAATGCCCGAACACGACCGTTTCGTCAGGGGCATGTTCGCCTGGATGGGGTTCAAGCAGACAGCGGTGCCTTTCGAACGTCCGGCGCGGACGCTTGGCCAGACCAAATACCCATTCTGGAAGATGATGCACCTTGCCGTTCACGGCATCGTCAGCTTCTCCGAGAAGCCGCTGCGCATGGCGCTGTGGGGCGGATTGGCCATCTCCGCGCTTGCGGTGGTGTTCGGTATTTACGCCATCTTCGCCTGGATTTTTGAAACCGGCATCATTGCCGGCTGGACATCCACCGTGGTGATCGTGTCGCTCCTTTGCGGCATCAATCTTTTCATGACCGGCGTGGTCGGGCTCTATGTCGGCGGTATCCACGCCGAGGTGAAACGCCGTCCGCTTTATGTGATCGATCGGGTCGCCGGCTTCGACAAGGCAATGCGTGCCGCCGGTGAGAGCCGTCGATCGTTTCGAAAACCCAGGAACGGAGCCTCGGCTGATGGCCGAACTCTTCGACAGCTATAAATCAAATTATGGCGAGGCGGTCGCAGGATCCATCCGGTTTTCCGGACTTAGGCACGATTTCTTTCTGATCGCCAAGGCCGACCTGCTGCGGCGTCTCGTCGTCGAGCGAGGGCTTCGGCAGGGCGGGGCTGATGTGCGGGCGCTGGATGTCGGCTGCGGCGTCGGGTCGCTCCACCCTTATCTCGAAGGCGCGTTCGAGAGCCTGGATGGCTGCGACGTCTCGGAAGAATCGATCCTGCGCGCCAGCCAGGACAATCCACGTGTGACCTACAGGGCCTGCACGACGCCAAGCCTGCCTTATGGCGACGGCGCGTTCGATCTGGCTTTTGCCAGTTGCGTCGTCCATCACGTTGCGCCCGCCTCCTGGCTCGATTTCTTCCGGGAAATGCGGCGCGTCGTGCGGCCGGGCGGCGTTGCCTGCGTCATCGAGCACAATCCCTATAATCCGCTGACGCGTCTTGCGGTGTTCCGGTGTCCGTTCGATCAGGACGCGGTCCTGCTCAACGCCGCCAAAGCAAGGTCCCTTTTTCAGGAGACCGGCTTCAGGGATATCCGATCCGAGCATTTCCTGCTGCTGCCGTCGGCCAGGCCTTTCGCCACAAAACTCGAGCGCTTGCTCGCGCCTCTACCGCTCGGAGCCCAATATGCGTGCAGTGCGCATGTCTGAGGGCTGTTCGACCGCCGGCGCCGGGCTGAAGCTGCTGGCGCGCTTCGGGTTGGTCGGCATCGCCGCGACGATGCTGTATGCCGTCTTGGCTATCGGCTTGGTCGAATCGAAATGGATCGGCTTCTCGCCCGTGCAGGCGTCGCTCGCGGCATACGCCGCGGCTGCCGTGTTTTCGTATCTCGCCCACAAATCAGTAACCTTCATGTCGAGCGGATCGCACCGATCGGAAGCTGCGCGTTTTCTCCTGCTGACGGCGACAGGCTTCGCCGTGGCTTACGCGGCGCCGGCGCTTTTGACGGCGAAACTCGGCCTGCCGCCCATCGTTACCATCCTGGTTACATGTCTGCTTATTCCGGCGGTCAATCTTCTCATGCTCGACCGATGGGTTTTTGCGCAGCGAGGACCTAGCCGGCAGGGCGACCGCTAATCCGTCTCAATCGCATCCAGCCGGAACGACACCAGCTTGATGGAGCGCTTGTAGATGTTGCTGGCAGCCGGAGTTGGCGGAATGCCGTCGAGATAGTCGAAGGCGATTTCGAGTGTATCGGCCTCGGCGAGAGCCGCCGGTGGAATGACGAACGAGACCATTCGTGGTTCTTTGCCAGACAGCGTCACCGCATGTGCCCGAACGCCGTTCACCGAGATCACAACCCTCTGCGTGATCTGTGGTGGCCGAATGACGGCGGCCATTTGCAATGTGGCGGTCAGCCCGTTGCGCAGCGGCGGTATCTTCACGCGAAGCCGCGAGGTCTCGCCCAGGGAATGGGTGCCGTCGCCTGCCGGCCCCGACCAGCCGCAGACCTTTATGCTGGCTGCCTGTTTGGCGCCGTCGTTCCGGAACGATACCGTCTGGCCAAGTGTGTAGCTGCCGACCGCATCGCGATTGAGGCAGGTCGTCGTCCGATCGATGTAATAGGCGCGATAATCGGCGTTGACGTTCGGATTGAGAGCAAGCGCAAGGATGATGAGCTCGGACCCGGCCAGAACCGCTGCGAGCGCGTAGCCGCCGAGCGAGGCAGCGCGCCGATACGGAGCGGGAAATTCAGACCAGGGCAAGGTAGCCTCCAATCCACGCCACAGTCATGAAATAGCAGGCACCCAGGAAGAGAACCAAAGCCGCGAGCCAACTGAGCTTCGACACCGACAGCAGGACGGCGAGCATCATTGTCAGAGGCGCAAGCCCAATGACGTATCTGACCATCGAGGCCAGGTTGGTAATCAGCGGCAGGATGATGCAGAGCGCGCAGAAGAGTGCCGCGCCATATTGCCTGCGAGCCGCCAGGACGGCCGACAGCGCCAGTCCGGCAATCGCAGCGAGCGCGCTCCACTGCGGTGCCGTGGGCAGCCATCCGGTGGTCGGAACGGCTGAGAGCCCGTCCCATAGAAAGACCAGAGGATTGCCTGCCACCCGTCCGAAGGCGCGCTGGATGTGCAAGAACGCAAGGCCGTCTCCGACGGTGAGGTACAGGAACAGGATGTAAGCGAACAAACCGGCCGGCGAGATGAAGATCGCGACCAGCAGATCCGGCCGGCCAAGCACCCACCGTGGGAAAGACAGTGCCGATCCGCCCTGTTGGCGGTGCTCCCTGAACATTTGAATGACGGTCGCAAATACGACGAAGACCCCGACGAGCCTCGTCGCCGACAGGAGCGCGGATGAAACGCCCGCGGCGAGATAGCTGGAGCGTTTGAGCGCCAGAAAGACGCATGAGGTCAGGAGCACGAAAAGCGGTTCGGTCAGGAAAGTCGTGAAGTGGAAGGAGAACGGGCCGCTGAGCAGAAAAGCGCAATACAGCACATAGGCCCGCATGTTCTTGTCCAGCAGCGGCCATGCCACCAGACAGGCGGCGTAGCTGCAAACAATGGAGGTGATCGTCGCGACCAGTATCGTCTGAAAAGGGAAGACAACCCGGATCGCCGCCACCAGCATCGGATAGAGCGGGAAGAAGCCCCAGCGACCGACATTGCTGTGGTTTGGGATGGGAAAGCGCTCGTAGCCTTGTTCGCTGATGCCGATATACCAGGCGCAATCCCACCGGCAGAGCGCGCGGGCATAAGCCGCGAAACCTGGTTCCTCCGACACCGAAGCAAAAGCTGCATAGCGAATGGCCAGTCCGCTGACCACGAACAGCAACGGCACCGCCGCGACGGCCAGGACCATGAGGCGACCGCTGGCGTTCGAACGCACGACATCTTCGAGCGCCAAATCTGCCTCCGCCCATTCGAGTGATTGACGCCACTCAGCCGCTAGATCAGCGCAGTTGCCATGGCGAAGTCAAGCCATGCCCGTCGCGCTTCCCGGATTACGAGCTTCTCAGCCAGACGAGCATCTCGCCGGGGTCGCGATTATCCCAGGCAAAATAGGGAACGGCGGTGACTTTGGTCTCCTCCACCGCCGGCGGTTGGGTGCGATAAAGTCCGTCTTCCCAGTTTTCGAAGGCCTCTTTCTCGGCAACGGCCGAGAGCGTGACGACGCCGCCCAGAAGGTTGGGCTCCTCACGCGCCTCGATCTGTGCCGTCCGTGGCAAGGCGATGCGGTGCAGCTGGCCGGCATTGTCGGTCTCCTCGACGCAATAGATCAGCGGGCCGCGGGCAAGCGCGACGCGACCGATATTCTGGCGCACCTCCGGATTGGCGTAGAGGCGGTCGACGGACATTTCGAGATCGAGCTCGACCTGGTCGCCCTTGCGCCATTCGCGCCGGATCGCGGCATAGCCGTCGCTGGTTACATCATCGAGATCGACCGCCTCCCCATTCACCTTGAGCGCCGTCTTGCGGCACCAGGCCGGCAGGCGCAGGTGCAAGGTGAACTCGGTCGGCGCCTCGGGTTCGATCGTGATAGAGACCGCGCCGTCCCATGGATAGTTGCTGGCCTGGCTCAGCTCTATTTGCGTCCCTGCGATATCGAAACGAGCCGTGCTGTTTCCATAGAGATGGACGGCCAGCGCGTCGTCCGACAGTCCGTAGAAATAGCTGCCGATCGAGGCGACCATGCGTCCGATGTTGGGCGGGCAGCAGGGGCAGCGATGCCATTTCCAGCGGTTGTGCTTCCCCCGGCTTTGCAGCGGATTTTCATAGAAGAACAGCGAGCCGTCGAGCGACAGGCCTGAGATCGAGCCGTTGTAGAGCGCCCTTTCCATCATGTCGGCGTAACGTGCATTTGGGCCCATGCCGAGCATGCGGCTCGCCCAGAACACCAGGCCGACCGAAGCGCAGGTCTCGGCATAGGCGGTTTCATTGGGCAGGTCGTAGTCGGCGGTAAAACCCTCATTGTGCGACGACGGCCCGATGCCGCCGGTAACGTAGAGGTTCTTGGTGGTGAGATCGTCCCACAGCCGGTCGAGCGCCACCCGCAGCGTGTCGTCGCCATATTCGGTCGCGACGTCCGCCATGCCCGAATAAAGATACATCGCCCTGACCGCATGGCCGACGACCTTGTCCTGTTCACGCACCGGCTTGTGCGACTGGCTGTATTCGTAGGTCTTGAAATGATACGCTCGGGGGTCGGCGCCGCGGGCCCGCGCCTCCTCGTCGAAATAATGCGGCTCAAGGCCGCGCTGGTCGATGAAGTATTTTGCGAGGTCCATATACTTTTGCTCGCCGGTGACCCGCGCGAGCTTGACCAGCGCCAGCTCGATCTCCTCGTGGCCGCAATAGCCCTTCTTCCTGCCGGGCTCGGGACCGAACGTATCGGCGATATGGTCGGCATAACGGCACATGATGTCGAGCAGCTTGCGTTTTCCCGTGGCCTGGTAGTAGGCGACCGCGCCTTCGATCAGATGGCCGGCGCAATAGAGCTCGTGGCAATCGCGCAGATTGGTCCAGCGCAAGCCGGGCTGGATGCGCTGGTACCAGCTCGACAGATAGCCGTCGGGCTGCTGCAGCTTGCCGTACATGTCGATGACGGCGTCGATCTTCTTCTCCAGCTCGTCATTGCGACGGCGGTAGAGCGAATAGGCGGCGGTCTCGATGGTCTTGCCCCAATCGCTGTCCCAGAACATCTGCGTCGTCACCGTCGATCCGGTGAACTCGTTACCGGCGGTGGCTGCCTCGTCCGGCGATGGGGAGTGGAACGGAATGACGACGCCGGGCGATGGCCGGTCCGGATCGATCTGCTCGAGCATGCGCGCCTCTACGCAGCGGTCATAGAGGATGTCGGCGGTCCTGGTGGCGACGGCATCGACACGGTCGCCCCAGAAGCCGCGCACATCGACCTGCGGCACGGGCAGCGGACGGAAGGCGAGCTTCGGCTTGCCCGACTTGCCGGTTTGGCCCGGCGTGGCGCCCTGACTGACGGATTGCGATGCGGTCATAAATTTACTCCGGTTCGATTCGATTGGTCACTTCACGGCCCCTGCCATGAGGCCGCGGATGTAGAAGCGCTGCAGCAACAGGAAGAGCACCAGGCACGGCACCATCATCACGGTGACGCCGGCCTGCACCGCGCCCCAGTCGATGGCGCCGAAGCGGCCGGACTGAAGCGCCGTCATCATGATTGGCAGCGTGAATTTGGCCTGGTCCGTCATCAGCACCAGCGCCGCCAGGAATTCGTTCCAGGCGCCGAGGAACGCGAACAGCGCGATGGTGACGATGCCCGGCCAGACCAGCGGCAGCATCACCCGCAGCAGCATGGTGACGTTATTGGCGCCGTCCATGCGGGCGGCTTCCTCGATCTCGCGCGGCACCGCGTCGAATGCGTTGCGCATCATGAAGATGGAGAAAGGCAGCTGCAGCGTGACATAGACGCAGACCAGCCCGGTCAGCGTGTTGTGCAGGCCGATCTTGGTCAGCACCAGAAAGATCGGCGTCAGGATCGACTGGAACGGGATCATGATCGTCGACAGGATGAGGACGAAGAGCAGGTTCTTCAGCGGAAAGCGGAAGCGCGAGAAACCGTAGCCGGCCAGCACGCTGACGATCACCGACAGCACCACCGTCATCACCGAAACGTAGATGCTGTTTTGCGCCGGCAGCCACAGGCCGTCGCCGAACGTATTGAGCGTGGCGTAGTTCTCGACTGAAAAGCCCGTCGTCGGCCAGGGCGGCAGCGGCGGCTGACGTGACTCCTGCGCCGGCTTGAAGGCCGAAAGCACAGTCCAGACGATCGGCGCCAGGAACAGCACCGAGGCGATGATGCCCGTCGAGTGCTCGGCGATCTGCATGCCGATGCGGCGTTTGCGGCTGCGTGCCTGCGCCATCAGTCAACGCCCTCCGGTTGGCGCAGCAGCCGCAGCTGGATGAGGCTGAGCGCGACCAGGATGACCAGCAGGATCATCGACAGGGCGGCGCCGTAGCCGAGCTTGAACGACACGAATGACTGGTTGAAAATCCAGTAGACCGCGGTCAGCGTCTGGTTGCGCGGCCCACCGCGCAGGATGATGTAGAACTGGTCGAAGGCGAGCACCGAGCCGGCAACCGACAGGATCAGCGCCAGCGCCAGCGTGCGGCGCATCAGCGGCAGGGTGATGGCGCGAAACCGCGCCAGCGGCCCTGCCCCGTCGATCATCGCCGCCTCCTGCAGATCCGGCGGGATCGACTGCAGACCGGTCATCAGGATGATCATGGTGAAGCCTGCCACCTTCCACACGACCATGGCGATGATCGACCAGAACGCCGGCTGGAACGTCGCCAGCAGATTGACCTTCTTCTCGGTCAGGCCGAGTTCGAAGGCGGCCGGGCTGAACAGGCCGGAATCGACATTGAGAAGCCACGACCAGAGCAGGCTGGCCGAGGCGAAACCGATGACCGCCGGCATGAAAAACGACGTCCGGTAGAAGCCGGTCATCTGCCGTGGTCTTTCGATGAACAGCGCCAGCGGAAAGGCGACGGCGAAGATCGCGATCGTCACCACCACCGTGTAATAGCCGGTGAAACGCAGCGCGTTCCAGAACCTGGTATCGCGCAGGATCGCCCAGTAATTGTCGAGGCCAATGAAGGAGTGCGCGCCCATCAGCGGCCAGTTGTGCAGCGACATCCACGCGGTCATGCAAAGCGGGATGATGAAGAAGACGACGACAAGTGCTACGGCCGGCGCGACATAGAGCAGGCCGACCCACTGACGGCGGCCGGCGCCGACCAGTTTGCGGCGGCGGGCGGGTGCGGAGGTTGCTGCGATGGACGTCATGCCTGGCCGCTCCCCTTTCCTTCTCCCCTTGTGGGAGAAGGTGGATCGGCGCGTAGCGCCGAGACGGAAGAGGGGTGTTGGACGGAGTGCTGTCGGAGCCAAGCTGGAGCACCCCTCATCCGTCGCCTTCGGCGACACCTTCTCCCACAAGGGGAGAAGGGGAAGCCAACGGTGGTTACCGCGATCGAAGTCATGGCTGTTCTTTCCATTAGCGCCACGTCCCCCTCCCCCTTGAGGGGAGGGTCCGGCCGAAGGCCGTGGGTGAGGTCCTCCGCGAAACGCGCCAACGGAAAAGAACATCGAGCACTTCCGAGATGACCCCACCCGGACCTGCGGTCCGACCTCCCCCTCGAGGGGGAGGTAGCCGGCGCTTACTGCTGCGGCGCCGAGTCGATGATCGACTGCATGGTTTCCTGCGCGTTGGCGATGGCGCCATCGACGTCTTCGCCGAAGAAGACCTCGTTGATCATCTGGTTCCACGGACCATTGGCGGAGTTGATCAAGTCGTTGAACACCACCGAATAGGGCGTGCGGCCCTTGGCCATGGCTTCGGCGGCGATCTTGTAGCGCGGGTCGAGTTCCCTGAGCGCCTCATTGGCGATGTCGCCGCGCACGGGAAGGCTGCCGTATTTTGCCAATATGGTCTGGCCTTCCAGCGAATAGGCGAAATCGAGGAACTCCTTCACCACCGCGACCTTCGTGGTGCCCTTGGTGACGACGAAATTGTCGCCGCCGGCAAAGGACGACCAGCCGCCGTCCTTGCCAGGCAGGAAGGTGACGCCATAGTCGATGTCTGGATACTGGGTGTTCAGCGCGCCGATGGCGAAGGCGCCGGACGGCGAGATGCCGATATTGCCGGCGGCGAAGGCGGCAAAGAAGTTGGAGCCGGTGTCGGTCTGCGCGCCGGCCGGCACCAGATCCTTCTTGACCATCGATCGGTAAAGCTCGATGGCGCCGCGCAGCTGCGGGCTGTCGAGCGTCGCCTTCGAGCCGTCCTCGGTGAGGATGTCGCCGCCCGAGGCCCAGATCAGTGGCGTGAAGGTGAAGATGTTGCAGCCGCCGCAATTGCCGGAGAAGTAGAATCCCCTAGTGTCGCCGCCGAGCGCGTTGACCTTTTCGGCATAGGCTTCGATCTCGGCCCAGTTGGTCGGGCCCTTTTCAGGGTCGAGACCGGCCTGCTTGAACAGCTTTTTGTTCCAGATCAGCACCGAACTGTCGGCGGAGAACGGCAGCCCGTAGATGCGGCCCTTATAGGTGCCGGTTTTGACATGCGCCGGCGACAGGCTGTTGAAATAAGGCAGGGATTTCGCCCAGTCGGTGATGTCTTCGAGCTGGCCGGCGGCAGCGAAGGACGGCGTGTAGATCAGGTCGAGCGAGAGCGCGTCGGGCGCGGTCCCACCGGCGGCGGCAGCACCATATTTCGGGATGATCTCGGCATTGGGGATGATGTCCAGCTTGACCTGGTTCTCATGCCCCTTGTTGAAGGCGTCGACGATGCGCGGCATGAAGTTCGAGCCGTCGGCACGAACCCAGATGTTGGCGGTCTCCGCGGCTGCGGACGGCCCGACGGTTGCCAGCGTGCCCAAAACGCTCGCGGCAAAGGCGAGCCCGGTAATTTTAGTTCTCATGGTTCTCCTCCTCATGTTTTTCTCCTCATTCGGCCGCGCTGCCCTGCAGGCGCGCGCAACCTGTCTCAACCGTCCGGCGGACGGCCGCAAGACTGACGCACCACCAGCCGGCACGGCAGTTTTCGGATGCCCGGCTCGGCGGGTTCGCCGCCGACGAGCGAAAGAAGTGTAAGACCGGCCTCGCGCCCGAGTGCCGCCAGGTTCATGTCGACGGAGGTCAGCGGCGGGCGGGTTGCCTCGGCCACGATCTGCCAATTGTCGAAACCGATGACGCCGACATCGTCCGGCACGCCAAGGCCGCGCTCGCGCAGCGCGTCGATGACGCCGCGCGCGATCTGGTCGTTTCCGCAAAAGACGGCATCGGGCTTTTCGCGCTTACCGTCCAAGAGCTGGCCATCGAAGAGCTTCTTCACCGCCTCGTGACCCCACGCTTCCGACCACGATCCGAGCAATGGTTCCATGACCGGCAAGCCTTTCTCGGTCAGCACGTCACGATAGGCCTGCGCCCGCGCGTGCACCACGGCAAAACTCGCCGGCCCGGTGACATGGGCGATGCGCCGCCGGCCAAGCCGCCAAAAGTGCTCGACCGCCAGGCGCGCGCCGCCGGCATCGTCAGACACGAAAGCGATCGCGCCGGGATCGGGCTGGGTGAAGGCGTAAATCGTGGGAACGCCGAGATTGGACAGATCGACCGGCAGATGGCGGTCGATGCGCTTGCCGGTGGCGATGATACCGTCGACGCGCTTGTCGAGCATGGCATCGACATGGAGCTGGCCGAGACGCTGGTCGTCCTCGACATTGCAGAGAAACACCGAGACGCCCTTGTCGACCAGCGCATCCGAAATGCCCGACATGACCGGCAGCGAAAAGCGGCCATAGGTGTCGTTGGTCAACAGCCCGACGGTAAAACTGCGCCGACGCAGCAGGCTTTGCGCCAGGCTGTTCGGCCGAAAGCCAAGCCGCTGCGCCGTCTCGCGAATGCGCTCCCGCGTCTCGGCGGTCATCCGCCCCTGCCCGTTCAGCGCTTTTGATGCCGTGGCGACGCTGACGCCGGCAAGGGAGGCCACCTCACGCAGGGTGACTGGCTTGGTGAAAGTGGGCGCTGGCGAGGCGTCGGAGGCCATGTTTTGGGTATCGGTCCCTTCGAGTTGGGAAAAGCTTTTCTCTTATGGGCCAGCCGCGTGTCGATTTGGGTGGTCGATGAATGCTGGAAAGCTTGGGAAAAGGTTTTCTCAAAGGGAGATTAGGACGAGAATGCGGGTAAGGCAAGTGGGCGTGGCGCCGATCTTTTTTCAAGTGTCGGAACAGGATTCGCTATCCACGGCTTTGCGATTCTTTTTCGCCCCGGCATTCAAGCCATGAGTGGCAGCTCGAATGAGCGGCCCGAAACGTTCTTCAAATTCCTCCCAAAGTTGATCATAGAGGGTATCGAGCAAACGAACGAGGCGCCGCGTTGCGCGATTGAAATCACGTTGCAGTTCAACAAGGGCCTCCTTAAAGAATCGCGTGACGTTGATGCGTCGACCAAACTGGTCCTCGCCTTTGATACCTCGGTACCGATGCTCGAACAGCGCAGCCATCCGAAACGTCGCATCGTCTTGCGTAAAGCCCCGTTCCACGCCTTGATGCACGCGGAAGTTTCGTTCAGCCCTGAGTTGCCCTTGATCAACGAGCATGTCGTCCAGGATCGCTATCACCGTCGGGGCAATGCCTTTCTTGCGTAACGTCTCAACCGTGCAATTTCTCGCCCTGATACCGCACTGAAAAACCTGGTTCGTCAGAAGCAGCGCGCAGTCGACGACTGATACGTAACGCACAAGAAATACATCGAGGGCGACCGTGAGCCATTCGTAGCGCGATACCGGAAAGTCGCGAAAATTCGTTGGAAGCGGTTTTGGCCACAATAAGTTACCAACTAGGTTGAGTGACTCAACGCGCGACGCCAAAGCATGTACATATTCATTCGCTTCGAGAGCGTACTTACAATCAGGATGCTTGTTGACCTCATCCCAGCTGTCGAAGTTCATGCCGACGATGCTGAGTTCGTAAACGCGGCCAATGAATGCGTGATGGTCCGACTTCAGGATATGTCGGGCGAGCGGCGCTGAACGCGCCCGCTTCGGCTTGGCCAACTCCTCATCAGTTGTCATGGTCTCTGTCACGTGTATTGTTTTCCCGGCTGTTCGCGAGCCATAGCACATGAGGCGCGTCCGGGAGTATTTTGTGCCGGTTATGGTGGAGGGGTAAATGGCTATTCGAAAAGTAGCGCTCAATGCGCTGCTCGTGAACCGCGCGAACGACCGGCACGGCGAACTTGAAAACGAAACCGCGGCAATTGCGCAACTGTTTGCATCGCAAGAACAGCACATGCGCAATTTGGCGAAGGACCTGGCCGCTAAGGGCGAGGTTTTCGAACCGCCGCTTGTGTTCCCCGACGGCGAGAAATTCGTTGTCGCCGACGGCAATCGACGTACTACCTGCCTAAAACTACTATCTGCACCACGCCGCGCGCCGACTGTGGAGTTGCAGCAGTTCTTCACGGAGTTGCGCAAGCAATGGAGAGGTAAGTTCCCCGAGAGGATCGAGTGTCAGGTCGAGACTGACCGCGATCGCGTCGATGACATCCTCTTCCGCCGCCACACTGGCGTTCAAGGCGGCATAGGGCAAAGCAACTGGAACGATCGGATGAAAAACAACTTCGTCATCCGAACTGGGAAAGGCAGTGGGCTGCACGTGGCTGACGAGATTGAGGCAAGGCTGAAGGCGGCGAAAATGCTGCCCAGCCGAAAGATTCCTCGATCCAATATGAACCGCCTGCTTTCAGCTGAATCGTTGCGTAACCGGTTGGGAATTTCGGTTCGCAAGGGGAAATTAGAGTTCATTCGTGAAGAGCAGGCGACGCTCCGTGCTCTGCAACGTGTCGCCAATGATCTAGCCACGCGAACCATTACCCTGGAAGACATTTGGGATACGGAGGTTAAGCTTGAATACATAGATAATCTTGACCGCGAAGGCGTCCTTCCGACAGTGGCGCCGAAAACCAAGGCGACTCCAGCCTCAGCGTCGACACCAACCTACCCTACACCACAGAGGCCGAGTGCGTCCAAAACCGCACCATGGCCGCATCTCATCCCTAACGTGAATTACGGAGTGACGTGGACTGCACACCTCCAGCGCCACCGCGAAATTTGGGAAGAGCTACAGTTTAAGCTGAAACTTTCTGAGCACCCGAACGCTATCTCAGTACTGCTGCGCGTTCTGCTTGAGCTCTCTCTCGAGAAATATATCAAAGAGACATCACTGACCTCAGTCCACGAGAATGATAAGCTTGCCCAAAAAGCTGGGAAGGCGGCAGAAGATATGCATGCAAAGGGTAAATTAGATAAGAAGTATCTCGGAGTGATAAATAAACTCAAGCAGGGCGAAAACCTCATCTCGATGGACACACTAAATCGCTATGTCCACTCGCCGAATTTTAATGTGTCGCCAGAGCATCTGAAAATGCTGTGGGGCACCCTCTCCGCCTTCGTGGTCCTCTGCCTGACAGCTTGAAACCTTCGAGGTGAGCGAATGACTCTCGTTGCAGGTCTGAGTGTGGGCGGGCTGCCTGCATTTATAGGCGACTTACTGGTCTCATGGCGTGTCCCATCCGCTGTTGATCTACCGACCCAGCATCGGGAAGGAGTCCATCCTGGGTTGGGCCAAGATCACGCTGCTGGCCTCGCTCAAAAGCTCATAATAGTCCGACCATATCTGATGCTTGCCTGGGCCGGAGAGCGCGCAGAAGTGAACCGAATGATCCGCGAACTCGATAGCTTGTTGCCACCGGACACAGCAGATCTGCGCGCCCCTGAGGTGATACTAGAAATTCTCAACACGTGCGAAGCAAGCACCGAGTTGGTTGCTTTGCTGATAGTGGCCGAAGAAATTTATCCCTTCGGCGTTCGTACACGCGGGTTCGAGCTGAACAACAAGCGAATCTACCTCCTTGGCAGCGGCGCGTCGGACTTCTTTGAGTATTTGCAAATGCATCCCGACCTTTTGCCCGATCAAGAGCGGGCGGATGGGCAAGTTGCGCGGGCTATCATGCTTCGCTTCGCAGCCCGGGCCATGGTGTTGCAGTGGACTATCGGAAAAGGGCTTCAAGACTCGTGGGGTGGGGCTTCGAGGTCGCCTACCCTGAAAGAGACGGGTTTAGAAAGATCGGTAATCTCATGGTTAGAGCATGGATGATCGATGAGGAAGGTGCCTACCACAATTCCGGGCGATCGTTCTTCTTGCGGTACTATGGGCAGGATCTCCACCTGAGTTGGTTCAGCCCGGGTGAAAAGACTTACATTGTCCATTCCCCTCTCGGCAAAGCACTTCAGATCCCAGAACATGAGGAAGTTCATCCCGAGTGGATGCTCGATGTTTTTGTGATGAAGAAGAACGGTTCGTTCGTCGAATTTGCTCGTTTCCAGCCTCCCCACCGGCCAGCCGCAGATCGAATTCATTTGGAGAATGGTCTGCTAGTCGGGTGGTCTATGGATCAGCGGTATGTCGAGCTGTGCGCGAAGAAGGCGGGCCAAGCGGCCGATAAGGGTGCACGCTTCGAGATGACCCGCTATTAATTCGGCTTGTTGGCGATGATCAGCTGCATCATCAGCTGCGTCGGATCGACTGACGTCGCGTGCCGGTGGTGCCTCACTGCTTGAAGCAGTTCTCGCGGTGCCATTGCAAGAAACGGGGATGCGGGCGTTCAAACTGTCGGCCCGGCGGAAGCGCGCGGCGAGTCTTGTTTATGAATGCCTGCACGCTATCGAGGTCATTGACCTGTCGTGAGATCAGAATTTCCAGATCGTCGGATAGGCTGATCAATCCGCGATCGAACATCCAGTGCGCTGTACCGGATAGTGCGATCCCATTGTTGATGACATCAGGCCCGTTCGCTTCGACCGGGCGAATATGGGCGGCAGAAACCTCGGCTCGACCGCCGCCATTTATCAACTTGAGTCCCGTGATCGCGCACCGCTCATCGTAAGAGCGCAAGACGATGCGACGGAAAATGCGGTCCCGCACAATTCGCGATCCGATGTAGCTTACGCGATCACGGCTCTGCTCGAATTCGAATGGCGCCTGCTCATCTTGAAAGCCGGTAGAGGTGCCTACGTCATCAACGCGCGGTAGCAGCAACTCGTTCGTGTCCAGGCCCAGATCGATAATGCGGTTGAAATCGGCTGGGCTGATTGGGCGGACGGCAGATTGAGCACGACCGGAAATCCGTCCTTGGTCGTTGAGCAAGCCTCGTTCAACGAGACCATCGGTTCCGTTAAATGGAACTGGGTTGACGAAATCGAGGTAGGTTCCAGGCTCAATCAGAGCGAGGTACATGTCAGGCGTCGCAGGATCGGGAATGACCTGTTGGATCTTGGCTACGGCGAAATAGCCCCGGGTCTCGGCCACCTTGCTAGGCTCGTAGTAGATGATCCAGTCGCCGACGCATGCGTCGACACGGCGTAGATACTGCCTAGGAAACTGGTATCGCTCCGCGGGGCTGTCATCATAGATCGAATCTGAGCGGTGAATGAATACCCCGAACCCCATGATCTTTTTACAATGTGTTCCTTCGAAGTACCTACCCTAGATCTGATATCAAAATCTGATACTGAGAGCTTAGTCTAGGCCAGAGAAACACTTCCCCTATACTTTTTTTACCGCGGCCCCTCCCCGCTTCACTCCATCTCCATCTCAACAAACCTCGTCACCTTGGGCGGCCGGAAGCGCGCGGCCGGGTAGACCGTGTAGATGCCGCCGGAGGGCAGCTGCCACTCGGGCAGGATGTGGACGAGCCGCCCTGCGGCGAGCTCGTCCCTCACCAGGAAATCCGGCAGCACCGACAGGCCGGCGCCGGCGCGGACAGCCGCCAGCACTGCCGGCGTTGCGTCGATGGCGATCGTTGCCTGCATGCGCACGGCCGCCCCATGCTCGTCGTCGCCGCGCGAAAATTGCCATAGCAGCGGTTCGCGCAGCGCCATGTTGGCGACGAAGGGCAGCCCGGCTAGGTCTTGCGGTTCGCCGGCCGTGAACCGGCCGGCAAACTCCGCGCCGCACACCATGAACTGCCTGAAAGTGCCGATCCGCCGCGCCTGCAGGCTGGAATCGGCCAACCAGCCGACGCGGATCGCCACGTCCATCCCACCGGAAGCCAGGTCGATGGTCTCGTCGCCCAGCGTCAACTCCACCCGGCAGGCGGGATAGCGCGCGCTGAAGGCGGCGACCACCGGCACCATCGCCGACGTGCCGTAGTCGTCGGACGCCGCGATGCGCAGCGTGCCGGTCGACTCGGCGGCGGCCTGCGCGAGCTCGTCGCTGGAGCGCTTCGCCCCGACCGTTGCTGAGCCAGCCCATAAAGCCAGGAGACCACTTTGCAACGAGGCCTGGGCTACGGCTTGAAACGAGAACAAGCCGCCCCAATTCCCTCCAGCAAAGTCAGCTTGTATTCGGAGGGCGCCGATGGACGTCTTTTCCCTTAAGGCCGGGTTCCTTTCCGCTAGAATTGGGCTTCTCGCTCTCGTCTCGGTCGCGGCGGCCGCCTCTGGCGTGGCTCTCGCCCCCGGACCCGCGTGGGCTGAGGTTCTCGCCCGCGTTCCCGCCGCGCGCGAAATGGCGGTCTGCGGCGACGTACTGTTCGTCGGAACCAAACGTTCCTCGGTCTACGCGGTGCCGGTGTCCGGCGGCCGCGCCCGGCGGGTCGCCTCCGGATTCTCCGCTCCGAATGGAGTCGCATGCTCACGCGGTCGTTTGTTCGTAGCTTCGAGAGACCGCGTGACCGCGTTCAATATCGGGCCGGGGGGCGCTCTGAGCGGCAGGCGCGACATTCGCCGCGGGCTGCCGAATTCGGGAGCCCACAGTCTTCGCTATATTGCCGTCGGCCCTGATTCCCGGCTCTATGTCTCGTT
This sequence comes from Mesorhizobium sp., assembly GCA_004020315.1. Classification (GTDB taxonomy): domain Bacteria; phylum Pseudomonadota; class Alphaproteobacteria; order Rhizobiales; family Rhizobiaceae; genus Mesorhizobium. The sequence goes on from SAQG01000028.1 coordinate 84,489, forward strand.
TGGATCGCCTTGCAACATTTGTTTGCCGCGCGGACTGCAAAGCACGATCGTCAGCATGAACCAGGACGGGTCCGATCTTCGGCGCGTCGCTTGGGGCGTTCGCAATTCGGTCGGCTTCGACTGGCGCGGCGGCACCATGTTCTTCACTGACAACGGCGCCGACCGAATGGGCGACGATATCCCGCCGGACGAGCTGAACGCGCTTCGGCCGGGCGGCTTTTATGGCTTTCCCTACTTCGGAGGCCGAACTCGGCTTAAAGGGTTCCAGGACGCACGGCCGCCCGCGCAGCAGATTCCGCCCGTCTTCGAATTTCAAGCACATGTCGCAACCCTCGGAATCCATTTCTTCCGCAGCCTCGGCGGCGACGCTCTGGTCGCTGAGCACGGCAGTTGGAACAGGTCGGTTCCAGTCGGGCGTCAGGTCGTGCGCGTGCGCTTCAGGGGCGGCCGGCCGGTTTCGGCGACGACTTTCCTCAGAGGCGTCGGCCGGCCCGTGGATGTCAAGGAAGCGCCGGACGGTTCCGTGCTCGTATCCGACGACGCCGGAGGTGCGATTTACATCTTCAGGCGATGACGCCCGAGGGTTCTTTCACGCGAAGCGCTTCAGGTTGGCGGATTGGTTTGGCGGTTGGGCGACGCGCGCGACCTGTTCTACCGCGCGCCTTCTCGTCCCTCCCCGACCGGCCCCGTCTTCTGCTCAGCCGCAACAAGCATCTCGACAAACCTGGTCACCTTGGGCGGGCGGAAGCGTGCGGCGGGGTAGACCGTGTAGATGCCTCCGGAGGGCAGCTGCCAGTCCGGCAGGATCTGGATGAGCCGCCCGGCGGCCAGCTCGTCCCGCACCAGGAAATCCGGCAGCACCGACAGGCCGGCGCCGGCGCGGACCGCCGCCAGCACTGCCGGTGTCGCGTCGATGGCGATCGTTGCCTGCAGGCGCACGGCCGCCCCATGCTCGTCGTCGCCGCGCGAAAATTGCCATAGCAGCGGTTCGCGCAGCGCCATGTTGGCGACGAAGGGCAGCCCGGCTAGGTCTTGCGGTTCGCCGGCCGTGAACCGGCCGGCAAACTCCGCGCCGCACACCATGAACTGCCTGAAAGTGCCGATCCGCCGCGCCTGCAGGCTGGAATCGGCCAACCAGCCGACGCGGATCGCCACGTCCATCCCACCGGAAGCCAGGTCGATGGTCTCGTCGCCCAGCGTCAACTCCACCCGGCAGGCGGGATAGCGGGCGCTAAAGGCGGCGACCACCGGCACCACCGCCGACGTGCCGTAGTCGTTCGGCGCCGTGATGCGCAGTGTGCCGGTCGGCTCGGCGGCAGCTTGCGCGAGCTCGTTGAAGGCATCCTCGGCCTGCTGCAGGACTTGTAGGCAGCGGGCATGGAATGTCCGGCCGGCCTCGGTCGGATGGACCCGCCGCGTCGTGCGGATCAGCAGCGTCATTCCCAAGTCGCGCTCCAGCCGCGCCACCTGCTGGCTGACGACCGCCTTGGTGATGCCCAGCCGCTCGGCAGCCCGCGTGAAGGAGCCGGCATCGACCACCGCGGCGAAGTAGGCCAGCCGGTTCAGGTTCATGCGCGGCTCATCGCAGGTGCGACCTCATTGTCAGGCAATGGCATACATTACGTCTATTTTGTTGGCCTTCAATACCCATTCGGCTTTTGCCATCTTCCGGATCAAGGCTGCGCGGGAGATGCGCCGCCGGAATTCCGCATTCGAGCCCAGGAGACATCCATGTTCACACGGAGAGCCATCATGAAAACCACCCTCGCCGCCGGCGCCGCCGCCGTCTTCGCTCCCGCCGGGCTTGGCCATGCAGCCGCAGGGCTTTCCTGGAAACATTTTCCGGCCGGCGAAAACGGCTTCTTTCGCGCCCCCGTGCTGATCACCGGCGCCTCCGAGGCGCTGCTGATCGACGGCGGTTTCACCTATTCTGACGGCCGCGCCGTGGCCGAGGCGATCAAGGCGACGGGCAAGACGCTCACCACCATCTATGTCAGCCAGTCCGACCCGGACTTTTATTTCGGCCTCAAGCCGATCAAGGAAGCTTTCCCGCAGGCACGGGTGATCGCCGCAGCCGAGACGGTGGCCGCCATCAACGGCAGCGTCGACAAGAAGATCGCGGTTTGGGGACCGCAGCTCAAGGAGAATGGGCCGCAGGCGCTGGCCGATGTGGTCATCCCCGAGGTGTTCGACGGCAAGACACTCACCGTCGATGGCGAGACCATTGAGATCGTCGACGCGGAAGGCCTCGCCAACCGGCGCTATCTTTCGGTGCCGTCGCTGAACGCGGTGTTCGGCGGGGTGATGATTTTTTCGGGCGTGCATGTCTGGACCGCCGACGCGCCGACCAGGGAACAGCGCGCCGCCTGGCTCGCCAATCTCGAAAGGATCGCGGCCACCAAGCCTGAAATCGTCGTGCCCGGCCACATGACGCCGCAGGCTGCCACCGACCTCTCGGGTGTCGAGCACACCAGAGCCTATCTCATTGCCTTCGAGGAAGAACTGGCCAAGGCCAAGGACGCAGCCGCGCTCAAGGGCGCCATGGAAGCCCGCTTCCCCAACCTCGGCATGGGCGTTGCGCTCGACATCGGCTCCAAGGTCGCCACCGGCGAGATGAAGTGGGGCTGAGGCGGGCGCCAACCTCGATCTGATCCGGGCGACCTGGGTGAAGCTGCCGATCTCCCCCCTTGCGGGGGAGATGCCCGGTAGGGCAGAAGGTCCCTCCGACCTATCAAGACCTGGGTTCCTCGCCCACCGCGAAGCGGGGGAGAGGTGGCCGCCCACGGGTCTTGCCTTTGGCAAGCCCGAGG
>SAQG01000029.1 GCA_004020315.1 Mesorhizobium sp.
ACTTCGACCATCAGTGCGATGTTGGCGCCGCGCTGGCCGCCGCCATGAAAGGCGCGATGCTTGCCTTCGGCGGCCAGCGCGGCGCCAACATCGCACTGATGGTCGAAGTTCTGGCGGCGGGCCTGTCAGGCGCCAACTGGTCGCTCGATGCGCCATGGTTTAGCGGCGGACCGGACAGTCCGGGAACCGGCCTCTTCGTGCTGGCCGTCGAACCCAAGCTGCTCGATCCGGATTTCGAGAAGCGCATGAAAGATCAGCTCGACCGGTTGCGCCGCCGCTACGGCGTGCATGTGCCCGGCCGCGCCCGGGCCGAAGCAGCGGAGAAGGCGGCGGCACGGGGCATAACAGCTCAGAAAGCCGTGGTGCAGCGCATCTCCGAATTCGCCGCGCGCTACTCTTCCTGAAAAATCCTGATCGCCGGCAACCAGCGATTTCGCAGGCTAAAGCACGCGTTTGAGCGGGTTACGGCGCGCTTAAGTTCTTGTTTTTATGCATGTCGTTCGCAAATCGCTGCGCACCTTTGTGCGACCTGAATGGAAGCCGGTCGGGGCGAATGTTTTCGAAGCACTTGATGAATCTTTTTGCGCGACGCCAAGTCACCTGAAAACCCCGCTTCGGCGGGGTTTTCCGCGTTCTCGCCTCTGCTCAGTTAACATGCCTGCCTTGGTCAACTTTTGTTCATTTGACTTCGACCGAGGTGGTCGGGTGTTTGCGCGAAGCAGCAAAAGAGGAGCCCTGATGTCCGCAAGCACCGACAATTCCAGCAGAAGCCTTTTCGTCCCAGCCCTCGGCAGCCTCTATGCGGCGCTGAACACCACCTCTGAAACCATCCTGCGTGCCGTAGCCGGCATCTTCCTCACCATCCACGGCTCGCATAAGATCACCGATCCGTTTGGCGCCGCCGAGATGGTCGAAGGCCTCGGCTTCTATCCGGGCGCATTCTGGTCCCTGCTCTTGGCCTGCACCGAGTTCTTCGGTGGCATTTTCATCGCCATAGGTCTCTTGACCCGACCGGCCGCCTTCGCCGGAATGTTCGTGCTTCTCGTCACCGTCTGGTTCCACTGGGTCACCATGGGCGAGGGTTTTTCGGGCGCCGAAAAATCGCTGCTGTGGGCCGCGATCCTGTTCTTCTTCGTTATCCGCGGCGGCAACCGCCAATCGGTCGACGCGCGCATCGGCAAGGCGTTCTGACGCGGTCGAAACAAGGTCTCCGGCGACTTATCGTCACCCTTTGCGTTTGGCGCGAAACGGACTATGAAACGGCCTGAGCCAAGCCCATCTGGAAAGCGCGCCGGAGCCCGCAATGACCGAAATCCTGCAGACCCCAAAGCTCGTCGTCGTGTTCGGCGGCTCCGGCTTTGTCGGCCGCCACGTGGTGCGGGCGCTGGCCAGGCGCGGCTATCGCATCAGGGTCGCCTGCCGCCGGCCCGATCTCGCCGGCCATCTACAGCCGCTCGGCAATGTCGGCCAGATCCAGCCGGTGCAGGCTAATGTTCGCGTGCGCTGGTCGGTCGACCGCGCTGTGCAGGGCGCCGATCATGTCGTCAATTTGGTGGCCATCCTGCATGAGAGCGGCCGGCAGAAATTCACGTCTCTCCATGAATTCGGCGCACGCGCGGTCGCCGAAGCGGCGCGCGCCCTCGGCGCCGGCCTCACCCATATCTCGGCGCTGGGCGCCGATCTGAACGCACAATCGGAGTATGCGCGCACCAAGGCGCTCGGTGAAAAGGCGATTCTGGAGACGATTAGCGATGCCGTCATCTTGCGACCATCGATCAATTTCGGGCCGGAGGACCGTTTCTTCAACCGCTTCGCCAATATGGCGCGTTATTCGCCGGTCCTGCCGCTGATCGGCGGCGGGCAGACCAAGTTCCAGCCGGTCTATGTCGGCGATGTCGCCGAGGCGGTGGCGCGCTCGGTCGACGGCAAAGTCCAGGGCGGCCGGATCTATGAGCTTGGCGGACCGCAGGTGCTCACTTTCAAAGAATGCATGCAGGAAATGCTTACCATCACCGACCGCAAGCGGCTTCTGGTGTCGGTGCCATGGTGGCTGGCCAACATGCAGGCATCGATCCTCGGCCTGTTGCCCAATCCGCTGCTGACCAAGGATCAGGTCCTGCAGTTGCGCCAGCACAACATCGTGTCGGAAGCGGCCATCAGGGAAAACAGGACGCTCGCCGGCCTCGATATCCAGCCACAGTCGATCAGCAGCATCCTGCCGAGCTATCTCTGGCGCTACCGGCCCGCGGGCCAGTTCCAGCGCAAGACGGCGGCCTAGCCAATCAGGCGCTCACTAAACGCGCCGCGTGACCTGCATCGGCAGGCCGCCCTCCGGTTGCGTCGTCAGTTTCTGCACCGGCCACGGTTTGGTCTCAGCGGTGGTATCGAAGCGGAAGCGCGACAGCATGATCGCCAGCGCGATGATCGCTTCCTGCATGGCAAAGCTGGCGCCGATGCAGACGCGAGGACCGGCGCCGAACGGCAAATACTGGAAGCGGTCGATCTTTTCGCGATTTCCCGGATGGAAGCGTTCGGGCATGAAGGCGTCGGGCCGGTCCCACAGCTTGCGATGACGGTGGACGACCCAGGGCATGACCAGCACCGCGGCACGCCTCGGTATATAGAGGCCGTTCCAGGTTTCGGGCTCGATCGGCTCGCGGTTGATCGACGGCGCCGGCGGATAAAGCCTGAGCGCCTCCTCGAAGGCGGCGCGTGTGAACGGCATGGCGTCGAGCCACTTTGTCGGGTCGGGCTCGCGCGCCAGCACCGCGTCGATCTCGCGCTCTATCCTTTCGCGCTCCCAAGGCGCTTCGGCCAGGCAATAGAGCGTCCAGCCGAGCGCACGCGCCGTGGTCTCATGGCCGGCGCCGATGAAGGTGATGATGTTGTCCTCGACTTCGGCGCGCGTCAGGCCGTCCGGTCCCTCCGCGTTGAGCAAAAGCGTCAGAAAATCCTGCGGCACGGTGTCCGGTTCGCGCTTGAGCCGCTCTTCGCGCATCTTGACGGTGTCGGTGACGATTTTGCGGAAATAGGCCATGGTCTTGCGGCCGCGGATGCGGGTCAGGCGCGGCAGCCAATCGGGCGCCCGCAACAGATCGAGCGGATCAACCCGGCCCATGGTCTCGAACAGCCGGTCGATCTCCTTGGCGAAGCTGCCCGGCTCACCTGATATCTCGCCGGAAAACAGCGTCTCGGCCAGGATGTCAAAGGTTAACAGCGTCATGTCGTGAGCGATGTCCGACATGCCGCCGCTCTCATAGCGTGTGACGAACTCCCGCGTGCGCCTCAGCATCGGCTCGGCAAAACCGAAGATGTGGCGCGGCGTGAACACCGGCGCCATCGCCTTGCGTGAACGCCTCCAGACCTCACCCTCGGCGGTCAGCAAGCCGTCGCGCAGGATCGGCCGCAGGATCATCTGGCGCACCGTCGCCATCTTGTAGTTTTTGGCATTGTCGACCAGCACGTGGCGGATGAGGCCGGGGTCGTTGGCGATGACCAGCGGCCCGCCTATGCCGGTCACCGAAATCCAAGGCTGGTTGTAGGTCGGCTCGCCCCACAGTTCGAGTGGATTGCGGTAGACGATGCGGATCATCTCCAGCGTGGAAGGCGGCGACGTACGCGGCCTCGGCGCCGGCGGGACGAAGGGGGCGGGCTGACTGTCCATGGCGTGCTCCGCTGGTCATCTCAATGTAGTGGCTGGCAAGGCAAGCGTCCATGTCGCCGAACGGCAAAGGCGATGCACCCCGCTCTCCGGAAATGTGACCGGGGCACCGGAAAGTACCTGATCGTCTAACAGGCCGGCCTGCTCTTGTTGCCGCCGCTCAGTTCCCAAACCGGTTCCACTTTTGGGTCCGATGCCCTGGCCGGCCAGGCGTGCTCTTCTTCCATTCGGAAATGCTTGCAAACCTTGGAAAAACCGCCTTTTGCACCTATATCTGAAACATCAAGGACCCGCGATTCGGAGCCGATTTTTTGCGCTGGATGTGCGGCATCAATCAGACAGGTTTTCATGAGCGATCAGATCGACAACGCCAACGGCGCTGAGGCCGAATACGGCGCCGATTCCATCAAAGTTTTGAAGGGCTTGGATGCCGTCCGCAAGCGGCCCGGCATGTATATCGGCGATACCGACGACGGCTCAGGCCTGCATCACATGGTCTATGAGGTCGTCGACAACGCCATCGACGAGGCGCTGGCCGGCCATGCCGATCTCGTCACAGTAACGCTCAACCCCGACGGTTCGGTGACGGTCATCGACAATGGCCGCGGTATTCCGACCGATATCCACACCGGCGAAGGCATTTCGGCGGCCGAAGTGATCATGACGCAGCTGCATGCCGGCGGCAAGTTCGACCAGAACTCCTACAAGGTGTCCGGCGGCCTCCACGGCGTCGGCGTCTCGGTAGTCAACGCGCTGTCGGCCTGGCTGAAGCTGAAAATCCGCCGCAACGGCCAAATCTACGAGATGAGCTTCACGCATGGTAATGCCGACGGGCCGCTGAGGGTCACCGGCAGCTATGAGCAGCGCAAGGTTGCCGGCACCTACGAGGGGCGCAGCGGCAGCGAGATCACTTTCTTTCCCTCGACCGAGACCTTCACCATGGTCGAGTTCGACTTCGGCACGCTGGAGCATCGGCTGCGCGAACTCGCGTTCCTGAATTCCGGCGTGCGCATCATTCTGACCGATGCCCGCCATGCCGACGTCGTGCGCCATGAGCTGCACTATGATGGCGGGCTCGAGGAATTCGTCAGATATCTCGACCGCGTCAAGAAGCCGCTGATCGACAAGCCGATTGCCATCAAGGCCGAGCGCGACGGCATCACCGTCGAAGTCGCCATGTGGTGGAACGACAGCTACCACGAGAACGTGCTGGCCTTCACCAACAACATTCCGCAGCGCGACGGCGGCACGCATCTTGCCGGTTTCCGCGGCGCGCTGACACGCCAGATTACCGGCTATGGCGAATCCACGGGCCTCACCAAAAAGGAGAAGGTGGCGCTGATCGGCGACGATTGCCGCGAAGGGCTGACGGCCGTGTTGTCGGTCAAGGTTCCCGACCCGAAATTCTCGTCGCAGACCAAGGACAAGCTGGTCTCGTCCGAGGTCCGTCCGGTGGTGGAAGGGCTCGTCAACGAGGCGCTCGGCACCTGGCTCGAAGAGCACCCGACCGAGGGCAAGGTGGTCATCGAGAAGGTTATCCAAGCGGCAGCGGCGCGCGAAGCCGCGCGTAAGGCGCGCGACATCACCCGCAAGAGCTCGCTCGGCGTCACTTCGCTGCCCGGCAAGCTGGCCGACTGCCAGGAACGCGACCCGGCGAAGTCCGAAATCTTCATCGTCGAGGGCGACAGCGCCGGCGGCTCGGCCAAGGGCGGCCGCTCGCGTCAGAACCAGGCCATCCTTCCGCTGCGCGGCAAGATCCTCAACGTCGAGCGGGCCCGGTTCGACCGTATGCTCGGCTCCGACATGATCGGCACGCTGATCACCGCGCTTGGCACCTCGATCGGCAAGGACGAGTTCAACGCCGACAAGCTGCGCTACCACAAGATCATCCTGATGACCGACGCCGACGTCGACGGCGCCCACATCCGCACCTTGCTGCTGACCTTCTTCTTCCGGCAGATGCCGGAGCTGATCGAGCGCGGGCATCTCTACATCGCCCAACCGCCGCTTTACAAAGTGACGCGCGGCAAGAGCTCGCAATACATCAAGGACGAAAGCGCCTTCGAGGAATTCCTGATCAGCTCAGGGCTGGAAGAGGCGTCGCTTGCGCTCAGCACCGGCGAGGTGCGGGCCGGGCAGGACCTGCGCAGCGCCATCGACGATGCGCTGGCGGTGCGCCAGCTCATCAACGGGCTGCACACCCGCTATAACAGAGGCGTGGTCGAGCAGGCGGCGATCGCCGGCGCGCTCAACCCGGACGTCTTCACCGATCTCGGCCAGGCCAACGCGATGGCCGAGCGTGTCGCCCGCCGCCTCGACATCATCGCCGAGGACACCGAACGCGGCTGGACCGGCCGCATGTCGACCTCAAACGAAGGCGTCGGCGGCTACGTGTTCGAGCGCACGGTGCGCAGCGTCAAGGAATTCGCGCATCTCGATCTCGCGCTGATCAATTCGGCCGACGCCCGCCAGCTCGACCGCTATGCACCGCGTCTCGCAGAAGTCTATGGCGAGCCGCCGGTGCTGCGCCGCAAGGATGTGTCCGAAACCATCTCGGGACCGCTGGCGCTGCTCAGCGCCGTGTTTGCCACCGGCCGCAAGGGTCTGACCATGCAGCGCTACAAGGGCCTTGGCGAGATGAACGCCGAGCAGCTCTGGGAAACCACCCTCGACCCGAATGTGCGCTCGCTCTTACAGGTCAAGGTCAATGACGCGACGGACGCCGACTCGCTGTTTTCGCGGCTGATGGGCGACGAGGTCGAGCCCAGGCGCGAGTTCATCCAGGAAAACGCGCTGTCGGTCGCCAATCTGGATATTTAAAGCCCAGGTCGGCCGCTCAATTTCAGGCGCTTGAGCATCATTGGTAGGCCTAGGCCTACCGATGATGTCTGCTGCATCGCAACAAGGGTCACCCGAAAGCCGGCCGGAACGGAAAGGCTTCCAAGGCATTGTGATTGATCACAATCGCCGCAGGAGGCACTTATGGGACGTGGCATTTTGCTCTGGCTTCTCGGAGTCCCGATTCCGATCATTATTCTCATACTGCTTTTCGCACGGTAGGGGGCTGACATGCAGTCAACCCTAACAGCTGTCGACGTTTCCGCACCGACGGAATCCTCTTCCACCGCTGTCAGCTGGGGACCGATCGTGGCCGGCGCCTTTGCTGCGTCGGCGCTAACCTTGATCCTGATGCTGCTCGGCTCCGGGCTCGGGCTGACCATGGTTTCGCCGTGGTCCGGCTTGAGCACCTCGGTCACAACTTTCGCGGCCTCCACCGCTGCGTGGCTGATCATCGTGCAGTGGCTGTCGTCGGCTCTCGGCGGTTATCTTGCTGGGCGCCTACGCACCAAATGGGTCGGCGTCCACAACGATGAAGTCTTTTTCCGCGATACCGCCCACGGCTTCCTCGCCTGGGCGCTTGCGACGTTGCTCGTCGCCGGCGTGCTCGGCTCGGCGCTTTCCGCAGCTGTCGGAACCGGCGTCCAGGCCGCTTCGACAGTCGCGTCGGGCGCGGCAATGGGCGCTTCGGCAGGTGCTGCTGCAAACGCCGGAGGCGCCGCGACCGACAACGCAACGTCGTATTTCGTCGATGCGTTGTTCCGCCCGGCCGATGCGGCCAGGCTTGCTGCCGCCAATCCGGAGAGCGATGCGGCGGCAATGGCGCAGGCTTCGCGCATTTTGATCGCGAGCGCAGCAGCAGGCGAAGTGTCTGCCGACGACAAGACCTATCTGTCGCAGCTGGTGGCTGCCCGCACCGGGCTGTCGGAACCCGATGCCAGGGCCCGTGTCGATGCCGTACTTGCCAGGGTCGAACAGGCGAAGGTCCAGGCCCAGCAGGCTGCCGATACAGCCAGGAAAGCCGGTGCCACCTTCGCGCTGCTTGGCGCATTGTCGTTGGTCGTCGGCGCTTTCATCGCAAGCGCCGCGGCAGCAATTGGCGGCAGGCAGCGCGACGACGAGGAGGCGGTCTTCCTGACCAACCGTTGATCGGTGGTTGACGGATTCTATCGATGCCGGGGCTGTGCCCGGCATCGACCGGCTGATTTGACGGCGTCACGCCAGGGATTGCGAGCCGGGTCGCCGAAGCAAGCCTATCTTCCAGCGAAAGTCGTCGGCGCCGCCTGGCTTGGCTCCAGTTTGCGGCCGAGATCGACGGCGTCGCGCAGCACGTCGATGTGCGAGCGCGGTGGCGTGCCGGCGGCTGCGGCGACCTCGACGCCGGTCGCCTTCAGCGACCAGTAGAGCCTGTGGGTGAAGATGCGGCCAAGTGAACCGCGCAGCTCGACCTGAATGTTCTCCACGCCAGGACCGAAATTTTCCGCCATCGGTCCAGAGATCGGGTCGCCGGTCAGCCAGCCATTGCCCCTGTCGAAGATGTTGGTCCAGCGCGTCGCGGCAAATACCGCGCCATGATGCACCGCCCGCTGCGGCTTGCCCGAACGGCTGCGCCCTTCCAGATAGAGGACGGTTCCACCGACCGCCGTCTCGGCGATCGGCGGGCATGCCGAGAACAGCCGCTCAGCGATGCCGCGCCTGAATTCGGCGAGATTGTAGGTCACCAGAAATTCGCTGTGGGTCAGCGGGCTGCCAAGCGTGACGAAATCGCTGATCTTCCATGGCAACGGATGATCGTTGTCCCTGGCGCGGAGTTGGCGACAGAGTTCCCATTGATCTCGCCGGAATCCGGAGAGGTCATCCAAGCTTTCGGGCCATGCAGAACCATCGGCGTTAAGCGTAGCCTTGTCGACGGCGCGGATCGCTTTCAGCCTCGCCTTGTCGCGGACAGCCTCCAGCTTTCGGGGCCTGAAATCGGCCCATAATATCTGCAGCAGATCATAGGCGATGATTGATCCAAGGCTGTGCGAGACCAGGACGATCCGGTCGTAGCCATCGTCCATCATAAGGCGCCGCAGCAGCGTCAGGCCACGTTCGCGGACAAGCGCGCGCTTTTCGACCGTTGCCGCTTCGGCACGCACATAGGCGGCCACATCGCCGAAATAAGGAAGGCCAAACCGGTCCACCGACCAGATGACGAATGAGGCCAGGATCGTGACGAGCGTGCCCGTGGTCCAGGAAATATCTCCTTGCAAGGCCGACGCGGCGAGCAAGAGCGCTGCGCACAGCACTGTTGTGACGGCCAGAAGCGTGACGACATAAAGCCCGCGGGCATCGCGCGGAATGTCGGCGGGCTTGCGCCAGAGCAGATTCGTCACCCAGGCCGCAAGCCGGCCCCGCGTCGTGCCCTGCGTGATGTCGGCCCAGTAAAGCTCATAGAAATCGGTGCGACGGCCATCGACATCGTAAGGGGTGGTGATCCGGCGAAGCTCGTGCGAGTTCGTCCGGCTGTCAGGCGTGATCCAGCTCTGGTTGATCTTCTCGCCGCCGGGATCGGCCGGATCGGCGACATGGGCATAAAACGGCGCGCGGGCGGGATCGTGACTCCAAACGGCATGAACAAATTCCCTCAGCGTGCCCATGGGCCGCTGTTCGCCCATGCCATGCACGATCACCACGGCCTGGCTGAGCTTGCGCGGCGCCTTTCCGAAGGCCGGCGGACTGGTCTTGGCCGGCGACGCTACAGGATCAGGGTCGGACACCAGTGCCTCCGTTGGTGACAAATCCCGGAACAGAATTTGCCCATCGTAGCTCTGAAACCGGCATGAGAGCAAAGGACGCCGGATGCTCAGGGCCAAGAAAAAAACCCGGCGCGGGGCCAGGCTTTTGTTTCGAGCAACTAGCGATGTATCGGGGCCGCCAGCCCGGATCAGTGATCCATGGCCTTGACGATCTCTTCGGTCATCTTCTTGGCGTCGCCGAGCAGCATCATGGTGCCGTCCTTGTAGAACAGCGTGTTGTCGATGCCGGCATAGCCGGAGCCGAGCGAGCGCTTGACGAACAGGCAGGTGCGAGCCTTGTCGACGTCGAGGATTGGCATGCCGAAAATAGGGGAGCTCTTGTCGTCCCGCGCCGAAGGGTTGGTGACGTCGTTGGCGCCGATGACATAGGCGACGTCGGCCTGCGCGAATTCGGAGTTGATGTCCTCGAGCTCGAACACTTCGTCGTAGGGCACGTTGGCTTCGGCCAGGAGCACGTTCATGTGGCCAGGCATGCGGCCGGCGACCGGATGAATTGCGTACTTCACGTCGACACCGTTGGCCTTGAGCTTGTCGGCCATCTCGCGCAGCGCATGCTGCGCCTGGGCGACCGCCATGCCGTAGCCCGGCACGATGATGACCTTCTGCGCGTTAATCATCAGATAGGCGGCATCGTCGGCCGAACCCTGCTTGACCGTGCGCTCGATGCCATCGTCGGCAGTGGCTGAAGTCTCGCCGCCAAAGCCGCCGAGGATGACCGAGATGAACGACCGGTTCATGCCCTTGCACATGATGTAGGACAGGATCGCGCCTGACGAGCCGACCAGTGCGCCGGTGATGATCAGCGCCAGATTGCCGAGCGTGAAGCCGAGTGCCGCAGCCGCCCAACCCGAGTAGGAATTCAGCATCGAGACGACGACCGGCATGTCGGCGCCGCCGATCGGGATGATGAGAAGGACGCCAAGAACAAGCGATGCCGCCACGATCAGCCAGAACACCAGTTTGGACTCGGTGGTGACCAGCAGCACGATCAGCACGATCAGCCCGATGCCGAGGGCGGCGTTGATGAAATGGCGGCCGCCGATCATGATCGGCTTGCCCGACATGCGGCCGTCGAGCTTGAGGAAGGCGATGACCGAGCCGGTGAAGGTGATGGCGCCGATGGCGACGCCGAGGCTCATCTCGATCAGCGCCTGGGCGTGGATGTCGGCGACGGTTCCGATGCCGAAGCTTTCCGGCGCATAGACGGCGGCAGCCGCCACCATCACGGCGGCAAGGCCAACCAGTGAGTGGAAGGCAGCGACCAGCTGCGGCATCGAGGTCATGGCGATGCGCCGTGCGGTGACCGCGCCGACCGAGCCGCCGATCAAAAGGCCGAGCACGATGAGACCGAAGCCTCCCGCCGAAGGGGTCGCCAGCGCCAGCGTAGTAACAATGGCGATGGCCATGCCGATCATGCCGTACATGTTGCCCTGACGGCTGGTGGTCGGGTGCGACAGGCCACGCAATGCCAGGATGAACAGGATGCCGGAGACCAGATAGAGGAAGGAGGCGAAGTTGGCGTTCATGTCGCTCTACTTGTCCTTCTTCTTGTACATCGCCAGCATGCGCTGGGTGACGAGAAAGCCGCCGAAGATGTTGACCGAGACCAGCATCAGCGCGACGAAACCGAAGCCGGTGGCGATGCCGGATGCCGAGATGCCGACGGCAAGCAGCGCGCCGACGACGATCACGGAGGAGATGGCGTTGGTGACGGCCATCAGCGGCGTGTGCAGCGCCGGCGTCACCGACCAGACGACGTAATAGCCGACGAAGATCGCCAGCACGAAAATGGCGAAGCGGAAGACGAAGGGATCGATCGCCCCGCCGGACAGCGCGTGCGCGGCGTCGCCCGCCGCCTCGGTGCCGCCGGGAGCAGTGGCCAGATCCTGCACCGCGAGCCGGACGGCGGCGGTCGCCTGCTCGAGCTGGTCAAGGGCCTTCTGCAAGGTCTGGTCCATCACGCGATCCCTTTCGGCTTACTAGCGGGCGACTTGGGTGCGGCAAGTTTCTTGAGGGCGGCAGGGCTCTTGGGAGCGGCCGGTTTCTTTGCAGCAGCGGGCTTCGCAGGCTCCGCCGAGGCGATCATCACCGCCGGCTTGCCGATGAAGGCCGGATGCACGATCTTGCCGGCATCGGTGAGCATCGTCGCCTTGACCAGATCGTCCTCGCGGTTGATGGCAAGCGTCTTCGTGGTCTTGTCGACCAGCGTCTCTAGGAACGCAAAGAGGTTCCTGGCGTAGAGCAGCGAGGCGGAGGCTGCAACGCGGCCCGGTGCGTTGAGATGGCCGACGATTTTCACCCCGTTGGCCGTGGTCACCACCTGCCCGGGCACGGCGCCTTCGACATTGCCGCCACGTTCGACCGCGAGATCGACGATCACCGAGCCCGGCTTCATCGAGGCGACCATCGCAGCCGAAACGAGCTTCGGCGCCGGACGGCCGGGGATCAGCGCCGTGGTGATGACGATGTCCTGCTTGGCGATGTGCTCGGCGGTCAGCGCCGCCTGCTTGGCCTGGTATTCCCTAGACATTTCCTTGGCGTAGCCGCCAGCCGTCTCGGCCGCCCTGAACTCCTCATCCTCGACCGCCAGGAACTTTGCGCCCAGCGAGGCAACCTGTTCCTTGGCGGCGGGACGGACGTCGGTGGCGGTGACGACGGCGCCAAGTCGCCTTGCCGTCGCAATGGCCTGCAGGCCGGCGACGCCGACGCCCATGATGAAGGCTTTCGCCGCCGGCACGGTGCCGGCCGCCGTCATCATCATCGGCAGTGCCCGGTCATATTCGGCAGCCGCGTCGATCACTGCCTGATAGCCGGCGAGGTTGGCCTGGCTGGACAGGACGTCCATGGATTGGGCGCGCGTGATGCGCGGCATGAACTCCATCGAGAAGGCGGTGACGCCGGCCCTTGCCAAAGCATCGACGGCAGCATCGTTGCCATAAGGATCCATGATGGCGATGACGGCAGTGCCCGGGCGATAGGCCTTCAGCTCCGCCTGATCTGGCCGGCGCACCTTCAGCACCACATCGGCCTTGGCGACATCGCCGGCCTTGCCGATCACAGCCCCGGCCTTGGCGAACTCCTCGTCGGGAATGCGCGATGCCGTGCCGGCGCCGCTTTCGACGATCACGTCGAAGCCCAGCCCCGCCATTCGCTTTGCCGTGTCGGGCGAGGCAGCAACGCGCGGCTCGTTCGCATCGAGCTCACGAGGGATGAAAACCGTCTGTCCCACCGCATGATCCTTTCGGCTGGAACCTGTCTGCGCAGGACGCCGGCCGGACTTCCGGCGATGTCGCGGGCAAGGGTTTTGAAGAATTTACCGGAGAATGAAAGCGCCGACGGCGAGGATCAGAACGAACAGGACAAACGCCGAGAAGAAGCCGCCCGCAAAGAAGCCGAAAGCCATTGCCAGAAGCACGGCGGCGCAAAAAAGCGATCCGTATTTGGCGAGCATGACAAAGCCGGCATAGGTGCGGTCGTGCTCGGCATAGTCCATCTTCGCGCCTAGTTCGACAGGACCGGTCGGCGAGTGATCAGCCATAGGAATACCCCTTCGAAGACATCTTTCAGGCACATAGCGAAAAGCCAGGCTGAGGGCAATGGCGCTATTGCCGCATCGCTGGAGACAACAGCCTCAAAGGAAAATTGGAGCCGCCATGCAGGAGGATGTTTCGGAGGCGATCGCGGCGGGCCGCCTTGCGCTTGCTTGCCGGCTAACGCGCGCCGCGCCTGCCGGCATTTTCAGCCGGCGAGCTGCGGAAACAGCCCAAGCAGGCCGACAACGATCAGATAGAGCGCGACGATGTAGTTGAGGAGTCGCGGCATCACCAGGATCAGCACGCCGGCAATCAGCGAGATCAGTGGAGTGAGTGCGAGCGTGGAAATGGTCATGTCGGGTTCCTCTCGATAGAATTGCCGCCGAAGCGATGCAGATTGACGTCGTCCACGCGCCGCCGGCGCGCCTCCCAGAACGCCGAAGCGGGCTGAAAGCTCCAGCCGCGCTCTAAATTTGCCAAGGTCAGGCGGCTTCGCGGTAGTATTTGGCGGTCGGCAGAATGGTCAGCGGCGCGAGTTCACCGGCACCAGGTGTCTCAAACAGCATGCGTTGCTCCATCGGCGTCGACCGAAAGAACGGGAACCGGGCGTAAGTCTCGTTCTTGATTGCCAAGACATCGGCCTGATAAAGCAGCGCAAAACAGTTGATCACGCCTGCATAGGGACGCGCGTCACCGATCGGCCGGGCCCGATAGATTCGCTTGTAAAAAGCGGCGTGATCTTCGCGGATCATGGATATGCAATAGGGCGCTTGGAAATGGAAGCACGCCATGCCGGCAAGGCGCAGCGTGACGTACGGAATCTGCGGATATACCCGCGACCATTCGGCATCTACGGCAAAACGGCTTGGGTCGACAAAGAGTTCACCAGCGGCCAGACGCGGCATCAACAAGTCCCTGTAGACGCTGAGAGCCGGCGACGCTGGGTTATCGGCGGATACATTGTGCAGTCGCATCGTGCTGACCAGCCGCCCGTCGATGTAGATGCCGAATGTATGGCAATTCGGCAGCTCGTCGAATTCGTCGTGGACCTCACGGGAAGCATTCTCGGGCACTAACTCGTTCATCCGATAGGCGTTGTAGCGCAACCTGTAGATGCTTTCGAAATCTTCGCCGGTTTCACAGCGGCGGTACTCCGTCCGGTCGAGCAGCGCATAAACGTGCTGAGCGAAACTAGACATGTTCTGGTGCTCAGCACCCGCCGCCTGGCGAGGCAAACTCAACTCAACAACCATGAACTCGGTCCCCGCAAACTGCCGCCACGATCAACACTACGGCAGGGTCGCAAGATGTAAAAGATGAAAACAAGATAGAGATCGTTTACCAGCTATTAAGGTTAATAATGGTTAAAATTATACTAAAGTACAACATTCTGCGGTAGAATCAGCGATGGCTCGCTCTCCTGGCCGTCTTGATGTCCTTGGCGAAGGGCCAGACCGTGCTCGACATCGTCTCGATGCCGGACGCGCTGAGCGCCGAGCCGAACAGGAATCCCTGAACCAGGTCCGGCTTGACCTGCAACGCCAGGATCTTGAGCTGCTCGAAAGTCTCGACGCCCTCGACAGTCACCGAAAGCCCTAACGGCCGCGACAGGTTGACGATGCCTTTGAGCAGTTCGAGCGAACGGCTGTTCTGGGTGACGTCCATCAGGAACGAACGGTCGATTTTGATCTTGTCGAGCGGAAGTTTGTGGAGATAGCTCAGGCTCGAATAGCCGGTGCCGAAATCGTCGAGCGCGATGCGCACGCCAAGCCGCTTTAATTCCTCGATATACTGACGTGTCAGCGACTTGTCGTCGAGCAACGCCGTCTCGGTGACCTCGATCTCCAGGCGGCCGGCGGCGAGGCCGGAGCTGGCGAGCGCATCGCGAACCTTCTGGACAACGTCGCGGTTGCGAAAGTCCTTGGCCGAGAGGTTGACCGAGACACTGGTCTGTATGGGCCATTTGGCGCACTCGGTGCACGCCGCATGCAGGACAAACGTGCTGATCTCGGAAATGATGCCCATTTCTTCCGCCAGCGGAATGAAGATGCTGGGCGAGATCGGTCCGAGATCGGGGTGGTCCCAACGGCACAGCGCCTCGCAACTGGCTATGCGCATCGTGCTCATCGCCACGATCGGCTGGTAGACCACCCGCAACCCCTTGCTTTCCACCGCAGTGCGCAGATCCGCCTTCATCAGCTGACGGTTGCGGAAAGCGGCTTCCATCGATGCCTCGAACAGCCGCCAAGTGTTCTTGCCGAGTTCCTTGGCCTTGTAGAGCGCGAGGTCCGCCTTGACGATCATGGCGTCGACATCGGTATCCCTGACCCGCGACAGCACCGCGCCACCGCTGGCCTGGATGCGCAGTCCATGGCCGGCGACGTCGACCTCGCCCTGCAGGTCAATGAAAATCTCGTCGATTTGGCCGCTCAGATGGCTCTCGTCCTCAACGCGGTCGAAGAAGATCATGAACTCGTCGCCGCCGAAACGGCTGATGGTGACGCCTGGCCCGGCGATCGCTGCCAGCCGCTCCGCGACGGCGTAGATCAATCCGTCGCCGACCGGGTGCCCAAGCGTGTCGTTGACGCTCTTGAAGTCGTCGAGGTCGAGCACGGCGAGCCCGCACAGACGCTCGAGGTCGCCGGATGCCATCGCCTCGCCGATCAACTCGTGGAAATAGGCGCGGTTGGGCAGGCCGGTGAGGCTGTCGTAGCGCGCCATGAAGCGGATCTTGTCTTCCGCCTCGACGCGGGCCGTCACATCCTCGAAGGTGATGACGCCCAGTTCCTGGCTGCCTTCGCGCGCCGAGAACTCATAGTGCTGACCATTCGCAAGCGAGACGAGAACCTTGCGATCGCGGCCCTCGCGCAGGGCCCGCGTAAGCTGGGCTTCGATGTAGCGGCAGTCCTTCAGCGCCAGCATGCCGCCGGCAACGCCGCGCATCAGCAGACCGTGGATCGATCGCCCGAGCAGCGCGTCGGGCGATTTGAGCGACATCAGATGCGCGGCTTCGGCATTGGCCACCGCCACCCGGCCGTCAGGGCCAAGCATGACAAGGCCGTGCGACATGGTGTTCAGCGCTCGATTGAAGCGCTGGGCGAGGCGGTTCGCCTTCTTTTCCTCTGACAGGGCGGTAGATAAGACTTCCCGGGCGATATCGGCGAAACGCTTGATCGCGAAGAGAAAGGGGGCCGACAGCAGACCGAGTACGACATGGTAGACATCACCACGAAGGATGAAACCGAGCGATATCGGCCATGTGGTGGTCATGATGAAGATCATGACCATCCGCGGCGAACCATAGTTGCGGCCGGAAATCGACGTGACCGACGCTAGCGTCACGCAAACGGCGGCTATTTCGGCATAGTTGTCGTGGCTATCGTTTGCCAGGTAGATGCTGACGAAACAGAAAGTGCCGAGCATGAAGCCGTGCATCGAACCGAAAATAATGTAGTCGTTTTCGCGACTACGGGCTTCCTCCCATGTCTTCGGGGAAGGAAGCCGATTGTATTTTCGGATGTTGCGAAGGCGCAGCGCGCCGACGATGATGAGTCCGGAGGCAACCAGGAGATACGCGAGATCCGTGGTCTTCCAGTAGACTAGAATGACGAGGAGTGTTTGTGCGACAAGGCCGATCGCCAACGTCAGGCTGTCGCGGAACAGAGTTTCCACGAACGGAATATAGACGTCGACCGGTATCTCGTTTTTTCTTTTCAGATTCACGCCTGAGTCCCACCCTGGGGAGCCAAGCAGTGTCACATTCGCCTTAAGAAAGATTTAGAAAGGCCGTTTTGGGCCTCACCGTCAGGTCGGCTGACGCTGGGGAAGATATTCTTCAGGTAAGCAAGGCATATCGAAACACTCGGCGGCCTGGAGTTCCGGCCGAACCGGCGTCTTTGCCAGGCGGTCGAGCAGCCTTAGGCGCTCGCCAGCCGCCTTTTCGGCGCTGGCCTGCCTGACATGGCCATAGCCGCGAATGAGCGCCGGCATCGAGGCAAGCGCTGCCGCGGCCTCGACCTTGCCCGGCGCCAGCGCGCCGGCGACGAGATCCAGATCGGCCTCGTACTGGGCAAGAAGCTGCCGTTCCATACGCCTTTCGGTGCTGTAGCCGAACACGTCGAAGACCGTGCCGCGCAATCCTTTCATCGCTGCCAGCAGGCGGAACCCCTTCATCATCCAGGGACCGAAACTCGACTTCCTCGGTTTGCCGTCCTTGCCGCGCCTGCCCATGATCGGCGGCGCGAGATGGAATTCGAGTTTGTCGTAGCTCTGGAACTGCTTGCCCAGCTCGGCGGCGAAGGAGCCATCGGTGTAGAGCCTCGCCACCTCGTATTCGTCCTTGATCGCCATCAGCTTGAACAGGCTCCTCGCAGCGGCCTCGGTCACATCGGTTGAACCGGGCATCGCCCTGGTTTCAGCGTTGCGCAGCGCGGCCAGTCTGTCGGCGTAGCGCTTGGCATAGGCGGCGTTCTGATAGGCGGTGAGGAAGGCGACGCGGCGGGCGATGATGTCGTCCAGCGTTTCGGCGACAGCGGCGCTCTGTGCAGCCGTGCCCGGCTGGGCGACGAGGCCGCGCACGAAATCCGGCTGGTGGGCGGCGCGGCGGCCCCAGCGGAAGGCTGAGACGTTCATCGCCACGGCCTGGCCGTTGAGTTCGATCGCCTTTTCAACTGCCTCGGCCGACAGCGGCAAGCCGCCATGCTGGAAGGCGAAGCCGAGCATGAACATGTTGGCGCCGAGCGAACTGCCGAACAGCGCGGTGGCGGTGCGGGTGGCGTCGAAGAAATGCGCCTTGTCGTCGCCGGCGGCAGTGCGGATCGCCTTTTTCAGCCGCTCGACAGGCAGCGAGAAATCCGCCGACCGGGTAAACTCGCCGGGCATGATCTCGGCGGTGTTGGCGAGAAAGATCGTGTGGCCTTCGCGCACCGCGGCGAGCACCTTTTGAGCGCCCGACACGACGAGGTCGCAGCCAAGCACAAGGTCTGCCTTGCCGGCCGAAACGCGGATGGCATGGATATCGCCCGGGCTGCGTGCAATGCGGACATGGGTGAACACCGAGCCGCCCTTCTGGGCAAGGCCGGCCATGTCGATCATGCCGCAGCCCCTGTCTTCGAGATGGGCCGCCATGCCGAGCACCGCGCCGATGGTGACGACGCCGGTGCCGCCGACGCCGTCGATGATCGCCGCCCAGCCTTGGTCGCCGAGCGGGAATTCGGCGGGCGCGGGCACGCCGTCGAGCGGATCGGTCGTGCCGGCCATACCCTCGGCCTTCCTGATCTTGGCGCCATGCACGGTGACGAAAGACGGACAGAAGCCGTTGATGCAGGAGAAATCCTTGTTGCAGCTCGACTGGTCGATCCTGCGCTTGCGGCCGAATTCGGTCTCAACCGGCTGGATCGACACACAATTCGACTGCACCCCGCAATCGCCGCAGCCTTCGCAGACCAGTTCGTTGATGAACACGCGCTTGTCGGGATCGGGGAAGGTGCCGCGCTTGCGGCGGCGTCGTTTTTCGGCGGCGCAGGTCTGGTCGTAGATCAGCACGGATGTACCCTTGACCGCGCGCAATTCGCGCTGGACGAGGTCGAGGTCGTCGCGGTGATGGATGGTGGCGCCGGCGGGGAATTCGACCTTGCCGGTATATTTGTCCGGCTCGTCGGTGACGATGGCGATCCGCTCGACGCCCTCGGCCCGCACCTGCCTGGCGATCATGTCCACGGTCAGGCCGCCCTCGTGCGGCTGGCCGCCGGTCATGGCGACGGCGTCGTTGTAGAGGATCTTGTAGGTGATGTTGGCGTCGGTCGACAGCGCGAAGCGGATCGCCAGCGCGCCGGAGTGGTTGTAGGTGCCGTCGCCGAGATTCTGGAAGATGTGGTCGCGTTTCGAGAACGGCGCCTGGCCGACCCATTGCGCGCCCTCGCCGCCCATGGCGGTGAAACCAACGGTGTTGCGATCCATCCACAGCGCCATGAAATGGCAGCCGATGCCAGCGGCGGCGAGCGAGCCGTCGGGCACCTTGGTCGAGGAATTGTGCGGGCAGCCGGAGCAGAAGAACGGCGTGCGCGAGGCGATGTCTGACGTGTCGGCGAGCATCGCCTGGAATTGGCGAAGTTTCGCCACCCGCGCGGCAATCTCGTCCGACGGGCCGATCGTCCGCAAGATTCTCTCGCCGAGCTCTATGGCGATGTCGTTGGGATCAAGCGCGCCCTTGGCCGGGAACAGTCCGTCGCCGCGCTCGTCCTTCTTGCCGACGATGACCGGCTGCGTGGCGGTGCCGTAAAGGTTCTCGCGCAGTTGCACCTCGATCAGCGAGCGTTTCTCCTCGACGACGACGATGGTGTCGAGGCCGCGAGCGAAGTCGGCGACGTGCTGCAGGTCGAGCGGCCACGGGCAGCCGACCTTGAACAGTCTGATGCCGATGCGGTTGGCGGCGGCTTCGTCGACGCCGATGTCTTCCAGCGCCTGGCGAACATCGAGATAGCTCTTGCCGATGGTGACGATGCCAAGCTTCGGGCTGCTGCCGCCGGTATAGACGATCCGGTTCAGCCCGTTGGCATGGATGAAGGCCGAAGCGGCGGCGCGCTTGTATTCATGCAGCCGCTCCTCCTGGCCGAGCATGTCGATCTCGTTGCGGATGTTGAGGCCGCCAGGCGGCATGTCGAAGTCGGGGACGACGATATCAAGCCGTTCGAGCGCGGCATCGACCGAAGCCGTCGATTCGATGTTGTCCTTGACACATTTGATCGCCGCCCAGGTGCCGGCGAAACGCGACATGGCGATGCCGTAGAGCCCATAGTCGATGATCTCCTGGACCCCGGCCGGATTGAGGATCGGCACCATGGTGTCGACGAACAGGAACTCGGTCGCGTGCGCGTTGGTCGAGGATTCGGCCATGTGATCGTCGCCCATCAGGGCGAGCACGCCACCATATCTTGACGAGCCGGCGAGATTGGCATGGCGGAACACGTCACCGGAGCGGTCGACTCCCGGTCCCTTGCCGTACCAGACCGAAAAGACGCCGTCATGCGTGCCCTCACCCAGCAATTCGGCCTGCTGCGATCCCCAGCAGGCGGTGGCCGCGAGTTCCTCGTTGAGGCCGGGCTGGAAGACGATGTCCGACTGGGCGAGCTGCTTCCTGGCCTTCCAAAGCTGCATGTCGAGGCCGCCAAGCGGCGAACCGCGATAGCCGGAGACGAAGCCGGCGGTGTTCAGGCCAGCCCGGCGGTCGCGCTCGCGCTGCATCAGCAGCATGCGGATGACCGCCTGCGCGCCGGAAAGGAAGATGCGCTCCTTGCCCAGGTCGAACTTGTCGTCGAGCGCGACATCATGCAGCGTCATCAGCATTTCCTCTGCGGAGGCCGCAGTTCGAGCGCAGCCAACGTCGGAGTTGGAGGCTGCAGTGTTTCTTCCCTTGCCGGGCAGGTCAAACAAAATCGAAGATGCCAGGCGCGGCGCAACAAACGATCCGATCCACGCCCGATTGTGTAAGAGACCACACACTCGTTGCTCCGTCAGCGCACGAAAATTCCGGCCGCGGCCGCAACCGCCGTGACGCGTTAACCGGCCTTCGAACAATCGAGCTTGGGCGTGCCCGGCAGCTTGCCGTCCGGATGGCCGGCAAGCTCTGGATTGGGCGTATAGAGCTGGTCGATGACCAGCGGCCGGTCGGGCAGGACCGATTGGTCCTGCGTCGACATCAGCGTGCTGTCGATCTTCTGGAGGACCGTGTCGTCGGCATCCTTGATACTGATCGCGATCGCATAAGGCCTGTCCTTGACGATGCAGGAAAGCGCCGGGCTCTCCAGCGACACCTTGCCGAGCTTCGGCCAGATTTTCTGTTCGACGATCAGCGGCTCGCCGCCTGCCGGATTCTGGAAGCTGGCGACCGCAACCTGTCCTTCTCCCATCGGCTGCAACGGTCTCAGCGTGACGACAAAAGTCGCCCTTGCGAGCCGATAATTGAAGACGACCAGCTTGCCGGAAATCTCGAACAATCGGCCTTCGCTGTCTTTGCCGGTATCGCGGCAGGCACCGAGCGCCGTCGCTGCCACGAGCCCGGCGCCGACAACGATCAGGCGCAAGATTTTCCTAGACATTGGCGGTCCCTCTGGCTGCCGTTCGGCGGCGATAGTGGCGGCTTGCCTTCTGGCGGTTGCCGCACACCGCCATGTCGCACCAAAGACGGCTGGAATTGCGGCTTCTGTCGACGAACAGCCAAGTGCAGTTGGGGCAGATCCTCAGCCTTGCGACGGTGTCGCCCTGCAGCAGCGACAACGCGGAGATCGCAAGTGCCGCCTCGAAGGCGATGGGCGTCGCCGGATCGCCGAACGGCCGTCCCGGCGCACCGATCTCGGTGCGGCTGTGCGCGAGGCCCTCGGCGCAGGCCTTTAGGAAACCAGGCAGATCGCCTGTGGCGACCGCGCCTTTTGACACCGCACCGCGAAACAGCCGGTCGGTCGTCTCGCGGATCGCCAGCACGACCGGCGCGATCTTGTCCGGCGACGGCGCTTCGAGCCGCCTGCCGCCAAGTTCGGCGGCGCGAAAGCCGCTTGCGGCATCGGCGAAACGGGCGATCTCCGCCGGATCTTTGAACCGGTCGAAGGTTTTCTGGGGATCGTCACGCAGCACGACGGTGTTCGCCGTGTCGAGTGCAAGAAGACCGCCGGTGAAGCGGTGCGGGGTCCAGGAAACCGTCATGCATGCAATTTCTAACCGATAAATCACGTTTGACAAGTTAGATTCCTGGTGCAATCTGCTCCGCATGGACGCGGTCCTCCGCGATCCAAGGACATTCGCATGCTCTATTTCTTCCAGCAGGTCCTGAACGGGCTGCATTCCGGCGCGCTCTATGCGCTGCTCGCCTTCGGCTATGTGCTGACCAACGGCATCCTGCACCGGACGAACCTTGCCTATGGCGCGCTGTTCGCCTTTTGCGGACAGACGATGATCCTCACCGCGGCTTTCAGCTATCAGGCCCTGTGGCTGACCCTGTTCGCGGCCGTGGCGGTCGGCATTGTCGCGGCGTTCCTGTATGCGGCACTGATCAGCCAAATCTTGTCGCGCAGTATCTTCGAGCCGCTGGCCGACCGCACGCCCAATGCGATCGTGGTGACGACGCTGGGCATATTGCTGCTCCTGTCGGAGGCAAGCCGCATCGCCGCCGACACACATGATCTGTGGCTGCCGCCAATGCTGGCCCAGCCCATCATTTTTGCGAAGGGGACCAATTTCAATGCCACGCTAACGCTCATCCAGTTGCTCGACTGCGGGGTCGTCGTGGCAACCATCGGGCTCGCCGCCTGGGCGTTCGCCCGCTCGAGCTTCGGCCGGCGCTGGCGCGCCGTGTCCGACGACTCCAAAGCCGCCGCCATGTGCGGCGTCGACGTACGCGCGGTGTTTCGGCATGCGGTGCTCGCCGGCGGCCTTTGCGCGGCGCTGGCCGGTGTCCTCGCCGGCCTTTACTACGGCAATATCAGCTTCGGCTCCGGCCTGGTCTACGGGCTGAAAATCCTGTTCGTGACGGCGGTGGGCGGCTATCTCTCGCCGTTGCGGGCAGCACTTGGCGCTGCCGCTTTCGGCATGGCCGAATCGCTGTGGGCCGGCTATTTCCCGGTAGAGTGGCGCGATGCCTGGATGTATCTGTTCCTCGTCGCCATGCTGGTGCTGATCGGCGCCGGGCGAGACCAGAGCAAGATTGCCTGACAGCATCGGACCTGGGTAGACTTTGGTTGCATGACGTCTACAGCGCCGTGCGTCTTCTCTAATGCGCAAAGGACGCTTTAGCACTTTGATTTTGCGCATGTTCCCCAGCGGAAGTCGATTCCGATTTTCGGGGGTCATGCGCTGCGTCAGGCGGCTGTTTCGCCCGTTCCTCATCTCACAAGCCCCTTCCTCACTTCACAAGATTGTTTTACTCGGTCTGCCCTGTGTTGACCCGCCGGGCCACCCACGGCATACCGTTGGGCCACATCGAAGCGGCGGAAAACAAGCGGGAATTGGCGCGCCGCTGACATAAGGGAGGAATGCATGGCAGGGCTTCTCGCTCTATCCAGAATCATTGACCGTGTGAACGAGTTCATCGGCAAATGGGTGTCGTGGCTGATCCTGCTGGCAATCCTGGTCAGCGCCGCCAATGCGGTCATCCGCAAGACGTTCGACATGTCGTCGAACGCCTGGCTGGAACTGCAGTGGTATCTGTTCGGCGCCGCCTTCATGCTGGCCGCTGCCTACACGCTGAAGCAGAACGACCATATCCGCATCGACATCGTCTACGGCATGTTCTCGCGCCGCGTGCAGCACTGGATCGACCTTCTCGGTCACCTCTTTTTCCTGATGCCGTTCGTCACGCTGATGGTGATCTATTTCGTTCCCTATGTGTCGCTGTCGTTTCGCAGCGGCGAAATGTCGAACAATTCCGGCGGGCTGATCATCTGGCCGGCAAAGGCGATCCTGCTGGTCGGCTTTTTCCTGCTCGCGCTCCAAGGCATCTCTGAGATCATCAAGAAAATCGCCATCATGCGCGGCGACATGGACGATCCCACCCCGTTCATATCGGTACATGAGCAGGCCGAACTCGAAGCGAAAGCGCTCGCCGAAGAGGTGCGCTCGTGATGGAGTTCATCGCCCAGAACATGGCGCCGATCATGTTCGCCTCGCTGATCATCTTCCTGCTGATCGGCTATCCGGTCGCGTTTTCGCTCGCCGCCAACGGCTTGCTGTTCTTCTTTATCGGTGTCCTCCTGTCACCCTATTCGGGCGGCTCGATCAATCTCGCCTGGCCGCTGCTGCACGCACTGCCGGACAATTTCTACGGCAGCCGGGTGATGTCGAACGACACGCTGCTGGCCATCCCTTTCTTCACTTTCATGGGCATCGTGCTCGAACGATCGGGCATGGCCGAGGACCTTCTCGACACGATCGGCCAATTGTTCGGACCGATCCGCGGCGGCCTCGCCTATGCCGTGATCTTCGTCGGCGCGCTGCTCGCCGCAACCACGGGCGTGGTGGCTGCTTCCGTCATCGCGATGGGCCTGATCTCGCTGCCGATCATGCTGCGCTACGGCTATGACCGTCGTGTGGCGTCCGGCGTCATTGCCGCATCGGGTACGCTCGCCCAGATCATTCCGCCCTCGCTGGTGCTGATCGTTCTGGCCGACCAGCTCGGCCGCTCGGTTGGCGATATGTATGCGGGCGCGCTGATCCCGGGGCTGGTTCTGACCGGCCTTTACACGATGTATATCGTGATCATGTCGATCGTCCGGCCGAAGTCCATGCCGGCCCTGCCGCTGGAGGCCCGCACCCTCGGCCACGGTGTGCTGTCGCTGCTGGTCGCGGTGCTGGCGGCAGTCGTGGTTTCCTACGCGGCGTATCGCTATCTTGCGCCCTCGCAGGGCCAAAACGCCGACATCCTCGGCGCCACCATCGGCGTGATCCTCATCTATGTCGTGGCGATCGCCGACCAGCGCCTGAAGATCAACATGATGTCGCGGCTGGCCCAGCAGGTGATCATCGTGCTGATCCCGCCGCTGGCGCTGATCTTCCTGGTGCTGGGCACCATCTTTCTTGGCATCGCCACTCCGACCGAGGGTGGCGCCATGGGCGCTGTCGGCGCGCTGATCATGGCGGCGATGAAGGGGCGGCTGTCGCTGGACGTGATCAAGCAGGCGCTGGCGTCGACGACGCGGCTGTCGTCCTTCGTGCTGTTCATCCTGATTGGGGCGCGGGTGTTCTCGCTCACCTTCTACGGCGTCAACGGCCATATCTGGGTGGAGCACCTACTGACATCGCTGCCGGGCGGCGAAATCGGCTTCCTGATCGGGGTGAACATCCTTGTCTTCCTGCTCGCCTTCTTTCTCGATTTCTTCGAGCTCGCCTTCATTATCGTGCCGCTTTTGGCGCCGGCCGCCGACAAGCTCGGCATCGACCTGATCTGGTTCGGCGTGCTGCTCGGCGTCAACATGCAGACCAGCTTCATGCATCCGCCCTTCGGCTTCGCACTGTTCTACCTGCGTTCGGTCGCCGCCAGGGTGCCCTATCTGGATCGCCTCACCGGCAAGCAGATCGCACCGGTGACCACCGGCCAGATCTATTGGGGTGCGGTTCCCTTCGTTTGCATCCAGGTCATCATGATCGGCCTGACCATCGCCTTCCCGCAGATGGTGATGCACTACAAGGGCACGCCAGTCGATCCGGGTACGATCGATTACCAGGTGCCGGAAACGCCGGGCCTGTCGCCGCTTGGCACACCGCCGGCGGGTGGCGGCACGGCGCCGACCGCGCCTGCACCGGATCTGTCGCAGCCGCCGAATTTCGGTGAAACGCCGCCGGCCAAGCCGGCAGCGCCAGCACCCGATCTGTCCCAACCACCGAGTTTCAATTGATGCCGGAGGCGCAACAGAGATGAAAGCGGTACGGCTGGAGGGCGTGGACAGCATTGCCCTGCGCGAGGTCGGCAAACCGTCCGCCGGGCCGGACGATCTCCTGGTGCGGATCGAGGTATGCGGCGTCTGTGGCACCGACCGGCATCTTTTCCATGGCGAATTTCCGTGCATGCCGCCGGTGACGCTCGGACATGAATTCTCCGGGATCGTCGAGGCGATTGGACCCGCTGTGTCCGGCTTTTCGGTCGGTAATCGCGTCACCGGCGATCCCAACATCGCCTGCGGGCGCTGTCCGCACTGCCATGCCGGTCGCATCAATCTCTGCCATAATCTGGTTGCCATCGGCATCCGCCGCGACGGCGGCTTCGCCGAATATGTCGTGCTGCCTCAGAAGCAGGCCTTCCTACTTCCGAAAAACCTGAAGCCGACGCATGGCGCATTCTGCGAGCCGCTTGGCTGCTGCCTGCATGGCATGGACCTGGCCCGGATAAAACCCGGCTCCTCGGTCGCCGTGCTTGGCGGCGGGGTGATCGGCCTGCTCACCGTACAATTGGCGAGGCTTGCCGGCGCGACGACAATCATCCTGTCGACGCGCCAGGCCTCGCGGCGTGCCCTCGCCGAAGAATTGGGCGCAACGGCGACGGTCGACCCAACCGCCTGCGATATCATCGACACGGTCGTCAGTCCGTCGGGCCTCATGCCGGGCGGCGTCGATGTGGTGTTCGAATGTGCTGGCGTAAGAGAGACGGTCGAGCAATCGATGCGGCTCGCCAGGGCCGGTGGTACGGTTGTCGTGGTCGGCGTGATGCCTCAAGGCATGAAGGCAGAATTCGAACCTTTCGACCTGTTGTTCCGGGAATTGAGGGTCCTGGGCTCGTTTCTCAATCCATTTACGCATCGCCGGGCTGCGGATCTCATCGCCTCGGGTGCGATCGAGATCGACAAGCTCATCTCCCGGCAGGTGACGCTTGAGGAGGCGGCTGCGGTGATCGCCAATCCGCCTGCGCCAGGCGAGGTCAAGGTGTTGGTGGTGCCGCGCTGATCGGCAAATCGAAGCGTTACGGCGCCACGCGTCCGAAGAACGCGTGGCGCCGTAACTGTTGTCAGAGCTTGCCGTTGCGCTGCTGGACCATCATAAAGGTGTCGTAATTATACTCGGCCACCTGGGCCCAGAGATAGTGCTCCTTGCGGAACGCCTTGATCGAGTCCCATATCTTCTTGAACGGCGCGTTCGAGGCTTCCATCTCCGCATAGACCTCGTTTGCCTTTTCGAAGCAGGCTGCCAAGATTTCCGGGCTGAACGGGCGCAATTTGGCGCCCCCGGACACCAGGCGCCTCACGGCCGCCGGATTCAGATAGTCGTATTTCTGCAGCATGTTGGCGTCGGCCGCCTGCGCGGCAGTGTGCACCAGTGCCTTGTAAGCCGGCGAAAGCTCCTCGTACTTCGCCTTGTTGAACATCAGATGGACGGTCGGTCCACCTTCCCACCAGCCGGGATAATAGTAATTGGGCGCGACCTTGTAGAAGCCGAGCTTCTCATCGTCATAAGGGCCGACCCATTCGGCTGCGTCGATGGTACCTTTCTCCAGCGCTGGATAGATATCGCCGCCGGCGATCTGCTGCGGCACGACGCCGAGCCTTTGCACCACTTTGCCGGCAAAGCCACCGATGCGCATCTTGAGGCCCGAAAGGTCGGCGACGGTGTTGATCTCCTTGCGGAACCAGCCACCCATCTGCACGCCGGTATTGCCGCCCGGCAAGCCAAAAAGGCCCTGCGTGGCCAGAAACTCGTTGAACAAGTCGATGCCGCCGCCGTGGTAATGCCACGCATTGATGCCGCGCGCGTTGAGCGAGAACGGAACCGCGGCACCCAATGCCCATGTCGGGTCCTTGCCCCAATAATAATATGCCACCGTATGGCAGGCCTCGACGGTGCCGGCCGTGGTGGCATCCGCGACCTGCAGGCCCGGCACCAGTTCACCGGCAGCGAAGACCTGGACCTGGAAGTTGCCGTCGGTTGCATCCGAAAGCATTTTGGAAAAGACCTCGGCGCCGCCATAGATCGTGTCGAGGGATTTCGGGAAGGACGACGCCAGGCGCCATGTCACTTTCGGATTGGTTTGGGCGATAGCCGGAGCGGCAAGCGTTGCGGCAGCCGCCGCGGCGCCCGCACCGGTCGCGCCGGCCTTGCGGATGAATGATCGACGATCCATGAAGTCCTCCCTATTGGATCAACAGACCGACGTTCGGGAAAATGCTCTGTGCCCCGGATCGGCTTCGCGGCAAACAATACACGGGCAAGAAGTCGAGTCCAGCGCGGCAGCCGGTTTTGCAGGCGGCGTTTCTGCGAAATTCGCGGCGCGTACGCACCTCCTGCAACTTAAGTCTAACGCTCTTTCCGTGGACCATGCGACATGCCGAACTTGTCATGGCAAAGCGCCTTCGGATCGCCTATTTTAAAGGCAGATACATCCCTGCACCGAATGGACCCCGGATCAAAAATGCAGCAGCCGCTAGTCGCCATATCGACCGACGTCCGTCAGTTCGACAACTACACCTGGCATGCCGCTCCGCAGCAATATCTGGAGGCGGCGCTTTCGGGCGCCGGCGTGTTCCCGGTGCTGGTGCCGTCCTTCGGCGATCGGCTCGACTTCGATGAACTCCTGTCATCGGTCGACGGCGTCATGATCACCGGTTCGAAGTCCAATGTGCATCCCTCGCTCTATGGCGGCGATGCCAGCGAGGCCAACGGTCCCTACGATCCTGCCCGCGACGCCACGACGCTGCCGCTGATCCGAAAGGCAGTGGAGCGCGGCGTGCCGCTGCTCGCCATCTGCCGCGGCATCCAGGAGATGAATGTGGCGCTGGGCGGCACGCTGGCCACAGAGATTCAGGAGCGCGAGGGGTCACTGGACCATCGCGCGCCGGCGAGCGACAATCAGGACGAACGCTTCGCCATCCGCCAGACCATTTCGATCAAGCCCGGAAGCTGCCTCGCCGGCGTGTTCGGGGCGGGCGACATCATGGTCAATTCGGTGCACCGCCAGGCCATCGACCGGCTCGGCCCGAAGCTGCAGATAGAAGCGGTCGCCACCGACGGCACCGTCGAGGCGGTTTCGGTGCGGGACGCCCGCGCCTTCGCCGTCGGCGTCCAGTGGCATCCCGAATACTGGGTCAAGTCGGACAGCGTCTCAGCAAGGATATTCCGCGCCTTCGGCGACGCGGTGCGCCTGCACGCCGCAGCGAAATCCGGCGCGCGGGCCGCCGCGGAATAGTTCAGCCGTCAATCGCTGCTGGCTGCCAGCGACAGTAGCGGCAGGGCTGGCGCGTAGGATTCATAACCATCGCCGTCGGCGACGCCGAAAGTGACGATCGGGTCGATGCCGTTCGCGCTGAAGGTGACCGTGCCGTCATCCTGCTCACGCCAGAATTTCGCGCGCTCGATGCCGGGCAAGACCTGGCGGCAATTCGCAGTTACCGTCAACAGCGACAGACCATGCGAAACCTCAGTGCCGCGCTTGACCGCGCAGGACGCTTCGTCGCCATTGGCCACCAGCCTGTAGTCGCCGGGCGACTGCGTTGTCTCATCGGCTGTGCCGTCTTCGCCGCTGCCGCCGTGAAACAGCTGAACGCCGCCGAACAACGCGGCCACCGCTATCAATGCAGCAAGTGCTTTCATCCTGTATGCTCCGCATGTGTGGCAATAGATGCAAAATGGTTTCAAAGCATTAACCCGACGTTAATAGAATAGGAAAGGTTGCCGCTCAGCCACGCGCCTTGACCTTTTCCGTTTCCGGTACCGGCGTCAGCGCCCTCCCTTCCGAAAACCAGGAAACCAGATTGTCGACGCACAGATCGGCCATGGCGCGGCGGGTATGTTCCGAAGCCGAGCCGACATGCGGCAAAAGCGAGGTGTTGGGGGCGGCAAGCAGCGCCGGCGGCACGTTCGGTTCCTCGGCGAAGACGTCGAGCCCGGCAGCTGCGATGGTGCCATTGGCCAGGGCTGCGGCAAGAGCTGCCTCGTCCACCGTGCTGCCGCGACCGATGTTGACGAAGACGCCATTCGGGCCGAGCGCCGACAGGATCTCGGCATTGACGGCTTTTTCGGTCGAGGCACCGCCGGGCGCCACCGAGATCAGCGTGTCGACCGCCTCGGCGAGGCCTTTCAGTGTCTGATGATAATCATAGGCCAGGCCTTCGACGCGGCGCCGATTGTGATACGCGATCGGCAGGCCGAAGGCCTCCAGCCGTCGGGCTATGGCGAGACCGATGCGGCCCATGCCGAAAATGCCCACGCTGCGACCGCGCAAGGTCAGCCGGCTTAGCGGATAGTTGCCGTTTCGTGCCCAACTGCCGTCGCGCAGCCAGGTCTCGGCGCGCGGCAACTCGCGGACGGTGTTGATCAAAAGCCCGATCGCCGTGTCGGCGACCTCCTCGGTCAGCACGTCAGGCGTGTTGGTGACCATGACGCCGCGCTGTGCTGCGTGACGGGCATCGACCGAATCATAGCCGACGCCGAAATTGGCGATGATCTCGAGATTCGGCAGCGCGTCGATGAGGGCTGCGTTGATCCCGCCGAAGGCAGCAATGCCGCGCACCGTCCGGCGCATCTCGTCGGTGACCAGCGACGCATCAGGCCGTTCGATCCAGACGCGGCTGAACGTGCGGTCGATGCGGCCGACCGCGTGGTCGTTGAATTGGCCCGGCACCAGAATGGCGACTGCTTGCTGCTGTTCGGCTTTTGTCATGCACGTTCCACTGGTTTGCCGGTCGACTGGCGCACATGCAGTTCCGGCTTGATCAATTCCTGCGACGGCCGCACCATCTGCCCATTGAGCTTGTCGAGCAGCGCGCTGGCGGCGCGACGGCCGACTTCACGCTGGCCATTCCACACGGTGGTCAGCGCCGGCGTCGCGATCGCCGCTTCCTCGAGATCGTCATAGCCGGTCACGGATATGTCAATGCCCGGCACCAGCCCGGCGCGTGCAATACCGTTCATCAGGCCGATGGCGACGAGGTCGTTCCAGCAGCAGGCCGCGGTCGGCTTGTCCTTCAGCGCCAGGAACTGCCCGGCGGCCTCGAAGCCGGCCTGTTTGGTGCGCGGGCCTGCAATGCGCCAGGACGGCCTGACGTCCAGCCCTGCCGCTTCCATGGCGTTGACATAGCCCTGGTAGCGATCGCGGCCGGTCGAGGTCTGGTCAGTGCCGCCGATCATGGCGATGCGCTTATGGCCGAGCGAGATCAGATGGTTGGTGGCGAGCCCGGTGCCGTAGGCATCGTCGCCGCGAAACACCGGCACGTCAGCGCCTTCGACGGTGCGTGCGATCAGCACCGCCGGCAGGCCGTTTTCCTCGGCCATGAAGATGTCCTCGGGCGGCGTGCCGATGGCCGGCGACATGATGACGCCGTCGGCACCAAGCTGCAAAAGCGTGTCTATGAAGGTGCGCTGCTTTTCGAGCTGGTCGTAATGGTTGGACAGGATGAAGGTCTGCCGGCTGCGGTCGAGCTCGCTTTCGATCGAGCGCAGTATCTCGGCGAAGAAGGGGTTCATGATGTCGTGGACGACGACGCCGACGATGCCCGAACGCGAGGTGCGCAGGCTGGCGGCGCGGCGATTGTAGATATAGCCGATGGCGCGGGCATGTTCCTTGATGCGATCGCGAGTGTTTCCGGCAACCAGCGGGCTGTCGCGCAGGGCCAGCGAGACCGTGGCCGTGGACACACCGAGCGCATCCGCGATCGTCGAAAGCTTGATCTTCTGTGCCAGCGCCTTGCGCTCCCCCGACGATCTAGAGCTGATCCATGATCTTTTCCCCGGATACCGCTTTTCGGGATCATGGTCTAAACAGTTTAAACGCGGCCTTATGCCACCCTTCCGGAACAAATCAAAGTTTTTTTGCCAGCGCTTCCACCTCGACGTCGAGGGCGGCGCGGTTGCGCACGCGAATCCGGTGCTCGCGATGAACGATATAAAGACCGCTGGCGACGATGACGGCAGCGCCGACGAGTGTCCAGCGGTCGGGAAACTGGTTGAAGACAATCCAGCCGGCAATGATCATCCAGATCATCTGCGAATAGGGATAGGGAGCCAATGCCGTGGTGGTGGCGAGACGATAGGCCTGAACCAGGAGCCAGTGGCCGATTGCGCCGAAGACGCCAAGCATCAGCAGGATGAACCAGTGCCAGCCGTCCTGCGGCAGGGAAAGCGAAAACGGAAGCATCGGCAGGAGCAGTACGGCCGGCGCCAGCGCCGAAAAGAGGATGAGGCTCTCCGAGGTTTCTGTGGCCGACATGCGCCGCGTCATGATGACGTAAAAACAGTTCGACAGCATGGAGCCGAGCGCGAAGAGGTGGCCGAGGCCAAAGACGCCAACGCCAGGCCGGGTGATGATGAGGACGCCGACGAAGCCGCTCAGGATCGCCAACCAGCGCCGCCAGCCCGCCCATTCGCCGAGCAAAGGACCGGCGAGTGCTGTGATCACCATCGGCGCGAAGAAATAGATCGAGGTGGTTTCGGCCAGCTGCAAGGTCCGCAGCGCCATGACGTTGCAAATGGTCGATCCGAACAGGAAGGCGCCGCGCAGGATATGCGCCGGCAGATTGTTGGCGCGAAAGCGCGCCGGCTCGCGCCATCCGCGCAGAAGGACACCGACAAGCACGACATGGACGGCGAAGCGAGCCCAGGCGACGATCAGCGCCGAGACGCCGGCCAGGACAAGATATTTGCTGCTGGTGTCGAGAACGGTGAAAAATACATAGACGGAAAGCATACAGAGGATCGCCGCCGGAGGCGTCGCGCTTTCGTCTTGTCTTTGGGGAGCACTCAATTTCAGGCCGGATAGTGGGGTAGAGCCCACCTTTGCGGGAATTGCCACCTGCCGGCAAGCCAAAAGAGACTGGCACAACAACCAGCCGCCACAGGCTGGTCCTTGTTTCTGCATGTCGTTATCCCAACAGCTATCAAGCCCGAGGGCAAGCGTTTGGGCGAAATGCATTAGAGCGACGTGCGTCCACTTGGACACACAAAGTACGCTCTAACACTTTTGATTTAGCGCATCGTTCTTTCCGAAAATCGACTACGATTTTCGGGCCGATGCGCTAGGGATGCATACGGGCGCCCTTGGTGATCTTGTCGACAAGCTTCTTTTCGGCGCGCAGAGCGATGCCGACGACCTTGGCGTCGTCGGGTGCGAATTCGGCAAAGACGGCGCGGTTCGCCGCGTCGTGGCCGGTCGAAAACATTTCGTCGACGTAGAGCGAGGTCGTCACACCGCGCTCCAGCGCCCGCCGGTGGATCGCACTGAGCGTCGGGCGATCGGCCGAAAGCACGATGACCGGCTGGATCGACAGCGGATTGTAGATGTTGCCGGCGCGGTCGCGATAGGGTTCGCCGATGATGTCGCTATGCTGCGCGACGATGCCGCTGGTCAGGAAGGCGGTAACATTGAGCTTCTGCCAGACGGGAAGATCGTCCTGCAGCACGATTGCAAATTTCGTGTCGAACATGAGACATTTACCATTCGAGGTTTGTGAACGAAGCGATGTCACACGGTCTAGAGGGCGAGGCCTTTCAGGGTCTTGGACGTTTGTGCGTTGACGCGGCTGAGAACTGCGTCATCTCGGCCCCCGATTCAGTCGGCATGGAGCGTATCGAGGCCCGGTTCCACGGCAGCGCCTTCGATCTCCATCGTCACGATACCTACGCCATCGGCGTGACGCTGCATGGCGTCCAGACCTTCCGTTATCGTGGCGCGACGCATCACAGCCTGCCCGGCCAGATTATCGTGCTCCATCCCGACGAATTGCACGACGGCGGTGCCGGCACTGAAGACGGCTTGCGTTACAGGATGCTTTATCTGGAGCCGTCTATCGTGCTGGACTGCCTCGATACAACAGGTGCATCGCTGCCTTTCGTCAGGGAGGCCGTGGTGACGGATCCTGTCTTCCGCACGACGCTGCTTTCGGCGCTGGGGCCGTTGGACCAGAAGCTGGACGATCTCTTTGTCGCCGATTTCATCGCGCAATTGATGCAAAGCCTGGCACGGCATGCAGGCCTGCCGGCGAAACCGATCCCACGGACGGCGTGGCGGGCTGCCAGCCTGGCACGCGACTATCTGGAAGAAAATGTTTTCCGTATCGTCTGTTCCGAGGAGCTGGAGGCGATCACCGGGCTGGATCGCTACGCTCTATCGCGGCATTTCCGTGCCGCTTTCTCCACCAGTCCGCACCGCTTTCTCTTGATGCGCCGGCTTCAACGAGCACGCCGCATGATCGAGGCGAGCGAGCCATTGGCGCAGATCGCAATAGCGGCCGGTTTCAGCGACCAAAGTCATTTCAGCAGGCACTTCAAGAAGGCGTTCGGTGTCACGCCGGGCCGCTGGTCGGCATTGATCCATGGATCGTCAGCAGCCGCTGCCTGATGGCGTCAGCCGCGGATCATTCGTCGGCGTCGATCTCATCGTCGACGAGAACCATCTCTCCGTTCGAGAGGTTCGCCTCAACGCGGGCGAGCAGCTTGAACAGCGCCTTCTGGTCCTTTTTATCGAGCCCCTTCAGCGCCTGCTTCTCGGTCTTTTTCACCGACTTCTCGATGGCATGAATGATTTCACGCCCAGTGTCGGTCAGAAAGATATGGGCCTGGCGGGCATCGGCGGAGGAGGCGCGTTTCTCCAGAAAACCCTGCGCCTGCAGCCGGTTGATGGTCTTGGTGATGGTCGGCGGGCGCACACCGAGGCGACCGGCAAGATTGCCGGGCGTCTGCCCGTCCTCACGGTCGAGCGCCAGCATGATCTGGTCCTGGCCGGCATAGAAGCCGTGCGCCAGAAGCCGCGCGGCCAGTGCCGTACGTGCCAACCGCGCCGCCGAATGCAGCCGGCTCATTGTCGCAGTCTTGTCCGCCTTGGCCATGGTCATCCCTCTTCGGCCGAACCGGTACGGACAGCATAGAGGCAGCCGCCCAGTTGGCAATCGACGATCAAAAGATCCGGCTTTGCAAAACAGCTTTGCCGGCAAGCAATGCGATGTCCGCCGTGGCTAATGCCAGATGTTTATTTCAGTTAGATGACAAACGACTTTTCAGTGCAGGTGGAAGCTTTCAGGAGGAGCGCCGCACACGCGATACGAGACTCAATCAGCCTTTACCGCGACGATCATCAAGGCTTGGTAGGCGTCCGCCACCTCACGCAGCGCCGCCTGCGACAGCGGCCCGGCGCGCCGCGCAATACCGTCCCTGGCGTTCGACGTATCCCGCTTGCCGGACCGGTCGGTGTAAGGCGTGACAGTGGTGAATATCTGCTCGCTGAGGCTGTCGGGGAAAAACAGCTGGCCGGTCATCACCGAATTGTCGTCGGGGAAGACCTTGAAGTGGATGTGGGTGGTGCGGCCGCGATACCAGCCGGGATAAATGGTGGCAAATGAGACAATGCCGGTGTCATCGGTCTTTTGCCAACCGCGCAGAAAACTCTGGCCTGACGTATCGACATCCTGGCCGTCGCCTTGTCCCGGATAGCCCGAATAATGTCCTTGCGCGTCGCAATGCCAGATGTCGACACGCGCGCTGGCAAGCGGCCGGCAGCCCGCGTCGACCACCTGCAGGCGCACATTGAGGGCAATGCCCGCCTTGCCCTCGGTGATATCGGCGCGCTCGAGCTTCGGGTCGAAATAAAACGGTCCCTCGGTCGCTTCCGGCGTGATCGCGCAGACGCCGGCACCGCCATCGAACAGGGCAAGCCCGGCATAGGGCGAAGCCTGCTGAGCCAGCGCGATGCCCGGCAGAAAGACGCCGCCGCCCGCGCTGACGGCAATGAGGCCGAGCGCCTGACGCCGGCTCAACGGCAAGGAGGACGATTTGTAGGACATCCGGCGCCTCTTTTGGTTCTTTCGAGCAAGCTGCCTTGTTCTTATCTAGGCAGTGAGACCAGCCAGCGCCAATGAAATCCCGGCAATGTTGGGAAAGTCAGGCAATGTTGGCGACCTGTTTGGCCCATCGGTTTGCCGCGTGCAAAAGCACGGCGCACATCCTATATGGAGCCGACAATCCTTTTCGAGGCCCAACATGAACGATGCACAGACGACGCAGATCCCCGTAACCGTTCTCACCGGCTATCTCGGCGCCGGCAAGACGACGCTGCTCAACCGCATCCTTTCGGAAAACCACGGCAAGCGCTACGCCGTCATCGTCAATGAATTCGGCGAGATCGGCATCGATAACGAGCTGATCGTGGAATCCGACGAGGAAATCTACGAGATGAACAATGGCTGCGTCTGCTGCACGGTGCGCGGCGACTTGATCCGCGTCGTCGAGGGCCTGATGCGCCGGCCAGGCCGCTTCGACGCCATCGTGATCGAAACGACCGGCCTCGCCGATCCGGTGCCGGTGGCGCAGACCTTCTTCATGGACGACGACGTGCGCTCCAAGACCAGGCTCGACGCGGTGGTGGCGCTGGTCGACGCCAAGCACCTGCCGTTGCGGCTGAAGGATTCCCGCGAAGCCGAGGACCAGATCGCATTTGCCGATGTCGTCGTGCTCAACAAGACCGATCTCGTCACGCCGGAGGAACTGAGCAAGGTCGAGGCGACGATCCGCGCGATCAACCCGGCGGCAAGAATCCATCGCACCACCCGCGCCGGCCTGGCGCTGTCTGAAGTGCTCGACCGCGGCGCCTTCGATCTGTCCCGGGCGCTGGAGAACGATCCCCATTTCCTAGAGGCGCATGACGACCATGGCCACGACCATCATGACCATGACGGGCATCATCACCATGATCATGACGGGCACGATCACCATCATCACGCGCACCCCTCCGATATCCATGACGTGACGGTGCAGTCGGTGTCGCTGCGCGGCGGTGAGATGGACCCGAAGAAATTCTTCCCGTGGATCGAGAAGATCACCCAGATGGAAGGCCCGAACATCCTGCGGCTGAAGGGCATCATTGCGCTCAAGGGCGATGACGAGCGCTACGTCATCCAGGGCGTGCACATGATCATCGAGGGCGACCACCAGCGCGCCTGGAAGGACGGCGAGAAGCACGAGAGCCGGCTGGTGTTCATCGGCCGCGAACTCGACGCCGAGCGGCTGAAGAAGAGCTTCGACGCCTGCCAGGCAGCTTGATTTCCAAGTCAAATTTACGGCGTTAGCGCTGCCTCTCATCCGGCTGCCGCCACCTTCTCCCCGTGAAGAACGGGGAGAAGGCGAAGCTCCGACGCTGGTGACCCCTTCCCCACGCTTACGGGGAGGGGGTAAGGGTGAGGCAGCGGAAATCTCTAATGGAATAGTCTCTCATGCCGACAGTCGCCCCGCTTGATCTCCAGGGACATTGCATCGCCGCCGTCTTCCTCGGCGACGTGCCGCATTTTGCGCTGGCCGACGGTGCCGTCCACCGGCTCGATCATGGTCACAAGACGGTGCAGGCCAATGACGGCCTGCTCGCCGCAGTCTACGATGCGGCCAACGACCGGCTGATCACCGGCGGCGAGGATGGCAAGATTTTTTCGACTACCGCGGGCGGCAATGCAGCAGAACTGGCAAGCGCCGGCAAAAAATGGATCACCAGCGTTGCGGCTGGACCACAAGGCGCCATCGCCTATGCCTCGGGCAAGACCGCGTATGTGCGTTTCGCCGACGGCAAGACCAAGGAATTCTTGCACCCGCGTTCGGTCGAGGGGCTGGCGTTCTCGCCCAAGGGCATGCGCTTCGGCGTCGCCCGCTACAATGGCGCGACGCTGCATTTCCCGGCGGCCGACGGCAAGCCAGTCGAGCTGGAATGGGCCGGCGCCCATACCGGCATCACCTTCTCGCCGGACGGCGCCTTCCTCGTCACCACCATGCAGGAGAACGCGCTGCATGGCTGGAAGCTGGCCGACGGCAAGCACATGCGCATGAGCGGCTATCCCGGTAAAGTCAAAAGCCTGTCGTGGAGCGCCAAGGGAAAATGGCTGGCCAGTTCCGGTGCGCCGGCGGCGATCGTCTGGCCTTTTTCGGGCAAGGACGGGCCTATGGGCAAGGCGCCGCTGGAACTCGGCACGCGCGGCAACGCCATGGTGACCTCGGTCGCCTGCCATCCAAGCCAGGATGTCGTCGCCGTCGGCTATGACGACGGCATGGTGATGGCGGTGCGTTTCGCTGACGCCAAGGAGGTGCTGCTGCGCCGGCCGGGCAAGGGCGCCATCACCTCGATGATGTGGGACAAGGAAGAGCGCCGCGTCGCCTTCGGCAGCGCTGCCGGCGACTGCGGCGTCATCGATATTTCCGCATAACCGGGAGTTCTCTACTCGGCCCCGCAGGAGACTTTGTCGGTCAACGCGGCAGGCATGCCGTCGCCGCCAGTGTCAGCCGTGCCCTCATAGATTGCGAGCGAATAGCGCCCGTCATAGGTGCCTTCTTCGCTGGCCTTGGTCACGATCGTCAGTTCGACAGAACTGTAGGTGTTTGCGACCTCGTGCTCGCGATAGACGAGCAGCCGCAATTCCTTGCCGTCGAGCCAATATTGGGTGAGGTTGGAATCCTCGAACACTGTCTTGCGCAGATCGTCGCCAACGGGCCTGCCGAGAATTTCGAGGTCGCCGCGAAAATTGAACGTTGGACCGCCCATGCCTCTGGTGACGCCGGCTTCGACTTGGAATTTCACCGCTGCATCCTCGGCCGAGCACCAGATGCCGCCGGTGGCGAACGCCGAGCCGGCCGACAACAGCAACGTCGTCACACCGAAGATCGTCCGCATCTCTTCCCCCAAAGCCACAAACCCTATTCGCATTGATGCTGGAGGATGCCCTGAGGTCAAGCGTCAGTTCTTCTCACCGTGGCCGCTGAACCAATGCAGGGCAGCCGCACGGCCAATTGCGGTTCCGGACGTCGATTGGCTAGAGTGACGTATGAGAGGGGCATTCATGCATACAATCGACCATTCAAAGACGTCCATCGGTGGCATCAGCACTGCCCGCATCGCCGATCTGCGCAGGACTGAGGCCGAAGCCTTCCGCAAGGAGCGACCGAAATCGGCAGCCATGGTC
The DNA here is from genome assembly GCA_004020315.1 of Mesorhizobium sp. Taxonomy (GTDB): domain Bacteria; phylum Pseudomonadota; class Alphaproteobacteria; order Rhizobiales; family Rhizobiaceae; genus Mesorhizobium. Next base: position 38,222 of record SAQG01000029.1, read on the forward strand.
GGCAATGGCCTGCCGGGCTTCTTCGATGGCGTGCCGATGCACTGGATGAAAGACTGGCCGACGCCGTTCCCGATCCTGGTCGACAGCGCCAGAGGCGCCATCATCACCGATATCGACGGCAACCGGCTCGACGATTTCTGCCTCGGCGACACCGGCTCGATGTTCGGCCACTCGCCACCACCGGTCGCCCGCGCCATCCGTCGGCAGGCCGGACGCGGCCTGACCTACATGCTGCCTTCGGAAAACGCACTCGCCATCGGCCCGCTGCTGCAACAGCGCTTCGGCCTGCCGTTCTGGCAGATCGCGACCACGGCGACCGATGCCAACCGCTTTGCGCTGCGCGTCGCCCGTGCCATCACCGGCCGGGAAAAGATCCTGGTCTTCAACGGCTGCTATCACGGCTCGGTCGACGAGACGATGGTGCGGCTGGTCGATGGCAGACCGGCCAACCGGCCGGGACTGGCCGGCGAATTCCGCGACCTGACCCAGGCAACGGATGTCATCGAGTTCAACGATGTGCCGGCGCTTGAGCGAGTGCTCAAGGACAGGCGAGTTGCCTGCGTCATCACGGAGCCGGTGCTGACCAATTCCTGCATGGTGCTGCCCGACCCCGGCTTCCACGACGCGTTGCGGCGTCTCAGCCGCGCGGCCGGCACCCTGCTGCTGATCGACGAGACGCATACGATCTCGACCGGTCCGGGCGGCTACATCAGGAAACACGGCTTGGAGCCGGACTTGTTCGTGCTCGGCAAGCCGATCGCCGGCGGCGTGCCGGCCAGCGTGTGGGGGATGAGCGAAGACGTCGCTATCCGCTATGCCGACTATATCAGCACCAAGGAACCAGGCTATTCCGGCATGGGTACGACGCTGTCGGCCAATCCGCTGCAATTCGCGGCAATGCGCGCCACGCTCGAAGACGTGATGACCGAGGAGAATTACAACCATATGGACCACCTGGCGCGGCGGCTCGACGCCGGGCTGACCGCCGTCATCGACCGTTACCGCCTGCCTTGGCACGTTGCCCGAGTCGGCGCCCGCGTCGAGTTCATCTGCGCGCCCGGCCCGCTGAGGAATGGCGGCGAGGCGGAAACAGCGCACGCACCTGAGCTTGAAGCGGCTATCCATGTCGCGCTGGTCAATCGCGGCGTGCTGATCGCGCCGTTCCACAATATGATGCTGATCTCGCCGGCGACCAGCGCTGCTCAGGTGAACCGCCTGATCACAGCCTTCGGCGCGGTTGCGGCAAGCCTCGCGGCATGAGACAAGCTTGCGTATGAGAGAAGCCCACAAACAAATTTTGAACGCCATTATGACATCACCTTCGGGCTCGACGCCCGCCGAGGCGCAAACCTTTCTCGACGCCCATCCCGAAATCGAAGCGTTCGATATCGTGCTGACCGACGCCAATGGCGTCGGGCGTGGCAAGATCGTGCGCCGGCACGAATTGATGAGTATCTTCGAGGGCGGCCGGCACATGCCGATCTCGATCCTCGGCCTCGACATCACCGGCGAGGACGTTCATGAGACCGGGCTGATCTGGACGACCGGCGACGGCGATCTCAGAGCATGGCCGATTCCCGGTACGCTGGTGCCGCTGTTCGGCACACAGCCGCCGCGCGGCCAGGTGCTGATGGCGATGTATCATCTCGATGGTCAGCCCATGTCCTCCGACCCGCGACTGGCGCTAGCCCGTCAGGTGGAGATACTGGCAGCCAAGGGTTTGCATCCGGCCGGCGCCTTCGAGCTCGAATTCTTCTTGCTCGCCAATGATCGCGACGCCGACGGCAAGGTGCAGCCGGCGCGCGCGGTGCTCGACGGCCGCCGCTCGGCCAAGACCGAGGTCTATTCCGTCGACCATCTGCACGGCATGGAGCCGCTGTTTTCCGACATTTATGCCGCGGCCAAGGTGCAAGGCATCCCAGCCGAGACGGTCATTTCCGAATACGCGCCCGGCCAGTACGAACTGACGCTGAACTACCGCAACGATGTGATGCGGGCGGCCGACGACCTCGTCATGCTGAAGCGGCTGGTGCGGGCACAGGCGCGCCGCCACGGCGTCACCGCTTGCTTCATGGCCAAGCCGATCGAGAAATATGCCGGCTCCGGCATGCATTTCCATGTCTCGCTGCAGGACGAGGCCGGCAAGAACGTCTTCACTGAGGCCAGCGGGGAGACTTGGTCCTTGCCACTGCTGCGCGGCCTGGGCGGCCTCATCCAGACCATGGCCGAATCGATGCTGGTGTTTGCGCCGCACGCCAATTCATGGCGGCGCTTCGTCTCGCAATCCTATGCCCCGGTGGCGCCGACCTGGGGCGTCAACAACCGCTCGGTGGCGCTGCGCGTGCCGGCGGGTGATGCGAAAAACCGGCGCATCGAGCACCGGCCGTCGGGCGTCGACGCCAACCCCTATCTGGTCGCGGCAACTGTGCTGGCCGGCATCACCAAGGGTCTCGACGAAGGCCTCGATCCCGGCCCCGAAACCACCGGCAATGGCTACGAATCAGCCGTGACACGGACGACAATGCCAGTGGACTGGCGTGCGGCGATCGAGGCGGCAAGGGCCTCGACATTCCTGAAAGGGGCGCTGGGGGAAGACCTGCACCGGACATTCGTGGCGATCAAGCAATCCGAATATCTGCGCGTGGCGCGCACGGTCAGCGAACTGGATTATCACCTCTATCTGCATGAGGTGTGAGGCATCGCATCGCCGGTCAATTCGCCCGGCTATGCCGACCGGGCCAATGTGAAGGAACCTTTCGGGGACTTCGCTCATTCCGCATCTGATCGCAGCAGCGGACAAGGCCGCACCAGCCATGATCGCCAGGATGCAGACAAATCCCAGTCCACACCACGCCAAGGTGCAGGCAAGACGCTGGCCCAAGCCTGAATTGCCTGAGACAGCGGAAGACGATGGCGCAAGCACCATTCCCGAACTCAGCGAAGTGGCGAAAGCCTGCCGTCGCTGCCCGCTTTGGCGCAACGCAACGCAGACCGTGTTCGGTGAAGGGCCTGACAAGGCCAAGGTCGTTTTCGTCGGTGAACAGCCGGGCGACCAGGAGGATCTGGCCGGCAAACCTTTCGTCGGGCCGGCAGGCAAGGTCTTCGACGCCATTCTGGATGACGCCAGCGTCGACCGGCTGAAAGTCTATGTCACCAATGCGGTCAAGCATTTCAAATTCGAGCCGCGCGGCAAGCGGCGCATCCACTCCAAGCCGAATGCCGGCGAGGTGCAAGCCTGCCGCTGGTGGCTCGACAAGGAGCTAGACCTGATCAAGCCCAATCTCGCTGTGGCGCTCGGCGCAACGGCGGCGCAGTCACTGCTCGGCAAGGTCGTGCCGATCATGAAGATGCGCGGCACGGTCGTGGAGCGGGATGATGGCTTGCGTGTGTTCGTCACCATCCACCCGTCCTTCATTCTGCGTATTCGCGAGCCGGCGGACAAACAGGCCGAACGCGAGCGGTTCCTGCAGGACATGAAGGCGGTGAAAAAGCTGATGGCGGCCTGAACCTATCTGATCAATATCGCCCGGAGATCATTGACGTTCGTCCCGGTCGGGCCGGGCACGAAGAGATCGCCGACGGCGTTGAATGCCGTCCAGGCATTGTTGCCGGCAAGCATCGCCTTGGCATCGACGCCGGCCGCCCGCATCCGCGAAACCGTCGAACCGTCGGCAAAGGCGCCGGCATTTTCTTCCGAACCATCGATGCCGTCGGTGTCGGCAGCCAGCGCATGGATACCTTGCGCGCCGCTGATACCGATGGCGAAGGCAAGCAGGAACTCGCTGTTGCGGCCGCCCTTGCCCTTTGCCCGCAAAGTCACCGTGGTTTCGCCGCCCGAAAGGATCAGCACCGGCTTCCGGAATGGCCGGTTGCGAGTCGCTACCTCACGCGCGATCGCTGCGTGGACACCGCCGACCTCGCGCGCCTCGCCCTCGATGGAATCGGAAAGGATGACCGCCTCGATACCTTGCCGCCTGGCTTCCGCCGCAGCCGCCTCCAGCGACACGCCGGCCGAGGCGATCAGATGCACTTCGTTGCGCGAAAAACGCGGATCGTCGGCGCGCGGCGCATCTGCGGCCGGCGAATTGATATGCGCCATCACCGACGCCGGCAGTTTCATGTCATAGGCGGCGATCGACGCCAATGCGTCTTCGCGGCTGCCGGAATCGGGAACGGTCGGGCCGGAAGCGACCAGCGCCGGATTGTCGCCGGGAATGTCGGAGACGACCAGGGACACCACCTTGGCGGGATAGGCTGCTGCCGCCAGCCTGCCGCCCTTGATCGTGGAAATATGCTTGCGGATGGTGTTCATGGCCGCGATCGGCGCGCCGGAGGCGAGCAGCGCCTCGTTGACGGCGATCTCGTCGGCCAGAGTCAGACCTTCAGCGGGCGACGGCAGCAGCGCCGAACCACCGCCGGAAATGAGCGCCACAACCAGATCATCCGCGGTCAGCCCCTGCACCTTTTCGAGTAGCCGGCGCGAGGCTTCGAGCCCCGCGGCGTCCGGCACCGGGTGCGCCGCTTCGATGATCTCGATGCGCTGACAAGTCGCGCCATAGCCGTAGCGGGTAACGACCAGCCCTTCGATCGGTCCGTCCCACACTTTTTCGAAAGCCGCCGCCATCTGCGCCGAGCCTTTGCCTGCACCAATGACGATGGTGCGCCCTTTCGGCGTTGCCGGCAGATGATCCCTGATGGTCCTCTGGGGATCGGCAGCGGCAACGGCGGCATTGAAGATCGAGGTGAGGAAGGTCTTGGGATCGATCTCAGTCATTTTGCTTCCGGCGGCAGCGCCAACTCGCGCCCGTCGACGCCCAGATGGCTGCACAGCGCATCGACGACGACGCCGTGATCCTCGCGTTCCGGCAGCCCCGAGACCGCGATCACGCCGATCACACCGGCGCCCCTGACCGTGACTGGAAAGCCACCGCCGGCCAGCACGTAGTCTGATATGTCGAGCCCCTCGCCCGGCTTGAAGCTGCGGTCGGGACGCTGCTGCTCCAGCACCATGCGGTAAGTGCTTTTCAAAAACCGCCGCACGACGTTGATCTTGCGCCGCGCCCAATCCGGATTGGAAGCGTTCGAGCCCGGCATTGCGGCGTAGAACAGCGGCCGGTCGAAGGTTCTGATATCGATGATGATCGGCAGGTTTTCCTTCAGAGCCCGGTCGCGGATCGCGGAGCCGATCTGGAAGGCGATAGCCTCATCGAAGGCGGGGAAGACGAGCGCGGCTTCCTGTTTCTGGATCAGAGCGATGTCGTCCGCAAGAGCCATGTCGTTCCCCTGTCAACTCGCACGCTTTGACCGATGGCTGCCGCTTGGTCAAGTCTCGGGCATATGACGGCTAAACCGCCATATCCGTCTTGGCCGCCCGTCCGGCGACATAAACCTCGCGCACGGCGCGGTCATCGCCCAGCGTCTGCAGCAGAAACAACTCCTCCGCCAGCGTGTCCGCCGTCTCCATCCGCAGCCGCATGGCCGGCGTGGCGCGGGCGTCGAGGACGACGATATCGGCATCGCTGCCTTGGTCCAGCGTGCCGATTTTTTCTACGACCGACAGCACCTCGGCATTGCCGCGGGTGATCTGCCAGAACGACTGGAACGGGTTTAGCTTCTCGCCGTTCAGCGCGATGATCTTGTAGCCCTCATCCATGGTGCGCAGCATCGAGTAGTTGGTGCCGCCGCCGACATCGGTGGCGGCGGCGATGCGGAGAGCTTTGTCACGCGTGCGGTAGCGCTGATAATCGAACAGGCCTGAGCCGAGGAACAGGTTCGAGGTCGGGCAGAACACCGCCACGGAGCCGGTATCCGAGAGCACATCCGCCTCGCGTTCCGACAGATGGATGCAGTGGCCGAGCAGGCTTTTGCGCCCGAGCAGCCCGTAACGCTCGTAGACATCGGTATAGTCGCGTGCCTGCGGGTAGAGTTGCAGCGTAAAGGCAATCTCGGCGTGGTTTTCCGACAGATGCGTCTGCACATGCAGATCGGGATATTCGCGGTAGAGCGCGCCCGCCATTTCCAACTGCTCGGGGGAAGAGGTGATGGCAAAGCGCGGCGTGATGGCATAGTGCTGGCGCCCCTTGCCGTGCCACTCGGCGATCAGTGCCTTGCTGTCGTCATAGCCCGATTGCGGCGTGTCGAGCACACCCGCCGGCGCGTTGCCGTCCATCATCACCTTGCCGGCGATATTCAGCATGTTGCGGTCATGCGACTCGGTAAAGAATGCTTCGGCCGATTCCTTGTGCACTGAGCAATAGGCGGCGACCGTCGTCGTGCCGTGGCGCAGCATCTCGTCGAGAAACAGCCTGGCGATGCGGCGGCCATGCTGGGCGTTCTGGAATTTGGTTTCCTCGGGAAAAGTGTAAGTGTTCAGCCAGTCGAGCAGCTCGGCGCCGTAGGATGCGATGACCTGCATCTGCGGAAAATGCGCATGCGCGTCGATGAAGCCAGGCAGCAGCAGATGCGGGCGGTGGTCGATCTTTTTTGCGCCTTCATCAGCCTTTTTCTCGACGTCAGCATAGGCGCCAGCGGCAACGATGCTGCCGTCGCGGAGCAGCAGGCCGCCATCGTCTTCGTAGCGCCAGGCGGAATGGTCGTCGACGGTCTCAGGCCAGCGCAGGAAGGACAGCGTGCGGCCGCGCAGGAGTGTGCTGGTCATGCTTATTTCCCTGCCCCCTCGAACCATGCCACCAGCAGTGCCCGCTCCTGGTCGGTGATGTGGGTGACATTGGCGGGCGGCATCGCGTGGCTGCGGCCGGCCTGCAGGTAGATCTCGCGGGCCTGCTCGGCGATACCGGCGTCGGTGTCGAGCATCACACCTTTCGGCGCGTGATAGATGCCCTCGTAGGACGGCTCCTGCGCATGGCACATCGAGCAACGGCCAAGCACCGTGTCGCGCACCGCGGGAAAATGCGCCGAGGCGACGTAGACTTGTGCCGCCGATGAGGCCTTGACCTCCCCGGTCAGCACTTTCGGCACCGTTGACAGCCAGATGATGACGACGAACAGGACGGCGGCCGCCAGCCAGGTCCAGGTCGGGTCGCCCTTGCGCGCATGCATGGTGTTGAAATAGTGCCGGATCAGCACGCCTATGGCGAACACCAGCGAGGCGATCACCCAGTTGAATTCAGTGCCGAAGGCCAGTGGATAGTGGTTCGACAGCATCAGGAACAGAACGGGCAGCGTCAGATAATTGTTGTGCAGCGAGCGCTGCTTGGCGATCTTGCCGTATTTCGGGTCGGGCTTGCGGCCGGCGATGAGGTCGGCGACGACGATCTTCTGGTTGGGGATGATGACCATGAAGACGTTGGCCGACATGATCGTCGCAGTGATGGCGCCAAGATGCAGGAATGCGGCGCGGCCGGTGAACAGATGGGTGAGACCCCAGGCGATGAACACCAGGACGCCATAGAGCACCAGCATCAGTCCGGTATCGCTGTTGCCGAGCGGCGAACGGCATAAGAGATCGTAGACCACCCAGCCGACGCCGATTGTCGCCAGTGACAGCAAGATGCCTGTAGGCACCGACATGGCGAGCACATTGGGATCGATCAGGAACAGGTCCGCCCCGGCATAGTAGACCACGCATAGCATGGCAAAGCCCGACAGCCAGGTGGCATAGGATTCCCATTTGAACCAAGTCAGGTGCTCGGGCATTTCGGCCGGCGCCACCAGATATTTCTGGATGTGGTAGAAGCCGCCGCCATGCACCTGCCATTCCTCGCCAAAGGCGCCGACAGGCATTCCCGGTCGCTGGCGCAAGCCAAGATCGAGCGCGACGAAATAGAAGGACGAGCCGATCCAGGCTATGCTGGTAACGACATGCAGCCAGCGCACGGCGAAACTCAGCCAGTCCCAGAAAATCGCGAAATCCATCATTGAAAAGTCGTCCCTGCCGATCGGGTGACTTTACGGACTGGAGCGCAAACGGAAAGGGCCGAGCTGCACGATGACTTTCAAAAAAAATTGGAAAATACTAGGCTGATCACACGCAGCTGCATGAGAGCCACGAATCCGCATGGCCTATCTCGACAACATCGCCGTTTTCGTCCGCGTCGTCGAGCTCGGCAATCTGTCGGCGGCGGGCCGCGACATGCGCATTTCGCCGGCGGTCGCCTCCAACCGCATCAAGGAGCTCGAAAAACATCTTGGTGTCAGGCTGTTCAACCGCACGACGCGGCAATTGATGCCGACCGAGCACGGCACGGTGTTCTACTCCGGCGCCAAGCAGGTGCTTGAGGCGGTCACCGAGGCGGAAGCCGCGGTCAGCGCCCTGTCCGGCCAGCCGCGCGGCACCATCAAGGTGACAGCGCCGCTCGGGCTTGGCCGGCGGCTGGTGGCGTCGGGCATCCCCGATTTTCACGACAAATATCCTGACATCGAGGTGCGGCTAAGGCTTTCAGACCACAATGTCGACATCATGAAGGAAGGCATCGACGTTGCCTTCCGGCTGGGCATCATTGAGGATTCCAGCCTCAGGATGCGCGGCATCATGGAATGCGAGCGGGTGCTGGTGGCGGCGCCGAAATATCTGGAGGCACGCGGCGAGCCGAGCGAACCGCAGGAACTGATCGGCAAGAAGCACGATTGCCTGATGCTGCGCTATTCCGGCGCACGCGAATACGTCTGGACGCTGCAGATGGCGGACGGCCCGCGAAAGTTCGAAGTGCACGGGCCCTATGACACCGACGATGGCGACGTGCTGACTGGCTGGGCACTGTCGGGCCGCGGCATCATCAACAAGCCGCGCTTCGAGGTCGAGCCGTTCATCCGCGACCGGCGACTGAAGGTGATCCTGCCCGACACGCCGCCGACACCGGTGCAGTTCGCCGCCGTCTACCCGCACAAGAAGCTGCAAGACCCGAAGGTGCGGCTGCTGCTCGACTTCATGGCCGAGCGTTGCCAACGGCTGATCAAGGATATTCTGGCCGGCAAATGATCGCCGGCTGGCCGGTTGCTTTCCGTACAGCCGCCGAAGATAGTTCCTGAGGAATCTCACTCGCTAGGAAAGACCGATGGCCGGCGGCGCCAAAATGCATCTTGCCGTTTCACTGTCTCCGGAAACCGCTCCTTCCCATCCGTCCGACGCCGGTCCGGATTTCGGTCTTCTGGCGCGGCTCGTGCAAAAGGCCGAAGCAGCCGGGCTGGACATGGTGTTGCTCGCCGATTCCGCGCCGGCTGCAGGCGGCGGCGCACCGCACCGGCAAGTGCCCTTCGAAGCGACAACCCTGCTGGCGGCGCTGGCGACGGTAACCAGCCGGATCGGCCTCGTCGCCGCAGCGTCGACGGTCGCCCACCAGCCCTACAATCTGGCGCGCCGTTTCGCATCGACGTCATCAGCCATGGCCGTGCCGGCTGGCACGCAAGCATGGTCCCCGATCCGCGCGAGGCAGCCAATTTCAGCCGGCCAGAGGGTTTTTCCCGCGGTGATTTCCGCCGTCGTGCGGAAGAATTCATCGGGATTGTGCAGGGCTTGTGGCGCGGCTGGGATGCGGACGCGCTGCTGTTCGACAAGCGTGGCGGCCGCTTCTTCGACCCTAAAAAGATGCATCTGCTCGACCACAAGGGCGAGTTTTTCTCCGTGCGCGGGCCGCTGAATGTTGCACGCTCGCCGCAGGATATGCCTGCGCTCGTCATATCAGGCCTGTCGGAGCCCAACATGGATATTGGTGCCCGCGTGGCCGACGTCATCCTGCTGGACGAGCCATCGGTCGCGAAGGCCGACGATCTGAAGCGCCGCGCGCTTGCGTTTGAACGCAGTCCAGACGCGATAACGGTGCTGATGAACGTCGCGCCGGGTGCTGAAATGGCCGGCAGGCCGGGCGTGATCGCGGACAAGCTCGAAGAGTCCTTCCGATCGAAGAGCTGCGACGGTTTCAACATACTCATGCCGCCGGTGCTGTCTGTGCTCGACGATTTCGTCGACCTCGTGCTGCCGGAGCTTCGCCGTCGCGGCCTTGTTCGGCAAGATTATCGCAATGCCACGCTGCGCTCCCATCTCGGACTTGCCGGGGAGGAGGGACAATGACCGCCCGTCAGATGAAGCTCGGCGCCTTTCTGTGGGCAACAGGCCACCACATCGCCGCCTGGCGCCATCGGCAGGCGCATGCGACGGCGGGTGTCGACATCGATCATTACATCCGGCTGGCGCGGACGGCAGAAGCGGCGAAGTTCGATATGCTGTTTTGCGAGGACGCCGCCGGCGTACGCGAGGCCAATGTCAATATCGCCAGCCAGACGTCACGTTCGATCGGTTTCGAGCCGATCAGCCTGCTTGCCGCACTCGCGGTCCAGACCAGCCACATCGGCCTCGTATCCACGGCATCGACGAGCTACAACGAGCCTTACGGGCTGGCGCGGACCTTCTTGTCGCTCGACCATCTGAGTGGCGGGCGCGCCGGCTGGAACCTGGTCACCTCCGCCAGCCACATCGAAGCCGCCAATTTCGGCTCGACCGGCTTGCGCCCGCATGCCGACCGCTACGAGCGCGCGCGTGAGTTCGCTGCCGTGGTCGCCGGCCTCTGGCGCGGCGCGGAAACCAGCGGCTTCAATCACGAAGGCAGAAGTTTCTCCGTGCGCGACCCGCTCGATCTGCCGCGCTCGCCGCAAGGCGCGCCCGTCATGGTTCAGGCCGGGGCATCGGACGAGGGCAGGGATCTCGCCGCCCGGACCGCTGACGTTGTGTTCACGGCGGCGCAGACATTCGAGGAGGCGAAGGCCTTCTACGACGATCTCAAGGGGCGTCTGGCGGCCTATGGGCGCGAGCCTGATGACATCAAGATCATGCCCGGCGTCGCACCGGTCGTGGCGGAAACCGAGGCTGAAGCACAGGAAAAATACGAGGAATTGCAGGAGCTGATCCCCGACGATGTCGGCGTGGCGCTGCTGTCCAGCTATCTCAGCATTTCCGATCTGTGGCGCTATCCCATCGACGGGCCGCTGCCGGAGCTGCCGCCCAGCGAAGGCATGCAGAGCCGGCAAGCCCTCGTTATCGAGCAGTCGCGCCGGGACAACCTCTCCATCCGGCAGCTTGCGCGTCACTTCGCCGGCGCGCGCGGCCACTGGCGCGTCGTCGGCACGCCGGCCCAGATCGCCGATGAGCTCGAAGCGAGGTTCGAGGGCGGCGCGGCAGACGGCTTCAACGTCATGCCATCCTATTTTCCTGGTGAACTCGATGCCTTTGCCGCGCTCGTCGTGCCGGAGCTGCAGCGGCGCGGGTTGTTCCGCAAGGACTATGAAGGCACCACGCTGCGCGACCATCTGGGCCTGAAGCGGCCGATCTGAGCAGGAATCTATGGAAGCGCGCCTGCGCGAAAATGCAACTCGGCGGAATATTAGCAGTCAGCCCGCCATTGCGGTGCCACGAGGGACGGGGTGTGGAGCGGCTCGCGCGCCAGCATGAGCGGCTAGCGCCGTCATGACCTCGGCCGCCGCAAGCGCCGCGATCACTTGCGGACGCTTGTCCTTGACCGCATCGGCGCCGATCGGCGAGACGAGGCGGGCAAATTCCGCCTCGCTTCCGTCTGCCGACTTCAGGAACCAGTTCCTGAATGTCGCCTTTTTGGTCTTCGAACCGATCATGCCGACATAGGCGGCATCCCGGCGTTTCAGTGCCTCGGCAACGATCAGGAAATCCAGCGCGTGGTCGTGGGTTAGGATGACGAAGGCGGCCCCGGCCGGAGCCTCGCGCACCATTGCCTCGGGCATCGGCGTCAGGCTGGTTTGGACCGTGTCCGGCATGCCCTCCAGCGCCTCGGCCCGCGTCTCCACGACGACGGCACGTACCGGCAGCAAGGCCACCGCCGATGCCAGCGCCTGGCCGACATGACCACCACCAAAGATGTAGACATGCGGCAGTTGCGCTTCCTCGGCTTCCGCCGCCTGAATCAGTTCGGCTTCAAGCGCTGCGTCGACCAGCCGGATCAAAACCTGAACCCTGCCGCCGCAGCACTGGCCGATTTCCGGCCCGAGCTGGATGTCGAGCGTGGCGCGGATATCCCTCCCCCTCGAGGGGAGGGTGGCGGCGAAGCCGCCGGGTGGGGTCGCCGCGGCAGTGCTCGACGCTCTAGCGGTGCCTTCTGAGACGACCCCCTCTGGCCGCTTCGCGGCCATCTCCCCCTCGAGGGGGGAGAAAAGCATCTGCCGTGCCTTGTCGATTGCCATGTATTCGAGTTGGCCGCCGCCGATCGTGCCAAAAATTGCTGCGCCAGAGACGAGCATGAAGGCGCCCTTCTCGCGTGGCGTCGAACCTTTCGTTGCCGCCACTTCGACCAGGGCGACCCGGCCGGCGCGCGCAAGAAAAGCTTTCAGGCTTTGCACTTTCGCGTTCATCATTCGCATTCCCTATCGGGAAATATAGAGTTTTCAGCCTGAATTGCACGCATTCTGGGATTTCAAAGGCTGGATTCACCTGCCGGTCTCGGCTTCCCTCTTCAGCCGTTCGATCGCCATCAGCACTCGCTCCGGCGTTGCCGGTGGGTCGAGGCGCGGGCAGATCCGGTGGTCGGCAACGCTCGCCACCGCATCCGACAGCGCATGCAGTACCGAAATGCCGAGCGGGAGAGGCGGCTCGCCGACCGCCTTGGAGCGGTGCACCGTCGGCTCGCTCGCTTCCGGCCAATCGGCCAGCGTCACGTTGAAGATTTTCGGCCGATCCGAAGCGAGCGGGATCTTGTAGGTCGACGGCGCGTGGGTGCGCAGCCGGCCCTTGTCGTCCCACCAAAGTTCCTCCGTCGTCAGCCAGCCCATGCCCTGGATGAAGCCGCCCTCGACCTGGCCGAGGTCGATAGCGCGGTTCAGCGAACGGCCGGTCTCGTGCAGGATATCGGTGCGCTCGACCATATACTCGCCGGTCAGTGTGTCGACCGAGACTTCCGAGCACGCGGCGCCATAGGCGAAATAATAGAAGGGGCGACCCTCGCCCTTGTCGCGGTCCCAGTGGATTTTCGGCGTCTTGTAGAAGCCCGCCGCCGAAAGCTGGATACGCGCCATGTAGGCCTGCCTGACGAGATCGGCGAAGGCGATTTCCTGGTTGCCGATGCGAACCCGGTTGGGCAGGAATAGCACCTGTTCGCGCGGCACCTGGTATTTTTCGGCGGCGAAATTGGTCAGCCGCTCCTTGATCTGCCGGGCTGCGTTCTGCGCCGCCATGCCGTTGAGGTCGGAGCCGGACGATGCGGCGGTCGCCGAGGTGTTCGGCACCTTGCCGGTCGTCGTCGCGGTGATCTTCACCTGGTCGAGGTCGATCTGGAATTCTTCCGCCACAACCTGCGCCACCTTGACGTAGAGGCCCTGCCCCATTTCGGTGCCGCCATGGTTCAGATGCACCGAACCGTCGGTGTAGACATGCACCAGCGCGCCGGCCTGGTTGTAATGCGTAGCGGTGAACGAGATGCCGAACTTGACCGGTGTCAGCGCCAGCCCGCGCTTGATGAAGCGGCTGTTGGCGTTGAAGGCTTCAATGGTGCGGCGTCGCCTTGCATAATCGCAACTTGCCTCCAGCTCGGCGACGATGCGGCGGATGATGTTGTCCTCGACCGTCTGGTGATAGGGCGTGATGTTGCGGTCGCTCGTGCCATAAAAGTTCTTCTTACGAATCTCGAGCGGGTCCTTGCCGACGGCAAAGGCGACCTCTTCGATGACGCGCTCGGCCCCGACCATGCCTTGCGGACCGCCAAAGCCGCGGAAGGCGGTGTTCGACACGGTGTTGGTGTAGAGCGGCGCCGATTGCGCATGAACCGCCGGCCAGAAATAGGTGTTGTCGCAATGGAACAGCGCGCGGTCGGTCACTGGTCCTGAGAGGTCCGCCGAGAAGCCGCAGCGCGCCGCAAACATGAAATCGACACCGAGGATATTGCCCTCATCGTCGAAGCCGACCTCGTAGTCGACCAGAAAGTCGTGGCGCTTGCCGGTGGCGATCATGTCGTCGTCACGATCAGGCCGGATTTTGACGGCGCGATGATGTTTTTTCGCAGCAATCGCCGCGAGCGCGGCAAACTGGTTACCTTGCGTTTCCTTGCCGCCAAAGCCGCCACCCATGCGGCGGATCTCGACCGTGACGGCATGGCTCGGCACGCCGAGCGCATGGCTGACCATGTGCTGGATTTCGCTCGGATGCTGGGTCGAGGAATAGATGGTGACGTCCTGATCCTCCCCGGGAATGGCCATGGCGATCTGGCCTTCGAGATAAAAATGGTCCTGGCCGCCGATGCGCATTTTTCCCTTCAGCCGGCGCGGCGCCGCGTTGATCGCAGCCGTTGCATCGCCGCGTCTCAGGGTCAGCGGCGGCGTGACCAGCTTGTCCTTGCGGGGATCAAGCACGTCGATGTCGGTGACGAAGGGCAATTCCTTGTATTCGACCTTGGCCAGCCTCGTGGCGCGGCGTGCCTGCTCGCGGGTTTCGGCGATGACACAGAAAATCGGCTGGCCGAAAAACTGCACCTTGCCGTCGGCCAGCACCGGTTCGTCGTGACGGCCGGTCGGCGAAATATCGTTTTCGCCCGGCACGTCGCTGGCCGTCAGCACGTCGACGACGCCGGGCGCGGCGCGCACCGCCGACAGGTCCATGCTGGTGATGGTGGCGTGCGTGGCCGTCGAAAGCCCAAGGCAGCCATGCAGCGTACCGGCCGATTCCGGCATGTCGTCGATATAGACGGCCGTTCCGCGGACGTGCTTATGCGCGGAATCATGGCGCTGGTTGGTGGCAACGCCACCGGAGATTTTTTGCGCCTTGAGGTTGGGAGCGTGCGTGGTCATCACGCCGCCTCGTGCCGCGAAAGCTGGATCGGCGCCTTGGTGCCACTGGTCTCGGCAAAGAAGCGCAGCAGCAGGTTGCGAGCCGCCAGTGCCCGGTATTCGGCGCTCGCCCGCATGTCGGTCAGCGGGGTGAAGTCTTTGGCGTACTCGGCCATGGCCGCCTCGACCGTTGCCTCCGTCCAAGGCCTGCCGAGCAGCGCCTTTTCCACGCCGAAAGCCCGCTTCGGCGTTGCCGCCATGCCGCCATAGGCGATGCGGATATCCGCCACCGTGCCGTCCTTGGCCAGGGTCAGCAGGAACGCGCCGAGTGCTGCGGTGATGTCCTCGTCACGGCGCTTGGTGATCTTGTAGACGGCAAATTTCGTGTCCCTGGCAGGCACCGGGACGTGCACGGCCTCAACGAATTCACCCGGCTGCCGGTCCTGCTTGCCATAGGCGATGAAGAAGTCTTCAAGCGGGATCGTCCTCCGCTTGTTGCCGCGGCGCAGCGTCAGCCGCGCACCCAAAACGATCAGCGGCGGCGGCGTGTCGCCGATCGGCGAGCCGTTGGCGATATTGCCGCCTATGGTGCCCATATTGCGCACCTGGTCGCCGCCAATGCGATCGAACAGCGGGCCCAGCGCCGGGATGCGTTTCGCCAGCGTCGAGAAAGCCTCGGTGTAGGTGACACCAGCGCCGATCGAGATGATGCCCTTGTCCTCGGAAATCGTGCACAGCCCGTCGAGATTGCCGACGAAGATCGCCGGCGAGATCTCGCGCATGTGCTTGGTCACCCACAGGCCCACATCGGTCGAACCGGCAACAATGGTGGCGCCCGGCTCCTTGTCGAGTACGGCGGCGAGATCGTCGATATTCGCGGGCACGACCAGCCGCTGCTTACCGGCGCCGATCTCGATGCGCGCACCGTCTTTCATGGCCGCGAGCTTCTCGGCGATCGCCTTGCGCTCCGCTGCCAGCGGGTCCTTTGCCGCCTTGCCATAGCTGGAGATGGCGCGGGCGGCCCGTATGATCGCTTCGTACCCGGTGCAGCGGCAAAGATTGCCCTGCAGTGCCTTTTCGATGGCCGCATCCGACGGCTCCGGCGCTCTCATCCACAACGCGTAAAGCGACATGACGAAACCCGGCGTGCAGAAGCCGCATTGCGAGCCGTGGAAATCGACCATCGCCTGCTGCACCGGATGCAGTTTATCGCCGTCGCCGCGCAGATGTTCGACGGTCACGACATGCGTGCCATCGAGCGAGCCAAGGAATCGGATGCAGGCATTGACGCTTTCATAGACCAGCCGGCCGCCTGACAGCCTTCCGACCAGCACGGTGCAAGCGCCGCAGTCGCCCTCGGCGCAGCCTTCTTTGGTGCCGCGCAGCGAGCGCTCGAGCCGCAGCCAGTCGAGCAAGGTCTCGTCGGGCGCTACCATGGTCAGCGCAACGTGCTCGCCATTGAGGATGAAGCGTATCTCATTGCGTATCTTGAGCCCGGCCATGTATCAGCTTCCTCGATAGGTCGAATAGCCGTAGGGCGATATGAGCAGCGGCACATGATAGTGCACTGGCTCTGCCATGCCGAAGCGGATCGGCACGCTGTCGAGGAAGGCCGGTTCCGGCAGCCTCAACCCCTGCCGGCGCAGATAGTCGCCGGCCGCGAAGACCAGTTCATATTCGCCGGTGCGGAATTCCGCGTCGGCAAGCAGCGGCGCGTCACAGCGGCCGTCGATATTGGTGATCGCCGTCTTCAGATGCGTCCGCATATCGCCGTTGATGCTGTAAAGCTCGATCGACAAACCTGCCGCAGGCCGGCCGGTCGCGGTGTCGAGAACATGGGTCGTCAGACGTCCGCCTTCGGCTTTCGACGTTTCCGCCACTGGCTGCTCCCATTCCGGTACGGTCGAACATGTTTGACGAATTGTGCGCCAATTAAAGGCAATGCATAAGTCCTGGTCGAGCGAAGTGCTGCAAAAACACTTTCAAAAATTTTCGGGGGAATGCGCAAGCGGCCCTTTCGACTATCCTGATCACACCATCCGGCAGGAGCGACGATGCGTTACGAACGAGACATGCGCGGCTACGGCGCCAATCCGCCGGATCCGAAATGGCCTGCCGGGGCGCATGTGGCGGTGCAGTTCGTCGTCAATTACGAGGAAGGCGGCGAGAACTGCGTCCTGCATGGGGACAAGGCTTCGGAAGCCTTCCTGTCCGAGATTGTCGGCGCCGCGCCCTGGCCCGGCCAGCGTCACTGGAACATGGAATCGATCTACGAATATGGCGCCCGGGCCGGCTTCTGGCGATTGCTGCGCCTGTTCACCGAGGCTGAGGTACCGGTCACCTGCTACGGCGTCGCCACAGCGCTGGCGCGTTCGCCCGACCAGGTCGCGGCGATGCAGGAGGCCGGCTGGGAGATCGCCTCGCACGGGCTGAAATGGATCGACTACCGCGACCATGCGCCGGAGGACGAGCGCCGCGACATGGAAGCGGCGATCCAGCTGCACTACGAGGTGACAGGGGCGCGGCCGACCGGCTGGTACACCGGCCGCACGTCGATCAACACTGTGCGGTTGGCAGCGGAAGAAGGCGGCTTCGACTATGTGTCGGACACCTATGACGACGAGTTGCCTTACTGGTTCGAGCATGATGGGCGAGACGGGTCGACAAAGCCGCAACTCATTATTCCCTATACGCTCGACGCCAACGACATGCGTTTCGCCACGCCGCAGGGCTTCAACTCGGGCGACCAGTTCTTCGCCTATCTCAGGGACAGTTTCGACACGCTCTATGCCGAGGGCGAGGCAGGACGGCCGCGCATGATGAATATCGGCCTGCACTGCCGTCTTGTCGGGCGGCCGGGCCGGGTCGCGGCGCTGAAGCGCTTCGTCGACTACGTCAAATCGCACGACAAGGTCTGGCTGGCGCGGCGCATCGACATTGCCAGGCACTGGCACGAAACCCACCCGTTCCGGCTACCGGCGCTGCGGCCGTCGAAAATGGAATTCGAGGCCTTCGTCCAGGCCTTCGGCGGCGTGTTCGAGCATTCGCCGTGGATCGCCGAGCGCGCCTACGAACTGGAACTCGGCCCGGCGCATGACAGTGCCGGCGGCCTCCAAAATGCGCTGTGCCGGGTCTTTCGCGCGGCCAGCGAGGCCGAGCGGCTCTCCGTGCTCAACGCCCATCCCGACCTTGCCGGCAAATTGGCTCAGGCCAAAAGGCTGACAGCGGAATCGGCCAGAGAACAGGCTTCCGCCGGGCTCGACGCGCTGACCGACAAGGAGCGCGAGCTGTTCTCGAAGCTCAATGCCGCCTACGTCACCCGTTTCGGCTTCCCCTTCATCATCGCGGTGAAAGGCAGGACCAAGGCGGACATCCTGGCGGAGGTCGAGGCGCGCATTGGCAACAGCCGCGGCGTTGAATTCGAAACCGCCTGCAAACAGGTCGAGCGCATCGCACTGCTCCGCCTCAAGGACATGCTTCCGCAATAGCCGCAATACGCCTTGGCTTCCGCAACAGGCTTTGAACTGATGGATATGAAAATGGCCAACCGAACCTATTACGCGCCGCATGGCGGCCACCCCGGCCAGAGCGAGCTGCTGACCGGCCGTGCCGTCTTTACCGAGGCCTACGCCGTGATTCCAAAGGGGGTGATGCAGGACATCGTCACCAGCGCCTTGCCGTTCTGGGACAGGACCCGCGTCTGGGTGCTGTCGCGCCCGCTGTCGGGCTTTGCCGAGACGTTTTCGCAATACATCGTCGAGGTCGCGCCCGGCGGCGGCAGCAACCGGCCGGAACCGGATGCCGGCGCCGAGGGCGCCTTGTTCGTGGTCGAGGGCGAACTGACCGTCTTGTTGGCTGGCGAGAAACATGTCCTGCAGCCGGGCGGCTTTGCTTTCCTGCCGCCGGCCAGCGGATGGACCGTTCGCAATGAGAGCGGTGCAGCCGTCCGCTTTCATTGGATCCGCAAGGCTTACGACGCCGTCGAAGGCATTGAAGTTCCGCAAGCCTTCTTCGCCAACGAACGAGACATCGCGCCCACGCCGATGCCGGGCACCGAAGGCAGATGGGCGACGACGCGCTTCGTCGGCCCGGCCGACATGCGCCACGACATGCATGTCACCGTCGTCACGCTCGAGCCGGGCGCGGTCATTCCCTTCGCCGAGACCCATGTCATGGAGCACGGTCTTTATGTGCTGGAGGGCAAGGCGGTCTACCGCCTCAATCAGGACTGGGTCGAGGTCGAGGCCGGCGACTATATGTGGCTGCGCGCCTTCTGCCCGCAGGCCTGCTATGCCGGCGGTCCAGGCCAGTTCCGCTACCTGCTCTACAAGGACGTCAACCGGCATGCCAAGCTTGGCGGCGCCGGCGTCGCGAGGCGCGCGCCATGACCCGCATCGTGGCGCGCCCGCTGACCCGCGAAAACTTCGCCGAGTTCGGCGACGTCATCGATATGGGCGGCGACAACCACTACCCGATCAATGGCGGCAGAGCGGAACGCTACCACGACCTCGCCACCGCCGAGGCACAGGGATCGAATGCCCGCGTGCTGATCTCCATGGTGCGCGGCACGCCTTACGATTTTCCGCTGAAGCTCACCATGGTCGAGCGTCACCCGTTCGGCAGCCAGGCTTTCATCCCGCTGTCGCCCCGGCCATTCCTGGTCATCGTTTGCCATGATGGCGACGACGGTCCGGGTGAGCCGCACGCCTTTATCACCGCGCCTGGGCAAGGCGTCAATTACCCACGCAATCGGTGGCACGGCGTGCTGACGCCGATCGGCGAGGCCCAGGATTTTCTCGTCGTCGACTGCGGTGGCGACGGCTCCAATCTCGAAGAGTGCCATTTCTCGCACGCTTACGAGATCGATCTCCCCGACGGGACCGCATGATGACCGACATCTCGCTGATCGACCAACTGCTCGACGTGATCGAGTATGACATCGTGCCGAAGACGGCCGAAGGCGTCGCCCATGGCAACAAGCTGTTTGGCGCGGCGATCCTGAGAAAGGACGACCGCTCGCTGGTGCTCGCGGAGACCAACAACGAGACGGAGAACCCACTCTGGCACGGTGAAGTGCATTGCCTGAAGCGGTTCTACGAAATGCCGAAGGCCGAGCGCGTCGATACCAAGGACGCGATCTTCCTCGCCACGCACGAGCCCTGCTCACTCTGCCTGTCGGCGATCACCTGGACCGGCTTCGACAATTTCTACTATCTGTTCAGCCACGAGGATTCGCGCGACAGCTTCGCCATCCCGCATGACCTGAAGATCCTGAAGGAGGTCTTCACCCTCGACCCCGGCGGCTACAATGCCGAGAATGCCTACTGGAAGAGCTTTTCGATCCGCAAACTGGTGCGGTCGCTGCCCGAGGCCGAGCGCCAGCGGCTGGAAACGCGGATCGGGAATATCTCGGCGCGCTATGACGAACTGTCCAGCGCCTACCAGGCGAGCAAGGCCGAAAACGACATTCCGCTGAGTTGACGCGGATTGACCAGCCGAATTCGTTGGCTGGCCCACGACGCGGCAGGGTCGGGCTCCATCATACAGTCAGCCAGGAGCCCCGCATGAAAACCGTCACTGAATTTCCCCGCAAGGTCGTTGAGTTTCCGGACATGGGGATCGTCATGCCGGATGGCTGCCGGCTGTCGGCGCGGGTGTGGATGCCGGCCGATGCTGCCGACGATCCGGTGCCGGCGATTCTCGAGCATTTGCCCTACCGCAAGCGCGACGGCACGATTTATCGGGACCAGCTGACCCATCCCCATTTCGCCGGCCACGGCTACGCCTCGATCCGCGTCGACATGCGCGGCAATGGCGATTCCGAAGGGCTGATGGACGACGAATATTCCGAGCAGGAATTGCAGGATGCTTGCGACGTGATTGCGTGGGCGGCTGCCCAGCCCTGGTGCAACGGCAATGTCGGCATGATGGGCATCTCCTGGGGCGGCTTCAACTGCCTGCAGACGGCAGCCAAGCAGCCACCGGCGCTGAAGGCAGTCATCAGCCTGTGCTCGACCGTCGACCGCTACGCCGACGACATCCACTACAAGGGCGGCTGCCTGCTGATCGAGAATTTCGGCTGGGCCTCGACCATGCTGTCCTATTCCTCGCGGCCGCCGGATCCACTGCTGGCCGGCGACACCAGATGGCGCGACCTGTGGCTGACCCGGCTGGAGAACCAGCCCTTCCTGGCGCCGCTGTGGCTGAAGCATCAGTACCGCGACGCTTACTGGAAGCGCGGCTCTATCTGCGAGGACTATTCCGCCATCCAAGCCGCCGTGCTGTCGATCGGCGGCTGGCATGACGGCTATCGCAACACCATTTCCCATCTCGCCGCCAATATCGAGGCGCCGGTCAAAGGCATCGTCGGCCCGTGGATCCACAAATACCCGCACTATGCCGCGCCTGAACCGCGCATCGGTTTCCTGCAGGAGGCCTTGCGCTGGTGGGACCGCTGGCTGAAAGGCGTCGACACTGGCGTCGACGCCGACCCCGCCTACCGCGCCTATGTCATGGACAGCGTCCGCCCCGCGCGCTGGCATCCCGAACGGCCGGGCCGCTGGGTGGCTGAATCGGAATGGCCGTCGCCTGATATCAAGACGCAGGAAGTCGAGCTGATCCCCGAAGGCAGCAAGCCCGCCATCGTCGCTTCACCGCAAAGCTGCGGTCTCGCCGGCGGCGAATATTTTCCCTTCACCTTCGGCCCGGAACTGCCTGGCGATCAGCGCCCCGACGATGTGCTGTCGGTGTGTTTCGACCAGCCGGTGCTAACTGAGGCGATCGACATTGTCGGCGCGCCGGAAGTGCTGGTCAGGGTTTCGTCGGACCGGCCGCAAGCGAACATCGCCATTCGGCTTTGTGACGTGCATCCCGACGGCGCGTCCGAGTTGATCTCCTATGGCGTGCTCAACCTGACGCATCGCGACTCGCACGAATTCCCCGAGTCGCTGGTGCCGGGCGAAACCGTCAGCGCGCGGGTCGTGCTAGACCAATGCGCCTATCGCGTGCCGGCCGGTCACCGTCTGCGTATTGCCGTTTCGAACGCCTACTGGCCGATGATCTGGCCGTCGCCGGAGCCGGTCCGGCTCGACCTTTCGGCGGCAACGCTGAAGCTGCCGTTGCGCCCGCCGGCGCAAGGCGACGAAATCACGTTCCCCACACCCGAGGCAGCCACGCCCTGGGCGACCGAAACGGTCCGCGCCGCCAATTCCGAGCGTCATGTCGATCGCGACGAAAAAACCGGGAAAACCACGCTTTCCATCGTCGACGATTTCGGCGAGGTGCGCGATCTGGAGCATGGCCTGGCCAACGGCAGCATCGCGCGAGAGACATGGGCGATCCATCCCGACAATCCGCTGTCAGCGTCGGGCAAGACACATTGGACGCAGACGCTGTCGCGAAATGGATGGTCGGTGCGCACCGAAACCTTCGCCGAGATGCGGTCCGACGCGCAAAACTTCGTGGTTAGCGCCAGAATCGAAGCCTATGAAGGCGAAATCCTGATTTTCGAGCGCAACTTCGAGGAGGCAATCCCGCGCGCTCTGCTTTGAGCGCTTATCGAGGTTGGTCCAATTGCGACGTACGATTTACGCCACGGCATGTCGCATTCGGCCTTGCTTACAGCTTTCCGTTGCGGTCATTATTCTCCTCAGAAGAAACCATAAAAAACGGCCACAAGGTCGAACCACAGAGTGAGGAACTCAACATGTCGAACGAACTGGAATTTCTAAGCCGGCGCGTCGCATCCGGCAAACTGAGCCGTCGTGATTTTCTCGGCCGGGCGGCAGCGCTCGGCGTCACCGCGACCTTCGCCAACTCGCTGCTTTCAAGTGCGGCGCACGCCGCGGGTCCGGTCAAGGGCGGCACGCTGAAGGCCGGCCTTGTCGGCGGCGAGTCCACCAACAGCCTCGATCCGGCCCTGTTCATGACCCAGGTGCCGTTCGCCTTCGGCAAGATGTGGGGCGAACTGATCGTCGAGCTGTCCCCGGAAGGCACTCTCGAGAACCGCATCGCTGAGGAGATCGGCTCGTCGGACGACGCCAAGGTATGGACCCTGAAGATCCGCGACGGCATCGAATTCCACAACGGCAAGACGGTGACCGCCGAGGACGTGGCCGCCACGCTCGAACGCCATTCGGACGAGAAATCGAAGTCGGGCGCGCTCGGCTACATGAAGGGCATCGAGAGCATCAAGGCCAGCGGCAAGGAAGTCGTGCTGACCCTGAAGGAAGCCAATGCCGACCTGCCCTATCTGCTCAGCGACTACCATTTGATCATCCAGCCCAATGGCGGCAAGGACAAGCCCGATGCGGGCATCTCGGCCGGACCCTATAAAATCACCACCAACGAACCCGGCGTGCGCCATGGCGGCGAGCGCTTCGCCAATTACTGGCAGGCCGACAAGATGGGCCATGCCGACCAGATCGAGATCATCGTCATCAACGACGCCACGGCGCGTACGGCCGCCCTGCAGGGCGGCCAGGTCAACATGATCAATCGCGTCGAGCCGAAGATCGTCGACCTGATCAAGCGTCTGCCCGGCGTCACTATCCGCAACCATTCGGGACCCGGCCACTACGTTTTCATCATGCACTGCAACACCGCGCCGTTCGACAACAATGATTTGCGAATGGCGCTGAAGCTGGCGATCGACCGCGAGGAAATGCTGGACAAGGTGCTGCGCGGCTATGGCTCGCTCGGCAACGACTTCCCGATCAATGCTTCTTACCCGCTCTTCACTGAGATCGAGCAGCGCAAATACGATCCCGACAAGGCCAAATTCCACTACAAGAAGTCTGGCCATGAGGGTGCCATCCTGCTCCGGACATCGGATGTCGCCTTCCCCGGCGCCGTCGATGCGGCGCAGCTGTTCCAGCAGAGCGCGGCGAAGGCAGGCATCACGCTGGAGATCAAGCGCGAACCGGGCGACGGCTACTGGTCGGAAGTCTGGAACAAACAGCCCTTCTGCGCCTCTTACTGGGGCGGCCGCTCGACGCAGGACCAGATGTATTCGACCGCCTATCTGTCGACGGCCGACTGGAACGACACACGTTTCAAGCGTCCGGATTTCGACAAGATGGTGCTGGCGGCCCGCGCCGAGCTCGACGAGGCCAAGCGCAAGGCAATGTACCACGACATGGGCGTCATGGTGCGCGACGAAGGTGGCCTGATCCTGCCGATGTTCAATCAGTTCATCGACGCGACGGGCGCCAAGGTCGCCGGCTGGGTCGACGATCCGCATCAGGAACTGATGAACGGGTATGCTCTGGCAAAGTGCTGGCTCGAAGCCTGAGCCCGGCCTTGCGGATATGTCCTCACCCATCGTGAAACTGGTGGCCCAGCGCATTGCGCTGGGCATCCTCCTGCTGTTGGCCGTCTCGGTCCTGATCTTCGCCGGCACCCAAATCCTGCCCGGCGACGTCGCGCAAGCCATCCTTGGGCAGTCGGCGACACCGGAGTCGCTCGCCAATCTGCGCGAGCAGCTCGGCCTCAACGATCCGGCCTTTATCCGCTATTTCCGCTGGCTCGGCGGCGTGGTGACCGGCGATCTCGGCACCGCCATGTCGAGCGGGCAGGATATTGCGACGTCGATCAAGGGGCGGTTGTGGAACACGTTGTTCCTCGCCTTCTGGGCGGCGGTCGTGGCCGTGCCGCTGGCGATCATTCTCGGCCTGATTGCGGTGCGTTACCGCAATGGCTGGGTCGACAAGCTGATCTCCGGGCTGGCGCTTGCCTCGACATCATTTCCCGAATTCTTCATCGGCTACGTGCTGGTCTATTTCTTTGCCGTGAAGTACCAGATCTTCCCCGGCATCTCGACCGTCTATGACGGAATGCCTTTCGGCGAACGCATGCTGGCGATCATGCTGCCGGCGGCGGCACTGACGCTGGTGGTGCTCGCTCATATGATGCGCATGACGCGCGCCGCGATCCTCAATGTCATGCAGTCGGCTTATGTGGAAACCGCCGAGCTCAAGGGGCTTTCGGCCTTCGCCGTCATCCGCAGGCATGCCTTCCCCAATGCGATTGCGCCGATCATCAACGTCGTCATGCTCAACCTCGCCTATCTCATCGTCGGCGTCGTCGTGGTCGAGGTGATCTTCGTCTACCCGGGCATGGGCCAATATCTCGTCGATCACGTCACCAAGCGCGACGTGCCGGTGGTGCAGGCGGTCGGGCTGATCTTCGCCGCCGTCTACATCAGCTTGAACATCATTGCGGACATTGCGGCGATCGTCGCCAATCCGCGTCTCAGACATCCGAAATAGGGGAAGCGGACATGCTCGACATAAAACGCATTCCCATCCCGGCGCTGATCGGCCTGGTGCTGACTGCGCTGTTCGTGCTGGCGGCGATCTTCGCGCCCTGGATCGCGCCGTATGGCAATGGCGAGATTGTCGGCGATGTCTGGGGACCGATGTCGGCGACACATTGGCTGGGCACCGACAATCTCGGCCGCGACCTCCTTTCGCGCATGATCTACGGGGCCCGCGTCACGCTGTTTATCGCGGTGCTGGCCACCGCACTGTCCTTCTCGCTCGGCGCCATCCTTGGCTTCTCGGCGGCGGTTTTCGGCGGCTGGTTCGACACGCTTATGTCGCGCCTCGTCGATCTCCTGATGTCGATCCCGACGCTGATCATGGGTCTCGTCGTGCTCTCGGTACTGCCGACCAATCTGGTGACGCTGATCCTGGTTATGGGCATTCTCGACTCGACCCGCGTCTATCGCCTGTCGCGGGCGGTCGCCGTCGACATTAACGTCATGGATTTCGTCGAGGCGGCCAAGCTGCGCGGCGAAGGCAGCATGTGGATCATCTTCCGCGAGATCCTGCCCAATGCGTTGTCGCCGTTGGTTTCGGAACTCGGCCTGCGCTTCATCTATGCCGTGCTGTTCCTGTCGACGCTGTCCTTCCTCGGGCTCGGCGTGCAGCCGCCTAGCGCCGATTGGGGCGGCATGGTCAAGGAAAACAAGGACGGCATCGTCTTCGGCATCGCGGCGGCGCTGATCCCCGCCGCGGCGATCGCGATGCTGGCGATTTCGGTCAACCTTGTCGCCGACTGGGTGCTCAACCGCACGACAAGCCTGAAGGGAGGGCGCGGGTGATGGCCGACCAGCGAGCAAAGTCCGTGCTGCTCGACATCCGCAACCTGCGCATCGAGGCCACGGTGTTCCCGCCGGGCGAGGCGCCCAAGAACATCGTTCTGGTCCACGACGTCTCGCTGACGCTCGAGAAGGGCAAGGTGCTCGGCCTGATCGGCGAGTCCGGTGCCGGCAAGTCGACCATCGGCCTGGCGTCGATGGGCTATGGCCGCGGCGGTGTGCGCATCACCGGCGGCGAGGTCGTCCTCAACGGCCGCGACATCCTCAAGGGCGGTAAGGAGGGCTTTCGCAAGCTGCGCGGCCGCGAGGTCTGCTATGTCGCACAATCGGCGGCGGCGGCGTTCAACCCGGCGCACAGGCTGATGGACCAGGTGGTCGAGGCGACGCTGCTGCATGGCACGGCGACACGGGCCGCGGCCGAAAAACGCGCCATCGCGCTGTTCAAGAAGCTCAGCCTGCCGAATCCCGAAAGCATCGGCGAGCGCTTTCCGCACCAAGTATCCGGCGGCCAGCTGCAGCGCGTGATGACGGCGATGGCACTGTGCTCCGAGCCCGACCTGATCGTCTTCGACGAGCCGACCACGGCGCTCGACGTGACGACGCAGATCGATGTGCTGGCGGCGATCAAGGACGCCATCCGCGACACACATGTCGCGGCGCTCTACATCACCCACGACCTTGCCGTCGTCGCGCAGGTGTCGGACGAAATCATGGTGCTGCGCCATGGCCGGCTTGTCGAATGGGGCGGCACCCGCCAGATCATCAAGGAACCGCGCCAGGAATATACCAACGCGTTGGTCTCGGTGCATGAGATCGAGCACCAGGAGCAGAAGCCCGGCACGAATCCGTTCCTGTCGGTCAAGAACATCACCGCCGCTTATGGCCGCAGCCATATCAAGGTGCTGAAGAACGTCTCGGTCGACATCTATCCGGGCCAGACGCTGGCGGTGGTCGGCGAGTCCGGTTCGGGCAAGTCGACACTGGCGCGCGCCATCACCGGCCTCTTGCCGCCCGAACAAGGCACCGTCACCTTCGATGGACGTCCGCTCGCCAACCGGCTTGCCGATCGGCCGAAGGAGGATCTGCGGCAACTACAAATGATCTACCAGATGGCCGACGTGGCGATGAACCCGCGCCAGACCGTCGGCACCATCATCGGCCGGCCGCTCGAATTCTATTTCGGTCTGCGCGGCCGTGAGCGCGACAGGCGCGTCGCCGAGCTGCTCGACAAGATCGAGATGGGCAAGGGTTTCATCGACCGCTACCCGGCCGAGCTTTCCGGCGGCCAGAAGCAGCGCGTCTGCATCGCCCGCTCGCTCGCCGCCAAGCCGAAGCTGATCATCTGCGACGAGGTCACATCGGCGCTCGACCCGCTGGTGGCCCACGGCATCCTGAAGCTGCTGCTCGAACTGCAGAAGGAGGAGAACGTCGCCTATCTGTTCATCACCCACGACCTGGCCACGGTGAAGTCGATCGCCGATTCGATCGCGGTGATGTATCGCGGCGAGGTGGTGCGCTACGGCGCCAAGAGCCAGGTGCTGGCGCCGCCCTTCGACGCCTACACCGACCTTCTGTTGTCCTCGGTCCCCGAAATGGAGATCGGCTGGCTGGAAAAGGCCATCAAGGGACGGCGCATGGCCAGCGCCGGGAATTAGATATCCCGGTGGCGCTGAGGACAAAACTTTTGTTGATCATCCTAGACGGCGTGCCTTATCGCAACTGGCGCCGGCTGATGGGCAATCTCGAAGGCTGGGTGCTATCCGGCGAAGCGCGCGTCTGGAAGATGCGTTCCGTACTGCCGTCGACCTCGGCCTGCTGCTATGCCTCGATCCATACCGGCGTGGCGCCGCAGGTGCATGGCATCCTCACCAACGAGAACCGCTTCCGCGTCGAGCAACCGGATATCTTCTCCGAAGTCAGCAAGGCCGGCGGCAAGACCGGCGCGGTCACCCATTCCTACTGGTCCGAATTCTTCCGCGCCTATCCGTTCGATCTGGTCGAGGACATGGAGTTCGACGAGCCGGGCGGGCCGATCACGCATGGCCGGTTCCACACCATGACAGGCTACAATGCCCGCAACCAGATGACGCCGAGCGACGTCGACCTGTTCGCGACGCTGACAATGCTGACCAGGCGCCACGGCATCGACTACGGCATCCTGCATACTTGCACGCTGGACTCGATGGGCCACCGCTTCGGCCACGACTGCCACGAGATGGACCAAGCCGTCTATGCGATGGACGGCATGCTCGCCGCCTTCCTGCCGCGCTGGCGGGAAGCCGGTTATGAGGTGATCGTCACCGCCGATCACGGCCAGACCGATCGCGGCCATCATGGCGGCCATGACGACGAGATGCAGGATTTCGCTCTGTATTATTTCGGACAGGGCAAGGGGCCGGAAGCCGATACGCTGCTCGACCAGTTGCAGCTTGCGCCGACGGTGCTTTCGCGCCTCGGCGTACCGGTGCCGGCCACGATGAAGGCCAGGCCGTTTCTCGACTGAACGCGCGCCTTTCCTTCTCCCCTCCAGGCGCGACATGCGCGACGCCGAACGGAGGCCGCCAGGGCAGCGACGCTGCATATGGCTCGGTCTCTTTTGCCTCATCCAGCAGTCGACAGAAGAGATATCAAAGTTCGAGGCAAACCTTACCAAAGTGCTTTTGGGATTCGTAGTACCTGAAGGCATTGGCGATTTCCTGCAGCGGGAAGGTGCGATCGACAACAGGCTTCAAACGATTGGCTGTTATCGCCCGTATCATGTCCTCCTGATCTGCCTTGCTGCCGATTGAGATTCCGCTGATCCGAATCTGATTGGAAAACAGGGCCGGGATCGACACTTGTCCGACAAAACCAGTCAAGACGCCGATCAGGGCGATGTGGCCGCCCATCCTGCACGCTGTTATCGACTGCGCCAACGTGCCGGGCCCGCCAACCTCAATCACATGATCGACGCCGCGTCCGTCCGTCAGATCCCTTGCCTTCTGGCCCCAATCCGGCACTGCCTTGTAATTGACGACAATGTCGGCTCCAAGCCGCTCGAGTCTTTCCAGCTTCTCCTCCGATGAAGAGGTGGCGATAACCCGAGCGCCGGAAATTTTTGCGAATTGCAGCGCAAACAGCGATACACTGCCCGTGCCAAGGACCAGCACCGTATCACCGGGCTTCACCTGGCCGCAAACCATAAGGGCTCTCCAAGCGGTGACTCCGGCGCAGGTAAGCGTTGCCGCCTCCCTATGTGTGAAATCCGCCGGTGCCTTTGTGAAAGCATGCGAGGGCATGCACACATATTCGCGGGCATAGCCGTCAACATCATCTCCCAATTCGCCCCTCTTATCGGCAGGCGTCGGATCGCCGGCCAGCCAATGGGGCCAATATGTGCTGACGACGGCATCTCCGACCTTGAACTCGTGAACATCGTCTGAGACCGCAATCACGTCTCCGGCGCCATCGGACAGCGGGATACGGCCATCGGCGCACGGTTTCTTTCCCAGCGCCACCATGCTGTCGTGGAAATTCAACGAACACGCCCGGATCCTGACCAACAACTCACCCGGGCCTGGTTCCGGACAATCCTCTTCGACCTGCTTAAGATTTTCCAAGCCACCCGGCGCTTTCAGCCTAATCAGTCTCATGGACATCATGATTCACTTCTTCAGACTGGGTGTGGTTTGCGATCGGGAGCTTAGTCGCCCGGCAGCAGACCGGTGAGTTACAAAGCTGTCGGGAATCCCTGCGCGGCGGTCGATGGGCGCTCCGAAGTCCTCGACTTGGCTGCTCGGCATCGCCCGCTTCAAGGCGCTGTCGTCGATTCGCAAGAAGGAAGACTGGATCGACGACGATGACGCGGCGCAGATCGCCGACGGCTCCGATACGCCGGAAGTCGTCACCATGAGGAAGATAGGGCGCCGCGTTGCGGCGCATCGTCGAGGCCTTGCCCGAAGAACACCGAACAGTGATCGACCTTGCCTACTACCACGGACGGTCCGTGGCCGAGATCGGCGAGGTGCTCGGCATCCGGCCGCCACTGTCAAGTCCAGGATGTTCTATGCCGGCAAGAAACTCAGCAGGCCCGAAAGAATAGGTCTCGCACTTCAAGCATCTGCTTTTATGCACGTCGTTTTCCCAGCCGCTGCATATTTGGGAAACACGTATCGAGATCAAACTCAATCAGGTTGCCGCAAATGACCGAGATGGGGTGGAAAGCGGCCTTTGCGCTATGTCGTCTTCATCGCGTGGTAGCCGATGCCTCTGACACTGGCTTCTGACATTGCCAGCTTGAAGGTTTCTGACACGAAAGGAAGATTAAACCCGCTCATGCGCGGGTCGATCCAGACGTTGCGCCCGCGGACCCGCTGCAGATTGACGACATAGGAACCACCGGGTCTGTTCATCCAGAGTCCCGACTTTTCGCGGAATTCATGCGTCGTTTGCTCTCTATCCATGCCGTCGATGCGGTTGCATGGGTAAAACCAGAAATAGGAGGCGGCATGGCTGCCGTCCTTCCACACCAGCTCGACCGGAACGAACTGAGGCAGGCCGGGCTCCAGTTTCTCGACCACCTCACGGAATTTGCCACTGACGAAGAAGGAGTTGTGCATCATCAGGTCCGCCGGCATGATCTTCCCTCCTCCCACCTTTATCTGCGTGGGCAGGTGGGTGGGATCGCTCGGGACGCCCTGGTAGGTGTGCGATTTGTCCACCCACGTTCCATCTTCCAGCCTCGCCGAATTCGTGACCGGATGGAATTCGAACCCGGCCGGGAACACTTTCCGGCGATCGCCATCGACTGGATCGCCGCGACGTCCGAAGTCCGTGCCCCGGTCGGCGAAGATCGTGTAAACGCTCATCGCGGATTTCCTTTCATGCGCTGATGCATTACTCCTATCTGCCGGCGATTTCGGAATAGTTAGAAATTGCTGGTAAGCAAGGTTAGCAACTGCAGGTAATCGTCGGAAGGTCCGCAACCGGGTCGAACTCGGTCGCTTAGAGTAATTGAGTTTGACCATTAGGCCGGTGCGCCGGCGACCGATCCCCTGACCACCAGATCGACCGGCCAGACTTCGCCGCGGGCGCCCACTTCCAATCCGGAAATCCGCGCCGCCAGCCGCTCGGCGACGCGCGCGCCGGCCAAACGGATCGACGACCGCGTCGTCGACAACGGCACCGAGAAATTCTCCGGCTTCAGCCAGGGGAAGACGTCGTCATGGGCGATCAGCGACAGGTCGCCGGGGATGGTCAGGCCGAGATCGCGCACCGCGCGCACGACGCCGAGCGCCATGATCAGGCTGGAGCAGGTGATCGCCGTCGGTGCATCGCTTTGCTCAAGCAAGCGCCTGGCGGCGCGGTAGCCGTTCTCCTCGGTCATGGCGAGGGAACAGACATGGTCTTCGCCAAGCGCCAGACCGCTCGCCGCCAGCGCCCGGCGCACGCCACGCTCGCGGTGGATGGCGAAGGTCTCGCGGTCGTCGCCGTTGATCAGCGCCAGCCGCCGGTGGCCGAGTTGGATGAGCAGGCGTGCCGCTTCGTGGAAGGCGCCCTCGTTGTCGATGTCGGTGAAGGGGTAGTCGAAATCGAGGCCTTCGCTGCGGCCATGGACGATGAAGGGAATGCCAAGCGTGCTGACCAGCGCCACCCGCCGGTCGGCCGGCCTCGGCGAGGAGATGTAGACGGCGTCGACCTGCCTGTTGGCGACGATACGCCGGTAGGTCGTCTCCTGGTCGTCGGCATCGGCCGGGGACAGCACCAGGTCGAGTTCGTGCGAACGGGCGTAGTCGCCGAGACCCGACAGGAATTCGACGAAATGCGGGTCGATGTCGACGGCCGTCCCGGTCGGCAGCACATAACCGATCATTCCGGTCTTGCCGGTTGCCAGCCGGCGCGCGCTCGGGTTGGGGCGGTAGCCGTGGCGCTTGGCGGCGTCGATCACCCGCCGGCGCGTTTCCTCGTTGACTTCCGGGTAGCCGTTCAAAGCGCGGCTTACCGTCGTCTGCGAAAGCGCTAGCATGTGGGAAAGCTGTTTGAGGTTCACCGAGGCCTCCAAGCCCTCAAAGCGCTTTAACTATGGCTTGCCCGATCCGCTACGGGCAACATTGCGTAACGCAAAGACCATAAGCACCGTTTCTCATCGGTTTGAAGCAAATTTGCTGCTGAGGAGCCAAAAAAGCATGCTGCAGCGCACTTTAATTGCTCTTTATGTCGTCTGCTTAAATCGATTAGCCCGCCGCCCTCTTGACTTCTGATTGATTCAGTGGCGTGATCGAAAAGACCAAAGCGCTTTGGAAGACTCTTCGAAAGGTTGCGGTTCCTTTCCGAGTGAGTCACAGTCCTGCAGCGTCGGCGGACGGAATGGAGGTTCCGTCCGGTGTTTGTCACCACTGGGAGGGAATACCTATGAAGAAAATGCTTCTGATGAGCGCCGCCTTTGCCGCGCTCGCCCTGGGCGCACCGGCGCAAGCCGAACTGAAGTTCAAGCCGGGCGAAGACCCCCGCTTTAACTGGGCGAACTACGAAGAGCTCAAGAAGGTCGACCTCAAGGGCGAGACGCTATCGATCTTCGGCCCATGGCGCGGCGAGGACGAGGGCCTTATCCGCACCGTTCTCGACTATTTTTCGGAAGCCACCGGCGCCGAGATCAAATACTCCTCGTCGGAAAATTACGAACAGCAGATCGTCATCGATACGCAGGCCGGCAGCCCGCCCAACATCGCCGTGCTGCCGCAGCCGGGCTTGATCCAGGATCTGGCGTCCAAGGGCCTGCTGACGCCGCTGGGCGACGACACCGCCAGCTGGATCAAGGACAATTACGGCGCCGGCCAGTCATGGGTCGATCTCGGCACCTTCAAGGACAAGGACGGCAACCCGGGCTTCTTCGCCTTCCCCTACAAGGCCGACGTGAAATCGCTGGTCTGGTACTCGCCGGACAATTTCGAGGAAGCCGACTACGAGGTGCCGAAGACGCAGGAAGAGCTCGCCGAGCTCGAAAAGAAGATCATCGCCGACGGCGGCACGCCATGGTGCATCGGGCTCGGTTCGGGCGGCGCCACCGGCTGGCCGGCGACCGACTGGGTCGAGGACATCATGCTGCGCACCCAGACGCCCGAGACCTACGACAAGTGGGTGAAGAACGAGATTCCGTTCAACGATCCCGCGGTGGTCAACGCCATCGACATTTTCGGCAAGATCGCGACCGACGACAAGATGGTCGACGGCGGCGCCAAGGCGGTTGCAGCGACCGACTTCCGCGACAGCCCGAAGGGCCTCTTCTCGGTGCCGCCGAAATGCTATTTGCACCATCAGGCGTCGTTCATCCCGACCTTCTTCCCGGAAGGGACCGAGATCGGCCAGGACGCCGACTTCTTCTACTACCCACCTTACGCTTCCAAGCCCGAGCTCGGCACCCCGGTGCTCGGCGCCGGCACGCTAGCCATGATCACCAAGGACTCCAAGGCCGCGCGCGCCTTCGTCGAATTCCTGAAGATGCCGCTCGCCCATGAGATCTGGATGGCCCAGGGCGGTTTCGTGACGCCGTTCAAATCGGTCAATAAGGACGCCTATGCCAGCGACGCGCTGAAGAAGCAGGGCGAAATCCTTGCCGAAGCCTCGACCTTCCGCTTCGACGGGTCCGACCTGATGCCGGGCAAGATCGGCGCCGGCGCCTTCTGGACCGGCATGATCGATCTCGTCGGCGGCAAGTCCGCCCAGGATGTCGCCACCGACATCCAGAAGAGCTGGGACGCGATCAAGTAGGCGGCCCCGGCTGAACGTTCGGACTGCCGATCCTGAATGGATCCGGGCCTCGATGGCCCGGATCCGACCGGCGGCTCGCGCCGCACCGATTGTCATGAGTACAAAGACATTCCAGCTTGGAGTGCGATCCGCAATGGTGGAAACCGGTTTGCGTTCGATCGCACTTAACAACTGAATCGGCCCATGATCCCGTCACCAAACCATTCTCGACGGGCGGATCATACGCAGAGGGAGGGACCCCGTGGCGGCTCAGATTTTCTCGGCCATATTCGTCATCATCGTCGGTGTCGGCGGCTGCGTCGCCTATTTCTGGGGCGCCAACAAGTTGGTGGACGTCATCTTCCCGTCGCGCGGCGTTGCAGGTGCTGCGGCCATCGACAATCTGCGTCGGCAGGGGATGATCCGGCCGTGGCTGTTCGTCGGCCCAGCCATGATCATTCTCACCATTTACCTGATCTACCCGGTCGTTGAGACGCTCAGGCTGTCGTTCCTCGATCGCAGCGGCACCAATTTCGTCGGCTTCGCCAATTATGAATGGGCGTTCGGCGATCGCGAGTTCCGCAACGCCATCTTCAACAACATCATCTGGCTGGCGGTGGTGCCGGCCGCCTGCACCTTCCTCGGGCTGATCATCGCCGTCCTCACCGACAAGATCTGGTGGGGCACCATCGCCAAGAGCCTCATCTTCCTGCC
Organism: Mesorhizobium sp.; assembly: GCA_004020315.1. Lineage (GTDB taxonomy): Bacteria > Pseudomonadota > Alphaproteobacteria > Rhizobiales > Rhizobiaceae > Mesorhizobium. The sequence continues at coordinate 72,495 of SAQG01000029.1, forward strand.
GCTGGCCATCTCCTTCGTCGGCGCAAGCGTCATCTGGAAGTTCATCTACGAGTATCGCGGCGCGGGCCAGACGCAGATCGGGCTGCTCAACGCCATCATCCAGTATTTCGGCGGCCAGCCACAGGTCTGGATATCGCTGCCGTTCTGGAACAATTTCTTTCTGATGATCATCCTGATCTGGATCCAGACCGGCTTTGCCATGGTCATCCTGTCCTCTGCCTTGCGGGGTATTCCCGAAGAGACGTTGGAAGCGGCCGTCATCGACGGCGCCAATCCGTTCCAGATTTTCTGGAAGATCATGGTGCCGCAGATCTGGGGCACGATCGCCGTCGTCTGGACCACCATCACCATCCTGGTGCTGAAGGTGTTCGACATCGTGCTGACCATGACCAACGGCCAATGGAACAGCCAGGTGCTGGCCAATCTGATGTTCGACTGGATGTTCCGCGGCGGCGGCGATTTCGGCCGCGGCGCCACCATCGCCATCATCATCATGATCGCGGTCATTCCGATCATGATCTGGAACATCCGCCAGGCCAACAAAGAGACGGGAGGACATTGAGATGGCGGTGGCGACCGGAAAATCCTTTGCCAGCCGTTTTGGCGTCCATATCGCGGTCTTCATCTTCGTCGCGATCTGGACGATCCCGACGCTCGGCATTCTCGTCTCGTCGCTGCGCGACAAGGATCAGATCATCGCCTCGGGCTGGTGGAACTCGTTCGCCAGTTCCACGCAGACGGAAGCGGGCCGGCTGCCACCCGCCTCGGCGCAAGTCGAGAAGGACGGCAAGTTCGTCCTCGAGGGCAACATCTTCGGCGACGATCCGGCCCGCGACATCAGCGCCTTCGGCGTCAAGTCGTCGGCGCCGACGCAATATCCCGCCGGCACGACAGCCGATCTCGGCGACGGCGAGACCTTGCAGCTCAACGCCGACGGCAGTTTCGTCATGACGTCAACGAAGCCCTTCGAGGGCGAGCGCGGCCAGCGCGTCTACTACGCCTCGTCGGCGCCACCGAAATTCACCACCGACAATTACAATACGGTGCTGTTTTCGGAAGGCATCGGCCGCTCCTTCATGAATTCGCTGACCGTCACCATTCCGGCGACGGTCATCCCGATCCTGATCGCGGCATTCGCGGCCTATGCGCTGGCCTGGATGCGCTTTCCCGGCCGGGCGTTGCTCATCGCGGTCATCATCGGCCTCCTGGTCGTGCCGCTGCAGATGTCGCTGATCCCGCTTCTGAAGCTCTACAACGGCGTCGGCGCCTTCTTCGGCGTGCCATCGAAAACCTATCTCGGCATCTGGCTGGCGCATACCGGTTTCGGGCTGCCCTTCGCCATCTATCTCCTGAGAAGCTACATTGCCGGCTTGCCGCGCGAAATCATGGAATCGGCGCGCATCGACGGCGCCAGCGATTTCGAGATCTTCGTCAAGATCGTGCTGCCGCTGTCGTTCCCGGTGCTGGCCTCCTTCGCCATCTTCCAGTTCCTGTGGGTGTGGAACGACCTGCTGGTCGCGATGGTTTTCCTCGGCACCGAGGGCGACCAGATCGTGCTGACCGCCAAGCTCAACGCGTTGCTCGGCTCGCGCGGCGGCGACTGGGAGATCCTGACGACATCGGCTTTCATCACCATTGTCGTGCCGCTGATCGTGTTCTTCTCGCTGCAGCGCTATTTCGTTCGCGGGCTGCTCGCCGGCTCGGTGAAAGGAGGTTGAGATCATGCAATCCGCTGTGAAGGCGACCTTGAAACCCGACCTCGCCGTCGACCGCGACTGGTGGCGAGGTGCCGTGATCTACCAGATCTATCCGCGCAGCTATCAGGACTCGAACGACGACGGCATCGGCGACCTCAGGGGCATCATCAGCAGGCTGCCCTACATCGCGGCACTCGGCGTCGATGCCATCTGGATCTCGCCGTTCTTCAAGTCGCCGATGAAGGATTTCGGCTACGACGTGTCAGACTATTGCGACGTCGATCCGATGTTCGGCACACTGGCCGATTTCGATGCCCTGACCGCCGAGGCGCACAGGCTCGGGCTCAAGGTGATGATCGACGAAGTGCTGTCGCATACGGCCGACATCCATCCGTGGTTTAGGGAAAGCCGCTCGAGCCGCACCAACCCGAAGGCGGACTGGTATGTCTGGGCCGACGCCAAGCCCGACGGCACGCCACCCAACAACTGGCTGTCGATCTTCGGCGGCTCGGCCTGGCAGTGGGACACCAGCCGCCAGCAATATTATCTGCATAATTTCCTGGCCGAGCAGCCCGACCTCAATTTCCACAGCCGCGCGGTCCAGGACGCGCTGCTCGATGTCACCCGCTTCTGGCTGGAGCGCGGCGTCGACGGTTTCCGCCTCGACACCATCAACTTCTACTTCCACAGCCAGGGCCTCGAGGACAATCCGCCGCTGCCGCCCGAACAGCGCAACGACCAGACTGCTCCTTCCGTCAACCCTTACAACTACCAGGACCACCTCTACGACAAGAGCCGCCCCGAAAATCTCGGTTTCCTCGAACGCTTCCGCGCGCTGCTCGACGAATATCCGGCGACGGCCGCAGTCGGCGAAGTCGGCGATTCGCAGCGCGGGCTGGAGGTGGTGGCGGCCTACACCGCTGGCGGCAAGCGCGTGCACATGTGCTATTCGTTCGACTTCCTGGCGCCCGAAAAGATCAGCGCGGCAAAGGTGCGTTCGGTGCTGGAAGCCTTCGGCAAGGTCGCCAGCGACGGCTGGTCGTGCTGGGCCTTCTCCAACCATGACGTGATGCGCACTGCCTCGCGCTGGGCGGCCGGCGAAGCCGACCAGAGCGCTTATCTCAAGGTGATCTCGGCGCTGCTGATGTCGCTGCGCGGCTCGGTCTGCATCTATCAGGGCGAGGAACTCGGCCTCGGCGAGGCCGAGCTGAAATTCGAGGACCTGCAGGACCCCTACGGCATCCGCTTCTGGCCCGAATTCAAGGGCCGCGACGGCTGCCGCACGCCGATGGTCTGGAATGGCGCCGACAGCAATGGCGGCTTCTCCAAGGCAAAGCCCTGGCTGCCAGTGCCCGCCAAGCACCTTTCGCAAGCGGTCGATGTGCAGCAGGGTGACGACAGCTCGCTGCTCGAACACTACCGGCGCTTTCTTGCCTTTCGCCGTTTGCATCCGGCGCTGGCCAAGGGCGAAATCGACTTCATCGAAAGCCAGGGCGATACGGTCGTGTTCACGCGCCGCGAGGGCAATGAGCAGATCGTCTGCGCCTTCAATCTCGGCAGCCGACCGGCCGAAGTCAATCTCGGCGGACGCTCGCTGCAGCCCTTGCCGGGGCATGGGTTTTCGGGACAGACTGACGCCGGCTCTATCCGCCTCGGCGGCTACGGCGCCTGGTTCGGGCGTATCGACTGAATTCGCAATTCACTGGAGGGAATCCATGGCCGATGTCACGCTAAGGCAAGTGAAGAAATCATACGGCAATCTCAACATTCTCCACGGCATCGACCTCGACATAAAGTCGGGCGAGTTCATCGTCTTCGTCGGCCCTTCGGGCTGTGGCAAGTCGACCTTGCTGCGGTCCATCGCCGGACTTGAGGAAATCACCTCCGGGGAGCTCAGGATTGACGGCGAGGTGGTGAACGACGTGCCACCGTCGAAGCGGGGCATCGCCATGGTGTTCCAGTCCTATGCGCTCTATCCGCACATGACCGTCTACGACAACATGGCGTTCTCGATGAAGATCGGCAAGGAGAGCAAGGCCGAGATCGACAAGCGGGTGCGCCAAGCGGCGGAAATCCTGCAGCTGACCAAATATCTCGACCGCTTGCCCAAGGCGATGTCGGGCGGCCAGCGCCAACGCGTCGCCATCGGCCGCGCCATCGTGCGCAACCCCAAGGTTTTCCTGTTCGACGAGCCGCTGTCGAACCTCGACGCGGCACTGCGCGTCGCCACCCGCATCGAGATCGCCAAGCTCAAGGAGTCGATGCCTGCTACGACGATGATCTACGTCACCCACGACCAGGTCGAGGCGATGACGCTGGCCGACCGCATCGTAGTGCTCAAGGAGGGCCATATCGAGCAGGTCGGCACGCCGATGGAGCTCTACAAGAAACCCGGCAATCTGTTCGTCGCCCAGTTCATCGGCTCGCCGGCGATGAACATCCTGCCGGCGACGATCGACAAATCAGGCGACCCGACCATCGTCAGCCATGTCGGCGGGCGCAAGGCGACGGTGCCGATCGCCACGCCGACGTCAGCGAAAGGCGCTTCGGTGAGCTTCGGCGTGCGACCTGAGGATCTGATGATCGCCACCGGTGCGGATTATCTTTTCGAGGGAACGGTGGACTATGTCGAGCAGCTCGGTGAGGTCCAGCTCGTCTATGTCGACATCGGCCGCGCCGACCTGCCGCTGGTGACAAAGCTGCCAGGCAATGTCGAGGTCAAGCGGGGTGCTGCGCTGCGGTTGAATGCCGATGCCGGCGACCTGCATATTTTCGATGCCGAGGGACATTCCTTCACACTCCACAAGGTGGAAGCAAAGGCAGCCTGAGGCCGGCAGCCTAACTGCTGGATACAGGCAGTTTGGCGAAGGCAAAAAAGAGCGGCGGGCAAGGCCCGCCGCTCTTGTGCGTTCAGGTCGCTGTTAGCGGCCGAACAGGTTGCGGTCGCTGCCGTTGACAGGCTTCTCGTCAGCCGGAACCGGATTCTGAGCCGAAGCCGAATTCTGGATCGAAGCCGTGTACGAGCTGTTGTCGACCGCAGGGGCCGGCTGGTTGGCGCCATTCGATCCAAAGTTGTCGCTGCCGGCAAAAGCGCTGCCGGAGATGGCCAGGATGGCGGCGGTGGCAAGAATGATGTTCTTCATTTCTAATACTCCTGAATTCCTCAGATCCCGAGCGGCGGACTTGGCCGCCGCTCTGTCTTCCTGTTTGACCATGATCTTTTCCGAAAACCGGTTTCCACTTTTTGCTTCGCTGACCTTCGGTTCGGGATCATGGTTTGGGATCAGCTGTTAATTGTTGCCGAAAAGGTTGCGGTCGGCGCCCTGGACGACGGGCTTTTCAGCGTGAGCCGGCTTCTGAATGGAAGCCGTGTACGAGCTGTCGACCGCAGCGGTCGGCTGGTTGGCGCCGTTGGACCCATAATGGTCGCTTCCAGCAAAGGCGCTGCCGGTGATGGCCAGAACGGCGACGGCAGTAAGAGCAATCTTTTTCATGTTTGGTACTCCAGTATCTTTAGTTTTCCGTCCGTCTAGCGGCGTGTCTTGGGAGGAATTCGCGTCGTTCGGACAGCCCCGATGTGGGAAGGCCATTCCGCGGATTCCAATCACGAAGTTGTTCCGTGTGGACCAAGAATCTACACCTTGAAATTGTACCAGAGGCTGCTACCGTTGGTATTTTATTATTTATTTTCAAATGGTTATTCCAAAATGGCTATCCGTCCATTTGACAGAATGACGGACCTGCGTTCACAGCGCCATGCACGCATTGTCAACAGAAACGAACCGTTCGGTTCGATTTTAGAACCGGCTAATAGTCACTTTTGGAAACTGTTAACCTTCTTTGTCTCCGCCGCGGGGCGGATTCGACGTCGCGGCAGCCGACAAGGGCCGTCGGAAAACCGGGCTTCAGCCCAGCGATCACCAGCCTGTATGTTTCGCGGCCGTGTCGCGCCGCATGGATGCGATGTCGCTTTCATGCCGACAGTCCGTCGGCCGTCATGATTAAATCGTGCCAACTCAGGTGCCGCTTGGTGACGACGAGGCGGAGAATTGGGAAGCCGGTCAGAACCCGGCGCTGCCCCCGCAACGGTGGTGGAGTTCAAGTCGCAACGGGAGACCACTGGGCCACAAGCCTGGGAAGGTGTCGCGATCGTCCGCAAGGACACTCCAGAGCCCGGAAACCAGCCCGAGATTTCTAGACTCGACTGATCGCGGTGGGCGGTCAAGAGGTGGATGATGCATGCCCGGCCCTGTCGCCGGCCTGCAAGTGATCCTTCCTCCATCACCACCAGTTCAGTCCTTAGCTATGAGGACAGGACATGGATGCGCGCAACGACATGCTGAGGCTCTTGCACGGCCGCAGGCAAAGCTATTCGCTCGAGCAGCCCTTCTATACCGATCCCGATTTCTTCAAGCTCGACATGGAGCTGATCTGGTATCGCGACTGGCTGTTCATCGGCCACGATTGCGAGTTGCCGAAGCCGGGCAGCTACATCACCGCCCAGATCGGCGACTATCCGGTCGTGCTGGTCCGCGACCAGCAAGGCAAGATCAATGCGTTCCACAATTCCTGCCGGCATCGCGGCAGCCGCGTCTGCAATGCCGACAAGGGCACGGCGGCGAAGCTCGTCTGCCCCTATCACCAGTGGACCTACGAACTGGACGGCCGGCTTTTGTTCGCAAGGCAGATGGCGGACGGCTTCGACAAGAGCCAGTTCAGCCTGAAGCCGGTGGCTTGCGAAAGCGTTGGCGGCTACATCTTCATCTGCCTGGCCAAGGAGCCCGCCGATTTCGCGCCAATGCGTGCCATGATCGAGCCTTACCTCCTGCCGCACCGGCTGCGCGAGGCAAAGGTCGCCTTCGAATCGACCATCGTCGAGAAGGGCAACTGGAAGCTCGTCTGGGAGAACAACCGCGAGTGCTACCATTGCGCCGGCAACCATCCGGAACTGTGCAAGACCTTCCCGGAAGCGCCGACCGTCACCGGCGTGCAGGGCGCCGACAGCGACCCTGAGATGCTCGCGCACTGGGCGAAATGCGAGGCGGCGGGCTTGCCGAGCAAGTTCCGCATCGATCCGGCCGGGCAGTATCGTGCCACCCGCGCGCCGCTGCTGCGCGATGCCGTCAGCTACACGATGACGGGAAGACGCGCGGTGAAGAAGAACCTTTCCGACAGCGTTTCGACCGAGCGCATCGGCTCGCTGCTGCTCTATCACTATCCGACGACCTGGAACCACATCCTCGGCGACCATGCCGTCACCTTCCGCGTGCTGCCGATCAGCGCCACGGAAACGGCCGTCACCACCAAATGGCTCGTCCACAAGGACGCGGTCGAAGGCGTCGATTACGATCTCGCCGAACTCACCCATGTCTGGACCGAGACCAACGATCAGGACCGCCGCATCGTCGAGGAAAACGCCTTCGGCATCCTGTCGCCGGCCTATGAGCCCGGCCCCTATTCGGAACTGCATGAGGGCGGCGTCATCCAGTTCGTCGAATGGTACGCGTCCTTCATCGGGCCGCGCCTTGCCGAGGACGGCCGGCCGGCATTGCGCAGCGTCGCCTGAGCGAGATCAAGGGGATGAATGCGATGACGGACCTTGGCCTTTACCGCCACCTCGACGAGATGGCACCCTGGAACGACAGGCTCCAGGTGCTGGAGGTGATCGGCGTCAGCGACGAGGCGCCTGATGTCAAGACCTTCACCTTCCGCTCCGACAACCAGACCTGGTTCCGCTACAAGCCGGGCCAGTTCGTGACGCTGGAATTGCCGACCGCCGAGGGCCCGCTGATGCGGACCTATACGCTGTCGTCCTCGCCGTCGCGGCCGTTTTCGATTGCAGTGACGGTGAAAGCGCAAGCCGGCAGCCTCGGCACGCGCTGGATGTTCGACAATCTGAAGCCCGGCGTTCATGTGAAGGCCTATGGGCCGACGGGCGACTTTTCGCTGCACAGCCACCCCGCGGCCAAATATCTGTTCATTTCGGCCGGCTCCGGCGTGACACCGATGATGTCGATGCTACGCTGGCTGAACGATTGCGCGCCATGGACCGATGTTGGCTTCGTCAACTGCGCGCGAAAGCCCGAGGAGATCATCTTCCGCAAGGAGCTCGAACTGCTCGGCAGCCGCATGCCGGGTCTGTCGCTCGGCTTCATGATCGAGGAGCGGTCCAGCCGCGAGGGCTGGTTCGGCCATATGGGCCGGATCGACGCGATACGGCTGCCGCTGCTGGCGCCCGACTTCCGTGAGCGCGAAATCTTCTGCTGCGGCCCCGATCCATTCATGCGCGCGGTGCGGCAGATGCTGGAGGCGGCCGGCTTCGACATGGCCAATTACCATCAGGAAAGCTTTGCGGCCCCAGTGGTGGAGGAAATACCGGCTCCGTTCGCATGGCCGGCAAAGGGCGGGTCGGCAGAGGGCGGGATCGAGACACCTGCCGAAGCCGCAACGCCGATCCGCTTTTCGCTTTCGGATGTCGATGCCGACTGCGTTGCCGGCCAGACCGTTTTGCAGACGGCGCGCGCTTCGGGCGTGCGCATCCCGGCGGCCTGCGAGTTCGGCCTGTGCGGAACCTGCAAGGTGAAAAAAGTCTCGGGCAAGGTCGCGATGAGCCACAATGGCGGCATTCTCGATCACGAGATCGACGACGGCTTCATCCTTGCCTGCTGTTCGAAGCCGCTGACGGCGCTCGAAATCGAGGTCTGACCGGCGGGCGCTTAAACCCCGTAGCGCTCGGTGCGGATGAGGCCTGCCGGAACGCCGGCATCGATCAGCGCCTGGGCGGCGGCCGACACGAAGGCGTTCGAGCCGCAGACAAAGGCGAACCTTGCCGGCGCAGGCAGCCGCAGCATCGATTGCTCCATCATCGCGGTATCGACCCGTCGCGAATAGTCTGTCGGGCGCCGGGCCAGCTCGCGGGTCAGCGCCAACACCAGATCGAAGCCGTCCCGGCGATCGTCGAGGCCAATCAGTTCGTCGCGAAAGATCACCTCCTCCCAGATCCGTGCAGAAAATACCAGCGCCGCAGGCACCGTCGATTTGCGCGCAGCACGATGGCGGATCATCGCCATCAGCGGCACCACGCCCGACCCGCCGCCGACCAGCAGAAGCGGTCCGCCGTCGCTGTCGGACCAGACGAAGTGGCCGCCGAGCGGTCCGCGCAACTCGACCTCGTCGCCGACCGCCGCGATATCGTGGAAGAAGGGCGAGACCTCGCCATCATCGAGCCGTTCGATCGCCAGCTCGATCGTCTCGCCGGCTTCCGGCGCCGAGGCGATGGAGTAGGAGCGGCGCGCCTGATAGCCGTCCGGCGCCGTCAGCCTGACATCGACATGCTGCCCGGCACGATAGGCGAAGGGCCGCGACGGCTGGAGGAAAAAGCTGGTGACGCGCGGCGTGCGTTTTTCAATGCCGGTGATGGTGACCGTCTGCCAGGGCGACTGCGCCGCCGGCCCGTCGCTCATGAATCGCCCGTATAGCGCTGCTCGCGCCACGGGTCGCCATAGATGTGATAGCCGCGCAGTTCCCAGAAACCCGGCTCGTCACGCTCGGTGAACTGCAGCCCGTTCAGCCATTTGGCCGACTTCCAGAAGTAGAGATGCGGAACCAGCAGCCGCGCCGGGGCGCCATGGTCCGGCGTGATCGGCTTGCCTTCGTAAAGCAGCGCCACCATCGCCTTACCGGCAGTGAGATCCTGCGTCGGCACGTTGGTGGTATAGCCGTCGAAGGACAGCGCCAGCGTGAAGGCGGTCGGTGGCTCGATGCCGGCATCCGCCAGAATATCGTCGACCAGCACACCTTGCCACGCCGTGTCGAACTTGGTCCATGCGGTCACGCAATGGATGTCGCGGGTCATCTTGGTCAACGGCAGCGCATTGAACTCCGTCCAGTTCCACTTCTTGATCGGCCGCGGTCCGTGCTTCAGCGTGAACGACCAGTCCTCGGTGCGCACGTGCGGCGTCGGCCCGGCCGACAGCACCGGAAACCCTTGCTCGAGATACTGCCCCGGCGGAATGCGCTCATCCGCATCCGTTGGGGGCTTTCGTCCTGAAAAGAAGCCGCGAGTGACCATCGGGACAATCCGTTTGAATCAGGCCGTCTGTCGGCCTTCACCAATCTTCTCGAAGATGCTCTGGCGGGCAACCAAAATCTTGGCGAAACCCTGCGACAAGCTTGCCCTCAGCCTCGCAAGCTTGCCAATCCGAAGTGATTGGCAAGCTTGAGACAGCGCCGGCTTCAGCCATTGGCGAAGGGCACGGCGACGAACATCTGCGCGTCGCCGCGTTCGACGAGCAGGAGCACGGATTTTTTGCCGGACTTCCCGGCCTGGGCAATTGCCTGGTTTGCCTGCCTGGCGTTGTGCACCGGCGCCTGGTTGACGGCGACGATGATGTCGCCGGGCTGGATACCGGAAGCCGAGGCCGCCTTGTCAGGATTGACGCTCTCGACCAGCGCGCCGCGCTGGTTGGGCGCTAGATTCATCGCCTGTCGGACATCGGGGGTGACGTCCATCAGGCCGAGGCCGATCGCAGGGGTACGAAGGTCTTGCTGGGCGGATGGCCTCTCCGAGTCGCCGCCGACCGATGCCGCCTGTACATCGTCGCCATTGCGCCCGACATCCACGGAAATTTCGACGCTTTTCCCTTTGCGCCAGACATCGACCGTCTCCGTGGCGCCGGGCGAGACGTCGGCAACGGCACGCGACAGGTCCTTGGGATCCTTTACCTGCTGACCGGCGAAGCTGATGACAACATCGCCGGTCTCGATCCCGGCCTTTGCCGCCGGCGAGCCGTCGGTGACCGCGGAAACCAGCGCACCGCTGGGTTGAGCGAGGCCGACGGCGCTCGCCACATCCGGCGTCACCGGCTGAATCTGGACGCCGAGATAGCCGTATTGGATGGAGCCGCCCTTCATCAGCTTGGCGACCACCTTTTGCGCCTGGTCCGACGGGATGGCGAAGCCGACGCCGACGCTGCCGCCGTTCGGCGAATAGATTGCCGTGTTGATGCCGACGACGTTGCCGCTCACATCCATCAGCGGACCGCCGGAGTTGCCGTGGTTAATTGGTGCATCGATCTGAATGAAGTCGTCAAACGGCCCGCTACGCAGATCGCGGCCGCGCGCCGAGACGATACCTGATGTAACCGTGGTGCCGAGGCCGAACGGGTTGCCGAAAGCGAGCACCTGGTCGCCCGGCATGAGCTTGTCGGAGTCGCCCCATTTGACGGTCGGCAAGGTCTTGTCGGATTTGATCTTGAGGACGGCGAGGTCGTTCTTGGCGTCGCGGCCAACCAGTTTTGCGGGAAGTTCGGTTCCGTCGTCGAGCGTCACCTTGATCGACGTGGCGCCATCGATGACGTGATTGTTGGTGACGATGGTGCCGTCCGCGGCGACGATGAAGCCGGAACCGAGCGCCTCTGCGCGAGGCGCCTGCTGCTGCGGCGGTGTCCTGGGGCCGGGCAGTCCCTGATCGCCGAAGAACTGGCGGAAATAGTCGTCGAACGGTGAGCTGTCGCCGAAGGGAGCAGCGTCGCTCATGGTGTCCGACTGTGCGTTCATGACGGTGGTGATCGTCACCACAGCGGGTTTGTCGGCCGCCACGATCGGAGCAAACGATCCATTGGGCACCGTCATGCTGGTGACGGGAGGGGTCACTGTTTCTGCCAGAGCGTCATTCAGCCTGGGAGCGAGAGACACGACGAATGGGCTGACGATCAATGCGGCGCCCAGCAAGGCGGCGATACGATGTCTGCGAAGAATGTGGATAGGTGACATGGCCGTTGTCCGGGCGAGAAATTGGTCGGACACCGTGGCGTTCCGGTTGGGGAAGCGCCCATTCGGCGTGTCGAGGGTCGTCTTGCCTGTCTCGCCTGGCAGGGCAGCCGACCGGATCGACAGCCCCCATCTAGGGCGGGGATTGGGGTTTCCAGATGATATTACGAAGATTTAATATAACGGGTGGATGTCGCCCGCCCGCCAGATGAATGGCTGGATTCGAACCCCTTATGAAGGGAACGGGGCCGACTTGGAACAAAAAACCCGCCTTTCGGCGGGTCGGCGGCGCGAATCAGCACCCTGTGGAAATCGATAGCATGGTTGCCGGCACAAAGCTGGGGATCACGAGTTCGCGACCAGGATAATCGTTCAGCTTGGCGCTGCCCCTCACCCTTACCCTCTCCCCGTAAAAAAAGGGGGGTCGCCAGCGTTGCGGCCAAGCCCCTTCTCCCCGTCGTTCACGGGGAGAAGATCCCGTCATGTCCGAACCGGATAGATAGGTAACAGAATGGACCGATTGCATGGGTGACAGTTT
>SAQG01000002.1 GCA_004020315.1 Mesorhizobium sp.
GAGTGGGTAGGCAATCTCGAGGCGGGCTTGGACGTCAGGTCAGGCTGACAGTTTCGGTAAAAAGATTGAGATGCCTCTCCACCGACCCGATCATGGAGCGGTCGCGCGCCGACTTCGAAGAGAAGCCAGACCCCTGGCGGGCACTCATCATCTCCGGCGCATCGAAACCGTTTCCGCATCAGCCGTCAACACCACGACCAACGCCGCGCATGGTATGCCACGGTGAGGATCCCTTTGCTTGACAAACCCAGCCCCAAAAGAGAAGCCCGCCGTACCAGCAGGTGCGGCGGGGCGATCAAGCGATCACCAAGCACGGCTTGGGGGGCTGGGATGTGCCTGGTGCGCGGACCGAGAAAAATCTTATGCGCGCCAACGAGTTGCGTCTACCAACCGCCGGTTGGGCGAGATTTATTCAGCAGCTTGCTTACCTGCATCCGCCGGCTTATGCGCCGTATCCGGTCAGGATGATCTACGGCGGAACCATTGCCTACCGTGTGTCGGCCAAACAAATGAACCCGCGCCTCTGCTGGAAGGCGCCAGTGGCTGAGCGCACCACGGCTCAGTGCGGCGCACGACCAGAAGGCGGGCGGCTTGCTCCAACCGCTTCCGCTCGGTCAATTCGCCTGGAACAAAACTTTCCAGAGGTGGTTTTCCCCGTGAAGGGACAGACTTTTTCGAAGGAGATGTCTCGTGAAAAAAGTTCTGATCACCAGCATGTTGGCCATCGGCGTTGGCTGTGGAGCAGCGCTCGCTCAGGAACAGCAGCCGGCCCAGTCGGGAGCTGACACCAATTGCCCGGCCGGCTCGGCCGGTTGCCCGGAAGGCGCGATGGGCGAACAGTCTCAAGGTGAGGCCGGCGCAACCACCGAGCAACAGGCGCAAGACAAGGCGAAGGTCCAGACCGAGCAGCAGACCCAGGGCGAGGCCGGTGCCACAACCGAGCAGCAGGCGCAGGACAAGGCCAAGGTCCAGACCGAGCAGCAGACCCAGGGCGAGGCCGGTGCCACCACCGAGCAGCAGACTCAGGGCACGACCTCTACTCAGCCACAGGATAAGACGTCGACCGGCGCGATCAGCAATGTGACCGTTGAACAGAAAACGGAAATCACCCAAATCCTCAAGCAGGAAAAGGTCGAACCGGTTGCCAACGTCGATTTTGACATCTCGGTGGGTGTCGAGGTTCCGCGGCAGAAGGTTAAACTGCGTCGTCTGCCACCGCGAATCGTCGAGATCGTCCCAGCTTACGAATCCTATGAGTATTTCCTGTTGGCGGATGGCCGAATCGTCATCGTCGATCCGGATACGCTCAAGATCGTCCTAATTCTGACCTAACGCCCTTGTTCGGGGTAAAAGAAGGGTCCGCCACGGCGGACCCTTCAACATGCAACAATTGAAGATGGGGACAAATCTTCTGTCTCGAACGGCGACGGCTATTTTGCGTTGCCAGTAGTTCCGCTGTTCAAGCTGCCGGGCTTTTTGCGTGTTGAGGTCCCTTCCAGCCGATACCCACATGGATTGCCCCCGACGGCGCCGTTCATGCTCCCAAGGAGCCCAAGATAGGACTTCGGTCTGCCCGCTGGCCGACCATGGGCTGGCGCAGGCAGTGCTTTGGTCCGGGACCGCTGTCGCAAAAGCCCCAGACAGGAGAGTTTTCAGGAACCGAGCTCCTGCAGGCGTCGTTGCGATGCTAACCCGTGACAGGAGGCTGTAATGGACCCCAGCATACACCAGGCACGTTGGCTGCTTTTTCCGGTATTTGGCCGGGTGTTCGGGGTCGCAGCCGTCGGGCTTGTTATCGGCTGATGGGCCCGATCAATGAAGGTAATACCCTTGCGCAGTAATTGAGTCCCTTCCTGCGCCAGCGAGACCCACCGGTTTCTCCCCGTGAGACTGGTGGGTCTTGACACCGCCTGATGATGGCGAAAGCGTGATAAATTGGTGCAGAGTACAGAGGATTGACTCGGGCGAATTCGAAACAGGTAGAAATGCAACGTAGATCCTGACGGTCAGAGGAAATTCTAGCGTGCCATGGCAAATTCATTGATCACAGACGCGATACGGCCGCAGCGCCTGAGGCTTCGTGAGACAAGAGTTCTCGCCAGGATAAATGCGAGGCCTGCGTGCTCTCAATGGCAGCGCCGGCTCAAATCTCTGCGAAGACTTCGCGTCGCCATCTGCCTCACGGCATCGACCTTGATTCTCGTCGCGAGCCCCTACCGCGTGGCACAGGACGGCCTGTCCCTGTCGCTGAGCCTGCAAGCCGCCTGGGCACAAGGGAACTCTGGAAACGCTGGGAATTCTGGAAACGCTGGAAACTCGGGGAACGCTGGAAACTCTGGGAACGCTGGAAACTCTGGAAGCCCCGGAAACTCTGGCAACGCTGGACCTCCAGGGAACTCTGGAAACGCTGGGACTCCAGGGAGTTCGAACTCCAATGCCAACGCCGGCAAGGGCAAATCAAAAGCACCGAAAGACAATCCCCCCGCAAATCCAGTTGCCGCGGTAAACCCCGGCAACAAGCCAAAAGTATATGTCAACGCGACCACTGGAGACCGGATCGAAGTGCGCGGGGCAAGTGTGGGTGTGGTGCATTCAAACGGGCTCAGCGAGCGCATCGACGGCGGCCATTATGAAATGCGGGATGCCATGGGCCGTACCATCATTCGCCGGCAGGCAACAAACTCCGATCGGGCAAGACTGCTCGGCATGATCGAGTGATGATGAGTTCACTGGCCGCAAGCCTATCTTGCTTCATGCAGGATGGCGCGCAGGCGGATGCTGATGCTCGGTTGCGTCGCGCAATGTCATCGCGGCTTCGGTCCGGTTGCTCACATTGAGCTTGGCCAGAATTCGCGTCATGTGATGCTTTATGGTTTTCTCGTGCAGGTTCAGCTGCAGACCGATCCGCTTGTTGCTCAATCCCGCGGCAACCAGCGTCAGGATCTCTCTTTCACGACTGGTGAGTTCGGCCAGCACGTCGACTTTCGCGGTCGCGGTTGATTGGCTGGACAAGTCGACCAACACGCGCGCCGATAATTGCGGGCAAACATATCGTTCGCCCGTCGCCACCGTGCGCAGTATCGCGGCCAGGGTTCTCGACCCGACCCCCTTCAGGACATAGCCTCTTGCCCCGCTTTGCAGGGCGGTCATGACGTGCTGGTTTTCCTCCGAAACGGTCAGCATCACGATTTTCAGATCAGGGTGCCGCTCCAGAGCCGGTTCGATCGCGCTGAGGCCCCCTCCAGGTACCGAGATGTCCATCAGGAGAATATCGAGCTGCTGGTCTTCCGATATCCGTAAAGCGTCATCTCTACTTGCGCCTTGGGCAACGATCTCAAACCCGCCGATCTGCTCGAGAGTGCGCACAACGCCTTCCCTGAACAGCGGATGGTCGTCGATGATGGCGAGCTTTATGGCCGCTGCCATCACGCCTGTCCTATTTCGACTACGTTGAGAACCATTTTCACCACCGTGCCATTCTGTGAAGATGTTACAGCAAACTGGCCGCCGAGGCTTTCTACCCGCTCACGCAGCCCGATGAGTCCCAGCCTTTCAGGGTGGATGATCTTCGGGTCGAAACCTGGGCCGGTGTCGGAAACCTCGATACAAACGCGCTCCCCGTCGAAATGTTTCGCGACCGATTGACCGGCACCCCCGGCATGGCGGAAGCCGTTGTTCAGCGCCTCCTGAATGAAGCGAAAGATGCAGATCTTGGCGGCTGGTGACAAGGGCGTGTGCCCCCCGGTCATGGACAACGTCACTTTGACGCCGGTCCGCTCTTCGTGCCCTCGCACGGCAAGTTCGAGGATTTCCGTCAACTCGGCATTCTCGACATGCGGCAGCACGAGGCCCTTGCTGACATTCCTGATTTCTCGCATCGCATCGTCCAAATTGGCTTTGATGGCCTGCAATTCCCGTGCACGCGCCGCAGCGGGCGTGGCCGGATCGGCTAGCACGGGACTGTCGATCCCTAGCGCGGCCAGGGCCACCAGTTGCGCCGGCCCGTCATGCAGGTCCGCGCCGATCCGCCTGAGGTAACGTTCGTTAAGCGCCGTGGCGCGCTGCGAAGCACGCTGCACCCGCAGTCTCAACATTCTGTTTTGAGCAAGCAGATCGGAAAGTTCGGCAATGCGCTGCTTCAAGGAGCGGCTCTGGGAACGAATTGTGCGGCTGCCACGAAAAACGATCGTCGAAAGCCCGAGGAAAAAAATGGCGGTAACGGCAGCGACATCGAACCAGGTTCGAACGAGTGCCTGCCGGAGGTCCTTTTCAAAATCGGTGGCGCTCTCGTCGAATTCCAAAACAGCCACGACTTCGCCCGACCACGGCTGAAGCATCGGATTATAGATTTCAAGAAGACGCAAGCCGCTGTCGCTCTCAGCCTGGTTATCATAGTGCCTGTCCAATTCAGCGACCATGTCGCCTGCGAATGCGGCCCGGAGATTGTCGCTGAGTGGAAAACGCTTCCCGACCAAGTTTTTATTGGTCGAATAGAGGATGGTGCCGTCGTGGCGCCAGAGCTTGAAGGATTCGAGCCTTGTGCCGAGTGCGCCTTGCCCCAGCGTCTCATCCAGCGCGTGGGCAACACTCTCGTCGAGCATCTCGCTTCTGCGCATGTCGGGAAGCAGCGGCGCGATAACGCTGTCGACGTAAAGAGCGGTCGCAGAAGCTGAGTTCCGGGTGACTGCGGCCTCTATCTGGCTTGTCACGGAAATTCCCACCACGATCATCGCCGACAGCGAGAACAGTCCGCCGGCGAGCAGAAACTGAGTGGCCAGCGACAGTGCATTCCATCGATCGATCAGTCTTGTCGCTCTGTATGGCGCCATATCCCCAACGGCCCGGTCGGCGGCGCGTCGCGCCTGCGGCACGATTCGAGCGAACCGGCCAATCTGTTGTCGAACGACGCTAAGCGACGCCATCTCTGATCTGCAACCGATCAACCATAAGGGAACTTAGGGCTTACGGACTGGACGAAAACCACACGCTACGGTTTTTTTCGCGAGCTCCACTGCCCTGGTTGAGCGAGGCAGCAATATGACGCCCCCACTCCGATGCTCCCGGTACAGATCAAGGCCTGATCGCCGTCGCGGCGGCGGAAGTTGCGGCGTGTTTTTCACTTCCGGTCGCGCAATGCTCTCACCGCTTGAGTAAGGGTCATCCGGTCGTTGCCGTTCTTTTTGATCAGCTTACTGACCTGGCTGGGCGAAACGCCATTTTCTCGCGCGAAATGTTCCACCTCGTAATACTCGTCCACCGACAGGCGGTCGCGGTCGAGAAAATCTCGATTTTTCTTGTTGTCGTCCATGTCCATTTTCCCACTAAAGCTCACATCAGATTGAACGTCGGCGCAAACGAGGGTCCACCCGCCAAATCGAGGAATGGCGGGCGGTCCCCTTATCAGCGCAGGAAGGGACGTAGCTGCGCAGATAACTTCGTTCTTCAGTCTCATCGTCGGTCGTTCGTCAGCTAACAGCCACCCCAATTGCCAGGAAAGCGATGGAGACAGCGAAGACCGGTGCAAGTAGCCAGCGAGCTTGGTGGACACTATTCTCCATGGATTCCTCCCGTGAACATACGGCGAGCAACGGGTGCTGGCGGTCGCGGTTCCGGGCCACAGCCCATCCTCGCCCTTTGCGCACAACAGTTCAGACTTAGGTCCAACGGCAAGGCGACCGAAGCCCCAGCTGAGGAACGTTTGCAGCTGTCTGATGTTCAGGGTGAGCGTGGCGCGACGAAGATGCGTCCCAGCGCAAGAGAGTTCATTAGAAGGAAACACTCATGAGAATGCATGGACCGTTCTTGTTGATCCAGGCACACGCAGGATCGTCAAAATCATCGATTGACTGAATGACCTGGGAAGGAGAAGCCCGCCGCTTACGCGCGGCGGGCGACTTGATGTCAAATGCGAACGATTAGCAGATTGTTCGATTCCCATGCGCAGGCAGCACGTGCCGTTGCCGCGCTTCAGGCGGCAGGGCTTCCTCGCGAACAGATTAGCGTCATCGGATCTTACAACGACAACGGTGAGCAAATTTGCGTCGTCGGACCCTATACCGATGAAATGAGCGCTGTCTGGCGAGGTTCAGGCGCCGGTGTCGTCCTTGGTGCGGCGGCTGGTCTGTTGGCAGGCGTCGGTGCCTTCGGAGGCGCCGGCACTGGTCCTGTCGGAGCGGCGGCTGGTTTGGCTCTCGTTGGTGCCGCCTGGGGTGGCTTTGTCGGCGGGCTTATCGGGACACTTGCCGATCTTGCCAAAAAGCCGGGCGAGCCGAACGTTGCCCAAGGCGTCATTTTGGTGATGGCCCGCGTCGATGAAAAGCAGGCCGGCGACGCGCAGGCAGTGCTCCGGAGAGATGACCCGTTCTCCCAAACTGACAAGACGGGCGCTTACACAAATTCAAGCTGGGTCCGCGTCCAATCTGGTGCCAAATGACTCTGTCCGGAATAGACTCGGAACTGCCGTCCCGGCCTGTCGCTTATCCCTATGGTTCATAGGGATGGGAGTGTGCGCCCCGAAACCCCGCGGCGTCATATTTCTGCCTCTTGCGCGCGACACGTCAGACTTAGGTCCTACGGAAAGGCCTCCCGGATCGGACCGAAGCCCAGCTAAAGGAACGTTTGCGCCTGCCTCATGTTTGGGTAAGCAAGGCGCGGATGCCGTTCAGCGCAAGAGAGTTCACGTCGCATAAAAGGAGGCACTTATGAGAATGCATCTTTCCACTGCAGCCGCGGGATTTTTGCTGCTTGCCGGCGTTGGCGCCGTTGCCGCTCAGGACGTGATCATCGCGCCTGAACAGGAGACCGTCATCAAGGAATATGTAAAAAAGCAGCCGCTCGCATCGGTGGAAATCCCTGGGGTGGAGCTCAATATCGGCTCAACGCTGCCCGAGACGGTCGAGCTTCATGAAATACCCGACGTCGAATACCGTTACGTCGTTGTCGACAATCGGACCGTTGTCGTTGATCCCGGCACACGCAAGATCGTCAAAATCATTCAGTGACCTGAACGCGAGGGAGGAGACGCCTGCCGCTTCGAAATGAGCGGCGGGCGACTGTGCTATGGGCAGTGTCAAATGCAAACAATCAGCAGACTTTTCGATTCCCGCGACGAGGCTGCGCGTGCAGTTGCAGCGCTTCAGGCGGCAGGCGTTTCTCACGAACAGATCAGCGTCATCGGACCTTATGACGACGAAATCAGCGCTGTCCTGCGCGGTCCGGGCGGTGCCGCACTTGGCGCGGCAGCTGGTCTGTTAATCGGCCTGGGTGCTTTTGGAGCCACCGGCATTGATCCTGTCGGAGCGGTGGCTGGCCTGACTCTCGCCGGCGGAGCCTGCGGCGGCTTTGCTGGTGGGCTTCTGCAGGCATCTGCCGATCTTGCCAGAAAGCCGGGTGAGCCGAACGTTGCACAAGGCGTCATTTTTGTGATGGCGCAGGTCGATGAAAACCAGGCCGATGCCGCGCAGGCAGTGCTTGAAAATCCCGTTCGCGTAACGCAACTCGTGGCGACAGCCGGGTGACTCACGAGGCAGGAAGCGTCTGCTCGACCAGATTGACGTAGTAGCGCAGCACGGTCGGTACGATCTCGTCATTGAAGACGTAGCGGTCGCCGTGCAGGCCCTCGCCGGGGCCGACGTCGCCGACGCCGACCCACGCGTAGCAGCCGCCTGCCTCGCGGATCATGAAGGCGAAATCCTCGCAGCCGAGGCTCGGGCTGAACTCGGTCGAGACGTTCTCGCTCCCGACGGTGGCGGCGGCTGCCAGGATGGCGCGCGCCGTCGCGTCCAAGGTATTGATGAGCGGCGGATAGCCCTTCTTGTAGTCGAGCGTGGCCTTGAGCGCATGGGCTGCGGCAATGCCCTGGGCAATCTCGCCGATCAGCTTCTCGCAATGTTCGGAATGACCTCGAAAAAGCGGCAGGTGCCTTGCAGCCAGACCTTGCCAGGCACGATGTTGCCGACATTGCCGCCGTGGATCTGGGTGAGGCTGACGACCAGCGCGCTTTGCGGATCGACCGAGCGGCTGACGACGCGCTGAACAGCCTGGACGAAGGCGCCTGCGGCCAGGATCGGGTCGTCGCCGAGCTGCGGCATGGCGGCATGCGCACCAAGACCCTCGAAGGTCAGCTCGAAATTGTCGACGGCCGCCATCTGCGCTCCAACGCGAGCGGCGATTGTACCGAGCTTGACGCCCGGCCAATTGTGGACGGCATAGATCGCCTCGACGGGGAAACGTTCGAACAGGCCGTCTTCGATCATGCGCAAGCTGCCGCCCTCGTTTTCTTCGGCCGGCTGGAAGATGAAGCAGACGATGCCATCGAAGGCGCGGGATTGGCTGAGCAGTCTGGCCGCGCCGAGCAGCATGGCAGTGTGGCCGTCATGGCCGCAGGCGTGCATCACGCCCTCATTCCTGGACGCATAGGGCAAGCCGGTCCTCTCCACGATCGGAAGCGCATCCAACTCGGCGCGAAGACCGATGGCGCGTGTGCCCGTGCCGCTGCGCAGGACGCCGACAACCCCGGTGCCGCCGATCCCCTCATGCACCTCATCGAAGCCGAAGGCGCGCAGTTTCTCGGTAACGAAACGTGCCGTTTCGTTCTCCTTGAATCCGAGTTCGGGATTGGAATGTATGTGGTGGCGCCACGCCATGACCTCTGGCGTCAGGGCGGTGATGGGGTCATTGTGCAGCACGATGCTCTCCTTCAACGCCGGCAAAGGGCGGTTTGATCCGGGGATCACGATAGAAGGTCGCACAAGAGGCGTCTTGAACCAGATTGACCGCAGCAGGGACGAAAGACGTGGACGCGACAGAGACCAGGAAGTTCTGGCGCCATCCTTGTTTCCCTGACCTTGGCCTGTTCAAGGCGCGCTTCACGCAGCACCGTTACGAGCTGCACACGCATCCAACCTACGTGATCGCGCTGATCACCTCAGGCTGCGAACGCATCCGCATCGGACGCCACAGCGTTCTCGCTCCGGCAGGCACCATTGCCGTCGTCAATCCCGAGGAGTGGCATGATGGGGAACAAGGTGCCGATGAAGGCTGGGCCTACCGGACGTTTTATCCCTCTGTGCCGCTGATGACGGCGGTCGCCCGCGAGCTGGGCGGGGATGGTGCTCCGGTGTTCTCACGCGCGATCATCGCAGACAGCGATCTCGCTGCAGCGTTGGCGGCAGCGCATGAAGGCTCGACGTCCCAGGACGCGACGCAGGGCGAGGCGTCGCTTCTCGTCGCCTTGAGACATCTCATCGTTCGGCATGGCGGCTGGGGCGGGCGGGTCGAGGAGGTCGAAAGCTCGGGAACGCGACGGAGGTTCTCGCTCTACGAGGACCTTGTCGAAAACGAACTTGGCTCGCAGCTCGACTTGCAGCGGCTTGCCGACGCCGCGCGCGTCACCCGGTTCCAGGTCATCCGGGATTTCAAGAAGGCGATTGGTCTGACGCCGGCGGCCTATATCCGCGACCGGAGATTGCGTCTGGCCAGCTCCTTGATTGAACAGGGGCTTGGCCTCGCCGATGCCGCCATCGCGGCGGGTTTCGCCGACCAGAGCCATCTTTCCCGTACATTCCGGGCGACGCGCGGCATGACACCTGGCATGTACAGGAGAGGAGGCTGAGTGCTCCCAAAAGGAGACGCTTGCGTGCGGAAATTTGCTGCGCGATGGTGAACTTGAGCTTGGGGGGAATCATGCGAAAAATCCTGGTATCGACGACGCTGCTGCTCGCGGCAGCGCTATTTGCAACCGCCGCTCAAGCGCTGGACAGCAGCGGGACGCCGGTTGTCGTGTCTCCACTCGCATCACGCACGGAAACCGCCTCCGGCCAGCCGATAACGCTGCCGCAGAAGAACGTGCAGGTCCTGGTTTCGTCCTTTGAGATTGCGCCGGGCGCGACCTTGCCGGTCCACAAGCACCCGTTTCCGCGCTATGCCTATGTCCAGGGTGGAACGCTTCAGGTCACCAATGTCGAGACCGGCACGAGCACCACGTATAAGTCAGGCGATTTCATCATCGAAATGATCGGACAGTGGCATCAGGCCACCAATGTCGGCGCCGATCCGGTCAAGCTGCTGGTCATCGACCAGGTCGAAGAAGGCACCAAGAACACGGTGTTGCGACAGTAGCTGCCAGGTCTGACTGCTGAAACTGGAGCGAGGGGGCGCGACCTCAGTCGGCAACTCCCGCCTTCACCCGATCGGCAGCGGCGGCCAGCACGGCGCGGTCCCCCTCCTCGTACAAGCGATGGATCGAGATCGCGCTGACGCGCCAGCCTTCAGGCGTCCGCACCAGCCGGTGGAGGTAGCTGGCGCCGACGGTCCAGAACCGGGTGTCGATCCAGTGGGTGGCGCGGACATGGCTGCGCGCAATCGCATTGCCGATTTGCGCGAATGGAACCGGGTCAGATCGTATTTCGCGGCCCGCGTCACAACCGACTATACCAGCCTTTTCGGCGGCGAAGCCGCGACCAGCGATCGCGACGCGTTGATTGCTCAGTGGCAAGATCTGCTGCCGGGCTTCGACGCCACCCAGCACCTCATCACCAACATCATTGTCGAAGGCGCGGGCAACGATAGAGGCCGATCCCCGCCACTGCCTCGGCGATGACGCTGGGGTCCTCATATTGACGCCGGACGCCGCCGCTCTCGCCCCAACCGCGAAAATCGAAGGTCAAGGCGACGAACCCGCGGTCGGCCATCTCGCGGGCGTAGCGGGCCGGCATCTGTTCCTTCACCGTCATCCAGGCGCCGGTCACGACCAACGCGGGCCGAGGCCTCGCCGGGTCCAGATCCTCGGGCAGATAGAGGTCGCCGACGATCTGCTCACCGTGCGAGGCGAAAGTGACGCGCTCGACGCGCGGTGCGGCGAAGGCGCTGGAGCCGAACGCGACGGCGGTTGCCGCGGCTAGTGTGAGGATTTTCAACATCGCAAGTCTCCTTTGGCTTGGAGCGAGAAGCGCGGCGCGACGGATTTAGGAGAGCCGCCGTCTCAGCGCTCATCCGCCAGTCGGCCGGGCAGTGGCTTCAGCGGGTAGTGCGCCCAGTAGAAAGTGTCCGACTGGTACATGTCGGTCAAAAAATTCTGCGCCTCGGTGATCTTGCCGTCCCTGATGCGAAACATCAGGGCGTAGAGCTGGTCGATCTCGGGACCTGAGCCGACGTTCGACCAGCCGCGATGGATGTCGACGACGAGATCGCCCTGCGCCTGGAAGAAGATCGGCTCAGCCTTGAATTTGCCGTCGGCCAGGCCGCGGAAGAAGGCGACCGCTTCCTCCGGCCCGCGCTTGTCGCCGGCGAGCGGGTGATGGCCGGGAATACGCCAGACGATGTCAGGCGCGAGGAAGGGCCGGACCGCCTCCGGGTTCCCGGTCGCATAAGCAGCGTAATAGTCCTTGATCAGCTGGATGTTGCGGTCTTCCTGCGGACCGCCGTTCGCGGGGGCCATGGCGGCGGACACCGCCAGGAGAGCGCCGGCGGCGAGCAAAGCGAGCCTGGTCATCGGTCCTGTCTCCTTGCCTTTCGAGCCGTCGCCACGGCGAGACCCGTTCGTCGGACCAAGATGACGCTTTTTGTTCACCGGAAAAACCCGTATAGTTCGACAAGGCTATTTGGAATATCCTCACAATGCGCCTCGACCAGTTCAGCGGGATCGTCGCCTTCGTGAAAGTTGCGGAGGCCAAGAGCTTCACCCGCGCCGCCGCCGAACTCGGCGTCGCTCCGGCCTCTTTAAGCGAGGCGGTCAAGGGGCTCGAGGAGCGTCTGGGGGTGCGGCTTCTCAACCGCACGACCCGCAGCGTTGGCTTGACCGAAGCCGGCGCTCACTACCTCGACCACGTGCGCCCGGCGGCCGAAGAGATATGGGCGGCCGGCGCGGCGCTGCGCGAGACCCGCGATCGCCCCGCCGGCACGCTGCGCCTGAGCCTGCCATGGATCGCCGCACCACTACTGATCGAGCCGCTGATGGGGCCGTTCATGGACGCTTACCCGGAAGTGCGGCTTAGCCTGATCTTCGACGACAATTTCGTCGATATTGCCGCTCAGGGCTTCGATGCCGGTCTGCGGATCGGCGAGCTTCTCGAGAAGGATATGATCGGCGCGCGTCTAGGCGGGCCGCTGCAGACGGTCGTGTTGGGGAGCCCGGACTATCTGGCGCGTAACGGCACGCCGAAGCGGCCCGCCGACCTCGCCGCCCACCGCTGCATCGCATTCGCCTTCACCCGCACACGCACTATCTCGCCCTGGGAGTTCATTGTGGATGGACGCCAGGTCGAGTTCACGCCCGACGCACGTCTGATCGTGAACACACTTCCGCTCTGCATTACCGCCGCCGAGCAAGGGCTTGGCCTCGCCTTTGCAGTCGAAGGCCTCGCTGCGCCGCTTCTTGCCTCAGGCGCGCTGGTCAAGGTGCTGGAGCCTTTCTGTCCCACCTACGAACCGCTCCACCTTTATTATCCCAGCCGCCGCCTCGTACCGCCGAAGCTGCGGGCCTTCATCGACTTCGTCCGCGCGAACGCGCACAATTTGCGGATCTGATGCGCCGCGGCGAAACCAGCCACGGTGCATATCGGCGAGCCGGTCCGGCTCACCCCCCAGGCGCCGACCGTCTGCCTGGTGGCGGCGTTGAGACGGTTGAAAGCGTTGATCAGGGCAATCTGTATGACCAGGGCGGCAAGCGCCTTTTCGTCATAGTGCCGGGCGGCCTCGTCCCAGATCGCGTGCGGCACCGGGTCCGGCCGGTCGCAAAGCCGCGTTGTTGCCTCGGCAAGCGCAAGAGCCGCGCGTTCGGCGTCGGTGAAGTAAGGCGTCTCCCGCCAGGCCGACACTGTGAAGACACGCTCGTCCTTTTCGCCGGCCTTCTTCAATTCGCGCGCATGCATGTCGATACAGACGCTGCATCCGTTGATCTGGCTCGCGCGCAAATGGACGAGCTTGCGCGTCACATAGGGCAGGTCAGCCGTTTCCGTCGACTTGTCCAGCGCGAGCATCGCCTGCAGGGTGCCGGGAATGAGAAGCACAGGGTTTTTCAGTCTTGCTTGCATGGTGGTTCCTTGGTCCGATTCCGGATGCCAGTCGTCCTGTTTTGTTCTGCCAAAACAAATAACTCGTTAGTTATGGATAAACTCATAACTCGAGGGGTTATGAGTGCGTCAAGCGGGAAATAGGCGGCAATGCAAACGGCAAAGACCCGTCGCGCTGAGCCAATAGTTCCGGCTTTCGCGGCAAGGAGCCCGATGCTAGGGCTGCGCGTCTTGAATCAGCAACGGATCGCCCTGTGACCGACACCGAACGCCCTCGCCTGCCGCTGATCGAAATCTGCGTCGAAGGCATAGATGGCCTGCTCGCCGCCCAGGCCGCCGGCGCCGACCGGGTCGAGCTCTGCGCCAGCCTCGTCGAGGGCGGCATCACACCGAGTGTTGGGACAGTGCGCGCGGCCCTCGAACTGGCGACGGTCCCGTTCCACGTCATCGTGCGGCCGCGCGGCGGCGATTTTCTCTACAGCGACGCCGAGTACAGTTCGATGCTCGCCGATGTGCGCGCGCTGAGCGAGCTTGGCGTGGCCGGTGTCGTCGTCGGCTGCCTGAATGCCGACGGTACCATCGACGAAAAGCGCATGAGCGAATTGGTGCAGGCGGCAGGGTCTTTGAACGTCACCTGCCACCGCGCCTTCGACATGACGCGCGATCCGGCCGAAGCGCTGGAAGCGCTGATCCGCAGCAAGGTCGGCCGCGTGCTGACCAGCGGTCAGCGCGACACCGCATTGGAGGGCGTGGCCCTGCTGGCAGACCTCGTCCGGCAGGCCGGTAAGCGCATGATCATACTCGGCTGCGGCGGGCTCGACCCCAGGAACATCGCTGAGGTGCGGGAAAGAACCGGACTGACGGAAATGCATTTCGCCGCACTCAAGGACGTGCCGAGCGCCATGCGCTACCGCAATTCCCAGGTTGGCATGGGCGGCACCGACCTCGACCGCGAGTACCGCAACACCGTGACCGACGCATCGCTGGTGGCGGCGACGATTGCGGCGGCGAGAGCATGATAATGGACACGCCTACGCCGATCGACCGGATCTCGCCGCTGGATGAGCCCGCCGTCCTCGCCCTCAACAACGAGCACGCGGCAGAGTTGTCGTGGCTTGAGCCAGAACGCCTGTCCTTCCTGCTCGGCGAAGCGTTCTATGCGCGCCGCATCGGCGCGCTCGAAGCCTTCATCATGACCTTCGACCAGGACGCCCGCTACGATAGCCCGAACTTCCTGTGGTTCCGCGAGCGCTATCCGCGCTTCGTCTATGTCGACCGTGTCGTCGTCGCGGGAGAAGCGCGTGGCCGCGGCCACGCCCGTAGGCTCTATGAGGACCTGTTCGACCATGCATTGCGTGCCGGCCAGACCATCGTCACCTGCGAGGTGAATGCCGAGCCGCCCAATCCGGCTTCGGATGCCTTTCACGCAGCGCTCGGCTTCGTCGAGGTCGGCGACGCGGTGATCCACGGCGGCAAGAAAGCAGTGCGCTACTACACCAAGCAGATCACCGGCTGAGGTAACAGCTCTACCAGTTGCGGTTCAGCCAGGCGCGGGCCGGCTTTTCGACGATGTAATAGCTGCACAAAGCGCAGGCGAACGCCCCGGCCAGCATCAGCAGCGGCGCACTGCCCTGCGAATAGACGAATTTGTAGAACGGCTGCTGCCACAGATAGAGCGAATACGACCACAGCCCCAGCATCACCATCGGCCAGGAGGACAGGAATGCGGTCAGATACCGCGTGCTGAAATCGAGCGAATTGACGGCAAGCGCCAGAAGCGGCACCGCGACCAGATAGTGGATCGGCGTCGGCACCGCATCCATGAATAGAAGAACCGCCCCCGCAGACGCAGCAACCGCGACATGCGGCCCCTTGAACAAGGCGGGCAGCCTGTCGTCGGCCTGGAGCAGGCATATCACCGCCGACAGCAGGATCGAGGCGATGTGCACATCGGTTCGCCAATAGGTCGTCTCGTAGTCCATCCCGAAGACCCAGTACGAAATCGCACCGTTCGCCATGGCCAGCACCGACAGCGCGCTGAGCAGCATGACGACGCGGACACGCCCTGAAACGAAAAAGCTGATCAGCGCCAGGATGACATAGGCATGTTCTTCGACGCATAGCGACCAGATATGGTCGAGCGTGCCGGCGCGGCTGACGAGAATTCCGGCATAGTTGTAAGTGAATGTCAGCGCCGTCAGCGCCGCTTTCCATTTGAAGGCGATAAACGTGCCGGACAAGGCAACCATCGAAGCGAGGACGAAAACCAGCAGCGCCGGATAGATGCGGGAGAACCGGCGCTTGAAAAACGCCTTGAGCGGATAACGTTCGACAAAGAGGATCTCGGCCATGAGCCGGCCGCTGAGCACGAAGAAGAACTCGACGCCCATGACACCGAGGTTGATACCGGGAACGGGGAAGAAGTGGCCGATCAGCACCAGTGCGATCGACAGGCCGCGCCATCCGTCGAGATAGGCCAGCCTTGTTCTTGACGATGTGTCGGCGGCGGACCGGGAAACGACAAGCTGCGTCGCCGAGATATCCGTCATGCCGTTCCCTTCGCATTCCAACGATACGATAGGGCTGCAGACTATGACCGTGCGCTCCGAGCCCCGGCTCGCATTCCTCCAGGCATATTGCAGTGCAATAGAATGTTGTGCAAGTGCGAGATGGCAACACTCTGGCATTTACGGCCGTCATACCCGGGAGCGACAAAAGGGGCCGCGAAGGCCCCTTCCCCCGGGTTGGCCAACCCCAAGATCGGCAATCGGTATCTTCAGGCGTTGGCGGCAGCCACCGCGCGCTTGGCCATCACCACGATCAGATTGGCGCGATAATCGGCCGAGGCATGGATATCAGTCATTAACTCATTCGCCGGCACTTTCACTCCGTTGAGGGCAGCAGCGTCGAAATTCGTGGCAAGTGCCGCCTCGATTTCCTTCGAACGAAAGACGCCGTTGTCGCCAGCCCCGGTGACGGCGACGCGGATTCCGTCCGCGCCCTTGGCCACGAACACACCGACGATCGCATAGCGCGATGCCGGATTGCGGAATTTTTCATAGGCCGCCTTGGCCGGCGCAGTGAAGGTCACCGCGGTGACGATCTCGCCGTCCTCCAGCGCCGTCTCGAACAGGCCAGTGAAGAATGCGTCGGCGGCGATCTCGCGTTTGTTGGTGACGATGGTGGCGTCAAGCGCAAGAAGTGCTGCCGGATAATCGGCCGCCGGGTCATTATTGGCGATCGAGCCGCCGATTGTGCCCTTGTAGCGCACCGCCGGATCGCCGATCAGAGAAGCCATCCGGGCCAAAGCCGGACAGGCGGTCTTCAGTCTCTCGTCGCGGGCGACGTCGTAATGCGTGGTGCTCGCGCGGATGGTGATGGCGGAGCCCGCCACTTCAATGCCTTTCAACTCCTCGATATGCGAAAGGTCCACGAGATCGGACGGTGCGGCAAGCCGGGTCTTCATCGCGGGGATCAGTGTCATGCCGCCCGACAGCAGCTTCGCATCGCCGGTCTCGAGCAGCTTGACGGCATCGGCGACCGAGGCGGCGCGGTGATAGTTGACTGAGTACATTTGTCTTTCTCCCTTCGGGGAAAGAGCGAATAGGAAAGCAGCAAGTAGGGATTTATACCCCGACGCACCGCTCTTCTTTCCCTATTCGCTACTCCCTATTCGCTATTCGTTTGTCAGTGCTTCGTCGCCCGGATGGCTGCCCAGACCGTGGACGGCGATGCCGGCATGGCGATATCTGTGATGCCGATGGCGTCGGTGATGGCGTTGATCACAGCCGGCGGTGAGCCAATGGCGCCGGCCTCGCCGCAGCCCTTGATGCCGAGCGGATTGCCCGGGCACGGCGTGTTCGAGGTCGAGACCTTGAACGACGGCAGGTCGTCGGCGCGCGGCATGGTGTAGTCCATATAGCTCGCCGTCAAAAGCTGCCCGCTGGCGTCGTAGCGGGTGCCCTCCAGCAAGGCCTGGCCGATGCCTTGGGCGACGCCGCCATGCACCTGGCCTTCGACGATCATCGGGTTGATGATGTTGCCGAAATCGTCGGCGGCGACGAACTGGACGATCTCGGTCACGCCGGTCTCCGGATCGATCTCGACCTCGCAGACATAGCAGCCGGCCGGGAAAGTGAAGTTCGACGGATCGTAGAATGCGGTCTCCTTCAGCCCCGGCTCCATGCTATCAGGCAGGTTATGGGCGGTGTA
The DNA here is from genome assembly GCA_004020315.1 of Mesorhizobium sp. Lineage (GTDB taxonomy): Bacteria > Pseudomonadota > Alphaproteobacteria > Rhizobiales > Rhizobiaceae > Mesorhizobium. The sequence continues at coordinate 17,223 of SAQG01000002.1, forward strand.
CGCGGCGAGCGCCATCTGGAACCACGGCACTTGTCTGTCGGTGCCGGTGACCTTCAATGCACCGTTTTCGATGACGATGTCGCCCTCATCGGCCTCGAGCAGGTGGGCGGCGATCTTCTTGGCCTTGGCCTCGACCTTGTCGAGCGCCTTGACAATGGCCGACATGCCGACGGCGCCTGAGCGCGATCCGTAGGTGCCCATGCCCATCTGCACCTTGTCGGTATCGCCGTGAACGATCGAGACGCTGTCGATCGGCACGCCGAAGCGCTGGTTGACCAGTTGCGCGAAAGTCGTCTCATGGCCCTGGCCGTGGCTGTGCGAGCCGGTCAGCACCTCGATGGTTCCGGCGGCGTTGACGCGCACCTCGGCCGATTCCCACAGGCCGATGCCGGCGCCGAGCGAACCGACCGCCGCCGACGGCGCCAGCCCGCAGGCCTCGATATAGCAGCTCATGCCGATGCCGCGCAGCTTGCCTTTGGCTTTGGCGGCCGCCTTGCGCTGGGCAAAACCGGCATAATCGGCAGCGGTCATGGCCGCGTCGAGCGAAGCGGCATAATCGCCGGCATCATAGTTCATGATGACCGGCGTCTGGTGCGGGAACGAGGTAATGAAGTTCTTTCGGCGAAGCTCCGCCGGCGACACGCCCAACTCGCGTGCGGCGGTCTCCATGGTGCGTTCGAGCAGATAGGTGGCCTCCGGCCGCCCTGCCCCACGATAGGCGTCGACCGGCGCGGTGTTGGTGTAGACGGCGCGCACATTGGCGTGGATCGCCGGAATATCATATTGGCCCGACAACAGCGTCGCGTAGAGATAGGTCGGCACACAGGACGAGAACAGTGACATATAGGCACCGAGATTGGCGATGGTGTCGACCTTCAGCCCGGTGATCCTGTTATCCTTGTCGAAGGCCATTTCGACCGTCGAGACATGGTCACGGCCATGGGCGTCGGTGAGAAAGCTCTCAGTGCGGTCGGCGACCCATTTGACCGGCACGCCGGTTTTCTTCGAGGCCCACAGGCAGATGATTTCTTCCGGATAGATGTAGATCTTCGAGCCGAAGCCGCCGCCGACGTCCGGCGCGATGACGCGCAGCTTGTTTTCGGGCGCGACATTGTAGAAAGCGCTCATCACCAGGCGCGCGAGATGCGGGTTCTGCGAGGTCGTCCAGCACGTGTAGTGGTCCTCGGCCTTATCGTAGTAGCCTAGTGCCGCACGCGGCTCCATGGCGTTGGGCACCAGCCGGTTGTTGACGATCTTCATGCGGGTGACGTGGGCAGCGGCCTTGATCGCCGCATTGGTCGCCATGCTGTCGCCGAGCTCCCAGTCGAAAATCAGATTGCCTTCGGCTTCCGGATGGATCTGTGGTGCGCTCCTTTCGAGCGCCTTCGGAGCATCGACGACCGCCTTCAGTTCCTTGTAGGTGATGTCGACTGCTTCGGCCGCGTCGCGCGCCTGGCTCTTGGTTTCGGCAACCACGATGACCACCGCGTCGCCGACATAGCGGACCCTGTCGAAGGCCAGCGGCGACCACGCCCCCATCTTCATCGGCGAACCATCCTTGGAATGAATCATCCATCCGCAGATGAGATTGCCGATGCCGTCGGCCTTGAGTTCCTCGCCGGTCAGCACGCCGATGACGCCCGGCATCGCCTGGGCTTTTTTGATATCGATCTTCTTGATCTCCGCATGCGCATGCGGGCTGCGCACGAAGGCCGCATGCTTCATGCCGGGAACCACCATGTCGTCGACATAGCGCCCGGCGCCGGTAATGAACCGCTTGTCTTCCTTGCGCGCTACACGAGCGCCAACACCTTCAATGCCCATCGCAGAAATTCCTCCCGAATTTTTGAAGCGAATAGCGAATAGTGACTACCGAATAGGAAAAGAGGGGATTGCAAACTCGCCGGTGCCTCTGCAAACGCAAGCCGGGTTTCTGCCCTATTCGCTATTCGCCACTCCCTATTCGCCTCTTCCCTACGCCGCTTGCCTGGCCCTGCCCTTCGACATCGTCTCCGACGCGGCGAGGATCGCCTTCACGATGTTGTGGTAGCCGGTGCAGCGGCAGATATTGCCTTCGAGCTCGGCCCGCACCGTGGCCTCGTTGAGGCCTTCGGGGTGACGGTTGATCATGTCGGTCGCCGTCATGATCATGCCCGGCGTGCAGAAACCGCACTGCAGCCCGTGGTGCTCCTTGAACGCCGCCTGCACCGGATGCAGGTCGGCGCCGTCCGCCAACCCTTCGATCGTCACGACATTCGACCCGGAGGCTTGCACGGCAAGCATCGTGCAGGATTTTACCGCCTTGCCGTCGACATGGATCACACAGGCGCCGCATTGCGAGGTGTCGCAGCCGACATGCGTCCCGGTCAGGCCGAGATTCTCCCTCAAGAAATGAACCAGAAGCGTACGGTCTTCGGCAGTGCCGCTGACCCGCTTTCCGTTCACCGTCAACGATATGTCCGACATGAAACCTCCCTGGGTGCTACCTTGGTCGTTTTGGCGTCGGTGGTGCCCGAGCCCTCCGTCTGTCCGCTGTTCTTACCGCATAAGCATGGGGGAAAAAGTGCCGCGGAATGCCGAGATTGCGAGAATGCAGTTCGTCCCAGAAACCGCATATTGTACTTTCGGTCACGCAAAGACAGGGAAACGGCAGAGCGAAGCGAACCACGATCGCCGTGCGATGCCGTCAGCGGCTGGGGCTGGCCAAGCCGATTTCAGCCGATGCCGTGTTTTCTGAGAACCTCCTCCTCGTCGCCTGACACCCACCCAAATATTTCGGGCTCTCCGCCCAGCTTCTGCACGAGGTAGTGGACGTCGAAATCTATCGTGACGTCCGGTTGGTCTTTGCGAGCGTAGGACGACGTCCAGGCGACGTGGGCAACGCAATGATGCTCGTCAATCGGCGAGATGCGAACATCCCGTATTCGCATCTCTTTCGTGCCGATCGCTCGATAGTGAGCATAGCCTTGTTCCATAGCCTGCTTGAGCTGTTCGTCATTTTTCCCGACCATGACGCCGGCAGGCGAGGCCGCAATGAAGGCGGAGGCATAGACCGATGTGACTTCGTCCATGTCGGCATCGCCGGCGAGGGATTTCCGGAAAAGCTGCTCGTACCTTTCGATAGCTTCCTGACCTGCGCTTCCATGGATCACGCTCCCTTCCGGTGTGGTTTTGGATTCGAAGTTCTCAGCGCTGATGCCGTCAAAATAGCAGAAAATTCAAATCCGTTATGTTGGCTCATTGCCAAAGCAGCACTTGAAGACAACAATGAGTTCGACGCCGGCGCGCCAGACGCGCACAAAAAGGGCGTCGGAGGAATCGAGGAGGAAGCCGCTGGCCAGTTCACGGACGCGCTATGCATGCGGCCTATCGGTGCTCACCACGGATGAGCCCGACGCGGATGCGTTCGCCCGGGCGGTGGCGGTGGAAGCCGCGGCCATCGACGCGGGGTTCGCCCTGCTGTTTTTCTCGCAGAGTCTCCTTGAGGCAGTCGCCCTTTCGGAAGCGCTGAAGACCCACGCGCCGGCGCTCCACTATGCCGGCTGCTCGACGGCCGGCGAGATTACGCCCAAAGGCCTGGAGGAAGGCCAGGTCCTGGCCATGCTGCTTCCCTCCGCATCATTTTCGGCAGCCAGCACCATGGTCGAAAATCTGTCGTCATCGGGCATGGACGGGATCACCGGCGAAGTCGAGGCGCTGAGGCGTTCGTTACGCGGCCGCGTCGGGCACGAGCGAGCCGACACCACCTTTGCGCTCTGCTTCATCGACGGGCTGTCCTATGCCGAGGAAGCGGTGACTTCCGCCATCCATTGGGGGCTCGACGACATTCCTCTGATCGGCGGGTCGGCCGGCGATGATTTGAAATTCGAGACGACGCGGCTGATCTCGAACGGCAAGGTTACCTGCGACAGCGCCATCATCGTGCTGATCACCACGGAAATTCCTTTCCATGTGTTCAAGACCGACAATTTCGTCCCAACCGACGAGAAGCTGGTGGTGACCGCGTCCGATCCCGATCACCGCACCGTGCGCGAATTCAACGCCACCAACGCCGCCGAGGAATATGCCGCCTCGGTCGGCGTCATTCCGCAGATGCTGACGCCGCTGAGTTTTGCCTCGCATCCGGTGGTGGTGAAAGTGGGCGGCGAATTCTACTGCCGTTCGATCCAGAAGATGCACGCGGACGGCTCGCTGTCGTTCTTCTGCGCCATCGACGATGGCGTCGTCCTATCCATCGCCCAGCCCAAGAACATGGTTGAATCGACACGTGCCGCCTTTAGGGATGTCGAGGAAAGGCTTGGCGGCATCGACATGATTCTCGGCTTCGACTGCGTGCTGCGCAGGCTCGACGCGCTCAACCGGCAGGTCTTTCGGGAGATTTCGGAACTCTACAAGGTCAACAACGTCATCGGCTTCGGCACCTATGGCGAACAATACCGGTCGATGCATCTGAACCAGACTTTCACCGGCATCGCCTTCGGAGAGCGGCAGGCGGCGGAGTAGGAGGTTCTAGTGCCGCTCAGGAACATCAACGACCTGGAGAAGCTGAAGAAGATCAACGCTGCCCTTGTCAGCCGCGTCGAGCGCTCGATGGACCAGCAGGGCAACGCGTTCTCGCTGTTCCAGACCGCGATTTCGCTCGAGAATCGAGTGCGTACGCGCACCGAGGAACTGCACTCAACACTGCGTAGATTGGAACAATCCAATATCGATCTCAGCGCGGCCAAGGAAAACGCCGAACTGGCGAACCTGTCCAAGACCAGGTTCCTGGCAGCCGCCAGCCACGACGTGCTGCAACCGCTCAACGCCGCGCATCTTTCCGTCTCGGCGCTGGCCGAAGTGCAGACCAGCGACGAAGGCAAAAAACTGGTCCGGCAGGTCGAGCGGTCGCTGGAGACGATGGAGGATCTGCTCCGCACCCTGCTCGACATTTCCAAGCTCGACGCCGGCGTCGTGCAGCCCGATATCGGCGACGTCAGCCTGGAGATGCTGTTTTCGTCGCTGCGCTCGGATTTCCTGCCGGTCGCCGAAATGAAGGGCCTGACGCTAAAATTCCGGCCGGTCAACGCCGTCGTGCGTTCGGACCGCACCTTGCTGCGCCGCATCCTGCAGAACATCCTTTCCAACGCGCTGCGCTACACCCGCTCCGGCGGCGTGCTGGTCGGCACCAGGCATCGCGGCGACACGATCCGCATCGATGTCGCCGATACCGGCTGCGGTATCCCCGACGACCAGCGCGAGGCAGTGTTCGAGGAATTCCACCGCGGCACGATCCCGACCGATGCCGGGCTTGCCGGCGGCGGACTGGGATTGGGGCTGGCCATCGTGCGCCGCATCGCAGCCGCACTCGGCCATCCCGTGACGTTTTCCTCGAAGGTCGGACACGGCACGATTTTCCACATCGACGTTCCGGTCGGAATCGGCGCCACCGCCGATGCCATTGCCACTACCGCCGACATGGAGCGGCCGCGCGGCTACGGTCTGTTCGGCACAAAGGTGCTGCTGGTCGAGAACGACGTCGAGGTGCTGCAGGCGATGACATCTCTACTTGAGCGCTGGCAATGCCTGGTGCGTCCCGCCACCTCGACCAATGCTGCGCTCGACATGCTTGGCGATACGGCCTGGGTGCCGGACATCGTCATAGCCGATCAGCATCTCGACGGCGGCGACCTCGGCACCACGACGATCGCCGAGGTCCGAGATTATCTAAGCCGCGCCGTGCCGGCGCTGATCGTCACCGCCGACGGTTCGGAAACCGTCGCCAAAGCCGCCCGCGCGGCCGGCATCGAACTGATGCGTAAGCCGCTGAAACCGGCGCAACTGCGCGCGCTGCTGGCGCATCTCCTGGCTTGATCGTTCCCCCAAAGAGACGAGCAGAAGACCGCGAGCGACCAGAACATGGTGCAATGTCCCCGCATTTCGATTGGTTGGGCGTAGGGCCAGCGCGTATCGGGACATATGACCAACTTCGTGGCGCCGAAATTCGGGATGCCTCCTAATGAAAACGATAGATGTTCAATTAGATGACGGCTCTGGAAAAATTCTGGGAAGCGCAGTCAGTTTTCCTGGTGTCTTGAAAAATTTGGAAACAGAAGATAGTTTTAGCTGCTTCTGTACAGTTTTATCTAGATCAAAATATATCCGAATCCATATTGTGTTTACTCTATCTTCTCCGGACATGCGCGATCTATTAGGACCGTTGCAGCTCTGGACGGAAAAAAGTGAGTTCCAGTGAAGGTTTATTCACCCTAACGGGTGCGCCCCTAAAACCCCGCCTGGCCGCGAAACAGCTCGGCACTGTCGAGCTTCGAAACCTCGATGACGGCTTGCGTCCGGCTGTAGACGTTGAGCTTGCGCAGGATCTCGGAAACATGCGCCTTGACAGTGGTTTCGCCGACCTGCAGCTCGTAGGCGATCTGCTTGTTGAGCAAGCCCTGGCGCAGCATCTGCAGCACCCGCAATTGCTGCGGCGTCAGTTTGGCAAGACGCTGCACCATCTCGGCGCGGTCGGTGCTGTCGGCGTCCGGCGGCTGGCCTTCATAGGTTTCGGGCACGTAGATCGCACCTTCCATCACCGAGCGGATGGCGGCGGCCAGATCGCTCTTGCGGGCCGATTTCGGGATGAAACCGGCTGCGCCGTAGGACAGCGCCTCGGAAATGATCTTGGGCTCCTCATGCCCTGAAACGATGACCACCGGCAGGCGCGGATAGCGGGTCCGAAGCTGCAGCAGCCCGTCGAAGCCATGCACATCGGGCATGCTGAGGTCGAGCAGCGCGAGATCGAATGGCTTCGCGTCCGCCAGAAGCTCAAATGCCTCGGTGATCGAACGCGCCTCGACAGTGTCGACGTCCGGATAGGCCATTTGCACAGCGCTGTGCAGCGCCTCGCGAAACAGCGGGTGGTCGTCGATGATCAGAAACCGGGCGCGATCGTTGACTGCGGTCATGGCGTTTCGTTTCATTTCAGGCAGGATAGAATAGCCCAGCGACCATGGCCAGATTATTGGCAAATAGTACATCGCCACCCCTGGCCAAAGGGCGGATACGGCAATTTCGGACCACCATGCCTTGCCCGGCCGTCCAAATCGGCCGAATGTGCAGGAATGAGCGACCTCGTCCTTCATAACTACTACCGTTCCTCTACCTCCTACCGGGTGCGGATCGCGCTGGAGATAAAGGGCCTGGGCTACCAATATGTGCCGCATCATCTGCGCCACGGCGAGCATCTGGAGCCCGCCTATCTCTCGGTCAATCCGCAGGGACTGGTGCCGGCGCTGGTTCTGGACGACGGCACGCTGCTGACCCAATCGCTGGCAATCATCGAGTTTCTCGACGAGACCAGGCCCGAACCGCCGCTTTTGCCGCAGGACGCGCTTGGCCGGGCCCGCGTCAGGATGCTGGCGCAGATGATCGCCTGCGATATCCATCCGGTGAACAACCTGCGCGTCCTGACCTCGCTGCGCACTCTGTTCGGCGCCGGCGACGAGGACGTCGTCAACTGGTTCCGGCACTGGGTGAACGAAGGTTTCCAGCCGCTTGAACAGATGCTGGCTTCCTCGCCCGAAACCGGGGCATTCTGCCATGGCGAGACACCGGGGCTGGCCGACATCTGCCTGGTCGCTCAGGTCACCAGCAATGCCCGGTTCGGCGTCGACATGACGCCCTACCCGACGATCACACGCATCCACGCCGCCTGCATGGCGCTGCCGGCCTTCCAAAAGGCAGCGCCGGAGAACCAGATCGATGCCGAGTAGAGCGAGTTGGATTAAAGCATGAGGAATTGCCGATGAAAGCCGTCGTCTTCGAAAAGTTCGGCGAAATGCCGACGCTCCAGACCGTTCCCGATCCGGAGCCGGCACTGGGCGGCGTCGTCATCAAGGTCGAAGCGACCGGGCTCTGCCGCAGCGACTGGCATGGCTGGATGGGCCATGACGATGGCATCCGCCTGCCGCATGTGCCTGGCCACGAGCTTGCCGGCGTCGTGGTGGCCGCCGGTAGCGAAGTGACCCGCTGGAAGGCCGGCGAGCGCGTCACGGTGCCGTTCGCCGTCGGCTGCGGCCGTTGCTTCGAATGCAGCTCCGGCAACCATCAGGTCTGCGAACACCAGTCCCAGCCCGGCTTCACCGGCTGGGGCTCGTTCGCCGAATATGTCGCCATCGACCATGCCGATACCAATCTGGTCCGCTTGCCGGAGGAGATGGAATTCGCCACCGCCGCCAGCCTCGGCTGCCGCTTCGTCACCTCGTTCCGCGCCATTGTCGACCAGGGCCGGGTGACGCCCGGCGAATGGGTGGCCGTGCATGGCTGCGGCGGCGTCGGCCTGTCGGCGATCATGATCGCCAGCGCGATGGGCGCCAACGTGATTGCCATCGACCTGACCGACGAGAAGCTGGACTTCGCCAGCAAGATCGGCGCGGTGGCGACGATCAACGCCACCAAGACGCCGAATGTGGTCAAGGCGGTCAAGCAGATCACCAATGGCGGCGCGCATATGTCGATGGATGCGCTCGGCCATCCGACGACCTCGTTCAACTCGATCGCGAACCTGCGCCGGCGCGGCCGCCATGTGCAGGTCGGCCTGATGCTCGGCGATCACGCCCGGCCACAGATCCCGATGAACAAGGTGATCGCCTTCGAGCTTGAAATCCGTGGCAGCCACGGCATGCAGGCCCACCGCTACCAGGCGATGATGGAGATGATCCGCACCGGCAAGCTGAAGCCCGAACTGCTGGTCGGCAAGCGGATCAGCCTCGACGAAGCGCCAGCCGCGCTGATGGCGATGGGCGGCTTCGAAGGCATCGGGATCGGCGTGGTGACGAAGTTTTAAAGAGCAGACTGTTCTTCGACGACGCCAGAAAGGCACTGTTTCACGTTGATTTTCAGGCTTCTTGTAAAGACGGCAAGGTACTGTTCCACTTCTTGAAGTCATCGAGTTCAGGCGCGGCGCTCTCACTTAGTTTTTGGGATTCAGAGCCGGTTTCCAGGTTGACAATTTCTGTGAATTTGCCCCCTTTGTTGTGTCTCATTCCGAAAATTTTGGTGAGAGACAGCAAGATGACGCACTTTCCCTACACCGGCTCTGGTCCGTACTGTTACGCGAACTCGTTTGCAATGATGTTCGGAGCCGACGCACCACCCACGGCAGTCATTGAGATCGCTACGGGCAGCCCATTTGGGATGCAGCTGATCGGCGGCACGTTGCCGTTCTTCGACCCCTATGGCTGGACGCCCGAATCAGGTTTCGACGCGGCGTTGACTGCGCTTGGCTGGACCTCCTCGGTTGTTAGCGGCAGCAATGCCACAGACGCCCTCGCCCGCTTGCGGGTTTCCCTTGCGGATGGCCCGGTATGGATTGGTCCCATCGAGATGGGACACCTGTCGCATCAACCGGGCAAGACGGGGCCGATCGGCGCGGATCATTATGTCGTCGTCATCGATGTGGTCGACGACCGCGTTCTCATGCACGACCCCCAAGGCTATCCGTATACTTCTCTGCCACTGACGGATTTCATGGCGGCCTGGCGCGCCGAGACGATCGACTACGGTATGCCCTATACGATGCGCACTGGCTTCAGTCAGTTCGCGAAAGTGTCCGATGTCGAAGCCATCAAGGCGTCGATCCGAGCCGCCATCCAGTGGCTATCGATGTACGGTGATCACAACATGCCAGCTGGTAGTCTCGGAAACGGCGAAGCCGCTGAAGGTCTCGCCGCGCTCATCGAAAACGGTTGCGATGAGGAATTGCGTGGCCATCTGATCCACTTTGCGATCCGGGTTGGCGCTCGCCGTGTTACAGATGCCGCGACCTGCTTGGCGCGAGCCGGATACACCGAAGCCTCGCGAATCGCGGCCGAACAGGCGCGGCTCATTGGCTCGACGCAGCACCCATTGGTCATTGGCGACGACGCGGCAGCCGCCACTGTGCTGCGAACACTTGCGCCAACATATGACAGGTTACAGTCGGCGCTGCAAAACCAGACTGAGCGCGCCTAAGCGCTCAATACTACACCGCAGCGGCTGCATCCAAGCAGCCTGCCTATCTCGCATATCTCTTCGCCCCAACGACGCAAAGCACCACGGCAGCAGTGACGGCGATCATGGCAGGACTGACCTGCTCGTGCAGCAGCATTGCCGCCAGGCCGAGGCCGAAGAAAGGCTGGAGAAGCTGCAGTTGCCCGACCGCAGCGATGCCGCCTTGCGCCAGTCCGCGATACCAGAACACGAAACCGATCAGCATGCTGAACAGCGAGACATAGGCCAGGCCGATCCAGGCGGCCTTGCCGACGTTTTCGAGCGACGGTGGCATGGTGATGAGCGTCAGGGCCAGCATGATCGGCAGCGACAACACCAGCGCCCATGAGATCACCTGCCAGCCGCCGAGTTTGCGGGACAGCGTGGCTCCTTCCGCATAGCCCAGTCCGCACAGGATAATCGCGGCCAGCATCAGCATGTCGCCAAGCGGCGAGGCCGTCACACCTTGCGTCACCGCAAAACCGGCAACAAGGGCGCTGCCAAGGCACGAAAACAGCCAGAAGGCCGGTTTGGGGCGATCGCCGCCGCGAATGACGCCGAAGATCGCGGTCGCCAGCGGCAGCAGGCCGACGAAGATGATGGAATGAGCCGAGGTGATGTGCTTGAGCGCCAACGCGGTCAGCAGCGGAAAGCCGACCACGACGCCGAGCGCCACGATGGCCAGCGACAACAGATCCCGCCGCTCCGGACGCTTCTGGCGAAAAACGAGCAGGAGCGCGAGGCCAAGGATGCCTGCCGTGGCAGCACGGGCGACGGTTAGGAACGCCGGATCGAAATCCATCACCGCGACGCGCGTTGCCGGAAGCGATCCGCTGAAAATCAGCACGCCTACGAATCCGTTGATCCAGCCACCCGCCGTCTTGTCCATCGCGCGCTCCTGATGTTCTCGCCCTCTATCGGGCTGGACATATGGCGCCACCAGAGACAATGAGGTACAGTTCGATAAAACTGTCATGGTAGGTTGAGCAGTACGGATGGACGAGCAGACGGTACGTGAGGGCAGCGGGACGCTTGTCGAAAGCGTCATGGCGACGATCAGGCACAGGATCGCCGCGCGCAGCCTGACACCGGGTACACGACTGCCTTCGATCCGGGCTTTCGCGAAAACCATGCAGGTCTCGAAATCCACCGTGGTCGAGGCCTATGAACGTCTTGCCGCAGAAGGCATCATCCGCTCGCGTCCAGGTTCGGGTTTTTATGCCGCCGGACCGCTGGCTCCCTTGTCGCTGGCCGAGATCGGCCCCAGGCTTGATCGAGCTGTCGATCCGCTCTGGGTTTCGCGCCAATCGCTGGAAGCCGGCGACGGCGTGCTCAAACCCGGCTGCGGCTGGCTGCCGGCCTCATGGATGCCGGAAGCTGGATTGCGCCGGGCGCTGCGGACAATGGCACGCGGCGATGATGTCACGCTGACGGATTACGGCACCCCGCTCGGGCTGCCGCCGCTGCGTCATCTGCTGGCACGGCGCATGGCAGAGCACGGCATCGAGGCACCTCCCGACCAGATCATGCTGACCGAATCGGGCACCCAGGCCATCGACCTTCTGTGCCGGTTCCTGCTCGAGCCAGGCGACACGGTGCTGGTGGACGATCCCTGCTATTTCAACTTCCATGCCCTGTTGCGCGCTCACCGGGCCAAGGTGGTCGGCGTCCCCTATACGCCCTCGGGACCGGATATCGAGCTGTTCGCGCAGGCGCTGATCGAGCACCGGCCGCGCCTCTACATCACCAATTCCGCGCTCCACAATCCAACGGGTGCGATCTTGTCGCCGGTCGTCGCCCACCGATTGCTCAAGCTCGCCGACCAATCGGATCTGACGATCATCGAAGACGATATCTTTGCCGATTTCGAACACACGCCCGCCCCCAGGCTGGCGGCGTTCGACGGTCTTGGCCGCGTCGTCCATATCGGCAGCTTCTCCAAGACGCTTTCGGCGTCGGTACGCTGCGGCTTTATCGCCGCTCCGCGCGACTGGATGGACGGGCTGACCGACCTCAAGATCGCCACGTCCTTCGGCAGCGGCAGGCTTGCCTCCGAACTGGTGCTGACGCTGCTGAAAGACGGCAGCTATCGCAAGCACGTCGATTTGCTGCGTACGCGGCTTTCACGCGCCATGGCTGAGGCAAGTACCCGTCTGAAGGCGATCGGCATCACGCCGTGGATCGACCAGCCGAGCGGCATGTTCTTGTGGTGCAGCCTGCCGGAAGGCGTGGATGCAGCTGAAATGGCCCGCCGCGCCTTGTCGGCCAATGTCGTGCTGGCGCCCGGCAATGCGTTCAGCCTGTCCCAAACAGCCAGCCGTTTCCTGCGCTTCAACGTCGCGCAGTCGGCAGACGAGAGAATTTTCAGGACGCTCGAAGAGGCGATGTCGCGTTGATTTTCGCTGTCACGAAAATGCAGGCCTTGGCGCTTCGCCCCTTACGCCCCTGCCCGCCTGCGGCGCCGCTCGTAGAGCATAACCAGCGTTTCGGCCGTCAGCGCCGGCTTCTGCTCGCCTTCGATCTCGACGATGTTGGCGGCCTTCATCAGATACTGGCCGGGGCCTTTGTCCTCCATCGACAAAAGCGTGATGCGCAGCCTGATGCGCGCGCCGGCCCTGACCGGCGCCAGGAACCGCACCCTGTCGAAGCCATAGTTGAAGACGGCTTGCGTGTTCTCGGGCACGATGCCCATGTCGAGCGCCAGCGCACCGATGATCGACAGCGTTAGATAGCCATGTGCGATGGTGGCGCGGAACGGGCTCTGCCGCTTCGCCCGCTCTGGATCGACATGAATCCATTGGCGGTCGCCCGTGCATTCGGCGAACTGGTCGATGCGGCTCTGGTCGACCGTCGTCCAGTCCGACACGCCAAGCTCCTGCCCTGTCATCGTCCTGAGCTGCTCGTAGGTCGGCGGCGTCCTCGGCCGTGTTTGCGTCATTCCTGCTTTCCCGATCGCTTGCCCTGCCTCCGGACCACGAACCGGCCGCCTCTGTCAATTCGCTCCGCGCGTTCCGCTGCGATATCCTCGGCCGGATCGCGTCGGCGCCGGGGTCCAGCGCCGGAAACAGGATTATCGGGCAAGAGGAGCCTCGTGCGCCTCGCCGGTGCCGAGGATCAACAATACGACTTTCAGGAGCCGGAAATGACGGGAGAAAAGTCCGCCTGCTTCGGCTTGGGACAGCTTACTTCTTATCGTAGCCGCTGCGGATTTCCTCCATTGCCTCCTTGATGCGCTCGCGCAGGATCTCGACCGATTCGGTGCCGGATTTCCTGGCCAGTTCGGCCACCTCGCCGGCATTCTTCAATGCGGTTTCGAAGGATTTCCTGGCGAACGCCGCTTGCTTCGCCATCAACTCCCGAGGATCGCCCGGCGCCCTGTAGCTCTGCGCCATGTCGGCGATCTCGTGCAGCGTGTCCTGCAGCATCTCGCGTTGTCTGGAGAGCAGCGACGACGCTCCGGCAGCACTTGCCCTGGCTGATTTTTCCAGTGCCTCGAGGTTCTTGCGATGATGGTCGAGGATCGCCTCGACATCGACGCTCGGCAGCTTCAGGTCGCGGCCGAACCTGCCGAACATGTCGATGAAGGAGTCGGAATCCGGTCGCTTTGCCATGGTGGCTTATCCCCTGCTGCTGCGAATGCCGCACCTGAAGAGAACAATAGGGCATTGGAGCTTCGTGGTCCATTCGGAGGCGCAATACATCGCGGCTCAGTCGACGAGGAACAGCCGTTCCACAGTATGGAGCACGACGCCGGCAAGGCCGCCGATGAGCATGCCGTTGAAGCGGATATATTGCAGGTCCCTGACGATGTTCATCTCGATGCGCCTGGTGAGCTGGGCGAGGTCCCAGCGCTTGACCTGATCGGCGATGAAATGCGACAGATCGGCGGCGTGTCAGTCGCTAGAGGGTCTTCGGATTCGATTCGTCCGATTGGCTGGCGCTTGCATCTCGGGGCTGAAGCCGGACAGCTGCCTGACGACGATCGCATAGAAGAGGAGGGATGATGCCGATCCCGCCCATCGGCCCCTTGTCAATTGCAGAATTCCAAGGCCGCCAAAGACGAGCGCAATGAATGGATTCTTGAGAATTCGTAGCGCACCGAACGCATTCCAGAAGTTTTCGGTGGCGGGACCCAATCCATGGCCTCGCGTCGCCCGATAGGTGGCCAGACCACCCAACAGACCGATTAAGGTCGCTCTGCCCCCTTCCAACGCGGGGTTCCTGTCGTCCGCTTTGTTTCGGCTCGGAGCGGGCGGCCCTCGGCGAGGCGGCGGCGAAAATGTCTCTTGCAGGTCGAACACTTCGCCATCGGCCGCAATTTTTCGAATCGAGGACAAATCCGTCTTGTGCTCGATGGTAAAGCTTCCGGTCATCGGGTTCGCCCTCAAACCGGCAATCTCCGGATAGTTCGAGAGCTTCTCGATTGCCGAGCGGAAATAGGACACGTCGCCGCGGAAATCGGAAACTTTCACCCGAAGGCGCCCCGGCATAGTGTGTTCGACTGTTGCTTTGGGAAGCATGACTCGCCTGCTCGTTGGAACCCTGTTTGCGCCCCGATGCCAGCTGGTCTTTTCGCCGCACTCCTTTGTATTGCCTTCAGCCTCGCATATCGAGGAGTCTTGCACCAGAGCACTCTGCTCACTGATTATACAGGAGTCTCGGTATGCCGGCAGATTCGTCCTCTCCCCTTTCAATCTCCGAACAAGCCACCGACGCGAGCGCCGGGGACGACCAAATCGCCATCCGGCGCCAGCGTCGCAACCGCGCCTTCGCTAACGGTCTCCTTGGCTCAATGGCAGCAATCGTCGTAAGCACGCATTGGGTCGATAATCCGGGCTTCGCCACATTGCTGCTGCGGTCAGGCGCCGAGGCTGGCCTGGTCGGGGGGCTGGCGGACTGGTTTGCCGTCACGGCGCTGTTTCGCCACCCTTTAGGGGTCCCGATTCCGCATACCGCTATCATCCCGAACAGCAGGGATCGCATAGCCACAACGCTCGGGCGTTTCATCGAGCGGCATTTCCTCACGGCGGACACTGTCCTTGCCAAGTTGCGCAGTGTTGGTGTCGGACACCGCTTCGCCACCTGGATTGCTCTTCCCTCCAGTGCCGATGCGATCGCCGATACGATCGTGGACGCACTACCATACCTGATCCGATCTGCGGGAAGCCCCGACCTGCTGAATTTCGCCCATCGCACGCTTGGCGAGCAGCTTCGGCAAGCCGACTTTACGCCTGTCCTCGGCCGCGTTCTTCATGCGCTGACGGTCAGCGGAGAAGCCGACGTCGTATTCGACCGCGCCATCCAAGTTGCTGAAAAATTACTCCAGGAGAACAGCGGCCAGATCGAAAAACTTGTGCAGGAGCGCAGTCGCTGGTGGATTCCGAAAGCCATAGACCGTCGGATAGCTACTGCGCTTATTTCAGGTGTGATCGAGGTATTGCACAAGCTGCAGGAGCCTGAAGGTGACGCGCGGCTGAAATTCCGGAAAGCAATTTTGGACCTTATTCACACCCTGCAAACGTCTCCCGAGCAGCGGGAGCAGATAAATGCAGCCAAAAACCGTTTGCTCGAGCATCCCGGCATTCAGGCATGGCTCGGTTCAATCTGGACCGAGCTGTCAGAGCTTGCTCTACAGGATCTGCAAACGCCCTCGTCGAAGACGCGCGCCAGTCTTCAGCGTGGGCTTTCCCTGTTCGGACAGGCGCTTGCAACCGATGAGGCAATGCAGAAACACCTCGACTCTGCGCTGGAACGCCTGGCGCTTTATATCGTCACGTGGCGCGGCGAGATCAGCTCCTTCTTCAGCGACGTCGTCAGGAACTGGGACACGAAAGCTCTATCGGACCGCCTCGAACTGGTTGTCGGGAGCGATCTCCAATACATCCGCATGAATGGAACCATTGTAGGCGCGCTCGTCGGATGCCTCCTCTATCTCGGAACATGGGCGATTTCCTAAGAAATCTCGCCGCCCAGCAGAGCCTGCGACTGTCATCAAGCTTTTGTGAAAATCTCCTATCTCGCTCCCGAATGGCATGAACGTGAGCGAATCGAGATGCATCTTCAAAAAACCGCCCGTGTCGTTCACCGCACAGCGGGCCGTCTACGGATCAAAATTCCCGCTGCGCGCTATCAGGTCGCGTTTTTCGCCAATCTGCAGCGAGAGCTTCTCGGTGCAGAGGGCATATCCAGCGTCACCGTCAATCCCACGGCCGCAAGCCTGGTGATCGTGCACGATAGTAGTGTCGATCCGTTGGCTGCCTGCCGCGGCATTCCGTATCTGACGGTCGAATCGACTCTTCATCCGCTCGTCGTGACGAACGGTCGGGCTAACGGCATGAGCGGGCGCGAACTGGACCTGGTGTTCCTGCTGGCAAAGTTTCTGCCTCTCGTCTTCGCGAGGCATCCTGCTGCCCAACTGGCAGAGGTCCTGGCCGAACCGGTACTTCGTGCGGTTGTCGGCACCATGATGCGACCTCAGTCGCATCGATCGCCGACTGTAACGTATGAGCAAGTCGAAGAACCTATGCCGATCGCAGCGTAAGGCCGGGGCTGCAATTACACCGGTGCCGGAAGGTTCGTTTGCTCCTTTGCACGGGTCCAGACCAACTCGCCGTCGGCGGCATCACGTCGCGATTTCATCCATTCCATTGCCAGGAAGGGAAGAGTTCCACCCGCGAGGGTAATGATGGCGTCTGTTCCGGTGATCGGTGCTATCCCAAGAAGCCTTCTGAAAAACGGTATTAAGAGGCAGCCGGCCTGAACGGCCATCGACCCCCCAATGATCAGGGAGAGCGCGCGATTGGGCGGTCGCGGGCTGCGATCAAAGATGCTGTGCCTATCGGAACGCGATGTGATGGCATGAAGAAGCTGGGCCATCACCAGGCTTTCGAAAGTCATGGTCCTCGTGATTGGAGAATCCAATCCATAGCGCGTGGCGCCGAGAAGGCTCACCGCCATCGCTCCGCCGCTTATGATCGCAGATTGAGCGGCAAGCTGCCCGATTTCACTGCGCCGCAATATCGCCGTGTGGTCTTCTTTCGGTACCTGCCGAAGAGTGTCGGGTTCAGGCGCTTCCATCGCCAGTCCGATGCCGGGCAGCACGTCCGAGATCAGGTTTATCCAGAGGAGCTGCATCGGCGAGAGCGGTGCTCCGATGCCGACCGAAGTACCCGCCAGAACCAGCAGCACCTCGCTGAGGTTAGTGCTGACCAGGTAGCGAATGGTCTTGCGAATATTGCGGTGGGTCGTGCGGCCTGTTTCGATGGCGGTCGCAAGACCGCCGAGACCACCGGTGTGGATGATGACATCCGCGATTTCCCTCGCGGCATTCAAGCTCTGCTGCTGGCCGATCGCAACGCCCACGTCTGCAGCCTTCAACGCAGGGCCGTCATTCACTCCGTCACCAACCATTGCTACGGTTACACCTGCTTCCTGAAGGGAGCGAACGATTTGCAGCTTTTGCGCCGGGCTGACCCGACTGAACGCATGCGCGCGCCGAGCGGTGTGGGCAAGCTCGCCCGACGACATTTCTTCGAGGTCCGCGCCATCGACAATTTCCATCTCGCCTCGACCGTTCAGCCCGATAAGTTCGCTAACGGCAGCTGCCGTTGCCTTCTGATCACCCGTGAGCATAATCGTCTGAATGCCGGCCTCGTGCAGCTGGCCCATCAGTTCGCTAGTACCCCGACGCACCTGATCAGCCATCCCAACCAGCCCGAGCCAGGCAAGATCCCGACCATCATGGCCATTCGGCTTGGAACCTGTGGCCTGTCCACGCGCGACGCCCAGTACGCGAAGAGCCTGGGATGCCATTGCGAGATTTACTTTCCCGATGGCGGCGCGCCGCTCCGGAGTGAGTTCTCGCTCGGTGCCGTCCGGCAAGATTTCGATGCGGCAACGCGCCAGGACCTCCTTCGGGCTCCCTTTCATTGCGGTCAGCGTCCCACCTTCCATTGCATGTTGCGTCACCATGAAGCGATACGTTTCGCTCCTGCGCTGCACGGATATCCGTGCAAAGCGCCTTCGCAGAGATGCAACGTCCACGCCACGGTCGAGAGCGGCCTGGACGAGGCAGCCGTCGGTAGGCGAGCCGCTCAAACGCAATCCTTCTTCCGTCTGAACAATCTCGGCATCGTTGCACAGGCAGCACACTTCCAGCAGATTGCGCAACGCGTTCTGCGCGCCCCAATCCTCATTGATCGAGTAGGCATTGTCGCCAATCCTGATCGTATCGACATCGATGTGGCCGAGGGTCAGCGTTCCCGTCTTGTCGAAGCAAACGACCCTCGCTGCCGCAAGCGTCTCGACAGCATCCAGCTTGCGGATCAGAACACCTTCACGACGCAGTTTCTCGATGCCAAGAGCAAAGGTGGTCGTCGCCACCATCGGCAGACCTTCAGGGACTGCTGCGACGGCAACAGACATCGCCGAGCGGGCCATCTGGAGAAGACCGATGCCGCGCAGCCAGCCTAGAGAGAAAAGGACTGCGCAAGTGCCCAATGTCAGCCAGCCAAGCCGCTGTCCGAGGTTCTTGAGTTCCCTTTGGAGCGGCGTTTCAGGGGCGAAGGTTGCGCCGACCAGCCGCTGTATTCGTCCCGCTTGCGTGAGTGAACCTGTTGCCACCACGATCGCGCGCCCGCCGCCTCCAGTCACGATCGTTCCGCGATAGATCATGTTTGAACGGGACCCAAGAGGCACGTTCACCCGTTCGATAGCACCGACAGTCTTCTGAATGGGTGCGCTTTCGCCCGTCAGCAGGGCTTCACTAACTGTCAAAGCCTCCTCATTCAGCAGACGCGCATCGGCCGGAACAACGTCTCCCCGTTGCACCGTAAGAACGTCCCCAGGGACGATCTGCTGAACTGGGACAGTGGCAATGACGCCTTCGCGCATAATCTGGGCGGTTTGGGGCCCCTTCGCTCCCAAACTTTGGATCGTCCGTTCCGCACGGCTTTCGGTTTGATAGCCGATGACGGCGTTCAAGCCGACAACTGCGAGAATCACGGCGGCTTCGAATGCGCCGCCGGTGAGAATGGAGACCGATGCGGCACCAAGAAGCATCGCGACCGGCAAGCTTTGAAATTGGTCCGCAAGAATGCTCGCCCGCGACCGTGGCTGAATGTTTTCGAGAATGTTGGGGCCGGTGCTTGCCAACCGCCGCCGAGCTTCATCTCCTGGCAGGCCGGCGTCTGCCGAAGCCTCCAGCTTGAAACACGATTGTTTTGGCGAAAGTGTATGCCACTCCGGCCCGGCATCGGGCATCTCGCCTGGTGCAATGATCTCACCTCGCAATAAAGCGGCGAGATAATCGATGATGGGATCAAGGCCTGACGTTGCGTCAAATTGGACGACGACATTTCCGGTCAGATCGCTGGCGGTGATGCTGGACACGCCAGGCGCCGCGTGGCCTCCCCGCTCCAGTAGAGTTTTGACTGAGCCTGAGCCTTGCAATCCGCCGATTTTCAGCCTGGCCCGACCCGGGACTGATGTATGGATCCGGGTAATGGGCACGGCGCTGCGCCCATTGGACGACTCGGGATTCCCCGACTCGGCATGCATCCCACGGCACCCTTTAGCTGACTGTTGTACCGAACTCCACCGCAAGGGCTCGCTGGGCAAACGACAGTACCCGCGGTGGAATCCTTTGAGGCAACGAGCAGATGGCTGGCGTGATGCAAAGCCCTCACGCCAGCCACGACCCGTTCAGACGACTATGATGCTTAGCTGCCAGGAGACTTTTCTGCAGCTTCGCTCTTCCGGGCGCGACGCGCGCCGGTTTCGCTCCTGCCTCCATTGTCCGTTTCCCTGGTCGCTTCAGCCATCTCTGTTCTGGCTTCAGCAACCAAGTCGGACGTCATTTCATTCATCTCAGCAACGGCAACTCGGCCTTGGTCGTAAGCAACCAGACCGGCCTTGAGGACCGCTTTCGAAACAGGACGCAGCACGGATATGGCAAGCGGCGCCAAGAAGGCCGCGCCCACTCCGAAGGCCAAACCCGTTGCTATGTTGCCGC
Source organism: Mesorhizobium sp. (assembly GCA_004020315.1). Lineage (GTDB taxonomy): Bacteria > Pseudomonadota > Alphaproteobacteria > Rhizobiales > Rhizobiaceae > Mesorhizobium. The sequence goes on from SAQG01000002.1 coordinate 37,246, forward strand.
CTTTAAATGCGTCTTCGAGTATCGCCATTGAACTTGCTCCTTGTTAGTGCCCCCATTCTTCCTACAGGTATAAACGAACCTCCCAAGACTCGCGAACCTCCCAAGACTCGAACCCCAAGACTTCAATTCGACAGCCGCATCTGGATGTCAGGATTGGTCAGCGGATTTCGGTTGCTCAGCCGCGGCTTTACGCGCTTCTTCCACTTCAGCCCGAGCCTCGGCCATGACGTCGCCGGTTCGCTCATTGAGTTCGGCGAAGGCAACTCGCGCTTGATCGTAAGCCACTAATCCAGCCTTGATGGCCGATTTGGCAAATGGTTTGAGGATAGGCGCAAGCATGGGGGCGATGACGCCTGCTCCAATGCCAATCGCCAAACCCGTGACGATATTAGCACCCTTCAACAACGCCATGGTCCTACTCCTGGAGCTTGGTCGTGACGCGACTAGAGCGCGTAAGGATGGTCCAACGATTTGCCACCGTGATGGTTCCGCGTGAATATTGAAAATTGTCATCAATTTGTCACCCTCCCGTTACATTCAAGCCGGTCTCTGCAACACGGTCTCTGCAGCGAGGGCGGCGACGAAGCCCAGCCAGGCAAAACGGCCCTCGAACGACTTGGCGAGGGCAAGATGAGGACACAGGGCCCAGCGCCGCGGTAGCCACGAACTTGGTGCGCCTGAGTGCTGAAAGCTTGGCATCGTATCAGCATCGAATCGGACGGTGGTCATGGCGGGGCCGATTGTGACATGAGATCGCTACTGATCGGTCTCGCGTCTTTATTACGACCACTTCCGGCCAAATGCCCGCCCACTGGCTGCCGCCTCACGCATTCCGCGGTCACGCATGCAAAGTTGACGAGGTTATTCAGCTATTATGCGCTGCCAGTCTGGAATTATTCCAAGGTATAGGCCATATTAGGCTCAAGCTACTGCTTCGTGAGGACAAAATGCGGCTGACACGCCAGACCAACTACGCGATGCGCATCCTGATGTATTGCGCCGCGAATACCGATCGGCTGAGCCGCATCCCGGAGATCGCGGCCGCCTACTCGGTGTCCGAACTTTTTCTCTTCAAGATCCTGCAGCCTTTGGTCGAGCACGGGCTGGTCGAGACGGTGCGAGGCAGGAATGGCGGTGTCAGGCTCGGCCGCCCGGCCGAATCGATCACCTTGTTCGACGTCGTGCGCGTGACCGAAGAGAGCTTCGCCATGGCCGAATGCTTCGAGAACGACGCCGCCGAATGTCCGCTGGTCGACAGTTGCGCACTGAATTCGGCGCTGCGCGAGGCGCTCAATGCGTTCTTCGCCGTGCTCGAGCGCTATACGATCGCCGACATGGTGGCGGCGCGCCCGAATGTGCGTCACCTTCTCGGCATCGACATGCTGGTGCAAAGGGCGCCGGCCGCCTGACTTCGAGTCGCATCCCGGTTTGTTGAGATTAGGTCACCTGAATCCCTGCAGACCTAAGCCGCGGACTGAGGAAGGACGAACGGCATGTCTCCGGCCGGCAGCACACCGACCCTCAGCCGGCAATCGAACACTTTTTCGATCAGATCGTCGCTCAGCACGTCCTGCGGTGAGCCGGTGGCGGCAAGCATGCCGCGATGCATCACGAAGATCCGGTCGGCGTACATGGCCGTCAAATTGAGGTCGTGCAGGATGGCGACCACGCCGCCGCCCCTTCTGGCGAAATCGCGGGCGATGTTCATGATGATCAATTGGTGCTTGATGTCGAGGCTGGAAACCGGCTCGTCGAGAAAGAGATAGCGCGGTTTGCCGTCGAGAACCGGCGCCCAGACCTGGCAGAGCACACGGGCCAACTGCACGCGCTGTTGCTCGCCGCCCGAAAGCTCCTGGTAGAAACGGCCGGCAAAGCCGTCGAGATCGACCCGCGCCAGCGCCCGTTCGGGCAGGCGCTCGTCCTCGCCGGGCAGCGCGCCCGAGCGCCCGCCGAGCAGGCCGAGCCTGACGATCTCGCGCACGGTGAAGGGAAACGAAAGCGTCGTCGCCTGCGGCAGCACAGCCCGCAGCATGGCTGCCTCGACCGGCTTCATCGCCGACAGGTCGCGGCCGTTGATGGTGACCTCTCCCGAATAAGCAAGATCGCCGGACAACGCCCTCAGGAAGGTCGTCTTGCCCGAACCGTTGGGGCCAACGATGGCCGCGATTTCGCCGGGCCGTATGTCGAAATCGACGTTGGCGACGATACCCCTGCCGCCGATCGCCACCGAGACATCCCGCGCTTCGATCATAAAAATCCTCTCACAGGTCGATGACGCCACGCTTGCGCAGCAGGATCCAGAGGAAGAACGGAGCGCCGGCGATCGCAGTGACGATGCCGATCGGCAGCTCGGCCGGTGCCACGATGGTGCGGGCGACAGCGTCGGCCAGCAGCAGCAGCGAAGCGCCAAGCAAAGCCGACGCCGGCAGCAGGTAGCGATTGTCCGGCCCGATAGCCAAGCGCAGCAGGTGCGGCACGACGATGCCGACAAAGCCGATACCGCCGCTGACGGCGACAGATGCCCCGACTGCCGCCGAAACGCCGATAATGGCAGTGTATTTCAGCCGTTGCACCGGGATGCCGACATGGCCGGCGGTGGCTTCGCCCAGCGCCAGCGCGTTGAGGCCGCGCGCCAGGAATGGCATCGCCGCCAGCGCCAGCACGATCACAGGCCCGACGGAGCCGATCTTCTGCCAGGTCGCGCCGGCGAGCGAGCCGAGCTGCCAGAAGGTCAAGTCGCGCAATTGCCGGTCGTCAGCCATGAAGATCAGGATACCGGTCAGCGCCATGGCAAGTGCCGCCAGCGCAATGCCGGCAAGCAGCATGGTGGCGACCGAGGTTTGGCCGTGCCTGGTGGCGACCTGATAGAGCAGCAACGTCGTCGCCAGCCCGCCGCAGAACGCCGCCAGCGGCAGAGCGAGTGTGCCCAGCACCGAAATTATCGGCGCCAGCACCGTGGCGCCAAGCACGATGACGGCCACCGCGCCGAGGCTCGATCCAGCCGAAACGCCGATGAGACCGGGGTCTGCCAGCGGGTTGCGGAACAGCCCTTGCATGACCGCGCCGGAGACGGCAAGTGCTGCGCCGATCAGCACGCCGAGGATGACGCGCGGCAGGCGGATGTCGTAAACGATCAGGCGGTCGCGTGCGCTCACCGCCTCATTGCCCGGCGCCGCCCCCAACAGCCAGTCCCCAACGACGCTGACGGCCGAGGCATCGGATGCGCCTGATGTCAGCGACAACAGGACGGCAACGGCAAGCCCCAGGCACAAAAGCAGGATGACGATGCGCGCGCGCCCCGAACGGTCGCCGTCGGATGCTGTCGCCATAGTGCTCGCACCAGCGATCGATTGATCCACCATTGCGCGCCCGCTCAGTCCGCGGCCTGCCCGCCATAAAGCGAGGCGGCAAGGTCGTGGATGACGTCGGCCGTGCGCGGCCCGAAGCCGAGCAGATAGCTGCCATCCATGCGGATCACCTTGCGCGCGGCACCCGCCGGTGTCGACAAGATCGACGGGTTCGCGAACAACTCATCATCCGACGCGGCAGGACCGGCATTGTTCATCATCAGGATCACGTCGGGCTTGCCGGTGATAACAGCCTCGTCGGACAATTGCTTGTAGCCCGAGAAGCCATCAACCGCGTTGACGCCGCCGGAAAGCTTGATGATGCCATCGGCGGCAGTGTCGCTGCCGGAAGCCAGTATCTTGCCGCCCTGCATAGACAGCACGAACAGGACGCGCTTGCGGTCCTTGATCGAAGCAGTCTGCTTTTCGGCGGCCTTCAACTTGGCGTCGATCTCGGCTGCCAGCGCATCGGCCTTGGAGTCGGCGCCGAGCGCCTTGCCGACGATGCGGATCTTTTCGAGAATGCCCTCATGGTCGTAGCGCTCTGGCACCTCAATGAACGGAATGCTCGTTTTCTTCAGCACGTCGACGGCTTGCTTCGGCCCGCTGCCGTGCAGCGCCAGGATGCCCGACGGATTGACCGACAGGACGCCTTCCGGCGACAGCTGGCGCATGTAACCGACGTCAGGCAGCTTAAGCGCCGCTTCGGGATAACGGCTGGTCGAATCGCGAGCGACCAGCCGATCCTGCTCGCCGAGCGCAAAGACGATCTCGGTGATCGAACCGCCGATGGCCGCTATCTTCGACGGGTCCGCGAAGACCTCGGTGCCTTCGGCGGCACGGGCCGGCAGCAACGCGGCAAAGGCGAGGGAAAGGCCGATCGTGGTCCCAAGCGCCATTCTGAAAACACGCGCCCGCTTAAGCAAAGGAGCCATTGTCGTTGTCCTCAGGCTGCGGTCGGGCTTGGAATGCGCGGCAGGTTCTCTGCCAGAAACCGCCAGTCCTCGCGCTCGCTTTCACCTTCATGGCGCTTGCCGAAGAACTGGATGATCATCTTGCCGCCGGCGTCATAGGCTTCGAGAGACGTGACATGGCCATCCTTGGTCGGCTTGCGCACGGCCCAGACCTCATGGATGTGGTCGGTCCGCAGATGCAGGTGGAAGGTCTCGTCCAGTACGTTGATCCATGGTCCAATCGGCTTGATCGACTTGATCGGGCCCGAATGGATCTGGGTGCAGCCGCGATTGCCGACAAAGCACATGATCGGCATCTCGCCCTCGGCGGCGTGATGGAACATGGCGCTGACGGCATCGTTGTCGAGCAGCCAGGCGTAATCCTGCCCGACCATGCGCATCGCCTGGCGGCGATCGAGCTTCAGCGTCTTCAGCATGCCGAAGAATTGATGCACGTCGGTCAGCCGGCTCCAGCGGTCGCGCAGGTCGTCGACAAAAGCGGAAGCGTCGGAAGCCTCGGCCTCGTCGGCAAATCCGCCCTCCGAAACCGCAACCGTCGATTCCTGGTTCGGCGATTCAAGCTCGGCCACCAGCTTCTGATAGGCATAGAGGTTGGACGCGGGCCGCAGATGCACCTTGTGCACCGCCTCGCCTGCCGCATCGAAGAACTGCAGGCTGCGCCTGATATCGCCGCCGTCTCGCTTTTCGACGGCAAAACCGTGCGCCCAGACTTTCGGGAAGATGCGCAGGTCGATGTCCTCGCCAAGCACCATGGCATTGTGGTTTCCGGTGACGACTTTGTCGTAGACGCCGATCTTCTCGTGCACAGCGCTTTCGTTGCGCGTCAGCGCCATGACCTCGCCGACGGCTTCGAGGCCGGTCAGAAGGTCGTTGACGCGCGGTTCGACGCGGACGACGCCGTCGCCGCAATGCGCGGCGACCAGCTCAGCCTCCGAAATGCCAAGCTCGGCGGCGAGATCGCGCTCGCGCGTCTTCGGATTGTCTGCCCGCGCCCGCCGGATCTCGTGCGGAGCGGGTTTTACGCGCTGGTCCATCTTATTACCTACTTGTTGAGGATGAGCTTGCCCTGGCGGGTAATCTTCAGCCGATAGAGCGCTCCGTGATGCTCGATGCCGATCTCGTGCTCGCCTTGGAACAGGGTGTTGCTGGACAAGGTTCTTACGGTCAACGGCACCCGATCGAAACGAGCCGAACTGTCGTCGGAACGGCGGACGCGATAGCGAAAGTCACTGGGATTGTGCGTGTTCATCTTGGTTCGATCCCTTTCCTGGGCCGGGCTTGGTCGGCTGGCGCGAGGCTTGCGTGAAATGCCGCTTCATTTCTTGACTTGAATAATCATGTTTATTAGTCAGTGCAATACCGGACTAAGTTAGTCAAGATTTAAGACACCGGACACGACGAAAAATGCCAGCGAGCGTCAAAGCCAGCCAGCATCGAACCAGGGCTTCGGAGTTGGGGTATGGGGTTGGCGAATTGGGGACGGCTGGGTCTGGCGCATAGCAGCTCAGGTCCGGCGCATCGATCGATGGGCCGGTCGATGGCAAAGGGAATGGCCGCATTGCTGGCGGGCGCTGCGGCGATCGCGCTGCTCACCTCGTCGGCCAATGCTCAACAGGCCGCCCAACCTGCAACAGATCAGCAGCAAGACGAACCAGCGCAGACGCCTGAACAGGCCGGACCGGCTCCGGCAGGCGCAACGCTGCTCGACCAGATCCTGGTCATCAGCCGCACCGGCGAGACGGCGATCGATTCCCTGGCTTCGGTCAGCCATGTCGATCAGGAGCAATTGGAACGCCGCATGGCGACGACGCCTAATGAAATGCTGTTGGGCGTGCCCGGTGTAGCGGTCCAGGCAGACGCAAGGCGCGTCAGCTCCAGCATCAACATCCGTGGCTTGCAGGATTTCGGCCGCGTTGCGGTGATCGTCGACGGTGCGCGGCAGAATTTCCAGCGCTCCGACCACGGCCCGCAATCAACCTTCTATATCGACCCGGAGCTCATCAAATCCGTCGATGTCATCCGCGGCCCGGTCGCCAACACCTACGGCTCGGGCGCCATCGGCGGCGTCGTCTTGTTCGAGACCAAGGACGCGGAAGACTATCTTCGCGACGGCGAGACATGGGCGGCGTCCGCGACCGGGCGCTACGAGAGCAATGGCGAAGGCTGGACGACCAGCGCCGCTGGTGCCTACCGTTTCAATGAAAACTGGGACGTCCTCGGCAACATCGTCTATCGCGACTATGACGACTACAAGGATGGCGGCGGCGATACGGTGAACGGCACCGGCTTCGACGTTTTGAGCGGCCTTCTCAAGACAACCGTCCGCCCCAGTGAAAACAGCGAACTAAAGCTGGGCTGGAATGGCACGAGCGACGGCTGGAATGAGGTCAGCGGCGGCACTCCGGTGAATGACGTCGACCTGGAGGCGAATACCTTCACGGCGCGCTACAACATCACCGACGAAGACAAGAGCTGGCTCGATCTCCACGTCAACGCCTCCTACAACAAGACCAACATGGAGATGACGAGCCTTGTTCCGCAAAACCGCTTTGATCCAGTCACCGGTCTTCCCATCGTCCTGCCGGCGGGTTCGATGTCGACCTTTGATATCGGCACTTCGGGCATCGACATCTGGAACACCTCGCGGTTCGAGACCGCCGGCATTGCGCACGAGCTGACCTATGGCGGCGACTGGGTTGGCGACGACGTCGAGACGGGTGGTGCGGCAGGCGGCGCCAGTTTCTATACCCCTTCGGGCAAGCGAAACGTTTCCGGCGCTTACATCCAGGACAAGCTCACATGGGACTGGCTCGAAGTTATCGCCGGGCTGCGTTACGACAGCTACAAGCTCGAAAGCGATGTCGGGGAAACCTCCGGCGACCGGCTGTCGCCGCGCATCACCGTCGGCGTCTCGCCGTTCGAAACCGCCAGTCTTTCGGGACTGCAATTCTACGGCACCTATGCGGAGGGATATCGCTCCCCGTCGCTGTCGGAAACCCTCATCAGCGGCAACCATCCGGCAGGGGTCAGCTTTCCGTTTCTCCCCAATCCCGATCTGAAGCCTGAAATCGGCAAGACCGTCGAATTCGGTGTCAACTACAAGCAGGACGACCTCCTCGAAGCCGGCGACGCGTTTCGTTTCAAGGCGGCCTACTTCAACAACGATGTCGACGACTACATCGACGGCGTCACCCTGTCGGCCTTCGACCCGACCAGCGGCTGTCCGTTCGGCCCCGGCATCCCGATCTGCTTCCAGTACCAGAACTTCGCAAAAGCCAAGATCCGCGGCTTTGAAATGGAAGGCGTCTATGATGCCAGCTGGGGTCTCGCCGGGCTTTCCGCCTCGATCATCGATGGCCACACCATCTCCTATGACGGCGAGCGGGCAGACCTTGTTACCGTCCCCTCTTCCCAGGTCACCGGGCAACTCGGCTTCCGCTTTCTGGAGGACAGGCTGACCATCGGCGGCGAGGTGCAGTACAATGGCAAGCCGAAGGGCAACCCGGTGGCCAAGGACTACACGCTGGTCAATGCCTTCGCCAGCTACCAGGCGACGGACAATTTCAAGGTCGACTTCCGCGCCGACAATTTGTTCGACGTCAAATACACCAATCCGTTGAATGCATCGGCCACGAGTGTAGTTTACGAGCCTGGCGTCACGCTCAAGCTGGCGGCAACAATGCGATTTGGAGGCTGACGACAATGATAAGCTTGACGGCATCGCTTCGCCTGCTGACCTCGGTGCTGGCCATGCCGCTTGTGATGGGTCCGGCTTGGGCGCAACAGTCCGCGCCGGTCCCTGCTCTCACGCTTGAGCTCAATGGTGCGCAGGCCTCCGAAAAGGGCTGCCGTTTGACGTTCGTGGTCAACAACACTCTCGGCGCCGACCTCTCGAAAGCAGCGTTCGAGATCGCGCTGTTCAACGAGGCCGGCGTCGTCGACCGGCTGACCGTGCTCGACTTCAAGGACCTGCCGGCGGGCAAGACCAAGGTGACGCGTTTCGATCTTGCCGGCGCCGACTGCGCCAAGGTCAGCCGCGTGCTGATCAACAGCGCGACCGAATGCGCGGGCACCGGCATCCAGCCGGACGCTTGCATGCGTGGACTGAAGACCGAGACCAAGACCGGCATCGCCTTCGGGATCTGAGAAGACAGTGGGACTGGAGCCCGCACTCGCACGGAACATAGTGGCGTGGCCTTTGGCCACCTCCGCTCTGTGGCCGCTAGATGCCAACGATCTTGATTTGACAAGTCCGCGCCGGTCGCGGCAGGTCTCGTCGCGAGCCATGCAGAAAATCAGTCCCCTCCCCGACGCCAATGGCGAACTGGCGATTGCGCCTACCGAACCGCTTGCGCCGGCCCGACCGTCAGCCATGAGCCGCAAATGGACGGCGGCGATCATCGCCTCCTGCCTGTTTCATGTCGCGGTGGCGGCCGCTTTTCTCATCGCACCTGCCGGCACATTCGATTCCAGCGATGCCATCCAGATGGAAGGCACCGATCAAACCGGCGCCAACGTGGTCGGCAGCGCCTTGGATGGGCAGGTTCCGGGCGCCATGAACGTTACCTTGGTGCCCGACCCGCAGCCAGCCAAGCCTGAGGTCAAGCCCGAGCCGGCTGCCGACCGGCCCACCGGGGAAATGGCCGCGCAGACCCCCGCGCCCTTGCCGCAAGTTGTCAAACAACCCACTGCCGCGCCAGACATACTGATCGCCGACACCCCACGCCAGGACAAGCAGACCGTGGCTCCGAAGATTGAAACGCCGGCAGAGCCGGCTGCTCCGGTCGAAAGCACCGAGGCGCCTCCTGCCGATATCGGACAGCCGCCGATCCCGACCGCAAGGCCAAGCGCGACACCAGGTCTTGGCGGAGCGGGCGAAACGAACGATGCCCGCGGCGCGGCGGATGGCGAGGAACGCGACGCGGTGACTTCCAGCAAGGGCAAGAAGCGGGCAGCGGCAGGCAATGCGACAGAATCCCGCTACAGCGGTGAAGTTCAGAAGAAGCTTGCCCGCGCCAACCGTCGTGTTTCGAAATCGATACAAGCGAGGGCTCGCAACAATGCCCGGGTCGTTTTCGTTGTCATGGCCGACGGCAGCATCAGCGATATACAGCTTGCCGAAAGCTCAGGTTCTGCGGAGCTTGATCAATTCGCTTTAACACTGGTGCGCAAGCAAGCACCGTTCCCACCCATTCCAACCGAAACTGGCAGGTCAAGTTGGGTGTTTAAAGCGCGGATCGGTCCATTTTGACAGCCTGCGCCTCATCGTTTCAGGCAATCCACTAAGCATCATAATCCGCAATCCCGAAAGGAACCACCAATGTACATCGCCATGAACCGCTTCAAGGTGCAGAACGGCTCTGAGGGCGCTTTCGAGGACATCTGGAAGAACCGTGATTCGAGCCTTTCGGAGATGAAAGGTTTCAAGGAATTTCATCTGCTGCGCGGTCCGGTCAACGAGGCCGAAGGTTACACGCTGTTCGCCTCGCACACGGTGTGGGCGAGCCATGAGGATTTTGTCGCCTGGACCAAGTCCGAGAACTTTCGCGCCGCGCACCGCAACGCCGGCTCCAGCAAGGTGCACTATCTCGGTCATCCGCAGTTCGAGGGCTTTTCGGTCGTCGAGGGCGCGTGACATGGTCCGAAGCTGCCGATCTCCCCCGCAAGGGGGGGGGAGATCGGCAGCTTCACCGACCAGCGCAAACCTGACGCGATTGCCTGCCAGCGATGAGCGAACCTGGCGGAATCCTACGCCGCGGCCAGCAGGCTGGCATTACCGCCCGCAGCCGTGGTGTCGACGCAGACGGCGCGTTCATGCGCATAGGCAGCCGGGTTGAGCACTTCGCTGACCAGCGGCACGATCGGGCCGGCGCGGTCGGCGATCACCTTGCGCACGAGGCGAGCGGCCTCGGGCGTGCCGGAAAAGGCGACGACGTCGGCACGCAGCGCGCGTGCCTCGACCGGGTCGGGCCGGCCATCGATGGCCGCCAGTGGCAGGCCCTTGCCGGTCAGTGATGAAAGCGCCGCCGGCGCACCCGGCGCGACGGCCAGCACCGCATTGCCGGCCGCGAGCGCCTGTATCGTCTGGGCAAGCAGCGTGTCGGCGTCCGGTCCCAGGCAGAGCACGCGGCCGCGCGGCGACAGCGACAGCGTGTTGGCCTCGCCGGTCGGCCCGGGCAGGTCGACCTGGCCGAAATCGATGCCGGCGGCGGCACCGATGGCCGCAGCACCCTTGCCGCGCAAGTGCTTCCTGAGCACCGCCACCCGGTCCGCCCGCGTCGACCAGCCGCCGAGCGCCGGGTCTGGCAGATTGTCGGCGAGTTCGGTCGCCGTCACCTTGCGGCCATCAGGAATAGGCGTGCCCGCCTGCGGCCCCTTGCGGAACCGCCTGAGATAGTGCGGCCCGCCGGCCTTCGGTCCGGTGCCGGAAAGTCCTTCGCCGCCGAACGGCTGCGAGCCGACCACGGCGCCGATCTGGTTGCGGTTGACATAGATGTTGCCGGCATGAATGCCGTCGACGAAATGTTGGGCGCGGCCTTCGATGCGGGTATGCAGCCCGAAGGTCAGGCCATAACCCTTGCGGTTGATCGCGGCGATGACCCCGTCGATGTCGTCGGCGTCGAAGGTGGCGACATGCAGCACCGGCCCGAACACCTCGCGCTCGATGTCCTCGATGCCCTTGACCCGAAAGACATGCGGCGCCACGAAACGGCCGTTCTTCGGCGCTTCGAGCTTGGCGACCAGTCGGCCCTGCAGGCCCATGTCAGTGCAATAGTCGCGGATCGATTTTTGTGCCTCGTCATCGATGACCGGGCCGACATCGGTCGAAATCCGCCAGGGATCGCCGAGGCTGAGCGCTTCCATCGCGCCCGTCAGCATGTCCAGCATCTTCTTCTCGACGTCCTTCTGCACATAGAGCACGCGCAGCGCCGAGCAGCGCTGGCCGGCACTCTGGAAGGCCGAGGCAAGGATGTCGCGCACCGCCTGCTCGGGCAGCGCGGTCGAATCGACGATCATGGCATTCAACCCGCCGGTCTCGGCGATCAGCATGGCTTCGGGCGCGGCGCTCTCGGCCAATTGCTTCTCGATCAGCTTGGCGACCTCGGTCGAGCCGGTGAAGCAGACGCCGGCAATGCTCGGATCGGCGGTCAGTGGGCCGCCGACCGAGGGGCCATCGCCGGGCAGAAGCTGGATGACGTCTTCCGGCACACCGGCCTCGCGCAGCAATTCGACGGCGCGGAAGGCGATCAGCGGCGTCTGCTCGGCCGGCTTGGCGATGACCGAATTGCCGGTGACGAGTGCTGCCGCGATCTGACCGGTAAAGATGGCGAGCGGAAAATTCCATGGCGAGATACACGCGATCACGCCGCGCGCCTCGGTTCCCGGTTCGGCATTGGCCGCCTCGGTTGCGTAATAGCGCAGGAAATCGACCGCTTCGCGCACTTCGGCGACGCCGTCGGCCAGTGATTTGCCGGCCTCGCGGGCGGCAAGCGCAAAGAACTCGACAGCATTGGCCTCATAGAGATCGGCCGCGCGGCTGAGGATGACCGCACGCTCGGCGACCGGGCGTCTTGCCCATGCCGGCTGTGCCTCCACCGCGATGCGCACGGCAGTCGCGACCTGCTTGGCGGTGGCCTCGCTGACCGTGCCGACCACCTCGTCTGGCTTTGCCGGATTGACCACCGGACGCTGCTTTCCGTAGCCGGCGGCCCGCGTGATCGGCTTGGCATGCCAGCGGTCCGGGCCGGCAAACTCGGCCCTGGCCTTGTCGATCGCGGCCAGCGTCACCGGATCGGTGATGTCGAATCCCTTCGAATTGCGCCGGCTGGCACCGAAGATCGCCGACGGGCTGGGGATCGCCGGATTGGCGGCGGGACCCTGTTTTTCGACCGTTTCGAGCGGGTCGCGAGCAATGTCCTCCGGCTCGACTTCCTCGTCGGTGAGCTGGTGGACGAAGGAGGAGTTGGCGCCATTTTCGAGCAGCCGGCGGACCAGATAGGCAAGCAGGTCGGAATGCGCGCCGACCGGCGCATAGATGCGGCAGCGCGTACCCTCGGCCCGCCGCACCGTCTCATGCAGCGCCTCGCCCATGCCGTGCAGGCGCTGGAACTCGAACAAGTCGCGATCGCCGGCCATCGACAGGATGGCGGCGACGGTGTGGGCATTGTGAGTGGCGAATTGCGGATAGATGCGGTCGGTCATCGACAGCAGCTTTTTCGCGCAGGCCAGGTAGGACACATCGGTGTTGGCCTTGCGGGTGAAGACCGGATAGCCGTCGAGCCCGAGCGTCTGCGCCCGCTTGATCTCGGTGTCCCAATAGGCACCCTTGACCAGCCGCACCATGATGGTGCGGTCGTATTTCTTCGCCAGCGCATAGAGCCAATCGATGACGAAGGCGGCGCGCGGCCCATAGGCCTGGACGACGACGCCAAAACCGCTCCAGCCGGCAAGTTCCGGCTCGGCCAGCACCCGTTCGATGACATCGAGCGACAGGTCGAGGCGGTCGGCCTCCTCGGCGTCGATGTTGAGGCCCATGCGTGAATGGCGCGCCGCCACCGCCAGCGACAAAAGCCGCTCGGCCATCACCGGCAGCATCTTTTCCTTCTGCGTCATTTCATAGCGCGGGTGCAGCGCCGAAAGCTTGACCGAGATGCCGTGGTTCTGGCGGATGTCGGGGCCGTTGGCGCCGGCGTCGAGCGATGAAATGGCGTCGGCATAGGCCTTGAGGTAGCGCAGTGCGTCGGCCTCGGTGCGGGCCGCCTCGCCCAGCATGTCGAAGGAATAGAGATAGCCCTTCTGGGTCATCGGCCGGCCGCGCTTGACGGCCTCGGCGATCGTGCGGCCGAGCACGAACTGCTCGCCCATTTCGCGCATGGCGGCAGCGACTGCCTTACGGATGACCGGCTCGCCCAGCCGGCGCACCATGGCGCGCAAAGTGCCTTCGATGCCGCCCTCGCCCTCGTCGAGCACCCGGCCCGTCAGCATCAGCGCCCAAGTCGACGCATTGACGAAGATCGAGCTCGAGCCGCCCGAATGCGCCGACCAATCATGCGGCGCGATCTTGTCGGCGATGAGATCGTCCATCGTCTCGGTGTCGGGCACCCGCAGCAGCGCTTCGGCCAGGCACATCAGTGCGACGCCCTCCTTGGTGGAGAGGCCGTAGGCGGACAGGAAGACCTCCATCAGCCGGGGATCGGACGAGCCGCGCACCGCCCGCACCAGGTCGGCGGCGCGGGCCGAGATTGCCTTCCGCTCTTTCGTCGAAAGCCCCGTCGCCTCGGCCAGCCGCTTCACGGCCTCGTCTTCGTCGGGCAAATAATTGGCGCGGATCTGCTGGCGGATGGCTTCGAGCGCTGGCATGACGGTCCTGTAGAGCGAGCATCAGGGAGCGGTCCGGCGGTCACCGGACCGAATGGCGCAAGCTAGCACAAAGCCCGATCTCAGTCGGTCCAAAGAAATCGACAGGACAGGTCGATTGATCTATCGTGCAGCCTGACTTTCTCCAGCTAGACCACGAATCCGATGACAGAAGACCAATTGGACCGCATCGACAGGAACATCCTGTCGGCGCTGGGCAGCAATGGCCGGCTTTCCATGTCGGAACTCGCGGCAAAGGTCGGCCTGTCGAAGACGCCGGTGCAGGCGCGGGTCAAGCGGCTGGAAAAGGACGGCATCATCCGTGGTTACCAGGCGATCATCGACCGTGAGCGCATGGGCGAAGGCCATGTCGCCTTCGTTCAGGTGAAACTGTCGGACACCCGCTCGGCCGCGCTCGACGCCTTCAACCGCGCCGTGCAGACGGTGCCGGAGATCGAGCAATGCCACATGATGGCGTCGAGCTTCGATTATCTCCTGAAAGTCCGCACCACCGACATCGCCGCCTATCGCCGCGTGCTCGGCGAGCGCATCTCCGCCCTGCCCCACGTCGCCCAGACCTCGACCTTCGTGGCCATGGAGACGGTCAAGGATCGGTAGGCGAGCGCAGTTGCGTGCCGAACCTCGATGCAGGCAGGACAAGGATCCCTTACCAAGCAACTTGTTCTGGGTCTCTCACTCCGCCAGCGTCTCCAAAAACGCCACCAGCGCCGCGCGCTCGCGGTCTGAAAGCTGCAGCGGGTGGATCTCAGATACGCCTTCGACGCTCGCCGGCGCCTTGGAATAATGCGCCACCACCTCGTCGAGCGAGGAAAACTGCCCGGCATGCATGTAAGGCGGACGGCTGGCGGCACCGCGCAGCGACGGCGTCTTGTAGGCGCGGATCAGTTCCGGTCCGGCCTTGACCATGAAGCGCAGCTCGCCGCAGGCGCTGGCGTCGCCATCGCGAAAGGCGCCGAGGCAGTTGAACGGGTCGGCCTCGACCTGCGCCACCGCATCTATGCGGCCGCGATCCGGCGGCAGATTTGCAACCGGCGGCACGCCGGTGTTGTGAAAACTGCCATCGGTGAAACGCGGCCCAGTATGGCACGTCGCGCAATTGGCCTTGCCGATGAACAGTTTCAGCCCGCGGATTTCCTCAGGCGATAACGCATCCTCGCCTTGCGGCGGCTGTATACCGGTAGCCAAAGCAGCGGCGAACCGGTCGAAGCGCGTCATTGGCGGCGCGATCGATCGCTCGAAGGCTGCGATCGCCTTGCCGATATTGGCGAAAACGCCATTGACGCCCTCGGTTTGCGCTTCGGTCATCGTGCTCCACGCCGCCTTCTCGGCATCGCTGCCGAGCGGGCTGGCATTGGCCGGCACCTTGGAAAGGTCGGGCAGCGGCCCGAAGATGCGCTCGTAGCGCTCGCCGAATCGCGCCTTGATATAGTGCGCGTAGGCGGCGCGACTGCCGGCCTGCTCCAGCGGATTTTCCAGCGGCGCCAGCGCCTGCGCCCAAAGACTGTCGCGACGCCCGTCCCAGAAGAACCATGCATCATGCGCGACGCCGGCCAGCGGCATGGTGCGCCGGTTGGTGCGGCCGACACCGACCGCTCGGGGCAGATCGTCCTGGAACTGCCGGTCGATCTTGTGGCAGGTCGAGCAGGAAACCTTGCCGTCGCCGCTCATCCCGACGTCGAAAAACAGCGTCGCGCCGAGGGCGGCGGCGGCCGGCACGTCGGCGAAGCGGTTGGTGGTGTCGGCTTTCAGCGGCGGCAGCGCCGACAGCGCCAGCGAGGCGATGGTCTTCTTTTCGGCATCGGAAAACTCCGGCTTGCCGCAGCCGGCAAACACGGCCATGGCCAGCAGTGCGAAAAGACGCGAAAAGCGGTTCATCCCCAGCTCACAACAGCACATTGAAGACGACCGTGTCGGATCCGGCCGCCGCGGAAATAGCGAAATGCAATTGCCACAATCCGCTCATCGTGAATTTCACCCCGTCGATGCGATAGCACCCGTCGCCCAGATAGTCGGTCGCCTGCGGGCTGGTCGGCAGACCGTGCCTGTGCTGCGGCATGCCCCCGGAAATCGCGATCGCCGCGCCCTCCACCGGGGTTCCTGCATCTGTCTTGAGGGTCAGCAGCCAGGATTGCAGCTCGCCTTGCCTGACAACACCCCGCTCCGGCTCGAACCTGGCCACGAACAACCCGTTCGCCGTCTTTTTCGAGCGAGCGATTTCGGAGCCGGCACGTTGCGGCGCTTGCGGCGCGGTCAGATAGACGGCAGCAAGAACGCCAGCCAGCAAGGCAGCCAGACCAAGGCCTGCCAAAACGTAACGCCATAACGATGCCAAACCGGTTCCTCTTTCAGAGATAACGTCTCGCTGGGCAGATCGCATCCCGCCGCGCAGCTGAGAAAACGCATCTGGCGCAAAATCCGCTGCCGCCAAGCATGGCGCTGCCCGCCGCAAAAAGCTACAGCACCGGGTCTTGGTTTTGTGCATGTCGTTATCCCAAAACCGCTGCGCACCCTCGGGTCAGGCCCAAGGGCAAGCTTTTGGGCGACATGCACTAGGAGGAAGATACATGGCAGGAAACGGCGTCGCCTCGATCGGTGAATGCATGCTCGAACTTTCAGGCCAGGCAGGGCCGAACTGGCGCATGGGCTTTGCCGGCGACACGTTCAATACGCTCTGGGCGCTGCATGCGCTGAGCGGCGACCGGCCGGCGACCTATGTGTCGGCCTTCGGCGACGACCCGTTCTCGCGCGACCAGATCGGTTTCTTCGCGCAAAACGGCATCGGCATCGGCGCCAGCCCGATCATATCAGGCGCGCGGCCCGGCCTCTATGCGATCACATTGTCCGGCGCCGAACGCTCCTTCACCTACTGGCGCGGCGATGCGGCCGCAAGGCAGCTTGCTTCCGACCCGGCTGCCTTGGCGAAAAGTCTGGAAGATCAGGCGCTTGTTTACTTTTCCGGAATCACTTTGGCAATTCTGGACGACGCCGCGCGCAAGACATTGCTGGCGGCGGTGGCCAAGGCGCGCGCTGCCGGCTCGCTTGTCGCCTTCGATCCCAATTATCGGCCGCGGCTGTGGCGCCGGCGCGAGGAAGCACAGACCGCGATCCTCGATGCCCTCGCCGTCACCGACATCGCCCTGCCAACCTTTCCCGACGAGCAGATGCTGTACGGCGACGTAGCGCCGCAAGCAACCGCCGAACGGCTGGGAAAGCTGGTCGGCGAAGTCGTCGTCAAGAACGGCGAGGAGCCGGCGCTGATCGCCGCAAGTGGAACCCTGCAGCCCGTTCCGGCGGTGCATGTCGCCGCCCCCGTCGATACGACCGGCGCCGGCGATTCCTTCAATGGCGCCTATCTCGCCGCCCGGCTTGCCGGCCATGCCCCGACCGAGGCCGTGCTGCGCGCGCATCGCGTCGCCGCGGCCGTCGTACAGGTGCGCGGCGCGCTGGCGCCACTCGAGACGCTAAGGGAAGCGTTCGAAGATTAGGTCAAAACGCCATCAGACTGGCTGCCGCCAACGGCCGACAACCTTGCAGCCCAAGGCGGTCGCTATCCGCGCTTTTCGATGACGCCATACAGGACATTGCGGTTCTCACCAAAGAATACCTGCGCCTCGACGGTATTGCGGTCGACGCTGGCATTGATGATGTTCCACATATCGGCCTCCGACCGCAGCAGCAACACCCAATTCATGAACGTCTCCCGGTAGCCGGCGTCGGGATTGCCCTCTGCGTAGTTCGCGAAGAGGAATGTCCCGTTCGGCTTCAGCATCTGCAGGCAGGTTTTCGTGAGCTTCACGGCGACGTTGTGCGCAAGGTAGTCGTAAAGGCCGGAGGCGTAGATGAAGTCGAACTTGCCAAGCTTGTGGCCCCGCGTGAGCACGGTTCGTACCGAACCGTCTATCGCCTCTACCGCGGTGCCCTGGAAGTCGCGCGTGATCAGCCCAACGCTCTGAGGATCCTGATCGAGCGCAACCCAGCGCTTGAGACCACCATCCCGTAAGGCGGTCGAGCGATTGGCCTCCCTCAAATGGCCGGCAGCAATCGCAAGGACTTCGGCTTGCGGTCCATTCTTGGCCGCAATCTCATCGACATAGCGGGTCAGAAGATCGCGTCGTTCTCGTGCCGCGACGCATGACGGTACATCCTTGGTATGGCTATAGAGCGCCTTGCCGATCTCCGAGGCGTTCGCAATGCTGTCGGCCACGTGCGGATCACAATAGATGTAGTCGAGCAACTGCGCGTCGCCGGAATAACCTCTGGGCTTGTCATGGGACCACCGCGTGAGCGGATCCTCAAGAAAGTAATCCAAGACCGGGTGGTTCCGCACTACTGGTATCAATGCTTGCCAAACGTCTGGATGAACCTTGGAACGCGTTGCGTCGAGGTACGACATCAGACGGCGAATGATCTCCGCGGGGTCCTTTCGTTGCTCGACATGCTGGTGTGTCGTGTGAAGAATGAGCGCAAGCTCTACGCGAGCGGTTTCGAACGCTTCGCTATGAGGCTCGAGCTTTCCTCGAGGCAGACTGGCGGCGATCAACTCGGCAGTAATCAGACTTTTGCCATCAAGGATGGTTGCCACTGCATAACCCCATAGTTACAATTACCTAGATATTAATTAGATATTGCGTAAAATTTTACCTTTGCCAACCCACATCCCCGGCATTTTAGCGGTGTCGTTAATTTCCCGCCAACCATGCTGGTTCTTTGGACGCCTTGCGGGTCGGATTCCGGATACGAGTTAACGAAAACCTATTTGCGCGACTGCATATTGTTTGCGAGGCGCCGCAATCGCTGTCGCGCCCGAGGAGTCGGCCGGCGTTGGGGGCAGAAGCTAGAAATGAGTTCGGAATACAAAGCCCCGTTCAAATGGGGTTTGTGGTGACGAACGAATGCGCGTCATCCGCATTGGCCGATATAGCCCATGCCGAACCGTTCGAACCGCGCTATGAGCCGCGGTCCGACGAGCTACGCAACCTCTACCGAGAGGAAGGCCAAGCGAAGCGAAGAATGGACGCCAGGCCAGGGCTTTGGATCGCCGTTGCCATCTATCTGCTGTTTTCGGCAACGGATCTGCTGCTGATTCCGGATGTGGCACTCTATACGATAATGGCACGCTTCGCGGTCGGAGTGACTGCACTCTTGATCTTGGAAGCACAACTTCGCCAAGGCGTCGGAACGGAATGGATTGACGTGACTTGCGCCGGAGCCATCATCTTTGGCTATGTTGGTTGGTTGTGCCCAGCGGTTATGGGTGCCGACAAGGAAAGCGTCTCTTACTACATGGTCTTCGGCACCATCTTCATGATGAGCGCTAATCTCTTCTTCACTTTTAAGTTCAGCTTGTCTATTGTAACTTCTGCAATAATATTGATAATATTGTACGTCGTAAACTACTTTGTACCTTCCACATTAATGTACAAAATGGTATTTGGAACCTTTTACATATCATGTTTCACATTTACATCTTATGTAAACTGGAAGCTGAACGAGGAGCGCTACAACGTTTTCCTGAATGCCCTCGAAGCCAAAATCCAGCACAAGGAAGCCACCGAGCGCGGACAGGCGCTGTTGAATCTGTCGAGAACCGATCCGCTTACGGGTCTGGAAAATCGGCGGGCGATTGACGAGAAGCTGCGGGACTACTGGAGCGACTGGCAAAGGTTTGGCAGCAGTTTTGTGGCGATCCTCATCGACGTGGATTTCTTCAAAAGGTTCAATGACTATTACGGGCATCAAGAAGGCGACCGCTGCCTGATTCTTGTCGCCAATGCCCTTGCCGATATGATTAAGCAGTACAATGGCTCCATCGGCCGCTACGGCGGCGAGGAATTCATTGTCCTGGCTCGCATGGAGAAAAGAGAACAGGTCGCAGATATTGCCGAAGCCATTCGAAGCACGGTGGAGAACCTCGCGATTCCCCACGAGCAGCGCAGAGACGGTATCTCGGTTGTGACGGTGAGCGTTGGCGCTGCATTCACTAGGCCGCAGACTGGCACCAAGCTGGAAAAGATCATCCACGAGGCCGATCGCGCGCTCTATCTGGCAAAAGCAGGCGGTCGAAATTGTACCTGGCTGTTCGATCCAAACGATCCCCAGAGCAGCGACGAGAGCGAGAATATTGCCGCTTTGCTGAAGATCGCGATCGGCCAGCATCTCATTTCACTCGTCTATCAGCCTATCCAGCACGTCGCGTCGGGCCGAGTGGAAGCCGTAGAGGCTCTAATGCGCCTCAAAATGCTGGACGGCACATCGGTTCCGCCGAGCCTATTCATTCCCGTCGCGGAGCGAACTGGCGCGATCCTGGCGCTCGGGCGCTGGGCAATAAGGACAGTGTGCACTGAGCTTCTGGCGGGCGATCACGTCCGTGTCGTCAGCGTCAATGTCTCCCCAATTCAGCTCAAGACGCCCGGCTTCGCAGCCTCTGTTGCGGCCATTTTGAGCGAGACTGGCGTAGCCGGCAGCAGGCTGGCCCTCGAAATCACCGAAGGGCTGGAGATGGAGATGCACTCCGATATTCTTCGCTGCATCAGCGACCTGAAGCTGCTGGGAATCAGGATATGGCTTGATGACTTCGGGACGGGCTTCGCGGGCCTCTCATGGCTTCGTCTGATCGATTTCGATACGGTGAAGATCGACCGCTCGTTTCTACATGACTGCGGCACCCCGAGGGGCAAGGCGATGCTGCAAGACATTATTGCCCTGGTCCGAAATCGCGGTCATAAAATCCTGCTCGAAGGCGTCGAAACCGACGAGCAGATGGCCCTTGTGCGCGAATTCGACATAGATAAAATCCAAGGCTTCCATGTCGGCCGTCCTGCTCCCGCCGCGAGTTTCCGGGCGAGACCGATCACCTACAAACGCCCATTTTCGGTGGTTAAGTCCGCATGAATAGCGGCGGAGCGATCTGAGCTCCTGCAAGCGATCGTCGCCGCGTCCAGCGGCTTTGTCTTAGTCGAATGCGTGCATCCGATTGCGGGGATCTCTCCTACCGAGCCGCTCCCGATAGATATCACCCAAAATGTCACTGCTCGACATCGGGACGCGATCGGAAGTGCGGCGGAACCGGCGAGAAGGCTCTGTCAGGTATTCGCAAGACGCGACTATTTGACTGACGCTCACTCAGGAGCGGGCGGCGGTATCGGCCCCCCTCAGACCGACCCTCACCGCCCGTCGGATGCCTGGCTCATGGCTTCGTGCTCGCCTCCCGGAACGCCGCCTCTCCGGCGGCCGACACCTCGGCCCATTTCTTGTCGGCCGCTGGATCCGCGGCGTAGCTGTCGTGCCAGTTCCACCACTTGTAGGTCGGGGTCTGGGGATAGCCCTCGGGCGAGTCCTCCCAGACCTCCTGCCGGCCCAGCGGGGTGATGTCGAGATAGTTCCAGGTGCTCCCCATCTGCTCGTCGCCGCGGTTGTTGATGAAGTAGGTGCGGAACACGCGGTCGCCGTCGCGGATGAACACGTTGTGGCCGTGCCACTCGTCCACGCCGAAATCGGCGTCGAAGCCGTCGGTGAGGGTGAACCACGGCATCTCCCAGCCCATCCGCGCCTTCAGCCGCGCGATATCAGCCTGCGGCGCACGCGAGACGAAGACGAGGGTGGTGTCACGGGCGTTCAGGTGGGCGACATGGGCGACCTGGTCGGCCACCAGGGAGCAGCCGCGGCAGGCATGGTCGGGCCAGCCGAACACTCCCGGCTCAAAGAAGGCGCGGTAGACGATCAGCTGACGCCGACCGTCGAACAGGTCGAGCAAGCTCACCTTTCCGTCAGGCCCCTCGAACGCATAGGTCTTCTCCACCGCCATCCACGGCATCCGCCGGCGCTCGGCGGCCAGCGCGTCACGGGCGCGGGTCTGGGCCTTTTCCTTCACGAGCAGCTGCTCGCGGGCCGCCTCCCACTCCTGCGGCGACACGACCGGTGGTGTGCGCATGATAGGCTGTCCGCTTTTCCGTCCGCTCTCGGCTGATGAAGTCATGGCTTTGATACCTCCTGATCTGGGCGAATTCCCGCGCCTCGTGGCTGAAACGCGGCTCCATTCGCTGCTCATCGCTGTGGTGGTGAGATAGTTTGGCACCGGAAAGCGAACAGTGGGAGTAACAAGTGTGGCGCTATTCGATGGAGTCGCGGATTGCAGCCGCGGGGGGCCCGAAGCACGCGATCCCCCCTCGGCGCTTTGAGCCGATTTTCGCGCTCCCAACGGCACAGACGGCGGACATGATCCCTGTCCACCGAAGTCAGCGCAGCAAACCGACGTCAGGCGCCAGGCAGTCGGAACCGGTATTCCGTCACATGATGGTAGATCTGGCCCGGCCATAGTGTGGCCTGCGGGAAATACGGCCGGTTCGGCGCGTCCGGCCAGATTTGCGGCTCCAGGCAGAAGCCCGAAAAAGCCTTGTAATGACGTCCCTCGAGCCCCGGCGAAGGCGGCGCCAGATACTGACCGGTATAGAGTTGGACGCCCGGTTCCGTGGTCCAGAGCTCCATCTCGACTCCGGAATACGCTCCTTGCGCCCATGACGCCAGCTTGAGCGGCCCACGCGTCGACGCAAGGCAGAAATTCTGGTCGTAGGGGAGCTGCTTGCCCTCGGTCTCCATGCGCAGCGGCCGCGCCTGGCGGAAATCGAACGGCGTGCCGTCGACCGGCTTCACGACGCCGGTCGGGATCAGGTCGCCATCGACCGGAAGATAGGCACCGGCGTTCAGCATCAGCCGGTGGTCGAGGATATCGTCGGCGCCGCCGTCATCAAGGTTGAAATAGGAATGCTGGGTGAGGTTGCACAGCGTCGGCTCCTCGCAGGTGGCGGTCATCTCGACGCTGAGCGTGCCGGGGATTTTCAGCCTGTAGGTGCAGGTCACGTCGAGCGCGCCGGGAAAGCCCATCGTGCCGTCGGGATCATGCAGCGTCAGGGTGACAAAATCCCTGCCATGCAGCGAAACCTCCCATGGCCGGTGCGAAAAACCGTGCGAGCCGCCATGCAGCGTATGCTTGTCGAGGAAGTTGCGCTCGGTCTGGTAGCGCTGGCCGGCGATGGTGAACCGGCCATCGCGGATGCGGTTGGCATAGCGTCCGACGACGGCGCCGAAGAAGGCCGTATCCGTTTCATAGGGCTCAAAGCTGTCATAGCCGAGCACCAGCGGCGCATCATGCCCGGCCAGGCGCAGATCCTGGACGATGGCGCCCAACCCGATGATGTTGGCGGTGAGGCCGCCGCCACGGATGGTGAAGCGGCGGATGGCGTCGCCCGTTTGCGTCGTGCCGAAGACCTCGCCGTCCTTCATCGCCATGCCCGAAACGCCAGTTGGTTGATCGATCCACGCCTGGCCTCTCGGGCCGGCTTGGGTCCATTGACAGTCAACAGACCCTGCCCAATCAGAGGCCGAGGCCGCCGATGCAGACATATTTGGTGTCGAGATAATCCTCGATGCCCTGATGTCCGCCTTCCTTGCCGAGGCCCGATTCCTTGACGCCGCCGAACGGCGCCTCAGGCGTGGTAATGAGGCCTTCATTGACGCCGACCATGCCGTATTTCAGCCCTTCCATGACCCGGAAGGCGCGGCCGAGATCGCCGGTGTAGAAATAGCAGGCGAGGCCGAATTCGGTGTCGTTGGCGAGTGCCACGGCTTCCTCTTCGGTTTCGAACTTGAACACCGGCGCGACCGGGCCAAATATCTCTTCCTTCATAAAGCGCATCTTCGGCGTCGCATCGGCGATCACCGTCGGCTGGAAGAACGAACCGCCCAGCGCATGGCGCTTGCCGCCGGCGACGACCTTGCCGCCCTTGGCGGTGGCGTCGGCGATCAGCTCCTCGACCTTCTCGACTGCCTTCTCGTCGATCAGCGGCCCCTGCTGCACGCCGTCATCGAGGCCGGAACCGACCTTCAACTCGTTGCTGGCGGCGGCGAGCTTCTCGACGAACTTGTCGTAGACGCCAGCCTGAACCAGGAAGCGGTTGGTGCAGACGCAGGTTTGGCCGGAATTGCGATATTTGGCGGTGATTGCGCCGGCGACGGCACGTTCGATGTCGGCGTCGTCGAAGACGAGGAACGGCGCGTTGCCGCCGAGCTCCATCGACACTTTCTTAACGGTGACGGACGACTTCTGGATCAGGATCTTGCCGACCTCGGTCGAGCCGGTGAAGGTGATCTTCTTGACCAGCGGATTGGCGCAGATCTCGTCGCCGATCTCGCCGGCGGCGCCGGTCAGGATGTTGATGACGCCTTTGGGGAAGCCGACTTCCTCGGCGAGCGCGCCCCAGGCAAGGCCTGAATAAGGCGTCTGCGACGCCGGTTTGACGACCGCCGTGCAGCCGGCGGCAAGTGCTGGGCCGAGCTTGCGGGCTAGCATAGAGGACGGGAAATTCCACGGCGTGATGGCGGCGATGACGCCGACCGGCTCCTTTGTCACCAGGATGCGGCGGTCCGCCCAGGGCGACGGCACGACATCCCCGTAGGTTCGGCGGCCTTCTTCGGCGAACCACAGGATGTAGGACGCCGCCGAACCGATCTCGCCCTTCGATTCGAACAACGACTTGCCCTGCTCGATGGTCAGCAGCTCGGCCAGCACATCCTGATTGTCCATCATCGCGTCATGCAGCTTGCGCAACAGCTTCGAACGCTCGAGCGCGGTGGTCTTGCGCCATGTCTTGAAGGCGGCGTCGGCAGCTTCGATGGCGCGGCGCGTCTCGTCTTTGCCCGATTTCGGCACGGTACCGATCTTGAGGCCGGTGGCCGGATTGTTGACGTCGACCGTCTGGCCACTGTCGGCCTGCACCCACTCGCCATTGATGAGATTGGCCTGGCGCATGAAATGGCTGGTTTTCTGAAGCATGGTCTAGCCTCCGTTCGGCGCGCTGACGGGCCGGTATCTGGATTTCTTTGGTGGGCGTGCGCAATGGCATCGATGCCGGCACGCCTGGAGCCACTGCTCTTTACCTAGGGCAAGCCCCGCAATCAATCGCAAGATGGCATATAGGGTTTGGGCCAGCCAAAGCGAGGCCGATTTGCGCTTCTGTTTGAGGGTGTTGAGATTCAGGTCAGGCCGAGCCGAGAAGGGTGGGTCCGAGAACCGGAACGGAGCGTACTCCTGGGTACGTGAGTACCGGAAGCGCAGGAAACCGCCGTTTGCAGGCCGGCATCACCTGAATATCGACCCTACCCGAACACCTGGACAACCACCGTCAGCCAGAACGCCGTGGTGACGACCGCGCAGGCGGTGGCGATGGTCATCTGGTTCGACGCCAATGCCTGGCCGGTGTTGAACTGCGTCGCAATCAGGTAGGAATTGACCCCGGATGGCAGCGCGGCCGCCACAACCGCCACCTTCGCCGACAGCGGCGGCAGGCCGAACAGCCAGACCAGGCCGAGCGCCACGGCCGGCATCAGCATCAGCTTCAGCGCCGACAGCGCCAACGCTGGCCGCACGTTGCCGGAGATGCCGAAACGGCACAGGCCAAGCCCCATGGCAAACAACGCGACCGGGCCGGCGATGTTGGCCAACGCGTCGACCAGCCGGACTGCCAGCGGCGGCAACGGCAGGCCGGTGATACGCCATACCCATCCGGCCAGGATGCCGATGATCAGCGGATTGGAGAGCAGCTTTCGAAAGAAGCTCCGGATGATGCGCAGCGGATGCACGTGCTCGTCACCGCGGCCAAAAATCTCAAACAGGATGATCGACGCCATGATCATCGTCGGCAGATGCACGGAAATCAGCAGCGACAGCACTTCGAATCCACTTGGCCCGAATGTGCCGAGGACGAACGGGATGCCGAGCAGGACGAGATTGGAAAAAGCCGACGACACGCCGCCAACGACCCCGGCCCGCGCATCGCGCCCGAACACTCGCGTGATGACCAGGTGGCCTGCCGCCCACGTGACTGCCGCCGCCGTGAAATAGGCTCCCCAGAACGACCAGGGCGCGGCGCCGTGGAAATCGGCGTTGACCATGGTGCGGAACAGAAGCAGCGGCATCGCCACCCCAACGGCGAATTCGGCGATGGCCTCGCCCGCCTCCGGCTTCAGATAGCCGGTGAGCCCGGCCAGATAGCCGAGCGCGACAAGGCCGAAGACGAAAAGGACGGTTTCGATGAGTGGAGACATTTTTCTCCTGATAGGCGAGCCGGGATTGCAGCGCAATCGCCCGCCTTCCGAAGCGGCCCGTCTTCGCGGACAACCAGGGCTTGGTCGTGCCTTGTCTTTCAACTGACTTTGCCGTCCCTATATGCCGATCACCGGAACCCGCCTGCCGGTCACCGGAAAAGGACGTTTGATGATTCGATCTGCCCTGGCTCTGTTTCTGCTCGTCATCCCCGCCGCGGCGCATGCGACTGAGGCCGGCTGGGCGCTGTTGCGCGACGGCGGACACGTGGTGATGCTTCGCCATGCCATGGTCACCGGCACCACCGACCCGGCGAATTTCGATATCGAGAAATGCGCGACGCAGGTCAATTTGTCAGTGCGCGGCAAGCAGCAGGCGCGCAAGATCGGCGCGCTGTTCGCCGCCCGCGCGGCACCGGTCGAGCGCGTGCTGTCCAGCCGCTATTGCCGCGCCCTCGACACGGCTCGCACGGCTTTCAGAGAAGAGCCCGAGCCCTTCGCCCCGCTTGACCTGTTGAAGACCGACGCGAGCGAGAAAGCTGCCCAGATCGAGGCGGTGATGAACGAGATCCGCGGTTATTCCGGCTCCGACAATTTGGTCATGGTCACCCATCTGGAGAACATAATGGCCCTCACCGGCATCTCGCCGCGCGAAGGCGAAGCTGTGATCGTCGAGCCGCAAGGCGACCGGCTGCGTGTGCTCGGCCGCGTCACCTTCTGACCAATTCATTGCCTGGGGAGTGCGAGCCGACGGCTCTTTCTTGCGTTTACGAAGTGGGTATCCCATCTGCGCCCGGCGTTCAGGCCTTTTCCTGCCCGGAAAAACCGATTAGACAGCGCGCAAACACATGCGGACAGATTCCGCCCGCAACCGAAGGAAAAGCCCTTGTCCACCACGTTCGACAAAGTCGCCAAGATCATCGCCGACACCAGTGAGATCGATATCGACACGATCACCCCTGAAAGCCATACCATCGACGATCTCGGCATCGACAGCCTCGACTTCCTCGACATCGTCTTTGCCATCGACAAGGAATTCGGCATCAAGGTGCCGCTGGAAAAGTGGACGCAAGAGGTCAATGACGGCAAGGCCTCGACCGACGATTACTTCGTCATGAAGAACCTGTGCGCCAAGATCGACGCTCTGGTCGCGGCCAAGAACGCCTGAAATGGTTCAGCCCGCGATCTTGATGCGTCTTCAAGCCTGACCCACAACAGCCGCCCATGAGCCCCCACCACGTCGTCATATCAGGCATCGGCCTTGTCTCTTCGCTGGGAGAAGGTCCGGATGCGCATTGGCGCAAACTCGTGCAGCCCGGCCTGGAACCGGTGCTCGAAGCATCGCGCTTCTCGCCCTACACCGTCCACCCGTTGCCGGAGATCGACTGGAACCTGCAGATCGCCAAGCGCGGCGACCAGCGGCAGATGGAAACCTGGCAGCGGCTCGGCACCTACGCCGCCGGCATGGCGCTCGACGATGCCGGCATCAAGGGTAACGACGATCTCTGCACGACCATGGACATGGTGGTGGCTGCCGGCGGCGGAGAGCGCGACGAAACCGTCGACGCCGACATTCTCGCCGCCTCCGAAAGCCGCAACGACCGCGACGTGCTGCTCAACGAGAAATTGACCACTGAATTGCGGCCGACGCTGTTTCTGGCGCAGCTTTCCAACTTGCTCGCCGGCAACATCTCGATCGTCCACAAGGTGACCGGTTCGTCACGCACCTTCATGGGCGAGGAAGGTGCCGGCGTCGCCGCCGTCGAGACAGCCGCCGCGCGCATCCGCTCCGGCCAGTCGACGCACATCCTGGTCGGCGGCGCCTTCCAGACCGAGCATTCCGACATGCTGCTTGGCTATGAACTGGCCGGCTACCTGCATCGCGGCCCCTGGAAACCGGTCTGGCAGAGACAGGGCGCCGAAGGCGGCGGCGTGGTGACTGGATCGGGCGGTGCGTTTCTCGTCCTGGAACAGCGCGAACACGCGATCAGCCGCGGGCGAAAGATCTATGCCGAACTCGGCCCGATCGCATCCGGACGCGCCAGGCGCCGGCAGGGCGGACTCGATGGCGAGATTGCCGCGCTGCTCGGGCAGGCGGCATTGCCGAACGGCGAGTTGCTGACGATTTCAGGCGCTTCCGGGGCCCATGCCGCGACTGCCGCCGAGAAATCGGCGCTCGACGCCAATCCGGCGATTGCCGCACGCGGCTTTTCGACTCTGACCGGCCATATGAAGGAAGCGCAGTTTCCCTTCGCCGTGGCGCTGGCGGCACTGGCTGTCGAACGCAAGGCCGCCTACCCGGCTTTTGACGCCGCCACCGAAAAGCCGTTCAACGGCGTTCCCAGGACCGTGCTTGCAACGGCGATCGGCTATCACCAATTCGAGGGCATGGCGTTAGTCAACGCCGCCTAACAACGTCAGGGCGAAGCGGTTCGGATGAACCCAAGCTCCAACTCAAAGAAACGGTCGAGGGTTTCGGGACAACAACATGGCCAATCTGAACGATCACATGGGCAGGCCGATCGTCGCCGTCACCGGCATCGGCGTGGTGACGTCGCTGGGCGTCGGCAAGGCCGACAATTGGGCAGCACTCACCGCGGGCAAGTCCGGTATCCATCCGATCACCCGCTTCCCCGTTGACCATCTGAACACCCGCATCTCCGGCATGGTCGATTTCCTGCCGTCGAGCTCCAAGGGCGCCTCCCTTCTTACCTACGATCTCGCCGAGATCGCCGCGCAGGAAGCCGTGGCCGAAGCCGGTCTCGATTCGGGCGATTTCGGCGGGCCGCTTTTCCTCGCCTCGCCGCCGGTCGAACTCGACTGGAGCGAGCGTTTTTCGCTCTACAATTCCGACAAGCACGACATCGGCGCCGAACGGTTGCTTCGCGTGGCGCGCGGCTTGAAGGGACTCGATGTTTTCGAGACCACCCAGTTCGGTTCGATCGCCGACCGGCTTGCCGACCGTTTTGGGACGCGCGGCCTGCCGATCACGCTGTCTACGGCCTGCGCATCGGGCGCCACCTCGATCCAGCTCGGCGTCGAGGCGATCCGCCGCGGCGAATGCGACAGGGCACTGTCGATCGGCGCCGACGGCTCGGCGACGGCCGAGGCGCTGATCCGTTTCTCGCTGCTTTCGGCCCTCTCCACCCATAACGACATCCCCGAAAAGGCGTCGAAGCCGTTTTCCAGGGATCGCGACGGCTTCGTGCTGGCCGAGGGCTCGGGCGCGCTTGTGCTGGAATCGCTGGAGGCCGCACTGGCCCGCGGCGCGAACATCCTCGGCATCCTGCGCGGCTGCGGCGAAAAGGCCGACGATTTCCACCGCACCCGCTCGAAGCCGGACGGTTCGCCGGCGATCGCGGCGGTTCGCGCCGCCCTCGCCGATGCCGGCTTGAGCGAAGACGAGATCGACTATGTCAACGCCCATGGCACCTCGACGCCGGAAAACGACAAGATGGAGCATCTGTCGCTGTCGACCGTGTTCGGCGAGCGAATCGGCTCGATGCCGATCTCGTCGAACAAGTCGATGATCGGCCACACGCTGTCGGCCGCCGGCGCGGTCGAGGCCGCGTTTTCGCTGATGACCATGCGCGAAAGCGTGATCCCGCCGACCATCAATTACGACAATCCCGATCCGGCGATCGTACTCGACGTGGTGCCGAACAAGAAGCGCAACGCCGAGGTCGGCACCGTGCTGTCGAACTCGTTCGGCTTCGGCGGCCAGAACACCTGCCTTGTCATGGCGCGGGAACCGGTCTAAGCGACCGGTCTCCGTCAACAGAACCGACAGGCTCAATGCGCGCATTGCAACTTATCGAGGACCGCCGCCTTGAAACGGTGGACCTGCCGCCCCCGCCGCAACCTGCGCTGGGCGAAGTGACGCTACGCATCAAGGCCGTGGCGCTCAACCATATCGACGTCTGGGGCTGGCGCGGCATGGCCTTCGCCAAGCGCAAACTGCCGCTGGTCGTGGGCGCGGAAGCCTCCGGCGAGGTCGAGGCGGTCGGCCCCGGCGTCTCCAGCCTTGTACCCGGGCAGCTTGTGTCGATCTATGGCGCGCGCACCTGCGGGCTTTGCCACGCCTGCCGCGAAGGCCGCGACAATCTCTGCGAGCATGTTTCGGGCGTTCACGGCTTCCATCTCGACGGCTTTGCGCAAGAGAAGATAAACCTGCCGGCGCGCCTGCTGGTCCCTGCCCCGCCCGGCGTAACGGAGATCGGCGCGGCCGTCGCGCCCGTCACCTTCGGCACGGTCGAGCACATGCTGTTCGACAATGCCAGGCTGCAGCCCGGCGAGACCATCCTCATCCATGCCGGCGGCTCGGGCATTGGCTCCGCCGCGATCCAGCTGGCGAGGAAAATGGGCTGCACCGTGATCACCACGGTCGGCTCGAACGACAAGATCGACAAGGCGAAGGCGCTTGGCGCCGACCACGTCATCAATTATCGCGAGGATCGTTTCGAAGGCATCGTGCGCAAGCTGACGAAGAAGAAGGGCGTCGACGTCGTCTTCGAGCATGTCGGCGCCGACACCTTTGCCGCCTCGATGCTGTGCCTGAAACGTGGCGGTCGCCTGGTGACCTGCGGCTCGACCTCGGGCGTGTCGACGCAGATCAATCTGATGCAATTGTTCCAGCAGCAGCTGAAGCTGCTCGGCTCTTTCGGCTGCCGCATGGGAAACATGGCCGACGCCATGCAAAAAATGGCGGCAGGGCTGGTTTCTCCGGTCATCGACACCGAAGTCGGCTTCGACGGCATCGAGACCGCGCTGAAGCGCATGGAAGGCCGCGACGTGTTCGGCAAGATCATCCTGCGCGTCGGTTAGACCATGATGTTGCTATCTAAAAACATCGTGGTCTAGGAATGGTCGGCAACGCCTTCAAGAAGCTCCGCAGGGACTTGGCATTCCGCCACGGCCGGCAGCTGCGCCAGTTCAACTATTGGCTGCTCGCGCGCGCCGCGATGACGATAATTTGGGTGCTGCGTCTGCTGCCGGTCGACAGCGCGCTCAATTTCGTCGACCGCGCCGCCCGCCGCATTGGTCCGTGGGTGGGACGCCACAACGTCGCCGTCGCCAATCTGCGCAACGCCTATCCGGAAAAGAGCGACAGCGAGATCCAGGCCATCGCTTCCGACATGTGGGGCAACATGGCTCGCCTCGCCGCGGAATACATCTTTCTCGACGCGCTGTTCGACTATGATCCCGCCGCGACGAAACCGGGCCGCATCGAGGTCAAGGGGGTCGAACACTTCGTGCATATCGCCGAGGAACAGAAGCCGCATATCATCTTCACTGGGCATCTCGGCAACTTCGAACTGCTTCCGGTGGCGGCAGCCACTTTCGGCATGAACATCACGGCGCTGTTTCGCCCGCCCAACAATCCTTATCTTGCCGACTACATCCTTTCGACGCGCCGCTCGACCATGGGGTCGCTTCTGCCCTCCTCCACCGGCGCTTCATTCGCGCTGGCGGCCATTCTGGAGAAAGGCGGCAATATCGGCGTGCTCGTCGATCAGAAATTCTCAAGTGGGCTCGAAACGACATTCTTCGGCCGCCCATGCGAGAGCAACCGGATTCTGGGCACCCTGGCGCGGCACTATGACTGCGATGTCTATCCGGCGCGCTGCGTGCGCTTGCCGGGCAACCGCTTCCGGCTCGAGATCGAGGACAAACTGACCTTGCCGCGCACCGCCGGCGGCAGTGTCGACGTCCATGGCACCACCCAGTTGCTCAACGACGTGGTCGAGCGCTGGGTGCGCGAGGATCCCGGCCAGTGGATGTGGTTCCACAAAAGATGGGAAATCAGCGGCCCGCGCAGAAAGCATCAACGGGCGAGACAGCGCGGCAAAGCCGCCTGAGCAGAAGACGCAACATTGCTTTGTGACGGCATTTATGCTATTGATTTCTGCATGGTGCTGATTTGCGCCAACGACCCGCCCGCCGAGGCGGGTTTTTTGTTTTGGCCGAATCGCTCGGCCTCCGCCCAGTGCAATTTGGCAAAATCGGTCTCATCCCAGCGAGCGCTCGTTGAGGAGTAGGCACTCGGGTCCTTGTCCGCGCAACAATGCGCCCAATCTCGGACGCGCTGCTGACACCTGCCGGGGAGCAGTATTCGGCCCGCTCCAGTCATCAACGCGCCGCACAGCGGTCGTGCTGTTCCTTCGAAGCAGTGGCTGCAGGAGGTTCAATACCGGACCTCGCCCGGTCAGGTGCTCATACGAGGCCGGCTTTGCGAAGGCCATCCACGATCAGCTCGAAATCGTTGGGATCCTTGTAGGGCAACACTTTGCGGCGATGTTCCAGAGAATATTGGGGGTTGACGCGAAACACTTCCTGCCACTCGCGACGGGCTTCTTCGAACCGACCCAGATGGCCGTAGCTCGCCGCCAGGAGCACGCGTGAGACGTCGGTGGAAGGGTTACGAACAAGTCGCCGCCTCAGAATCCCAATTGCCTCTTCGTACCTGCGCAACTGGAACATCGCTTGCGCCTGGAAGTGAAGGTACACGTCCGGATAATACGGGTTCAAGGCCATTGCCTTGTCGAAACACCGGAGTGCGTCCTCGGGCTTGCCGGAATAATGCAGTGCGTAACCGAGATTTTCGTGCCCCTCGGCAAGATTTGGCGCAAGAGCGATCAAGCGTTTAGCCGAGCAGATGGCCGCCTCATGCCGTCGCGAATACAATTCGACGATGCCCAGCGCCCAATGCGCGTAAGGATATCGATCGTCGAGCGCCACTGCCCGTGCCGCGAACATTTCCGCTTGTGCCATTGCGTTCGACCACGACGAGCTCCACTGGTTTGAATAGTCCAGTATGTTTGCGAACGCGAGGAACGCGTAGGCGGGAGCGAATTTCGGGTCGAATTCGACGGCGCGCTGCAACAGCTCCCGGCCCCGGTTGTTTTCCGCTTTCGTGAACCGCCATAGCCGCTCTCGGCCATGAAGAAAGCTGTCATACGCGTCTAGGTTGCCGGTTTGCTCGGTCGCGAGCCGCTGCTGGTCGCCCTTTGTCAGGTTGAGCGCCAGCGCGTCGACAATTTGCTGCGTAACGTCGTCCTGTACGGCAAAGATATCGGTCAGGTTGCGATCGAAACGCTCCGCCCACAGATGTCCGCCTGTGGTCGCGTCAATAAGCTGCGCGGTGATACGTACCCTGTTGCCGGATTTGCGGACGCTGCCCTCCAGCACGTAATGCACGCCGAGGTTCCGGCCCACCTCCTGAACGTTCACGTTCCTGCCCTTGAAAGTGAAGGACGAATTGCGAGCGATCACAAACAGCTGCGACAGCTTTGAGAGAGCTGTGATGATGTCTTCGGAGATTCCGTCGGCGAAATATTCCTGCTCGGCATCACCGCTCATGTTGGCGAAGGGCAGCACGGCGATCGATAACTGAGGCGGTGCCGCTGTCGAAAGCAGAGCTTCCGAAAGTTCTGGGGTCACAGGCGCCGCTGCGTGAGCCGCGGTGCCGACTCGGAGTGAATAAACCCGGATCGGCTCGGCAATATTCTTGAGCTGGGTGTCGCCGAGATCACTGACCGAAACGTCTAGTCTCGTCTTGACTTGCCGATAGGCGTCTTCGGACAGGCAGATGGTGCCCGGGGCAGCGACACCCTCCAGACGCGAGGCGATGTTGACGCCGTCGCCCATCAGGTCGCCGTCGCTTTCTTCGACCACGTCGCCCAAATGTATCCCAATCCGAAACTCAATGCGGCGGTCCTCGGGCACGCCGGCGTTGCGCTCGACCATGCCATTCTGCACTTCTATGGCGCAGCGCACGGCATCTACCACACTGCGGAATTCAACCAACGCACCATCGCCTGTGCGCTTGACCATACGACCGTTGTACACGGCGATGGTCGGGTCAATCAGGTCGCTACGAAGTGCCCGCAACCGGGCCAAAGTACGATCTTCATCCGCGCTCGCCAGCCGGCTGTACCCGACCACATCAGCGGCAAGGATCGCGGCTAGCTTGCGGCTCTCGCTCACGGGGCAATCTCCTCGTATCCACAATAACACGAAGAGGCAGGGAAACATGAAAGTTCGCTGTCCCCATCAGAGCGGTATCCTGCACTCGCTAGAATTCTACACCGTACGCCGAAGTAAGGGGATCATCCCCTCCGAACTCTCGGGAGGTTGGTAGGTCGCGTTTGGGTCAGTTCACGTCGATGCACACAGAGCGCTTGAAGGTCCGCTTCTGACCTTCCGGGCTTTGAAGCCGCAAGTCCGCTTGCGGGCCAAGCGACGTCCGAGTAGTGGCTTGGCGATGTCCGTAGTTGTTGTTCGTTCTGGCGGATGAGCTGAACGCCAATTTTCCACCCTCACCCGACATCCGGCATTCTTGAGTGAGCGACCAAATCTCGGACCTCGCTGGACTTAGTTGGTCACGACGATCCGCGTGTTGCGGAAGCCGGCTTGCCGCACCATCGAATAGAAGGCGGCGGCATTGGCTGGGTGCAGCCGGACGCAGCCATGCGAGGCCGGGCGCCCGAGAGACTTCACCGCGCCCGTGCCATGGATGGCATAGCCGCCGCGGTAGAACACCGAATGAGGCATCGGCGACATGTCGTATTTGCGCGAATACCACATCCGTGCCGTCCGTTGCGGCCGGTAGGTGCCGCGCGGCGTGACATAACCTTTGCGCGCCGTCGATACGCGCCATCGGTAAACCGCCTGACCGTATCTTACAGTCATCGTCTGCGATGACACGTCGATCCTTGCAACCAGTTTGGCTGCCCAGCCCTCGACCGAAGAACCGAGCAGCATCGTTGCCAGTGCCGCTGCCATGAGAACGGTTTTTTTCATGCGATCAGACCCCTTTGACTGCCCTTGCCTGCCTGCCCTCACGCTATTCTTCTTTTGGAAGAATAAGTGAATGAGGTAACCACACACCTCTGACGAATTCACCAATCCAAAGCAGCGAATTTGAACGATTTCCCGCGATAGTTGCCGTAACAACACGCAACCACGTAACTAGGGCGCGTCAACAGGCTTGCCAAAGCGCGTCATTGGCTGCTCAATTCGCCGAATGAACGAACTCCTTCTGAAAGCGGTCGATGATCGGGTCGACGATCTGGTCGCGTTGACCGCTGACCTGATCCGCTTTCCGACCATCAATCCGCCCGGCGACGCCTACCGGCCATGCGCCGAATACGTTGGAGCGCGGCTGAAGAAGCGCGGTTTCGAAGTCGAATTCATCCGCGCCGAAGGCACGCCAGGCGACACCGATCGCTACCCGCGCGTCAACGTCGTCGCCCGCTTCGATGGTCGCTCGCCCGGCGCCTGCGTGCATTTCAACTCGCATATCGACGTGGTCGAAGCCGGCGACGGCTGGAGCCTCGATCCCTTCGCCGGCATTGTCAGGGATGACAAAGTCTATGGTCGCGGCGCCTGCGACATGAAGGGCGGCCTGGCCTCCTCCATCATCGCCGCCGAAGCCTTCATGGAGGTCTTCCCCGATTTTCCGGGCGCCATCCAAATATCAGGCACGGTCGACGAGGAGTCCGGCGGCTTTGGCGGCGTCGCCCATCTGGCCAAGCTTGGCTATTTTTCCAAGCCGAAAGTCGACCACGTCATCATCCCCGAGCCGTTAAACAAGGACCGCATCTGCCTTGGCCATCGCGGCGTCTGGTGGGCGGAGATCGAGACCAAGGGCGAGATCGCGCACGGCTCGATGCCGTTCCTCGGCGACAATGCGGTGCGCCATATGGGCGCCGTGCTAAGGGCTTTCGAGGAAGAACTGTTCCCGGCGCTCGACCGCAAGGTGACGCGCATGCCGGTCGTGCCCGAGGGGGCAAAGCGCTCGACCATGAACATCAACTCGATCCATGGCGGCCAGACCGAGGATTTCCGGCCCGGCCTGCCCTCGCCCAATGTCCCCGATTCCTGCCGGCTGATGATAGATCGGCGCTTCCTGCTCGAGGAGGACCTCGGCACGGTCAAAAGCGAGGTGACTGATATCCTCGACCGGCTGAAGCGCGAGCGCAAAAAATTCGACTACGAGATCCGCGATCTGATGGAGGTGCTGCCGCTGATGACTGAGCGCGACGCGCCGGTGGTTAAAGCGGTGGCGCAGGGCATCATGGCGATATTCGACCGCGAGCCCGCCTACGTGATCTCGCCCGGCACCTATGACCAGAAGCACATTGCCCGCATCGGCCACATCTACGACTGCATCGCCTATGGCCCAGGCATTCTCGACCTCGCCCACAGGCCCGACGAATGGGTGGGGATATCAGACATGGTCGAATCGGCCAAGGTGATGGCGATCGGGCTGAACATACTGCTCAGGGGCGCCGGCGCACGGTAATCGGCAGCTACGCGGCAAGCTTCAATCGCTTGAACCAGCGGCTGAGGGAAAAACATTCCAGCCGGCGCTGCCTGAAAGCACGAAACGCAATTTACTCCTTGGCGAAATCACGCTTCTATCCACCGGGTTTTGAGCATGTTTTTGAGCATATCGGGAGTTGCACGATGAAATTGTGGAAAACCATTCTCACCGCCGCGGCCCTGGTGCTGGCCACTGGCGCTTCGGCGCTTGCCGCGCGCGATCTGGTCATCGGTATCACGCTCGAACCTCCGCATCTCGATCCGACGGCCGGTGCCGCGGCCGCGATCGACGAAGTGCTTTACGCCAATGTGTTCGAGGGGCTGACCCGCATCGGTCCGAACGGCGAGGTGCTGCCGGATCTCGCCGAAAGCTGGACCGTATCCGATGACGGCAAGGTCTACACCTTTAAGCTGCACGCCGGCGTGAAATTCCATGACGGCACCGATTTCAACGCCGACGACGTGAAATTCTCGCTCGACCGCGCCCGTGCCGATAACTCCGTCAACGCACAAAAGGGCCTGTTCGCCGCTATCGATACGGTCGAGGTGGTCGATCCGGCGACGGTCAGGATCACGCTGAAGAACCCGCAAAGTTCGTTCCTCTACAATATGGGCTGGGGCGACGCGGTCATCGTCGCGCCGGAGACAGCCGGCACCAACAAGGAAAAGCCTGTCGGCACCGGTCCGTTCAGATTCCAGAGCTGGGCCAAGGGCGCCTCGATCACGCTGATCAAGTCCGACGCTTACTGGGGCGCCCCGGTGTCTCTCGACAAGGCCGAGTTCCGCATCGTCACGGATGCCGCAGCCGCCGTGCCGGCGCTGCTTTCCGGCGATGTTCAGGCCTTCCCTTTCTTCCCCGACCCCGACAGCGTCGCCCAGATCAAGGACGACCCGCGCTTCAAGGTGGTGATCGGCGCGACCGAGGGTGAAACCATTCTCTCGATCAACAATAAGAAGCCGCCTTTCGACAAGCTGGAGGTCAGGCAGGCGATTTCGTTTGCACTCGACCGCAAGGCGATCATCGACGGCGCCTCGGCCGGCCTTGGTGTACCGATCGGCTCGCATATGTCGCCGGCCAACAAGGCCTATGTCGACCTCACCGGCCTCTATCCGCACAATGTCGAGAAGGCCAGGGAACTGCTGAAGGAAGCCGGCCTGGAGAACGGCTTCAAGGCGACGCTGAAACTGCCGCCGCCTCCCTATGCGCGGCTTGGCGGCGAGATCATCGCGTCGCAGCTTCGCGATGTCGGCATCGATCTGCAGATCGTGCCGGTGGAATGGGCACAGTGGCTGGACCAGGTCTTCACCAAGAAGGACTACGACCTGACCATCGTCTCTCACACCGAGCCCAATGACATCGATATCTATTCGCGCAAGGATTATTACTTCAACTACGACAATCCGACTTTCGACAAGATCATCGCCGATCTGAACCTCACCTCCGATGAGGCCAAGCGCATGACGCTGCTCGGCGAGGCACAGAAGATACTGGCCGATGATGCCGTGGTCGGCTTCCTCTACGAACTGCCGAAAGTCGGCGTCTGGGACGCCAAGCTTGAAGGTTTTTGGGAAAATGCGCCGATTCAGGCCAACGACCTGACCAAGGTGAAGTGGACGGAGTGAGGCAGCGCAGCGGTCCTCCACCATGACCGTCTATCTCCTCAAGCGCCTTGCCATCGCCCTCATCACGCTGGTTTTGGCCTCGATGGTGGTCTTCGCCGTGCTGGAGATCATTCCCGGTGACCCGGCGCGGCTGATGCTGGGCATGAACGCCAGCGCCGACCAGGTCGAGTTGCTGCGTAACCAGATGGGTCTCAACGCGCCGCTTCCCGCGCGCTATCTGCACTGGGCCGGCGGCTTGCTGAGCCTCGATTTCGGCCGTTCCTACACCTATTCGGTTCCGGTCATCGACCTGGTGCGCGAGCGCATCGTGGTCTCGCTGCCGCTGGCGCTGATCGCGCTGGCGCTGTCCACCATCATCGCCATTCCGGTCGGGCTGTTTTCAGCTGGTCGGCACGGACGGGCCGGGGACACGATCGCGATGGGCGCCGCCCAGCTTGGTGTCGCCGTGCCGAACTTCTGGTTTGCGCTGATGCTGATCTACCTCTTTGCCGTCTGGCTGCGGCTGGTGCCGGCCGGCGGTTTTCCGGGATGGAGCGCCGGCATCTGGCCGGCGCTGAAATCGCTGATCCTGCCGGCGATCGCGCTCGCTCTGCCGCAAGCGGCGATCCTCGCCCGCGTCACCCGCTCGGCGCTGATCGAAGTGCTGAACGAGGACTATATCCGCACCGCCCGCGCCAAGGGCCTGCCCTATCGCGCGGTGCTGTGGCGGCACGCGCTGCGCAACGCGATGATCCCGGTGCTGACCATTCTCGGCCTGCAATTCGCCTTTCTGCTCGCTGGCACCATCATCATCGAGAACGTCTTTTACCTGCCCGGCCTTGGCCGGCTGGTGTTCCAGGCGATCACCCAGCGCGACCTGATCGTCGTCGAAAGCGTCGTCATGCTGCTGGTGGCCGCCGTCATCGCGGTCAACCTGCTCGTCGATCTCTCCTATGCGGTCGTCGATCCGCGCCTGAGAAGCCGCCAATGACGCTGCGCTTCGACATCCCCGAGGAAAATTTTGCCGACATCCTCGTCAAGGCTTTCACCAACCGCTCGTTCCTCACCGGCTTCGTCATCACCATAGTGGTGGCAGCGGTCGCTATCGTCTCGTTCTTCTGGACTCCTTTTGACGTCACCAGGCTGATCATCGCCGAGAAGACCCAAGCACCCTCGCCGGCGCACTGGTTCGGCACCGACCATTTCGGCCGTGACATTCTTTCCATGATCATGGTCGGGGCCCGCAACTCGATCGCCGTGGCGCTGGTGGCGGTCGGTATCGGCATGGGTGTCGGCGTGCCGCTCGGCGCACTTGCGGCGGCGCGCGGCGGCATCGTCGACGAAGTGGTGATGCGGCTGAACGATCTCGTCTTCGCCTTCCCTGCCCTGCTGTCGGCAATCATGATCACCGCCATCTTCGGGCCGGGCGCGCTCAACGCCATCATCGCCATCGGCATTTTCAACATCCCGGTCTTCGCCCGCGTCGCCCGGGCCGGTGCGCTGGCGATCTGGCCGCGCGAATTCATCCTCGCCGCGCGCGCCGCCGGCAAAGGCAGGACGCTGATCACGCTGGAACATGTGCTGCCCAACATCGTCACTTTGCTCCTGGTGCAAGGCACCATCCAGTTCGCGCTCGGCATCCTGGCCGAAGCCGGGCTTTCCTATGTCGGGCTGGGCACGCAGCCGCCAATGCCGAGCTGGGGGCGGATGCTGTTCGATGCGCAGACCCGCATGGTGGCGGCGCCGTGGATGGCGGTCTTTCCAGGCATGGCGATCGTCGTCACCGTGCTTGGACTGAACCTGCTCGGCGACGGTATTGCCGACATCCTCGATCCGAAATCGCGGCGGCAGCGATGAGCCTGCTCGAAATCGAGAAACTGTCGCTGACGATCGGCGACACGCCGATCCTGAGGGATGTCGAGCTCTCAGTTGCGCCCGGCGAGGTGATGGGACTGGTCGGCGAATCCGGTTCAGGCAAGTCGATCACGGCGCTGACGGTGATGCGGCTTCTGCCCTGGGCGGCGCGCGCCACCGGGCACGTCACCTTCGACGGCATCGACATCCTTGCGGCCAGCGAAGACCAGATGTGCGCGTTGCGCGGCGACGATATCGGCATGGTTTTCCAGGAGCCGATGACGGCGCTGAACCCGGTCAAGACCATTGGCGAGCAGGTCGCCGAAGGCATACGCTGGCACACCAGGGCAAGCCGCGCCGACGCCGAGGACCGCGCGCGAAAAATGCTCGACCGGGTCGGCCTGCCGGCGGCGCAATTCCCGCTGTCGCGCTATCCGCACGAGCTTTCCGGAGGCCAGCGCCAGCGCGTCGTCATCGCCATTGCCTGCGCACTGAAACCCAAGCTGCTGATCGCCGACGAGCCGACAACGGCGCTCGACGTCGTGCTGCAGGCGCAGATCCTCGACCTGTTGCGCGACCTGGTCGCAGAAAACCGCATGGGCCTGCTCTTGATCTCGCACGACCTCGCGGTGGTGACCGAAATGGCGGAGCGCATCACCATCCTGCGCCACGGCGAAGTGATGGAGGCCGGCGACACGGCGCGTACTTTGTCAGAACAGCTTCATCCCTACACGCGACAACTGGCGCAGGCCTCGACGCATGTGCCAGCGCGTCCCAGGACACACGCGGTCGGCCAAGACAATCCCCTGCTCCAGGTTGCCAAACCTCTTCTTCAGGTAGACAGCGTGACGCGGGACTATCCGGGACGCCGCAAATCGCTGTTGAAGCGGGCTGCCCCGATCCGCGCCGTCGACGATGTCTCGTTCTCGATTGATCCCGGCCAGTCGGTGGCGCTGGTCGGGCGTTCCGGCTGCGGCAAGTCCACGCTTGCCCGCATGGTGTTGGCGCTGGACGGGCCGACATCGGGAACGATCCGGTTTCGCGGCCAGGTCATCACCGGCAAGAGCGAAGCGGAGCTCAAGCCGGCGCGCCGCGACATGCAGGTGGTGTTCCAGGACCCTTACGGCTCCTTCGATCCGCGCCAGAAGGTCGAAAAACTGGTCGGCGAGCCACTGCATGTCCTGGAGAACAAGCCGACGAACACGGAGCGGCGCGAGATGGTGGCAAAGGCCTTGCACGAGGTCGGTCTCAGCCCACGCGACATGGACAAATATCCGCACGAATTTTCGGGCGGCCAGCGCCAGCGCCTGTCGATCGCCCGCGCCATCATCACCCGCCCCAAACTGGTCGTCGCCGACGAGCCGGTCTCGGCGCTCGACGTCTCGATCCGCGCCCAGATTCTCGACCTGTTCGCCGAGCTCAACCAGAAGCTCGGCGTTGCCTATCTGTTCATCACCCACGACCTGACCGTTGCCCGCGCCATCACCGACCAGGTGATGATCATGCATGACGGCAAGATCGTCGAGCGCGGCAGGACGAGCGAGGTTCTCGACCATCCGCAGTCCGAAGCCGCGAAGGCGCTGGTCGCTGCGGCCCCAGACCTGCACCGCGCGATTGCTCGGCGGTTACAGGAACAGGGGTGAACAGCCGACCGTTCAGAGAGGCTTACTCTTCGGCCTTCACCACATCGGCCGGGCTGATGTCGAGCAAGTCGAGCGTGCGGCGCAAGAGCTGTATCTCGGTCCCGGCAAGTTGCGAATCGGCCTTGGCGATCTCGGCCATATGGCGGGCAAGCAGGCTGCGCCTCTCGACGTCGAGGTCACGGAACTGCGCGATGGCTTGCGAGCTGTTGGTCTCGTAGCCGAACTCGTTGAGATATTCGATGACGCTGTCGATGCTGGCTTCCGGAATGCCGAAGGCTTCCCGGCAGATGCGCCTGAAGGCGGCCATTTCGCTCTCGCTGACCGTGCCGTCGGCCAGGATCATGCGAAACAGCATCAGCAGTTCCGCCGACAGCACAGGATCGTCCGCAACCTTGCGCACCCCGGGGTCGCCGTCGAAGATCGCGCGTATCTGGTCAAGCAATGCGAATGCCATCAGCGTCCCTTTCCGATTCGTTGCGAATAGGTAGCGCGGAATCGGCCTTGCGCAAACGGGTCGGCTGTGGTGGAACGCGCCATATTTTCCTGCTGGCCGGAAGCCCCCTCCCGCAACCATCCGATGTTCGATCTCGCCACCCAGACCGTCGTCATCCTCGGCGCCGCCGCCTTCGCTGCCGGCTTCGTCGATTCGATTGCCGGCGGCGGCGGCTTGATCACCATTCCAGCACTGCTGCTGGCGGGCTTCTCGCCGGTCGAGGCGCTGGGAACCAACAAGCTGCAGGGCATGTTCGGCTCAGGCTCGGCGACCATCCACTACGCCGCGAAGGGCCATGTCGATTTGCGCCGGCAATTGCCTTCGGCCCTGTTGGCGCTTGCCGGCAGTGCTCTCGGCGCCTTGCTGGCGACATTCGTGCCGGGCGACCTGTTGCGGGCTCTTCTGCCGGTCCTGCTTATCGCCATTGCCCTTTACTTCGCCCTGAAGCCCAACATGGGCGATGTCGACCGCGCCCAGCGCCTGTCGCCGTTCCTGTTCGGGCTGATTCTGGTGCCGATTGTCGGCTTCTATGACGGCCTGTTCGGGCCGGGGGCCGGTTCCTTCTACATGCTGGCCTTCGTCACCCTAGCCGGCTACGGCGTGCTCAAGGCGACGGCGCACACCAAGCTGCTCAACTTCGCCTCCAACATCGGCGGCTTCATCGTCTTCGCCGCTGCCGGGGTCATCTACTGGAAGATCGGCCTGATGATGGGTGTTGCCCAATTCCTCGGCGCCCGTGTCGGCGCCAGCCTCGCGATCCGCAATGGCGCAAAACTGATCAAGCCGCTGCTGGTGATCGTCTGTCTGGCGCTGGCCATCAAGTTGCTGGCCGATCCGGCGAACCCGCTGCGCACGCTGATTGGTGTGTGAACGGCGCGCCTGATAGTATGCGCTTGTACGAATCATGTCGGAGGAGCCACACATGAATCTCAGTGCGCCTACGCAGCTTGTTTTCATCATATCCCTTGTTATCGCCATCATCGGCCTTCTCGCCGCTCTCGGCGTTTTTGCGTTCATTCCCCTGGCCTCGGTGTGGATTGTCCTCATCGCTTACATCGTGCTTGCCGGCGGCTGCCTGGTTCGCGGCGCCTAGTGCATGTCGCCCAAAAGCTTGCCCTGGGCTTCGACCCTAGGGTGCGCTGCGATTTTGGGACAACGACATGCATAAAACAAAGCTTGAAGCGCATCGCATAAATCTCTTCGGACACGACGTGCTTTAAGCACTAGAATCTCAGGTAATTCGGAGCGCCCGGCCACAAGCCGGGCGCTTTTGATTCTGAGGGTTGGTCTGCTACCATCCCGGGGCGGAGGAAAGCTCATGTCTGTCCAGAGCGAAGACGGCAGCAACCAACACAGTCCCGGCCTCGACCGATTCGAGATGGTGCGGCGTGCGCCCGGCCCTTCGCTCCAGGGTTCAGTCACTGACATCTGCGGCTACCGCGAGACCATGCCCGGCCGTTTCCGCAGCGTCGAATGTGCATCGCTGACCGTGCCGCTGGTCATCAGCTTTGCCGAACCCTTCGTCATCGGCCTCGGCAAGGAGCCGGGCGACAACGACCGCTTCGCCAGTTTCGCCGCCGGCCTCTATGCCGGTCCGGTGGTGATCGAATCCTTCGGCGGCGCCTGCTGCGTCCAGGTCAATTTCACCCCGCTCGGCGCCCGACGCTTCTTCGGTCTTCCGATGAGCGAATTGACCGACCGCATGGTCGGCCTGGACGATGTGCTCGGACTTGAAGGCATCATGCTGCGCGAAAGGCTTGGTAATGCGCTCGGCTGGAGCGCACGCTTTGCCATCGTCGAGACGTTCGTTGCCGCACGGCTGGCCGAAGCCCGGGAAACGCAGGCCGAAATCGCCTGGGCCTATGACCGGATCATCGTCTCGGGCGGCCGCATTCGCGTCTCATCGCTTGCCGACAGGCTGGGCTGGAGCCGCAAACATCTCTTGGGAAAATTCTCCAATGCGATCGGCGTCGGCCCCAAGACCCTGTCTCGCATCGTCCGCTTCGACCGGGCGCTCGGCTTGTCAAGGCGGCACAAATCCGATTGGGCTGATATCGCCGCCGATTGCGGCTATGCCGACCAGGCGCATCTGGTGCGCGAATTCCGCGACCTTGCCGGCGAAACGCCGACGGCGCTTGCCACCCGGGCATAGACGCCCAGGGCGCTTTGCAGGACGCCGAGGTAACATTTCTTCAAGACGCCGCGACGGCCTTCGCCCAAACTGGGTTATCGACCAATTGAAGGAGATCACCATGACAATAAACGTCGAACCGCCCAGGCTCTATCCCACCTTGCGCTACCGCAATGCCGCGAAGATGATCGACTGGCTGGGTGAAGCCTTCGGCTTTGCCGTCCATGCCCGCTACGGCGAAGGCGACATCGTCCATCACGCCGAACTGACTTTCGGCTCCTCGATGATCATGCTGGGCACTGCACGCGACGACAAGTTTGGCCAGATGATCGGTGCACCGGGCCCGGGTGGCGGCAGATCGATCTACGTTGCCGTCGACGATGCCGATGCTGCTTATGCCAGAGCCAAGAAGGCCGGCGCCGAAATACTGGAAGAGCTCACTGACCGCGACTATGGCAGCCGCGAGTTCATCTGCAGCGATCCGGAAGGCAATGTCTGGTCCTTCGGCACCTACTGGCCGAAAGCCAACGAACCCGCCAGCTAACGCGCCTGCCCAAAAATCGCGTCGCAGTCGAGGTGAATCTCCAGCTCGGCTGCGATCTCGTCGAGCGCCCGTTCGACCTCGGCGCGATAGTCGATGCCGCCGCCTTTGACGCCGAGGTTTTCCAGGAATTTCGCCCGGAAGGCGTCTGCGGAAAACAGCCCGTGCAGATAGGTGCCTGACACCTTGCCGTCGGCGGAGATGGCGCCGTCATCGACGCCGTTGATGACGGCGGAAGGCCGCAGCGTGTCCGGACCGGTGGTGCGGCCGAGATGGATCTCGTAGCCTTCGAGCGGCAGGTCGAACTGCACCGAGCGCGCGCTGACATTACGCACCGTCTTTTCCGGCTCCATCACGGTTTCGACATCGAGCAGGCCGAGCCCTTCGGTCTCGGTAACACTGCCCTCGATGCCGTCTGGATCGCGTACGACACGGCCGAGCATCTGGAAGCCGCCGCAAATGCCGACCA
This sequence comes from Mesorhizobium sp., assembly GCA_004020315.1. GTDB lineage: Bacteria > Pseudomonadota > Alphaproteobacteria > Rhizobiales > Rhizobiaceae > Mesorhizobium. Next base: position 82,100 of record SAQG01000002.1, read on the forward strand.
CATGGCCGCCGCGCTTGCGATGAGCGGCAAGGTCGCGATCCCAGCCATTCTCGCGGAATCTCAGGAGATCGCCGATCGTCGACTTGGAGCCGGGAATGATCACCAGCCCGGCATCTTCGGGGAGGTGCTGGCCGGGCGGCACGAAGACGACCTCGACCTGCGGCTCGGCCTTGAGCGGGTCTAGATCATCGAAATTGGCAATGCGCGAAAGCATCGGCACGGCGACCTTCAGCGCGCGCTTATCGCCGGAAACCAGGCGTTCAAGCACAACGGAATCTTCCGAGGGCAACCGAGCCGCAGCCTTCAGCCACGGCACGACGCCGAAGCAGCGCCAGCCGGTGAATGTCTCGATCGCCTTGATACCGTCATCGAACAGCGAGACATCGCCGCGGAACTTGTTGATGAGATAGCCGACGATCATGCGCCGGTCCTCTTCCGGCATGATCAGGTGGGTGCCGGCGACCGAGGCGATGACGCCGCCGCGATCGATGTCGCCGACGAGGATCACCGGCACGTTGGCGCGCGTCGCAAAGCCCATATTGGCAATGTCGCGGCTCCTGAGATTGATCTCGGCCGGCGAGCCGGCGCCCTCGACAATTACGAGATCGGCGCCCTCGCCTACCTTTGCCCAGGAGTCCAGAACGGCATCCATCAGCCTGCCCTTCAGCGCCTGGTAGTCGCGTGCCCTCGCCTCGCCGAACATCTTGCCCTGCACCACCACTTGCGCACCGACATCGGTCTGCGGCTTGAGCAGCACCGGGTTCATGTGGATGGAGGGCGCAACGCCACAGGCGATCGCCTGCAGCCATTGGGCGCGGCCGATCTCACCACCGAGTTTGTCGCCCGGAATATCGGCGACGGCGGCGTTGTTCGACATATTCTGCGGCTTGAACGGCCGCACCTTCAGCCCGCGTTTCCTGGCCGCGCGGCACAGGCCCGCGACCAGGACCGTCTTGCCGACATCGGAACCCGTGCCTTGCAGCATGATCGCCTTGGCCATCAGTCCTTGCCCTGTACCGTCGTTCCGGTGATCGTCGATTTTGCCGCCAGCGGCCCGCCACGCCAGATGTAGAGCGCCAAGAGAGGCTCCTTGCCGGTGCGCATGGCGTGGCTGACATCAGAGGCGTGGTGGATCACCTCGCCGGCGTCGCGCCTGCGAAAGCTGCCTTCGCCCATGCGCCATTCGGTGCCGCCGGTCAGCGGAATGTAGATCTCCTCGGCGACATGATGATGGTCGGGATAGACGATATCTGGCCCGAGGATCAGCAGACCGGCCGCGACCTCATCGTTGGCGAAATGGCCGCGCGTGCCGAAGACCTCCACCCAGCCGTAATTGTCGATGAACGTCTCGCCGAAATCAGCCTCGCTGTAGGTCTGCCCCCAGCGCAGCTCGCCGCGACGCTGCGCAAGCAGCCGCCCCAACGGCTGGGCGTTTGCCGGAGCTAGCTCGACGATGCGGTCGAGCTGGCGCAGGCAAGGCAGCGGATGCGCCTCGAGCGGACGCGCCGGCATGGCCCAGTCGATTCGGGCCACGGCATCGCGCACCAGCGCATCATCGAATGTTTCGAGATAGGCATGGAAACGTTCGAGCAGTTCATCGAAATTTGTCGTCACGCCCTGCTCCAAACATGTATTCGCGCACAGCCGCTCCCCAGATGGTTGGATGGAGATGGTCGGCTTGCGCGGCGGCATCATTGGTCTAGATTGGACGGCGCGCAAAGCCAAAAACGACAGGCCAGCAGGTCGAGACACCAGGGAGCACGCCATGGACGCCGCTGTCGATGCGGGCACCAGCCAGTTCGAACTCAACGAAGACCAGCGCGCCATCCAGGAGATGGCCGAGGCCTTCGCTGCCGACCGCGTTGCGCCGAACGCGCTCGACTGGGACCGCGACAAGCATTTTCCGGCGGACGTGATCCGCGAGACCGGGCCGCTCGGCCTTGGCGGCATCTATGTCAGCGACGATGTCGGCGGCTCGGCGCTCGGCCGGCTCGACGCCGTGCTGATCTTCGAGGCGCTATCGCGCGCCGATCCGGCCTTTTCCTCCTTCATCTCGATCCACAACATGGTGGCGTCGATGATCGATCGCTTCGGCAGCGACGAGCAGCGCCGGCGCTTCCTGCCGAGGCTGACCTCGATGGAATGGCTGGCGAGCTATTGCCTGACCGAGCCGGGTTCGGGATCGGATGCGGCGGCGCTGAAGACGCGCGCGGTGAAGAGCGGCGGTGACTATGTGCTGAATGGCGTCAAGCAGTTCATCTCGGGCGCCGGCGACAGCGACCTCTACATCGTCATGGCGCGCACCGGTGCCGACGGACCGAAGGGCATTTCGACTTTCGTCGTGCCGAAGGATGCGCCCGGCCTGTCCTTCGGCGCCAACGAGCACAAGATGGGCTGGCACATGCAGTCGACCCGCCAGGTCGTCTTCGAGGACTGCAAGGTGCCGGCGCAAAACCTGCTCTCGGTTGAAGGCGCCGGCTTCGGCATCGCCATGGCCGGGCTCGACGGCGGCCGGCTCAACATCGCCGCCTGTTCGCTCGGCGGCGCGCAATCGGCGCTCGACAAGGCGCTGTCCTACACCGCCGAGCGCAAGGCCTTCGGTTCCAAGATCAATCAATTCCAGGCGCTGCAGTTCAAGCTCGCCGACATGGAGACCGAGCTGCAGGCTGCACGGATCTTCCTCTACGCCGCCGCCTCGAAGCTTGACCGCAAGGCGCCGGACGCTTTGAAATGGTCGGCGATGGCCAAGCGTTTCGTCACCGACATCGGCTTCAACGTCGCCAACGATGCGCTGCAACTGCATGGCGGCTACGGCTATTTGCACGATTACGGCATCGAGAAGCTGGTCCGCGATTTGCGTGTCCACCAGATTCTCGAAGGCACCAACGAGATCATGCGCGTCATCATCGCACGCGCCCTGATCGGCCGGTAAGGCAGTAGGCGATAGGCAATAGGCAATAGGCAATAGGCAATAGGCAATAGGCAGTAAGATGACCGGCAAGATCAATTCGTACAAGGATCTTATCGTATGGCAGCAGGCGATGGATCTGGCTGTCGCCACCTACTCCTTGACCAAGGCATGGCCAAAAGAGGAATTGTATGGGTTGACCAGCCAAATCCGCCGCTCAGCAACCTCTATCCCTGCAAACATCGCGGAAGGTTATGGCCGAGACAACAGAGGCTCTTATCAACAATTTCTCAGGATAGCCCAAGGGTCGCTGAAGGAGTTCGAGACGCACCTCCAGATCGCTGAACGCATTGGCCTTGCTACGCATGATCAAGCTTATCAGATGCTGTTAGCGACCGAGGGCATCGGAAAAATGCTTCGCCAACTTATTAGCAAACTTGCGCCCGAATAGGCTGCCTACTGCCTACTGCCTACTGCCTACTGCCTACTGCCTACTGCCTTACCAAACCACGGAGTGCCATTATGACCACCATCGCCTTCATCGGCCTCGGCAATATGGGCAATCCGATGGCAGCCAACCTCGTCAAGGCTGGATATGCCGTGCACGGCTTCGACCTGATCCCGGAGAATCTCGTCATCGCCAAGGACCATGGTGTCATCGTCATGGCCAATGCCGTTGCCGCGGTGAAGGAGGCCGATGTTGTCATCACCATGCTGCCGGCCGGCAAACACGTCCTGTCGGTCCACGAGGACATCGCACCCAAAGCGAAAAAAGGCGCGCTGTTCATCGATTCCTCGACCATCGACGTCGAATCGGCACGAAAAGCCCACGCCATTGCCGCCAAACATAAGCTGCTGTCGATCGACGCGCCGGTTTCCGGCGGCACCGGCGGCGCCGCTGCCGGCACGCTAACCTTCATGGCCGGTGGCTCGAAGGAAGCCTTCGCCAAGGCCGAGCCAATCCTCCAGCCGATGGCCGGCCGTATCGTCCATTGCGGCGATGACGGCGCCGGACAGGCGGCAAAGATCTGCAACAACATGATCCTCGGCATTTCGATGATCGGCGTCGCCGAAGCCTTCGTTCTGGCGGAAAAGCTCGGCCTGTCGCATCAGGCGCTGTTCGAGGTCGCCTCGAACTCCTCCGGCCAATGCTGGTCGCTGACCGCGTACTGCCCGGTGCCCGGCCCGGTGCCGACATCCCCGGCCAACAATGGCTACAGGCCGGGATTTGCCGCAGCACTGATGCTGAAGGACCTGAAGCTGTCGCAGGAAGCCGCGCAAAGCGCCGGCGCGGTGACGCCGCTGGGCGCCGAGGCCGCCCAGCTTTATGCGCTGTTCAACGCCCAGGGACATGCCGCTGCGGATTTTTCCGGCATTATAAATTTCCTGCGCGGTACCCCGGCATAAGTCTCGAACTCGACAGGCTGTTCGGTTTCCCGGCAAAGAAACGTCGGAAATTTAGATTTGCTTAAACTATCGATAACCACCCGGTAACGATGTCCCTGTAGAACGGAGTGCGAGGCGGCATATCGCATCCGCCCGGCGCTCCGGATCAGGTCTCGCGTACCGGAGCCCGTAAGTTTCGCAAGTGTTCTGTTAGCGAAGCGCCATGCGTATCTGGCAAAGCCGCGTTCCCGATGGAGCGCGGTTTTTGCGTTTCGGAGCGGGACCGCGCAAGAGCTGGCACAGATGTGAAAAGGGCCGCTGATGCGGCCCTTCGATTAGTGCAAGTCATAACCCTCTGCGGCCAATTGGGGAGAGGGCTATGCGAGCCTCTTCCAAGTTGCTCAATCCAATCGAGTTGCGACCAGCTTGCCGTCCATCATCATCGGGATGATTGCCAGCTTCTTTTCTTCCAGGAATTCCAGATCGGCGCTGCCTTGATTGAGGTCCATCAGCTGCTCGACTTTTCCATCCGGATGAATGCGAAAGAGCGCCCCCGCGACCCAATCCGTAACGAGCCAATTTCCTGCTCCGTCCGGTTCTATGCCATCCAGATTTCCAACAGGCTCGCCGGGCCCGATGTCAGAGATAGCCTTCGTCTTCAAGTCGATCGCGATCAGATGGCCGGGTGTCTTGGACGAAAAATCCGGCTGGATATCGCGACCCCAGCCGGCGACGAGGAGGCGACCATCTTCGACGCGCAGACCGTTCGGATGCAGGAGATCCTCGCTCTCGAGCCAGACGGTGAGAGCATCATTGTCCAGAACATAAATCCTGTTCGCCAGCATGTCGGAAGCAAAGACGCGACCCGCCTCGTCGACGGCGGGGTCATTGAGGAACTGAGCGCCTTCTGCAGGCCACGTTCCGGTGATCTGACCGCTCTCGACGTTGACGGCCATAAGCCGATCGATGTCGGTGACGAAAAGCGTATCGCCGTGCATCACCAATCCCTTGGGCGCATTAAAGCCGGTCACCCACTCGGCTGCCTGCAACTTTCCGTCAGGCGAAACTTTCGAAAGGTATCCGACCCCATCCTTGCCGGCGGGTTCGCCAGCAATGTTGGAGACGTAGAAGACGTTCCGCTTGGAGTCGAAAAGTACGCTCTCGGGGGCCTTAAAGCCGTCAAGCGACCAGGCCTCCTCCGCTGTCGCGGGCGACCCTGCCACTCCTAGCAGTAGAATAGAAAATAGAACTGACTGCAGCCTGATCATGATAGCCTCCCTATGTTGTTTTTTTATGTAAAACTCAACCGCAAATTGCGCAGGCGATTTTCAAAAGCTTACGGTTGACGTTTTGGTTGCTCTGACAAGTCCGTTTGCAAGCGATTTCTGCTTAGCCTCGCCAACTTTACAATTCCCCAGACGAATGGCAGTTCCAGCCTCAACTGTCCTTGGACAGCCGTACTGCGGACGAAAAGCACTCCGGACGTCCCGTGACGCTGCACTCGGCGGCGCGAAAGGCTGGCGTTCGAAAGCGACGCCTAAAGGAGTCTAATCGAAACGCCAGCCTGTCACCTTGCGCGGACGGCCGATGCGGTTCGCCGAAGGCATCATCGCCTCGAGGCTCGGATCGTCGATATTGCCGAAATCGGGCAAGCCGTACGGCCGGGATGTGCAGATGGTGCTGCCCCTATGATCAATTCATTCGGAGCTGCCCTTCACACAGGCTGGATGGACTCTATCTGCACCTTGATTCCAAATACTGGAGGACAGCACAATGAAGCACGTTCTCGCATTTGCACTCTTCATCGGCGCCGGATCGCTGTTTGCCACCCCAGCCTATGCCGAACCGCCGGACCATGCCCGCAACGATGACGCATCGCTCCATCCCGGTCATCAAGGGCACCTGTCGAGCGGCCGCGAATACCCAGGAAGACCTGCCACTGAGTTCCACGAGAGCCTGGAGGCGGAAGGAGAGCCGAGCTATCCGACCGGTCCGGGTGGGTGGGCCGAGCAACGGAGCGACGGCGCTAACGCCCAGCGTAACAGCGCAACGGCCGACAACCAGGGCAGGTGAACACAGGTCCTGACGGACAAGGTAAATCGCGGCGATGGACGAAACGATCGCCTCGCGGCAGCCCTTGGTGAGCGGCTCCTCCAGGGTGTAGGAGACCTGGTTCGACAGGATGCAGTATTCAAAAAGCCGGGCGTCCGACTGCAGGACGCCCGGCGATCGTCCCATTCTACCGCTTGCGCAAATCCGCTTGCGCCAGATCAAGCGCCTTGGCGATGCGGTCGCAGGCCATGTCGATCGTCTCACGCGTCCAGATCAGCGGCGGCGACAGGATCATCGTGTCGCCGGTGGCGCGCAGCATCATGCCCTGGGCAATTGCGTGGTCGCGGACAAGCACGGCCGCACTCCCGGCCGGCAGGAAACGCTCCTTGGTCGCCTTGTCTTTGACGATCTCGATCGCCCCCATCAGCCCGATCGAGCGCACCTCGCCGACCAGTTCGTGACCGCCGATATGCTCCTGCAGCGCCTTGGCGAAATAGGGTCCGGTGTCGTTCTTGACCCGGTCGACCAAACCTTCCCGCTCCATGATCTCAAGGTTCTTCAGCGCCACGGCGCAGGCCACGGGGTGACCGGCATAAGTATAGCCGTGATTGAACTCGCCGCCCTTCTCGACCAGCGTCGCCGCGATGCGGTCACCGACCAGCAGCGCCGACAGCGGCTGATAACCGGAGGTCAGCGCCTTGGCGGTGGTGATCGTATCGGGCTCGATATCGAAGGTCTGAGCCGCGAACCACTCGCCGGTGCGGCCATAGCCGGTGATGACCTCGTCCAGCATCAGGAGGATATCGTATTTGCGGCAGATGCGCTGCGCTTCCGGCCAGTAGCTCATCGGCGGTATCTTCACGCCGCCTGCCCCCATCACCGGCTCGCCGATGAAGGCGGCAACCTTGTCGGCGCCGGCTTCGAGGATAGCGTCCTCCACGGCCTTGGCCGCGCGCAAGCCGAAATCATGGTCGCTCTCGCCGGGCAGAGCCAGCTCGTAGGCATAAGGCATCATCACATGGACGATGTTGGGAACCGCGCCGTTGAGTTGCTTGTGCATCGGCTCCATGCCGCCCAGCGACGCGCCGGCGATGGTCGAGCCATGATAGGCTGTCTTGCGCGAGATGATGCGGTTCTTCTCCGGCTTACCTTCCAGCGCCCAATAATGGCGGACAAGGCGCAGCGCCGTGTCGTTGGCCTCCGAACCGGACGAGCCGTAGATGACCTGGTTGACGTGCTTCGGCGCCAGTTCCGCCAGCTTTTTGGCCAGCAGCACCGGCGTCGGGGTCGAGCATTTGAAGAAGGAATTGTAGTAGGGCAGTTCCTTCATCTGGGCGTAAGCCGCATCGGCCAGCTCATCGCGGCCGTAACCGACATTGACGCACCACAGCCCGGCCATGCCGTCGAGGATTTCCGTCCCTTCGGAATCGTAGATGAACGGACCGTTGGCGTGGGTGATGATGCGTGAGCCGGCCTCGCGCATCTCCTTGTGGTCGGTGAACGGATGAAGGTAATGCGCAGCATCGATCTGCTGAAGCTGCTTCAGCGAATAATTCTGATAGGTCATGTCTGATCTTTCCTCTTGAACCAATCCGGCAATTGCAGCCGGGGCGGATTCGTCAGAGGAAGGCGGGCGGCGAATAGCCGATGCGGGCGCAAAGCCGCAAAAGCTCGGCGCGCAGCGTGCGCGGCGACGGCGTCACCGCCACCCCAAATGCGCAGCATGTCCTCTTCCGAGCCATGCAGCATCTTAGGCTGTCTGAAGCGTTCAGTTCAAGCCGTTCCGGTCAAGCGATGCTGGTCAGGGCCCGTTGCAGGAAGACATACTTCATCGCCGCCTGTGCTGCTTGCGGTCGCCGATCGCCGCGCCCGCCATGGCCGCCCTCGGTTTCTTCGAAGAACAGCGTCTTCGCGTGGCCGGCAGCCTGCAGCCGCGCGGCCATCTTGCGCGCATGGCCGGGATGGACGCGGTCGTCGGCAGTCGATGTGGTCAGCAGCACCGGCGGATAGGTTACATCGGTCTCGACATGCTGATAGGGCGAATAGGCGGCCAGCCAAGCGGCCTCTTCCGGCTTCGCCGGATCGCCATACTCGGCCATCCAGGATGCGCCGGGCGGCAACTCGGTGTAGCGCAGCATGTCGAGCAGCGGCACGTCGATGATTACCGCACCGAAAAACTCGGGATGCTGGGTCAGTGAAACGCCGGTCAGCAGGCCGCCATTCGAGCCGCCCTGGATGCCGAGCGTTGCCGGCGTGGCGACGCCGCGTTTGACCAGGTCTTGCGCGACCGCGGCGAAATCGTCGAAGGCGTTCTGGCGATTGGCCTTGAGCGCGGCCTGGTGCCAATTCGGGCCGAACTCGCCGCCGCCGCGGATATTGGCCTGCACATAGGCATTGCCCTTTTCCAGCCACAGCCGCCCGCGCACGCCGGCATAGCCGGGCAATAGCGGCACTTCGAAGCCGCCATAGCCGTAAAGCAGCGTCGGCACCGGCCCGTTCTGGTCGCGCCGCCTGACGACGAAATAAGGGATCATGGTGCCATCCTTCGAGCGCGCCTCGAACTGTTCCGAGACGAGGGACGACGCATCGAAACGCGCCGGCTGCGATTTCACGGTTGTCAGCGTCGCAGCATTGTCGTCCGACCAGATGATCGAGCTCGGCGTCAGGAAATCGGTAAAGGAAAAGGAGACGCTGGAGCCGAAATGCTCGGCGTGGCTGATGCCGACATTGCCGTTTTCAGGTAAGGCTACCGGCTCCAGCGACCAGCCGCTGTCGCTGCGTTGGCAGGCGACGACCTTGCCGCGCACATTGTCTATCAGATTAATGAACAACCGGTCCTGCGTGCGGGCGATGCCGGCGATCGAAACACGATCCGCCGGCTCGAGCACGGTTTCTACAGGTCCCAACGCTTTGGTTTCGATCCAGCGCGCAAAGTCCAGCGAATAGAGGCCGTCGGGTCGGCACAGCGTACCGTCCGGCGCCGTCCACGGGTTGCGCACCCCAAAGACAAACTGATCCCGGAACAGCGCCGTGTCGGTGACGTCGTCCGGCAGCGGGATGCGCCTGTTTTCGCCGGAAGGCAGACGCAGAAAACTGTGCGAGGCAAAGAAATTGAGCGTCCGGGTCAGGAACAGATGCCGCTTGTCACCGTCGAATTCGAGGGAACCGCCGGCGGCGAGATCCTGCTTCTGCGCCTCGAAGATCGGCGTCGCATCCTCCAGCCTGGTGCCGCGCTGCCACAGCTTGACCACGCGCGGATAACCGGACTGGGTTTTTTCGTCCTCTTCGAAGGCAGTCGAGACGACGACCGTGTCCTTGTCCAGCCAGTTGAAGCCTGACTTTGAGGCAGGCGCACGAAAGCCGCCCTCGACAAAGGATTTGGTATCGATCTCGAATTCGCGCATTTCACTGGCGTCACCGCCATCCGGCGACAGGCTGAGCAGGCAGCGGTTGAAATCGGGGTAAAGCCGGCTGGTGCCGCTGAACACCCATTTCACGCCCTCTTTGGCGGACAGACTGTCGAAGTCGATGATCGTCTCCCAATCCGGCTTCTCGGTCTTGTAGGAAGCAACCGTCGTGCGCCGCCAGATGCCGAGCACATTGGTCTTGTCCTGCCAGAAATTATAGACGTAGCCGTTGAGCGCAGATCCGACCGGAATGTTGTCGTCGGCCGTCATCAGGTCGAGTGCGGTTTGGAAGTAGGCTTGGTAAGACGGATCGCCCCGCAATTCACCTGTTGTGATCTCGTTCTGACGGTGAACCCAGTCGAGCGCCTCCTTGCCTGTTCTGTCCTCCAGCCAGAGAAAGGGATCTTCGGCCGCCAAATTCGGCTGCGTCTTTGTGTTCGGATTGGTCATGTGGTCTCCGGTTGAATCAGGCGTCGGCCTCGCCAACATCGACATGGCGGCCCCGATGTTCAAGACACCCGTTGCTTTTCGGAATCACATCATCCGCCTTCGAATGACGGTTGTAACCGCCAGCGTCAGGCAAATGGCGCCAAGCGTGATCGGCAGGCCGTCCGCGCCGAGAATATCCATGGCGCCGCCCGCCAGCGGCGGCACGGCGATGCCGCCGACGCCCCACATCAGCGAGAAGGCTGCGTTGCCGGCGACCAGTGCCGAGCCGGTGAATCGCTCGCCGAGCTCGATGATCGACATCGTGTAAATACCGTAGGAAACCGCACCCCAGACAAAAACGCACGGCCAGATCAGCGGCGTCTCGATGAGAACCGGCAACAGCACGCACCCCAGCGCCGTCATCGAAACACAAATGAACCGCACCAGACGCGCTGTCAGCCGTTCCGCCAGCAGGCCGAGCGGCACCTGCATGGCGATGTTGCCGGCGATCATCATCGACAGCAGCGCCGACATGCGGGTTTCCTCGATGCTATAATGCGCTCCGTAGACCGGCAGCAGTGCCAGCACCGCCTGTTCGAAACCGGCGGCCACGACCACCGCCGACAACAGCAGCCATGCCATCGGCATGAACCCCATGACCGAAACCCGGTGCCCGGCCTCATCGACCTTTGGCAGCCGTCCCAGTACCAGCGCCAGGCAGGCGCCGCAAAAGACGAATGCGGCAATGCCGACGAGAAACGGCGGCCATCCTTCGGTGCCGACGGCAAGCAGGCATAGCGGGCCGGCGGCGAAGCCAGCCGAAATGACTGTGGAATAGACCCCCATCACGCGGCCGCGGCGCAACGGCGGCGCCAGCGCGATCACCCAGATCTCGCTCAGCACGTAGAGCGGATTGGTCACCACGCCGATCAGGAAGCGCAGCGGAAACCACAGATAGACATTCTGCGTCCAGCCGATCAGCGCCAGCACGATCGCGGAAAGGGCCGCGCAGGTGAGTGCCGTGCGCCCTGCCCCAAACCGGCGCGCCAGCGCCGGGATGAGCGGCGAGGAGACGATAAAGCCGACCGGCGTCATTGCCGCCGAGAGGCCGATCATGGCCGGCGAGACGCCCTGGCGCTGCAGGATGAAGCTCAACAGCGGGTAGCTCAGCCCTTGCGCGATGGCGAACACCGAAACGGTGGCGATCACGCCGGTGATCGCCGCCCACTGCATTGTGTCGTCGCTGTTCTGTTCCGCCAGGTCCATGGTCCGCACCAATAGGGAACCTGCACGATTAGCGTTTCGGCGGCGTGCCGGGAAGCACCGGCGGCGGAGAACCGCTTGCGCCAGCCAGAGGATGACTTGTTTAAGAGCCCCGGCGCCGTTCAGACCACTACGGAAAATACCGGGCAATCGCCCCCTTCCTGCCGTCCGCGTAAGGCTTCAGCCACTTGTCGTCGATGGAGAGCCCGTCATTGTCCGAAGGTCCTTCCCCAATCGTTCTGCGCCAGGCGCGGAATTTGTAGTGGTCGAACACGTCGAGCATATGCACCGCGAAAGCCGCAGCGAACGTCTTGTCGCCTTCCACGATCACCATGTTCTCGTCGTTTTCATAGGACGCCTTGTAGCCAAGGTTGTGGCTGCCGGCGATGACAGTCGCGTTGTCGGCCATCGGATCAATGATGACGATCTTGTCGTGCACGATCGCATGGCCGACGGTCAGCACTTCCGCCTGGAAATCCCGCGCAACGGAGGCCCCCGTCAGGTTGGCCGCCCTGACGACGGAGACGTTCGGCGCCTCCCAGACCTTCTCCGGAAAGACGAACGGCGATTTGCCGTCCTTGTTCGGTTTGTTGGTGACTGGATCTCTGGTTGGGGCAACGTAGTTGGGCATGGCGGTGTGATCGCTGATTGCGCCTTGCACGATCAGCTTTGGATTCGCCGTCGCCGCCGCGACCGCCTGATCGATGATCGAATTGTTGCCAAGCCGCGAAGGATTGAACACGAGAAAGAGCACCGCCTCCTTCGCCGCCTTGATCCGTGCGAAAACGTCTTCGAGATCGACGGGCCGCACCGAGATGTCCTTTTTGCTGCGGTCGGGATCGTTTGGCGAGAACCAGATGGTGGTCCCATTGACATGGTTCGGTGAGCGATTCATCAGGCGAAACGGCTTGCCTTGCTTCTGCGCCACCCGTCCGGCGGCGCTTTCGCTCGCCGGCGGCGGGAACACGTCGGCCTTCATCCGCTCCCAATAGGCATCGAACACTTCGGCCATCGCAGGGTCGTCGCGGATGAAGGCGTTGTTGGACTGCCCGCAAATGCCCGTCGAAGTCCAGTTGGTGCTGCCGGTCATGACCGCTTGTGGATTGCCCTGGGCATCGCGGTAGACGGCAAACTTGTTATGGCCGATGTGGTTGTTATTGAACAGACGGTCGGTCAACACGACGCCCGCCTCGCGTAGCCGCTTTCTGAAGGGCGCGTTGCCCGCGTCCCAGGCCTTCGTTTGCTCATCCCTGCCCGAATTCGAAAGAATGACCTCGACGACATCCTTGGCGTCGATGATCGCGTCGCACAGCTCGTCATCGCCAAGTTCATAGAGGGCAAGCCTGACAGTGCCGCCCTCGGCTTTGGCCCGTTTCATCAGGCTGGTGAGCACATCCGGAACCTCGCCGTGAAGATAGGCGCGTATCTTGCTGCCGGGACGCTGAAGCTCGGCCCTGATCTTATCGCGCTGCCCGACCTTGATGCCGGCGTCCTCCAGTGCGCGCGACAGCCATTGCGTCGATAGCACACCGTTGGTGAAGGCGAGCCGCGCCTTGCCGAACATCGATCCCAGAAAGATGGTCGGGCTGACGGCACCTTGTCCGAGATAGCCGAGCGGCCGCGCCGCTCCGGTATAGGCTTTCTCGGGGCGCACCGGCACCGGATCGAGGCCGGGCCGCATGTCGCCGACCGGACGCACCCGGTAGGCGACCATTTCGCCATCCGGTCTGATTTCGAGGCTGTCGCGGCGCCGCCGCACCGTAAGATCTCGCCAGAATGTCTTCTGCACCGGCCAGACGCCGGTATCCTGAGGAATCCAGTCCTTGTTCCGTTGCCCTTTGAAAGGCACCCAGGATGCCAGACAGCGTTCCTCGCCGGTGCCGGGATAGATGCGGACGATCTCGAAGCCGAGACAGCCGTCGATCATTCCGTCAATATCCCAGGCAATGAAGGCGACTTCGTTGTTGGTCGCTGCACGCACGCTGACAACATCCGACATGAAATAGTCTCCCTCAGGACGGTTTTATTCAATGTACTTACTTCATGTGACGTGATCGCAACGTGACATGTTTCACAGTTCGGGCACAGACCTGGTTTCGCACTGGTGCATCAGGCTGGCGAACATCCATGTCGCTTCCCTCGTCCTAGTGGTCGCCGCCTCCGCAATGGCGGGACGGCCGGCGGTCCATTATGCCGCCGCACTGTCGCAGCGTACGAGGACTATCATGACCGCCGCCCTTCATCCCGCCGAACCGGCATTGGCAAACGACCGCGCTCGTCGCGGCGGCCGCGCGGGAAAGCGCGCCGGCGGATCGGCGGCGTTCGAGCAGCCGCCTTTCCGTCAGCTGAAAATCCCGCTGACGCCGACGAAGCTGGTCTCCGACGACGAGCTGGAATCGATCCATCTCGCCTCGCTGCGCGTGCTGCGGGAAATCGGCGTCGACGTGCTGCACGACGAGGCGAGGCGCATCATGAAGGCGCATGGCGCGGATGTCCGCGACGGCAGCGAGCGGGTGCGCTTCGACAGCGACATGATCCTCGAGCTGGTTTCGCACTGCCCGTCGGAATTTACCATCCATGCCCGCAATCCGGCGCATAATGTGCGCTTCGGCGGCGACAATCTGATCATCTCGATGATGGCGTCGGCGCCCAATTGTTCCGACCTCGACCGTGGACGCCGGCCGGGCAACCAGCAGGACTACCGCAACTTCCTCAAGCTCGCGCAGATGCACAACATCCTGAACTGCACGGGCGGCTATCCGGTCGAGCCGATAGATATCCATCCGTCCGTCCGGCACCTCGAATGCATCCGCGATTTGAGCGTGCTCACCGACAAGGTGTTCCACATCTATTCGCTCGGCAAGGAGCGCAATGTCGACGGCATCGAGATCACCAGGATCGCGCGCGGCATCAGCGACGAACAGCTTCTCGAAGAGCCGTCGGTGTTCACCATCATCAACACCAATTCGCCGCTCAAGCTCGATGTGCCGATGATGGAAGGCATCATCCAGATGTCGAGCAAGGGCCAGGTCGTTGTCGTGACGCCGTTCACCCTGTCGGGCGCCATGGCGCCGGTGACCATCGCCGGCGCGCTGGTGCAGCAGAATGCCGAAGCACTGTCCGGTATTGCCTTCGCACAAATGGTGCGCAAGGGCGCGCCGGTCGGCTATGGCGGCTTCACCTCCAATGTCGACATGAAGTCCGGCGCGCCGGCCTTCGGCACGCCGGAATACATGAAGGCACAATTGGTCGGCGGCCAGCTCGCCCGCCGCTACAACATCCCCTACCGCACTTCCAACACCTGCGCCGCCAACACGGTCGACGCACAGGCCGCCTATGAAAGCGTGTTCTCGCTGTGGGGCGCTATCCAGGGCGGCGGCAATCTGATGATGCATGCGGCCGGCTGGCTGGAAGGCGGCCTGCGCTGCTCCTACGAGAAGACCATTCTGGACATCGATCTGCTGCAGATGGTGGCCGAGTTCCTGACCCCGCTTGACCTTTCCGAGGAAGCGCTCGGCTTCGATGCTATCCAGTCCGTCGGCCCTGGCGGCCATTTCTTCGGCACCCAGCATACCCAGGACCGCTACAAGACCGCCTTCTATTCGCCTATCATCTCCGACTGGCGCAATTTCGAGACCTGGGCGGAAGCCGGGTCGCCGACAGCTATCGAAAAAGCCAACCGGGTCTGGAAGGAGCGGCTGGCCTCCTATGAAGAGCCTTACATGGACCCGGCAATCCGCGAGGAGCTCAACGCCTTCGTCGACAAACGCCGGTCCGAAGGCGGCGCACCGACCGATTTTTGATCATCTGTATTGGCTTGATGAACAGTCGACCCCCACTCCGTCGAGCTTCGCTCGACACCTCTCCCCCGATCGACGGGGTAGAGGAAAGGCGTGAGATTATTCCAGCCGGCGCCCTTCCTCTCCCTCCGGAGGGGGGAGAGGTGGCGCTGCGAAGCAGCGGCGGAGTGGGGGAAGCCGTTCCTGAAACGCGCAGTCGCCGCAAAACAGGTACAACCCGGCGAGCACGAAAACTCAGGCAAGCAGGCAATCAAGCCGAAGCACTGCTTTGGCTTGAACTAAAGGCGCGCAAGCTTGGCGGCTATCGCTTTACGCGTCAGTTTTCCATCGGCCCCTTTTTTGCAGACTTCGCTTGCCGCGAAAATCGGCTTGTCGTTGAAGTCGATGGACACCAACACGCCGGCAGTTCACATGACCGCCGCCGCGACGACTTCAAGCGCGCTCAAGGCTATTCGATTCTGCGTCTTTGGAACCATGACGTTCTGAAATTCCGTACGTCCGTCTGTGAAACCATCCTTGCCGCGCTTGATGGCAGGCTGGCCGAAAACATCGCTGTATCCGATCTCCACTTTGTTTTCACGCCCCGCTCACCCGATTCAATCTCTTCAAAAACGGAACTATCTCCATGAAATCTCATGCAAAAGCGGTTGTCATCGGCGGCGGTGTGGTCGGCTGCTCGGTGCTCTACCATCTGGCCAAAGCCGGCTGGACCGACATCATGCTGATCGAGCGTTCGGAGCTCACCTCGGGCTCGTCTTGGCATGCGGCGGGCGGCTTCCATACGCTGAATGGCGATCCCAACGTCGCCAAGCTGCAGGCCTATACGGTGCAGCTCTACAAGGAGATCGAGGAGCTTTCCGGCCAGTCCTGTTCACTGCACCTGACCGGTGGCGTGATGATGGCCGACACGCTGGAGCGCATGGATTTCCTGCGCCTTGCCCACGCCAAGGGCCGTTATCTCGGCATGGACACCGAGCTGATCACGCCGTCAGAGGCCAAGGCGATGTTCCCGCTGATGGACGAGACGAATTTCGTCGGCGCCATGTGGGATCCGGTCGAGGGCCATCTCGACCCTTCCGGCACCACACACGCCTATGCCAAGGCCGCCAGGAAGCTCGGCGCCGAGATCGTGCTGCGCAACCGGGTCGTCGAACTGACGCAGGAGGTCGACGGCACCTGGAACGTCGTTACCGAGCAAGGCACGGTCAAGGCCGAGCATGTCGTCAACTGCGGCGGCCTGTGGGCGCGCGAGATCGGCCGCATGGTCGGTGTCGAGCTGCCGGTGCTGGCCATGGAACACATGTACCTTTTGACCGAGCCGATGCCGGAGGTCGAGGAATTCAACAAGTCGACCGGCCGCGAGATGATCGGCGTGCTCGACTTCAAAGGCGAGATCTACACCCGCCAGGAGCGCAACGGCATCCTGCTCGGCACCTATGAAAAAGCCTGCAAGCCGTGGTCTCCGGTCAACACGCCGTGGGATTTCGGCCACGAGCTGCTGCAGCCCGACATCGACCGCATCGCACCGTCGCTCGAAATCGGCTTCAAGCATTTTCCCGGCATCGAGAGGGCCGGCATCAAGCAGATCATCAACGGTCCCTTCACCTT
Source organism: Mesorhizobium sp. (assembly GCA_004020315.1). GTDB lineage: Bacteria > Pseudomonadota > Alphaproteobacteria > Rhizobiales > Rhizobiaceae > Mesorhizobium. Next base: position 98,953 of record SAQG01000002.1, read on the forward strand.
CGCGCTCGACGGCAACCCGCTCGTCGGCCCGGTGCAGGGCCTGACCAATTTCTGGTGCGCCTGCGCCGTCATGGCCGGCTTCAGCCAGGGTGGCGGCGTCGGGCTGGCATTGTCGAACTGGATGGTCCATGGCGACCCAGGCTTCGACGTCTGGGGCATGGACGTGGCGCGCTTCGGCGAATGGGCGACGCTGCGCTATACCAACGCCAAGGTGCGCGAAAACTATTCGCGCCGCTTTTCCATCCGCTTCCCCAACGAGGAACTGCCGGCCGCGCGCCCGGCGCAGACGACGCCGCTCTACGACACCATGCTGGCCAACAATGCCGTCATGGGCGACTCATGGGGCCTCGAAACCCCGCTCTGGTTCGCACCGAAAGGCATGGAGCCGAAGGATATCGTTTCCTTCCATCGCTCCAACGATTTCGGGCCGATCGGCGAGGAAGTGCGTGCGACCCGCGAGAAGGTCGGCGTCACCGAGATCGCCAACTTCGCCAAATATGAAGTCTCCGGGCCGGGATCGGAAGATTTCCTCAACCGGCTGATGACCAACCGCATGCCGAAGACCGGCCGCATTGTACTGACCCCGATGCTGAACGAGTTCGGCAGGCTCATCGGCGATTTCACCATCGCCAAGGCGGGCGAACAGCGCTTCATGATCTGGAGCTCGTCGGCGGCGCAGAAGTATCATATGCGCTGGTTCGAGAAGCACCTGCCGAAGGATGGTAGCGTGCGCATTCACCGCTTCGACCAGACGCTGGTCGGCTTGTCGATCTCCGGGCCGAAATCACGCGACCTGCTGCAGAAGCTGGTCGATGTCGACATCTCGACCAAGGCTTTCCGCTTCATGGATTTCCGCGAGATGGCGGTCGGTGGCGCGCCCTGCATGGTCAATCGCATCACCTATACCGGCGACCTCGGTTACGAGATCTGGATGGCGCCGGCCTACCAGCGTCTGGTCTACAAGGCGATCAAGGATGCCGGCGAAGAGTTTGGTCTTATCGATTTCGGCATGCGCGCCTTGCTCTCGATGCGGCTGGAAAAGAATTTTCCAACCTGGTTCCGCGAACTGCGCCCGATCTACGGACCGTTCGAAGGGGCGATGGACCGCTTCGTCAAGCTGGAGAAGAACGACTTCATCGGACGGGAAGCAGCGGCCGGGGAGCAGGCAGAGGGGCCAAAACTGCGCCGGGTCTCCTTCATCGTCGATGCCGCGGATGCCGACGTTATGGGCGACGAACCGATCTGGGCCAAGGTCGGCGGCAAGGACTACGGCACAGTGGAAAAGCCGCACGGCTATGGCGCGCCGCGTTTCGATACGGACGGCAAGGAAGTGCGCGGCTCCAGGGCCGCGGAAGGCGCTTCGGCCGTGCGCGGCATCGTCGACGGTGACTGGCGCGTGGTCGGCTGGGTCACCTCCGGCGGCTACGCCCATTACGTCCAGAAATCGATGGCGCAAGGCTATGTGCCAGCGGCCTTGGCCGGGGACGAGAGCGCCGGACTGTTCGAGATCGAAATCCTCGGAAGCCGGCGCCCGGCCCGCATCAATGTCGAGCCGCCTTTCGACCCGAGCGGCGAGAGGATGCGGACCTAGAGCACCGGACCCAAAAGCCAGCCCTCGCGCCCTGACACTAGGTGGGACCGATTTGGGGGAAATCAAATGCTCAAACAAAAGATAGAGCGGCGGTGCGATTCGACTTGCCCGCCGTTCCGGCAGCGATCAGGGCTGCCACATTGTGCGGGGCATGATCTTCATGCTAGCGGAGCCGGCGGCAACTGGCACGGGCGATGAGAACTCGTTGAAGTATTCGATGAAATGGGACGAATGGCTTACCGAGAGCAGGATCGGCCCCTTCCCGGCGGCGATCGTCATGGTCGCCGCTTATTTGGCCTTGCAAACCGCCATCTTGTCCGTGCTGGCCACTTGGGCAGGAACTGGCGTCGGCGTCGATGACGCGGAGCAACTGATTTATCTTCCATATCTTTGGGCTGGATATGGCGGCTCGCAACCGCCTCTCTACACATGGATCAACTGGCTGGCCGCGCAAATTTTCGGCACCAATATTTTCACGCTGAAGCTCGTCAAATATTCCGTGCTGTTCCTCGCCGCCTGCAGCGTGTTCGCCGCCATGCGGCGGTTCGGCTACACGAAAGCGACGGCAGCGGCGGCCATGCTCGGACTGTTCACAATCCCGCAAATCGCCTGGGAATCGCAGCGGGCCCTGTCGCATTCGGTCGCCGTTGTCGGCTTCTGCGCGCTGCTCCTGCTCGCGATGGCTTATCTGATAGAGCGGCGAAGCGTGATCGCCTATGCGGCGTTTGGTTTGGCAACGGCTGCGGCAATTCTTGCCAAATACAACGACGTATTCCTGGTCGTAGCCCTTGTTGCGGCCGTTCTATCGCTGCGCGAGTTGCGCGGCGCGATCCTCGATCCGAAATTCGCAATCAGCGTTGCCGTCGCGATATTGGTGCTGGCGCCAACCACATATTGGAGCCTCATGCATCCTGCCGATTTGCTGGCGAGAGGCGAGAAGTTTGGAATAGGCTCGCAGCAGGGGCGCATGACGGCCGCGGCCACCGGCGCCGCCAAGTTTATCATGGGGACCTTCAATTTCGCTGTCTTGCCGGTGCTCGTTTCCGCGCTGGCTTTGGCACTGGCCGGGTTCCGTTTCTCCGAGCGTCCCCCCAAGGCTCCGTCCAGGGAAGTTCTCTTGTGGCGTACCTTGGCGCTCGGCTTGGCCATGCTGGCGATACTTGTGCTGGCCACCGGCGTGACCGAGGTCAAGGCCCGTTGGCTGGTGCCGATCCTGGTCATCTTACCACTGGCGATGGCCGCCTATATGGAGCGGCTCTCACCACGCGGCAGGGACGCCCAGCTCCTGGTGATCGCGGCTGGAGCGATCATCGCCGTTCTGCTCGCGCCCGCCACTTGGTACTTCCAGATAAACGGGACCAGTGGTCTCTCGCGGATGATCCGGGTGGATTACCCGGCCCTGTATCGCCAACTGACTGCCGACGGGCCGGTGAAAACCGCAATATCCGACGGTGCATGGGTCGGAAATCTGCGGCTGATCGACGAAAAATTGGTCGCGCTTAACCAGGAAGTGCCGAATTTCGACAGGCTGGTGCAAGAGCCGGCCGTAGTCGTCTGGCTCGACCGCGACGATCCGCGGCCGGTCATTTTGGAGCAGCTCAAAAAAGCCGGCTATGAGCCGGACGGCCAACCAAGACAAATCATGGTTCCGCTATTGCCCAGCACCGACAAGTCTGCCCGGTCCGGCGCGTATATAAGATTGAAGAGAATGGCTGCGGAAAAAGCCACAGCGCCCGAGGAAGGCGTTAGCAAAGGAGCCGAGGGTGGACAGGAACCCGACTGATCGGCCTCCTCGCCACCGCAAGATCATGCCGTTCGAGCCGGGCGAAGCGGGCTCCATCGATGCGTTGCGCCTGAAGTCGCGGCGGAAGGCCGCTGAACTCAACCAGCATGTGCTTGGCTACGGCGCATTGACGGAAGCCGAGTGGCAGGCCGCCGGCATTGCTGCCCCCAACCTGCCGGCCATGCGCCAGTACCGGCTCGACCGCATCCGCGCCGAGCTGAAGCGCCGCGACTATGCGGGAGCCCTGCTCTACGATCCGATCAACATCCGCTATGCGACCGACTCGACCAATATGCAGCTCTGGGTCGCGCACAATCCGACAAGGCATTGTTTCGTTGCCACCGAAGGCCCCGTGGTGCTGTTCGACTATTTTTCCTGCGAGCACCTTTCTGACCACTCCGGCGTCGTCGACGAGGTGCGGCCGGCAGTATCGTGGATGTATCTCTACAGCGGCGAACTGATCGAGCAAAAAGTCCGACGCTGGGCGGCCGGCATCGCCGATCTGGTGAGGGAGCATGGCGGCGGTATCAACCGCATCGCCGTCGATCACATCAATCCCGAGGGCGTCGAAGAGCTCGCCCGCCTGGGCATCTCGATCGGCAATGGCGAAGCGCTGATGGAAAATGCACGTCTGATCAAATCGCCCGACGAAATCCTGGCCATGCGCCGGTCGATCGTCGCTTGCGAGGCGGCGATGGGCGAGATGGAAGCAGCATTGAGGCCAGGCATTTCCGAAAACGAATTGTGGGCCGAACTCCACCGCGGCAACATCGCGCGTGGCGGCGAATGGGTCGAAACCCGGCTCTTGACGTCAGGCCCGCGCACCAATCCCTGGTTCCAGGAATGCTCGTCGCGAACGATCGAAGCCGGCGATCTCGTCGCTTTCGATACCGATCTGATCGGCCCTTACGGCTTCTGCGCCGACCTGTCGCGCACCTGGCTCTGCGGCGACACCGAGCCGTCCAACGAGCAACGCGACCTGTTTCGCATCGCCGCCGACCAGATCGCCCACAACACCGGTCTGATGCAGCCGGGCATGTCCTTCCGCGACCTCGTCGAACGCTCGGCGGTGCCGCCCGGAGACTGTTTCCCGACGCGCTACGGTGTGCTTTATCACGGCGTCGGTCTGGCCGACGAATACCCGACGCTGCCGCATGCGATCGACTGGACCGAAGACACGCCCGACGGCGTGCTTGTGTCAGGCATGGTACTTTGCGTCGAGAGCTATATCGGCCGGCTTGGCGGACGCGAGGGCGTCAAGATCGAGGAGCAGATCCTGATCACCGAAACCGGCAATGAGCAGCTTTCGACGTATCCGCTCGACGAGCGGCTGCTCGGCGGCTGATTGTTTTTAAGCGAGCGCCGCGACAGCCTCGCGCAATGCCACCACGATTTGCTCCGGTGTGGTTCTGGCGGTGATGAACGGCAGGCCCTTGCGCCGCCTTGTCCAACCGACGACCGCCACCGCTTCCGCCGCAGGCTCGAAGCGCCGCGCCAGCGTCCAGCTCTGGCAGTCGATGGCCGCGACATCGGCCTTGCCCTCGGCAATGGCGACGATCGAGGCCCGGTGGCCTCCGCTTTCACTGCGCTCTGAGAAGATGTCCAGGCTTTCGCCCAGCGCCTCCAGGTCACGCGTCAGCGCGATGATGCCCGACATGGAATCGAGGCTGTTGAAGGTAAAGTGCTTGCCACGCAGGATATCGAGCGGGATGAGAGGGCTGCCGTCGGCCGGTGAGCCAACCAATGGCGCTTCACCTGCCCGCATCACGAGCGCGCTCGAATAGAATTCACCCTGCCCGCCCTCGAATGCGTCGTAACGCGGCTTGCCGATCAGTTGAACATGTTTCGCCAGCCCGAGTTCCATCGGTCCCCAGCAGGTCTGCGCGAACAGCAGCGCCGGATGCAGCCAAAGCCCGTAAAAATCCAGTTCGTCCGGCGGCAATGTTGCCGGATCGGGCGCAATCACCTTTCCAGCGGCATCGCGGATACCGCCTGGCACTGGCGGCAGGTCGCCATTGAGGCGGGCGATGGTCTCCGGCGCGTCGATGCCTTTTTGCCGAAAAGCGTCGCGCAGCCGCGCCCATTGGGCATCGACCTCGTCCCGCATTTCCGGCCAGTCATACATCGGCAAGGCGGCAACGAAATCGCTCATGCCGGGATTTGATCGTTACGTTGAGAAACTGACGAGACCATTGACGCGCACCTGGGGCATCGCCCTCGGCGATGCCGCAAAAATTCATTCTTTCGGCGGCTCGGCGGGCACCGGGGCGCTGCCAAGCCCATTGAGGCTGCGCGCCCTGACGCGTGGCTTGAACGCCCGGCCCGGTTCCGGTGTGCGCCGCAGCACCGGGTGGACGATCGGCTCCTTCGCCTTGAAGGCATAAGCCTTGAGCAGCGCGAAATAGTTCGGATAGGCGTAGCCATTGTTCATCCGCAGCCACTCGTCACGGCGCTCGCGAAACAGCTTCGGCAGCCGGTACCAGGCCACCGTCGGGCTCTTGTGATGGACGAAATGCAGATTGTTGTTGAGGAACAGGAAGGACAGCGGCGAACGCTCGACGATCACCGTGCGTCCCTCCGGATGCTCCGACCATTGATGCTCGGCAAAGGTGCGAATCGAGATCAGCGACTGGCCGAGCCACACCGGCACCAGGATGTAGAGCCACAGCGGGATGCCGAAGCCGAACTGCACGACCGGCAGCACCACGGCGAGGCCGATAGCGTGCAGCAGCCATGCCTTGCGAATCATCTTGTCGCCGGCGAGCACCTGCTTGGCATCGTCGATGAAGAAGCCGATGCACGACAGCCACGGGCCGAGAATGAGGCGGCCGATCATGGTGTTGTTGATCCTGAGCAGGAACTTCATCGCCGGCGGCAATTCGTCATGGTGCCACAGCGCCTTGTAGTAGCTTTCAGGATCGTCAAGCGGATCGGTCAGCCGTTCGTCGGCATGATGGCGCAGATGAATGGTCTTGAACCGACGGAACGGCCAGACGAGACCAATTGGCAGGAAGACGAAAGCTTCGTTGAGCTGGGCATTGCGGGTCGGATGGCCATGCAGAACTTCGTGCGCCAGCGAGGATTGCAGCGCGGCCATCAAGGCCAGCACGACGAGCGCCAGCAGCGGATAGGAAGGCCACAGGAACAGGCCGGCTGCAAGCCAGGTGCCGTAACAGAAAAACGCGAGAAACACGGTCGGCCATTCGATGGCCGGTGCATTGCGTCGTCTGTTATTCATGCTCGTCATGGATCGACCACTGCCCTTCCAGTCGCCGGAACCGTTTTGATTCCTGACAGCATTTTGTCAGGAGCATCGAGACGCCGCAACGCGATTAAGCGCACAAAATGTTGCGATTGCGCATTTTCAGCTGCATATGTTATCTATTGTGAACAAATCGGAGGATTCGTTTACGCCTAAAGTGCCGCTTTAGTGGATTCGGCGGAATTATTTCCTCCCAATGGCCGGAATGACGACATGGACAAACGCGACCTGTCGACGATCTTTCGGGAGCGCCTGAAAATGCTCCTGACAAGATCCGACTTGAACCAGTCCGCCTTCGCGACGGCGGTGGGCATCGACCGCTCGGCGCTTTCGCAGCTTCTGTCCGGCGCCTCGACACGCCTTCCCCGCGCCGAAACGCTGCTCAACATTGCCGCCGAATTCAAAGTGTCGCTCGACTGGCTGCTCGGCCTCAGCCAGGACGAAGGCGTCACCGGTGAAATCCGCGAGAGCCTGGAGATCGAGGAAGCGCCTGACGGCTTCGACCGCACGCTGCTGGCCAGATGGCATGCCGAGGCCGCCGGGACGAAAATCCGTTACGTGCCAGCCGGTATTCCCGATCTTCTGCGCACCGAAGCGCTCGTCGACTACGAGGCCGGTATCGCCAACAAGAGCCGTGAGGCCCAGGCCGGCGAGACGCAGTACCGCATCGACTACAACCGGCGGCCTGAAACCGACATGGAAGTCTGCATGCCGCGCCACACGCTGGAGATCTTTGCGCGTGGGCTGGGCGTCTGGGACCGTTTCCCTGAGGCCGACCGCCACCAGCAGCTTCTCCACATGGCGACGCTGCTCGACGACCTTTATCCCACCTTCCGCCTGTTTCTCTATGACGGGCGGATGCGTTATTCGATCCCCTACACCATCTTTGGGCCATATCGCGCCGCCATCTATGTCGGCGACATGTATCTGGTGCTGAACGCGACCCAGCCGGTCCGCACACTGACCAGCCATTTCGACAATCTGATCCGCGCCGCCGACATCAACGCGCATGAGGCTGCCAGCTTCACGCAAAGGCTGGCGGAGATGCGATTTTGACGGCCTTCTTTCCCGCACCGACATTGACGTCATATAAAGAGTTCTTTATATCCTTATCTCGACTAAGCAGGTTCCGCAAAAGTGCCTCGCGGTTTTGCGACGAGAACCTGCGGCAATACAAAAACCTAAGCAGACGTAGCGGGAGCGAAGTCTGCTTGGAATTCCCGGAAGGCGTATTTCCAATGACTAACCCAATTGACGCTTTGCTTGCCGAAAAGGGCGTTCTGCTCGCCGATGGCGCCACCGGTACCAATCTGTTCGCCATGGGGCTCGAGGCCGGCGAGGCTCCAGAGTTGCTGAACGAGACCGCTCCCGACACCATCACCAGCCTGCACCAGAACTTCGTCGATGCCGGCGCCGACATCATCCTCACCAATTCCTTCGGCGGGACCCGCCACCGGCTGAAGCTGCACCATGCGCAGGACCGCGTGTATATGCTGAACAAGCGCGCCGCCGAGATCGCCCGCGCTGTCGCCGACAGAGCCGGCCGCAAGGTCATCGTGGCGGGCTCGGTCGGCCCGACCGGCGAGTTGCTGGTGCCGCTCGGTGCCATGACCTATGACGAGGCGGTCGAGGCCTTTGCCGAACAGATCGAGGGTCTGAAGGCCGGCGGCGCCGAAGTCGCCTGGATCGAGACCATGTCGGCGCCGGACGAAATCCGCGCCGCCGCCGAAGCCGCCATCCGCGTCGGCCTGCCCTATACCTATACCGGCTCCTTCGACACCGCCGGGCGCACCATGATGGGGCTGTTGCCGAAGGACATCCACGGCGTTGCCGATGGACTGTCGCAGGCGCCGCTCGGTGTCGGCGCCAATTGCGGTGTCGGCGCCTCCGACATCCTCGCCTCGCTGCTCGATATGACCGAGGCGAAGCCGGAGGCGACGGTGATCGTCAAGGGCAATTGCGGCATTCCGGAATTTCGCGGCGCCGAAATCCATTATTCCGGCACGCCCGAACTGATGGCCGACTATGTCAGGCTCGCCGTCGATGCCGGCGCAAAGATCGTCGGTGGCTGCTGCGGCACCTCGTTCGCCCACCTCGCCGCCATGCGCAAGGCGCTCGATGCGCATACCAGGTCGGATCGCCCGACCGTCGAGAAAATCGTCGAGCGCATCGGCCCGATGCGCAACAAGCAGGCGACAGTCAACACCGTCGAGACCAGCGAAGCCCGCCGCGAGCGCCGGCGCAGCCGCGCCTGACGCTTTTCGGCTACTCGTCACGATCGATGTCGGAATCGCAAAGTGATGAAAAGCCGGCAAGGTTTCCCTTGCCGGCCTGCCTCAACCGCCCGTGGATCGCCCCTATCAGAACGATCTGAAGAAAACCGACCGTATCGCTACCGGTTACCGCCCAGCGCCGAGGCAAGGCGCACAAGCGAGAGGAACTCGGACCGGTACCCAAACGGGTCGGCTCCTCGGGCGGCAGTGGCAATCTCCACGATCTTGTCGTAGCCGAGCTTCGCGGTCGCATCCTCGTCGCGCAGCTTCTGGCCGAAGGCCGCGACGGCAACTGAAAAACGCTGGTCGGTGCTGGCCTGGTCGAAGCGAGCCACTTCGTTGGCTGATGTCACCCGCGTCGTGGTCAACTTCGAGGCATCCTCGTTCGGCAGCTTGTAGCGGATCTTCACGAAGGCATATTCGTCGGCGTTGGCGACGCCGCCATTGTTCACCGCAGCCTGGCCGTAGCGCAGCGGGTCGATCTGCTCGCCGCCGCCCTTCGGCGTGATCTCGTAGATCGCGGTGACCGAATGGCCGGAGCCGATCTCGCCGGCATCGACGCGGTCGTTGTTGAAGTCCTCGCGGTTCAAGGCGCGGGTCTCATAGCCGATCAGCCGGTATTCCGAGATTCTTTGCGGATTGAACTCGACCTGGATCTTTACGTCCTTGGCGATGGTGAACAATGTCGAAGACGCATCCTCGACCAGTACCTTCTCCGCCTCGGCCAAGGTGTCGATGTAGGCGGCGGTGCCGTTGCCGTTCTGGGCGATGGTCTGCATCATCTGATCGTTCAGATTGCCACGGCCGAAACCGAACACCGACAGGAACACGCCGGTCTTGCGCTCCTTTTCGATCAACCGCTTCAGATCGTCGTCGTCGGTCTGGCCGACATTGAAGTCGCCGTCCGTGGCCAGCATCACCCGGTTGACCCCATCCTTGACGAACGATTTCTGCGCCAGCCTGTAGGCTTCCTTGATGCCCGCTTCGCCGGCAGTGCTGCCGCCGGGCGTCAAAGTGTCGATGGCATTGAGGATCTTGTCCTTCTCCGAAACTTTCGTCGGCTCAAGCACAGTGCCAGCATCCCCCGCATAGGTGACGATCGAGACGGTGTCGTCGGGCCTCAGTTTGTTGACCAGAAGCCGGAAGGCCGATTGCAAGAGCGGCAGCTTGTCCTGCTCGTTCATCGAGCCCGACACGTCGATCAGGAACACCAGATTGGCCTTGGGCTGCTCGGCCGGCTTGACGTCGAAACCCTTGATGGCGACATGCATCAGCTTGGTGTGCTCGTTCCACGGCGCCGGCATGACGCTGACGGTCGAGTTGAACGGCGTCGAGGCAGCGTTCGGTCCTTTCCAGTCATAGGGGAAGTAGTTGATCATCTCCTCGACGCGGACCGTATCGGCCTGCGGCACAACACCTTCCCTGAGCGAACGCCGGACGAACGAATAGGAGGCCGTGTCGACATCGATCGAAAAGGTCGAAACCGGAACTTCGAGCGCGGCGCGCACCGGGTTGCTTTTGAAGTCCTCGACGCGGTCGCGGTTTTGCTCCTGCGGCAGCATCTGGTCGGCCGGGGCAGGACGTTGCACCATCAGTTTGGATTCGGTTGTTGTGCCGGCCATACCATTGACCGCTGGGGCGCTTGCGCCACCGCCCTGCGCGAACTCGCCGCTCGGCACCGGCGAGGGCGCATTGCCGGTCAGCGCACCCTGCCTTGCCAGGCCGCCGGCGGCCGCCGATTGTGGCTTCGGCGGCGATGCCGGCGCAAGCGCCTCGGCTGCGACGCGGTTTTCGGCGTCGGCATCGGCTTTCTTCCTAGCCACCGGTTTGTCGGCCAGCGTTTCGGTGATCTTCTCATCGCCACCGGAAGGGAACGGCTGCTCCTGCAGCATGTAGATGGTGGCATATCCTGCGATCGGCAGGGCGACGAGCCCGGCAATGGCCGGCGTGGCGAAGAGTTTCTTTTGCATGATTTCGTTCCAGAGCCTTTGTGCTCGCTCTGTGAGACGAAGCCCTTTCGCCGATCCTTGGGCGGCAGGTGAAGTTTTTTCGTCCAGGTCGTAAGCCCGCATGGCGGCCTCGAAGGCACGCGCCTTCGCGTCGGCACCCGGTGCCGGTGCTGCGATGTCGCGCAGCCTGTTGAGTTCGTTGTCGTCGACCATGATCACACTTCCCCGGCTGAAAGCATGAGCGTCTTCAACCGTTTCTTCGCTTCATGGATGTGCCAGGAAACCGTCGTCTCCGAGATCGCCATCGCCTCGGCGGCGGCTGCGTGGCTCAGCCCTTCGCCATAGACCAGCAGCACCGCGTCGCGCTGCTTGCCCGGCAGCATCCGCACCGCCGCCCAAAGCGCCTCAGCCGGATCTTCGGGCTCGGCCGGAGCTTCTCCCGAGATCAGCTCATAAGCACCGTAGGCTTCGGTCTTGATCGTCTCGCGGACGGTCTTGCGCATCATGTCGCGTGCCGCATTCAGCGTCATCGTGTAAAGCCAGGTGGTGAAGGCGCCGCTGCCATGATAGTCGCGGATCGCCCGGCCGAGCCGGACGCAGACTTCCTGGGCGATATCCTCGGCGTCGGCCTTTTTCCCGCACCAGCGATAGGCGGCGCGATAGACGAAATCATAGTGCCTTTCGAGCAATGTGCCGAAAGCCCCCCTGTCTCCGCCCTTCGCCCGCCCGATCAGCTCGGCGTCGGAGGCTTCGCTTTCATCCAGCATCATCGCCATCATTTGCCTGTTGGACGAAGGCCAATGGCGATTCCTTGGGGTGGTGGAAAGAAAAGACAAACCGCGTTCGAGGACACCAACCATGGGTGCTCCTCACTCTCCGGGACAGACCAGGCGCACGGTGACCGTGTGCTTGCCGCTGACCGACATGCCGCCCTGTGTCACGATCTTGGCAAACGGCATCGTGCTGACATCTTGCGAGATGTCCGCCTCGCTCTCAAAGCGTTCCGCTGCAAACACCTCGCCGCTGCCGACTTCGCCTTGAGGACGCATCGACATGCCGTAGCCGCCCATGCAGCGAAGCTTTACGTCACCGGGTCTGCCTGTCGACTTGCTCTTGAGGTTCATAACAAAGCCATCCGTATCCAGAGCCATATCGATGTCATCGTTGAGTTGCCCGCTCGATTTGCACGTCATGCCGCCTATCTTCGCGTTCTTGATCTTGCCGGATTGTTTGCCCTTTCCGTTCACCGTCCAACTGTCCGACCCGGGCGAGCTCTTTCCCTCCATCTCGATCGACGGCATCACAAAGGAATAGGTGACATCGAACTGTGGACCCTTGATGCGGGGTTCCATCTTCGCTTCCACGGTGATTGTCCCCTCATCCACGATGCGCTTGAGCTGCGCCCGCATGGCGTTGGCCTGCTCCCGATAGCGTTCGGCTTCTTCGGCGGCGATCTGACTGGGCAACCTGTCCCAATAGACCGCAGCGGTTTCCCTTGCGCATCTCTCCCTGTGCGCGGCCTCGTGAGCCAGCGTGATGTCGGCGATTTCCTTGCACTGCGAGCCGGCGCGCAGTGCCTCGAGATCGGCCGGCTTCTGCTCGCAGCTGCCAAACTTCATGTCCACGGTCAAAGGACCCGAGTAGCCGTAGGCCGGGTTGTGAGGAAGCTTGAACGTGCGCATGAGGTCGGCGCGCGCTCTGGACGATCGGTCCTGAATGTTAACATCCGAATCGGGATGGGTCGGGTTCTTGTGCGCCTCGATCAGCGGATCCTCGACCGCCTTGAGCTTCGCCGCCATATCGGCGAAGAACATCGCTTCATACTCGGCGTTCTTCAGTTCTTCCTGAACGCTGCGCAGGTTCCGGCAGGAACATTTTGTTTGATCGGCGGAGGCTGGCAGGACCATGGCGCCGGTCAACAGGCAAAAGCCTAGAACCTTGCTCGTGAGAGAAACCCGCATCATGCCCCCCGATCAAACGACTGCCGCCGGTATTCAGGAGCTATGTTTCGAGACTATGTCGCCGGTTTCCGGCGAGCCTAGCCCAACGTTTCATTGAACAGCGTTGCCAATCGCTTCCAGTGGCGCTCGGCGCCGGTTGCATCGAAGGCGCTGTGGTCCGGCACGCACCAGCCATGCGCCATGCCGGCATAGTTCTCGATGACATGGTCGACCTCAGCCCCGCGCAACGCTTCGGCCAGCCGCGCCGACTGTTCGGGTGGGAAGCTCCGGTCCACACCAGCCGTGCCGACATAGACCCGCGCCTTGATCGACGCAGCCTTCCGGTGCGGGCTGTCGGCGGCATCGCTCGCCAGATTGCCGCCATGGAAACTGGCCGCGGCAACGATGCGACCGGGATAGGTCGCCGCGGCGTTCAGCGCCCGCGCTCCGCCCATGCAATAGCCGACGGTGCCGACCGGTCCGGTCACGCCTTCGGCTTCGAGCGCATCGAGGAAAGCGCCGCTGTCGCGGATGGTCATGTCCTGCGTCGTGCCGCTGAGGAGACCCGTGATGACAGCTTTGCGCTGCTCGTCGCTGAATGCGGTCTTGGCCTCGAAAGCGCCGTAGGGCGCGTTGCGATAGAAAAGGTCCGGGACCAATACCGCGTAATTGTCGCCTGCAAGCCGTTCCGCCATTTGGTCGAGCGCCGGCCGCGGGCCAAAAGCGTCCATATACAGGATGATAGCCGCCTTGGCCGGGGCTGCCGAGCGGAACAGCCCGGCTTTTACCAAGCCGTCGCTGGTTTTGATCTGAATGTCCCGCTTCGCCATCACCCACTCCTTTGAGTTGTCGTGCGATACATATCCACGCAGGCCGTCTGGGCAAGTCGTAATGAGGCAGCCGCAATCAAGGTTTCGTGCTGCTTTTGGCGGTGCTACCGACTCGCGAACGCGGCCATGTGGAAGGCCTGAACCTGTGGCGGATAGCGGTAGCCCACGCCATAGGGCAGGCGTTGCGGTCGAGACAGCCGCCTGTTCGGCAAGGCGCGCCGTTTTGCCCGCGCACATATGCCAGACATGTTTCATGCGCGAAACCATTCGCAGAATACGCGTCGACCGGACAGGTTTTCAGGCAGGGTTTTTCCAGACATGTATCGCAAAGGTGAATCACGTTGCGGGGTTCTGGAAGCGCAATCTCGTCCTCGAACAGCAGCGCGCCGCGATAGGCGTGCCAAAGCCCGTATTGCGGATGCATGAGGATGCCGAGCGGCGACGGCCGCAAACCCTCCGCCCGCATCGCCCATTGCTGGAACGGCAGATACGGTCTGTCGGACGGAGACACGGCACGCGCGCCGAAGTCGTTCGCCACTGCGCCCATCACATCGCGAGACCATGTATCGAGCGGATCGGCAATAGTTTGCGATTGGCCTTGCCGCCAGCGCAGGAAATGCGGCCATGGCGCGGCGCCCGCCTGCCCCACCAGCAGCACGGATCTGGCGGCAGCGCCAGAGAGACCGGAGGGTGTTTCCTCTCCGCCTGCAAAATTGAAGCCGCCGCGAATGATGAGACCGTATGCGGAAAGCGCTGCCGCGATGGTTTCGACCATGCTGCGCGCAGGGGTCACGCCTTCCTGTCCGGGTCGGAGAAGGCGCTCCGCCAGACTTCCTTGTGGATGATGTTGGCGACTTTAGCCCCGCCTGACTCGGGCTCCTTTCAGGTGAAGGCGTCGGCCATCGACGCCTTCTTCCTGGCGATGAAGTCCTTCAGCCCATCGTCGATACCTTGATCGAGATGCGGCGCCTCGTAGCTTTCCAGCCAGCGGCGGGCGAGTTCGTTTGCGCGCTGCGGTGCGGTTTTTTCGCCCTCGGCCAGCCACTGCTCGTAGGAATTGTTGTCGGCGATGCTGGAACGGTAGAATGCGGTCTGGAAATTGGCCTGCGTGTGGTCACAGCCGAGATAGTGGCTGCCCGGGCCGACCTGGCGGATGGCGTCCATTGCCTGGCCGTTTTCCGATAGGTCGACGCCTTCGGAGAACTTCTGCGTCATGCCGAGTTGGTCGATATCCATCATGAACTTTTCGTAGCAGGAGGCGAGCCCGCCCTCGAGCCAGCCGGCCGAATGCAGCACGAAATTGGTGCCGGCGAGGATCGTCGAGTTCAGCGTATTGGCACTCTCGTAGGCCGCCTGCGCGTCCGGTATTTTCGAAGCACAGAGCGAGCCGCCGGTGCGGAACGGCAGGCCAAGCCGGCGCGCGAGCTGCGCCGCGCCATAGGAGACCAGCGACGGCTCGGGCGTGCCAAAGGTCGGCGCGCCCGACTGCATCGAGATCGACGAGGCGAAGGTGCCGAACAGCACCGGTGCGCCCGGCCGGATCAGCTGCGTGAACGACGCGCCGGCCAGCACTTCGGCCAGAACCTGCGTCAGCGTGCCGGCGACCGTCACCGGGCTCATCGCGCCGGCGAGGATGAACGGCGTGACGATACAGGCCTGGTTGTGGCGCGAATAGACTTTCAGCGCCCCCAGCATGGTCTCGTCGAACACCATCGGCGAATTGGCGTTGATCAGGCTGGTCAGCACCGTGTTGTTCTCGACGAAATCGTCACCGAACACGATCTTGGCCATCGCCACCGTGTCTTCGGCGCGCTCCGGCGCGGTGACCGAGCCCATGAACGGCTTATCCGAATATTTGATGTGGCTGTAGATCATGTCGAGATGGCGCTTGTTGACCGGAACGTCGACCGGCTCGCACACCGTGCCGCCCGAATGATGGATCGACGGCGCCATATAGGCGAGCTTCACGAAATTCCGGAAATCCTCGATCGTCGCATAGCGCCTGACGCCATCGAGATCTCGGACGAAGGGCGGGCCATAGACCGGCGCGAAGACCGTGGCATTGCCACCGATCTGCACCGAACGCTCGGCATTGCGGGCGTGCTGGGTATAGATGGACGGCGCGGTTTTCAAAAGTGAGCGGCAGAGGCCTTTCGGAAAGTGCACGCGCTCGTTCTTGACGTCGGCGCCAGCCTCTTTCCACAGCTGCAGCGCCTCGGCGTCGTCGCGAAAGATGATGCCGATCTCTTCGAGCACCGTGTCGGTGTTCTTCTCGATCAGCGCCAGCCCTTCCTCGTCCAGCACCTCATAGACGTTGATCTTGCGCTTGATGTAGGTGAGCTGGGTGCCAGGGCCGCCCCCCGAGCGCGCCGCCCGCCGGGCTGCAGCACCACCGCTGGCGGCGCGTCCACGCCGCGCGTTTGACGCTTCCTGGTCGACCGGCGCGTTCTCACTCATGATCGTTCTTCCCTGACTTTGTTCTGGCGCAATTTATTACGGCCGCATATCACGGCTTCTGGCCGGATCGTAGTCATGCACCCTATTCGAAACGGCCCGCCAGCGCCAACGCCTGTCGCAAAATCGACAAGAATTCCAATAGATTTGCAGTCGCTTTCTTTTTGCGGGAAGTCGCAAATCAGCTATGGACGCAAGCCTGTAGCGGGTTAGGTATTGACGTGATATTTGAGGCCTCGCAATTGCATCTGTGCGGCAAGGAGCTGGATTAAAAATGGCCGACGACGAGATCATCCTTTCCGAGCTTTCCGACGACGAACTCGTGCAGCAGATGCACGACGACCTTTATGACGGGCTGAAGGAAGAGATCGAGGAAGGCACCAACATCCTTCTCGAGCGCGGCTGGGCGCCTTACAAGGTGCTGACCGAGGCACTGGTCGAAGGCATGCGCATCGTCGGCGAGGATTTTCGCGACGGCATCCTGTTCGTGCCGGAAGTGCTGTTGTCCGCCAACGCGATGAAGGCGGGCATGTTCATCCTGCGTCCGCTGCTCGTCGCCACCGGCGCGCCTAAGCAGGGCAAGATGGTGATCGGCACGGTCAAGGGCGATATCCACGACATCGGCAAGAACCTTGTCGGCATGATGATGGAGGGCGCCGGCTTCGACGTCATCGACCTCGGCATCAACAATGCGGTGGAAAAATATCTCGACGCCATCGAACAGCACCAGCCTGACATCATCGGGATGTCGGCGCTGCTGACGACGACCATGCCCTACATGAAGGTCGTCATCGACACGATGAAGGAAAAGGGCATCCGCGACGACTACGTCGTGCTGGTCGGCGGCGCCCCGCTCAACGAGGAATTCGGTAAGGCCGTCGGCGCCGACGCCTATTGCCGCGACGCGGCCGTGGCGGTCGAGACCGCCAAGGACTTCATGAAGCGCAAGCACAACGTCCGCGCTTCGGCCTGAGCTTAGCCAAAGGCGCGGTGCCGTCGGCGCCATGCCGACGGCAATGCCTATGCCGATCGAAAATCCGGTGGCGAACGTGCCGCCGAGGTCAATGGCAACGGCGCTGGCCGGCTGCCTATTGGAAGCACGGTACTTCCGCGATCACGCCATACCCGCGGTCCCAACCTCTGTTAGCTTATTCGTGCGGCGGACCCCAACGCCGCCCGGCCGGCGCCCTACAGGCAAATCTACCCCAACGCCCCCCAAGCGGCGCCGGCCTTCCCCTTATCCGGCGCATCTGACTGGAGAAGCCCGCGCTCCTCCTCTGAGCTCGGGGCGATCGGGCAGCGATCCTGCAGCGGGGCTAAGAGTCCACTGCTCCCAGACAACTGTCAGAAACTCCTGTTCCGCTTGATCAGCACCGGAGGCGGAATGCCGGTAACTCTTCCTCCCGTTTAGGCGCCAATTTGACTCTAGGCTCATCCGATTTGATGACTAAGGGAACGGATCATGACTATTTTACTAAATTAGAAATGGTGCATAAATGGCCTATAATCCGCCCCAACCGGCGATTGGACCCAATTGCCCGCCGGTCAGGCCCGGCGGCTCGCTGGTAGCCCCCGATTGGCTGTCGGGCCGTCATATCAAACGCACGGTGGCGACCAACGTGAGACGAGATCGAATCAACAACCCCGCAACCCGCATCAAGGGCGAGCGCCACGGGCCGCCTGCCAACGACGAGGAAGGGTGTTTCGAGTTCTGCCCCGTTTGTGGCCAGACGTTCGACAAGCGGAACCTCGGCGAGGTGCTGCATCATCATCTCCCCGACCATGAGCCGCTGCCGACCAAACTATAGGTTCCGTCAGCCTCTCGACACGGCGCAAAATGCGGCTCCTCATGTCCGCTGGCCTGCCGCTGAGCAGATCGAGCGCCCTCCTGATACACCATGCAGTCGACCAATGGCCTCGGCGACGCGGCATGCTGTTCGCCCCGATTCTGGGAATATAAACCTACTCCTCAAGATGTCTGGCATGAGGAACATACGGACGAACAATGTTCGTTCGAATAATGCTATTCCGTTGCCTTGAGCGTAATTTTTTGGCCAGCCGCACAGCGCCTCCTCTTAAGCTCGCTGGTGGTCAAGGCCCAGCGGCCTCCAGCTGCCAGTCCCCTCGCAACCAAGCCGCTGGGCCGTCCCGCAAGGAGAAGAACAGGAGCGTAAGTACGGAAGCCCGTACTTACGCTATGACACAGGCCGAGGCGGCGCGTAACGCCGGCATGTCAAGACATCAACAAGAAACAGCGATCCGCGTAACGAACATACCCGGCGAAACCTTTGAACGGGAAGTTGAAGCGCGGCAAGTCCTGCTCGGAGCGTTTAGGCGGGTCGAAGCGCCTATTCTGACTCTTTCGCCTCTTCCTTTTTCAGGATCGGCGTGTCGGCAGTTGTCGGCGTGTTCGCGACGCTCGCGACTTTGGTCTGCTGATCCACGCTTGCAGCTTTGGTTTGCGGATCTACGGAAGCCGTCGTTTTGTTGTGGCCAACACATTCCGCTGCGGCGCCGGACATTGAAAGGCCAAGAGCGGCGACAACTAAGAGAGCGGTCTTCATCCTATTGCTCCTATCTTCGTTGTTGAGGGTGCAGGAAAGACTAACGGCATATCCCCCCATTCGAAAAGTCAACTTTTCGTGCCCGCCCAGCGAACACCCATCCCGACAAAAAATTGCAATAGGCGGACACGACGTCCGCGCTTTCGGCCTTATCTCGGCGAATTCGGCATGCACAATAAACAAAGCCGCGCCTTGCAGCGCGGCTTTGTTGTTCCCAGATGTTACAAGGACTTAACGCGCGCCTCGCTTGAACTCAGTTGATCGCGACGCGCTTTGGTGAAACTGCGGATCAGGGATTCTCGACCGTGTCCTCAACTGCGTTTGCGGTCGATTTGACGTCCCTGCCGACGCCGCGAACGGTATTGGCGCAGGCTGAAAGAGCCAAGGCGCAAGCGATAATGGCAATCGGCGCGATACGTAACAGTTTCATGAATGGTGTCTCCCTCAATAAATAGATTTGCCCGACAGCAACGAAGATCGGTTAAACTGGTTCCATGAGCGTCGCGCGAAAACAGCAATCCGATCAAGGCAGCAGGCTGCTTGTCATCGCCTGCGGGATGATTGCGCGCGAAGTTCTGGCCGTCAAAGAGCAGCTGGGGCTCGACCATCTCGACCTGACCTGCCTGCCGGCGGAGTTCCATTTCTACCCGGACCGCATTGCGCCGGCTATGGACAAGGCAATCGAAAAGGCCAAGGCTGACGGCTATAGAAACATCTTCGTCGGCTACGCCGATTGCGGCACCGGCGGCCTGCTTGACCGCGTCTGCGAGAAGCATGGCATCGAGCGCATGGCCGGGCCGCATTGCTTTGCCTTCTATCAGGGCATGGATGCCTATGCGAAGGTCGCCGACGACGACATGATGTCATTCTATATGACCGACTTCCTGTGCCGGCAGTTCGACGCCTTCTTCATGAAGCCGCTCGGCCTCGACAGGCATCCGGAGCTGATCAAGGACTATTTCGGCAATTACGAGAAGCTGGTCTATATCGCCCAGACCAACGATCCGGAACTCGACAAGGTCGCCGAGAAAGCCGCGAAAATGCTCGGCCTCGCCTATGAGCGCCGCTCGACCGGCTATGGCGACCTGACGACGGAGCTGGCCAGCGCCGCACACGGCTGACCGTTTCGATCAGGCGGCCCCTTCTTCCGCTGCGAGCGCGGCAAGCACATCGGCAAAGCTCGTCTTGCAGACGAAGCCCAGCCTGTCCCTCGCCCGCGAGGCGTCGTAGACACGGTCGATCGAGGAAAACATTGTCCAGCCCTTTCGCGCGTAGAGCGCCGGAAATTCCGGAAAATAGCGCGCGACGACCGACGGGGCCTCGGCGATCAATGCCTCGCAATCATCAGGGCGGAACGGCGTTGGCGCTGAGACGATGAAGATATCGAAGCCCAGTTGTGGTGCCTTCTCCAACGCCGCGACATGGGCCGCGGCGGCATCTTCCACGGTCAGCCGGCGGAACAACAGCTCATTGGCCTTGGTGTTGGCGTCCGACTGCTCGATTGCATGTGCCATGTCGTCTGCTTCGGGAAAGAACCGGGCGGTGCGCAGGACGATAATCGGCAGTCCGGACTGAATGTTATAGAGGCGGCAAAGATGTTCGGCCGAAAGCTTGGTGACGCCGTAGATGTTGCGTGGCTCGGGCGACATGCCCTCCGTCAGCCAGGCTGCCTTACGCGCACCGCCGGTCAGGCCGGCGCGTATGACTTTCGAGACCATCAGCGAGGTCGTTGACGTGAAGACGAAGCGCTGAACGCCTGATGCCACCGCCGCGTCGAGCAGGTTGAACGTGCCGCGCACATTCGTCTCGATGAAATCCTCATTGCGGTGGTGTTCGATGTCAGGCTTGTGCAGCGCGCCGCTGTGGACGATCGCCTCGATGCGGTTTTCCCTGACCGCCCGCATGACCAGATCACGGTCGGCGACCGAGCCGATCATCTGCGTTTGCGCCGACGGGACGGGATCAAGACCGATGACGTCGTGGCCAACGGCCCGCAGGCGCGGCCCGAGCGCGCTGCCCAGCCAGCCTGACGATCCCGTAAGCAAGATCCGCATCGGTGAAACCACGACTTTTAACCTGACCGCTGTTAAGCACGGATGACAGGCCGCCGCGAACGGGTAAGTTATATGCCAAACGAGAAAACAGGCTGTTCCAGCCGTCGACCGGGAAACGCACCATGATTGCTCGCCTCTTGGTCGCCGCAGGCGTTGTCTGCTTCGCCCTGCCCGCGCTCGCCGATGGCGAGGTGCAAAAGCTGATCACGCCCGCCGACAAGGTGCGACTCGACAAATATGACAAGACCCGCAAGGCAGCCCTTGACGAAGCCAAGGCCGGCGACGCCGCCGAGGTCGAGCAGCTCGACGCCTTGCTGGCAAAGCCGCTGGTCTCGTTTTCCGACAAGGACCTGACCGGCAACTGGCAATGCCGCACCATCAAGGTCGGCGGGCTGAGCCCGCTCGTCATCTATGGCTGGTTCAAGTGCAAGGTGAGCGACGATGGTTCGGGCTGGATGCTGGAAAAACTCACCGGCTCGCAGCGCACCAACGGCCGTCTCTTCGACGACGGCGAAAAGCGCGCGATCTATCTCGGCTCTTTCTATGTTAACAACGATCCCGCAAAACCCTATGGCAGCGGCCCGCAAAGCGACCAGGTCGGCTACGCCTTTCGCAACAGCGCCAACGAATGGCGCATCGAGTTCCCGGCGCCCTATCACGAATCGAAGCTCGATGTCCTTGAGCTCAGGCGCTGAGCCCGCCGCCCTGACACCCAAGCCGATCATCAGGATTAACCCGGCGGTCTAGCATCCCAGGCGCTAAGAGCATGTCTTTACGGGCGCCACGTCGCAGCCCTGCCTTCGAAACAATGGTACTGGACCGGCGTAAAAACCGGCGTCTGGTAATGAGCCCCGATTTACCGGGCAGCGCCCCGGCGATAAGCTTGGCTCCCATGAGCGAAATCGACCACCGCACCATCATCGCCGGCCTTTCGGTCGAGGATCGTCGCGACCTCACCGCCAAACTGGACGGGCCCGGCATTGTCCGGCTGGCCGTTCACGGCGGGCTGGTTGTCGTGCTGGGTGCGCTGATCGCCGCCCGCATTCCGTTCTGGCCGGTTCTCATGCTGCCGCAGGGAATCCTGATTGTCTTCTTCTTCACCCTGTTGCACGAGACAATCCATGAAACGGCATTCAGGACGCCGTGGCTCAATCGCGCCATCGCCACTGTGACCGGCTTCCTGATCCTGCTGCCGCCGGCGTGGTTCCGTTATTTTCATTTCGCGCACCACCGCCACACGCACGATCCGGACAACGACCCCGAACTGATAAGCCCGAAACCGGAGACCATTGGCCAGTATCTGCGCTATCTCTCCGGCGTCCCCTACTGGACCGGCATGGCACGCGTGATCGTCGTCAACGCAGCCGGCCGCAACTGCGACGGCTTCGTGCCGGAAAAGGGTCGCGACAAGGTGATTTCAGAAGCGCGCTGGTTCCTGATCGCCTATGCAGCGCTGCTGGCGGCCTCGCTGGCCGTGCAGTCGGTGCTGCTGTTGTGGGTCTGGATTGTGCCGGTCCTGGTCGGCCAGCCCTTCTTGCGGGCCTATCTGCTGGCCGAGCATGCGCTGTGCCCACATGTCGCCAATATGCTCGAAAACACCCGCACCACCTTTACCACAAGACTGGTGCGCTTCGTGGCGTGGAACATGCCGTATCATTCCGAGCACCATTCCTATCCGGCCGTTCCCTTTCATCGCCTGCCGCGTTTCCACCAGATCGTCGCCGAACATCTGCGCACGACCGAGCGAGGCTACGTCCGCTTCCACAGGAAGCTTGTCGGCAGCTTCGATCGTCGCGCCAGCTGATCCAAACCAAGCCAAATATCGAAAACTCTCACCTTTCCTTTTGCGGCCTCCAATTGCGTCGCTTTTGAATGCGCGCGCGTCGTCCCATAACAAGCAGCCCAACAGCGCTTCCGGCAATGCTCGAAGTCACGAGGAGTAAGAAATTCATGGCCGATCTGATCGTCGTCTACTGGCGCGACATCCCCGCCCAGGTCATCGTCAAGAAGGGCCGGCAGAACGCCAAGCGCGAACTGCCGCTGCGCTTCACCGAGGCGATCGACATGTGTGCGATGCGCACCGGCGCCGGCGGCACCGACGACTACCTGGCCGAATGGCGCAAGGCCGACCCCGTGCCGGTCAGCGATGATCTTGAAGGCGAGGCCGAAAAAGCCCTTCAGGACATCGACGCGAAATACGATCGCGAACGGCTGGTCGCTCTGGTCAAAGCGGGCGGGAAAGAAGATGTCTGAAACGACCCCGGCGATTACTCAGGCCACTCTGGTCAAGAAGGCAGCGCCGAAATCCGACTACAAGCCGGCCGACGTGTCGCCGCAGCGGCGCGTGCAGCGTTCCTTCGCGGTCAGGCTGTGGTCCGTCCGCCACTCGCGCCTGCTCGAATGGTTCTACGCCAGGTTCTCCGACATGTTCTTGGCTCTCCATCCGCTGTGGAAGCGCATCGGTTACGGCCGCGTCGAAGGCCCGATCAAATTCGTCGAAAAACGCGTCAAGGGTTTTATGTTCGACTGCCGCATGTGCGGTCAGTGCATCCTTTCTTCTACCGGCATGTCGTGCCCGATGAATTGCCCCAAGCAATTGCGCAATGGCCCTTGCGGCGGTGTGCGCGCCAACGGCAATTGCGAGGTCGAGCCTGATATGCCGTGCGTCTGGGTCAAGGCCTGGGAAGGTTCACGCAACATGGTGCATGGCGACAAGATTCTCGACGTGCAGAAGCCGGTCGATCAATCGCTGCGCGAAACCTCGGCATGGCTGCGGGTGACAGCACAGGCTGCCGCCGCCCGCGACGCCGCCCGCAACGCTCCGAACCCCGGGGCACCGGCATGATCGGCCGTCAGCCCGACGAGAACCCGGCCGGCATCCATCTGCCGCTCGACCCCCTGCCCGGCCACACCTCGCGCGGCCGGCTGGAGCGCGTCCTGAGGCGCGGCGAGTTCGCGGTGACGACCGAGCTCAACCCGCCCGACAGCGCCGATCCAGAAGACGTTTACAACCGCGCCAAAATCTTCGACGGCTGGGTCGACGCCATCAACGCCGTCGACGCGTCGGGCGCTAACTGCCACATGTCGTCGGTCGGCATCTGTGCGTTGCTCACCCGCATGGGCTATGCTCCGATCATGCAAATCGCCTGCCGCGACAGGAACCGCATCGCCATCCAGGGCGACGTGCTGGGCGGGGCGGCGATGGGCGTCGCCAACATGCTGTGCCTGACCGGCGACGGCGTGCAGGCCGGAGACCAACCAGGCGCCAAGCCGGTATTCGATCTCGACTGCATGTCGCTGCTGGAAACCTGCCGCATCATGCGCGACAACGGCAAGTTCCTGTCCGGCCGCAAGCTGACGACGCCGCCGCAGCTTTTCCTCGGCGCGGCGATCAACCCTTTCGCGCCGCCGATCGATTTCCGCCCCTACCGGCTGGGCAAGAAGATCGCGGCCGGCGCGCAGTTCGTGCAGAGCCAGTACTGCTTCGACGTGCCGATGTTCCGCACCTACATGCAGCAGGTCCGCGATCTCGGTTTCACGGAAAAATGCTTCATCCTGTGCGGCGTCGGACCGCTGGCCTCGGCCAAGACCGCCAAATGGATCCGCTCCAACGTGCCGGGGATTCACATCCCTGATTCGATCGTCAAGCGGCTGGAAGGCGCCCAGGACCAGAAGAAGGAAGGCAAGCAGCTCTGCATCGACATCATCAACGAGGTGAAGGAAATTCCCGGCGTCTCCGGTGTCCATGTGATGGCCTACCGCCAGGAGGAATACGTCGCCGAGATCGTCGATGAATCGGGCGTGCTGAAGGGCCGCCAGCCCTGGAAACGCGAAATCCGCCGCGACGACCAGCTCGTCGCCGACCGGCTCGACCACCTATTGCACGACGAGATCACCGAAACGCAGGTCGACATGGTCAAGACCGCGCATTGATGCGCGGGCGGCCACCATTCGCTTGATCGAAATCAGAAACGATATAAAGAAGTCTTTATATCACGAGGGAGAGATTTCATGACCCGGACGATCGTCGCCTCGGCGACACGAGAAATCATTATCGGCTTCGACCAGCCCTTCTGCGTGATCGGTGAGCGCATCAATCCAACCGGGCGCAAGAAGCTCGCGGCTGAGATGATCGCAGGTAATTTCGATACCGTCATCAGGGACGCGCTGGAACAGGCCGCCTGCGGCGCGACCATGCTCGACGTCAATGCCGGCGTCACCGCCGTCGATCCCAACGCAACCGAACCGGCGCTGCTGGTGCAGACGCTGGAGATCGTGCAGGGCCTAGTCGACCTGCCCCTGTCGATCGACAGTTCGGTGACCGCTGCGATCGAAGCGGCGCTCAAGGTCGCCAAGGGCCGGCCGCTGGTCAACTCCGTCACCGGCGAGGAAGAAAAGCTCGAGGCCATCCTGCCGCTGGTCAAAAAGTACAACGTTCCGGTTGTCGCCATCTCCAATGACGAGACGGGCATTTCGATGGATCCAGACGTGCGTTTCGCCGTCGCCAAGAAGATCGTCGAGCGCTGCGCCGATTTCGGCATTCCGGCACATGACGTGGTCGTCGATCCGCTGGTCATGCCGATCGGCGCGCTGGGCGATGCCGGCCGCCAGGTCTTTGCCCTCCTGCGCCGGCTGCGTGAAGAGCTCAAGGTCAACACCACCTGCGGCCTGTCAAACATCTCGTTCGGCCTGCCGCACCGCCATGGCATCAACGCCGCGTTCATCCCGATGGTGATCGGCGCCGGCATGACCTCGGCGATCATGAACCCGGTTCGTCCGCAGGAGATGGAAGCGGTGCGCGGCGCCAATGTGCTGAACGGCACCGACGAGAACTGCACCAACTGGATCAGGACCTACAAGGACTACAAGCCGGCCGAAGGCGGCCAGGCGATCGCGGCGCCCACGCAAGTCAATGCGCCGGGCGAAGGCAATGGCAATGGCGGCCGTCGGCGCGGCGGCCGTGAAGCCCGTATGGCCCGAGGATAAGCGCGCAATCGTGAACTCTCCTGCCAACATCACCGATCCGCTCGTGCTGTTCATGCCGTCCGGCAAGCGCGGGCGGTTTCCGGTCGGCACGCCGGTGCTCGATGCCGCACGCCAGCTCGGCGTCTATGTCGAGAGCGTGTGCGGCGGACGCGCCACCTGCGGGCGCTGCCAGATCGAGGTACAGGAAGGTAACTTCGCCAAACACAAGATCGTCTCTTCCAACGACCACATCTCGCCCAAAGGGGCGAAGGAGGAGCGCTACGAACGCGTGCGCGGCCTTCCCGAACGGCGCCGCCTGTCCTGCTCGGCGCAGATCCTCGGCGATCTCGTCGTCGACGTGCCGCAGGATACGGTGATCAACGCACAAACCATCCGCAAGGACGCCGACACCAGGGTCATCGCCCGCGATTCGGCAATCCACATGTGCTATGTCGAGATCGAAGAGCCCGACATGCACAATCCATCAGGCGATCTCGATCGCCTGAAGATCGCGCTGATGAAGGATTGGGGGCTCAAGAGCCTCGATTTCGATTTCCATCTGCTGCCGCAGGTGCAAGGCATCTTGCGCAAGGGCAATTGGACGGCGACCGCCGCCATCCACAAGGATGCCGAAAGCGAGACCGCGCGGGTCATCTCTTTGTGGCCCGGCCTCAAGAACGAGGCCTACGGGCTTGCCTGCGATATCGGTTCGACCACCATCGCCATGCATCTGGTATCGCTGCTGTCGGGCCGCGTCGCCGCCTCGTCTGGCACGTCGAACCCGCAGATCCGCTTCGGCGAGGATCTGATGAGCCGTGTTTCCTATGTGATGATGAACCCGGACGGTCGCGAAGGCATGACGGTCGCGGTGCGCGAGGCGATCTCGGGTCTCGTCGACAAGGTGTGCGCGGAAGGCAAAGTCCAGCGCAACGACATCCTGGATTCCGTCTTCGTCGGCAATCCGATCATGCACCATCTGTTCCTCGGCATCGACCCGACCGAACTCGGCGGCGCGCCCTTTGCGCTGGCCGTCTCGGGTGCCGTGCACATCAAGGCGTCGGATATCGGCCTGAAGCTCAACCAGGGCGCCAGGCTCTACATGCTGCCGTGCATTGCCGGCCATGTCGGCGCCGACGCGGCCGCGGTGACACTGTCGGAAGGCCCCCACCGCCAGGACGAGATGATGCTGATCGTCGATGTCGGCACCAATGCCGAGATCGTGCTCGGCAATCGCCAGCGGGTCGTAGCAGCTTCCTCGCCCACCGGTCCGGCCTTTGAGGGCGCGGAAATCTCCGGCGGCCAGCGCGCCGCGCCCGGCGCCATCGAGCGCGTGCGCATCGATCCCGACACGCTAGAGCCGAAATACCGCGTCATCGGCTCGGAACTGTGGTCCGACGAGCCTGGCTTCCTCGACAGCGTCCAGGCAACCGGCGTCACCGGCATCTGCGGCTCCGGCATCATCGAGGTGGTCGCCGAGATGTATCTGGCCGGCATCATCTCCGAGGACGGCGTCGTCGACGGTGGGCTCTCCGCCCGCTCGCCGCGAGTCACCGCCAATGGCCGCACCTTCTCCTACGTGCTGAAGGAAGGTGAGCCCAGGATCACCATCACCCAGACCGACGTGCGCGCCATCCAACTCGCCAAGGCCGCGCTTTATGCCGGCACCAAGCTGTTGATGGAAAAGCAGCACACCGATCATGTCGACCGCATCCACTTCGCCGGCGCCTTCGGCTCCTTCATCGATCCGAAATACGCCATGGTGCTGGGACTGATCCCCGACTGCGATCTCGACAAGGTCTCGGCCGTCGGCAATGCCGCCGGTGCCGGTGCGCGCATGGCGCTCTTGAACCGCGGCTATCGCCGCGAGATCGAGGAGACGGTGAGCCGGATCGAGAAGATCGAGACCGCGCTGGAGCCGAGATTCCAGGAGCATTTCGTCTATGCCATGGCCCTGCCGAACAAGGTCGACCCGTTCCCGAAGCTATCGGCGGCGGTGAAACTGCCGCCGCGCAAAACGGTGAGCGAGGACGGCATTGCCGGCGATGCAGCCCCACGGCGTCGTTCGCGCGAAGGCCACGCCGCCCGGCGCGGCCGGGGGTAGCCTCCCGCTGCTAAAAGCGGCACTTCGCCCTCATTCTCGTTTGCATGCAAATGTTTCCGGATCAGCCCAAGCTGAAACAAGGCGCTGTTTTTCGTGAAATCCACCAGATACACGCGCGGCGCATTTAACCGGCATCGAACGGCAGGCAGGAAATAACTTTCAGCCGCCGCAGCACTCCAAGGGAGATGAAGATGTCGATGTTCGAAAGCCTCGGCCGCTATGGTATGGCCATCAAGAATGCACACAAAAGGAACAAGTCCGTCCGGGCCCTTAACAGCCTGCCGCCCGAAATTCAGAAGGACATCGGCTGGCCCGTGTCGCCGCGCAACGACCCGCAGGTCACCTTCTCGACCCTGCTTCTGGGTTCGGCGCGCTGATGACCTTCGCCGACAAATGCAAGCTGCTGGCCAAGCGCGGGAGCAGTCATTCGGCTCCGGCGGCACGCGACGGTCGCCTACTCGCCGTACTGCTGCCCCGGCGCTGCCAAGCAGATCACACCGCCGTGTTGTCTCAGCGCAAATCTTGACATTCTGAGCGAAGGCACAATCTTCGAGAGCGAGGGGTTCTCTTAGTCGGCTCAGCCGAAGTCCGTGTGTCCGCATGCCCAGTATCAAAAGCCACGTCGTTTCCTTCGTGCTCAGGTATAGCCGCAAGAAAGCATTCTCCAGCCCGGAAAACCTGCAGCGCTGGATTGCCTACGCACGCAAGACGGAGAACCATCAGCCGCCCGCATCGCTGCGATCGCGTTTCGAGATCACGACGCGCAGCGTGGACGGCTTTCCCGTCTACGAGATCGCGCCAAAGACCGGCGAGCGAAAGCGGATCCTCTACCTGCATGGCGGAGCCTATGTCTTTCAAATCACGCCCTATCACTGGGGACTGATCGCCGATATGGCCAACCGGCTGGGCTTCGGTATCACCGTGCCGATCTATCCCATTGCTCCCGAACACGATTTCCACGCTATGTTCGGCATGGTCGGCAAGGCTTACCGTCAGCTGCTCGACGAAACGGAAGCGCAGGACATCGTCTTCATGGGCGATTCCGCCGGCGGCAACATGGCCGTAGTGCTGACCATGATGGCCGCGAAAGCCGCCCTGCCCTTGCCGTCGCGCCATGTGCTGATTTCGCCCGGGCTCGACGTGTCGCTCGCCAACCCCGAAGTGTTCGAGGCGGAACGCTACGATCCGTGGCTGGGAATTTCTGGCGGGCTGGAGGCGGTCCGGCTCTACAGTGCCGGCATAGATCCTAGCGACTGGCGCATCAGTCCGCTTTACGGTGACCTCTCGGTGTTGCCGAAAACGCTGCTTCTGACCGGTTCACGCGATATGCTAACCCCCGACAATCTGATCTTCGCGCAAAAGGCCCGTGCCGCCGGTGTCGAGATAGAGGTCGTGCACGAGCAAGGCATGTTCCACGTCTGGCCGCTGATCGACATGCCAGAAGCGCGGCGCGCACGAGACAGCATCGTGGCGTTCTTAATCAGCGAAACCGAGAGCTATCACGCCAAGGCCGGCGAATTGTCGCTGCAAAGGACAGATCGCGGCGTCACCGCTCACAACCTGGCGACGCCGTTGAGGCCCTGAATCAAAATTTCCCGGTTTCCCTGAACACTTCGAAGGTCGCGCGTATGTGGTCGGCGACCGCCTTCACCGGCGCGCTGGCGTCCGGCGCCACGACCATGGCCAGATTGTAGGTGCCGATATCCGGCATGCCGTCCTTCGGGCAAAGCTCGACCATGTCGCTGCCGAGGAACGATTTCGGCAGCGGTGCCACCGCGAGGTCGGACATGATCGCGGCGCGCTGGCCGGCCGTGTGCGCGCTCATATAGGCGACGCGATAGTTGCGGCCCTCACGGCCGAGCGCCTCGAGCGCCCCGGCCCGCCAGGCACAGCCCTCTTCCCACAATGACACCGGCAGCGGCTCGCGCAGATGCGCGCAGCCGCCCTTGGCGCCGGCCCAGACGATGGGTTCAGTGAGCAGCACTTCGGCGCCGAGCGCGCTGGTCTTGTAGGAATTGGTGAGAAGCGTGATGTCGAGTGCCCGGTCGTCCATACGCCGGCGCAGATTGATGCTCTGGTCGATGGTGACGTCGACTGCAATCGAAGGATGCGACTGTGCAAAACGCTTCAGCACATGCGGCAGCACGCGCTCGCCATAATCATCCGGCGAGCCGAGCCGCACCACCCCGACAATGTCGGGGATGATGAACTTCGACACCACCTCGCGGTTGATCGACAACAGCCGGCGGGCGTAGCCGAGCAGCATCTCGCCGTCCGTGGTCAGCGTCACCGAACGCGCGTCGCGCGCAAACACGGAGCGGCCGAGAATGTCCTCCAGCTTCTTGATTTGCATGGAAACAGCCGACGGCGTGCGGAAGACGGCATTGGCGGCGGTGGTGAAACTGCCGGTTTCGGCGATCGCCACAAAGGTGCGCAAAACGTCGAGATCGAGCAGCGGCAACGGATGATTGAGTGGGGCGTTCATTGGGATCGACCTTCAATTTTTCTGATGCAAACTATCATTCCATTTCGTTTGATTGAACATCACTTTAGGAGGATAGTCAACTCATCGAAGGCAGCCGTATCGAAGCGGCCTTGAAACGCCCACGACACGGATCTGCAATCGACACGAAATGAAGCTGAAACAAACCTGAAGTAGCGCTTCGTACGCGGAGCGACCGGCAACCTCCCGACCAACATAAAGGAGAATGAAAATGTCCATCCTGTCATCCATCGGCCGCATCGCGACCGAATTCAGCGCGGCCCGCGCCCGCTACCAGACCGAACGCGCCATCCGCTCTCTGCCGATCGAACTGCAGAAGGATATCGGCTGGCCTGAAGCCGCCGACACCAAGACCGGCACTCGCTATGGCGTTGGATCCTGGGCTGGTGGAGTAAAATAGATCGTGTGTATTCAAAGCTGAAGGCCTGCCGCGCAGATCATGTCCGGCAGGCCTTTTTATTTGCATTCAAATGTTTTTTCGAGCCATGTCGCCGCTGCATGTCGCATATGAACAGGCTGCATAGCAGCCGGCATTCGAGCTAGCGCCTTGTAAACAATCACAAAACTTGGCAGTTGCCCAAATTTGTCGCATTCCGTGTCGCTTTTCATAACAAGTGCTTCGCTTTTGCGATTTAGTTTCCCCTCACGTAAGCCTATATCAGCGCCAGCCAACGAGCTGCCCCACTCCATCAAGCGAAGGCGACCCGTCTGAGCAACCGAATGGAGATGATCATGAAGCTTTTTGCCCGCCTTTTTCCTCGCCGTGAAATGAACCTGACGACCGCGCTCGAGCGCCAGCGCCTTGCCAACACCATGCCGGGCCAGACCGGTGCTATGGCCGCTGCACGCCTCGGCTTCGTCGCCTGATCTGACAAGCTCGCAAGCCGCGCTCCCTGCTGCTGCTTCGAAGTTGATCACAGCGCCGCTTCGGTTTGCCGAGGCAGCGTGCTTGGTCATGCCCCGACCACATGCGGCATATGCTCAATCCGGCAGCATGTTGGGGCCGTCATCGCATAGCGATTGCCCATTTGCGACCCATGTCGCAAATAAAGTCTCTCCGTTGCCGCCTAGCCGATTGACAGGAAAGGTTTTTCCTGATGTCGCTATGCTGATCGCGACATCCTGTTCGCGCCATTACAGCGTGAGGGTTACCCTGTGAACGTCGTAAATCATCCGATCAGGCGATCGTTTGTATTCTTCCTGGTCCCCGATTTCACCATGATCGCCTTTGCAACGGCGCTCGATCCGTTGCGCTCGGCCAACCGGATGCTCGGCTACGAGGCCTACCGCTGGCGGCTCGCCAGCATCGACGGCAAGCCGGTGCGCGCCTCGAACGGCGTCGAATGCGCCGTCAACACCTCGCTGGAGGACGAACGCAAGAAGATGTCCGGCCCCGAACGGCCGAACATGGCGGTCGTTTGCAGCGGCATCAATGTCGAGCGCTACCAGAACAGATCGGCCTTCGCCTGGCTGCGCGAGGAATACAACCGAGGCGTCGCCATCGGCGGCCTGTGCACTGGCGCACATATACTGGCCGCCGCCGGCCTGTTGTCCAACAAGCGCTGCGCCATTCATTGGGAGAACCTGCCGGGCTTTTCCGAAGCGTTCCCGAAGGCCAATGTCTTTGCCGACCTCTTCGAGATCGACCAGAACATCTATACCTGCGCCGGCGGCACCGCGGCGCTCGATATGATGCTGAAGCTGATCGGCGACGATTTCGACGACAATCTCGTTAACCGGGTCTGCGAGCAGGTTTTGACTGACCGCGTACGCAGCCCGACCGATCGCCAGCGCCTGCCGCTGCGCGCACGCCTTGGCGTACAGAACTCCAAGGTGCTGACCATCATCGAATTGATGGAAGCAAACCTGTCCGAGCCGCTGTCATTGATCGAGATTGCCGACCATGTCGACCTGTCGCGCCGTCAGATCGAGCGCCTGTTCCGCACCGAGATGGGACGATCGCCTGCCCGCTACTATCTGGAAATCCGCCTCGACCGGGCCCGGCACTTGCTGATCCAATCATCGATGCCGGTCGTCGAAGTGGCAGTCGCTTGCGGCTTCGTCTCCGCCTCGCATTTCTCCAAATGCTACCGCGAGCTCTATGCGCGCTCGCCGCAGCAGGAGCGCGTCGATCGCAAGCAGTTGCTGGTCGCGTAGACAAGGCAATATCCTGGATGGTGTAGACGCCACCTCCCGGCTCGCCAAGTCTAGCGCGTCCGATGCTCTAGCGGCTGTCGAACATCCAGCTTCGGTCGCGCCACATTTTCTCGCCGACCTGGCAGTCGGTGGCCGGCTTGTCTTGAGCCGGCACCACTGGCGGATGCGCCGCTTCTTCCGCCGCCCATTGCGGTGAGGCAGGCCCAGCAAGCTCGAGCACCAGCTTGCGGCGGATCGCTTCGGGAAACTGCGTCCACTCATTGACCGGGATCATGAACGCGCCGGGCCCACCGATGACGCAGTCGGTGTAGTAGCGGTCGAGATAGTTGACGTCGTAGACGCTGGTGAAGCCGCTCCGGGTCATCAGCGGCAGGCCGTTGATGGTGATGCCTTGCTTGACCAGTTCGTCACGGATGATGTCGACGGGAGCACCTTGATTGTTGGGGCCATCGCCTGAAATGTCGATGACGCGCTTGACACCCTGAAAGCCGCTTTCGGCGAAGAGATCGTTGCCGAATTGCAAGGCACCGGAAATCGAGGTGCGCCGGGCGCTGTTGGGCGCATGGGCGGAGAGCTGTTCGACCACGCGCTCGGCGTCCGCACGGTTGGCGATCACCGTCCACGGCACGATGACGTGCTGCCAGGTCGTGCCGGCCCATTCGACATAGGTGACGGCAATCTTGCCGTAGGCGCCATCGGCTATGGCCTGCAGCACCGTGTCGTGCGTCAGCGCCGCGACATAGCCGCGCCGCTGGATTTCGAGTTCGGCAGGCGACATCGAAAGCGAAACGTCGACCGCCAGCACCAGTTCGATATCGACGGGCTCGGCGGCACGGGATTCCGGCACCTGAACGAGCATCAGCACCAGCGCGGCGGCGCCTGGGAGGAGATGTCTTGCGCGGGAAAAAGCAGACATGCCGCAAGGTAAGCGAGAATCGTCGCGCCACAAAGCGAAAAGCCCGGCGCTGGGCTAAGTCCTTGCGTTCACATTTTTGCGAGTCCGCCTCTCACCCCTATTGTGGGAGGATCAACCCACGATCAGCTGCGTGGATTGAGGTTCTCCGGGTCGTAGAGCGGCCTGTAGCCGACGGCGGCGACTTCGACCGGGTATTTCTCGCCGAAATATTCGACGTTCAGCTTGCGGCCCTCCTGGCAATACGCCCAGGGCAGATAGGCGAGCGCGATGTTCTTGCCGATGGTCGGGCCGTAGGCCACCGAGGTCGTGAAAGATCGGCGGCCGAGTTCGTCGACCAGCGTCTCGCCCGTTTGCGGATCCATCACCGGCATCGTGCCGACCGGGTAACGGGCAACGCCCCTGGAATCGACATTATCCGTCATGACGAGCGTGCAAAGCATGGCCGGCTGATGTGCGCGGGCGCGATATTCCAGATGCTTTGCCTTGCCGCTGAAATCGGCCTCCTTGACCTTCGGGCGGGCGAGATCGGCCTCCAGCAGATTGTACTCGGTCAAAAGATCCGCGTTCTGCAGGCGCAGGCTCTTCTCCATGCGGCGGCTGTTGGCATAGGTCTCGACGCCAAAAGCCATCACGCCGGTCGAACGCAACGCGTCCCATACGGCCAGGCCGTCTTCGTATCGCATGTGCAGTTCCCAGCCCTGCTCGCCGACATAGGAGATGCGGAAAGCGGTCACGTCCTTGCCGGCGATCCTGACAGGCCTGATCGCAGCAAAGGGGAAATTCTCTGGCGTCAGGCCATTCGGGTCCTCCACGACCTTCTGCAAGGTCGAACGCGCGTTCGGACCCCAGATGCCGACGGTCACGTACTTCTCGGTCACGTCGGTAATGGTGACGTCGAACCCTTTATCTTCTGCCGTCCGGCGCATGTAGTGGAAGTCGCGCGGGCCGGCATCGGCGCCGTCGATGACGCGGCAGCGGTCGGCCATGCGGATGACGGTCAGGTCGGCGCGCACCATGCCTTCATCGTCGAGGAAATGCGTGTAGATGCCTTTGCCAATATTGCCGTCGCCGCCGATCTTTGCCGCGCACAACCATTCCATCAGCGCGACATGATCCGGGCCTTCCACGTCGTACATGGCGAAATGCGACAGGTTGACGATGCCGCAGTCCTCGCTCATGGCGAGATGCTCGGCATTGGAGACGCGCCAGAAATGGCGGTTGTCCCACTCATTTTCGCGCACCGGCACCCGGTTGCCGTATTTCTCGAGCAGGTGCTCGTTGGCGGCATAGCCATGGGCGCGCTCCCAACCGCCGAGTTCCATGAAATGGCCGCCGAGTTCCTTCTCGCGCTCCCAGAAAGGCGAGCGGCGCACGTTGCGAGCCTTGGAGAACGGCTCTCGCGGATGGACCGCTGGGTTGTAGACCTTCATCGCCGTTTCGGTGCAGCGGTCCCAGATGAACTGCTCCTTCGTCTGGTGCGGATAGAAGCGCGAATAGTCGATGGCGTGGTGGTCGATCGACGTCCGGCCGTCCGTTATCCAGTCGGCGATGAGCTTGCCCATGCCGGGGCCGTCCTTGACCCAGATCGCGACGGCATACCACAGCCCCCGCACCTTCTGGCTCTCGCCCATGGAGGGGCCGCCGTCTGCCGTCACCTGCAGAAGCCCGTTGAAGGAATGGCTCTCATTGTAGCCCAGTTCGCCCAAGATCGGCGTCAGTTCCATGGCGCGCTCGAGCGGTGCCAGGATCTGCTCCATGTCGAGGTCGCGCTGCGAGGGCGAAAGACGGGCCTCATTCTTCTCCAGAAGGTCGCGCGGATGGCAAAGGCGCGGACTGGTCTCCTCGTAATAACCCCACTCGATCTGCCCGCCTTCGGCGGTCTTGGGATCGCCGGTGTCGCGCATGTAGGCCGAGTTGCCCTGGTCGCGTAGCAGCGGCCAGCCGATCTCCTTGCCGGTGCCGGCGAACTCGGTATACGGCCCGAAGAAGGTAAGCGGATGGTCGATCGGCATGACCGGCAGGTCCTCGCCCACCATTTCCGCGATCAACCGGCCCCAGATTCCCGCGCACACAATCACGTAGTCGGCTTCGATGGTGCCGCGATCGGTCACTACGCCCTTGATGCGACCATTCTCGACGATAAGCGACCTGGCCGGCGTGTTCGCGAATGCCTTGAGTTTGCCGGAGGCTTCCGCCTGGTCGACAAGCTTGCCCGCGACCGTTTGCGAGCGCGGGATGACGAGGCCGGCATCGGGATCCCATAGGCCGCCCTGCACCATCTGCTCTTCGATCAGCGGGAACTTCTGCTTGATCTCGGCCGGATCGATCAGGCGGGCACGTGTGCCGAAAGCCTTTGCCGAGGCGATCTTGCGCTTGATCTCCTCCATGCGGGCGTCATCGCCGACGCGGGCGACCTCGAGGCCGCCGATCCGGGCGTAATGGCCCATCTTTTCGTAGAAATCGATGGAGTAGAGCGTCGTCCAGCACGACAGGAAATCATGGCTGGTCGTGTAGCAGAAGTCGGAGGCGTGCGCTGTCGAGCCGATATCGGTCGGGATTCCTGATTTGTCGATGCCGACGATGTCGTCCCATCCGCGCTCGATCAGGTGGTGGGCGACCGATGCACCGACAATGCCGCCTAGCCCGACGATGACGACCTTCGCCTTTTCCGGAAACCCTGCCATGCCCGCGACTCCAAAAGTGCTGCTGCGGGCGCCGGGCGCCCGCTTGATCGGCGCACAATATGCAGGCGACGGCCATCGCGCTACCGCCTGTTTGCGACACGCTGCAGGTGCGGCGCGACCCCGGCGCATGACCCCGAAAGATCGGAATCGATTTTCGCTGGATCATGCGAAGAAACAAGTTCTACGGCATCCTTTCCGCGCCCAAAAAGGACGCGTGGCACCGCAGTTGAGATCAGCTGTTTCAAGGAAAAACGATGCGCTACAGGCTGGAGACGGAACTCATGGTTTATCGACAGGAACGACGTGCAACACTGCGGCGCGATGCCCTTTGATGCTCGCCCACAGCGCCATGAAGGGGCCGGCGAGCAGCAGGAACGGCGGGATCAAATTGGGAAAGTAGATGCGGGTGTCGTGGATCGGGAAGACGGTGAACTTCGCCAACACGCCGAGCACCAATGCCGCAAACAGGATGCCGGCGCGGCGGTCGAGCTTGAAGCCGGCGCGGCTTGAGGCATACCACCCCGCCAACGCCAGGACCGAGACGCCGACCCAGTTGTTCAGGCTGACGGCGCGGACCAATGAGGCGGCAAAAGCCCGGAGATAGGCGACAGCCGAGAACGGTGGATCAAAACCATTCATATTATAGTGCTGCTCGATAATGGAGAACCACAGATGCGGCCACCAGCCGGGATGCTGCGCCCAATGCGAGATGGCGAAATAGGCGACCAGTGAAGCGGCAAACCCGGCCAGCGCGCCCCACGCCTTCTGCCGGAAGGCGACCAGCAGCATGGCAAAGACGGTGAGGAAGACGATGGTGTCGGGCCGCGCCATGAAGGCGAGGAAGAGAAGGATTGCGGTGGCCACCTCGCGACCCCGCACGTGGGCGTAGAGCCCACCGAGGAACAGCGCCGAGCACAGCAGATCCGGCGTCGCAGCCCGCGCCGCGTCGCCAAATTCGGCCATCATCAGCACTGCGCCGACAACCGGCGCCAGCGCCAGCGCGCCTTCGGACCGCAGCCAGAGCAGCGCGATCGCACCGAACAGCAGCACTGACAACACCGAGACCGCGCGTATCGCCGCGACCGGCGACATCACAGAACTCATCGTCGAAAGGATTTCGGCGTAGAGGAACTTGACCCGGTACATGCCGAGCAACGAATGGAAATCGGCGGCATTCCCGGCCATATGACTGCGGAAGCCGCCGCCATCATCAACCAGTGTCTTATAGTCACCCGCCGACACACCGTCCCTGACCGTGCCGTAGGCATAGTCGTGCAGCGCCTGCACATCGGGATAGGTGCCCTCCTCGGCGATCGCGAGATAGGGCAGCATGTCCCAATTGGTGTCGGGGATGAACCATGCCGTCACGGCGATCAGCAGGATGTAGAGCGCGAAGGCAGCCGCCCCGATCGGTGCGGCAAGACGCGCATAGGTGCCCTCGCCCCATGCCAGACCGGCCTCGGTGAGCCGGTCGAGCAGGTTTGTCGGAACGGGAGATTTGGTCAGCATGGTTTCGTTCAGCGGACCTGGCTAGCGGACCTGGCTTTTGACGAAATCCTTCACGATCGACACGATGCCGCGCGACAACAGGCTGTCGAGCGCCTCGACAAAGCGGTCGACATGTTCGCGCTGGCAGATCAGCGGCGGTTCGAGACGGATGACGTTGCGGTTGTACTCGGTGAAGGCGACGAGCACGTCGTAATCGCGCAGCAGCAGCGCTCCAACGAAACCGGACAAGGATCCCTTCAGCTTCTCGTCGAGCACGCTGACCACCGGCCGCAGCACCATCGGCAGGGTCTGCGAAAAATCGTGGAACTCCAGCCCGATCATAAAGCCCTTGCCGCGCACGTCCTTGATGATCTTGGGATATTTCTCCTGGAGCGCCTGCAGGCGTTGCAGCAGGTAGTCGCCGGTGACCGCGGCGTTGTCGATCAGCCCCTCGTCGTAAAGCACGTTGAGCGCCTCGATCGAGGTGACGCAGGCCTCGCCCATGCCGCCGAAGGTGGCCATGGCGTGGATCATCGCCGTTTTCGGCGTGCCATAGGCCTTCATGTAGACCTCGCGCCTGGCGATCATCGCGCCGACCGCCGCCTTGCCGCCGCCGAGCGACTTTGCCAGCGCCGTCACATCAGGAACGACGCCGTAATGCTCGAAGGCATAGAAGCGGCCGGAGCGTCCATAGCCGCACTGCACCTCGTCGGCCACCCACAGCACGCCATACTGGTCGCAAAGTGCGCGCAGCTTCTGCCAGTATTCGGCAGGCGCCTGGATGATGCCGCCACCGCCCTGGATGGTTTCCAGCACGATGACGCCGACCTCTGGATCGGAGCGGAAGGCGCGCTCGACCGCTTCGATGTCGGCGAACTGGATGCGCACGACGTTGTCGGCGACCTTGAAGTCGGCGCGGTAGAGCGCGCCGTCGGTGATCGCCAGCACGCCCTTGGTCTTGCCGTGAAACGAATTCTCGGCATAGACGATTTTCGGCCGCTTCGGGCCCGCGGCGCGCTCGGCGAGCTTCACCGCCGCCTCCATGGCTTCCGAGCCAGACGAGCCCAGAAACACCATGTCGAGGTCGCCGGGCGAGCATTTGGCGAGATTGTGCGCCAGGGCGGCCGCATATTGCGACATGAAGGCGATGGCGATCTCCTGCCGCTTCTCGTCCTGGAACTTTTTGCGCGCTTCGAGAAGGCGCGGATGATTATGGCCGAAGGCCAGCGAGCCGAAGCCGCCGAAGAAATCCAGGATCTTGCGGCCGTTCTGGTCGATGTAGAACATGCCTTCGGCGCGCTCGATCTTGATCTTGTGGAAGCCGAGCAGCTTCATGAAATGCAGCTGGCCGGGGTTGAGATGCGCCTTGAACAGGTCGGTCATGCGGGCGACATCCATCGCCTTGGCCTGCTCGACGCTGATCAAATCGGGCTTGGCGATGGTGGCGGGCGAAAGCGCCGGCGCGCTGACCGTGGTACGCGCAGTCGTGTGATCTGGCTTGGTCATGACGGTCATCTCAAGAGTCTCCTCTGGCCCTTCACTCGGCGGGCACATGTTTGGCGGCGACGGCATGGCCGCCTTTCTTGGCGCGATATTCGCTGTATGCGGCGATCAGCATGTCCTCGTCGCGATACTGCGGCACCCAGCCGAGCTGGCGTTCGGCCTTGGACACATCGAGCACGCAATCCTCGTCGGCGATCAGATACTGCTCCGGATCCATGATCGGCATGTTCAAGAGGTCGAGCAGATCGAGCGTGCGCTTGACCGCCCAGCCCGGTGTCGGAATCAGGATCGATTTCGAACCGGCATGCCTGATCAGGTCGCCGAGCAGCTTCCGGACCGGGGGCGGGTTGAGCGAGCCGAGATTATAGGCCTCATCAGGCACTCCAGCCTTCCAGGCGGCGCGCGCCGCCTCGGCGCAGTCGAACACCGAGATGAACTGATACGGGTTCTTGCCCGAGCCGATCATCGGCACCGGAAGGCTCCAGTCTATCAGCTTGAATAGCTTTTCGAGGATGCCGAGGCGGCCGGGGCCGATGATCAGGCGCGGCCGAAACAGCGAGATCGACATGCCGCGCTTGCGCCATTCGGCGGCAAGTTCCTCGGTCTTCTGCTTCGACCAGCCATATTCGCCGAGTGGCGCGACCGGGTGCTCCTCGGTCATCGGTTGGGTGACCGTGTGGCCGTAGATCATGTCAGTCGTGAAATGGACGAGCTTGGGCGCGCCGGCACTGTCCATCGCCTGCATGATGTGCCCGGTGCCGTGGAAATTCACGGGAAAGAAGAATTCGTGGCGCTTGGCGCGCACCTGGATCGGCGACAGCATTTTCGCCGACAGATTGTAGACCATGTCGTCGGCCTTCAGCCCGACCGACGCGACCGAGCCCGGATCGGTGACGTCGCACCTGACATATCGGACCGAACGGTAATGCGGCAGGTCGCTCCTGGCGATGTCGGCGACAACCACCTCCTCGCCGTCGGCCAGAAGTTTCGGGGCAAGATGGCGGCCGACGAAACCGTCGCCGCCGAAGATCACATGTCTCATCGAACGATCCCGCTGGTGTGAATCTTGTCGGGGGAAAGGCCAGCCGTCTCGTCCTCGTGCCCGCCCAAATCCCGGCCACTTTGGGCGATCAGCACCGTGCCGACGCAGATGAAGGCGATGCCGGCGACGCGCCAGGCATTGAGGTCTTCGCGGAAGATGAAATAGGCGAAGATCGCAACGGCGACATAGGCGAGGCTGAGGAACGGATAAGCGAAGCTAAGCTCGACCTTGGACAGCACATAGAGGTGCGACGCCATCGAGATGACGAAGGTGCACAGGCCGAAGAAAACCCACGGGCTGAAAACAATCTGCAATAGCTTCAGCAACGGATTGGTGCCCTCGAAGGAGATCGGGCCGAGCGACATCATGCCTTGCTTCAGCATGAGCTGCGCGGCAGCATTGGTCATGACAGTGAACAGAATGAAGACGATGTATTTCATGTTTCTTTCCGCCAAACCCTTCAACAGTTCTATTACAAACCAGCAAACATTTCGTGAAGCACAAAGCACCTTAAGCAAACCTTAGCCATCTCGATCCGTTAACCACGAACCATTCGATTTTTATCTATTCTGCGGCTCGGCGGCTCCGCACCCAGCCTCGAGCTTTTTCGCCGTTCGCGCCCAGAAACTCGACATGAAGGCGGGGTCGCGAATGGCTTCGAGGCATTGCCATTCCGGGAAGGAAGCGGCGAAAACGTCGGCGCCCATGCGGGCGTCCTTGTAAGGATTGACCGCGCCACCGGCCTCGATCGTCACGTGGTCGAGCTCCTTCAGCAGCGCCAGCGTCGCCCGGCCACGGTTAGGAAAATCCAGCGTCAGCGTGAAACCCGGTCGTGGGAACGACAGCAGTGCCGGCGACCGAATCGAGCCGAAGCGCTTCAGGACCGTGAGGAACGAGCCCTGCCCCGCTCGTTTTGCCGCCGCAAGCAGCGCCGGCACCACTCGGCGCGCGACGTCTTCCGGCATCACGCTCTGGTGCTGGAAAAGCCCGTTCGGTCCGTAGAGCCGGTTCCAGTTGCTGACGCCGTCGAGCGGAAAGAAGAAACCCTGGTAGCCGACCTGGCGCGGCGCTGTGGACCGGCCTTTCTTCCACCGGTAGACGGCGTTGAAGGCAGTCAGGAACGGCCGGTTAAGCACGTTGAACGGCGGCTGGAACGGCACCGAAAGATTTCCGCCGGCACGCAAGGCCACATGGGAGCCATGCTCGGCATGATTGCTGGTGAACAGCAACCCGCGCCCGCGGCCGTGGCCGCCGGCAAGCTGGTCGATCCAGGCGACGACGTATTCGTTGGCCTGGTCGGCCGCTTCTGCAAGCTCGAAGAATTCGCCGAGGTCGCGGAATGGCGTCGCCTTCTCGACGATATCGAGCGATGGCACCCGCATCAGCCGGATCGATGCGGACAGGATCAGTCCGGTCAGCCCCATGCCGCCGATCGTTGCCGCAAACAGGCGTGCGTTGTCGGTGGCCGAGCAGTAGTGGGTCCGTCCATCCGATCTGAGCAGCGTGAAGGATTCGACATGGCAGCCGAAGGTGCCGCGCCGGTGATGGTTCTTGCCGTGAACGTCATTGGCGATGGCACCGCCCAGCGTGACGAACTGCGTACCCGGAACGACCGCCGGAAAGAAGCCGTATGCCGCTGCATGGGCGATGATGTCGGACAGAAGCACGCCAGCCTCGGCCTCGATCACGCCGGTCTCGGCATTGAAGGCGCGGACCCTGTTCAGCGGCCGCATATCGACGACCATGCCGGCCTCGTTCTGGCAGGAATCGCCGTAGGAGCGGCCATTGCCGTAGGCGAGCAAGGCGTTTCTTGTCGTCTTGCCGCTCTTCAGCAGCGCAACAGCCTCGTCCGCCGGGATCACATCGAGTGCCGGCGGCGTGGCAAGGCCGAAGCTCTGGAATCGCTCCTTCGCCACGCCTACCAGCCTCCGGCGACCAGAAACACGGCACCGATGAGCACGACGATCTGGCTGCGCCAGTCGCGGATGATGAAGACGACCGGATCGTCGTGCATCTCGTCGCGGCGGGCGAGAATCCAGACGCGTATGGTCAAATAAAGCACGATCGGGGCCAGGGGCCAGACCAGCCACGGGTGGGGATAGAGTACGCGCACCGCAACGCTGTCCATATAGAGCGCCAGCACCAGTGCCGAGGAAAAGGCCGAGGCCATGCCAGCCTGGGCGACGATCTCCTGGTCTTCGGTGCGGTAGCCGCGGCCGGCGATGCGCTCGCCGGCCGGAATGGCGGTCGTGCGCAGTTCGACAAAACGCTTCACCAGCGCCAGCGACAGGAAAAAGAAGATCGAGAAGGCCAGCAGCCAGAACGAGACGTCGACGCCGGTCGCCGCGGCGCCCGCCAGAACGCGGATTGTGTAGAGACCGGCCAGTGTCAGCACATCGATCAGAAGCATACGCTTGAACGACAGCGAATAGGCGGTGGTGATGACCATGTAGCCGCCGAGCGCGCCGAGGAATTCGATCGGCAGCAGGAGCCCTGCGCCGACACCTATTACAAGCAGCACCATCATCGAACCGAGGCCGAACGGGATCGACAGCGCGCCACTGGCGAATGGCCGGTTGCGCTTGGTCAGGTGTTTGCGATCGAGCGCGAGATCGAAG
This sequence comes from Mesorhizobium sp., assembly GCA_004020315.1. GTDB lineage: Bacteria > Pseudomonadota > Alphaproteobacteria > Rhizobiales > Rhizobiaceae > Mesorhizobium. The sequence continues at coordinate 141,630 of SAQG01000002.1, forward strand.
AAATCGTTGAGGATGTAGATGGCGGAAGCCACGGCGCTGAACGAGACGAATGCCAGCAAGCATTTCCAGATCATGTCGGCGTTGAAGTATTCGTGCGACAGCACCATCGGCACCGCGATCAGCGAGTTCTTCAGCCACTGATGAACGCGCAGCATCTTGACGATGGTTCTGAATGTCGGCTTCGGCGCCGGCATCATTTCGGCATTGTGCGCCGCCTGCCAACGCGCGGCATGGCGGTCGGGCGCGACGACGATTGCTGTGCGCGCGGCGTCGAATACCCTAAGATCGTGCCGGCTGTTGCCGGCATAGTCGAAGCCGCCATCGCCATAGGCGGCGACAAGCGAGGCGCGCTTTCTGCCTGAAGTCATGTTGTGGGGGCCGTCGGTCGCCAGGACGCGATCGAATATCCCGAGATATGCTGCGATCGCCTCCGCGAATTTGCGCGGCGTACCGGTCGCCAGCACGATCTGGCGGCCTTCGCCATGTTCAATGCGAAGGCGCTGAAGCAGCGCCTCGCGGTAAGGCAGCGACGCAGGATCGATGTCGATGCGCTGCGCGATGGCTTGCTTCAACCGCGCCGGCCCGCCGGCGAGCCAGAACGGCACGAGGAAGATATAGAGCGGATTCTTCTTGAGAAGGATGAACAGCCCTTCCCACAACAGGTCCGTCGCGATCAGCGTGCCGTCGAGATCGACCGCAAGCGGGATTGCGTTCCTGTCCGACCGCGCGTCCATTTTCCGTTGCCCCGCCTAAAAGCGCATGACCCCAAAACCGATTTTCGGAAAGGATCATGCGCCGATCCAAAACCCGCGCCGTGCTTCGGCGTCTTTGGCTCGGTATAACGGGGAACAGCGCAGCGAACGTTAAAACGCCCAGTCCGGCCTGGTTTGCGTGACGGTATTTCCCCCTTCATCGTTAAGTTTCGATGTCCCGAAACGATAAAAGGCCGGGCAGTTGCCCGGCCTTCAGAATCAAGTCGTCAACTTGCTTGACGCGGTTACTTGATACGGGCGATCCCGCCCGAAATTTCGATTGTTTCCGAACCGGTCAGCGCCTCGAGATCACCATTCGGCATGGTAACGAAACAGCCGGTCGGGCAGAATTCCGCGGTTTCGCCGGCGGCCAGCGCCAGCTCCGTTTTGCCACCGCCTTCGGTCACGACGAGCGTGCGGGTCTCGGCGTCCTTATTGGTCGCGCTGGCGGCGAAGGCTGAACCGCCCACGGCAAGAAAAGCGATGGCGGCGACGAGAGACTTCCACATTTGCAGTATCGGTGTTTCCACCGCCTCTGTTGCATTTCGCAAGGCATTCTCGCCCTTTGCATGTGAGCTTATATGAGATGCAAGCTGAACGGCAACTGAATGCCGCATTCATGCCGCAATTGGTTTTCGGAACGTTCAGCCGGAGCGCCGTGTCGTTCCACAGCAGTGTTGGGAATTGAAATACATGAATGGCAAAAAGCCTTATCCATACCCGCCGCACGCCAACCGTGAACTGGAGATGATGCTTGCTGGGGCCAAGCCCTTTGCGATGTTCGCCCACGAGCGCGTGGACGGCTTTGAAAAATCCGATGCATTGGCCAATCAGGACTTCGCGACCCATGTTGCAAATGGAACGCTGTCCGAGCATCTCCGAACTTTCGAAGCAAAAGGACCGGGAGGAACCCGGCTCAACATCGACTATTATTTCTACGCCCGCGAGGGCGAAGCATGGAGAGTGGAAGCCTTTTCGCTGCTTCTCGAGCTTCTACACCGCGGCGCCTGGTGCCCGCAGTTGGAATGGCTATCGGGAAAGCTCCTCGGATACACTGACGAGCAGAACCGGCATCACCTCTCAAGAACCTATCCGTCAGATCAACTCGCTCACATAAACTTCTAGGGTGATCCGCCTTCCACGCTTTTGCTTGGATGTCAGCCTTCAATCGGGATCCGGCTTGCGGGTCTTGCGCCCGGATCTAGCCAGGCGTTTCGTTTCGGCCGCGGCTTCAGCCGCCTTGCGTTCCTGCTCGGCGAATTCAGCCTCGATCTGGTCGTCATCGATCGGCCAAGCCTCATGCTTCTTGGTCTCGACGACGGCGCGCGGCGCCGACGGAATTTCGATATGCTGGTCGGCGAACTCATCGAGGACGGCAAACCGGATGTCGTTCTGCACGATGTTGCCGTTCATCACGTCGGCCAGAAACACGCGGATCTCGAATTCGAGAGCGGCCGGCCCGAAATTGGTGAACAGCACGAAGGGTTCGGGATTTTTCAGCACCAGCGGATGGCCGCGCGCAATCTCCAAAAGGACAGCATGGGCCTGCTTGACATCGCTGCCGTAGGCGATGCCGACCTTGATGTCGATGCGACCGAGTTTGTTGCGGTGCGTCCAGTTGCCGACGGCATTGTTGATCAGGTTTGAATTGGGCAGGATCACCGACTGCCGCTGGAACGTCTCGATCTCGGTAGCGCGCACGCTGATCTTCTTGACCGTGCCGCTGATGTCGCCGGCGACGATCCAATCGCCGACCTTGAACGGCCGCTCGGCCAAAAGGATCAGACCGGAGACGAAGTTGGAGACGACATTCTGCAGGCCAAAGCCGATACCGAGCGACAGGGCGCCGGCGACAAGCGCCAGGTTGGAGAGATCGATGCCCGCCGCCGAGACGCCGACAAGTGCTGCGAGCGCGACGCCGGCATAGCCGACCGCCAGCCGGATCGAGTTGCGCACGCCGGTATCGACCTTGCCGCGCGCCATCACCGAGCCGTCGAGCCAGCCCTGGAACCAGCGCGTCAGGAAATAACCGATGATGAAGACAATGATGCCGGTCAGGATGCCGGTCACCGAGATCGTCACCGAGCCTATGGTGAGGCCCGTCGCCAGCTTGTAGCCCCAAGCCTGGATGTCGCCGGGCTGGAAGCCCCACATCAACAGGATCAGCGGCAGGAACACCAGCACGATCATCAGGTTGATGGCGACGCTGACGACCAGGCCGAGCTGGTCGAGCGCGGACTCCTCATAACTGGAATTGGTCGATAGCCAGCGCCCGATCGACGTATTGGCAAAGCCGCCTTCCTCGCTGATCGCCCGCGCCGACAGAAAGCCGATATAGGCGGTGACCAGAATGGTGCCGGTGACCACGACTTGCAGTGAGACGAAGATGGCGAGGCCGATATAGCCGAGCAGCGCAGTGGCAATGGTGAAAAGGCCGATCGCCACGGCCGTGTAGCGTAGCCACGCCGGCCAGGGACGCCAGCTTCCGTCGGTGGCCTTGAACGGTTTCAGCAGCCCCATCAGGATCAGGATGACGCCGACGATTATGGTGGCGACAAAACTTCTGGCGATGGTCAGCGACAGCGGCGAGCCCATCTTGTCGTTGACGACCGACAGGAAATTGTTGACGCCGATCACCACCGCCATGGCGGTCGTCAGCCGCACCAGCCAGCGTGCCGGGCCGGTTTCAACGGGGATGAGCCGCCAGTTCGGCAGCCGCGGCTCCAGCGCCGCATTGGTCAGCCGGTTGACGCAGAACACCACCGCGATGACGGCGACCAGCGCATTCAGGAAAACGCCAATGTCGCCGCGCAACACGTTGTAGTAGTTGAAAAAAAACACGGTCGAGACGAGGAAGACGCCGACCGCCAGCGTCGGCAGCAATGTCGACCAGAACGCGACCGACAGCCGGCTGAGATAGGACGGATCCTCAACGGAAGGGTCTGCTTCGAAGACACGCCCGAACAGACGCCGTCCACCGACAAAAAGCACCGCCGCCAGAGAAAGTGCCGTCAAGGTCGCGGCCAGCACGGCCTGGAACTTGAACTTGAAGGCGAAGGTCAGCCAGGACGACACCGCCTTGTAGAAGCCGGTAAATTCATCGTTGGCGTCGGAAATGACTTGCGGGCTCAGAGCGTCGGACAGCACGTAGCGCTTGGTGAGCAGATTGCGAAACAGCTCGCTGCGCATATTGGCGATCTTGGCGATGAGGCCGCTGATGCGGATCGACAGGTTTTGCGCCGCGGCAATGACAGCGTTGATCTCGGCCTTTTCGGACGCCAGCGCCTGGCGTTCGCTGATCACGATGTCGGGTTCGGGTGGCTGGCCCGCGGCCGGCGGCGCCCCGAGCTGATCGAGCCTTGCGTTGATCTCCGAAAGGCGCGGGCGGAAGGCAAGCGCGCTGTTCAGCGCACCTCGCGACATTTCCTCGAGCTGCAGGCGGATATCGACAAGGCTGGCGTCGTCGTCACCGTCCTCCTGGATTTTCTTTTCGAGATTGTCGGTCCTCGCCGTCAGGTCCTGCAGGATTTTCTGCTGGTCGGCGACGACCCCGGACGGAGCCTGGTCAAGCTCCTGCGCCGCCGCATCAAGCGACAGCGGCGCCGAGGCAACGATCGCCAGGACCAGAACGAAGCGGAGCAGTCGGAAAAGCATGATCGTTTGGCGACTCACAGGCGGCAAGGCGTTCTAAAGCTCGTCCTTGATAAAGACGCTCATACCAGGGAGCAAGCCGTCCCGCTCTGCCCGTCGATTTCGGAGTCGGCCAGTCGAAAAGCAATGGCGCAATATTGGCTTTGCGGCACCGGCCTGCTCTATAGTGTGCCGCATCGCCCAAAACGGATGACAAAAAGCCAGAACGGATAACCAGAAGAATGGCGGAATATTCGGCCTTCTCGCTTCTCAAAAACGCGCTGACCGGCAACAAGGACTGGAAACCGGCCTGGCGCAAGCCGGCCCCGAAGGCGTCCTATGACGTGATCGTCATCGGCGGCGGCGGCCATGGCCTGTCGACCGCCTATTATCTCGCCAAGGAGCACGGCATCACCAATGTCGCTGTGCTGGAGAAGGGGTGGCTCGGCTCCGGCAATGTCGGCCGCAACACGACGGCCGTCCGCTCCAACTACCTGCTGCCGGCCAACACCCGCTTCTACGAACATTCGATGAAGCTGTGGGAGAACCTGTCGCACGACCTCAACTATAACGTCATGTTCTCGCAGCGCGGCTGCCTCAATCTCGCGCACACACCCGCCCAGCTCGACGATTTTGCCCGCCGCGGCAACGCCATGCGCCATCTCGGCGTCGACGCCGAACTGATGACCACGGCCGAGATCGCGCGCCTGGTGCCGGCGCTGGACGTCTCCGCCACAGCGCGCTTCCCAATCGTCGGCGGCCTGATGCAGCGGCGTGCCGGCACCGCCCGCCACGATGCCGTCGCCTGGGGCTATGCGCGCGGTGCCGACCGCCGTGGCGTCGACATTATCGAGAATTGCGAGGTCACCGGCTTCCTGCGCGACGGCGACCGCATCATCGGCGTCACGACCTCGCGGGGCGAGATCCGCGCCAGGAAGGTGGCGGTCGCGGTCGCCGGCAGCACCGGGCAAGTCATGCGACTCGCCGGCATCGATACGATGCCGATCGAGAGCCATGTGCTGCAGGCCTTCGTGACGGAGTCGCTGAAGCCGTTCATCGATACCGTCCTGACCTTCGGCATGGGCCATTTCTACATGTCGCAGTCGGACAAGGGCGGCCTTGTCTATGGCGGCGACCTCGAGGGCTACAACAGCTACGCCCAGCGCGGCAGTTTGCCTGTTGTCGATGAGGTGATGAGCGAGATGCTGGCGCTGTTTCCGGGTCTCGCCCGCGTCCGCATGCTGCGCTCCTGGGGCGGCGTCTGCGATATGTCGATGGACGGTTCGCCGATCATCACCACCGGTCCGCTGCCGGGGATGTATCTCAATTGCGGCTGGTGCTACGGCGGCTTCAAGGCGACGCCTGCCTCCGGCTGGTGCTTTGCCTGGACCATCGCCAAAGATGAACCGCACGCCTTCAACGCACCCTTCACGCTGGATCGCTTCCATCGCGGCCTGGTGATCGACGACAAGGGCCAGGGCGCAACGCCGCGGCTGCACTAGACCATGATCGCAAACCGAAGGTCAGCGTAGCAAAAAGTGGAATTCGGTTTTTCGGCCATGATCATGGTCAAACAAGAAGATACAATCGCATGCTGATTACCTGTCCCTATTGCGGCCCGCGCGACGTCATCGAGTTCACCTACCAGGGTGACGGCAACCGCGAGCGCCCTCAGCCCGCCTCGCAAAACCTCGATGCCTGGAACGCCTATGTCTACGATCGGTTGAATCCGGCGGGTGACCACAACGAGATCTGGCAGCATTCCGGCGGCTGCCGCGCCCATCTCAGGGTTGTGCGCAACACGCTGACACACGAGATCTCCAGCGTCGCCTTTGCGCGCGGCGACCACAAAGTCGCTGCTCGGCACAAGGCGGAGGGCAAGACATGAGCCCGCGCCGCACCGATGCCGGCGGTCGGGTCGACCGGCTGCGAACCATCCGGTTCACCTTCGACGGCGCGCCTTACACCGGCCATGCCGGCGACACGCTTGCCTCAGCGTTGCTGGCCAATGGCGTCACACTGTTCGGACGCTCGTTCAAATATCACCGCCCGCGCGGCGTGCTGACAGCAGGCGTCGAGGAACCGAACGCCCTGGTGACGGTGTTGCGGGGCGAGGTTCGCGAGCCGAACATCGCCGCGACCATGGTCGAGATCTATGACGGGCTGACCGCTGTCAGCCAGAACCGCTTTCCGTCGCTGGCCTGGGATATCAACGCCGCCAACCAGCTCGGCGGCAAGCTTCTGTCCGCCGGCTTCTATTACAAGACCTTCATGGGACCCGCGATCGGCCCGCTGAAGAGCACGCGTTTCTGGATGTTCTGCGAGCATTTCATCCGCCGGGCCGCCGGTCTCGGCCGCGCCGGGACCGCTGCCGACACGGCGCGTTATGAGCGGATGAACGCCTTCTGCGATGTGCTGGTGGTCGGCTCCGGTCCGGCCGGGCTGATGGCCGCCAGGGCAGCAGCCGATCAGGGCGCGCGTGTCATCCTCAGCGAGCTCGAACCGCATTTCGGCGGCTCGGCCAACTGGTCAGGCGAGACGATCGACGGCATGCCGGCCGCCGACTGGGCAGCGCGAGCCGCCGGCCAGCTCGAAGGCTATGACAATGTCCGCCTGCTGCCGCGCACCACGGTCTGGGGCTATTACGACGGCAACACGCTCGCCGCGCTCGAACGGGTCACCGACCATAAGGAGAGGCCCGGCAAGGGCGAACCGCGCCATCGCTACTGGATCATACGCGCCAAGTCGGTGGTGCTGGCCACCGGCTCCTTCGAGCGGCCGCTGGTGTTTCCGGGCAACGACCGGCCGGGTGTGATGCTGGCGCATGCCGCCGAGCGCTACGCCAACGAGTACGGCGTGCTGGCGGGCAACAGGATCGCGCTCTTCACCAACAATGACAGCGCCTATCGCTCCGCCCTTGCACTGAAGAAGGCCGGTGCCGCGATCGTCGCCATCGTCGACGTGCGGACGGAGCTTTCGAGCGAGATGCGCGAGCTCGCCGACGAAGCGGAGGCCAAGAGCCTTTCCGGTCACGCCGTGGTCGCCACCGAAGGCGGCAAGGCGTTATCCGGCATCAAGGTCCAGCGCTTCGACATGACCAACGGCGCACTTGCTGGCGAGGCGCGCAGCATTCAAGCCGACTGCCTGCTGATGTCGGGCGGCTGGTCGCCGACCATCCATCTGGCCAGCCAGGCCGGCGCCAAAGCGGAATGGAATGCCGCCCGACAGGCCTTCCTGCCACCGAAGCCAACCCAGCAATGGATTGGCGCCGGCGCCTTCACCGGCAGCTTTTCCACCGCCGAGGCAATCGCCGAAGGCCGCGCCGCCGGCCTTTCCGCTGCGGGTGGAACGGGCACGCCAACGGCCTTGCCGGTCGTCGAAGCCGCCCCCGGCGATCCCGATCCGGCGCCTGTGTTCGAAATCAAGGCCGATGGAAAAAGCTTCGTCGATTTCCAGCACGACGTGACGGCGGAGGATGTGCGACTGGCGCATCGCGAAGGGTTCATCTCGGTCGAGCATCTGAAGCGTTACACCACGCTCGGCATGGCGACCGACCAGGGCAAGAGCTCCAACATACTCGGGCTAGCCATCATGGCCGAAGCATTGGGCAAGCCGATTCCGGAAGTCGGCACGACGCGCTTTCGCCCACCCTTTTCGGCCGTGTCGATCGGCTCGCTGGCCGCCGAACGGTTCGGCGACCTGCGGCCCGAGCGGCTGACGCCGATGCATGACTGGCACGTCGCCAACGGCGCGACCATGTATTCGGCCGGCCTCTGGTATCGCCCGATGATCTACGGCCATGCCGGCGAAACAATCGAGCAGGCCTATGTGCGCGAAGCCAAAGCAACCAGAGAGAGCGCCGGTATCGTCGATGTCTCGACACTGGGCAAGATCGCCGTACAGGGTCCGGACGCGGCGGAATTCCTCGACCGGGTCTACACCAACATGTTCTCGACGCTGGCCGTCGGCAAGGCTCGCTACGGGCTGATGCTGCGCGAGGACGGCCTCGCCTTCGACGACGGCACGACGTGGCGGCTCGGCCAACAGGACTTCTTGATGACCACCACCACGGCCAATGCCGGCAAGGTGATGCAGCATCTGGAGTATTTCCTCGACGTCGTCTGGCCGGAGTTGAGGGTCCATGTCACTTCGGTGACCGACGAATGGGCAGGTGCGGCGATCGGCGGGCCAAAGGCGCGAGCCATTCTTGCTGCTTGCGTCACCGGCACTGCCGTCGACAACGCCGCCCTGCCTTTCATGGGCATCGTGCACGGCAAGATATCAGGCGTGCCCGTGATGATCTGCCGGCTTTCCTTCTCCGGCGAAATGGCCTTCGAAGTTTACTCGGGCGCCGGGTACGGCACCCATGTCTGGGAAGCGTTGATCGAAGCCGGCAAGCCGTTCGGGCTGGTGACTTATGGGCTTGAGGCGCTGGGCACGATGCGCATCGAGAAAGGTCACGTCACCGGCGCCGAGATCGACGGCCGCACCACGGCACGTGACCTGCATCTCGACTGGATGCTGTCCAAGAAGAAGCCCTTCATCGGCTCGGCGATGATGGATCGCGAGGGCCTGATCGCGCCCGGCCGTCTGGAACTTGTCGGCCTGATTTCGCTGGACAACCAGCCGCTCAACGGCGGCGCGCATATCGTCGAGGACCTTGACGAAGCCAATCCGCACGATTCGATCGGCCACATCACTGCTTGCTGTTATTCGCCGGCGCTCGGCAAGTACATCGCGCTCGCTTTGGTCAAGGACGGCATGGCACGGCGCGGCACGCGCGCCCATATCTCCGATCCCCTGCGCAACCGGTTCGGCCCGGTCGAGATCGTCTCCAACCACTTCTTTGATCCGGACGGGAGCCGCATGCATGGTTGAGCGCCAATCACCGCTTGAGCCGGCCCCGCTTGAGCCGGAACTGCGCACCGGCTCGCACGGCGATTTCGAACACGGCCCCGATGTCATCCTCTCCGAAACCAGGCCGGGATCGATCCTGCAGCTCGCTGCCTGGCCGGGCCAGGAGAAGAACTTGATCGCCGGCATCCACACCGTGACCGGCCTTGCTCTGCCCGATGGCGCCGGCGCCGGCAGCACCGATGGCGTGAGGTCGGTGTTCGGTTTTGCGCCCGGAAAATTCACCGTGGTCGATGAGGCCGAGGGCCTGGTCTCGGCCTTTGCCGGCGTCGTCACCCCGGCGATCGGCACGGTGACCGACCTGTCGCATGGCCGCACCGCGATCCGCATTGCAGGGCCGAAAGCCGAATGGGTGCTGGCGAAATTCTTCGCCATCGACTTCGCGCTGCCGGCCTTCCCGGTCGGTGCCGGCCGTTCCACCATGCATCATGACGTCTTCGCCCAGATCCAGCGCACCGGCGCCGACCAGTTCGACATCTATGTATTCCGCTCGTTTGCGCGCTCGTTCTGGAAGGCGCTCTGTCACGCCAGCGAGGAAGTCGGCTACGAAGTGCAGTAGACCGAGACGGCGCGTCGTCACCTCACTTGGCGCCACCTCATTTGGCGAACGTCACCCACTCTTCCAGCGGCGCGCGGTCGGTGCGGAACTCGTTTTCGGGCTTGGATGTGTCCTCATGGCCGAGCGCCATGCCGCAGACGACGATCTCCTCGTCGGGGATGTTGAGCACCGGCCTGATCTGCTTGTGATAAGGTGCAAAGGCCGCCTGCGGACAAGTGTGCAGGCCCCTGCCCCGTGCCGCCACCATGATGTTCTGCAGGAACATGCCGTAATCGATCCATGACCCCTTGTTCAGCCGGCGGTCGACGGTGAAGATCATGCCGACCGGCGCGTCGAAGAAGACGAAGTTGCGGTCGTGCTGCGCGCGCATCCTGTCGACCTCACGCCGGCCGATGCCGAGCACGCTGTAGAGGCCGAAGCCGTTGGCCCGCCGCCGGGTGAGATAGGGTTCGAAGAACTGGTCGGGATAGTAGCGATACTCGTCCCACTCGGCCTTTTCGGCACGGATGCCGGAGTTGAGGATGGCGTCAGTGATTCGCTGCTTGACCTCGCCCTTGGTCACGTAGACCCGCCAGGGCTGCATATTGGTGCCCGAAGGCGCGCGCGCGGCAACCGAGAGAATGGCGCGGATGGTCTCATCGTCGACCATATCGGGCAGAAAGGCGCGCACCGAACGGCGCGACGTGATCGCCTCGTCTACGATCGCTGCATCATCTGTAATTGTAGTCCTGTTTTCCAGCATGGGCGTCCCTTTGCGCGTGACCCGGAAACCGGAATCGATTCCGGAAAGGATCATGCGCCGTCCAGAAAATGAGAGAGCACCATTACGGGTCCAGTTTGACGCGTGGCGCTCTATCGCAAGCCTCGACCGGGCGCCCTCACTCGCCGTTCGTGGCCGAGCCTTTGCCTGAACCGCCAAAATGGCGCAAGCAAATCTTGTGGCTCATGAAAATCCTCTTGATTCTTTCACGAACCTGATCTCTCATGAAATTTGCCCCAAATTTTTCACCAATGGGGAATTTTTCACCAGAGGAATTTTCACCAAGAGAAATGGCTTTGCCCTCAACCGCCGTCAGATCGGAGCAGGAAAACCGCGAACGGCTGCTGGCCGGCGATATCAGGGCGCTGCGCAGGGCGCGCGGTCTGACGCTTGTCGAGATCGCCCTGAAACTCGGCCGCTCCGTCGGCTGGGTCAGTCAGGTGGAGCGCGGCCTGTCGATACCATCGCTCAGCGATCTCAGAGCCTTCGCGGAATTGTTCGGCGTGCCGGTCAGCCTGTTCTTCAGCCACGACGTGCCCGTTGAGAACGAGCGCGGCGTGGTCGTGCGCGCCGGCAGCCGCCGCACGCTTGGCACAAGCGATTCCGGCCTGGTGGAGGAGCTTCTTTCGCCTGATCTTGGCGGTAGCTTCGAGATGCTGCGTTCGGTCTTCGCGCCGGGTGCTGAGCTGAAGACCGAGGCGCGCCGGCCGACGGAGGAAGCCGGGTATGTCGCTTCCGGCAGCTTCGACATCGAGATATCAGGCGTCTGGCACCGGCTTGGTGAGGGCGACTCCTTTCGCTTCGACGGCAAGCCGTTCCGCTGGCGCAATCCTGGAGCGGAGCCGGCCGTGGTCATCTGGGTGGTTTCGCCACCTGTTTACTAGAGGTTTGGAGAAGAATATGGCCGGTTTGCCGACCACGGCACGTGTGGTGATCATCGGAGGCGGTGTCATCGGCGCCTCCTCGCTCTATCATCTCGCCAAGGCGGGCTGGACCGACTGCGTGCTCCTGGAAAAGAACGAGCTCACCTCCGGCTCGACCTGGCATGCAGCCGGCAACGTGCCGACCTTCTCCTCGTCATGGTCGCTGATGAACATGCAGCGCTATTCGACGGAGCTCTATCGCGGGCTGGCCGACGAAGTCGACTATCCCATGAACTATCATGTCACCGGCTCGCTGCGTCTTGCCCATACGCAGGAGCGCATGCAGGAGTTCCAGCGCGCCAAGGGCATGGGCCGCTATCAGGGCATGGACATCGATGTGGTGGGGCTCGACGAGATCAAGCGCCGCTATCCGTTCATCGAAACGCATGAGCTGAGGGGCGCGCTCTACGATCCCAGCGACGGCGACATCGACCCGGCGCAGCTGACCCAGGCGCTGGCCAAGGGCGCCCGCGACATGGGTGCGAAGATCATTCGCTTCTGTCCGGCCACCGGCTTGCGCCGCGAGAAGGACGAGTGGGTGGTCGAGACCGCGCAGGGCGAGATTCGCTGCGAGATCGTCGTCAATGCCGCCGGCTACCGTGCGGCCGAAGTCGGCAGGATGTTCGGCCGCGATGTGCCGATGATGGTGATGAGTCATCAATATATCCTGTTCGAAGAAATCCCCGAACTGGCCGCATGGTCGAAGGAGCAAGGCAAGAAACTGCCGCTGCTGCGCGATGTCGACACCTCCTATTATCTGCGCCAGGAAAAGAACGGCATGAATCTCGGCCCCTATGAGCGCAATTGCCGTGCGCATTGGGTCGGCCACAACGACCCGATGCCAGACGATTTTTCATTCCAGCTATTCCCCGACGATCTCGACCGGCTGGAGGACTATCTGGCCGATGCCGTTGCCCGCGTGCCGATTCTCGGCACTGCCGGATTGTCCAAGGTCATCAACGGCCCGATCCCTTACGCGCCGGACGGCAATCCGCTGATCGGCCCGATGCCCGGCGTGCCGAACGCCTTCGAGGCCTGCGTCTTCACCTTCGGCATCGCCCAGGGCGGCGGCGCCGGCAAGGTGCTGGCGGAATGGGTGACGGAGGGCCAGAGGGAATGGGACATGTGGTCCTGCGATCCGCGTCGCTTCACCAGCTTTGCCTCGGCCCCGGATTACTGCGTCGCCAAGGGCATGGAAATCTACGGCAACGAATATGCCATCCAATTCCCGCGTCATGCCTGGCCGGCTGGGCGCGACCGCAAACTGTCGCCGATCCATGATCGCATCAAGGCGCTCGGCGCCCGGTTCGACGCCTATAATGGCTGGGAGCGCGCCACCTGGTACGCGCAAGCCGGCGACGATGTTTCGGAAGCCGCGACGCTGACCTTCCGCCGTGACGGACCCTGGCAGCATCGCGTCCGCGAAGAATGCCTCGCCGTGCGCGACGCCGCCGGCATTCTGGACCTGCCTGGTTTTTCCCGCTTCAACCTAGACGGTCCCGGCGCTGCGGAATGGTTGAGCCAGCAGGTCACCGGGCTGGTGCCGAAACCCGGCCGCATCGGCCTCGTCTACTTTGCCGACGACAAGGGCCGCATCGTCACCGAGATGTCGGTGGTTCGTCACGACGAAGATCACATGACGCTGATCACCGCCGCGGTGGCGCAGTGGCACGATTTCGAATGGCTGAAATGGCGCATGCCCAAGGACGCTTCATTCAAGCTGGTAGACCGGACCGAGGAATACTCCACGCAGATCCTCACCGGGCCCAACTCGCGAAAAATCCTCGCCGATGTCTGCGCCGCAGACCTTGCTCTGCCCTGGCTGACGCACCAGGAGACAACAATCGCCGGCCGTTGGGCAAGGCTGGTGCGCGTGTCCTTCGCCGGCGAACTCGGCTGGGAAATCCACACCAAGGTCGACGACACCGCCGCCGTCTTCGACGCCGTCTGGGCGGCCGGGCAAAAGCATGGCTTGAAGCCGTTCGGCATGTATGCGCTGGATTCGCTGCGGCTTGAAAAGGGTTACCGCGCCTGGAGGGGCGACCTGTCGACTGACTATTCGATCCTGCAGGGTGGGCTGGAGCGCTTCGTCAAATGGGATAAGCCCGACTTCCGCGGCAAGGCGGCGTTGCAGAACGAGAAGCAGCAGGGCGTGAAGAAGCGTTTCGTCACGCTGGTCGTCGAAAATCCCGGCGACTGCGACGCCCCCTCCATGTCGACGCTGTGGCATGACGGCCGGATCGTCGGCGAGACGACGTCCGGCGGTTGGGGTCATCGCATCGACAAGTCGATCGCGCCAGGCATGCTGCGCGCCGACCTCACCGAGCCGGGAACCGCGGTCGAGGTCGAGATCTTCGGCGAGCGTTTCAAGGCGGTCGTGCAGAAGGACGAACCGCTGTGGGATCCAAAGAACGAGAGACTGAGAGCATGAAGACCGTGATTCTCACCGACGGCGGCATGGGCCAGGAACTGGTACGCCGCAGCAAGTCCGAGCCCACCCCGCTGTGGTCGGCCAGGGTACTAATCGACGAACCGGACCTGGTGCGCGACCTGCATGCGGAGTTCATCCGAGCCGGCGCCCGTGTCATCACCATCAACACCTATTCCGCAACCCCCGAGCGGCTGGCGCGCGAGGGCGCGGAAGAGTTGTTCAAGCCGCTGCAGAAGCGCGGCATAGAACTGGCAAAGCAGGCTCGCGACCAGGCCGGCGACGCGGCGATCGCCGGCTGCCTGTCTCCCCTGTTCGGCAGCTACGCCCCGGCACTGACGATATCCTTCCAGGATACGCTCGACATCTACCGCCGCATCGTTGCCGAGCAGGCTGACGGCGTCGATCTGTTCCTGTGCGAGACCATGGCGTCGGCCGAGGAGGCGCGCGCGGCTGTCACCGCGGCGTCGGAAAGCGGCAAGCCTGTATGGGTGTCGTGGACGCTCGCCGATCACGGCGCACCGCGCCTGCGTAGCGGCGAAACCATAGCGGCGGCAGCGAGCGCTCTCGACAGCCTGCCGGTCGCAGCCAGACTGATCAATTGCTGCCGGCCCGAAGCGATTGCTGCAGCGCTGCCCGAACTGATCGGCCTCGGCGGCCCGGTTGGCGCCTATGCCAATGGCTTCACCTCGGTCGAGGCACTTAAGCACGGCGGTACCGTGGAAGTGCTGCACGCCCGCCACGACCTTGATCCGGATGCCTATGCCGGCCAGGCGGTCGGCTGGGTCGAGGCCGGCGCCGACATCGTCGGCGGCTGCTGCGAAGTCGGACCGCCCCATATTGCCACCTTGCGCGACCGGCTCGAACAGGCCGGCTACGAAATTTCGGGAGTAGCATAGTGCCCAGACCATCATCGCGCATTTCCGGCATCGTGCCTTCCGGCAAGGATGGCTGGGAGGTCCATTTCGCTGCCTGGAAACGCAAGGAGGCCGGCGAGGACATCATCATGCTGTCGGTCGGCGACCACGATTTCGACACGCCGGCGCAAACGATCGAAGCCTGCGTGACCGCAGTTCGCGCCAGCAACCACCACTACACCCCGCTTCCTGGCATTCCGCGCCTGCGCAAGGCAATGGCGGCGGCCTCGACCGCGTGCACTGGCGTTGCGACCAACCCCGACCAGGTCATCGCCACTCCGGGCGGCCAGGCTGCGCTTTACGCGGCGGTGCAGGCCGTTCTCGACCAGGGCGACCATGCCATCGTGGTCGCGCCCTATTACGCGACCTACCCCAATACGTTCAGTGCAGCGGGCGCCGATTTCACCGTGGTCGAGACACCCGCCGAGGACGGGTTTCAGCCGCGAGCCGCCGACATTCGCGCGGCCCTTCGGCCGAACACGCGCGCCATCCTCATCAACACGCCGAACAATCCGACGGGTGCCGTCTATTCGCGCCAGCGGCTGGAAGAGCTGGCGCAGATCTGCCGGGAACATGACCTCTGGCTGCTGTCGGATGAGGTCTATTGGACGCTGGGCGGCGGCGAGCATATCTCGCCGCGTTCGCTGCCCGGCATGGCGGAACGCACGCTGGTCATCAATTCCATGTCGAAGAGCCACGGCATGACCGGCTGGCGCATGGGCTGGCTGACCGGGCCCGAACAGATGATCTCACTGCTGACCAGCCTCAATCTGGTGACGACTTACGGCCTGCCGGCCTTCATTAGCCTCGCTTGCGCCGAGGCACTCGAAAACGGCTACGGCGTCAAGGAGATCGCCGAACGCTATGCCGCAAGGCGCACCGTCGTCCTGGATGCCATGCGCGGCATGAACAACGTCACCGTGCGCGGTTCGGAGGGCGGCATGTATGTCATGCTCGACATATCAGCCATCGAGCCGGACGACGAGAAATTCGCCTGGGCGTTTCTCGACAAGGAAAAGGTCGGCGTGATGCCCGGCTCGAGCTTCGGCGAGGCGGCCGCCGGCCACATTCGCGTCAGCCTCTGCCAGCCCGAGGCGATACTTTTGGAAGCAGCCCTTCGGCTGCGTCGCTTCGCTTCCACCTATCGCCGCGAGGCCGCATGAGCGCCCTGCCCCCGAAAACCATCCCTACGAAAGCAAGGGCCGTCATCATCGGCGGCGGCGTCTCCGGCTGCTCGGTCGCCTACCATCTGGCCAAGCTCGGCTGGACTGACATCGTGCTGCTCGAACGCAAGCAGCTGACATCGGGCACGACATGGCACGCCGCCGGCCTGATCGGCCAGTTGCGCGGCTCGCAGAACATGACCCGGCTGGCGAAATATTCGGCCGACCTCTACGTCAAGCTGGAAGCGGAGACCGATGTCGGCACCGGCATGCGCCAGGTCGGCTCGATCACCGTGGCGCTGACCGAGGAGCGCAAGCACGAGATTTATAGGCAGGCGTCTCTCGCCCGCGCGTTCGATGTCGACGTGCGTGAGATTTCGCCTGATGAAGTCAAGGACATGTACCCGCATCTCAACATTTCCGATGTGGTTGGCGCCGTGCATCTGCCACTCGACGGCCAATGCGACCCGGCCAACATCGCCATGGCGCTGGCCAAGGGTGCGCGCCAGCGTGGTGCGACGATCGTCGAGAACGTGAAGGTCACCAAGGTCCATACCCGGGATGGCCGCGTCACCGGCGTGTCCTGGACGCAAGGCGACGAGCAAGGCATGATCGAAGCCGATGTCGTCGTCAATTGCGCCGGCATGTGGGCGCGCGAGCTCGGTCGCCAGAACGGCGTCACCATCCCGCTGCATGCCTGCGAGCATTTCTATCTCGTCACCGAGCCGATCCCCGGCCTGACCCGCCTCCCGGTGCTGCGCGTGCCGGACGAATGCGCCTACTACAAGGAAGACGCCGGCAAGATGATGCTCGGCGCCTTCGAGCCGGTGGCCAAGCCCTGGGGCATGGACGGCATCCGTGAGGATTTCTGCTTCGACCAGTTGCCGGAGGATTTCGAGCATTTCGAGCCGATCCTCGAAATGGGCGTCAACCGCATGCCGATGCTGGCCAGCGCCGGCATCCACACCTTCTTCAATGGTCCCGAGAGTTTTACGCCTGACGACCGCTACTATCTCGGCGAGGCGCCGGAGCTTTCCGGCTACTGGATGGCGACCGGCTACAATTCGATCGGCATCGTTTCCTCCGGCGGCGCCGGCATGGCGCTGGCGCAATGGATCAACGACGGTGAAGCGCCCTTCGATCTCTGGGAAGTCGATATCCGCCGCGCTCAGCCTTTCCAGAAGAACCGCCGTTACCTGAAAGAGCGCGTCTCCGAAACGCTCGGCCTGCTCTATGCCGATCATTTCCCCTACCGCCAGATGGCGACCTCGCGGAACATCAGGCGCTCCCCTCTGTACGAGCATCTGAAGGCGCGCGGCGCGGTGTTCGGCGAGGTCGCCGGCTGGGAGCGCGCCAACTGGTTCGCTAGGCCCGGCCAGGAGCGCGAATATCGCTATTCATGGAAGCGGCAGAACTGGTTCGACAACCAGCGCGAGGAACATCTGGCCGTCCGAAACGGCGTCGGCCTGTTCGACATGACCTCGTTCGGCAAGATCCGCGTCGAAGGGCGCGATGCCTGTGCCTTCCTGCAAAAGCTTTGCGCCAACGATATGGATGTGGCCCCGGGCAAGATCGTCTACACCCAGATGCTCAACCAGCGCGGCGGTATCGAGAGCGATCTCACCGTCTCGCGGCTGTCTGAAACGGCGTTCTTCCTCGTCGTGCCCGGCGCCACGCTGCAGCGCGATCTCGCGTGGCTAAGAAGACACCTAGCCGATGAATTCGTCGTCATCACCGATGTCACCGCTGCCGAAGCCGTGCTCTGCCTGATGGGTCCGGATTCGAGGACGCTGATTCAAAAGCTGAGTCCGAACGATTTTTCCAACGAAACCAATCCATTCGGGACGTTTCAGGAGATAGAAATCGGCATGGGGCTGGCCCGCGCCCATCGTGTCACCTATGTCGGCGAACTCGGCTGGGAGCTTTATGTCTCGACCGATCAGGCAGCACACGTCTTCGAGGCGATCGAGGAGGCCGGCGTCGATGTCGGCCTGAAGCTTTGCGGTCTGCACACGCTGGATTCCTGCCGCATCGAAAAGGCCTTTCGGCACTTCGGCCACGACATTACCGACGAGGACAATGTGCTGGAGGCCGGTCTTGGCTTCGCGGTGAAGACCGCCAAGGGCGATTTTCTCGGCCGCGATGCCGTGCTGAGGAAGAAGGAGGCCGGTTTGAACCGGCGGCTGGTGCAGTTCCGCCTGAACGACCCGGAGCCATTGCTCTTCCACAATGAGGCGATCCTGCGCGACGGCAAGATCGTCGGCCCGATCACCTCGGGCAATTACGGCCATCATCTCGGCGGTGCTATCGGCCTCGGCTACGTGCCGTGCCAGGGAGAGAGCGAGGCGGATGTGCTGTCGTCGTCGTACCAGATCGAGATCGCAGGCGAACGCTTCGCCGCCGAGGCGTCGCTGAAGCCGATGTATGATCCGAGGGCGGAACGAGTGCGGATGTAGCTCAGAAGCGCTCCAGCTTCGTTCGCACTTTCTCCAGAAACGCCGCCCTCGTCTTCGGTGTCGATGAGTCCATCAGGTAGTGCGCCAGAAAGAATGTCCTGCAGCGGGTGGCGCAGAGTGCCCGCATGCCGCGCAGGATCGTCTTGCGTCCCGGCTGGCCGACGACGACGCTCCACCAGGTCGGTGCGCCGCAGGTCGTGATCACCCCGATCTTCGTCACATGCCTCATCAGCGACTGGATCCGCCCCTTGCCCATCGGCAGTCGGAAGGCGACGTCGGTTGCCCAGACCCGGTCTAGCCAGCCCTTCAGCATTGCCGGCAGCCCGTACCACCATGTCGGATAGATAAATAGGATTGCCTGGGCCCAGTTGAGGTGGTCGATATGCCGTTTGAGCGCTGGGTCCTGCGGCGCGTGCTCATTGTAGGAGCGCCGCTCGCCGCAGCCCATGACCGGATCGAAATTCTCCGCATAGAGGTCGAGCAGCCGCACCTCCCAGCCCCTCGCCTTCAGCACCTCGATGGCCCTATCCCGGATCGCGGCGCAAAAGCTTTCCGGCACAGGATGGCAGTAAACCACCAGGACCCGCATCAGAATGCATCCATGCTGGCGGCGACTTTCGCCGTGAATCTCTTCCGCGTTTCATCGGTCGACAGGTTCATCGAATAGAGCGCGAGATAGGACACGGAGGCCCCTGGCTTGACCGTGGCGCGCAGCACACGCTTGACCAGCTTGCGCGGCGGGTCGCCCATCAGCATGGCGTGGAACCGGCTGCCGCCATAGGTGGTGACCGCCGCCAGCTTGCGGATGTTGTGCAGCGACGGCTGCACCTTGCCATTGACCAGTTTGAACGAGACGCCGGGCAGGAAGACGCGGTCGAAAAAGCCTTTCAATATGGCCGGATAGCCGAAGTTCCATACCGGAAACGACAGCACCAGCGCCTCTGCCCGCAGCATGCGCTCGACATAGGGTGCTGCCGGATCACCGGCGCCGCGCTCGTCGTGATAACCGAGCCGCTCGGCCCGCGTCAGTCGCGGATCGAAATTCTCGGCATAGAGATCGCAGTCGTCGACCGCGTGACCGGCGGCCGTTAGCCGTTCGACGATCACCTTGTGCAAACCGGCATTGAAGCTGGTCTCGACCGGATGGGCATAGAGAACGAGGATGTTCATCACCCCGCCTTCTGCAACCCCTTGAACAGGAACGACTTGCCTGAGCGATAGTCATAGTCCGGGTTTTCCCAGGCGATCATCTTGCCGGGATTGAGCAGCCCTTGCGGATCGGTCTCGCGCTTGAAGGCGAGCTGCACCTCGTCCGTCTGCTTCATGCCGCCCTCTTCCAGCGTGTAGCGGTGCGGGTTGAAGACCGAGCAGCCATTGTCCTCGTGGATGCGGATGATCTCGTCGAGCCGCTCGGCCGTCGTGAAGCGGACCAGCGGCAGTCCGGCCACGCCGATCGCGCCGTCGAAGCGAATGAACTCGATATGAACCGGCACCTCGTCGCCGAAACGATCGATCATCGCCTTGACGTAAGCGAGGTGATCCGGCGAGGGATAGCGGGTCTGCAGATAGGTAATCGTCGGGTCGACCCTGATGGCTCGTAGCGTCGTGTGATTCCAGGTCAGCTCATAGGCCGGCGGCAAGCCCTTGAGATCGGCCTCTTTGTCGGCGCGGAAGACGATCTCGCCCTTGCTGCGCGCCGTGAGGGCGACAAAGGCGTCCATCGCATGCGGCGCGATCATGCAGACGACAATGCTTTGCTCGCGCCTGAAAAACCGCTGGTGCCGCTTGAAATAATCGTAAGGAATCGGCGCGGCGATCGGCGTGATCAGTTTCGCCAGAATGCCGTCCTGGATGGCGAGGTCATTGCCGAAGCCAGCCGCATCCATGAAATCGTCGAAGCCGACGATGACGTCGATCCAGTCGTAAGATGCGGTCAGCGGCATCTCGACCTCGGTGATGATGCCGTTGGTGCCGTAGGCGTGCATCACCTTCAGCACCTCCTCGCCGCTAAGGTCCATAGTGCGAGGCTCCGCCTCCATCGTCACGGTCCTGAGCCGGATGACATTGCCGAGGTCGCGCAGCCCACCCCAGCGGATCGAGCCGACGCCGCCGGATCCGCCGGCGACGAAACCGCCGATCGACGCGGTGTTATAGGTCGATGGCGACATCCGCAGCTCCTGGCCGGAATGCGCGCGCGTCGCCCTGTCGATGTCGGCGAGTACGGCGCCTGGTCCGGTCACGACGCGGCCGGGCGCGATCGACTTGACCGCATTCATCTCGGCAAGGTTGAGCACGACGCCGCCGGACAGCGGCATCGCCTGCCCGTAATTGCCGGTGCCGCTGCCGCGCGGCGTCACCGGAATGCCATGCCGGTGGCAGGCGGCAAGCACGCGGATCACCTCGTCTTCCGTCTTCGGCGTCACGATCAGGTCGCCGGTCACATGGTCGAGCTGTTGCTTCAGCACCGGGCTGTACCAGTAGAAATCGCGGCTCTTCTGCTGGACGATCGCCGGATGGTCGTCGATCTTCAGACCGTCGAGTTCGCGCTTCAGTGCCGAAACGTCCATCATCGCACCATCAGATCGTCGAGTTCGGCATAGTCGGGCAATTGGCGCTCGATGGCGCGGCCATCGCGCACGACGATGCGATCCGATTCGGGCCGCGACAGCAATTCTGTCCAGTTCCGCCCCCTAAAGACAACGAAATCGGCGGCGCAGCCGGCCGCAAGCGTGCCAAAACCGTCGAGCCGCATCACCTTGGCCGGCGTCGAAGTCACTGCTTGCGGCCAGTCGCCGACCGGGTGATCGAAATGCAGGATGCGCGTCGCCATGCGGTAGACCTCCAGCATGTCGAGATCGCCATAGGCGTAGAACGGGTCTCGGGTGTTGTCGGAAGCGACGGCGACGGGAATGCCGCGCGCCTTCATCTCGTGCAGCAGCGTCACGCCGCGCCAGCGCGGCGTGGTCTTGTCGCCGCGCCGGTCCTGCAGATAGAGATTGCACATCGGCAGCGACACCACGGCGAGCCCAGCCTTGGCCACCTTGTCCAAGGTGTCGAGCACATCGAGATCGGGCTGGCGTGCCAGCGAGCAGCAGTGGCCGACAAGGATGTTCCCCTCAAACCCGTTCCACAGCGCCGCCTCGGCGATCTTCTTCAGCGAGATCGCCGAAACGTCGTCGGTCTCGTCGGCATGGAAATCGAGGTCGAGGCCATGCTTGATCGCCTGCGCGAACACCTGGTCGAGAAGCTCTTCCAGGTCCGGCAGCATATAGGTGACGACGCCGAGCACGCCCTTGGCCGCGGCGACGCGTTTGGCCAGTCTTTCGAACCATTTCTTGTCGCGCACGCCCTCGATGCCGAGCAGGCAGGCCGCCTGCAGTTCGATACGGCCACGCCATTTCTCCCGTATCGTCTCGAACACCGGCCAAGAGATCTCTTCCTGCGGCGCGACACTGTCGAGATGGGTACGCATAGCCCTGGTACCATGCGCATAGGCGCAGCGCAGCGAAAAATCCATGCGGCGAGCGACGTCCTCGGCGCTCCAGCGGGCAGCGCGGTCGGCGCCGGTCGCGTTCAACGCCCCCATGAAGGTGCCGTCCGGATTGGGTTTTCGAGGCCAGATATGGCCCTTGTCGATATGCGTGTGGCAGTCGACGAAGCACGGCATGACGATGCGGCCGCCAAGGTCGATAGCGCCTGCGGGCGAATTGGACTGGCCGCGCGCGGTAACGCTGGAAATCCTGCCGTCGGCGACGGCGATATCGGCCAAGGCAAATCCGTCGCTGTCATAGGCAGCGAAGAGTCCCGGCGTCAGGGACGCATGAAGCCGGGCGTTGGAAAGTACGAATTGGCCGGATTCGGGGATCATTTCTGAGGTCATCGCTCCTGCTTCAGCGCGCTCTCGTGCCAGCGCCGCAGGATCAGATGCGAGATCAGCGACAGCACCAGGAAGATCAGGATGCCGGTGAACGAGATCAGGATCAGCGCCGCGAACAGCCGCGGTGCGTTGAGCCGGTAGCCGGCCTCGATGATGCGCGAGGCCAGCCCCGATGACTGTCCCTGGGCCCCGGCGACGAACTCCGCCACCACCGCGCCGATCAGCGACAGGCCGCCGGCAATCTTCAGCCCGCCGAGAAAATACGGCATCGCCGCCGGCAGGCGCAGATAGCGCAATTGCTGCCAGGGGGTCGCGCCGTTGAGCTTGAACATGTCGCGCAGATTGCGGTCGACGGAATTGAGGCCGAGCGTCGTGTTGGACAGGATCGGGAAAAAGGCGACGATCCAGGCACACAGCAGAAGCTTCGTCGTCTGGTTGTCGACATAGATGTTGATCAGCGGGAAGATCGCGACGATCGGCGTCACCTGCAGCACGATCGCAAACGGGAAGAACGACATCTCCACCCATTTCGATTGCGCGAACAGCACTGCCAGCCCGACACCGCCGATGACGGCCAGAAGCAGGCTGAGGAAGGTAATCCTGAGCGTCACCAGCAGCGACGAGAACAGCAGCCCGGCATCGTCGAAGAGCGTTTGCAACACCACACCGGGGCGCGGCAGGATATATTTCGGGATGTCGTTCCAGACGCAGACGCGATCCCACAGCCAGATGGCCAGGATCATGATCGCCAGCGGCAGCAGCCATCGGCCGATCCGCTCGAGCCGTTCCTGGCGCACGCGACGCGCCTCCTCGGGGTCGAGCGTCAGCGCGTGTTCTTCAATGGCCGTCATGATGCGGTCCGGCGGTTGAGTTGATGGCGCCGATCAGCACGTCGGACGCCTGGCGGCAGAGCGCGGCATAGTCGGGCGAGGTGCGGAAGGCTTCGTTCCGCGGATAGGGCGCATCGATGGCGAGTTCCCTGAACACCCGGCCCGGTCGCGCCGCCATGACGACGACGCGGTTGGAGAGGAAGACGCTTTCGAAGACGCTATGGGTGACGAAGACGACGGTAAAACGCTCGTCCTGCCACAGTTCCAGAAGATCGTTGTTGAGCTTGAAGCGGGTGATCTCGTCCAGTGCCGCAAATGGCTCGTCCATCAAAAGCACGCGCGGCTTGGTCACCATGGCGCGGGCGATCGAGACGCGCATCTTCATGCCGCCGGACAGTTCGCGTGGCACGGCATTCTCGAAGCCGGTCAGGTGAACCCGCGCCAGCATCTCCATCACTGCCGGCGCAGCCTTGGTCCGCGACACGCCCTTCAACCGGAGCGGCAGCCAGACATTGTCGAAGACATCAGCCCAGGGCAGCAGCGTCGGTTCCTGAAACACGAAGCCGATGTCAGGGCGATCGGCAGAGCTGCTGCCGCGCCAGTCGAGTAGGCCGGAGGTCGGCGTCGCAAGACCCGCAATGAGGCGCAAGGCCGTCGACTTGCCGCAGCCGGACGGGCCAAGAAGGCTGAGGAAATCGCCTTCCCGGATCGTCAGGTCGACGTCGCTGAGCGCTGTCACGCCGTTGGAAAAGACCTTGCCGACGCCGCGCAGCGCCAGCAGCACCGGACCTTTGCCCGATGCGCTTGTCGGCGCTTGCGCCACTTTCTCCTGCATCATGCCTGGGCGCTATTTCTTCAGCTCGATCCCGACGCCCTTGTTGACGAAGGCCAGCGTGTAGGATTTCTTGACGTCGATGCCGGCCGGCACGACCTTGGCCTTGAGCATTTTGTCGTAGAAGCTCTGGATGCGCGCGTCGGTCATCGCGCCGATGCCGAGTTTTTCCGTGTCGCCGGAATCGACGATGCCGAATTTCTTCATCTGCTCGATCGAAAACGCGATCTGCTCGTCGCTGATGTCGGGGTTATCCTTCTTGATCGCCGCATTGGCGGCAGCGTTGTCGCCGTAGAGATAATTGTACCAGCCCTTGGCCGAACCATCGACAAAGCACTGAACCACCTCGGGCCGCTTGTCGATCGTGGCCTGCATGGTCTCGATCGTCGTCGCATAGGTGTCGAAGCCGTAGTCGGCGAGCAGGAACAAATTGGGCTGGAAGCCGCCTTCCTTGGCGACGGCATACGGCTCCGAGGTCACATAGCCTTGCTGGATCGACTTCGGATTGGCGATGAAAGGTGCGGGGTTGAAGGTGTAGGGCACGCGCTTGGCCGGGTCGAAACCGAATTCCGTGATCATCCATTGGAAGAAGCTCTGCGCACCTTCGTCGCCGATGATGTACTGGTCCGCGTTCTTCAAATCCTCCCATTTGTCGAGGCCCTGACCCGGATGGCTCATGATCACCTGCGGCTCTTTCTGGAAGGAGGCGGCGACCACGCGCAGCGGAATGTCCTGCTGAACGGCATCGAAGGCCTGCAGCATGTTGCCGCCCATGTAGAAGTCGATCTTGCCAGCCAGTAGCAGCGGCCGCCCGCTGACCTGCGGGCCACCTTGCATGATCGTTACGTCGAGCCCGCAAGCCGCATAGGTGCCATCAGCGACCGCCTGATAATAGCCGCCGTGCTCTGCCTGGGCGAGCCAATTGGTGCCGAAGGTGACTTTTTCATTTGCTGCCGCGCTTAGTGCGCTTGCGGCAAGCAGCACGATCGCGCCAGCCGAAATCTTAACTTTTCCGTCCATCCACACCACCCTCAGTTGGCTCAGGCGCGCCACGCGCCGGCTCGACACCATCGATTCAAGAAGCAAGACACATGCCATCGCCCGGACCGCCCGCCTGCGCAACAGTGGTGCGCGAAGGCCGGACGGGTCATGCTGTACCGAAGGCATCGTGCCTATTTTTTGAACGCCTGTCCACAATCGCCCTGATAGTATGCACTGCATCTTGAAGGGGCCGCTAATCCGGCTTTAAGCTGGCGGCAGACTGGAGATTGTCGTGTTCAAATTCCTCACGCCGAAGTCGATCAAACCGCCCTTCGCCCGCTACAGCCATGGCGTCGAGGTGCCGCCCGGCAACAGGCTGGTGCTGTGTTCTGGCCAGGTCGCCATCACTCCGGACGATCAGATCCCGGAGGATGCCGGCGCGCAGGCCGAGCTCTGTTTTCAAAACGTCGCAGCGATTCTTGGCGACGCCGGCCTTGGACTTTCCGACATCATCCGCATCAACGCTTATGTCACCGACCGCGCCTTCCTGCGGCCCTATATGGACGTCCGCGACCGCCTGTTCACCAGCCCGGCACCCGCCTCGACACTGATGATCGTATCCGGTTTCGCGCGGCCGGAATTCAAGGTCGAGATCGAGGTCATCGCGGCAGGGTGAGGAGCGCTGGCTGAAGGCTGAGAATCGACAGGCCAGTGATCTCAAGTTACACGAAAAAGGCTGGTGCTGCCCCTCATCCGCCTGCAGGCCCTTCTCCCATCCTTCACCGGGAGAGGGTAAGGGTGAGGGGCAGCGCAGACGCGCATTCAGTCTCTTCGGGGTTTCAAAATGGCCGGAACAAAAAGACGCGTGTGGTGGGGCGACTACCGGACCACCGAATACGCCACCATCGATCCGGAGGCGACGATCGCTGTCCTGCCAGTGGCGGCGATCGAACAGCACGGGCCGCATCTGCCGGTTTCGACCGACACCTCGATCATGAACGGCATGCTCGAAACGGTGATCGCCCGCCTGCCCGGCGATCTCGACATCCGCATCCTGCCGGTCCAGGCAGTGGGCAAGTCGAACGAACACCTGCATGCGCCGG
The DNA here is from genome assembly GCA_004020315.1 of Mesorhizobium sp. Taxonomy (GTDB): domain Bacteria; phylum Pseudomonadota; class Alphaproteobacteria; order Rhizobiales; family Rhizobiaceae; genus Mesorhizobium. The sequence continues at coordinate 167,755 of SAQG01000002.1, forward strand.
GAACCCTCACTTTGCCGGCGGCAACCTTGATCGAGGCGTGGACCGAACTCGGCCTGTCGATCGCGCGGGCCGGCGTCAGGAAATTGATCGTCGTCAACTCGCATGGCGGCAACGAGGAGATTATGGGCATCATCACGCGCGAATTGCGTGTGCGTGTAAAGATGCTGGCGGTGAAGACGAGTTGGCAGCGCTTTGGCCGGCCAGCCGGCATGTATACCGAGCTTGAAGACCGCCACGGCATCCATGGCGGCGATGTCGAGACCTCGCTGATGCTGCATTTCCGGCCGGACCTGGTCGACATGGCGAAGGCCGACAATTTCGTGTCCAACGTCGCCCGGGCCGAAAAGGAATTTGCGCTGCTGCGCCACACCGGAACGCACGCCTTCGCCTGGATCGCCACCGATCTGAATCCGAACGGCGTGGTCGGCGATGCCAGCATTGCAACGGCCGAAAAAGGCAGGCTCACCGCCAACCATCAGGCCGACGGGTTCATCAGCCTGTTGAAGGACGTGCGCAAGGCGAAGCTGGCCGACTGGCTGGCATAGTCAGAACACGATCCCCGAAAAGGTCAGCGCGGCAAAAAACGGAATCCGGTTTTCGGAAAAGATCATGGTCAAGCTCTAGCCGTCGATCTTTAGCGCAAAGGGCGTGCCTTCGAAGGCCTCGGCGCCGCGCCCGATCGCCTCGATCGCGCGAATCATGCGGCCGTTGCGATCAAGAAGCGCATCGGCGACCGCAACTAACCGCGGATTGGGTGTCGCCGTCGGCGACAGCGCACGCAGCGTCTCAGCCAATTCGACCTCGCAGCGCTTCGGCGCCAATGCCGCCGCGATGATGTAGGCCGAGGCCGTCGACCGGCTGATACCGGCATAGCAATGCACGACCAGCGGTCTCGCACGATCCCATCGACGCGCAAAATCGAGCAGGTTGCGAACATGCTCCTCGCCCGGCATGGTCATCCCCTCTTGCGCGACGGCAATGTCGTGCATGACTAGATGCAGATGGTTCTCCTGGGCGATCGACGCCGGCCGCGTCACCTCGGTGCCGGCGGCCAGCAGCGAAAGCAGCCGCTCGGCGCCGGTTTTTGCGACCGTTTCCTCGACCTTCGACAGCGAACAGACATGGATCATTTGCTTGATCTCCTAATTTAGGTGTCATCGTCGCGCTGTTGCGCCCATACGGCAAGTGCCGCTTCGAGCCGCTGCCATTCCTCGTCCCCGCCCGGCAGCCCGGCGCGCAGCACATGCGGCCGGCCGGAAAAATGACGAAGCAGGATGCCGCGCGCGCCAAGCGCCGAAAACAGGCCGGCGGCGTCCGCCAGCCTGATATAGCGGAACAGCGTGGTGCCGTCGGCGACCGGGACACCGAAGCGGCCGAACAGCGTATCGAGCCGCGCCGCATCCCTAGCCAGACGGCATCGCATCTCGGCCTGCCAGCCGCTGTCGGCAAGCGCGCGAATACCATATTCGAGTGCCGGTCCGGCAACCGCCCACGGCCCGAACTGCGCCTCCAGCCGTTCGACCGTCAGCGGGTCGGCCAATGCAAAGCCAAGTCGCAGGCCGGCAAGGCCGAAGAACTTGCCGAAGGAACGCAGCACGACGATGCCGCCTTGCTCGACATCGCCGGCCAGGCTCTCGCCAAGCGGGCCGACATCCATGAACGCCTCGTCGACGACCAGCAACCCGCCTTTAGCGCGCATTTTTTCGGCAAGCTCAAGCAGCTTCTTGCGTTCGATGATACGCCCGTCCGGATTGTTGGGGTTGACGATGATGGCAAGGTCGGCTCCTGCCAGGGCATCGAAATCGTCGACCTCCATCACAGCATGGCCAGCGATTGCCGCTGCCCGTTGATGTTCGGCATAGGTCGGCCCGAGCACCAGCGCCTTGCCGGGGCTCGCCAGCGAGGCGACGCGCGGCAACAGGATCTGTGTGCCCGGCGCTGCCGTCACATTCGCTGCCGATGGCGCGCCATAGGCGCTTGCCGCGACTTCGGCCAACTCGCGGGCACGCGCGGCTTCCGGCAATCTTGCTAGAGCGGTGGCGGGCAACTCGAAAAACGGATAGGAGTGCGGATTGATACCGGTCGAGAGGTCGACGAAGGGCTGTGGCGCATGCGGAAAAAGCGCCCTCGCCCGGCCAAGGCTTCCGCCGTGATCCGCCACTGCCGCTCCATCAAGAGACTTCATGTCGATCCTGATCGCTTTCCTGTCACTGCTTGTTGAATTCGCTGTCGGCTACCCGGGCTGGCTGCTTGGTGCCGTCGGCCATCCCGTCACCTGGTTTGGCAGGCTGATATCCTTTCTCGACCGCAGGCTCAACCGCGCCACTGATTCCGACGCTGTCCGTCGTCGGCGCGGCGTTGAGGCGCTGCTGATCATCGTGCTGGTGCCGGCCACCATCGCTTTCGCAGTGGAAACCTCGCTTGCGGGCATTCCGGCCGGATTGATCCTCACGGCGATTTTGGCGACATCGCTGCTGTCACAGAAGAGCCTGGCCGAGCATGTCGAGGCGGTGGCCGACGGGCTCGACAATGGTGGACTCGACATCGGCCGTGTTGCCGTCTCGCGGATCGTCGGCCGCGATCCGGAAAAGCTCGACAGAGCCGGCGTCTGCCGCGCGGCGATCGAAAGCCTGGCCGAGAATTTTTCCGACGGCGTCGTCGCGCCCGTCTTCTGGATCGGCGTCGGCGGGTTGGCCGGCGGCGTCGCCTACAAGGCCGCCAACACCGCCGATTCGATGATCGGCCACCGCACCCCGCGCCACGAGGCCTTCGGCAGGGCGGCAGCGCGCTTCGACGATCTGATCAACCTGCCGGCGTCGCGGCTGACCGCGCTGCTCATCGTGCTGGCCGCCTTCTTCGTCAAAGGCGCCGATGCCGGTAACGCCTGGCGCGCTATGCGGCGCGACGCGAAAAAGCACCGCTCCCCCAATGCCGGCTGGCCGGAGGCAGCGATGGCTGGCGCACTCGGCCTGGCACTTGCCGGGCCGCGCTCCTACGACGGCGTCATGGTCGACGATGCGTTCATGGGCGAAGGCGGCCGCCGCGATGTCGAGAGCATGGACATCAGGCGAGCGCTAAGACTTTACCGTGTCGCCGACTTTCTGCTGATCGCGCTGTTCGGCTTGCTGTCGGTGATCGTTGCGTGACGTTCAATCCATATCTGCAACGGCCGGTCGAGACCACCAAAACAAAAAAGCCCGCCTCGGGGGCGGGTCGCTGGCGCAAATCAGCACCATGCGTAAATCAATAGCATAACTGCCGTCACAAAGCAACTTGAAGCCCCACAAGCGCGGGCAGAACCCCTCAGAACTCTATGCCTTGCTGCGCCTTCACGCCGGCGGAAAAGTGATGCTTGGTCACGCCCATTTCGGTGACAAGATCGGCGGCATCGACCAGCGCCGGCTTGGCGTTGCGGCCGGTGACGACGACATGCAGACCCTCGCGCCGCCCTTTCAGCGCCGCTACCACCTTGTCGAGATCGAGATAGTCGTAGCGCAGCGCGATATTCAGCTCGTCGAGCACCAGAAGGCTGATCGATGGATCGGCCATCAGCTCGAGCGCCTTGGCCCAAGCGGCTTCGGCGGCAGCGATGTCGCGCTTCAGATCCTGCGTCTCCCACGTGAAACCCTCGCCCATCGTGTGCCAGACGACCCGATCGCCGAAAGCGGCAAAAGCGTCCTTCTCGCCAGTGTGCCATTTGCCCTTGATGAACTGGACGACGCCGACGCGCTTGCCGTAGCCGAGCATCCTCAGCGCCAGCCCGAAGGCGGCAGTGGTCTTGCCCTTGCCGTGCCCGGTGTTGACGATCAGCAGCCCCTTCTCGACCGTCTTTGCCGCGACCTCGGCGTCCTGCACCGCCTTGCGCTTGGCCATCTTGGCGCGGTGGCGTTCCTCGTCCCTGTCGTCAATCGGCTTGTCTTCGATGTGTTTGCTATCAGCCATGTCACTTCACCTCGAGCGGCAGCCCCGCCACCATCAGCAGTACCATATCGGCCACTGCCGCGACCTGCTGGTTGAGCCGGCCGGCGGCATCGCGAAACCGGCGGGCGAGCGCATTGTCGGGCACGATGCCCTGGCCAACCTCGTTGGAAACCACGAACCATGGCCCGCGAGGCCGCGACAGCACATCCGCCAGCCCCCGGCATTCGGCCTCAATGTCATGTTCGGCCAGCATATGATTGGTCAGCCACAGCGTCAGGCAGTCGATCAGGACGGGCCGGCCGTCAGGCAAAGCCTCGATCGCGCCGACGAGATCGAGCGGCGCATCGATGGTCGTCCAGCCCTCGCCGCGCCGCGCCCGGTGCAGCGCGATGCGTTCGCGCATCTCGTCGTCATAGGCTTGCGCCGTGGCGATGTAGGCCCAGGGCGCCGGGCAGGCCGTCACCAGCCTTTCGGCATGCGCGCTCTTGCCGGAGCGCGCACCGCCGATGACCAGGGTCAGCTTGCCGCCGGGAGCAGCGCGATCAGGCAAAGCTGTCGCGCAGGCTGGTCGTGGTGCCGGTCAAGCGGCCACGCACCACGCCGACGACAGCGCCGAGCACCAGCCAGAACACCAGATTGGTCAGCGTCACCGCCACCACGAACTGGTGGTGCAGACCTTCCGGGATCGGCGACTCGAAACTGCCGGGCTGCGGCGCGCCGACAATATGCGGGGCCACAATCAACGCCACGGCAACAAGGGCCAGCGGCGGCGACCTGCGGAAGGCGAGCAGGCCGAGACCGGCCGCCGTCGCCACCACCGTCGCCGTCCACCAGATCTGGCGCTGGGTGAGATCGGCTGCCGGCATTGCTGGCAGTTCGGGCGGCAGGCCAAGGTTCGGAGCCAGCGTGAACACGGCAAAGCCGGCAAGGCCCCAGAACAGGCCCTGACGCCAATTGCCGATGCCGCCGGCGAACTCCGAAGCGGCGACCAGGATCAGCGCAAATCCGATGCCGGTGACGACATTGGCAACGACATTCCAGGCGAACCGTTCAAAACCGTCGGCCGGCGCCCAGCCCTCCTCTTCCGGAGCGGTAGCTTCGGTCGGCGCTGGCGCCGCACCGGTCATGGCATTGGTATCCCCGGCGTTCGCGGCCGGCGCCGCAACATGGTCATGCGTGTGACCACCGCCGGCCTGTTCGTAGACTTCCGCCTTGAGAATGAGCGGCACGGTGGCGTAGGCCTGCATGCAGGCAAGGACGACGCCGGCCACAAGCCCTGCGATCGCCGCGATGAACACGACGTTGCGAAACAATGTCATGATGTCAGCCCCTCGTCAGTGGCAGGGAAAGCCCATCGAATGGCGATAGTCGTGGGCCGCATTGTGGACCGCATCGATATGCGAGAAGCCGACAAAACCCATGACGAAAACGCCGAGAAATGCAGCAAGCGCCAGCTGCATGAAGCGCGACTGCGAGGAGACGGAAGCGCCGAAGGAGACGGAAGCGGTATTCATGTCTTGTCCTTTCGCCCTCCACCCGAGGGCATAGAAGTCAGTTCTCCAGTCGCCGGCAGGTCTCCTGGCTCGCGGATCAGCGCCCTTCCCCACCTTCCCGAAGACAAATCTTCAGTGGCATATGGAGAGGACTACCGCACACAGTTGCGGGGGCAGCCACGGCATTGGGCAAACAATTCGCCCTCACCGCATTCCCTCTTGGTTCCAAAACGGAACCGACGACGGTTGCGACTATAGGCAGAATCGTAACGCCCGGCAAACCAAATTCCGCCAGCTACCAGCGCGAATGCGCCGTCTCCGCAGACCAGCCAGCCGTCACCGCGATTGACAAACGAGCAGCCGGGATATCGGCTGGCGTATCACAGGCCGGCGTGCTGATGCCCGAGGAACAGCGGCGGCATGCAGCGCCATCGCCTGGGCCCTGAACATCGGAGGGTATGGCCACCTTCTTTTGGCGGGGGCAACCATGATAGTCGTCTTGCAGTGCTGAATCAGATTGCGAGACCATGAGCATTCCTACGCCGACCGTTCAGGACCGATCCAAGCGCATCATCGCCATCGACGTCGCACGCGGCGTCGCGTTGCTTGCCATGGCGAGCTACCACTTCACCTGGGATCTCGAATTCTTCGGCTACACCGATCCTGGCCTGACCGCCTTCGGCTGGTGGAAATTCTACGCGCGCTGTATCGCTTCGACCTTCCTGTTCCTGGTCGGCGTCAGCCTGTTCCTCGCCCATGGCAAACAGATCCGCTGGAACGGCTTCTGGAAACGCTTCGCTATGGTAGCCGGGGCGGCGCTCGCCATATCGGCCGCTACAAGGCTTGCGACGCCCGATAGCTTCATCTTCTTCGGCATCCTGCACGAGATCGCGCTCGCCAGCCTGCTCGGCCTGGCGTTTCTGCGGCTACCGGCGCTGCTGACGCTTGTTGTCGCAGCTTTCGTCATCACCGCCCCGCTCTACCTCAGGTCCGAGGTCTTCGATCATGCGCCCCTGTGGTGGGTCGGCCTGTCGGCAACCAGTCCGCGCTCCAACGACTATGTCCCGCTGTTTCCATGGTTCGGCGCTGTGCTTGTCGGCATCGCGGCGGCAAAACTCGCCTCCGCCTCCGGCGTGCTGACGCGGCTGGCGGGCCTGACACTCGGCCGCTGGACTAATCCGCTGGTCTTTATCGGCCGGCACAGCCTCGCCTTCTATCTGATCCACCAGCCGGTGCTGATCGGCTCGGTCTGGCTGCTTTCGCAAGTCATGCCGGCACCGGTCGAAACCAGGCAGGTGACGTTCCTGAAAGAGTGCCAGACATCGTGCGAGCAATCGCGCGACACGGAGTTCTGCACCAGCTATTGTGTGTGCATGCTCGATACGCTCGAGGGCGAGGCCACGCTTGATCGACTCTACAGCAACGATCAGGCTGCGGAATGGCAGGCACATCTCCACGAACTCGCCGGCATCTGCACTGCCAAAGCCGACAGCACTTTGATGGAGGGAGGAGCACAATGACCGACCATCAACCAAAACAGGGGCAGCCGAAGCCAGGGCTCATACCCTGGCCGCCGGTGATTTATCTCGCGGCCATCGCCGTCAGCATCGCGCTTGAATTGCTCTATCCGCTGCCATGGATCGGTGGCCTTTTGGGCGACATCCTGTTCGCGGCCGGCTGGGTGGCATTATTTGGGGTCGTCGCGCTCTGGTTCACGGCGATCCGCACCATGATCCGGGCAAAGACAACGCTCCACCCAAACGCCGTGCCGGACCATCTGGTGACGACAGGCCCCTTCGCCGTCAGCCGCAATCCGATATATCTGGCCAACACGCTGCTGCTGATCGGCGTGGCCCTTATCTCGGGGGTCGTATGGTTCCTGCTGCTGGCGATCATCGCGGCCTTTGCAACGCAGAAAATGGCGATCGAGGGCGAGGAAAAAGTCCTGGCGACGAAATTCGGCAAGAAATACCGGGATTACGCGAAAAAGGTGCGGCGCTGGATTTGAGGCGTGCGGCAAAGCCCGCTCAGGTGTTGACGCCGAGCTCCACCAGCCGCTCGACGCAGGATTCCTCGGCCTGGTCGAGTTCCGCCAAGGTCTCTTCGAGATCGCGGCGCTTCTGGCGCAGATCCTCGCGTTTTTCCTCGATGCGCTTGATCATCAGATTGAGTTGACCGACCTCCCCGGGCGGCTCCTTGTACATCTGGATGATTTCGCGGATTTCGTTGATCGAGAAGCCAAGCCTCTTGCCGCGCATAATCTGGCGGATGAGGTGCCGGTCCGACGGGCGAAACAACCGCGTGCGGCCGCGCCGCACCGGCTGCACCAGCCCTTCGTCCTCGTAGAAGCGCAGCGTCCGCGTCGAAACATCGAATTCGCGGGTGAGTTCGGTGATCGAATAATATTCCCGCATCATCACTCCAAATGCCCGGCCGCGCTGCGAGTTCCAACCATGCGGCTTCGCCATCGTCCAGACGCGTGTCAGAATCGGCGGGCAGGCATTTCCAAAACCTCGCACGGCATTTACGTAAAAGTCAATTGAGGTCCCCCCTCAGCGCACGCCGAACCACCATGTGGCGAGGCCGAGAAAGGCAAAGAAGCCGACGACGTCGGTGACCGTCGTGACGAAAACCGCCGAAGCCACGGCCGGGTCGATCTTGAGCCGGTCGAGCAGCAGCGGGATCAGGATGCCGGCCAATGCAGCCACGAACATGTTGATGATCATCGCCGCCGCGATGATGCCGCCCAAATTGGGATCGCGGAACCAGGCGGCCGCGACGATGCCGATCAGGATGGCGAAGATGATGCCGTTGATGGAGCCCACCCCCATCTCTCGGCGGATGATGCGGCCGGCATTGTAGATGTCGAGATCCTTCGTCGCCAGCGCCCGCACAGTGACCGTCATGGTCTGCGAGCCGGCATTGCCGCCCATGCCCGCGACGATCGGCATCAGCACGGCCAGCGCCACGATGTGCTCGATCGTGCGGTCGAACAGTCCGATCACCGAAGCTGCCAGGAACGCCGTCAAAAGATTGACCAGAAGCCATGGAACGCGCGAACGCGAGGTCGAAAGAATGCTGTCCGATAGTTCTTCGTCGCCGACACCGCCCATGCGCAGCAGATCCTCCTCGGCTTCCTGCTGGATAACGTCAACCACGTCGTCGATGGTCAGCACGCCGACCAGCCGCTCGTTCTCGTCAACGACGGCAGCGGAGAGAAGGTCGTATTGTTCGAATTCGCGCGCCGCCTCTTCCTGGTCCATCGTGGCCGGAATGGCGTGCCTGGTCTCATGCATGACCTCTTCGACCTTGATCGAGCGCTTGGTGCGCAGGATCTGGTCGAGATCGATGGCGCCGAGCAGCTTGAAGCTCGGATCGATGACGAAAATCTGGCTGAAGCGGTCGGGAAGGTTGTTGTCCTCACGCATGTAGTCGATGGTCTGGCCGATCGTCCAGAACGGCGGCACCGCGACGAACTCCGTCTGCATGCGGCGGCCGGCGGTCTCTTCGGGATAGTCGAGCGAGCGCCGCAGCCTGATCCGCTCGGTAAAGGGCAGTTGCGACAGGATCTCGTCCTGGTCTTCCTTTTCGAGATCCTCGAGAATGTAGACGGCGTCGTCGGAATCGAGGTCCTGCACCCCCTGGGCGATCTGCGCGTTGGGCAGACTGTCGACGATGTCGCGACGGATCGCCTCGTCGACTTCGGTCAGCGCGGAAAAGTCGAAGTCGACGCCCAACAATTCGACCAGCGCGCGGCGCTGTTCGGGATGAAGCGCCTCGAGCAGGTCGCCGAGTTCCGATTGGTGCAGGTCATCGACCTCACGCTTCAGCGTCAGCGTGTCGCGGTCGGCGATCGCTGCGCCGATCGCGGCAAGGAACGACGACAGAATGGCGCCGTCCTCGCCATAAATGTCGGCGTGGCTATCCTCAGCGGCCCTGGCGCCGGTCGTCTGTTCGTCCTGGCCTTCCACCAGCGCCTCCCGCCATCAGAATTTCGGAAAGGGTGCCTGTCAGGTCTAGAGCATCGGACCCAGAAGTGGAAACCGGTTTTGGCAAAATCCGATGCTCAAACACAAAGATAGAGCGGGCGGCACGATTCGACTTGAAGAGTCCGCAGCTCTATTGCGCAATGCGCGTTGACCTGAGCGCTCAGGTATTTGCGGATGAGGGCTGGAATCCTTATATAGTTGGGCTGGCCCATGCTCCGACTGCGGGCGTGCAGAGATCAATCGTAGAGAAGGATACAGATGCCGGACGTCAACTCGGATGCGGCGATACCTCGAATTGCACTCATTTCAACCCATGGCTACGTTGCAGCCAACCCACCGCTTGGCGCGGCCGATACGGGCGGACAGGTGGTCTACGTCCTGGAACTTGCCAAAAAGCTGGCCCAGTTGGGTTATGCCGTCGATATCTGGACGCGGCGATTTGAAGACCAGCCTCCTGTCGATGAGGTGGCCGACGGTGTTCGTGTCCTGCGTGTCGGCTGTGGCGGACCCGATTTTATTCCGAAGGAATATCTCCACCGCCACCTTCTCGAGTGGTGTGAGAACGCGTTGCGCCTGATTCGCAGGGAAAATCTCTCCTACGACTTCATCAACAGTCACTACTGGGATGCAGGCGTGGCAGGGCAGCGACTGTCGGAAGCGCTCACGATCCCGCACATCCATACGCCGCATTCGCTCGGCATATGGAAGCAGCGCCAGATGAAGACGGACTACCCTGATAAGGCCGATACATTCGACGCCGAGTTCAATTTCACCGAGCGCATAAAGCACGAGACGATTATCTATCGAAGCTGCGCCATGGTGATCGCAACAACGCCGCAGCAGGTGGACATGCTGGTCGAGGACTACAGTCTCGAGCGCGACCGCGTGCATATGATCCCGCCCGGTTACGACGACAACCGGTTCTTCCCTGTCAGCGAGGCGTCTCGCCGGATGATCCGCCATCGGCTCGGCTTCGAAGGCCGAACGATACTGGCGCTCGGCCGGCTCGCCACCAACAAGGGCTACGACCTGCTGATCGACGCATTTTCCGTGGTGGCGCCACGTGTGCCGGATGCGGTCCTGAGGCTCGCTGTCGGCGGCGAGAACATGGACGAGCAGGAACAAAAGATCCTGAACCAGCTCAAGGAACAGGTCGAACAGCTAGGCTTGCAGGACCGTGTCGTCTTCTCCGGCTATGTTGCCGACGAGGATCTGGCCGACACCTATCGGGCGGCGGACATGTTCGTGCTGTCGAGCCGCTACGAGCCGTTCGGCATGACCGCGATCGAGGCAATGGCCTGCGGAACGCCCACCGTGGTTACGATCCATGGCGGCCTCTATCGCGGGATCAGCTATGGCCGGCACGCGCTTTTTGGCGATCCTTTCGACAAGGAAGACCTCGGCATCACGATCGTCAAGCCTATGAAGCACTCGCGCCTCTACGGCCGACTGGGCCGCATGGGTGCGCACAAGGCGCGCAGCCTGTTCACTTGGACAGGCATCGCGCAGCAGCTGGTCAGCCTTGTCGAAGGACGTCCGGTGTTGAAGGCGGTCGACGACCATGATTGGGACGAGCCGTGGAACGACGGCGATTGAAACCGATCGCGCTCTTATCGAGTGATCTCGATGGGACCCTGGCGGGCGATCCGCCGGCGACGGCACGCTTTCGTTCCAAATGGGAAGCGCTCGACCCCGAGCACCGGCCGGTTCTCGTCTACAACAGCGGTCGTCTGGCCGACGACATTTTGAACTTCGTCGATGAAGTCGGCCTGCCAGCGCCGGACTACGTGATCGGGGGTGTCGGCACGATGCTCGCCGGTCCGCGGCACACCTCGCGCCCCGCACACCTTACTGATTTGGGACACTTTACCCAGAGGTTTTCGGCAGGCTGGTCCCTTGAAAAGGTCGATGCGGTGCTCGGATCGCTCAAAGACACCGTCCGGCAACCCGACGGCTATCAGCACGCCTTCAAATCGAGCTGGTACCTGCACGACGCAACTCCGGAAGCCCTTGCCAGCATCGAGCGCGCTCTGGCCGAGGCCGGCCTGTCGGTGACGATGATCTATTCGAGCGGGCGCGATCTCGACGTCCTGCCGCGTTCAGCAGACAAGGGGCAGGCGTTGGCCTGGCTCTGCAATGAACTCAGCATCGGCCTGGATGAGGTGGTGGTCGCCGGCGACACCAACAACGATCGCAGTATGTTCGACCTGCCGGGTGCGCGTGGGATTGTCGTCGCCAATGCCCTTCCCGAACTGGTTGACATGGCGCGCAACAACCCGCTGATTTACAGCGCGAAGGAACCGTTTGCCCTTGGCGTCGTCGAAGGCCTCGTTCATTGGTCGGTGCTTGAGGACGCCCAATCCTGAGCTGGAAATATTGATCTCCTTGTCACGGTTTGAGCGCCCATGCCGTCGCGTGTAGAACGGCGCCCGCTTCGGCGATGAGACGTGCCGATTGTACCGGCTCAAAACCGCTGATCCGCTTCGTGCCAGCCCAACGACCGCGATCCGCGAAGACCTCGATCGATCCGTAGTCGAGGAAAATCCGCAGCCGTTTTGGACGGGCTCCCTTGGCGATGTAGTGAGGAGATTCCGCTGCGCCGCCGTCTTCATGACAAATGGCAAGTCCCTCGTCGTCGACCACCACTTCGAGTCCGACAGTTGGATGATGGAGCTTCAGGCGGAAATGGGCACCCGGGCTTTCGAGCTCGAACAGGATTTCGACGGCGCCATTGATAAAGCTTACCTGCTCTCCGGCTGCGAGGCGTGTCCGGTCCAGAATATGGCTCCGCAGGCTCTCGGCAGCTCCGATGGGCGGGGTATGCAACTCGCCTGCAGACAGGTGGATATTGCGAGGCAACGTCATGGCCGTTGGGAAATCGATCGCCGGTCCGGTATCGGCCCAGTTGGCAAGCCACCCTATGCCGACAATGGCGTCACCGTCGACAAAGGCCTGGAAGGCGTAGTTGTCCGTCCCGAAGTCCAGTTCCTGCTCGAATTCCTTGGTAAAGGTCTGACCATCGAACCAGCCGACAATTGCCATTGTCAGGTTCTTGCGCCGGGTGGACCGGTCTTCACTATTCATCAGCCCGATAATTAGAACCCAGCGCGTCGCGGGATCGGTTGCCGGGCCGTCGAGCGGCAGCAGACAGGGACATTCGATCGCTGTCGTCCGATAGTGTTTCTCGACCAGAAGCTTGCCGATATATGTCCAGCCGGTGGCGGCGGTATGGTCACGGGTTTCGTAGAGCAGGACAACGCCGCCTTCATCGCTCTGGCTGCCCAGCAGCATTTTCCAAAGACCATCGGGTCCCCTGAAGACGTATGGGTCGCGAAAATCCGCTGTCAATCCTTGGTCAGGCGGGCGGTACGGCAGGATGACGTCCGCATTTCCCGCCATGATGAGGTCGCTGGAAGTGGCAGTGAGTTGGATTTGCTGTTCCGGGATACGGTCCTGTACCTGCTCGGTAAAAAAGACGCGGATGCCCGGGCCATCGGCAAGCGGGATGGCTGAGCCGGAATACGCACCACCCCGTTTGTCGGGCCTTGCGGTAAGATCTTCCGATGGGAACAGGAAGATAGGCATGTGACGCCACCGCAAATAATCGGAAGATACGGCGTGCCCCCAATGCATCGTGTTCCACCGAAGCCCATGGGAATAATGCTGATAGAAGAGATGTGGGCGACCTCCAAACCGGCCAAATCCGTTTGGATCGTTCATCCAGCCGAACGGCGGGCGAAAATGATAGCTGTCAGGAATGTTCGGCGGCGCATTTCCGGGGTTGGTGTGGATAACTGTAATGCCTGTCTCCAGCACGTCGGCCAATGCGAACCAATAGGCAACCGATACTGAGGTTTGATCCGTGTCGTAGTCCAGTTCGACACTGCCACCGCCGAAGACGTGAAAAATTCTGAATTCATACTCTTCGGCGTTCGTGACGCTCACCTCGCCGAACTTGCCACGGACATTTGAAAAGGACAGCGAGCCCGGAACGTCCGGCCTGGTCGCCTTGAGCCAGATATGGAACGTGGCGTTGACTGGCAGGTCGGCATGCAGCCTGCGAATCGTGTTCCCTCCCGCAATCACCTGGCTGTCACTCATGAAGATGGCTCCGTTCCGTGCGGCGTTCCCAGACAGGTCGAGTATCAAACGGGTCTCGACCTGGAAAGCGTTGCAGGAGGTTAAAGCTGGATCTTCACTTTGGCAAAGTCATTCCCCGGGATCGGAGCAAGACATCTCTTTTCGCGGGTTAAAACCCTTTCGATCTCGCGGATTTGTCGTCCTGATGCGGCGGGCGAGCTCCAGGCGACCTAGACATTGTCGGGCGTTGCAACCTAACCTTCTATGGGTTGGTGTATCACAAATTTTGTTTCAATTTGCGCTGGCTGGCGTCCGGTCGCCCACCAGATCACCGACACCACAATGATGGAGACGTAGCCGTCAACAGCATAGTGCCAGCCCGTATATACCGAACCGTACATTATCAGGGCTGCGAAGGTCCAACCGAGGACACCGAGCCAGAGGTTGAGGGAAGAAAGCAGATAGGCATTCAGTGTGGCAAAGGCGACGTGCATGCTTGGCATGGCCGAGATGCCGCCACCCAGGTCTGGCCGGCCGCTCTGGTAGGCCGTCAGAAGATATGCAGCGGGCTCCCGCACCATGTGGCTATAGTCGAGACCGTCCATCGCGACCTTGAGTCCGCTGAAGCGGTCCTCACCAACAAACTGGTGGTAGTAGATCGGCCCGACCGATGCCAGCGCCGAGGCCAAGATAGTGCCGAGGATGCATAACGTCAGTGCGGCTGCCCAGAGGTAGCGGACGCGGCCAATCTTGTCCGACCAGAGAGACACGAAAAGCATGGTGCCGAACCACTGGAAAAACCAGATGACCTCATAGCTGTTGAAGACGACGATCGACCAGGTGTTGCTGTCAAGCTTGTGCGTGAGTTCCCACGGCGCCGTCCCGTGCAGCCATTCATCCAGATCGGCTAACCAGTTGTCCGCATAGAATGGCACGACGGACGGGATGGCCATCTTGTAGGTAGAGAACGCCGTCAAGCTGGCGAAGAAGAACAGGAGCACCAGCAAACAGCCACGCCAGCGCGCTCGAACCAAATCCACGGCGTAGCGAGTTGGCTCTCCTCGGCCGTAAATAAGCGCGGCAGAACAGACACCCCCGATAAACAAAATAGGAATACCGACGACGAACTTCTGGGCATAAACCAGGGTTAGGTGGAAGAAAGACTGCGGACTTAGTGCAGACGCGCATACCACGTAGATTGCTATAAAGAAAGCAAGGCGCAATGACCATTTTGTCGATGGGCTGTAGTCCCCCGCCTCCGCAATTAAGAGCATACTAATTTACCAAGGTTCAAATGCCGACACCGGTGGCATTATGAAGGTGATACCGAAGCAAGCTTACCATGCGGTTACCTCAACGCCTGGCTGTCACTCATAAAGATGGCTCCGTTCCGCACTGGCAGGACAACGAGCAGATCCTTGTCATGGTATCGGGCATGTGTAAGCTCACCATTGACGGCAAGATCTTCGACGCACATCCGGGCGACCTCCTTTTTCTTTCTCGTCGGCTCGCGCCATTTGCGCGATCGGCACCGGGACTGGAAGGCTGCGTCTACTATGAAATCTTCGTGCCCGCCCGTCCGGGACCAACTGCCAGGTTGGATCGGACCGTCGGTCCTGCGCCATGACTGAAAGCTGAATTTAGGAGGATCTCATGGCCATCGGTCCTGACACCAAGGGTGTCTACACCATTGCCCCGACGCCGTTCGAGGCGGATGGCAAGATCGACTGGGAATCCCTTGATTCGATGGTCGATTTCTACGAGGGCTGCGGGGTCGACGGGATGACAATCCTCGGCATCATGGGCGAGGCCCCGAAGCTCGACGCCGGCGAATCGCTCGAGATCGTCAAGCGTATCGTGGCGCGCACCAAGCTGCCGGTCATCGTCGGCGTCTCCGCCCCTGGCTTCGCCGCCATGCGCAGCCTTGCGCGCGCCTCGATGGAGATTGGCGCGCAGGGCGTGATGATTGCACCGCCGCCGGCGCTGCGCACCGACGACCAGATCGTCACCTATTTCCGCAACGCATCCGAAGCGGTCGGCGAGGATGTTCCTTTCGTCCTGCAGGACTATCCACTGACCCTCTCGGTCGTCATGACGCCGGCCGTCATCCGCCGCATCGTCACCGACAACCCGGCCTGCTTCATGCTCAAGCACGAGGACTGGCCAGGCCTAGAGAAGATCAGCGCGCTGCGCGGCTTCCAAAAGGACGGCTCGCTGCGGCCGCTGTCCATCCTCACCGGCAATGGCGGCCTCTTTCTCGACTTCGAGATGGAGCGCGGTGCCGACGGCGCGATGACTGGCTATGCCTTCCCCGATATGCTGGTCGACGTGGTGAAACTGTCTGCCGCCGGCGAGCGCGACAGGGCGCACGATCTTTTCGACGCCCACCTGCCCTACCTGCGCTATGAACAGCAACCCGGCGTGGGACTTGCGGTACGGAAATATGTGATGATGAAGCGCGGTGCCATCGCGTCCGACGCCCAGCGCAAGCCGGGCAGTGCGTTGTCGGCGGCGGCCAGACAAGAAGTCGACTATTTGCTTATGCGGCTGGAAAGTCGCGTCCGCAAACAAGCCTCAGGATAACGCAACCAGCGAGCTATTTGCCGCACAATCACATCAATAGTTAGCCGCGGGAGCGCTTGCGTGAAGTGCATCTTTTGCCGAGGGTTCCCGATGGTCCGCGCGGCATCCCGCGCCCAACCAGCCGCAGGTTCGCGCAGTGTTCCAGCTTGCACAAACAGCCTTGGGAAGAACTGCTGTGGAAACAGAAAATCGCACAATAAAAATAGTAGCTTATAGGATAAAGCTGGTGCGGTCGAGAAGACTCGAACTTCCACGGGTTGCCCCACAGCGACCTCAACGCTGCGCGTCTACCAATTCCGCCACGACCGCACGTGGTAGGAGCCGGAACGAACCGGCTCGCGGCGTGTAGCAAATCGTTTCCGGCGAAACAAGGGCGCGTCGCGCAATAATTGCCCGGCATTCGCCATAACCCTGCAAAGGGTTGGAACGCGCTCGCAACTGGACGTTTCAGCCGATTGCCGCCATATGTGAGGCGACACGAGATACGCCATGACAGAACGCAGCCAGATTGCCACGTTGTTCCTGCCCCTGCCTGGTTCGGCGCCGGTTGAATGGCGGATCGAACCCGGCCTCACCGCCTATCCGGATGCGCTTGCCGTGATGGAGGCGCGTGCCGAAGCGATCCGAAGCGGCGCCGCCGGCGAGATGGTTTGGCTGGTCGAGCACCCGCCGCTCTACACCGCCGGCACCAGCGCCCGTATCGAGGACCTGATCGAGCCGGACCGTTTCCCGGTGTTCGCGGCCGGGCGCGGGGGCGAATACACCTATCATGGGCCAGGCCAGCGGGTTGCTTATGTGATGCTCGACCTGAAGCGGCGGCGCGAGGATGTCCGCGCCTTCGTCGCGGCACTTGAACAATGGATCATCGGCACGCTCGCCGCCTTCAACGTGCGCGGCGAACGGCGCGAGGACCGCGTCGGTGTCTGGGTGGTGCGGCCGGATCGCCCCGCCCTGCCCGACGGATCGTTCGCCGAGGACAAGATCGCCGCCATCGGCATCAGGCTGAGGCGCTGGGTGAGCTTTCACGGCATCGCAATCAATGTCGAGCCGGATCTCAGCCACTTCAGCGGCATCGTGCCGTGCGGGGTGCAGGATCACGGCGTCACCAGCCTCGTCGATCTCGGCCTTCCCCTGGGAATGGCCGACGTCGATCTCGCGCTGAAATCCGCCTTCGAGGATGTCTTCGGACCTGCGGCATCTGTGCTTGTCGAAGCGGCCCGCAAGGCCAGCTGACAAGCGGCGCTGAACCACCGAGCTCGACGCCGCCCCTCACCCCGTGACGAACGCTGCCTCACATCGCTCCGATCCAGATCGCCATGGAAATGAGAAACGTGCTCATGCACACCAGTGACACGACATCCTGAAAAAGACCGGTCATAACGCTCTCCTGTTTTCAGTATGTTCGTATTTTGTTCTAATATTGTTCTGATGTCAACGACCACAATTCGAGCGCACCGCGGAATTTTGGTGGATCAGTTCGGTAGGGTTAAGGAACGGTTGAGAGGCGGATTTCGCTGTTTCCGCGCTGGCTGCGTGTGGCGAAAATGCAGCCGGACAGTCGCCGGAATGTGGAGATTCAGGTCAGGCCGGCGTCGCCTGAGTATCGATACACCCTAAAGCGGAACAACCTTGCCGTCGGCGAGCGTGACGCGACGGTCCATGCGCGAGGCGAGCTCGTGATTGTGGGTGGCGATCAGCGCCGCCAGGCCCGATTGCCGAACCAGCGCTGCCAATGCCTCGAACACATAGGAGGCCGTGACAGGGTCGAGGTTTCCGGTCGGCTCGTCGGCCAGCAGCACCAGCGGCGCATTGGCGACGGCGCGCGCGATGGCGACGCGCTGCTGCTCGCCGCCGGACAGTTCGGACGGCCGGTGCTGCGCGCGCTTGCCGATCTGCATGTAGTCGAGCAGTTGCGCCGAACGCTCGGCAGCCTCCTTGCGTGTCAGCCCTTTTATCAGTTGCGGCATCATGATGTTTTCCAGCGCCGTGAACTCCGGCAGCAGGTGATGGAACTGATAGACGAAGCCGACATCGTTGCGGCGGATCGCCGTGCGTTCGTCGTCGGAGAGCCGCCCGCAGGCGCGGCCTGCCAGTATCACATCGCCGGCGTCCGGCCGCTCCAGCAGTCCGGCGGTGTGCAACAGCGTCGATTTGCCGGTGCCCGAAGGCGCGACCAGCGCCACGATCTCGCCGCGCTTCAGCGAAAAGTCGGCGCCGTTGAGGATGGTCAGCTTGCGCGGCCCCTGGACATAATGCCGCTCGACGCTCTTCAGCTCGATAATGGCCTCGGCCATCATTCGTACCTCAGCGCTTCGACCGGATCGAGCCTGGCCGCGCGCCATGCCGGAAACAGCGTCGCCAGGAACGACAGCACCAGCGCCATCAGGACCACCGATATCGTCTCGCTGGCGTCCATGCGGGCAGGCAGCTGGCTCAGGAAATAGAGCTCGGGATTGAACAGCCTCTCGCCGGCCAGCCAGGAGAAGAACTGGCGGATGCGTTCGACGTTCAGGCAGATAACGACGCCGAGGAGGACGCCGGCGAGAGTGCCTACCACGCCGATCGCCGCCCCCGTCATCAGGAAGATGCGCAAAATCGCGCCGCGCGTGGCGCCCATCGTGCGCAGGATGGCGATGTCGTGGCCCTTATCCTTCACCAGCATAATCAGGCCCGAAATGATGTTGAGCGCCGCCACCAGCACGATCAGCGTCAGGATCATGAACATGACGTTGCGCTCCACCTGCAGCGCATCGAAGAACGTCCTGTTGCGTTCTCGCCAGTCGACCATGGTGATCGGCCGCTGGGACGCCTCCTCGACCTTCGGCTTCAGCGCGTCGACATTGTCGGGATTGTCGACGTAGATCTCGATCGCCTGGGCCCGGCCATCCATGTTGAAATAGAGCTGCGCTTCCGAAAACGGCATGTAGACGATGGAACTGTCATATTCCGACATGCCGACTTCGAAGATCGCCGTGACCGGGTAGCCCTTCATGCGTGGTGTCGTGCCGAGCGGCGTCACATCGCCCTCGGGCGCGATCAGCGTGATCGTGTCGCCGAGCACAAGACCGAGGTTGTCGGCCATGCGGGTGCCGATGGCGACGCCCTCGCTTGTGTCGAAGCCGGCGATCGAGCCCTGCTTGATATTGTTGGCGACGATTGAAATCTTGCCCAGATCCTCGCCGCGTATGCCGCGCACCAGCGCCCCTGACCCGCCGCCGACATTGCCTTGCGCCAGCACCTGCCCGTCGATCAGCGGAATGGCGTATTGGACGCCGGGCACGCCGTTGATGCGGCCGGCGACCTGCGCATAGTCCTCCAGCGGCATGTCGAGCGGCTGCACGATCAGATGACCGTTGACGCCAAGGATGCGCGTCAGGAGTTCGGCGCGAAACCCGTTCATGACAGCCATCACGACGATCAGCGTGGCGACGCCCAGCATGATGCCGAGGAAGGAGATCGAGGCGATGACGGAGATCACCGTCTCTTTGCGGCGCGAGCGCAGATAGCGCCACGCGACCATGCGTTCGAAGACGGAAAAAGGTCCGGCGGCCGGGGGTTTCGCTGCTGCCGCTTCACTCATGCGGCAAAACCGAAGCGCTTCTTCGCGTCCGCGATCGGCAGCGTCTCACGCTCGCCAGTCTTGCGGTTCTTGATCTCGATTTCGCCGGCGACCACGCCGCGCGGCCCGACGATCACCTGCCACGGTAGGCCGATCAGGTCGGCGGTGGCGAACTTGCCGCCCGGCCGCTGGTCGGTGTCGTCGTAGAGAACGTCCTTGCCGACGGCGACAAATGCCGCATAGAGTTCATCGCAGACGCGGTCGCAGTCGGCGTCGCCGGCCTTCATGTTGATCAGGCCGATGTCGAAAGGCGCCACCGCATCCGGCCAGATGATGCCGTTGTCGTCATGGCTGGCCTCGATGATCGCCGCGACCAGCCGCGTCGGGCCGATGCCGTAGGAACCTCCGGAGACAAAATTATCCTTGCCGTCGGGCCCGGTCACCTTGGCGCCCATCGGTTTCGAATATTTGTCGCCGAAATGGAAGATGTGGCCGACCTCGATACCGCGCGCCGAGACCCGGTCGCTAGTCGCAACCTTCTCCCACGCCGCCTCGTCGTGCATCTCGTCGGTCGCGGCATAGGGCGTCGTCCATTTCTTGACGATGTCAGCGATCTCGGCATCGTTGGAGAAGTCCGTGTCCGCACCCGGCACATCAAGCGCAAGATAGTCGCGATGGCAATAGACCTGGCTCTCGCCGGTGTCGGCCAGGATGATGAATTCGTGGCTGAGGTCGCCGCCGATCGGCCCGGTGTCGGCACGCATCGGGATTGCCTGCAGCCCCATGCGGGTGAACGTCCTGAGATAAGACACGAACATCCTGTTATAGGCCGCTTTGGCGCCTTCGAAGTCGAGGTCGAAGGAATAGGCGTCCTTCATCAGGAACTCGCGCGAACGCATGACGCCGAAGCGCGGCCGTACCTCGTCGCGGAATTTCCACTGGATGTGATAGAGATTGAGCGGCAGATCCTTATAGGACTTCACATAGGCGCGGAAAATCTCGGTGACCACCTCCTCGTTGGTCGGCCCATAGAGCATGTCCCGATCTTGCCGGTCCTTGATGCGCAGCATCTCCTTGCCGTAGTCGTCATAGCGGCCGCTTTCGCGCCACAGGTCGGCGGACTGGATGGTCGGCATCAGGATCTCGAGCGCGCCGGCCCGGTCCTGCTCCTCGCGAACGATCCGGCAGACCTTGTCCAGCACCCTTTTGCCGAGCGGCAGCCAGGAAAAACTGCCTTGCCCCTGCTGGCGGATCATGCCGGCGCGTAGCATCAGCCGGTGCGAGACGATTTCGGCCTCGCGCGGATTTTCTTTGAGGATAGGCAGGAAATAGCGCGACAAACGCATGGACTTGTCCGTGAGAGAGGATTGCCGCACCGGAATCGGCGCAGCGCTGGCTTGCTTGCCCCGGCTTCATAGCCATTTCATGACGGAATGGAAACCCGCCCCCGGCGCTGCAAAAAACGGGGCGCAGTCGCGCATCCGCCTTGCTGGTCGTTTCGCAAGCAACGCCTGCCATACTATTGTGCAGTGCAGCACGAGATTGCTTATTTCCAGGCAAAATTCTGCGTGACATTTTCACTCGCCTTGGTCTAATGTGCCCCGATAACCGAGAGGGCGGAAAGAAATCTGCCCTCCTACGCGGTCAAAGTCTTGGGAGGATGCGATCTAGGCGCGGTTACTCGCTGCCGCCGGACACCGGAAACAGATCGGACGCGTTTAAATTGCAAGGCCTCGTGCCTTGCATTTTTTTTGTGCAATCATTTGGTTAGCACGACAAATTACGACATCACTTTACCTAACGTCAGGCCCAGCGGGTTCAAAAACCTGCATCGGCTTCTGGCCCGGATTGGTTCTGATGTACAGGATGCGGACAGCCGTGCCCGGCGGTCAAATTTTCAGGGTTCTGGCTGAAATCCGGCACGATGTGCGGGATGTCGTCGATACCGAGGCCCAGCCCTCTCGTAATGCCATAGAAGATGCCAAGAAGAACCAGCGTGACGATCGTCGTCCGCAGAACGGCGCGCAGCATATGCGGTCCGCGCGGCGCGCTGGGTACCGTGCCCAGCGTCACGTCCTCATCCTCGTCCTGCGTCCTCAGGCTGAACGGCAGGATGGCGAACAGCACCACCCACCAGGTGATGAAGAACAGGGCGAGAAACGAAACCCAGCTCATGTTTGCTCCAGTTCAACCAGCGTGCCGAAGAAATCCTTGGGATGCAGGAACAGCACCGGCCTGCCATGCGCGCCGGTCTTCGGGTTGCCGTCGCCCAGGACGCGGGCGCCGCTGGCCTTGAGGTGATCCCGCGCGGCAAGAATGTCATCGACCTCATAGCAGACATGATGCATGCCGCCCGAGGGGTTCTTCTCCAGGAATGCCGCGATCGGTGAGGCTTCGCCAAGCGGCTCCAGCAATTCGATCTTGGTGTTGCCGACATCGACGAACACCACCGTCACGCCATGCTCCGGCAGCGCCTGCGGCGCGGTCACCCGAGCGCCGAGCGTATCGCGATAGGTCGCTGTCGCCGCGGCCAGATCCGGCACGGCAAGCGCGACATGGTTCAGGCGTCCGAGCATAGGTTTTCCTCAGGGCAGTAAGGCAATAGGGCAGTATGGGAGTAGGGAAAAACTACTTTCTCCCCCTACTGCCGTACTGCCCTACTCCCCTATTCCCTTACCTTGTGACGAACACCGTCACCAGCGGCTTCTTGCCCCAGGCTTCATTGGCGGCGCCACGCACGGCGCGGCGCACCGCCTCCTGCACGAGGTCGAGGTCTCTTCGGCGCTGACGGGGGATGGAGTCCACGGCGCCGATTGCCGCATCGATCATCAGGTCCTCCAGGCTCTCGCCGCGGGCGTCGGCCTCGGCAACGCCGATGGCGACCAGATCAGGATCGCCGGCGAGCTCATACTTGTCGTCGAGCACGACATTGACCGCGACATGGCCGGCGAAGGACAGCTTGCGCCGGTCGCGAATGCCCATCGCCTGGTCGGTGCCGATCAGCCTGCCGTCTTTGTAGATGCGGCCGAACGGCACCTGGTCGATGATCGTCGCCGCACCGGGATAGAGCCGCAGCATGTCGCCGTCGCGCACCTGCGCCACCTGGCCGATCCCCGACACCGACATCAGCGACCCCTGCGCCACCAGATGCGCCGCCTCGCCATGCACCGGCACGCCGATCTGCGGGCGCACCCATTGATACATCTTACGCAATTCGCTGCGGCGCGGATGTCCAGACACATGCACCAGCGCATCGCCGTCTTCGATGATCTTGATGCCGAGGTCGATCAGGCGGTTCTTGATCTCGAGGATACCTTTCTCGTTGCCGGGAATGGTGCGCGAGGAAAACACCACCGTATCGCCGGCCGTCAGCGACACCGATTTCATCTCGTCGCGCGACAGTTTTGCCAATGCCGCAAGCGGCTCGCCCTGGCTGCCGGTGCAGATGATGACGAGGTTTTCGCGCGGGATGAAACCAAAGTCCTCCTCGGCGATGAATTCAGGCAGCCCATCCATATAGCCGAGCTCGCCGGCAACATCGATGACGCGCTTCAGCGAGCGGCCGAGCACCAGGCACTGGCGGCCGGCATCGCGTGCCGCCCTCGCAATGGAGACGATGCGCCCGACATTGGAGGAAAAAGTGGTGACCGCGACGCGGCCCTTGGCGCTCTGGATGACGCCCTTGAGGCCTTCGCCCACCGCCACTTCCGACGGCGACTCCCCTTCCCGCAGGGCATTGGTGGAATCGCAGATCAGCGCCAGCACACCCTTGTCGCCATAGGCGCGAAAGCGGGCCTCGTCGGTCATCGGCCCGATCGTCGGCGCCGGATCGATCTTCCAGTCGCCGGTGTGGATGACGGTGCCGGCCGGCGAGGTGATCGCCAGCGACATTGGTTCGGGAATCGAATGCGCGACCGGGATGGCCTCGATCTCGAATGGGCCGACGTTGAACTTTTCGCCGGCGCGATAGATCGTCACCGGGATCTTCGGTGCGCCCTGCTCGCCCTGCCGCTTGGCTTCCAGCAATCCGGCGCCGAACGGCGTCATCCAGACCGGCGCCTTGAGCTTCGGCCATGTGTCGAGCAGCGCGCCGTAATGGTCCTCATGCGCGTGCGTGATGATGATGCCGCGCAGATTGGCGACGTTCTCCTCGATGAAGCGCGTGTCGGGCAGCACCAGGTCGACGCCGGGCAGGCTGGCATCGGGAAAGGTGACGCCGACATCGACCACGATCCATTCGCGCGCATTGGCCGGGCCGTAGCCATAGAGAGCGAAGTTCATGCCGATCTCGCCGACGCCGCCGAGCGGCACGAAGACGAGTTCGGCGTTTTCCGCTGTCGCCATGATCTTTCCTTTCCTGGCCGGTCAAACCAAGCCCTTCAAAACTGGGGCCCGTCAAACCTGGGCCCGTCAAACTTGGGCCGACGCGACCGCACCGAAATGCACGTCGCCGGCGGCGATCGTCAGAACCGAACCCTCATCGTCGCGGATCACGAAACGGCAGTCCTCGTCAATGGTCTCGAACGTGCCGCGCACCACATTACCGTCAATTCTGACAGCAACCTGCCCACCAAGCCCTGCCGCGCGCGCCAGCCAGCGGCGCCTGACGGCGGAAAGCCCGCGCCCATCATTCCACAGCCGCGCATTCTCGCTCCAGGCATCCGACAGCGCCAGAAACAGCGTCTCGGCATCGCAAGCAGCGCCCAGCGCGCTAAGCGATGTCGCGGGATAAGGCAAATCCTTGGGATAAGCCACAACATTGACACCGATGCCGACTGCAACAGCGGATCGATCGCCTTCGAGAATCGCCGATTCCAGCAGGATGCCGGCAAGCTTGGCGCCGGAGGCAAGCACATCGTTCGGCCATTTCAGCTCGAAACGGTTTTTTCCATCGCTGCCGCCGTCGACGCCGATTGCAATCTTGCCCTTCGGCACGACGGCGTCGAGCGCATCGGCAAGCGCCAGGCCGGCGACGAAGCCGAGCGTCGCGGCCAAGCGAAGTTCGGCATTGGTGACCACCAGCAGCGTCGCCGCCAGATTACCCTCGGGCGTCGCCCAGACCCGGCCTCGCCGGCCACGCCCGCTTTCCTGTTTTTTTGAAACGACCCAGAGCTTGCCCGGATCCCCCGCCCGCGCATGGTCCAGCGCCAGCGCATTGGTGGAACCGACCGTGTCATGCGCCTCGAGCCGGAACCCTTCCGAGGCCGCTGTTGGAGCCAGCCGAAATGCCATCCCGTCAGAAAAATGTCTTGGCGGCGGCTTCGGCATAGGTGCCGATCGGCCCGCCGATCAGCACGTAGAACAGCACGAAGGCGCCGCAGACGCCGAGCACGATCCGAAGCTCGGCCGCCATCGGCACGAAGCCGCCGACCGGTTCGTCGAACCACATGATCTTGATGATGCGCAGATAATAATAGGCGCCCACCACCGAGGCCAGCACGCCGATGATTGCCAGCGCGTAGAGGTTGGCGTTGATGGCGGCGAGGAACACGTACCACTTCCCCCAGAAGCCGGCGAGCGGCGGGATGCCGGCCAGCGAGAACATCAGGATGGTCAGGATCGTCGCCATGATCGGATTGGTCGACGACAGGCCGGCGAGATCGCTGATCTGTTCGACATTGCCTTCCCTGCGCCGCATGGCGAGAATGAAGGCGAAGGTGCCGAGCGTCATCACCAGATAGATCAGCATGTAGATGGCGACGCCGCGCACGCCGGCCTGGCTGTTGGCCGCGAGGCCGACCAGCGCGTAGCCCATATGGCCGATGGAGGAATAGGCCATCAGCCGCTTGATGTTGGTCTGGCCAATGGCCGCGAAGGCGCCCAGCAGCATCGAGGCGATCGAGATGAAGACGATGATCTGCTGCCAGTCGGCGGCGATCGGCTTGAAGGCGCCCATGGTGACGCGCACGATCAGCGCCATCGCCGCCATCTTCGGCGCCGCCGCGAGGAAGGCCGTCACCGGCGTCGGCGCGCCTTCATAGACGTCGGGCGTCCACATGTGGAACGGTACCGCCGATATCTTGAAAGCGAGGCCGGCCAGCACGAAGACCAGGCCGAAGACGAGGCCAAGCTGCCGCTCGCCGCCGCCCAGCGCCGTGGCGATCTCCTGGAAGCCGGTGTTGCCGGTGTAGCCGTAGACGAGGCTGATGCCGTAAAGCAGCATGCCCGACGACAGCGCGCCAAGGACGAAGTATTTCAACCCCGCCTCGGTCGAGCGCAGATTGTCCCGGTTGATCGCCGCCAGCACGTAGATCGCCAGCGACTGCAACTCGAGGCCGAGATAAAGCCCGATCATGCCGTTGGCCGAGATCATCAGCATCATGCCGAGCGTGCACAGCAGGATCAGCACCGGATATTCGAACTTGTCGAAATGCTCCGCCTTGGCGAAGCGCATCGACATGACCAGCGTCACCGCCGACCCGATCAGCGCCAGCACCTTCATGAAGCGGGCGAAGGAATCCTGGACGAAGGCTTCGCCGTAAGCGTTGCCCTGCCCGGTGGAAAAGATCGTCCAGACGCCGGCAATCACCAGGACGGCGACGGCAAGGCCGCTCACCGTGATGGTGGTGTTGGCGCGCGAATAGGCGCCGAGCATCAGGAGCGCCAGGGCGCCGATGGCGAGGATCAGCTCTGGTGTCGAGAGCGACAGGCTGGAGAGAAGGTCCGGCGTCATGGTTCGCAAACCTCTCAGTCAGTTCGCCGCCGCGGTTTGCGCGGTGCCGATGGATGTGGTGACATTGGTGACGAGCGCCTTGACCGATTCGGCAGTCGCGTCGAAGACCGGCGCCGGGTAGACGCCGAAGAAGATGACCAGCACGACCAGCGGATAGATGATCACCTTCTCGCGCGCCGACAGGTCGAGCAGGCCTTTCAGGCTGTCCTTGGTCAGCGCGCCGAAGATCACCCGGCGATAGAGCCAGAGCGCATAAGCCGCGGATAGGATGACGCCGGTGGCGGCGAAGAACGCCACCCATGTGTTGACCCGGAACACGCCGAGCATAGTCAGGAACTCGCCGACGAAGCCGCTGGTGCCTGGCAGGCCGACATTGGCCATGGTGAAGATCATGAACACGGTGGCGTATTTCGGCATGTTGTTGACCAGCCCGCCATAGGCGTCGATGTCGCGCGTGTGCATGCGGTCGTAGATGACGCCGACGCAGAGGAACAGCGCGCCTGAGACGAGGCCGTGCGACAGCATCTGGAAGATCGCTCCTTGGACGCCTTCCTGGTTCATCGCAAAGATGCCCATTGTGACGAAGCCCATATGGGCGACCGACGAATAGGCGATCAGCTTCTTCATATCCTCCTGCATCAACGCCACCAGCGAGGTGTAGATGATGGCGACGACGGACAGTGCGAAGACCAGCGGCGCAAACATTTCCGAGGCGATCGGAAACATCGGCAGCGAGAAGCGCAGGAAGCCATATCCGCCCATCTTGAGCAGGATGGCGGCCAGGATCACCGAACCGGCCGTCGGCGCCTCGACATGCGCGTCCGGCAGCCAGGTGTGCACCGGCCACATCGGCATCTTCACGGCGAAGGACGCGAAGAAGGCGAGCCATAGCCAGGTCTGCATGGTGGCCGGGAAATTGTGCGTCAGAAGCGTCGGGATGTCGGTGGTGCCGGACTGGAAGAACATCGCCATGATGGCGAGCAGCATCAGCACCGAGCCGGCCAGCGTATAGAGGAAGAACTTGAACGAGGCATAGACGCGTCGCTTGCCGCCCCACACGCCGATGATGATGAACATCGGAATCAGGCCGGCTTCGAAGAAGACATAGAACAAAACGATGTCGAGCGCGCAGAACACGCCGATCATCAGCGTCTCCAGCAACAGGAAGGCGATCATGTAGGCCTTGACGCGCTTCTCGATCGATTCCCACGAAGCCAGGATGCAGAGCGGCATCAGGAAAGTGGTCAGGATGACGAACAGCATGGAGATGCCGTCGACACCCATATGGTAGGAGATGCCGGAATCCAGCCAGGCAAACTTCTCGACGAACTGAAAGCCAGGCTCCGAATTGTCGAAGCCGGTCCAGATGAATAGCGAAATCACGAAGGTGAACGTCGTCGTAAACAGCGCGATGGCGCGGATGTTGCGGCGCGCATTTTCGCTGTCGTCACGGACGAACAGGATGAGCAGCACACCAACCAGCGGCAGGAAGGTGACCAGCGAGAGGATCGGCCAGGCGGTCATCAGAGCATCATCCAGGTGACGAATGCGGCAACGCCGATCAGCATGGCGAAGGCATAGTGATAGAGATAGCCGGTCTGCAGCTTGACGACCCGGTTGGTGACGTCGACGACGCGCGCCGAAACGCCATCCGGACCGAGCCCGTCGATGACGGTGCCGTCGCCGGTCTTCCACAGGAAGTGGCCGAGGCGTTTTGCCGGCCGCACGAACAGGAAATCGTAGAGCTCGTCGAAATACCACTTGTTGAGCAGGAAGCCGTAGAGCCCGCGATGCTGCGCCGCCAGGTTCCTCGGCATCTCCGGCGCGCGGATGTAGAATTGCCAGGCAATCGCAAAGCCTATCAGCATGGCCACGAACGGCGCCAGCTTCACCCACAACGGCACTTCGTGGATGTCGTGCAGGATGTGGTTTTCCGGCAGCGTGAACAGCGACGCCTTCCAGAACTCGGCATAGCCCTCGCCGATGAAGGCGCCATGGAAGATCACGCCAGCGAACAGCGCGCCCGCCGCCAGGATATACAGCGGCACCAACATGACCGGCGGCGATTCATGGACATGGTGCATCACCTCGTGGCTCGCCCGCGGCTGGCCGTGGAAGGTCATGAAGATTAGCCGCCAGGAATAGAAGCTGGTGAAGCAGGCGGCGACGACCAGCAGCACGAAGGCAAGGCCGGCGACCGGATTGTGCGCGGCAAAGGCGCTTTCGATGATCGCGTCCTTGGAGAAGAAGCCGGCGGTGCCGATGACCGTCACCGGGATGCCGACGCCGGTCAGCGCCAGCGTGCCGATCACCATCATCCAGTAGGTCTTCGGAATGAGCGTTCTGAGGCCGCCCATCTTGCGCATGTCCTGTTCGTCGGAGACGGCGTGGATCACCGAGCCGGAGCCGAGGAACAGCAGCGCCTTGAAGAAGGCATGCGTGAACAGATGGAAGATCGCCGCGCCATAGGCGCCGACGCCGAGCGCCACGAACATATAGCCGAGCTGCGAGCAGGTCGAATAGGCGATGACGCGCTTGATGTCGTTCTGGACAAGGCCGACGGTCGCCGCGAAGAAGGCGGTGAAGGCGCCGATGAAGGTGACCACGATCAGCGCTGAATGCGACAGTTCGAACAGCGGCGACAGCCGCGCCAGCATGAACACGCCGGCCGTCACCATGGTCGCGGCATGGATGAGCGCCGAGACCGGCGTCGGCCCTTCCATGGCGTCCGGCAGCCAGGTGTGCAGCGGCACCTGTGCCGACTTGCCCATGGCGCCCATGAACAGCAAGAGACAGACGACGGTCATCGCAGCCTGCTTGTCGAGCGCATAGCCGAGGAACGTCAATACGGCAGCGCCCTCGGGGGCCCCTTCGGCCGGAATGAACGTCGCCGCATTGGCAAAGATGGTGCCAAGATTGACCGAGCCGAACAGCACGAACACACCGAAGATGCCGAGCGCGAAGCCGAAATCGCCGACGCGGTTGACGACGAAGGCCTTGATCGCGGCGGCATTGGCCGACGGCTTCTTGTACCAGAAGCCGATCAGCAGGTAGGAGGCGAGGCCGACGCCTTCCCAGCCGAAGAACATCTGCACGAGGTTGTCGGCCGTCACCAGCATCAGCATGGCAAAGGTGAACAGCGACAGATAGGCGAAGAAGCGCGGCCGGTTCGGGTCGTGATGCATGTAGCCGATTGAGTAGATGTGGACCAGCGCCGACACCGTGTTGACGACCACCAGCATCACCACCGTCAGTGTATCGATGCGCAGCGCCCATGCGGCCTCCAACCCGCCCGACTGGATCCAGCGCATCACCGGGACGGTGAACACCTCGCCCTCGCCGAAACCGACGGCGAAGAAGGCGACCCACGACAGCACGGCTGATATCACCAGGAAGCCGGAGGTGATGTATTCGGACGCCTTGGCGCCGAGCGACGTGCCGAACAGGCCGACGATCAGGAAGCCGAGCAGAGGAAGGAAGACGATGGCCTGATACATGGTGGTTTCCGTCAACCCTTCATCATGTTCACGTCTTCGACCGCGATCGAACCGCGGTTGCGGAAGAAGACGACGAGAATGGCGAGGCCGATCGCCGCTTCAGCCGCTGCGACCGTCAGCACGAACAGCGCGAACACCTGTCCGACGAGGTCACCGAGCGCTGCCGAGAAGGCGACGAAATTGATGTTGACCGCGAGCAGGATCAGCTCGATCGACATCAGGATGACGATGATGTTCCTGCGGTTGAGGAAGATGCCGAATACGCCGAGCGTGAACAGGATCGCCGATACGGTCAGATAATGCGCAATGCCGACGACCATTTCAGATTCCTTCGCCTGTCTTGACCTTGCGGATCTCCATTCCCGTTGCCGGCGTGCGGCCGACCTGGGCTGATATCGACTGCCGCTTGATGCCCGGCTTGTGGCGCAGCGTCAGCACAATGGCGCCGATCATGGCGACCAGCAGCACAAGTCCTGCAATCTGGAAATAGTAGAGGTAGTCCGTATAGAGGATGTCGCCGAGCGCTGCCGTGTTCGAGCGCACGGCAAGGTCCGGAATGGGCTTCGAAACCGTCGCGGCCAGTTGCGGCGCGAACGTATAGCCGCCGAGCACCACGATCAGTTCAGCCGCCAGGATCAGCCCGACCAGCGCGCCGATCGGCGCGTATTGCAGGGCGCCTTCCTTCATTTCGGCGAAATCGACGTCGAGCATCATGACGACGAACAGGAACAGCACCATGACCGCGCCGACATAGACGACGAGCAGGATCATCGCCAGGAACTCGGCGCCGGTCAGCATGAACAGGCCCGCGGCATTGAAGAAGGTCAGGATCAGGAACAGCACCGAATGCACGGGATTGCGCGCCGAAATGACCATGAACGCCGACGCCACCGCGACAAAGGCGAAGAGGTAGAAAAAGGCCGCCTCTAGTCCATTCAGCATGGGTTCCCCCGGGTTCCTGTCCAAACAGGACATTCGTCCTGTTCGATGTGTGGCTTCGTTCCGCCTCCGGTGCCGAAGCCGCGTGTTCCTTAGACGAGGCCTCTGGCCCCGTCCATGCGTCAAATGTCAGCGGTACGGCGCATCCAGCGAGATGTTGCGCGCCAGTTCGCGCTCCCAGCGGTCGCCATTGGCCAGCAGCTTGTCCTTGTCGTAATAAAGTTCCTCGCGCGTCTCCGTCGCGAATTCAAAATTCGGCCCCTCGACGATGGCGTCGACCGGGCAGGCCTCCTGGCAAAAGCCGCAATAGATGCACTTCACCATATCGATGTCGTAGCGCACGGTGCGGCGGGTGCCATCGTTGCGGCGCGGGCCGGCCTCGATGGTGATGGCCTGCGCCGGACAGATCGCCTCGCACAATTTGCAGGCGATGCAGCGTTCCTCGCCGTTGGGATAGCGGCGCAGCGCATGCTCACCGCGGAAGCGCGGGCTGGTCGGCCCCTTCTCATGCGGATAGTTGATCGTCTCCTTCGGCGCGAAGAACTGGCGCATCGACAGGAAGAAAGCGCTGACGAAATCCTGCAGGAGCAGCGACTTTGCGGCTTGGGCTAGAGCAGACATCACGCAAACCCCGTGATCTTGAGGAACGCGGCGACAATCACCACCATCGCCAGCGAGATCGGCAGGAAGACCTTCCAGCCAAGCCGCATCAACTGGTCGTAGCGGTAGCGCGGCACGAAGGCCTTCACCATCGAGATCATGAAGAACACCAGGCAGACCTTGAGCACGAACCAGATCAGCCCCGGCACCCAGGTGAAGGGAGCGAAGTCGAAGGGCGGCAGCCAGCCGCCGAGGAACAGGATGGTGGCCAGCGCGCACATCAGCACGATGGCGACGTATTCGCCGAGGAAGAACAGCAGGAACGGCGTCGACGAATATTCGACCATGTGGCCGGCGACGAGCTCCGATTCGGCTTCGACGAGGTCAAAAGGCGGGCGGTTCGTTTCGGCCAGCGCCGAGATGAAGAAGATGACGAACATCGGGAACAGCGACAGCCAGTGCCAGTCGAGGAAGGTGTTGGGCAGGCCAACCCGGGTGCCCAGCCCATCCTGCTGCGACAGCACGATGTCGGACAGGTTGAGCGAGCCGACGCAAAGCAGCACGGTGACGATGACGAACCCGATCGAGACTTCGTAGGACACCATTTGCGCCGCCGAGCGCAGCGCGCCGAGGAACGGGTATTTCGAGTTGGACGCCCAGCCGCCCATGATCACGCCATAGACCTCGAGCGAGGAGATGGCGAAGACATAGAGGATGCCGACATTGACGTTGGCGATCGCCCAGCCCTCGTTGACCGGAATGACAGCCCAGGCCGAGATCGCCAGCACCGCCGACACCAGCGGCGCCAGGAGAAAAACACCCTTATTGGCGCCGGACGGAATCACCGGCTCCTTGAACACGAACTTCAGAAGGTCGGCGAAAGCCTGCAGCGTGCCCCATGGGCCGACGACGTTCGGGCCGCGGCGCAACTGCACCGCCGCCCAGATCTTGCGGTCCGCGTACAGGATGTAAGCGACGAAGACCAACAGCACGACAATCAGCACGACCGACTTCAACAGGATGAGCAGCGCCGGCAGCACGTAGAAAGAGAAGAAGGTGTCCATGCTTATTCCGCCGCCTGCCTGAAGCCGTTTTTCGCCAGCGCCGAGCATTCCGCCATCACGGCGGAAGCCCGCGCGATCGGGTTGGTCAGGTAGAAATCCTTGACCGGCGAGGTGAAGGCGCCCTTGTTCAGCCGCCCGCCGAGATTCGCCACGTTGGCGATATCGTCGGCGTTGCCGGCCGCCACCTGGTCGATGCGCGCGAGATGCGGGTATTCGCCATAAAGCTTTGCGCGCAGCTGCGGCAGCGAATCGAACGACAGTTTTTTGCCCAGCACATCCGACAGGGCCCGCAGGATCGCCCAGTCCTCGCGCGCATCGCCAGGCGCGAAGCCGGCACGGTTGGTCTGCTGCACGCGGCCCTCGGTGTTGACGTAGGTGCCCGACTTTTCGGTATAGGCGGCGCCCGGCAGGATGACGTCGGCGCGGTGCGCGCCCTGGTCGCCATGCGTGCCGATATAGACGACGAAGGCGCCGCCGGTCTTGGCCATGTCGATCTCATCGGCGCCGAGCAGGAACAGCACGTCTGTGTCGCCCAGCATGCCGGCGACATCCTTGCCGCCCTCGCCCGGCACGAAGCCGACATCGAGACCGCCGACACGCGCCGCCGCAGTGTGCAGCACGGCAAAGCCATTCCAGTCGGCTCTCGCGGCATTGACGGCCAGGCTGAGCTTCGCCGCCTGGCCGAGCACGGCCGCGCCATCTGGACGCGCCAAGGGTCCTTGGCCGACGATAACAAGCGGATGCGTCGCCTTCTTCAGCACCTGGAAGAACTTGCCGTTGCCGTCGGCCAAATCCTTCAGCGATTCCGTTCCGGCGCCAAGTTGCTCATAGTCGTAGCGCGTATCGCCGACATCGCCGATGACGCCGACCGGCAGGTTGCCGACCCGCCAGCGCTTGCGGATGCGGGCGTTGAGCAAGGACGCCTCGAAGCGCGGATTGGCGCCGATGATCAGCACCGCGTCGGCCTGCTCGATGCCCTCGATGGTCGGGTTGAAGACATAGCTTGCCCGGCCGAGCGACGGATCGAGCGCGGCACCATCCTGACGGCAGTCGGTGTTCTTCGAGCCGAGCGAGGCCATCAGCAGCTTC
Organism: Mesorhizobium sp.; assembly: GCA_004020315.1. Taxonomy (GTDB): domain Bacteria; phylum Pseudomonadota; class Alphaproteobacteria; order Rhizobiales; family Rhizobiaceae; genus Mesorhizobium. The sequence continues at coordinate 201,242 of SAQG01000002.1, forward strand.
AGCGCATAGATCTCCTCGACGGCAGCGAGATCACCTGATATGGCGCCGATCTTGTCGGGTGCGGTGCTCGACACCGCGTCCTTGATCGCGGAGAAAGCCTCGGCCCAGCTTGCCGGGGCTAGCTTGCCGTTCTTGCGGACGTATGGCCGGTCGAGGCGCTGGGTGCGTAAGCCGTCCCAGATGAAGCGGGTCTTGTCGGAAATCCACTCCTCGTTCACCGCCTCGTTGGTGCGCGGCAGGATGCGCATCACCTCGCGGCCTCGGCTATCGACGCGGATCGCCGAGCCGACGGCATCCATAACATCGATGGATTCGGTCTTGGTCAGCTCCCACGGCCGCGCCTGGAAGGCATAGGGCTTGGAGGTCAGCGCACCGACCGGGCAAAGGTCGATGACGTTGCCCTGCAGTTCCGAGGTCATCGCGCTCTCGAGATAGGTGGTGATCTCGGCGTCCTCGCCGCGGCCGATCAGGCCGAGCTCGGAAATACCGGCAATTTCTGTAGTGAAGCGAACGCAGCGCGTGCAATGAATGCAGCGGTTCATGATCGTCTTGACCAGCGGCCCGATATACTTGTCTTCGACCGCCCGCTTGTTCTCGTGATAGCGCGAGGAATCGACGCCGAACGCCATGGCCTGGTCCTGCAAGTCGCACTCGCCGCCCTGGTCGCAGATCGGGCAATCCAGCGGATGGTTGATCAGCAGGAATTCCATCACACCTTCCCGGGCCTTCTTGACCATCGGCGTGTTGGTGAAGATTTCCGGCGTTTCGCCATTCGGTCCGGGGCGCAGATCGCGCACACCCATGGCGCAGGACGCCTGCGGCTTGGGTGGCCCGCCCTTCACCTCGATCAGGCACATGCGGCAATTGCCGGCGATCGACAGCCGCTCATGGAAGCAGAAGCGCGGCACTTCAGCGCCAGCATCCTCGGCCGCCTGCAGCAGCGTGTAGTGGTCGGGTACAGTGATCTCTTTCCCGTCGACCTTGAGCTTTGCCATCTCGTCTCAAACCCCTGCGGACGTTCCGCAATCTTTCCTTCCGGACGCTGCCGCGCCAGGTATTCAATTCAATGCTTGGCCTCGGCCAGCGCCGCCGCCTGGCCAAGCCAGTCGTCGCGATCGATGCGGCCGTTGAACGACAGATAATCGTCGATCCAGGCGATCTCTTCCGGGGTCCATGCCGCGATCTGGTCGTATGTCCAGATGCCGAGGCCGTTCAGCACCTTTTCCAGCTTCGGCCCGATGCCCGATATCGCCTTGAGATCGGCCGGATTTGCCGGCCGCTCCATGGCCTTGGGCTGCCTGAAGTCCTCCGGCATCAACCTGGTCGGCTCGGCAGCCGCATCCACATCCGCCACGCTCCGTGCATCATCCATGCTGTTCGCCGCTATGTCATTCACGTCCCTGGCGAAGGACTGCGCCTCAGCGATCAGGGTTTTCGTCGCCGCGCGCGCCTTGGTCGAAGAACTCGTTCCCGTGTCCGAAAAGCGTTCGACCCTGGCATCGAAATCATCGACGAGCGGCTGGAACAGCCGCTGCGAGGCCTCGGCGGCACCCGACAGCGCGCCCATCCACACCCCAAAGGCGTGGTGGGCAAGGCCGATGCCGAGCGCCGATATCGCTGCCGCACCCGCGACAGGGTGCGCCAGGAGATTGACGGCGCTCGCCATCTCCTTCGGCATCATCCTGGTCAGGTCCTGGTTCATCTTCTCGAACGGGTCCAAATCTGGCATCAAATGATCGGGTCTCGAATTCAGCGACATAGGTGGTCTCCTGGTCGTTTCTTCCGTATGCCCCGAGCCTGTTTCCTCAAATCGGGCATTCGCCCGTATTTCAAATCGAGCGTTGGCCTGTATTTCAAATCGGGCATTCGCCCGCTTCATTTCGGGTATTGCCCGCATTTCGAATTCGTCTCTATTCCGCCGCCACCATCACCGGCTCTGCCCGGTGTGCATTGCGCGAAAACTCGTCGATACGCCGCTCCACCTCGCCGCGGAAATGCCGCATCAGGCCTTGGATCGGCCAAGCCGCCGCATCGCCCAGTGCGCAGATCGTGTGGCCTTCGACCTGTTTGGTCACGTCGAGCAGCATGTCGATCTCACGCTTCTGCGCTTCGCCGCGCACCAGCCGCTCCATCACCCGCCACATCCAGCCGGTGCCTTCGCGGCACGGCGTGCACTGGCCGCAGCTCTCGTGCTTGTAGAAGTAGGAAAGCCGGGCAATCGCCTTCACGATATCGGTGGACTTATCCATGACGATAACAGCCGCCGTGCCGAGACCCGATTTCAGGTCGCGCAGCGCATCGAAATCCATCGGTGCGTCGATGATCTGTTCCGCCGGCACCAGCGGCACCGAAGCGCCGCCCGGAATGACCGCCAGCAGATTGTCCCAGCCGCCGCGAATGCCGCCGCAATGCGTCTCGATCAGCTCGCGGAACGGGATCGACATCGCCTCTTCGACGGTGCACGGGTTGTTGACGTGGCCGGAGATGCAGAACAGCTTGGTGCCGACATTGTTGGGCCGCCCGAAGGACGAGAACCAGGCCGCGCCACGGCGCAGGATGGTCGGCGCCACCGCGATGGACTCGACATTGTTGACCGTCGTCGGGCAGCCATAGAGGCCGACATTGGCCGGAAATGGCGGCTTCAGCCGCGGCTGGCCCTTCTTGCCTTCGAGGCTTTCGAGCAGCGCCGTTTCCTCGCCGCAGATATAGGCGCCGGCGCCATGGTGCATGTAGATGTCGAAGTCGTAGCCGGACGTGTTGTTCTTGCCGATCAGCTTGGCCTCATAGGCCTCATCGATGGCGCGCTGCAGCGCCTCGCGCTCGCGGATGAACTCGCCGCGCACATAGATGTAGGCGGCGATCGCACCCATGGCGAAGCCGGCGATCAGGCAACCCTCGACCAGCGTGTGCGGATCATGGCGCAATATGTCACGGTCCTTGCAGGTGCCGGGCTCGGATTCGTCGGCATTAACGACGAGATAGCTCGGCCGGCCGTCGCTCTGCTTTGGCATGAACGACCATTTCAGCCCGGTCGGAAAGCCGGCGCCGCCGCGGCCGCGCAAGCCCGATGCCTTCATCTCGTTGACGATCCAGTCGCGTCCCTTGGCGATAATGCCGGGCGTATTGTCCCAGGCGCCGCGGGCCATCGCGCCGGCCAGCGATTTGTCGAAGCGGCCGTAGATGTTGTTGAAGATGCGGTCTCTGTCCTGAAGCATTGTTTGTTCCTCAGACCGGCTTCTTGCCGAAGACGCGGATGTATTCGGCGACCCCGCCCTTGGCGAGCGCCTTGGCCTGCTTGACCCAGTCCTCGCGCTCGATGCGGCCTTGGAAGCTGAGATAGCCGTCGACCCATTCGCGCTCGGCCTTCTTCCAGGACGCGACCTGCGCGTAAGTGAAGATGCCCAGCGAATGCAAGATACCCTCGATCTCCGGGCCGACCCCTGAGATCAGCTTGAGATCGTCCACCAGGGCCGGCTTTGCGATGCCGGCCGGACGGTTCTTGTCCTCGAGCGAAGGCTTGGCATTGGCCGTCTTGACGGCGGCCGTCTTGCCGGCAGCGCCGAGCTGCGCGCCCTTGGCTTCCGGCGCCCTGAAAGCGGCCGCTGGCTCAGTCTTGGTCTTGGGACCGCTGCGCTGTTTCGAAACCTTTTCGACTTCCGGCGCGGCCTTGTTGGCGTTGGCCGCCGAATGCCGCGGTGCGGCGACGCTCGCCGCCTTTTCCGTCTCTGGTGCGACCTTTGTCGGGGAAGGTGTCTCCAGCGCCGGGCTGGTTTCGGGCGCATCGGTCTTCGGCTTGCTGGCTTTCGACGGCGCAACGGGAGCGGCCGGTGCCTGTGCGGCCGGAGCCGCTGGCGTCGCGACAGTTGCCGATGGTGCTGCCTCCCTGGCGGCCTTGGCCGCCGCCTTGGCTTCCCTGTCGCGGGTCGTCTTGAGGATCGCCTTTTCGCTCTTCAGCGTCGTCAGACCGGTGAGCGGCTCGGAGGTGATGCGGCCGTTCTGCGGCCCCGGCGTCACCGAGGCGCCCTTGCCGGCATCATAAAGGTCGATGATCTCGGCGAGCCGCTCCGGCGTCAGATCCTCGAACGTGTCCTTGAAAATCATCACCATCGGCGCGTTGACGCACGCGCCAAGGCATTCGACCTCTTCCCACGACAGCGTGCCCTTATCGTTGGTGTGGAACTGGTCGTGATGGATCTTGGAGCGGCACACATCCATCAGCGCTTCCGAGCCGCGCAGCATGCAGGGCGTGGTGCCACAGACCTGGATATGGGCGCGGGTGCCGACCGGATTGAGCTGATACTGCGTGTAGAAGGTCGCGACTTCGAGCCCACGGATGTAGGGCATGCCGAGCATGTCGGAGATCGTCTCGATCGCCGCCTTGGTCACCCAGCCTTCCTGCTCCTGCGCCAGCATCAGTAAGGGGATGATCGCCGACTGCTCGCGGCCCTTCGGATACTTCTTGATCCATTGCTTCGCCGCCGCCGCATTCGCCCGGTTAAAGGCGAAAGTGGCTGGCTGTAGGCTGGCTTCTGCGAGACGACGGACTGACATTTAGCGATCGACCTCACCAAACACGATGTCGAGGGAGCCGAGAACGGCGGTGACGTCGGCCAGCATGTGGCCGCGGCACAAAAAATCCATGGCTTGCAGATGCGCGAAGCCGGGCGCGCGCAGCTTGCAGCGGTAGGGCTTGTTGGTGCCGTCGGAGACCAGATAGACGCCGAACTCGCCCTTCGGCGCTTCGACCGCCGCATAGACCTCGCCCGCCGGCACGCGGTAGCCTTCGGTGTAGAGCTTGAAGTGATGGATCAGCGCTTCCATAGAGCGCTTCATCGCCGCGCGCTTCGGCGGCACCACCTTGCCGTCGAGGTTTGACACCGGCCCGGCGCTTTCCTTGCCGAGTAGCAGGTCGACACACTGACGCATGATTTTCGCCGACTGGCGCATCTCTTCCATGCGCACGAGATAACGGTCATAGCAGTCGCCGTTCTTGCCGATCGGAATGTCGAAATCCATCTCAGCATAGCATTCGTAGGGCTGCGATTTGCGCAGATCCCAGGCGACGCCGGAGCCGCGCACCATGACGCCGGAAAAGCCCCAGGCCCAGGCGTCGGCCAGCGAGACGGTGCCGATGTCGACATTGCGCTGCTTGAAGATGCGGTTGCCGGTGAGCAGTGCGTCGAGATCGTCGAGCGATTTCAGGAACGGGTCGATCCAGTTGCCGATATCCTCGACCAGCTGCTGCGGCAGGTCTTGGTGGACGCCGCCGGGCCGGAAATAGGCCGCATGCATGCGCGAGCCGCTGGCCCGCTCGTAGAACACCATCAGTTTTTCGCGCTCGACGAAACCCCACAGAGGCGGCGTCAGCGCGCCGACATCCATCGCCTGTGTCGTCACATTGAGGATGTGCGACATGATGCGGCCGATCTCGCAATAGAGCACGCGGATCAGCTGGCCGCGTTTCGGCACCTCGATGCCGAGCAGGCGCTCGGCGGCAAGCGCAAAGGCATGCTCCTGGTTCATCGGCGCGCAATAGTCGAGCCGGTCGAGATAGGGCACGGCCTGCAGGTAGGTTTTGGCTTCGATCAGCTTTTCAGTGCCGCGATGCAACAGCCCGATATGCGGATCGACGCGATCGACGACTTCACCGTCCAACTCAAGAACCAGCCTCAAAACACCATGCGCAGCAGGGTGTTGAGGTCCAAAGTTGATGTTAAAATTACGGACGGAGGTTTCAGCCATTCTGGCGTCTCAATTCGTCTTGGCTTTCTCGTCGCCCGGCAGAACGTAGTCCGTCCCTTCCCATGGCGAGAGAAAATCGAAATTGCGGAATTCCTGCTTGAGCTCGACCGGCTCATAGATGACGCGCTTGGCCTCGTCGTCGTAGCGTACCTCGACGAAACCGGTCAGCGGGAAATCCTTGCGCAGCGGATGACCCTCGAAGCCGTAATCGGTCAATATCCGCCGCAGATCGGGATGGCCCGAAAACAGCACGCCATAGAGATCGTAGGTTTCGCGTTCGAACCAGTCGGCGCCGGGATAAACGCCGGTGATCGACGGCACCACCGTCTCCTCGTCGGCCTGAACCTTAATGCGGATGCGAATATTCTGCTTCGGCGACAGCAGATGATAGACGACGTCGAAGCGCTTGGCCCGCGACGGATAATCGGCGCCGCAGACGTCGATGATCGAGATGAACTGGCAGTTTTTATCGTCGCGCAGGAAGGTTACCACCTCGATCAGATCGTGCGGTTCGACAGAGATGGTGAGTTCGCCATAGGCAAACACCGCATTGCCGATCCGGCCGCTCAGCTTCTCGCCGAGATAGGTCGAGAGTTCATTCAATGACAGGCTCATTATCCCGCTCACCGTTCGATCGTGCCGGTGCGGCGGATCTTCTTTTGCAACAGAAGGATGCCGTAGAGCAGCGCTTCCGCACTCGGCGGACAGCCGGGCACATAGATGTCGACCGGCACGATGCGGTCGCAGCCGCGCACCACCGAATAGGAATAGTGGTAATAGCCGCCGCCATTGGCGCAGGAGCCCATCGAGATGACGTAGCGCGGCTCCGGCATCTGGTCGTAGACCTTGCGCAGCGCCGGCGCCATCTTGTTGGTCAGCGTGCCGGCGACGATCATGATATCGGACTGGCGCGGCGACGCGCGAGGAGCAACACCGAACCTCTCCGAGTCATAGCGCGGCATCGAGGTGTGGATCATCTCGACCGCGCAGCAGGCGAGTCCAAACGTCATGAACATCAGCGAGCCGCTGCGCGCCCAGGTGATCAGCGCCTCGGTCGATGTGACCAGAAAACCTTTATCGGCCAGCTCGTTGTTGATCTCGAGGAAGAAAGGATCATTCGCCCCCACCGGCTTTCCGGTGCTGGGGTCGAGAATGCCTTTTGGCTTCGGCGCGACGAGCGTGCCGGAATTGTCGCTCAATCCCATTCCAGCGCTCCTTTCTTCCATTCATAGGCAAAGCCGATGGTCAGCACCGCCAGAAACACCATCATCGACCAGAACCCGAGCATGCCGATCTGGCTGAAAGACACTGCCCACGGGAACAGGAAGGCCACTTCCAGATCGAAGATGATGAACAGGATCGATACCAGATAGAAGCGGATGTCGAACTTCATGCGGGCGTCGTCAAAGGAGTTGAAGCCGCATTCATAGGCGGAAAGCTTTTCCGGATCGGGGTTGCGGTAGGCCACCAGAAAGGGTGCGGCAAGCAGCGCCAGGCCGACGACCAGCGCCACGCCGATAAACAGGACGATGGGCAGGTACGAACTCAACAATGCGTTCATGCTGCAGCTTTCCGTTGGCGGCCAATCCACTCTGATTACAGCACCGGACCCACTTGCGGAAGCGTGACAGTTTAACCACTGAACCGTTTTAGGGGGCTCTATGCTGCAACGCGGCGAGGGTTAGCGCAGGGCTTTCGGCGAAGCAAGTCAAACCTTGTTCAAAACACGGTGCTGGACGGCATAACCGGATAAACTGGTCTGATCCGCTCCTGTTTGATTTCCTTCGTTTTTTACTCCACTTTTCTCTCCTGACATAGATGCCGCCAAAACCCTGCTAGCATGGCGCGGAATCATCGCTCCAACCCCTGGTCGAACACCAACAGAGTGCCGTCTGCATGAAGGAAAACATCTCGCTCGCCATGGCCCGGCGCATCGCGCTTGCCGCCCAGGGGTTTGCCGATCCTCGCCCTAACAGCACACCTGATCGTCGCCATCTGGCCCGTGTTCTTGGCCGGACTGGCTTGCTGCAGATCGATTCTGTCAGCGCGGTGGTGCGTGCTCACTATATGCCGCTCTATTCGCGGCTTGGCCCCTACCCGCTTGCGCTGCTCGACAACGCCGCGGTGACGCGCAAGCGCAGGGTCTTCGAATATTGGGCGCATGAGGCCTCCTTTCTACCGGTCGAGACCTATCCACTGATGCGCTGGCGCATGGAGCGGGCTGAACGTGGCGAGGAAATGTATAACGGGCTGGCCAAGTGGGGCCGCGAACGCGCCACCTACATTGAAGACATCTATCGCGAGGTCGTTGAACGCGGCCCGATCGCCGCCTCCGCGCTGGAAGGCCAGAAAGGCTCCGGCGGCTGGTGGGGCTGGAGCGACGCCAAGCGCGCTTTCGAATGGCTATTCTGGGCCGGCCGTATCACCACGGCGTCGCGTCGTGGCTTCGAGCGGCTCTATGATCTGCCGGAGCGCGTGCTGCCGCCGGCGATACTTGCCCTGCCGGTGCCCTCGCCTGAGGATGCGCACCGCGAATTGCTGCGCATTTCCGCCCGCGCTCACGGCGTCGCGACGGCGGGCGACCTGCGCGACTATTTCCGCCTCTCTCCCGCCGACATCAAGGGCCGTATCGAGGAACTGGTCGAGGCCGGCGACCTCTTGCCGTTGAGCGTGGAAGGCTGGAGCAAGCCCGTCTATCTCCACAAGGACGCCCGTGTTCCGCGCAAGATCGAGGCGCGTGCGCTGCTCGCTCCGTTCGATCCCGTCGTCTTCGAGCGTGCGCGTACGGAAAGGCTGTTCGACTTCCGCTATCGCATCGAGATCTACACCCCGGCCGAAAAACGCCAGTACGGCTACTATGTGCTGCCGTTCCTGCTCGGCGAAAAGATCGTGGCGCGCATCGATCTCAAGGCCGACCGCCCGGCCGGCGTTCTGCGCGTCCATGCCGCCTACGCGGAGCCCGGCGCCCCACCGCAAACCGCCGCGCAACTCTTCGAGGAGTTGAAGCTGATGCAGGGGTGGCTCGGCCTCGAACGCATCGAGGTGACGCCGGCCGGTGATTTGGGTTCGGCTCTCGCCAACATTGCCGAGTCGTAGACGTGCGTTGACACGACTGCCTTCAGAAGCCTAAATCCGGTTTAGACGGTCTCCTCTCGGCAAAGGGAGGAGCCAAGAGGGAATGCGGTGCGAAATCTCGATTTCAAATCCGCGGCTGTCCCCGCAACTGTAAGCGACGAGCCAAGGCCGAAAACCACTGGGACGGTCCCGGGAAGGCGGCACCAAGGCGACGACCCGCGAGCCAGGAGACCTGCCGTCTAGGACATAAGAATCCGATCGCCTGGCGGGTTTTCCGGGCAAGGAGCCTGATTTGGAACGCGACAGCAGTTTTTCGGCTGAGACAGCGGACGTTTTGTCCGGCGAGAGTGATGCCTTGGCCGGCGTCACCGTGATCGTCTGCGCCTCCTGCCGCGATGAGACCGGCTCCGATGGTCATCCCCGCGCCGGCGAACTGCTTGCCCAAGACACGCGCCGCGCCGCATCCGGCGAAAATATCCATATCCGCACCGTCGAATGCCTCGGCAACTGCAAGCGCCGCCTCAGCGCCGCGATCCTGCGCGACGGCTGCTGGAGCTATGTCTTCGGCGACCTGACCGCGGCCAGCGGCGCCGATCTCGTCGCTGGCGCGAAGCTCTTCGCCACCTCAACGGACGGCCTCATTCCATGGCGCGGCCGCCCCGATTGCCTGAAGCGCGGCCTCGTCGCCCGCATTCCTCCTCTCGACCTTTTAAAGGACCAGATATGACCACTTCCGTCTCCCGCGTGCCCTGCACCGTCGTCACCGGCTTCCTCGGCGCCGGCAAGACGACGCTGATCCGCCATCTGCTCGAAAACGCGGGCGGCAAGCGGCTGGCCATCATCGTCAACGAGTTCGGCGACATCGGCATCGACGGCGAGATCCTCAAGGGATGCGGCATCGACACCTGCCCCGAGGAAAACATCGTCGAGCTGGCCAATGGCTGCATCTGCTGCACCGTCGCCGACGATTTCGTCCCCGCACTTGACCAGATCCTGTCGCTGACGCCGAGGGTCGACCATATCCTGATCGAAACCTCCGGCCTCGCTTTGCCCAAGCCGCTGGTCCAGGCCTTCCAGTGGCCGTCGGTGAAGAGCCGGGTCACCGTCGACGGCGTCATTGCCGTGGTCGACGGACCGGCGCTGGCGGAAGGCCGCGTCGCCAACGACATGGACGCCCTGCAGGCGCAGCGCGCGCAGGACGAGACGCTCGATCATGACGATCCGGTCGAGGAGGTGTTCGAGGATCAGCTCGCCTGCGCCGACCTGATTATATTGTCGAAGAGCGATCTGATGGACGCCGCCGGCTCGGCCCGTGCCCATGCCATCATCGGCGAGCACGCCGCGCGCGCCGTCACGATCGTGCCGACCTCGCAAGGTAAGGTTGATCCGTCTGTGCTGCTCGGCCTCGGCCTCGCCGTCGAGGACGACATCGAGAACCGCAAGACCCACCACGACGACGAGCTCGACCATGAGCATGACGACTTCGACTCGTTCGTCATCGATATTCCATCGATCGCCAATCCCGATGAGCTGGCTTTGCGCGTCACCACGGCGGTGGAGGAAGAAAACGTGCTGCGCGTCAAGGGCTTCGTCGACGTCGGTGGCAAGCCGATGCGGCTGTTGCTGCAGGCTGTCGGTCCGCGCGTCAATCACTATTACGACCGCGCCTGGACCGCCGACGACGACCGCCGCTCGCGTCTCGTCGTCATCGGCCTGAAAGGGCTGAATCGCCCGGCCATCGAGCGTATTCTCGCCGGCTGACCTCAGGCACGAGCCGCGATGCACATCCTCACCACGACATCCGCCTCGCTCGACGATCTCGCCGAGCCTGTTGATCTCAGGCAGACGCCTGCGGATGTCGTGGCGCTGTCCTTCACCGACAGCGATCTGGCCGGGCTGGCGGCGGCGTGGAAAGCAGGTTCGGATCGCCTGCCTTCGATGCGGCTGGCGTCTTTACGCGACCTGCGTCATCCGATGTCAGTCGACCTGTGGATCGACAGCGTCGCCCGGCACGCGAAGGTTATTTTGGTTCGCATCCTCGGCGGTTACGACTGGTGGCGTTATGGCTGCGACCAGCTTGCCTCGACCGCCCGCGCCCGCGGCATAAAACTGGCGCTGCTGCCCGGCGAATGCCGCGACGAGGATCTGCGGCTGATCGAATGCTCGACGCTGCCGCGCCAAGAGCTAGACGGACTGCTCGACTATTTCCGCGAGGGCGGCCCGGACAATATGACGGCGCTGGTGCAGAGGCTGGCAAGTCTCGCCGGATCAGGTGTGGCGGTCGCTGAACCTGTCAGCGTGCCAAAGGCCGGCTACTATCAACCGGGACTGGGAGTCGTCGAGCGCGATGCCCCCCTCGAGGGGCGGCCGCAGGCCGGGGGTGGGGTCGCCTGTGAAGCGCGCTTGCAGAAAGAAACGTCGCGCACTGCCGCAACGACCCCACCCGGCCCTGCGGGCTATCCTCCTCTTGAGGGGGAGGGAGAGCTGGCGCCTGTCATCCCCATTCTCTTCTACCGCTCGATGCTGCTCGCCGCCGATGTGGCGCCCATCGACGCCCTTTTTGAAGCGCTGCGACAGCGCGGCATGATCCCCGTCCCCATCTTCGTCTCCAGCTTGAAAGACCCGGCCTCGCTCGCGTTTGTCGAAACCGCGCTTGCCACGCGTAAGCCGGCGGCCATTATCACCGCGACAGCCTTCGCCTCTGGTGCTGAGCCCGGCATCGAAACCCTCTTCGACCGCGCCGGCGTGCCGGTGTTCCAGGTCATCGTCGCGACGACGCGCCGTGACATCTGGCAGGACAACCAGCGCGGCCTGGCGCCCGCCGACCTTGCCATGCATGTCGTCCTGCCGGAACTCGACGGCCGCATTCTCGCCGGCGCCATTTCCTTCAAGGGCGAAAGCGAAACCGACCCGGCACTGGCCTTTCGCGCCTTTGCCAATCGGCCGGAGCCGGACCGCGTGGCGCAGGTGGTGAACCGTGTCGAAACCTTCATCCGCCTGCAGCGAACGCCGCGTGCGGAACGCAAGCTCGCGATCCTGATCCCCGATTATCCGAGCGCACCCGGCCGCACCGGCTATGCCGTCGGCCTCGACGTGCCGTCCAGCGTGCTGGCCATGCTGCACGACCTGAGCGAACAGGGCTATGCCGTTGAAGGGATTCCGCAAACGCCGCGCGCGTTGCTGGATGAGTTGGAAAAGGGCGGCCATGGATTGAGCATGGACGACTATCGCGCTTTTTCCCGGGAACTCCCGGCTGAGGCACTGAAGATCGTCGAAGAAGCTTGGAAGGAGCCAGTGGGGGGCGCGACGGAGCACCAACCTTCGAGTCTGGCGAACAGCAGACACTTCCCCTTCCGCGCCGCCAGCTTCGGCGACATCACCGTGGCGCTGGCGCCTGATCGCGGGCGCTCTGCCGACCGCCGCGCCGACTACCACGACCCGACATTGCCGCCGCGTCATGCGCTGATCGCCTTCGGCCTGTGGCTGCGCAAGACAGTCGGTGTCCATGCCCTCGTCCATGTCGGCGCCCACGGCACGCTGGAATGGCTGCCCGGCAAGACCGTGGCGCTGAGCGAAAACTGTTTTCCCGAGATCGTCACCGGCCCCCTGCCCGTCATCTATCCCTTCATCATCTCCAACCCGGGCGAGGCAGCACAGGCCAAACGGCGCATTGCCGCCGTGACCCTCGGCCATTTGCCGCCGCCGCTGACCGGCGCCGGGCTGGACGAAAACCAGCACCAGCTTGAACGGCTGGTCGACGAATATGCCCAGGCTGACGGGTTCGACCGCCGCCGCCGCGACCGCCTGGCGAAGCTGATCGTCGAAACGGCGCAAAAGACCGGCCTTGCCTCCGAAGCTGGCGTGGCCATTACCGACGCCCCTGACGAAGCGCTGCGCCGCATCGACGCCTGGCTTTGCGACCTCAAGGATTTTGCTATCAAGGACGGCCTGCATATCTATGGCCGTTCGCCCGAGAGCGAGGCCGATCCGCTGCGTCGGCGAAGTGCGGCGGCCGAGAAGTCAGCACTGATCGCGGCCCTCGACGGCCGCCATGTCACTGCCGGTCCTGCCGGTGCCCCCGCGCGTGGCCGTCGCGATGTCCTGCCCACCGGCCGCAACCTATTCACATCAGACCCACGCACCATGCCGACGCCGACATCCTTCGATCTCGGCAGGGCGGCGTCCGACGAGGTCTTGCGCAGCTACATGCAATCGCATGGCGACTGGCCGCGTTCGCTGGTCATCGACCTGTGGGGCTCGGCCTCGCTGCGCACCGGCGGCGAGGAGATCGCGCAAGGCCTGGCGCTGATGGGCTGCCGGCCGCAATGGGATTCAACCACCGGCCGCGTCACCGGCATCGAGGTGCTGCCGCCGGCCACCCTTGGCCGCCCGCGCGTCGATGTCACCTGGCGCATTTCAGGCCTGTTCCGTGACATGTTCCCGACCCAGATCGCGCTGATCGATGCGGCCGCCAATGCCGTCGCCGCCCGCGACGAGGACGCGTCCGAAAACCCGCTTGCGGCAAAAACCCGCGCAGACGGAAAGGTTAGCCCGCGCATATTCGGCACCTCGCCAGGCACCTACGGCGCCGGCGTCGAGGATTTGCTGGCGAGCGGCGACTGGGCCGCGCGCGAGGAAATCGGCCGCGCCTATCTCGACGCCACCTCGCATGCCTATGGCGGCGCCGAGGGCGAAGGTATTTCAGCGCCCGGCGCGTTCGAGGATCGTATCTCCGAGGCCGACCTTCTCGTCCATACGGGAGATGACCCCGGCCGCGACATTTTGGAAGGCTCCGCCGACGTCGCCTTCATCGGCGGTTTTTCAGCGGCGCTTGCGGCACTCGGCAAGAACGCCGACGTGATCGTCCTCGACACCACGGACCCGCAAAAGCCGAAGCCGCGTTCGATCAGTGACGCCGTGTCCCGGGTCGTGCGCGCGCGTGCCGTCAATCCGCGCTTCATTGCCGGCCAGATGCGGCACGGCCCACGCGGCGCCTCGGAATTCGCCGAGACAGTCGACCGGCTGGTCGGTTTCGCCGAGACCACCCATGCCATATCGGGCACGCTGATCGAGGCTGTGCACGACGCCTATCTCGGCGACCCCCTGGTTCGCGCCTTCATCCTGCGCGAAAATCCTTCCGCCGCGAAAGTCATCGCCGAGCGCTTATTGTCGGCACGGCGGCGCGGTCTGTGGCACCCGCTGCGCAATTCCATCGACGACGATCTCGCCGCCTTGATCGCCGAAGCCCAGGGGGTGGCGGCATGAACGCCTTCTCCCGACGCGGCGCCTGCCCCGCTCTGTCCGCGCCGATGGAGACCGGCGACGGCCTTCTGGTGCGGCTCAACCCGGTCGCTGGAGGACTCTCGTCGAAATCCTTGATCGGACTCGGTGAATCCGCCTTGCGGCACGGCAACGGCATCATGGAAGTGACCGCCCGCGGCAGCCTGCAGATACGCGGGCTGACGCAGGCGAGCGCGCAGCTGCTAGCGATGGAGGTCGACACTCTCGGCATCGCCGTGCGCACCGGCGTGCCGGTCGAGACCGGCCCGCTGGCCGGGCTCGACCCCAAGGAGATCGCCGACCCGCGCCCACTGGCGGAGCGGATTCGCAAAGCCATTGAGGATGCCCGGCTGGCGCAACGCCTTGGGCCGAAGGTTTCTGTCATTGTCGATGGCGGCGGCCGGCTGACAATGAACGCGGTTACGGCCGATGTCAGGCTGGCTGCGATGCGGACCGGTGCGGGAACGCAGTGGCAGGTGGCTGTCGCCGGCGACGGTCAGACTGCGACGCTACTCGGCACGGTCGAGGAAGATGCGGCCCGTGATATCGCCGTCGCCATTATAAGGATGGTTGCCGAAAAAGGCCGCGAAGCTCATGCAAGGGATTTGACGGAGAGACAACTCACATCTCTCGCCAGTTGGCACTCTTTCGCGCCCCCCTCTGTCCTGCCGGACATCTCCCCCACGAGGGGGGAGATTGCGCCCTCATTTCCGCTTTCGCCAATCGCCAAAGGTGCTGAGGTGGAGCCGCCGGCCAAGCTGCCGATCTCCCCCCAAGTGGGGGAGATGTCCGGCAGGACAGAGGGGGGCGCCGTAAAGCGCCTTCCTGTGCCGACTCGCTTCCCCATTGGCATTTTCGATCTGACAGATGGGCGCGCCCTCGGCATCGGCCTACCCTTCGGCAGCATGCCGGCGAAAAATCTCATCGATCTCACGCAACACGCCCTCACCCTTGGCGCGACCGAAATCCGCCTGGCGCCACAACGCACGCTGCTTTTCCTCGGCCTCTCCCCGACCGCCTGCCACTCGCTCCAGCAAGCCGCCGTCGCCCTCGGCTTCGTCACCGACGCAGCCGATCCGCGCACGAAAATCGCCGCTTGCCCCGGTGCGCCGGCCTGCGCCTCCGGCCGGATCGCGACGCGCGACATCGCCGAGACCATCGCTGCACAAAACCGCGATATCCTCGATTCCTCGCTCACGCTGCACATTTCCGGCTGTGCCAAGGGCTGCGCCCATCCCGGCCAGGCGGCGCTGACACTGGTCGGCGGCGAAAACGGAGCCGGACTTGTCGTGGACGGGAGGGCGAAGGCCCTTCCTACCGGATACAGGGCGGGCTATGACGCCGCGCGCGGCATCGACAGCATTGCAGCAGCGATCCGCAAAGCACGACTTCGAGGCGAGACCACCGCCGCCTGCCTCACAAGGCTTGGCGCGGGCGGTGTCGCCGAACTCTACCGACAGGAATGAACATGACCGCCTACGATTACATCCATGACGGCACGGCGATCTATGAGCGCTCCTTCGCCATCATTCGCGCCGAGGCCGACCTGTCGCGCTTTTCCGATGCCGAAGCCGATGTCGCCATCCGCATGATCCATGCCTGCGGACAGGTTGACGCCGCGCGGCACTTTGTTTTTTCGGAGGATTTCGTCGCCGCCGCGCGCACGGCGCTGGCGGCCGGCGCACCGATCTTCTGCGACGCGGAGATGGTCTCGCATGGCGTCACCCGCGCACGGTTGCCGGCCGGTAACGAGGTGATCTGCACGCTGCGCGATCCGCAAACTTCTGATATCGCGAAAAGGATCGGCAACACCCGCTCGGCGGCGGCCATCGAGTTGTGGGGCGAGCGGATGGCCGGTTCGGTCGTCGCCATCGGCAATGCGCCGACAGCACTTTTTTATCTGCTTGAGAAGCTGCGCGACGGCGCGCCGAAGCCGGCTGTTATCATCGGCATGTCCGTCGGCTTCGTTGGCGCTGCCGAATCGAAAGACGCGCTGGCCGAGAACTCCTATGGCGTGCCTTACGCGATCGTGCGCGGCAGATTGGGCGGCAGCGCCATGACCGCCGCAGCACTCAACGCACTGGCGAGGCCGGGCCTGTGAACGCGATTGCAAATGGCAGGCTTATAGGCGTCGGCACCGGTCCCGGCGACCCCGAACTGCTGACGCTCAAGGCGGTGCGCGCGCTGGCCGAGGCCGACGTCGTCGCGCATTTCGCCAAGCGCGGCAACAACAGCAATGCGCGCGCCATCGTCGGCGCCCATTTTCGTCCTGATTTGATTGAATTGCCGCTGCTCTATCCCGTGACCACCGAAATCGACAAGGATCACAGCGATTACCGGTCGCAGATAACCGATTTCTACGAAAAGTCGGCCGAACAGATCGCCGAGCACCTCAGCGCCGGCAGGATGGTCGCAGTGCTTTCGGAGGGCGACCCGCTTTTCTACGGCTCATACATGCATCTGCATGTCAGGCTGGCGCACCGCTTTCCAACAGAAGTCATTCCCGGCGTCACCGCGATGTCCGGCTGCTGGTCGGCGACCGGAACGCCGATCGTCCAGGGTGACGATGTATTGACCGTGTTGCCCGGCACAATGAGCGAGTTCGAGCTGACCCGCCGTCTCGCCGACACCGATGCCGCCGTCATCATGAAGGTCGGCCGTAACCTGCCCAAGATCAGGCGCGCGCTGGAGGCAACGGACAAGCTGACGCGGGCAATCTATGTCGAGCGCGGCACCATGTCGGGCGGCGTCTCGATGCGGCTGGCCGACAAAAAGGACGACAAGGCGCCCTATTTCGCCATCGTTCTGGTGGCCGGCTGGTCCGGCCGCCCTGAAGCATTGATGGAGACCGGAATATGAGCGGCCGCCTGACCGTTATCGGCCTTGGGCCCGGCAATGCCGACCAGGTGACGCCGGAAGCGAGCCGCGCGGTCGCCGAGGCAAAATTCTTCTACGGCTACAAGCCGTATCTCGACCGGCTCGAACTGCGCCCCGACCAGACTCGCATCGCTTCGGACAATCGCGAAGAGTTGTCCCGCGCCAAGGACGCGCTGGCGATGGCCGCGCAGGGCCACGATGTCGCCGTCGTCTCGGGCGGCGATCCCGGCGTCTTTGCCATGGCGGCGGCCGTCTGCGAGGCGATCGAGGCCGGGCCGGCGGAATGGCATGGCGTTGACGTGGCGATGCTGCCCGGCATCACCGCCATGCTCGCGGTTGCTGCCCGCATCGGCGCGCCGCTAGGCCATGATTTCTGCGCCATCTCGCTGTCCGACAATCTGAAGCCCTGGGACCTGATAGAACTGCGGCTCCTGGCGGCGGCGGGCGCCGGCTTCGTCATCGCGCTCTACAATCCGATCAGCAAGGCGCGCCCCTGGCAGCTTGGCCGCGCCTTCGAATGCCTCACGGCAATCCTGCCCGGCACCACGCCGGTCGTCTTCGGCCGCGCCGCCGGCCGCCCCGACGAGCGCATCGAGGTGTTTCTGCTGGCCGACGCCGACGCCGAGAAGGCCGATATGGCGACCTGCATCATCATCGGCTCGCCGGAAACCAGGATCATCAGGCGCGGTGAAAAACCGGCGCTGGTCTATACGCCGCGTTCGGCAGCGGGTTCAAGAAAATGATCGACCACCGCGGCAAGCGCTTCGACGGTTTCCGCCGACGGGACATGCGGCAAAGCCGGCCTGCGGATCATGACCACCTCGATGCCAAGCAACCGTGCTGCGGCGATCTTGCCATAGGTCGCCTCGCCGCCGCTGTTCTTGGACACGACGACATCGATGCGATTGCTTTCGAGCAGCCCGCGCTCATCGGCCTCAAGGAACGGCCCGCGTGCCAAGAGATAGGTCGCATTGGACACCGCCAGCTTCGGCTCGACCGGATCGACACTGCGGATAAGATAATGATGCTGGGGGGCGGCCTCGAATGCGGCGACCTCCTGCCGGCCGAGCGCCAGGAACACGCAGCGCGGCGCCGATCCCAGCGCCGTCACCGCGCCGGCAACACTGTCGACCAGCGTCCACCGATCACCTTCGGCAGGCTCCCAGCCTGCGCGCCTGAGCGCAATGATCGGCACGCCGGTGTGGGCTGCCGCTTCGGCTGCATTGGCGGAGATCTGCGCCGCATAGGGATGCGTGGCGTCGATCAGCAGGTCGGTGCGCGTCTCGCGGAGATACGCCGCCAGCCCGTCGACGCCTCCAAAGCCGCCGACCCGCACCGGTACCCCTTGCGCAACCGGGTTTTCGGTACGGCCGGCCAGCGACAGCGTGATCGAAATATCCGTGCGCGCGGCCAGGTTTCCCGCCAGTTGCCGGGCTTCAGTGGTTCCGCCGAGGATCAGAATGCGGTGGGTCATCATGCCTGCTGAAGGTCCGCGCGGCACCAGATGCACCTCGAAATGGCTGACGGTGATCGGCATCGGCGAGGACGGTGTAGCGGGTCTCGGCGAAGAGGCCAAGCGGTTGATCGCCGACGCCGAATTCGTCTTCGGCGGCACGCGTCACCTTGCCCTCGTCGCGTCGATCACCAAAGGTGAAGCACGGCCTTGGCCGGCCCCTTTCGATCCCGAGATGCGCGACGTGCTGGCGCTATCCGGCAGGCGAGTTTGCGTGCTGGCGTCGGGCGATCCGTTCTTCCACGGCGTCGGCGTTACCCTTGCTCGCAAGGTTGCGGTAGAGGAGATGCGCGTCATCCCCGCCCCTTCGGCCTTCTCGCTGGCCGCCGCCCGCCTTGGCTGGGCGCTGCAGGATATCCAGACCATTTCGCTGCACGGCCGCTCGCTCGACCTGATCCGGCCACTGCTGCATCCGGACACCCGCATCCTTGCGCTGACCTCGGACGGCGATGCACCAGCAGCGATTGCGCGCCTGCTGACCGAACTCGACTTCGGCGCCTCACGGCTGACGATTCTGGAGGCACTGGGCGGCCCGAACGAAAGGCTGCGTTCGGCGCGCGCGGACGCCTTCGACCTCGAAAAGATCAACCCGCTCAACGTGCTGGCCATCGAAGTTGACTCAACGTCGGAGGCACGCATCTTGCCGCTGACGTCGGGCCTTGCCGACCATTTGTTCGAGCATGACGGCCAGATCACCAAACGCGAAGTGCGCGCCATCACCCTGTCCGCCCTCGCACCCAGGCGCGGCGAATTGCTCTGGGATATCGGCGCCGGCTCGGGCTCAATTGGCATCGAATGGATGCTAGCCCATCCCACGATGCGCGCCATTGCCGTCGAGGCTGATCCGACCCGCGCCGCCCGCATCCACCGCAACGCTTCACACTGTGGCGTGCCCGACCTTGTCGTCGTTGAAGGCTCCGCACCGAAGGCGCTTGCCAAACTAGGCACACCCGATGCGATCTTCATCGGCGGCGGCGGCAGCGATACCGGCGTGCTGGGCGCGGCCATCAAGGCCCTGCGTGTTGGGGGCCGGCTGGTTGCCAATGCGGTGACACTGGAGATGGAGGCGCTGCTGCTTGTCCGTCACGCTTCACTCGGCGGCGATCTAACCCGTATCGCGCTATCGCGTGTGTCGCCGGTTGGCTCGATGCAGGCCTGGCGGCCGGCGATGCCGGTCACACAGTGGATCTGGGTGAAGCCATGATGGTCGCGGGCATCGGCAGCCGCAAAGGCGTCAGCGCAAGGGATGTGCTTGCCGCGATAGAAACCGCGCTGGAAGCGCATGGTCTGGCGATGACGGCGCTTTCGGCGCTCGCAACCGCTTCTCTGAAGCAGGACGAGCAGGCAATCTTCTCTGCGGGGCGCGAGCTCGCCCTGCCGGTGATCGTTGTCGAGGACGATACGCTCAAGGCCGCGTCGCCGCGCGCAATCAGCCGCTCGAGCCTGTCACAGGAGCGTGCCGGCACGCCGTCGGTTTCCGAAGCCTCCGCCCTAGCCGCCGCAGGGAAAGGCGCGAAACTGCTTGGGCCGCGCACCGTGCTCGGCCCGGTCACCTGCGCCATCGCCATCAGCGGGGACGTGGCATGACCGTCCACTTCATCGGCGCCGGACCGGGTGCGGCCGACCTCATCACCTTGCGCGGCAGCCGACTGCTGGCAAGCTGCCCAGTCTGCCTCTATGCCGGCTCGATCGTCGCGCCGGAACTGTTGCAGCACTGCGCGCCTGGCACGAAATTGATCGACACCGCGCCGATGTCGCTCGACGAGATCGAGGCGGAATATGTGGCGGCCCACCAGGCCGGCCACGATATCTCCCGCCTGCATTCCGGTGATCTCTCGGTGTGGAGCGCCGTCGCCGAGCAGATCCGCCGGCTGGAGAAGCACGGCATCGCCTATACGCTGACGCCAGGCGTGCCCTCCTTCGCCGCTGCCGCGGCAGCGCTGCGCCGCGAGCTTACCATTCCCGAAGTCGCGCAGAGCCTGGTGCTGACCCGCATCTCCGGCCGCGCCTCGAAAATGCCGCCCGGCGAAACGCTGGCCGGCTTCGGCCGCACCGGCGCGACGCTGGCCATCCACCTTGCCATCCACGCCATCGACCGTGTCGTCGTCGAACTGACGCCGTTCTATGGCGCCGACTGCCCTGTGGCAGTCGTCTTCCGCGCCTCCTGGCCGGACGAGCGCGTGCTGACCGGCACGCTGGCGACGATCGAGGCGCAACTGGCCGCCGATCCGATGGAGCGCACGGCAATCATCTTCGTCGGCCGTTCGCTGGCAGCGGAAGGCTTTGGTGAGAGTTCACTTTACGACGCCCACTACCAGCGGCGTTTTCGCGGACGGGACGGACTGTGAACGACGGCACTGGAAACAGAAGTGGAAACACCACAATCGAACAGGCTTTGGCCCGGCTGAACTTCAAGCCGCGCCAGCTGGAGCCGGGCCATGTCTGGCTCGCCGGCGCCGGCCCCGGTGATCCCGGTTGCCTGACGCTGGAAGTGCTGGCGGCACTTGGGCAGTGCGATGCCCTCGTCTACGATGCGCTGGTATCTCCCGATGTCGTGGCAGTGGCGGCGAGTGCCGAGCTTTTCTACGCCGGCAAACGCGGCGGTCAGCCGTCGATGAAGCAGGACGACATCACCGCCTTGCTGGTCCGGCTGGCGCGCGAGGGCCGCCGCGTCGTCAGGCTGAAAGGCGGCGACCCCTATATTTTCGGCCGCGGCGGCGAAGAGGCGCTTGCGCTGGTGCGCGAAAACATTCCGTTCCGCGTCCTGTCCGGCCTGACTTCGGGCCTCAGCGCGCTTGCCGGAGCCGGCATCCCGGCCACCATGCGCGGCATCAACAAGGCGGTGGTCCTGGCAACCGGCCACGCCGCCGGCACCGATGACGACCTCGACTGGGCGGCAATCGCCCGCACCGGCCAGCCGGTCGTCGTCTATATGGGCATGGCCAATCTGCCGCTGATATCGGCCTCGCTGCTCGAGGGCGGCCTGGCGCCGTCGACGCCGGCGGCGGTGATCGTTGCCGCGACGACGCCGCAGGAGCGTATCGTCGTCGCCACGCTCGCCACCATTGCCGAGGAAGCGGCGGCAGCTGGGTTGACCTCACCGGCGCTGATCGTCGTCGGCGCCATCGTCGCGATGCGCGCGGCATTGGCGGGCGAGCCATGACCCGCGCGATCATCATCGGCGCGCCGCGCTCGGGTTCGGGTAAGACCAGCGTCACCATCGGCATCCTGCGCGCGCTCGCCCGGCGCGGCCTGAAAGTGCGCGGAGCCAAGTCCGGCCCCGACTATATCGACCCTGGCTTCCACACCGCTGCGACAGGCCTTTCAGGTGTCAATCTCGACAGCTGGGCGATGCCGCCTGCGCTGCTCAACGCGCTGGCAGGCGACGCAACGCAGGATGCCGATTTCGTCTTCCTGGAAAGCGCCATGGGCTTGTTCGACGGGATTCCCGCGGCCCCGGGCCGCACCGGCTCGGCCGCCGACCTTGCCCAGCTTTACGGCCTGCCGGTGCTGCTGGTGCTCGACGTTTCCGGACAGTCGACCACGGCGGCAGCCGTCGCCAAGGGTTTTGCAACCTACGATCCGGATGTGCGCATGGCCGGCGTCGTGCTCAACCGGCTGGGCAGCGAACGCCATCGGCGGCTTTGCAGCGATGCCATCGAGGCGATCGGCCTGCCAGTGGTCGGCGCTATATTGCGCGACCCTACACTCAACCTGCCGGAGCGGCATCTCGGCCTCGTCCAGGCCGGCGAATATGAGAACTTGATGGTGCATCTCGACCGTCTGGCCGATATGGTCGAGCGCTCGCTCGACCTCGACGCCATCATGGCGCTGGCGGCGCCATTTGAACCTGCACCGGGCAGCTTCAGCGACGCGCTGCCACCGCCCGGACAACGCATCGCGCTGGCCGAGGATGCCGCCTTCACCTTTCTCTATCCGCATGTCGCCGCGCATTGGCGCAAGGCCGGGGCGGAAATCGTCCCCTTCTCGCCACTCGCGGACGAAGCACCCAGCGACAATTGCGATGTCTGCTGGCTGCCCGGCGGCTATCCCGAGCTTCACGCCGGCCGCCTCGCAGCGGCTGCGAATTTCAGGGCCGGCATGGAGGCGTTTTCGGCAACGCGGCCGGTGCATGGCGAGTGCGGCGGCTTCATGGTTCTGGGTGAGGCGCTGGAGGATGCCTCGGGCGAGACGCACGGGATGCTCGGCCTGCTTGGTCACTCGACCAGCTTTGCCAAGCGAAAGATGAATCTCGGCTATCGCGAGGCGCGGTTGCGTGCCGATTGCCCCCTCGGAGCCCCAGGCACGCTGATCCGTGGCCACGAATTCCACTATGCGCAGATGATTGCGACCGGCAACGACGAACCGCTGGCCGACCTCGCCGATGGCCAAGGCAATCCGCTCGGCGCCTCCGGTTACCGGCGCGGTCTTGTCAGCGGCACATTCTTCCATGCCATAGCGAGGGGCGAGAGCATGATCCCGAAAAGTGGGAACCGGTTTTCGGAATAGATCATGCTCAAACTCCAGACCCTCTCGCCTCGGCAAATCCTCGACGACATCGCGCTCTGCCTCGTCTTCTTCACCCGGCTGCCGCTGCCGGTCGTCGATTTTCGAGACCGCAGGCTTGCTGCCGCGATCTGGGCGGCGCCCGTCACCGGCCTTGCCGTCGCGGTGATCGGCACGCTCGGCTACGCTGTGGGCATATGGCTCGGCCTTGCCGCCGGCCCGGCAGCGGCACTTGCCCTGGCCGCAACCTTGCTTACCACCGGCTGCATGCATGAGGATGGACTTTCGGATGTCGCCGATGGTTTCGGCGGCGGCAAGACGCGCGACAGGAAACTGGAGATCATGCGCGACAGCCGCATCGGCGCCTATGGCGCTTGCGCGCTCGGCCTCTCGCTGCTGATCCGCTGGAGCGTGATTTCGGAATTCACCGGCCCGGTGCAGGTTTTCGCCGCTCTCATTGCCGCGCATGCCGCTTCGCGCGGCTTGTTCGGCGCTTTCATGCATCTGCTGCCGCCGGCTCGGAGCGACGGCCTCTCGGTCGATGCAGGTCCCGTGTCGGCCGAAACCGCCATTGCCGGTGCCGTGCTCGGCGCCGTCGCGTTGCTGGCGCTAGGGTTCGGTGGCGCGGTCGCTGCCGTCATCCTGCTCGGCCTGTTGTTTGCCGCCTTCCGCGCGCTGTGCCGCAGTCAGATCGGTGGTCAGACCGGCGATACGGTCGGCGCGCTGCAGCAGTTTGGCGAGACCGCAATCCTGCTCGTCGCTTCCGTTTCCCTTTCCTGACTCTGTTTTGGAGACTTTGCCCCCATGCCTTTCAAATCGCTTGATGAATTGCGCGCGGCCTGCCTCGTTCTGCCCGCCGGCAGCGAAGCCGCGGCAAACGCTGTCGCCCGCCGCCAGGACACGCTGACCAAGCCGCAAGGTAGTCTTGGCCGATTGGAGAGCATCGCCGCCTGGCTTGCCCGCTGGCAGGGCCGCGACATGCCGCAGCTAGACCGCGTCAAAGTCTTCGTCTTTGCCGGCAACCACGGCGTCACCGCACAGGGCGTGTCCGCCTTCCCGTCGGAGGTTACCGTGCAGATGGTGGCGAATTTCGCCGGCGGCGGTGCCGCCATCAACCAGCTCGCCCGCATCGCCGGTGCGGAGCTCGACGTCATTCCGCTCGATCTCGATTATCCGACCGGCGATTTCACGCAAGGGCCGGCAATGGACGACGAAGCCTTCCTCGCCGCCGTCTCAGCCGGATACGGCGCCGTGACAAAAGACCTCGACCTGGTCTGTTTCGGCGAAATGGGCATCGGCAACACCACGCCGGCGGCAGCCATTTCGGCCGCCCTTTTCGGCGGCGGCGCGGAAAAATGGACCGGGCGCGGCACCGGCGTCGACGATGCCGGCCTGGTGCGCAAGATCACCGCCATCGAGGCCGGCCTCAAGCGCCACGCCGAGGCTCTTGCCGACCCGCTGGAGATCGCAGCAGCACTCGGGGGGCGCGAACTCGCCGCCATTTTCGGTGCAACGCTGGCCGCGCGCCATTTAGGCGTACCGGTGCTGCTCGACGGTTTCGTCTGCACCGCGGCCGCCGCAGCCCTGGCAAAATTGCACCCCGCCGGCCTCGCCCACACGCTTGCCGCCCATGTCTCTGCCGAATCCGGCCATCGCCGCCTGCTCGAAGCGCTCGGCCTGCCGCCGCTGCTCGATCTCGGCATGCGGCTCGGCGAAGGCTCCGGCGCCTGCCTCGCCGTCAACATCGTCCGCTCGGCGCTCGAATGCCACGCCCGCATGGCAAGCTTTGCCGAGGCTGGTGTTTCGGAGAAGTAAATCTCCTCAACTTGGAATCAAGTCTTGGCCGATTCCTCGATGGATCACGGCGGCCCTGGGGAACCTGGCAGGCCCGAGCACGTTGTGGCGGGTCAGCCCGGGTTACGCATGCAACAGCTTTTCCAGGAATTCGGCCATCCGACATACGTCCCGTTTTCCGTTATTGCGGCGAGGCTGCTGCTGGCGTCGATCTTCGGTGCGGCGATCGGGTTCGAACGCGAATGGCGAAATCGGCCTGCTGGGCTTCGCACCCATATCCTGGTCTGCGTGGCAGCGGCTACTTTCGGTATTCTGACGATTGAAATCGTTCACGCGCCGATGTTTCTGCAGGATTCCGTGAGGGTCGATCCGATTCGCGTTGTCGAAGCGGTTACCGCTGGCGTCGCGTTCCTTGCTGCCGGATCGATTTTGTTTTCGAAAGGCGAGATCCACGGGCTGACGACCGGTGCAGGCATGTGGCTGTCTGGGGCAATTGGCGTGGCGTGCGGGCTCGGTCTGTGGCAAGTGGCGGCACTCGGCACGCTTTTGGTGCTTGTCGCGGCGGGCCTCCTTTACAGTTTTGCCGCCAAGTCCGGTATTGGCGAGAACACCGGACAAGAAAAGCCCATATCGGAAGAAGACGTGTCCAAGCCGCCCAAAGGCTGAGGAAAAAAGCGCCCCGCGTGCTAGGGCAGAACGGCGGCGTGCGCGGCGGGCCCAAAGTGGCGCGGCCAACTTTGCGTGACGCAGCACTGCGCTCGATCACAGTTCAGCCCATTCGCGAGATCGATACGGCTGACTCGGTGTCCAGATCAGGCAGGAACTAAGTCCTAAAGCTTCGGCCTTAGATCATGGCTCAACAGACGCGCCTCCCTAAGGATCGAAGCACGATCGAACCCGATCAGCGATGCGATGTCGCGTATTTGCTGCTCAGTAGCACCTGACTCTCGCGCAAGCGCGCGTACATGGTCGTCCGTCAGGCATTGGAAACCAACCGTCAGGATCGGAAACCGCGATGTCCGCAACACTCTTTCCAAGTAGCGAAAAAGCGGCAATATCAACGGAATAAATGGTGGGTGCGACAGGGATCGAACCTGTGACCCGCTGATTAAGAGTCAGCTGCTCTACCAACTGAGCTACGCACCCACTCGCCGGTAAAACCAGCGTCGGCGGGCATATAGCCGCCGCCATCCGCCATGTCCAGCCCTGCCGGATTCATTTCCCGACAAATCGCTGAAGTGCCGCACGTCGTCAGACGAACAGCTTGCCTTCCGCCACCTTGACGGCATGGCCGCCGATGCGGGCGGTGGCCAGTTTGCCGCCTTCGACATTCAGTTCGAGGCGAATGCGCGAAGGCCGCCCCATCTCCAAGCCTTGCTCGATCCACAGTTGCGAAACACCCTCCCTCGGGCCGTCGAAATGCATGATCGCGCCGGCGAAGGCGGCCGCCGCCGAACCCGTCGCCGGATCTTCATAGGAAGGATTGCCCGGCACGATCATGCGGACATGGAAGGCGCTGTCGTGGTTCACCGTCTCGCGGCAGTAGACATACGGACTGGCGAAGGCCCACTCGCTCTTGCGGGGTGCCAATTCCGACCACGCCTGATTGTCCAGCCTTATCCGGGCGGCGGCTTCCAGATCGGCTACCGGGACGGTGACATAGGGCACGCCGGCCGACCAGAACGTGACGCGGTGGTTCTCGAAGCCGATTTCGTGCGGCCCCAGGCCAAGTGCCGCGCCGATGGCCTCCGGATCGGCAGACAAGTCCAGCTGCTCCGGCAGTTGGGCAAGATCGAACTCGGCAAAGGTGGCACCATCGCGCTTGCTGACGGCGCAGCGCACCGGGCCGATATTCTCCTCCAGGACGAAGATGCCGGCGGTGTCGCCATCGCCAGCCACTTCGGTAAGCGCAATCGCAGCACCCACCGTCGGATGGCCGGCGAACGGCATCTCATAATCGGGCGTGAAGATGCGGATGCGGGCGCGGTGCTTGGGATTGTCAGGCGGCAGCACGAAAACGGTTTCCGACAGGTTGAACTCGCGTGCGACGGCCTGCATCGCGACCGTGTCCAGCCCTTTGCTGTCCAGCACGACGGCCAGCGGATTGCCGGCCAGACGCTCGGTGGTGAACACGTCGTAAAGTAAGTAATTCCGGGTCAGCATTGTAGAAAGCCTTCTGCCTCAATCCCAACATGGGCGAAATTTAATTTGATATTCGAACCATTAGGCCTGATCTGTGCACTGATGGGGTCATCACTGTTTATAGGGGTCCGGCGTGGACCAGATTGTCAATCTGCCAAAGACGGAATCCACTTCCGACATAGAGACGGCACTCGGGCTTGACCACCTGGGTTTGAAGAAGAAACGGCGTCGCGGCTGGCTTTATGGCCTGCTTGTGCTGGTCGTCATCGCAGCAAGCTTCGCCGGCTACCAATGGTACGCCGCGTCTCCCGCCAAGGTCGTCTATACCACGGCGCCGGCCGCTATTGCCGATCTCACGGTCGAAGTATCGGCCACCGGCACGCTGCAGCCCCTCACCCAGGTCGACATTTCAAGCGAACTGTCCGGCGTCGTCCGCTCGGTCGCGGTCAACGAGAACCAGCAGGTGAAGAAGGGCGATGTGCTGGCGGCGCTCGATACGGCCAAGCTGGAGGTGCAGATCGAGCGCGCCGAGGCTTCCGCCAAGGCGGCGGCCGCCAATGTCGAGACCGCCACCGTAACCCTCACCGAAAATGAAAGGGCGCTTGCGCGCGCGGCGGCGCTCACCAAGCGCGGCATGGCGACGGACCAGTCGCTTGAAGCGGCGACAGCGACGCGCGACCGCTCCAAAGCAGCGCTCGACAGCGCCAAAGCCAATCTTGCCATCGCCAATGCCGATCTCAAGGCGCAGCAGACCGACTTCGCCAAGAGCACCATCTATGCACCCATCGACGGCATCGTTCTGACGCGCTCGGTCGATCCCGGCCAGACGGTTGCCTCCTCGCTGCAAGCCCCGGTGCTGTTCGTCATCGCCGCCGACCTCAGGAACATGGAGTTGAAGGCAGCGGTCGACGAGGCCGACATCGGCGCTGTCAAGCCCGGCCAGCATGCCCGCTTCACCGTCGACGCTTTTCCGGAACGGCCGTTCGATGCCGAGATCCGCGACATCTCCTATGCTTCGGTCACCACCGACGGCGTCGTCACCTACGACGCGCGGTTCGAGGTCGACAATAACGAGCTGCTGTTGCGGCCCGGCATGACTGCCACCGTTTCGGTCGTCACCAAGCAGGCCAAGGGCGTGCTCACAGTGCCGGCCATCGCCTTTCGCTATCGGCCGGCGCAAACAGCCGCCCGCGGGTGGAGTTTGAGCGACCTGTTCACGGGCCGCATGGGCCGTCCCGGCGGCAACCGCCAGCGCCAGGCGACGGCGCAGCCTACCGACGGCTCGCGCACGCTCTACGTGCTGGAGAACGGCCGGCCTCGGCCGGTCAACGTCAAGGTCGGCTCTACCGATGGCGAACTAACCGAGATCACCTCCGGTCTCGAAGAAGGTGCGCAAGTCATCACCGCGCAGCAGCGGAGCTGACGTCATGCTCATCACCTTCGACAAGGTCTGGAAAAGCTATGGCCGCGGCGAAGCCACGGTCCATGCGCTGGCCGGTGTCGACCTTGCCATCCGCAGCGGCGAATTCGTCGCCATCATGGGACCGTCCGGCTCGGGCAAGTCGACGGCGATGAACATCATCGGCTGCCTCGACACGCCGACGGCCGGAACCTACAGCTTCATGGGCATCGATGCTGGCCGTCTCGACCGCAACCGGCGCGCCATACTGCGCAATCTCTACGTCGGCTTCGTCTTCCAGGGCTACAATCTCCTGCCGCGCACCACAGCGGTGGAGAATGTCGAACTGCCGCTGATCTATCGCGGCGTCGGCGCCCGCGAGCGTCACGACCTCGCCATGAAAGCGCTGGCCGAGGTCGGCCTTGTCGGCCGCGAGCACCACACGCCGGCCGAGCTTTCCGGCGGCCAGCAGCAGCGCGTGGCGATCGCACGCGCCATCGTCACCAGGCCGACACTGCTCGTCGCCGACGAGCCGACCGGCAATCTCGATACCGCCCGCACGCACGAGATCATGGAACTCCTGACGCGGCTGAACACCGAACTCGGTCTCACCATAGCCATGGTCACGCACGAGGCCGACGTCGCTGCCTATGCCGAGCGCACAATCCGCTTCCTCGACGGCCACGTCGCATCCGACACCGTGAATCTCGAGGTGGCCTAGCCATGATCCCGAACCGAAGGACCGCGTCAGCGAAAAGTGGAATCCGGTTTTCGGAAGAGATCATGGCTAAACACAGAGATAGAGCCCCATCCCGGTTCTATCGGCATGGATCAGGCTCTAGACCATGATCTGGGAAACCATCCGCCTCTCACTGCTGTCCGTACGCCGCAACGTGCTGCGCTCGTTTCTGACGCTGCTCGGCATCGTCATCGGCGTGGCCGCCGTCATCGCCATGCTCACCATCGGCTCGGGCACCACCGAAAAGGTCAAGGCCGACATTTCCAAGCTCGGCAGCAACCTGCTCGTCGTCCGTCCCGGCCGCCCGGCCGGGCCCGGCGGACCGGGAGGGCTCGACCAAGCCACCCGTCCGCTCGGCAGCAAGGAACTTGCCGCGCTCGTCGCACACCTGACCGGCGCCCGCGCCATCTCGCCCGCCTCGCAAAAGCAGGTCCGCGTCATCTTCGGCACCGAAAGTCTGACATCGGGTGTCACCGGCACCGACAGCGCCTATCTCGATGCGCGCGACTGGAAGCTGGTTTCGGGCCGCCCGTTCAGCGATTCGGAAATCCGCTCGGGCACCGGCGTCTGCCTGGTCGGCGAAACCGTGCGCCAGCAGTTCTTCGGCGCCGGCGACCCCGAAGGCGAGATCATTCGCGTCAACCGTAGCTCGTGCAAGATCATCGGCCTGCTCGAGCCGAAGGGCTATACCGGCTTCGGCCAGGACCAGGACAATGTCGTGCTGATGCCGCTCGCCGCCTACCAACGCCGCATCGCCGGCAACCGCGACATCGACTCGATCTACATCGCCGCCGACGACCGGACGCCGACCACCGAGCTGCTGCCACGCGTTGAAGACATTTTGCGCGACACACGCCGCATTACGCCCGACCGCGAAGACGATTTCTCGATACGCGACATGACCCAGATCGCCGACGCCATGGCGAGCGCCACCACGACGATGACCGGCATGCTGGGAGCGGTCGCCGGCGTCAGCCTGTTGGTCGGCGGCATCGGCATCATGAACATAATGCTGGTGTCGGTCACCGAGCGCACTCGCGAGATCGGCATCCGGCTGGCCATCGGCGCGCATGAAAAGCACATCCTCATCCAGTTCCTGGTCGAGGCGACCGTGCTGTCGCTGCTTGGCGGCATCATCGGCATCCTGATCGGCCTGGCGCTTGCCGGCCTCGCGTCGCTGACGCTGGCGATCCCGTTCGCGCCAAGCCCGGCGGTGATCCTGCTCGCAGTCGGCTTCTCGGCGCTGATCGGCATGGTGTTCGGTTTCTTCCCGGCTCTGCGAGGCGCGCGGCTCGATCCGATCGACGCGCTGAGGCATGAATAGCGCGGCGGAGCGTGCGCCGCCTTCAGATATCCCCCCAAAATTTTGACGCGGCCGTCGCCCTCCCCCTGTCGCGAAACAATCCGCGGTGATAGCAATCGCCTTGGGGATATGGGGGAATAGTGGGATGAGCAAGAAAGAGCGAGTGGCTTTGGTGACGTTGATCATCGAGGCCGCGTTGGCGGGGCTTTGGTGGTATTTGGCCAGCTATGGCATGGCCAACCCCGATCATGTCACCGCCGATTTCCAGCAGGTTGTCGGTCAGACGATGGGAACGGCGATGGGTGCGCTGTTCGGTATCGGCGTCATGCTGTTTTTCGTCGCCGCCCGCAACGACCGCAAAACCATCGAAAACAAAATGCGTCGTTAGAGCGACGTGCGTCCACTTGGACGCACAAAGTACGCTCTAACGCCTTTGAACCTGCGCATCGTGCTTTCCGAAAATCGATTTCGATTTTCGGGCCGATGCGTTAGTCCTTGCCGGCAAAATGCCACTCGATCAGTGGCTTCATGTGCGGCATCAACCCGTCCGGCAGGTCATCGGCATTGCGGATGATGACGGGCCCGTCGATTTCCGGCTCTGCCTCGATGGCGACAAAGGCACTGATGCGCTGCGCGACCTCGTCGGCGGATGCCGTCTCGCGATAGCGGCGAAAGATCACCGTGCCGGTTGCCGTCGACAGGGCGTAGTAACGCTTGCCGCGTGTCGCGCCGGCAAGGTCGAGGCCGGTTTCTTCCCGCACCTCGCGGATCATGTTGAAGTCGACATCAACACGGCCGTCGCGGAAATCAGTTGGCTCGAACGAGCCGGCGGCGAAGTAGACGCGGCCGGCATTGACCGTGTGCGACGCCATGCGGATCGCCACCAGCGCATTGTCGCCGGCGACCAGCATGGCATGAGCATAAGCGTGCTCGGCCCCCGCCACCTGGCGATTGCCACGCCAAAGCATGAAGGTTGAGTAGCGCACCGCATGGCAGCGGCCTACGAGGCGGTTATCGCGATAGCTGAGCGCCGAAAGCAGCACCACGGTGCCGTCGAACAACGCCGGGTTGGCTCCGGTCTCGCGCCGCCAATTCTCGGCGATCGCTTGCACATTATCGCGTTCGAACGGATGCGGGCCGGGGTCGAGCCTGACGTCGACGGCGTCGACCGGCAGGATGATGTTGCGCGGCAGGTCGAAGTTCAACGGGGCGATCCTCAGGCCATGTCCAGAGTGATCGCCACCGGGCAGTGGTCCGACGCTTTCGGCCGATCCCAGCCGGCACGCGGAAAGCGGTCCACCTCCTGGCCCGCCGGAAATATCGTGCGCCAGGGCTGGCCGTTGCGGATGATGTCGGGAACGGCTGTCGCGTTCTTGGCTGCCAGCGCCTTCGACAACAGGATGTAGTCGAGCTGGCACAGATGCCGCTCTTGCGGTCCGCGCGTATGGTATAAGGTCCAACGGTCCATCTCCGGGCGCCGCTCGACCGCATTCTCGCAAAAGCCGCCGGCGGTGAGCACGTTGAGACAAGACTGGCTCTCATCGATCACCTCGAAGCGGTAGCCGTCAAAGGCGTCGCCGGATATCTTCACGCGCTGCCGATAATCGTTCATGTCGCCGCAGATCGCCCAGCTTTTATCGGCGGCGTGATCCCCGCCGAAACGCTCCTCGATGATCCGACGCACTGCTTGCGCCTCGGCCATGCGCAGCGGCATTGTCGCCTGGCGGCCGTCCAGACCGTTGCGGGGCGACCCCATCGACTTGAAATGCACCAGATAGAGCGTCAGCGGCACGCCGCCGATAGCCAGGTCGATTTCCAGGCAGTCGCGCCGGAAGATGCGGTGGTTGGCCTGGTGCCCAAGCGCTGCCAGTTCCGGCGTGTAAAGGCCGAATTGCTCGAACGTGACATAGGCGTGGCTTGTCATGCGCACGAATTCGATCGGCTGGCCCTGCGCGGTCTCGTTGCGCATCATCACGGCGACGTCGATGCCGCGCGAATCGTTGCCTGCGGTGGTGTATTTCTGGCGGTAGCCATGCCCGACCATCTTGAACAGATAGCCGTATTCGAAAGCCTTCAGCGCTTCGATATTGTCGACCTCCTGCATGCAGATGATGTCGGCGCGGGTGGCCGCGATGGCCAGTGCCGTCAACTGGCGCGTATCGTCGGATTGCGCGATCGCCCGCGCCTGCTCCAGCATCTTGTATTCGGCCTCGCTCTGGATATCGAAGAGCGCCAGCGTACGATCTTCGTTGAGCTGGTTGCGATATCCGGAAAAATCGAACCTGTTCATCAGGTTTTCGACATTGAAGGTGGCGAGGCGCAGCGACATGGCGGTGACCTTTGCCCGCAAGCGAGCTCGAAAACAAGGGCCCGCCCTGCCCGTCATGGTTGACGAAACCTTTCCGTTCATCTTCCGTTCAGGCGGGACGTTTCATGAATAGGCTCTTCCTCGGGTATTCTGGGCGCGGGGCCTGAAATCTCTTGGAGAGTGCTATGAAACCGCTCTTTTCTTTTTCCGTCAGATCCGGGCTGATAACGCTCGGTCTCCTGGGCGGCCTGTCAACGCCTTCGCATGCCGGCCCAATCCTCAAACCCGTGCTGCCGGTGCAGGTCAACGCCATGGCGCCTGATATCGTGCCAGCCCGCGAAAGTTGGGCCGGCGGCAACGACAGGCAGATGTATGACTGGCGTTGGCGCAATCGGCACGGCGCCCGGGAGTGGCGGGGTGGCAAGGATCATTGGAGATGGCGCGGTCGCCACGAGGCTTGGAGGTGGCGTGATCGCGACGACTGGCGCTGGCGCCACCGTCGTCATCATCGCCGCCATTTCAATGATTCCGCGATCTTTTTCGGCTTGGGCCTAGGGTTGCCGGCATACCACTACTACAACAACTATGACTACTACGACTATGTTCCGCCGGCACCCCGCCGCTATTATCGCACGCAAAGGCTTTCAAGCGCCCATGTTCGCTGGTGCTACGACCGCTATCGGTCGTATCGCGCCTGGGACAACACATTCCAGCCCTATGGCGGTCCGCGCCGGCAGTGCTGGTCGCCTTACAGCTGAGCGGGGCGACTGATGAATTCCAGACGGCGCCGCGCCTCGCGACGCCGTTTTCATCTGGCCCCATTTCTTCTAAAATTCTTCCCGTTTTTTTCTGAACGGTGATAACGCTATGTTTATCGGGCGGGCCTAATTATCTTGCCGATCGCACCATATGAAATGCGATGATCGCCGGGGTTGGGCGCGCGATGGCTGAAGACGAACACAGGGACAAACGCAGGCAGCGCGTCTTCAAGGGCGCGACGATCCTGACCGGCATTACCAATTCCGAGGTCACCTGCACGGTGCGCAACATGCATGACGGCGGCGCCGAACTGAAGGTATCGATCGACGCACGCGTGCCCGACGAGTTCCTGCTCTATGTGCCGACCGACGGCATCGCCTACAAGGCAGTGGTCCGCTGGCGCCGCGAGGACCGCATCGGCATCATGTTCACCGGCACCGAGCCAAAGCCCCACTGGCACTACGGCTAAATCCCCTGAACGGCGCCCTCTAAGCAGTCGACGAAGTTAGGAGAGAGAACCTCCTAGTGGTGAAAGCCTGAGGCTTGGTACCCGACGCGTAGCAGATCAGGCTGGAATGCGACCGTTCGATTCGCCCTTCAGAACAAGATATGAGCGCCATCTCCGGACACTCGCGAACACCGCCACAAGGTCCGACTCGACCGGGAGCGGAAGTTCAGGCGAACTTTGGAGCACTGTTATAGTTCGAGATGGCTTGGTTGAATCTCCAACATCCTCCTGACCTGGACGAGAGCAACTACCAGCAGCGGGCGGATTGCCCGTTGAGCCCCAGCTCAGAGCGTCTTGCTTATCATCAGGATCGGCACTGGAGCGCCGCCACGGTCGTCGAAGAATTTCTCGGCGGGGTGATAGCCGCAGGCTCGATACAGCGGCTCACCTGCCATGGTTGCTGCCAGTTCGACACGAGCAAAGCCTTCGGTCATAGCTGCATTTTCACAAAGCGAAAGGATCAGACGACCGACACCGCGTCGGACAAGGGCCGGATGGGTATACATGGCTCTGACACGCGCCGCGTCCTTGGCGGGGTCAAGCAACGCCGCGTTACGCCCGGGCGACTGATCCGCACCGTACATCGTCGTGCGCCGGCTCCAGCCTCCGCAACCTGCCAGGACGCATCGTGCTCCACGACGAAATAGGTGCCGTCATCGACAAGCTGCGTGTCCAGCCCGATGATTGAACGGCTGGATCGGATCTGGGCCTCGTCAAGAAAGGGCTTCTGGAGTTCGGCGATCGCCGCATCCATAAGCACGGTGATGGCCGCGAGATCCTCGCGTCGCGCGATCCGGTGCCGCAAGTCTCCGTTGGCCATGTCGAGGCGGCCCCGCCAACCGTTCATTCTGGCAGCCCGGCCATGCGATAGCCCTCCACAAAATGCCGCCGCACGTTTTCATCGCGGAAAGGTTGCGAGGCGGACCAATGCCGGATTGTGAAATTCGGATTGCTCATCATGAACATCTGTGCCTCCCGGCGCGCCTCCTCAAGACGCCCGAGTTGTGCCAGGCTCGCCGCAAGGATGCGGCGCGATGTTGTGCGATAGGTTTCGGGCCTGCGAAGTGTCTGGACCGCGGCCTCGTAGTCGCGAAGTGCATATTGGGTCTGGCCCAACATCCAGTAATACCAACCTGGTGGGTGCGGATTGAGCCGGAGCGCCTTACGTACGTATTCGAGAGCATCGGCCGGTTGGCCCTTCAGCGTAATCAGATCCGAGCGCATGGCCCATGCGTCTGCATAGTTGGGATCCAGTTTCACGGTAGCATCGAACTCAGCATCCGATTCCGCCCAGCGACGTTCATGTCCGAGGATGATGCCCAATACCCAGTGGTTCCCGGCATCGTTAGGATCGAGCGTCACGGCCTGTTGTGCTTCCGCCAACGCTCTTGCCCGATTGGGATCCATCGGCTCGTCCCAGAACTCCCAGCCCAACCAAAGGTTCAGCGCCAACAAGCGGTGCGCCTCGGCATATTCCGGATCAAGTGCGATCGCCGCTTCCAGCAGGAAAATGGCCTCTTTCGCGGCGAGTGCCGTTTGCAAGCCCAATGCCCGCGCACGCACACAGAGGTCATAAGCCTCCAGGTTAGCAGGTCTGTTGCGCGCTGGTTGGGTCGTCAAACGGCCGGCTAGGGCCTCGACGATCTTGCCCGTCACCTCGTCCTGGACGGCGAAAATATCCTCCAAGCTGCGGTCGAACCGTTCGGCCCACAGGTGGTCCCCTCCGATTGAGTCGATCAATTGGGCGTTGATGCGAACTCGTCCCGCAGCCCGCCGGGCGCTACCCTCCAGGAGATAGCGCACACCGAGCTCGCGAGCGATGCGGCGCACGTCTACATGCCTACCTTTGTAAGCAAAGACAGAGTTGCTGGCGATGACAAACAATCCGCTGGTTCTCGATAGGTCCGTGATCAGGTCTTCGGTCAGGCCATCGACAAACGCCTCCTGTTCCGGGTCGTTGCTCATGTTTGTGAACGGAAGGACGGCGATGGAAGGCTTGGCGGGCAATGTCAGTGGGGCCTTCTCCGCCGGGCCATGATGCTCCGGAATGCTCGATGCATCGATGCGATAAACGGCCACCGGCTCGGCGATGTTCTTGATCGCTTGCGGGCCAAGTTCGTCGAAACTGAAATCGAGCTTGCGTTTAACCTGGTCGTAGACGCTGCCAGAGATGCAGATGTCTCCCGGCCCCGCTATTGCCTGAAGCCTCACGGCGACAATCACGCCATCACCGAAAAGGTCGCCGCCTTCGACAACGACATCACCCAGATTAATCCCGACGCGTAGGACAATGTGACGGTCGTCAGCGCGACCTTGGTTCGCGGCGATCATCCCCTTCTGGAATTCGACTGCGCAAGTCACGGCGTTCACCGCACTGGCGAACTCGACCAGAACGCCGTCACCCATCACCTTCACGATACGGCCATGATGCTCGCGGACGAGTGGCTCCAGGATTCCCCTGCGCCGCTCCTTTAAAGTGGCCAGGGTGCCCTGCTCGTCCAGTTCCATTAGCCGACT
This sequence comes from Mesorhizobium sp., assembly GCA_004020315.1. Classification (GTDB taxonomy): domain Bacteria; phylum Pseudomonadota; class Alphaproteobacteria; order Rhizobiales; family Rhizobiaceae; genus Mesorhizobium. The sequence goes on from SAQG01000002.1 coordinate 237,704, forward strand.
GTAGCCAACCACATCGGCAGCCACTATGGCTGCAAGACGGCGTTGGGCGCGTTCTTCGGCCATTTGCATTTGCTTTCATAGAAAGCAGGGCATCAGATTGTATTGACGCCCATTTCAAAAGTCTATCGGAACGGACTTCGAAACTGGTTTGCCAGCATCTAAATTGGGCGAGCCAATGGCCGATTTCCCACCCGATCTGGTCGTTCATCGGCCCCAATTAGAACGTCACAGGGTCATGGGCGCGAGTCGATTATGCGCAAACGAATTTCCGCAATGGTGAAATTCGTGCAGTCCACCGGTACCAAGTGTCAGACTTCCCTACTAGAATACCCCGATTAGCAGTGCGGCCCCGGCAAGGAAGACAGAGGCGGAGACCCACAGGACCCAAAGTCCCCGCACCCTGCAGTCCAGAACGGCCGCAGCGGGATTGGCGGGATCGTAGTGGATCCTCGACCTTGTCGCCCTGGAGGTAGCGCTGCGATTGACCCCTGACGAGGCTTGGCAGCGAGGCTGCCAGATTCGAGCCGAAAGCGACGCGGTCGGCGGCATAGCGCTGGCCGGCGACGCTATAGCTGTAGACGACGCGGGATTTGAAGACCGTTCGCCAAGGCCGGTACCCCCACCCTCGAACCTGGCGCGGATCTGGAATCTCTGCAGGCCCGATGCGTCGATGCGTCCCGTGGTGACAGGCCATCTGGCCGCCTGTTCCGCGAGCGACTTCTGGGCAAAGCCCATGCGCAAGGTAAATAGCCCCATAACAAGCAGCAGGACCCCAACGCCGAGGTTCTGCGGCTTGGGCAAATGCGGCCCGATCGCCTCAAGGACGCCGCCGACGGAGAACACCAACACCATGGCGCCAATCACCAGCCCCGCCGAAAGCTGGATCATGAACTTGAGAGCGCCCTCGGGCATAGTGCGCTCGACCACGGCCTTGGCCGGATCGGACGGGTCGTAGAAAACGGTCACGGCGGCTCCCTTCGGAAACCGCGCAAGGGTTTCGGAAACGGCGAAGTTTCCGAGATTCTCCTGCACGCTATATCGCGAACTGCGGAACGTTTTCCCGCCGACCTTGTACTCGAAGGTAACCGCCGGGAAGCTTCTTGTCTCGGTTGAACCTCTGCGTTGCGAACCGGATCCCGAACTGGCCGCCTCGCGAGCCTCAACTCGTGACGAGACGACCTTGCCAGGGGTCGGGGACCACCGGCTGACTGCCTTCACCTCTCGCCACTTCAACAGTGTGACAACGGTCAGCATGCCGGCGACCACGCAGGCAAACCCGATCAACAGAAACTTGAGTTCCAAACTTGCCCCTCAGCAACGCACGCCCGCGCATGCATACCACGACGCGAAAATACCGCGTATGTTCAAAGACCGGCGAGATCACACGGCCTTTGATGTAAAAAAACCGGCGGAGCAATCCGCCGGTTTTCCTCGCCCATCGATAAAATCGTGAATTAGTTCTTGGCTTTGTCGACCAGCTTGTTCTTCGAAATCCACGGCATCATCGCGCGCAGCTTGGCGCCGACTTCCTCGATCTGGTGGCTGTCGTTGTTGCGGCGGATGCCCTTGAAGCGCGACATGCCGGCGCGGTATTCCTGCATCCATTCCGAGGTGAACTTGCCGGTTTGGATGTCCTTCAGGACGCGCTTCATCTCGGCCTTGGTATCGGCGGTGATGATGCGCGGGCCCGAAACATATTCGCCCCATTCGGCGGTGTTCGAGATCGAGTAGTTCATGTTGGCAATGCCGCCCTCATAGATTAGGTCGACGATCAGCTTGACCTCGTGCAGGCACTCGAAATAGGCCATCTCCGGCGCATAGCCAGCTTCCACGAGTGTCTCGAAGCCGGCGCGGATCAGCTCGACCAGGCCGCCGCACAGCACAACTTGCTCGCCGAACAGGTCGGTCTCGCATTCCTCGCGGAAATTGGTCTCGATGATGCCCGAACGGCCGCCGCCGACGCCGCAAGCATAGGACAGAGCGAGATCGAGCGCATTGCCCGACGCGTCCTGGTTGACAGCGACCAGGCACGGCACGCCGCCACCCTTCTGGTATTCGCCGCGCACCGTGTGGCCGGGCCCCTTCGGCGCGATCATGACGACGTCGACCGAGGCCTTCGGCTCGATCAGGCCGAAATGCACGTTGAGGCCGTGGGCGAAGGCGATCGCCGCGCCATCGCGAATGTTCGGTGCGATCTCGGCTTTGTAGATGTCGGCCTGCAGCTCGTCGGGCGTCGCCATCATCATCAGGTCGGCCCATTTGGCGGCATCGGCCACGCTCATCACCTTGAGCCCGTCGGCCTCGACCTTCTGGGCGGTCGCCGAGCCGGCCTTGAGGCCAATGGCGATATCCTTTACGCCGGAATCCTTGAGGTTGAGCGCATGCGCCCGGCCCTGGCTGCCATAGCCGATGATGGCGACCTTCTTGCCTTTGATCAGGTTGAGATCGGCGTCGCGATCGTAATAGACACGCATTTTTCTTTCCTTCCCGTTTTGAATTCAGAGACCTTGCGGCCCAGTTTTTGCTCCGTAAAGAGCGAGAAACTGCTGCGTTGCCCGGACGGCATCGCCGCCGATCACCGCATCAGTCAATTCCAGCCGATCGCCGAGCAGCAGGCGTATCTGCACGTCACGGGCGACCAGCCCGAAAAAGGTGCGGAACGCCGCTTCGGCATCCGAGAACTCGAGAAGCCCGGCCTGCCGGCCGGCCTCCAGCACCGGCTTCAAGCGCCGGGCCAGCGCGAAGCGGCCGTTCTCAAGCACGATGGCGCCAAGATCGTCCTTACCATCTTTGCGCCGGATTGGGCCGGCACGGCCGACCGCCACCCGGTTGAGCGCGATCGAGGTGTCGCTCGAAATCACCTTGAGCCAGTCCGAGGCGAAGCGTTCGAGGCTCGCCGTCAGCGAGGCAAGGTCGAGCCCCTTGCGGTCGACCGGCACCACCCGGACCTTGGATGCCTGCCATTGCACTGTTGCAGTCAAAAGCCCGTCGCGATCGCCGAACCATTTGTAGAGCGTTTCCTTGGAACAGCTCGCCCGCCGTGCCACGGCTGTCATGGTCAACTGATCGCCCTCCTCGACCAGCAGGCGAAGTGCGGCGTCGAGCACGGCTTTCTGCCGCTCCGTCAGCGCTTCGCCGGTGTCGATGTCGACGCTTGCCTGCAACAAACTCTTTTCCTGCTCGATGATGGCCGCAGCCAAGAGGACAGTACCGTACGTTACGGTTCGGCATGTTCTATGACGCATTGTCGGACCCGGTGCAAGCCCTATCTCGGTTTTTGACGCTACAGGAACGACGCATCGTGGAGAGAAAAATGCTGGTCGGCCTGCTTGCATTGACTGTAACCGCGGTTTTCGCGGGCGCCGCCATCTACATCAGCGTTGCCGAGCAGCCGGCGCGGCTTCGCCTCGATGACCGTGCACTGCTGCAGGAATGGCAGCCCGCCTACAAGCGCGGCGCCGCCATGCAGGCGTCGATCGCCGTCGTCGCCTGTGTTCTTGGTGTCGTTGCCTGGTGGCAGACCGGCAGTCTCCCCTATCTGGTCGGCGCGGTGCTGATCATCCTGCCCTGGCCATGGACGCTGATCGCAATGATGCCGACAAACCGATCGCTGGAGGCGATGGATGCAGCCGCTACCAATCCGCAAGCCCGGACGTTGATCGTCAAATGGGGCAATCTGCACCTGGTCCGCGCCGCGCTTGGCGTGCTCGCGACCCTGGCATTCCTCTGGGGCGGTGTCTGACGTCGCGGCAACCGATCTTCAGCGCCAAAGACCACATCACGCCGGGGCGGCCGGATGGCGCAGCCGCCCAAGCAGAGCCGCCAAGGTGTCGAGGTCATCATCTGAAAGCCTGGCGCCGACCAGCTCCGCTATCGATCGTCCGTAGACGGCCCACATGCGGCGGCGCGTCTCGCGCCCCTTGTCGGTGATGCGGATCGTCTGTCCGCGACCGTCATCGGCAACCCTGAGCTTCTCGACCAGCCCGTCCGCTTCGAGCCGCGCCAGCAGCCGGGAGACGTTGTATTGCGCAAACAATGTGCGCTCGATCAGCTGGAATGGCCGCAAGCCGCCCTCGCCGGCTTCGGCAAGCTCATGCAGCACGTCGTACCAGGCAAGCGGCGGTAAGCTGCTGTCCTTCAACGCATCTTCAGCTCTTTCCACCAGCTGGCGAGAAACGCGCATCAGGCGCGCCCAAGCCTTGATGGCCGCGGGCGAAGGACTGGTTTTCTTCGTCATGATTGCAGCATAGGCAATAGATGCAATTGCATCAAGCTTGCCAGTGAATGCAAGAGCCTCTATATAGATGCAACTGCATTGATATCGGAAGGCACTGCCATGAAGCATGAAATCTGCAAGATCGCCGACATCCCGGAGACGGGCAGCCTGATGATCGACAAGCTCGTTCTCGTCAGCCACCACCTTTGTCCCTATGTGCAGCGCGCGGCGATCTCACTCGCCGAAAAGGACGTGCCGTTCGAACGCCTCACCGTCGATCTCGCCAACAAGCCGGCCTGGTTCAAGGCTATGTCGCCGCTCGGCAAGGTACCGCTGCTGCGGGTGCAGCAGAACGGCGAGGACACGGTGGTCTTCGAATCGGCGGTCATCCTCGAATTCCTTGAGGAAACGCTGGCCAGCCCACTCCATCCTGCCGACCCGCTGGCCCGCGCCCGGCATCGCGCCTGGATCGAGTTCGGTTCGGCCATCCTCAACGCGATCGGTCGCCTCTATTCCGCACCGACCGAGGCCGCCTTCATTGCCGAAAGCGAAGGTCTGTCGGCAATGTTCGATCGTCTCGAAACAGAATTGGCGGCTGGCCGAGCTGGGCCATGGTTCGCCGGCGAGCGCTTTTCACTGGTCGATGCTGTCTACGGACCAATCTTCCGCTATTTCGACGCCTTCGACCGGATCGGCGATTTCGGCATTCTGAACGGAAAGCCGGTAGTCGAGGCCTGGCGGAAGGGATTGCACGAACGCAAGTCGGTGAAGGGCGCTGTCACCCCGGACTACCCACAGCGCCTTCATGCATTCCTGCAAGCGAAGGGTTCGCACCTTTCGAAACTTATCCGCCGCACCGAGGCGGCCACTGACGAACGGCACCATGATCGAATCCGACAAAACGGCGTCAGCATCAGCGATAGCTTCTGAAAGACCCGGACGTGCTACCGCCGTGGTGCTGCCACTCCTGGCGTCGATGGGTTAGGTCTCAGTAGCGTCAAAAGCGGCGCGCGCGGCGCGCACGGCGTCATGATTGAGCTCAGCCCATTGGAGCAACTGGTACAGGGGTCCGAACATCGAGCGTCCGAGATCGGTCAGACTGTATTCGACGCTCGGCGGCTTGGTCGGGAACACCTCGCGGTGGACATAGCCGTCGCGCTGCAAATCGTGCAGCGTCTGGGTGAGCATGCGCTGTGAAATGTCGGGCACCAGTCGCCGCAACTCGCCGAACCGGTACGGCTTTTCGGCCAGCGCCATAATCAGCAGCGAACTCCATTTGTTGCTGATGCCCTGGATCACGTCGCGAACCGGGCAGTCCGCGATATTTCCCCCGCCGCTGCCCGCTTTGTAAATCTCGAGCTTCGATCTCAGACTGACGATCTTGCTGTCCATCGCTGGTTCCCTACGCCTGCCTACCTCCCGCAAAACTGCCTTCTTTACGGGAGTTGGTCAATTCCTATTTTAGTGCTGGTCTCTTTTTGAGACTGATATAAGCACCCGCCGCTCCGGCACAACGACAGGACCTCCCATGACCGAAACCCTTCTCGTCACCGGCGCCTCTGGCCAGCTCGGCCGCGGCGTCATCCATCATCTGCTGGACACGCTCAAGGTTCCGCCCGCACGCATCGTCGCCGCCACCCGCAATCCGGAGAACCTCGCCGAGCTGGCGGCGCGCGGCGTCATCATCAGGCAAGCCGATTTCAATGACACGGCGTCGCTTGTCGAAGCATTCAAGGGCGCTGACAGGGTCCTGATCATCTCAACCGGCGAGATCGACCTTGGGGGCAAGCGCCTCAAGCAGCATGAGAATGCAGTCGCAGCTGCCAAGAAGGCCGGTGTTTCGCATCTGCTCTACACCTCGATGCCCAATCCTGAGCCGGGATCGCCGGTGCTGTTTGCGGGCGATCACTACGGTACCGAGCAGGCGATCAAGGCCAGCGGCATCCCCTACACGATCTTCCGCAACGGCTGGTATCAGGAGAACCTGTTCATGTCGCTGCCGCACGCCATTGCCTCGGGGCAGTGGTACACATCGGCGGCCGACGGCCGCATCGCCCATGGCGCTCGCGACGACATGGCCGCGGCTATCGCCGCCGGTCTTGCCTCAGGCGCTGCCGAAAGCACGACGCACACGCTGACGGGTCCGCAGGCCCATACAGTCGCCGAGATCGCAGCGCTGGTGACCGACGTCACCGGCAAGCCCATCGAGGTCGTCCAGCTTTCGGACGAGGCCTTGACCGAGGGTCTGAAGGCGGCCGGCGTTCCCGAAGGGTTCGCTCCCGTTGTCGTTTCCTTCGACACCAACACGCGCTCCGGCCGCATTGCGATGGTGACCGACGCGATCGAGACGCTTTCAGGCAGAAAGCCGCAATCGTTGAGGCAATTTCTTGAAGCGAACAAGGCAGCGCTAGCCGGCTGAAGGCCGCGGCGATTCTGACAAGGGCCGTGCCTTTCGACGGGCACGGCCTTTTTCTAGATAGCCACCTGTGTTCCGATCTCAACCACACGTCCGGTCGGAATCTGGAAATACTCGGTCGCATCGGCTGCCGTGCGCGCCAACCCGATGAACAGCTTGTCCTGCCACACCGGCATGCCGGAATTGGGCGACGCCTTGAGCGAGCGCCGCGACAGGAAGAACGAGGTCGTCATGATGTCGAACTTCCAGCCCTGCTTGCGGCAGATCGCCAGCGCACGCGGAATGTTGGGCTGTTCCATGTAGCCGAAGGTCAGCGTCACCCGCATGAACAGCTCATTGATCGTTTCCATCTTGACGCGGTCACTGTCGGGCACGACAGGCTGCTGCGCCGTCACCACCGAGAGGATAACGTTCTGTTCGTGCAGCACTTTATAATGCTTCAGGCTGTGCATCAGCGCCGTCGGCGCACTGACGGGATCGCTGGTCAGGAACACGGCCGTACCCGACACCAGCTGCGGTTTCTTCTTCAGCAAATTGGCGGCAAGGAAATCGAGCGGAATCTCGTTCCTGCGCGTCTTGTCGAATAGATAGCGACTCCCGCGTATCCAGGTCCCCATGATCAGCCCCATGATGCAGGCGACAGCGATTGAAACCCATCCGCCTTCCACGAATTTCACGATATTTGCCAGGAAGAAGCCGGTGTCTATCGTGCCAAAGAGCAGCGCGAGCGCCGCAGCGAGCGCGGTCTGCCATTTCCATTGCCACCGCATCACCACGAACAGCAAAATCGTCGTCATCAGCATTTCGCCTGTCACCGAAATTCCATAGGCGGAAGCCAGGGAGCTCGAACTGCCGAAGCCGACGACCAGCAGCATTACGCCGAGCGCGAGAATGAGGTTCACGCGCGGCATGTATATCTGGCCGAGTTGCATCTCGGAAGTATGCTGAACTTCGATTCTGGGCAAAAGATTAAGCTGCACCGCCTGCCGGGTCAGCGAAAACGCCCCGGAGATGACGGCTTGACTGGCGATGACAGTCGCCGCTGTTGCGAGCCCGACCATCGGTATCAGTGCCCAATCCGGCAGCATCTGGAAAAACGGATTGTCGGGCACCCCCCCGTGAGCAAGAACGAACGCGCCTTGCCCAAAATAGCTTAGTAGCAGGCATGGGAAGACGATCCAGAACCAGGCTAGCACGATTGGACGGCGACCGAAGTGCCCAAGATCGACGTAAAGCGCTTCAGCACCGGTAACCGCCAGAAAAACCGCGCCGACTGTGAGAAATGCGCCCGTTTTGGCTTCGGCAAGATAGACGACTGCATAGTAGGGGTTGATTGCCAAAAGCACCGACGGATCGTCGTGAATGTGCACCAATCCGGCAATGCCGATCGCCAGAAACCAGAGCGCCGTCACCGGCCCGAAAACGGAGGCCACTCTGCCGGTCCCGAAGCGCTGCACGGCAAACAAGACGGCGAGAATCACCAATGTAATGGGAACCACGTACGGATCGAACGCCGGAGTCACGACGCTCAGCCCTTCCACCGCGGACAACACCGAGATGGCCGGCGTTATGATCGCGTCGCCGAAAAACAGTGCGGCTCCGCAGAGACCAATGGCAAGAATGATGCCGGAGCCAGCCGGATAAGCTTTCCGGGCCAGCGCCATAAGCGACAGGGTACCGCCTTCACCCTTGTTATCCGCCCGAAGCACGAAGGCGACATACTTTATCGTCACGATAATCGTCAGTGCCCAGACGATCAGCGACAGAATGCCCAGAACGGCACTGCGCGGATCGGTGCCGGACGAAGCATGCAATGCTTCGCGAAGCGCATAGATCGGGCTGGTGCCGATATCGCCGTAGACCACGCCGAGAGCGCCCAGCATCAAAACCTTGGTGCTGTGCTTTTCGACCTCAGGATGGCTTGATTGTTCGACGGGTTCTGCCTCACTACCACTGTTGGTAAGGGCCATGGACGACACTCCGATAAGCGCGCGGTGCTCTACGCTTGCTGCGATGCAATATCAAGTGCCCCAACGTGATGGCTGCCATGTCCGCAAAGCGAGGCTTCCATCCCTACCACCCACAGGCCTTCAGAAATCTTTTGACCGTGCTGGCCATGCCATACTCCAACGCATCGGCTGTCAACCCATGTCCGATCGACACTTCGGCCAATGCCGGGATGCACTTTGCCAATGCCGGCAGGTTGTTCACTACCAGATCGTGGCCGGCATTGACCTGAAGCCCGGCGGCAAGCGCGGCATCCGCGGTTTTTCCCAGTCTTTCCAGCTCCCTTGCCGCTTTTGCCGAATCGGAATGATAGCTGCCATATGGACCGGTGTAGAGCTCGATCCGGTCGGCGCCGGTGTCGCGCGCGGCGTTCATGCCTGCCGGATCCGGGTCGGAAAACAACGACACGCGAAAGCCCCCCTTTTTCAGGCGTTTGACGATCGGTGTCAGGAACGCCGCCTCGGCGGCGAAGTTCCAGCCATGGTCGGAGGTGGCCTGGGCAGGGTCGTCGGGCACCAGCGTCACCTGCTCCGGCTGGTGCTTTTCCACAAGCGCCAGGAAATCCTCGCTCGGATAGCCCTCGATGTTGAACTCTGCCTCGGGGAATTCATCGTCGATCAGCGCCCTGATCTCCGGTAGGTCGGAATGCCTGGTGTGCCGCTCGTCGGGCCGCGGATGCACGGTCAGCCCATGCGCGCCCGCGGCCAGCGCCAGGCGCCCGAGCCCGGTGACGCTCGGCCACGGCAGGTCGCGCCGGTTGCGCAGCATGGCGATGGCATTGAGATTGACGGAGAGTTTTGCAGGCATGGCTTCTCGGGTCCGGATGTATTTGCGGCCATCTATACCGCCTTTGGCGGGAACAGACAGGGGGTTTCCGGTGTTCCAGAGGGACGGAAAATGTCCAGCAAGAGGAAGACCCGTGAATTATCTTGAAGCCGTGCCGGCGGTTCGCCGCATCGACACCGACCGCGACGACCTTTTCGCCATCGACGTCGTCGGCCATGTCACGGCTGCCGACGCCGAAAACCTGTTCGGTTTGCTGGAGGCCGCTTACGCGCTGCACCCGAAAATCGACGTGCTGGTGCGCCTGATCGAGCATGAAGGTGTCGATTGGGTCGATGTGTCGGACGAAACGCTTGAACAGGGGACGGCCCACGCCGTGGAGCATGTCGGCCGCTGCGCTGCGGTCGGCGAGCCGAACTGGGTACCCAGCGCACAGAGCTTGCTGCCTGCTTCCTCGCCCGTCGAGATCAGGCATTTTGAGGCAGATGACGAAGCATTCGCCTGGGAATGGCTCGGCGCCAGACCGCTAGCCCCACGGTGACGCAGTCGCAGTCCCGGGCTGCCCGATCCGCCTATCTGACAATCGTCAGCCGTTCCGCCGCGCGCGTGATCGCGGTGTAGAGCCAGCGCTGGCGGGTTTCCTTGAACGCCCAGCTTTCGTCGAAAAGCACGATCTCGTTCCACTGCGAGCCTTGCGCCTTGTGCACGGTCAGCGCGTAGCCGTAGTCGAAATCGTCGAAGCGCTTTTTCTGCTGCCAGGGAATGTCGGCGTCCGGGTCCTCGAACGCCGCCTTGAGCAGCTTGATCTTGGCGACACCGCGGTCCGGATCGTCCTCCTCCGGTGAGACCAGCAAATTGATGCCGGGTTTCACCGTCTCGCGCGACGAGGTCATCACCTTCCACAGCGAACCGTTGAGTAGCCCCTTGGCCGGGTCGTTGCGCAGGCAGACGAGCTTGTCGCCGGCCTGCGGGTAGTCGGCATTGAACCCCTTCAGCTCGCGCAGCCGCTGATTATAGCGACGCCGCGTCCTATTGGTGCCGACCAGCACCTGGTCCGCCTTCAGCACCAGTTCCTGGGTGACGTCTTCTTTGCCGATCACCTGCGCTGTGCCATAGTCGCCGCGCATGAATTCGCGACCCTCGCGCACGTCGAGTGCCAGCCGGATGATCGGGTTGTCGCGCGCCTGGCGGTGGATTTCCGTGAGCAGAATGTCCGGCTCATGGTCGGTGAAGAAGCCGCCGCCCGAGATCGGCGGCAACTGGCCGGGATCGCCGAGAACAAGGATCGGCGTACCGAAACTCATCAGGTCACGCCCGAGCTGTTCGTCGACCATCGAACATTCGTCGATGACCACGAGCTTGGCCCGCGAGATCGGGCTTTGCCGGTTGAGCGAAAAGGTCGGCGACATCGACGTCTTGCCGGTTACCTCGTCCGCTACCGATTCCTCGCCCTTCGGCCGGTAGATCAATGAATGAATGGTGCGGGCATTGACCGCGCCCTTGGAACGCAGCACCTGCGCCGCCTTGCCGGTGAAGGCTGCGAACTGCACCTGACCGTCGACATGCTCGGCGAAATAGCGCGCCAGCGTCGTCTTGCCGGTGCCGGCATAACCGAACAGCCGGAAGAGCTGCGGCTTTCCGGTCTTGAGCCAGTTGGCGACCGCTTTCAGCGCATCGTCCTGTTGAGGAGAGAATTCCATCAGCGCGAGAGACCGGATTCGCGAGGGAAAGACAAGGCCGACGGCGACAGCCACCAAGATCAGGGCGGCGGGCCGCACCGCCTTCAATGACACAAGTTATCAGGCGGAAGGCGGAACGTAAAGAGAACAGAGTATCGTTCGGGGTAGCCTACCGACCCGCTTCGGATCGTTCTCGAGCAGGATCGGCTTGCCATGCGGCGTTGCATGCGCGGCGCGTTGCCAGGCGGCAGCGAGCGCATCGACGTCGCTCTTGCCGGCAACCCCTTTGGCCGCCAGTACCTTTTCCAGCGCCGCCAGCCAGTGCTCGTAATAGTCATGGCCGTCGCCTGCGGCACCCGGCTTCTTGACCTCGGCGGACAAGGCCTCCGCCCACTCGCTCCAGGAAAACAGGCCCTTGTCGTGCAGCGCAACCGTCATGGCGAAGGCCTCCGCTTGCCACGGCTCGGCGAACACCGGCTCGTCGAAACCAGCCGGCAATTCGGCTGCCTCACGCCGGCTCAAGATAGCTCTCCCAGGCATCGATCGACACGGTCAGGGTCGGGTCGGCGCCCTCGCCCCAGATCTCCGCGCCGTCAAAAACCACCGTATAGACCCATTGCGGGTTTTCGCCCTGGCCATGCGCATTGCTGTCGGGGAATACAAAACCATCGCGCACCGCCTCGACGGCGCCTTCCTTGCCGCGTGCGTAGCGCGGCAGCCTTGTGTGGCCGGTCGGATGGAAATTCTTCGTCCGCACCAGGTCGCCCACCTTGAACCGTGCCGGTGTGGCGACCGGCCGATCGCAAGGGCCGCCTTTGGCAAGCACCGCAGGCACGTTTTCCGCCTTGAGAACTCTTTTGGGCGTCGCGGCTGAATCGACCGCCTTGCCCGCGGCCAGATCGCGATCGCTGACGAAGCCGTGTCGCTTCAGCAATGTTTCGAGCGCCTTGATCCAGATCTCATAATAACTCGAGGCATAATAGTCGGCGGGATGCAGCGATTCTCGCGCATGCCGGCTCTCGTCGATGTTCCAGGCTCCCATGGCGCCGGCGCACAAGGTCACGCCGAGCGCCCGCCTTTCCCAGTCGGCATGGAAATAGGGTTCGTCCTTTTCGGGTGCAACCGGCCCGAACCCCATCTGCCCGCCGAGATCCTGCGGCCCGTTCATGCCGGCTCCCGCGCCAGTCCGGTGCCGATCATGGCGTCGCGCGTCACCAAATCCGCCAGCCGCTCCTCGCTCCAGCCGTCGGTGCCCTTCGGCCGCATCGGCACGACCAGATAGCGCAGCTCGGCGGTGGAGTCCCACACCCGGATTTTTGTTGTCTTCGGCAGCGTCAGCCCGAATTCCTCGAGCACGCCGCGCGGATCGATCACCGCGCGCGAACGGTAGGGCGGCGCCTTGTACCAGACCGGCGGCAGGCCGAGCACCGACCACGGATAGCATGAGCATAGCGTGCAGACGACGAGGTTATGGGTGTCCGACGTGTTGAACACGGCCTGCATATGCTCGCCTTGCCGGCCGGAGTAGCCGAGGGAGCCGATCGCCGCCGTCGCGTCGCGTTTCAGCCAGGCGGCAAAGTCAGGATCGGCCCACGCCTTCGCCACCACCTTGGCACCGTTGCGCGGACCGATTTTTGTCTCGTAGGTGTCGACGATCACGTCGATCGCGGCCGGATCCATCAGCCCTTTCTGGGTGAGGATCGTCTCCAGCGCACGCACCCGGGCGGCAAAAGGATCAAGTTCGTTGTCGTGGTCATGATCATGGTCGTGGGACATGACCGCAAATTACGGCTGCAAGCACCCAACCGCAAGCGCCACGGCTTAGGCCAGCCCATCGGCTTCTATTCGGCCGCTGCCTTCTGTCGCTCGCCCTGCAACTCTTCTCCGCCTTCGAACAGCGACGGCTGGTCGACGGCTTCGACCGGTACCTGCTCGTCCCGACGCTTCGGCCACAGCCCGATAAGCCAGTCGGAAAAATGCTCCAAGTAGACATAGATGACCGGCGTGACGAACAGCGTCAGCGCTTGCGAAGCAACCAGTCCGCCGACCACTGCCACGCCGAGCGGCTGGCGCAGTTCGGCGCTGGCGCCGGTCCCGAGCGCGATCGGGATCGTGCCCATCAGCGCCGCCAGCGTCGTCATCATGATCGGCCGGAAGCGCATCAGGCAGGCTTTGTGAATAGACTCGAGCGGCGACATCCCCCCGCGCCTGAGTTCGAGCGCGACGTCGATCATCATGATGCCGTTCTTCTTGACGATGCCGATCAGCATCAGGATGCCGATGACCGCGATTACCGAAAGGTCCATCCCCGCGAGCCGCAATGCCACTAATGCGCCGAGCACCGCCGACGGCAGTCCGGTCAGGATGGTGAGCGGGTGGATGAAGCTCTCGTAGAGGATGCCGAGGACGATGTAGATGGTCAGGATCGCGCCGCCGATCAGCAAGCCCTGGTTGGCAAGCGAATCCTGGAACGTTTTCGCCGTGCCGGAAAAGGTGGTCGAGATCGTCGCCGGCATGCCGATCTTTTCCTTCAGCGCATTGATGCCGGTCACACTGTCGCCGAGCGCGACACCCTGCGGCAGATTGTAGGAGATGGTCACCGCCGGAAGCTGGCCGAGCTGATTGACGGTCAACGCGCCGGCGGTCCGATCGACACGGGCAAAGGCGTCGAGCGGCACCAGGCTGCCGCTGGCCGTCCTTACCTTGATCGCCAGCATCCTTTCTGGCGACCACTCGATCCTCGGGTCGAGCTCCATGATCACCTCGTAGCTGTCGGCCGAACCGAAGATGGTCGACACCTGCTCGGTGCCGAAACCGCCATAGAGACTGGAGCGCAATGTATCGGTGTCGACGCCGAGCGTCGCCGCCTTGTCGCGGTCGACCACCAGCGACGCCTGCAAGGCATTGTTCTGCAAATCATTGGTGACGTCGGTGAAGGCTGCGTGATCCGCGGCCATCGCGTCGGTCAGCTTCTGCGCCCAGCTGTCCGCCGCTCCGATGTCGAGGCTCTGCACGACGAGTTGATAGGCGCTGGCCGAAGCGCGCGCGCCGAGCCGCAGATTCTGCACCGGCTGCATGAAGGTTTCAATGCCGGGGACATTGGCCAGCTGTCGCCGCAGATCCGAAAGCACTTTGTCGATGTCGGGGCGCTGGCTCTTGTCCTTCAACTGCACGAAGAGCTGGCCTTGGTTGAGCGCATTGTTTCCGCTCCCTACCGACCACGCTACATGCGAGACATAAGGTGAATGGGTGAAGACATCAGCCACTTGCCCCTGCAGCTTCACCATGGCGTCGAACGAAATGTCCTGGCGCGCGGTGGTCGTCACCGAAATCTGGCCGATATCCTCCTGCGGGAAGAAGCCCTTCGGCGAGGTCTGGATCAGCCAGACCGACAGTGCGGCCGTCCCGAGGAAGACGAGGAAAACCTGGAAACTGTGCCGTAGGCAAAAGGTAAGCAGCCAGTCATAGCCCCGCATAAAGAAATTGTGCTTCTGTCCCTCACCATGCGCTGCTTCGCGCTCGGCCTTCGATACCGACAGAAGCCGCGAACACAGCATCGGCGTCAGCGTCAGCGACACGAACATCGAGGCCAGGATGGCGACTGTCACCACCACCGCGAACTCGTTGAAGATGCGCCCGATCACGCCGCCCATCAAAAGCACGGGGATGAACACAGCCACCAGCGAGATCGAGATTGAGATGATGGTGAAGCCGATTTCGCGGGCGCCCTTGAGCGCCGCGTCGAGGGCCGAGAGCCCGTCCTCCTCCATGTGGCGAAAGATGTTCTCCAGCATGACGATCGCGTCGTCGACGACAAGGCCGACCGCCAGCGTCAGCCCCATCAACGAGATGTTGTCGATGGAAAAGCCGAACAGGAACATGGCGCCGAGCGTGGCGGTCAACGAGATCGGAACCGCCACCGCCGGGATGATCGTCGCCGTTAGCCGGCGCAGGAATATGAAGATCACCATCACCACCAACGCGATGGTGAGCAGCAGCGTGAACTGCACGTCGTCGACCGCCTCGCGGATCGAAGTCGAGCGGTCGTTGAGCAACTGGATGCTGGCCGCCGCCGGCATTTGGTCCTGGAAGGACGGCAGCATCGCCTTGACGCGGTCGACGACGTCGACGGTGTTGGCATCGGGCTGGCGCTGCACGGCCATGATGATCGCGCGGGTGCCGTCGTACCAGCTGGCCGTCGTCGTGGTCTCGACCGAATCGATGACGCGGGTCACCTCGCCGAGCCGCACCGGACGGCCGTTCTTGGTGGCTATGATGATACTGGAAAATCCCGCCGCATTGTTCAGCTGCGTATTGGCGGTAATCGTCAGCTGCTGCTTGTCGTTCTGCAGCACGCCGAGCGGCGTGTTGCTGTTGGCCGAGGCGATCGCCGTCTGCAGCTGGTCGATCGAAATGCCGCGTGCGGCGAGCGCCGTCGGATCGATTTGGACGCGTACGGCGTATTTCTGCTGGCCGAAGATCGAGACCTGCGCCACCCCGTCGATCGTCGACAGCGACGGCGAGATTACATTCTCGGCAAAGGCATCGAGATCGGTCAGCGGAACCGTGTCGCTGACCAGCGACATCAGGAGGATCGGCGCGTCGGCCGGATTGACCTTGCGGTAGCTCGGCGGGCTGGTCATCTCGGGCGGCAATTGCCGCTGCGTTCGCGCAATCGCCGCCTGCACGTCGGCAGCGGCTGCATCGATATCGCGGTTGAGCACGAACTGGATGGCGATCGAGGTCTGGCCGAGAGAATTGGTCGTCGAGATCGAATCGATGCCGGCGATGGTGGCGAACTGCTTGATCAGCGGCGTTGCCACCGAGGTCGCCATGGTTTCCGGCGAGGCGCCGGGCAGCGAGGCCGAGACATTGACCACCGGAAACTCGGCGCTCGGCAGAGCGGCCACCGGCAGGAACTTGTAAGCGAACAGCCCGCCCAGCACGAGCGCTAAGGACATGAGCAGGGTGGCGACAGGCCTGCGGATGCAGAATTCGGAGATCATGGCCGCGTCCCGCCCGCCTTGCCAGCCTCGGCAACCCTGGGAGACGCCCGCTCACCGGTGCCGGTTGAATCTTCGGCTTCGTGGACCGGCGAGCCGTTCTTCAGCTTTGCCTGGCCCTCGACGACTACACGTTCGCCGCTTTTCAGCCCCTCGCCGATAGCGCTGTTGTCGCCTTCGGTCAGTGCGACCTGCACGGGCCGCATCTCCACCGTGCTGTCAGGCTTGATTACATAGACGAACGGCCCCTTCTGGCTGGGCTGGATCGCAACCGTGGGAACGGATGTCATCCGCGGCATGATGCCGGCATCGAGCGCGACGTTGACATATTGGCCCGGCCACAGCGACAGATCGGCATTGGGCACGCTGGCCCGCGTTGCGATCGTGCCGGAGGCGGTGTCGACGCTGGAATCGACGAAATCGAGGGTCCCCTTGCCGATCGATGTCGGATCGCCGTCCCTTGTCAGCGTGACTGCACCTTCTTGCGGCTCCGCCAGCGCCTTGTGCAACAAGGCAAGATCACTTTCCGGAAGATTGAAGTTCACCTGCAGCGGGTCCATCTGGGTGATGGTCACCAGCGGGGTCGACGCGCTGTTGGTGTTGCTGGTGGTGACGAGATCGCCGACCGCGACGTTAACCGCGCCCAGCCTGCCGGAAATCGGCGCGGTGATCTTGGCAAAGCCGAGTTGGATCTCGTCTGCATCGATCGTCGCCTTGTCGGCATCGACCGTGGCCGCGGCGGATTTCTGCGCGGCGATTGCCTGGTCATAGGTCTGCTGCGTGCCAGCCTGCCTGGCGACAAGGTTCTTGGCGCGCTCAAGATCGGCCGTGGCACTGGCAAGCAGCGCCTGGTCCTTGGCGAGCGTCGCCTGGTCACGGGCCAGTTGAGCCTTCAGCGCGCGATCATCCAGCGAGAACAGAAGGTCGCCAGCCCTGACCATCTGCCCATCCTTGACGGCGATCGATGTGATCTGGCTCGATATCCGCGCGTTCACGCTGACCACGGCTGGGGAGGATACGAAGCCGATGGCGTAGCGCCGGATCGGGAAGTCGGCCGTCGAAGCGGTGGCGGCAACCACCGAGGTCGAACGTGCGGCATATGCGGCGGCCGCTGGTTTGTCGGGCACCGCCTGACCCGCTGTCAGCATCTGCTGGACCTTGTCCGTTGCAGCGGGCGAAAGGTAGAGCCCGGCCGCGACAAGGCAGGCGACCGCAACCACCGCAAGCACGACCTTCCCACGCATTGTCAAAAGCCTTCTATCCGACACGCCGTGGTACGGTGGTCATGTCTTGGCGTTACTCGCAGCCTCGTGCCGCGCTTCGACCAAACAGAATAGATAGAGGGCGCCGAAGGCAAAAAAGGGCCAAACCCCGGCATTACGAAGATTTAATGTGCAGTGCACAATTAAGCGGCCGCTACCCCAGCATCGGCCACAGCGTCGCCGCCAGCAGCATGCCCATGGCGATGTTGAACCATTTCAGCCGCACCGGATCCGAGAGAAAACCGCGCAGCGCCATGCCGAAACCTGCCCACACCGAAACACTTGGCAGATTGACGACGGTGAAGGCTATCGAGATCAACGCCACCGACAAAAATGGATGCTCCGGAATGGCATAGACGGCCATGGCGGTGATCGCCATCACCCAAGCCTTGGGATTGACCCACTGGAAAGCCGCTGCATCGATGAAACGCATCGGTCGCGCCTTGGCCTCGCCCTTGCCGCTCAGCGAACGCGACATGGCGATCTTCCAGGCGAGATAGAGCAGATAGACGCCGCCCGCGATCTTCAATCCGGTGTGCAGCACCGGAAAAGCAGTCAGCACCGCGCCGAGACCAAAGCCGACAGCAAGCAACAGCACGAGGAAGCCGATGCTGATGCCCAGCATGTGCGGAATGGTTTTGGCGAAACCGAAATTCACGCCGGAAGCCAAAAGCATGAAGTTGTTCGGGCCCGGCGTGATCGAGGTCACGAAGGCATAGACCAGCAGGGCAAGGAATGCGTCGAGGGTCATGGCCTTCTCCCAATCGGTCAGCAATATTGTCTTTTTAGTTCAGGCGCACAAAGGCCACCCCGCGACGGCAGCGGGGCCAGAGGATCAGCACCAAAGCAACAAACAGGGTGTAGGCGGCGCCAGAGCGTTGGGAGCCATAGCGCCGGACGGTTTACATCCCTTGCGGGCCGCGATTCATCGCTGCCACGCCGGTGCGGCAGATCTCGACCAGGCCGAGCGGCTTCATGATGGCGATGAACTGGTCGAGCTTGGAGCCCTTGCCGGTGATCTCGAAGATGAAATGCTCGGTGTTGGCGTCGATGACGCTGGCGCGGAAGGCATCGGCCAGCCTCAGCGCCTCGACGCGAGCTTCGCCGGTGCCGGCTACTTTCACCAGCGCGAGTTCCCGCTCCAGCGGCCGTTCCTGACCGAGCTCATGCGAGCGCACGGTGAGATCGACGACACGGTGCACCGGCACGATGCGCTCGAGCTGGTGCTTGATCTGCTCCAGCACATGCGGCGTGCCGCGCGTCACGATGGTGATGCGCGACAGATGCTTCTCATGCTCGGTTTCGGAAACCGTCAGGCTCTCGATGTTGTAGCCGCGTCCGGAAAACAGGCCGATGACCCGGGCAAGCACGCCCGGCTCATTGTCGACCAGCACGGAAAGCGTGTGATTCTCCGGCTTTTCCGTCTCCTTGGCGATGAAGTAGGCGGAGCCGGTCGGTTGAAGCTGTGCGTTCATGACATGGTTCTCGATTTTCAAACTTTGAGCTGTTTCTCTGTTTCCGCACGGCTTCTTCCGCAAGCCCTGCCTCGGCTTGCGCGTTACACCAGTTCCCTACCCTTGGCGTCGATGGCATTGGCCACTGCCTCGTCGGTCGCCTCATCCGGCAGAAGCATCTCGTTATGCGCCTTGCCCGAGGGAATCATCGGGAAGCAGTTGGCAAGTGTGGCCACCCGGCAGTCGAAGATCACCGGCTTCTTCACCGAAATCATCTCCTTGATGGCGTCGTCCAGCTCGTCCGGCTTCTCGCAGCGGATGCCGTGGCCGCCATAGGCTTCGGCAAGCTTGACGAAATCCGGCATCGCTTCGGTGTAGGAATGCGACAGCCGATTGCCGTGCAGAAGCTGCTGCCACTGCCGCACCATGCCCATATACTGGTTGTTGAGGATGAAGATCTTGATCGGCGCTTCGTGCTGCACCGCCGCGCTCATCTCCTGCATTGTCATCTGCACCGAGGCGTCGCCGGCAATGTCGATGACCAGCGCATCCGGGTGCGCGATCTGCACGCCGAGCGCCGCGGGCAGGCCGTAGCCCATCGTGCCCAGCCCGCCCGAGGTCATCCAGCGGTTCGGCTTCTCGAAATGGTAGTGCTGCGCCGCCCACATCTGGTGCTGGCCAACCTCGGTGGTGATGTAGGTGTCCATGTCCTTGGTCAGCGCGTAGAGCCGCTGGACGGCGTATTGCGGCATGATCACGTCGTGGTTCATCTTGTAGGCAAGCGAATCCCGAGCGCGCCATTTCGCGATCTGCTCCCACCACGGGCGGAGCGCCTTCTTGTCGGCCTTGGCGGTCGCCCGCCACAGCCGCACCAGATCCTCCAGCACCCGGCCGACATCGCCGATAATAGGCACATCGGTGTGGACGTTCTTGTTGATCGACGACGGATCGATGTCGATGTGGATTTTCTTCGAGTTCGGCGAGAACGCGGTGAGCCGGCCGGTGATGCGGTCGTCGAAGCGCGCGCCGATGCAGACCATGACGTCGCAATCATGCATCGCCATGTTGGCTTCATAGGTGCCGTGCATGCCGAGCATGCCCATCCAGTTTTTGCCCGACGCCGGATAGGCGCCAAGGCCCATCAGCGTCGAGGTAATCGGGAAGCCGGTCAGATCGACCAGTTCTCGCAGCAAATGGCTGGCTTCCGGACCGGAATTGATGACACCGCCGCCCGTATAGAGGATCGGCCTTTTGGCGTTGGCCATCAGTTCGACCGCCGCCTTGATCTTTTCCAGGTCGCCCTGGACCTTAGGCTGATAGCTCGTGCGTGGCGCCGTCTGTGGCGGCACATACATGCCCTTGGCGAACTGCACGTCCTTCGGGATGTCGACGACCACCGGACCGGGACGTCCTGTCGTTGCGACGTGAAAGGCCTCGTGGATGATTGCCGCGAGCTCGTTGACGTCCTTCACCAGCCAATTGTGTTTGGTGCAGGGCCGCGTGATGCCGATCGTGTCACACTCCTGGAAGGCGTCCGAGCCGATCAGCGAGGTCGGTACCTGACCGGTCAGGCAGACCAGCGGGATCGAATCCATCAGCGCATCCTGCAAGGGCGTTACCGCGTTGGTGGCTCCCGGCCCCGATGTCACCAGCATGACGCCGGCCTTGCCGGTCGAGCGCGCATAGCCCTCCGCCGCATGGCCTGCCCCCTGTTCGTGACGGACGAGGATGTGCTCGACCTCGTCTTGCTGGAATATCTCGTCATAGATCGGGAGAACCGCGCCGCCCGGATAGCCGAAAATATGCTTGACGCCGTTGTCCTTCAGCGCCTGCACCACCATTTCGGCGCCCGTCATTTCGCGCCGCTCGTTCTGTCCACTGCTCATCGGTCTGGTCCCGTACTGTCCGCCATCGGGCGATTGCTGGTCGTTTAGTCGTGTTTCGGGCAATAAAAAAGGCCCCCGAGGGAGCCTGTGTCTGCGCATGGGAGGTCTCGCCCGGCGGTTACACCGCCTTGCCCACGCGCTTTCCTACTACGAGAATGAGTGCCGTTTTCATGGTGGCGGACAATAGAATTGGTTTTGCGCCGCTGTCAACGGCGAATGTGCACAATGCCAAAAGGGTTTTGAACCCCGTAGGCCGTATTCAAACGCGCCGGTTGTCCATCGTCGCATTGAACCAGCTATTTTCGCCACAAGACACCGCTCCGGTACGATCGCCGGCAGGACCAGGGTCCGCGATCATCCCGATAAACCGTTGAAACCACACCGAACTATTTGACGACGTGACGCGGCGCATAGTTTGCCGCGATACTCCGGTCAACCGGGCTGGGAGGGTCCGGCAAAGCCGCGATAACGACCAGGACTTCAAGGGAGGAGATTGATGCTCGACAAGGCCCCAGCCAAGAAACTGTCCGACCTGCTTGATCACTTCGGTGCGGCGCTCGCCGCCGGCGACATCGACAAGGCGGTCGGGTGCTTTCAGGAAGACTGCTACTGGCGCGACCTGGTGACCTTCACCTGGAACATCAAGACCATGGAAGGTCGCGACCAGGTGCGCGACATGCTGATGAACCAGCTGTCGAAGATAAAGCCATCGAACTGGGCGCTTGCGAAAGGCGAAGACGCCACAGACAGCGACGGGCTGCTCGAGGGGTGGATCAGTTTCGAAACGGAGGTTGCGCGCGGCTTCGGCCATATCAGGCTGAAGAACGGCAAGATCTGGACGCTGCTCACCACCATGGTCGAGCTCAAGGGCCATGAGGAACTCGCCGGCTTCGCCCGGCCGTTAGGCGCCAAGCATGGTCACGGAAAGAACCGGCCGACCTGGAAGGAAGAGCGCGAGAGGGAAGCCGCCGAACTCGGCTTTATCAGTCAGCCCTACACTCTGATCATCGGCGGCGGCCAGGGCGGCATCGCGCTCGGTGCCCGGCTGAGGCAGCTCGGGGTGCCGACCATCATTGTCGAGAAGAACGAGCGTCCGGGCGATTCATGGCGCAAGCGTTATAAGTCGCTCTGCCTGCACGATCCGGTCTGGTACGACCATCTGCCCTATATCGACTTCCCCAGGAACTGGCCGGTCTTCTCGCCCAAGGACAAGATCGGGGACTGGCTGGAAATGTACACCAAGGTCATGGAGCTGAACTACTGGTCCTCCACGGAGGCAAAGAGCGCGACCTATGACGAGGAGAAGAAGGAATGGACCGTCATCGTCCATCGTGATGGCAAGGACATAACGCTGAAGCCCAAGCAGCTGGTGCTCGCCACCGGCATGTCGGGCCGGCCCAACATCCCGAAGTTCAAGGGCATGGAGAATTTCAAGGGCGATCAGCACCATTCCGCGAAACATCCCGGTCCGGACGGCTATGCTGGCAAGAAGGTCGTCGTCATCGGGTCGAACAATTCCGCGCATGATATCTGCGCAGCACTCTGGGAAGCCGGCGTCGACGTCACCATGGTGCAGCGCTCGACCACGCATATCGTCAAATCCGACACGCTGATGGATATCGGGCTCGGAGCGCTCTATTCGGAGCAGGCCGTGCAAAACGGCATGACCACGGCCAAGGCCGATCTCATCTTTGCCTCCCTGCCCTACAAGATCCTGCACGAATTCCAGATCCCGCTCTATGAGCAGATGAAGAAGCGCGATGCTGCCTTCTATGAGGGATTGGAAAGGGCCGGCTTCATGCTCGACTGGGGCGACGACGGTTCGGGCCTGTTCATGAAATATCTCAGGCGCGGTTCCGGCTACTATATTGATATCGGCGCCTCACAGTTGATCATCGACGGCGCCATCAAGCTGAAGAGCGGCGTCGACGTGAAGGAGATCAAGGAACATTCGGTCCTGCTCAGCGACGGCACCGAGTTGCCGGCCGATGTCATCGTCTATGCCACCGGCTATGGTTCGATGAACGGCTGGGCGGCGGAGCTGATCTCGAAAGAGGTCGCCGATAAAGTCGGGAAATGCTGGGGCCTCGGCTCGAACACCACCAAGGATCCCGGTCCTTGGGAGGGCGAACAGCGCAACATGTGGAAGCCGACGCAACAGGAAGCGCTCTGGTTCCACGGCGGCAATCTGCACCAGTCACGCCATTATTCGCAGTTCCTGTCGCTGCAGCTGAAGGCGGGGCACGAGGGCATCGCGACGCCGGTCTATGGGCTGCAGGAGGTCCATCACAGGGCTTAGCAAAATCGACCTGCAGCGGCGGAGCTCACCGAGGCCCGCCGATGCGCTTCCAGTAGATGAGGGTACCGGTCAATCCGCCATGCGGCTTCAATGCATAGTCCGGTATCTCGCCGGCAAGCGTGAATCCCAGCCTCTCATAGAGACCGGAAGCACCCTCCTCTGTCGCTGTATCGAGGACCAGCAGCGTGCGGCTTTTTTCGACAGCGAGGCTTTCGGCCGCCCGCATCAGGCGGGTGGCCACGCCCTTGCCGCGATGATCGACGCGAGTCATCAGCTTGGCGATCTCGGCTCGGTGCGGCTGGTTGGGGGGACAGTCGAGCAGCAAGGTGACGGTGCCGATCAGAGCCTCGCCGTCCCAGGCGCCGAGCACAGCTCTTTCGCCTCTGGCAGCCGCCATAAGCGACTTGTTCCAGAAGGCGCCTGCCGCGTCCGGCGCCAGCGGATGCATGAAACCGACCGATCCACCGGCCGCAACCGTCTCGATCAGCATATCGACCAGCATTGCCTGCGTTTCCGCAGCCTGGGTTAGAGGCTTGATTTCGATGGAACTCATGCGTGCAGGACCCCTAGAGCTGGATGAAAATGGCTGTGAATGCATGAGCGTCGGTCGGCCCATAAGATGCCCCTCCATCAGCCGAAATGATTGACACGCCTTCGCTTCCTGGCCCGGCGGATTTCCGCGATGCGCTCCGCATCTTCTTCCTGCAGATGGCGCCCGCGCTCCAGCAGTTCGAGCGTATATTCCTCATAGGTCAGGCCCAGCCGCTCGGCCTTGTCCAGCCGCATCAGCATGACCTCACGGCTCGGCGCCTTCCAGGCTTTGGCACGGGCGGCCTGCCAGGCAAGGAAGACGTAGGCATCACCGTTGCCCCATGGCGGACCCTTATAGTCGTCGAGAGGCGGCCCGCCATTGTCGGTGCGTTTCGGCCGACGCGCCACTGCCTCAGCCTCTGGCCAGCGCGACCAGATAGTCGGCGGCGTCCGGTCCCGGAGCGTGGAAGGTGCAATCCGATGGCGCTCCAAGCGCCAGGCAGTCACCCGGTTCGAGACTGTGGACGATGTCGCCCTCGGTGAATTCCAGCCACCCGGAAATCAGCCAGATCTGCTGCCTGATGAAGGCATAGGACGCTGCCGGAAAGCTCACTTTGGTCCCCGCCGGCAATTGGACCCGGATCAGTTCAAGCGGCATATCCGAGACCGGCGAAAGATGCCGCCTGATATAGCCCGTGGCGGGATCGCGCCAAAGCGGTTGATCGCTTTCGCGAAGCAACCCGCCGCCTTGCAGCTCCGCCCGCGCGATGAGGGTGGAAAGTGTCATGCCGAAGGCCGCGGCGACCCGCACGAGAAGTGCTGCGGTTGGGCTCGTCTTGCCGCGCTCTATCGTGCTGAGCATCGCTTTCGACACGCCGGACCGGTCCGCGAGCTCCGCCAGCGACCAGGCCCTCAAGGCTCTTTCCGAGCGTATTCGCCTGCCGATGGTCGACGAGATGTCGTTCGCTATATCAGTCATTCATCTGGTATATCGAAATCGTGGCGCCGAGCAAGAGGCAGATCGGTTCAATTTTCACGAATGGCTTAATGGCGCTTACACCATTCGGCCTCATGCCACCTTAACCCCGTCGATGTAAGGTCGATCGTCTGGGGAAGTGGGAAACAGCCTGTCCATGTTCGTCGACCGCGAAGCCTCCGTCGGAGAGCCGACTTTGCAGGAGCGCCGCAAGGCGGAGCAGAACGACAAGCGCATTCTGGGCAATGTCGTCCAGTGCGACGGCGCGCGCGCCACCATCAGCGCCTATGCCGCCGATGTCGAAGGCACGGTCACCGGCCATTGGAGTGTCGGCAAGATGATCTCCGTCAATCTTGGCACCACGCGAACGGTCGGCCTGGTCTACGAGATCGGCAAGTCGGATCGCGCCTGGAGCAATGCAGGCCAGAACCCGATCGAAGTCAGCATCGAGCTCATAGGCGAGGTGCGCGATGGCGCCGAGCCCGGCGCCAAACCGATTTTCGACCGCGGTATCACCACCTATCCGCATATCGGCGCCATCGCCCACCGCATCCGCAGCCGCGACCTGCGGGCGGTCTATGATCTCGCCGGACGTCACTCGATCACCATCGGCACGCTGTCACAGGATGAGGGGATCGACGCCAATATCGCTGTCGACGACACGCTGGCGCGCCATTTCGCCATTGTCGGCACCACCGGCGTCGGCAAATCCACCGCCGTCTCGCTGCTTTTGCGCAAGTCGATCGCCGCTCGACCCGACCTGCGCGTTCTCATCCTCGATCCGCACAACGAGTTCGCTGCATCCTTGCCCGAGTACTGCGTCAGGGTGGATTCAACGACGCTGGACCTGCCCTTTTGGATGTTCAAGCTCGAGGAATTTGCCGAAGTGCTGTTTCGCGGGCGCGAGACCGTGCCGGAAGAAGTCGATGCCTTGCGCGATCTCATTCCCGCGGCCAAGAACCTGTATCGCAACCCGAATTCGGCCACCTATCTCAGGCGCGGCAGCGATGCACTGACCGCGGACACGCCGGTGCCCTATCGCGTTGTCGACCTCATCAAGCAGATCGACGAGCGCATGGGGCTGCTGGAAAGCAAGAACGACCGCCCCACCCTCAAGTCACTGAAGACGCGCATCGAATCGGCAGCCTCGGATCCGCGCTACCGCTTCATGTTCAACTCCCGGCTGATCGAGGACACCATCCACGAGACGATCGGCAACATTTTTCGCGTGCCGCATCACGGCCGCCCGGTAACCTGCTTCGAGATGGCCGGCATGCCGTCTGAGGTGGTCAATTCCGTCTGCTCGGTGCTGGCGCGTTTGGCCTTCGACCTTGCGCTGTGGAGCGAGGGCCGGCTGCGGCTGCTTTTGCTGTGCGAGGAAGCCCACCGCTACATGCCGGCCGATCCGCGCCTTGGTTTCGCGCCGACCCGGCACGCGCTGTCGCGCATCGCCAAGGAAGGCCGCAAATATGGCTGCTATCTCGGTGTCGTCACCCAGCGCCCGGGCGAACTCGATCCCACGATCCTGTCCCAGTGCTCGACCTTTTTCGCCATGCGGCTTGCCAACGAGCAGGACCAGGCGATCGTCCGCTCGGCGATCGCCGATTCCTCGGCCTCGACGCTGGCATTCCTGTCTTCCATGGGCCAGCGCGAAGCCATCGCCTTCGGTGAAGGCGTGGCGACGACCATGCGGCTGAAGTTCGAAAAAATGTCCGAGGACCTGATCCCCGGCACGGCCAAGCGCGAGGAAGCCTTGCCGTCCGAAACCGGCAATGACGTCGATCTGGTGGCAATCGTCGAAAGGCTGCGCAACGTACCGAAACCGCAGCAGGCGATGGCCTTCGCCGAAGTCGTGGATTCGAGCCGGCAGGCCGGCGATCGCGACTACCGCAAGCCGCCAGTCCCGCGCGTCCAGCCCGACGACGATTTCGACATGCGTTATGGCCTGAAACCCGCAACCTTCGGCCTGCGCTCGCAGAACGATTGAGCCGGGCGGCTTTAGCTTGAAGCTAAAGCGCTTCCAAACCTACTTGTCACCCTAGGAAACCAGGGTAGATCCCAAGAGGGAATTCATCAGGCCGGATCGAATGGCGTGGCTTTCGAGAACCCGGAGCGGAGTGGACATTTGAGTCCATGAGCACCGGAAGTCGAGAAAGCTGCGTCAGTCGGCCGGCCTCATGAATTCCCCCTCGGGATTTCAGGCGCAGACGCGGTTTCGGCCTTGCCTCTTGGCCTCATAAAGCTGGCGATCGGCGCGGCGATAGAACTCTTCGGCGGTTTCCTTGCGGTCCCAGACGGCAAGGCCGACGCTGGTGGTGATCTTCAGGCGGACATTGCCTGACAGTATCGACATGTTGGCAATCGCCTTGCGGATGCGCTCGGCGAATTTGGACAGAAGTTCGGCATCCATGTTCGGCGTGACCACTGCGAACTCCTCGCCACCCAGGCGCGCCACCACGTCGTGATAGCGTGTCATGTCCTTGAGACAGCTGGCGACCGCCCGCAGCACCTCGTCGCCGACATCATGGCCGTGGGTGTCGTTGACCTGTTTGAAATGGTCGAGGTCAAGGATCATCAGCCCGACCGGCTTCTCGATGCGGCGGAATTCCTCGAGATATTCCTTCAGTGCATCGTCGAAATAGCGCCGGTTCTGCATACCGGTCAGACTGTCGGTCAGCGCCGCATGCTCCAGTGTTTCCGAACGAGCGCTGAGCGAAACCGTCATGGCGCGCAGCTTGCCTTCTTCCGTCGCCTGCTTGCGGATCAGCGGGTAGATGAAGAAAATCCCGAAGAACAGGGCAGTAGCCAAAAGAACCCCGGTCCCAAACAACAGCTTGTTGAGATAGATGATCTGGTCGACCCTGGCGGGTGTATGAACCTCTTCGGCGAAGGCTTGCAGAAGCCCATAGGCGTGAAGCGTCACCAGGCCGGCGGCCAGGATCACGAAGATAAAGACGAAAAAGGCTGATTCCGCCTTGTGAAAACGCATCTGCTCCCCGTTGGAAAATTCCCAAAGACGTTATGGCATCGACGGCCTTACGGAGGGTTAATTAGGACAACTTCAACGGGAAGTCTCCCCCTCAAGTCAACTTTTTAGGTTGCACTGGAAAGGGGATCCGAGATCGTGGATTCCACACGGTCACCGGGGTGCAATCTGAGCCATTCCGAACCCAACTGATGCCTGAACCAGGTCGCCTGGCGCTTGGCATATTGTCGCGTCACGATCTTCGCGCGATCGATCGCTTCGGGAAAACTCAGCTCGCCGGCCATTGCCGCCTGGAGTTCGCGAACGCCGATCGCTTTCATCGCCGGCAAGTCCGGATCGAGGCCAAGGTCGGTCAGCCACCTGACCTCGTCGAGAGCGCCCTTCTCCAGCATGCGGTCGAACCGCGCCTCGATCCGCTCCACCAGCTCCGCTCGGTCCGGTTCGATCACAAAGAAGCGCGTGCTGGCCCTGTCGATCAGTGGACGGCCCCGCGCCGCCTGCCATTCCAGGATCGAACGGCCCGATGCGTCCAGCACCTCCAGCGCCCGCACGATGCGCTGGCCGTCGGTCGGCCTCAGCATCATGCCGGCTGCGGAATCCTCGCGCAGCAGGATGCGGTGCAGCTTGGCTGCGCCCTGCTCCTGGAGTTCGTAGCGCCAGCGATCACGGATCGACTTCGGAATGTCGGGCATTTCCGAAATGCCTTCCGCAAGCGCCCGGAAATAAAGCCCGGTACCACCGACGAAAATTACCGGCCGTTCGAAGAACGCACCGTCGTCGATGAGCTTCATCACGTCGCGCTGCCAGGCTCCGGTGGAATAGGCGGTGGAGGGACGGACATGTCCGTAGAGGAAATGCGGGACGCGAGCGAGTTCGGCAGCAGTCGGCCGCGCCGTCAACACGTCGAGCACCGAATAGACTTGCATGGAATCGGTGTTGACGATGACACCGCCGTTGCGCTCGGCGAGCTCGAGCGCAAGGGCGGACTTGCCGCTGGCGGTCGGCCCGGCTATCAGGATCGCGTTCTTAACGCGGCCCTCGCCCGCCTGCCCGCCGGAATTTTCGATGCCGCTGATCGCCACGCTTGTGTCCCATCCCGCCGGCCGCGCATTGTCGCCGGCGCTTGCGAATATGGCGTCACGGTCGGTCGGCGCAAGCGCTGTTCGCTGGCTGGCCGAAGGCATCGCCTGTGAATTCGCTTTGCCGGAGACGGCCGAAGCCGCTGAAACGACCGCCAGCCTGCGCGCCGTGCTCGCACCCGAACCGGTCGACGTGATCGTCCAGCAGGCCGAGGGAAGGCGGAAGAAAATCCTGATCGCCGATATGGATTCGACTGTTATCGACCAGGAGTGCATCGACGAGCTTGCCGACGAGATCGGCGTCAAGGATTACGTCGCCGCCATCACGGCGCGATCGATGAATGGCGAGATCGCTTTCGAGCCGGCCTTGCGCGAGCGGGTGGCGCTGCTGAAAGGCCTTGACACTGCCGTGGTCGACCGCATCATCGCCAACCGCCTGACGCTGGCTTCTGGTGGCCGCGCGCTTGTCCAGACCATGCGGACCAACGGCGCATGGACTGCACTCGTGTCGGGTGGCTTCAACGTCTTCACCTCACGTATCGCTGCCATGCTCGGCTTTCAGGAGAACCGCGCCAACCGCCTGATCGAGCAGGACGGCCGCTTTACCGGGCTGGTGGCCGAGCCGATCCTGGGGCGTGCCGCCAAGGCCGATGCGCTGCTCGAGATTTCGGCGCGCCTCGGGCTGACGACCGCCGACGCCATTGCTGTCGGCGATGGCGCCAATGACCTCGACATGATCCGCCTTGCCGGCACCGGTGTGGCACTTCATGCCAAGCAGGTCGTGGCGGCGGAAGCAAAATTCCGCATCGACCACAGCGACTTGACCGCGCTCCTCTATCTGCAGGGCTACCGGCAGGAGGAGTTTGTGGAGTGACGCCAATCCGGACCGAACGCCTGATCCTGCGCAACTGGGAGGATCGCGACCGCGAGCTCTTCTACCGGATCAACTCCGACGAGCGGGTCATGGAATTCTTTCCATTTCGCCGCGATCGCGCCGCCGCGGACGCCAAAATGGACGAGTTCCGCGCCTGGATCGCCGAGGATGGCTACGGTTTCGCTGCCGCCGAGATCATTGAAACGCGCGAATGCATTGGTTTTATCGGCCTCCTCGGTACCGATCATTTGCCCTTCCTGCCGGCCGGCACCGTCGAGATCGGCTGGCGGCTGGCGCCCGAATTCTGGGGCCATGGCTATGTCACAGAAGCAGCCGAAGCCTGGCTCGCCTATGGCTTCGAAACGCTTGGCCTCGAGGAAATCGTGTCCTTCGCCGTCAAGAATAACAGCCGGTCCACCGCGGTCATGGAACGCCTGGGCATGGTCGCCGACCCGGCCAGCGATTTCGACCACCCCGGCATTCCGGACAGCCACGCCGCGCTCAAGCGGCATGTGTTCTACAGGCTGACAGCCAAGGATTGGCAGGCAAGAAAAAAGGCGGCTCGCTAGCCGCCCTTTTCCCGCAAGATCAAAGTGTTGCAGCCCTTATCGGACTCAGTCCATCCGGATCGTCACAAACCGCAATTCGCCGGTCTTCGCCGCCAGCATCAGCAACGCATTCTTGCGTCCCTGCTCCTTTAACGCCGCAATCCGGTCCATGACATCCTTGGGCGTGGCGACCGATTCCTGCGCGATCTCGGTGATCACCTCGCCGGCCTGGATGCCGCGTTCGGCAGCGGCCGAATCCTTGGCGACGTCGGTGATGACGACGCCGGAGACTTCGGCGGCGATGCCAAATTTCGTCCGCGTCTCGTCGTTGAGCTCGCCAACGGTCATGCCGAGCACGGAAGCCGTTGAAACGGCAGGCGCCTTGTCGCCATTGTCCTTGTCGGCATTGCCGTCCTCGGCGCTGGCAAGCTTTTCGCCATCTTCGAGCCGCCCGAGCGTCACCTTCACGGTCTGCTCGACACCCTTGCGCACGATGACCACGTCGACAGCCTTGCCGACCGTGCTTTCCGCGACGACGCGCGGCAGATCGCGCATTTCATTGACGTCCCTGCCGTCGAATTTGATGATGACGTCGCCCGCCAGGATGGTGCCGTTGTCCACAGGCCCACCCTTGATGACGCCGGCGACCAGCGCGCCCTTGGCGGTAGCCATGCCGAGGCTTTCGGCGATGTCGTCCGTCACCGGTTGAATGCGCACGCCGAGCCAGCCTCGCCGCGTCTCGCCGAACTGGCGGAGCTGGTCGACAACGCCCAACGCGAGCTGCGAGGGAATCGAAAAACCGATGCCGATCGAGCCGCCGGACGGCGAGATGATTGCCGTGTTGATGCCGATCACCTCGCCGTCGCTGTTGAACAGCGGTCCGCCGGAATTGCCGCGGTTGATCGCGGCATCGGTCTGGATGAAATCGTCATAGGGACCGGAATTGATGTCCCGATTGCGGGCCGAGACGATGCCGACCGTCACGGTGCCGCCAAGGCCAAACGGATTGCCGATCGCCATCACCCAGTCACCGACACGCATCTTGCTGGAATCGCCGAATTTCACCGCCGTCAGTTTGTGCCCTTTCGGATCGACCTTCAGCACCGCCACGTCGGTCTTGGTGTCGGTGCCGACCAGCGTCGCCTTCAGCGTCACGCCGTCGGAGAAATTCACCTCGATGTCGTCGGCATCGGCGATCACGTGGTTATTCGTCACCACGATGCCCTCCTCGGCGTCGACCACGAAGCCGGAGCCCAGCGACTGCACCTTTTGCGAGGGGTTGCCCTGTTCGCCGGGACGGTTCTTGAAGAAATCGTCGAAGAAATCCTGGAAGGGCGAGCCCTCTGGAAGCTGCGGCATCGGCACCGCGCCCGGGCCTTCCGTGCCCTTCACCCTCTGTGAGGTCGATATATTGACCACAGCGCCGAGCAAGCCCTCCGCGAGATCGGCGACCGAAGCCGGGCCGTCGGCGGCAGCCGTCGGCGTCACCAGCGACGGGACGGTAGCGGCGCCGATAAGAAGTGCAGCAGCACCCGCGGTGAACGTCCGCCTCGCCGCGCGCAGAAAGCTGTTGGATGTCATCGAGAAGTCTCCCGGTGTCTCTGAGAAGAAAGCGCTCGCCGAAAACGCTGCGTCGAGCCATGTTGGCAAGAAATAAGGCACGTTTGCGGCTATGGCTATCGGCGGAGGATAAATCCTCCGTTATCCCGAAATCATAAACCGATCACGTCATCCACCACGCACCAGCCAGACGAGGCCGACACCAACGGCGATTGCAATCAGGCCGGCGACCCGCAGCGTATTCTCCGGCATCGACAGAACTTCGCCGGCAAGTTTTTTGGCGAGGCCGGGAAAGCCGCCATAGACCAGGCCCTCGACGACGAGAACCAGGCCTATTGCCGCCAGAAAATCCTGCACCGGCCGTTACTGGCCGGTGCCTGGCTGCGCTGCCGGTGCAGCAGGTGCTGCTGTAGCACCGGGCGCTGCTGATGCAGCAGGCGCTGCCGGCGTGTCCGCGCCGGAGGGATTGCGGAAGAAACGGAAGAAATCCGAATTCGGCGACAGCACCATCGTCGTCCCGGTATTGTCCAGCGCCGTGCCGTAGGCGTTCATCGACCGGTAAAAGTCGAAGAAGGCTGGATCGCGCTGGTAGGCGTCAGCGAAGGTGGCGCTGCGTTGAGCTTCGCCTTCACCGCGCAGGATTTCAGACTCCCTCCGTGCCTCGGCGACGATCTCCACCACTTCACGGTCGGCGCGTGCCCTGATGCGCTGCGCCGCCTCGTTGCCGCGCGCCCTCAGCCGCTCGGCTTCGGCCAGACGCTCAGCCTTCATGCGATCGTATGTCTGTTGCGAGACTTCCGCAGTCAAATCGGTCCGGCGAATGCGGACGTCCTCGATCTGCAGGCCGAGCGACGTGGCGTCGGGCCTCAGCTGATCGCGCACTTCCCGCATCATCACAGCTCGCTCTTCCGAGAGCGCCGCCTCGAAGTCGCGCAGGCCGTAAACACGGCGCAAGGCGGCGTCGAGACGCGTTCTCAAGCGTGCCTCGGCCAGCTCGATCTGACCCGACACCGCGGAGCGGAACACGCGCGGATCCGAGATCCGATAGGCGATGAACGCGTCGACCTCATAGAACTTGCCGCCCGAAACCTGGACGCGGATGTTGTCGAGGTCGAAGCGTAGCACCCTGTTTTCGATCAACTGCACGCTGTCGGCATCGAAGAAGGCGAACGGCGCCTTGAAATAGATGCCCGGCTCGCTCTTGACGTCGACGATCTCGCCGAACCTGAGCACCAGTGCCTGCTGGCGCGCATTGACAACGAAGACCGACGAATAGAGCAGGAACAGGATGACCGCGGCGATGACGGCGATGATGGGAAGACGGTTGGCCATCACTGGTTTCCTCCAAGGACCGGCGCCGGCGCCTTCTGCTGCAATGCCGGCAGCGGCAGATAGGGGACGACCCCCTGTCCGTTGCCTTGTTCGATAATGACCTTGCTGGAATCCTTCAGAACCCTCTCCATCGTTTCCAGATAAAGCCGCTGGCGCGTCACATCCGGTGCCTTGGCGTATTCGTCATAGATCGAGATAAAGCGCTGTGCCTCGCCTTCGGCCTCCTGCACGACCCGGTTCTTGTAGCCGGCCGCCTCCTCACGGATCTGTGCGGCCTCGCCGCGCGCCTGGCCGAGCTTCTGGTTGGAATACTGGTTGGCCTGCTCCACAAACTTGTCCTCGTCCTGTTCGGCGCGCTGCACCTCATCGAAGGCGTCGGCCACTTCGCGCGGCGGTGCGGCATCCTCGATCGAGATCGCGTTGACGTTCAGGCCGGCCTTATAGCCGTCCAGCGTCGTCTGGATGATTTCGCGCACGGACGCCGCAATGCCCTCGCGATCGTCGCGGAAGATGTCCTGCGCCGGCCGCCGGCCGACCGCTTCGCGCATAGCGCTTTCGGCGACCTGGCGCAGCATGCCGTCGGGATCGGACACGTCGAACAGATAGGCTCTTGGATCGGAGACCTGATAGGCCACCGAGAACTGCACGTTGACGATGTTCTGGTCACCCGAAAGCATCAGACCTGAACCGTTGCCGGAGGCTGTGCCGCCGCCGATGTTGACGAGTTGCTCGGCGATGTTGGCCGTCTCGACCGTCTCGATGGGCCACCAATGGAAATGCAGGCCAGGCTGGGAGAGCTCCGCCTTTGGCACGCCGAATCTGAGTTCGACCGCAACCTCGTCGGGCTGCACGGTGTAGACCGCCTTGAACGCCCACAGTGCGACAAGCGCTGCCGCGATCAATCCGAACAGGGCTGGGCTGGCGCCACCGCCACCCGGCAAAGCACGCCGCAACCTGTCCTGGCCGCGCCGGATGATGTCTTCGAGATCGGGAGGCGAGCCCTGCGGGCCGCTAGGCCCCTTCGGTCCCTGCCCCCAAGGTCCTGGATTGTTGCCGCCGCCCCATGGGCCGCCGCCTCCGCCGCTTTTGTCATTCCAGGGCATGAATGTCCTTTCGCTCCCTCACGCGCCGGCCTGACGACGCAAAATCCAGTATCGTCCTTCTATAGGGATGCGACGGCACGCTTTCAACGCGATCGGTCGTCGTCACCGTCCGTTTTGGACCGTCGCGACCCTTTATCGTCTCTCAATGCACGTCGCGGCGTCGCTCGTAAACCGAATAGCGTGTCGCATGACTGTCCTTTTCACCAGTTGGAACGTCCTGCGAGCGGACAATGCGCCACAAATCCGGGTCGATCGGGGGGAAATGCGCGTCGCCGTCGACCGCGGCAAGGACATGGGTGACATGCAAGCGGTCGGCCAGCGGCAGCGCCTGGGTATAGATCTCGCCGCCGCCGATGATGCAGATTTCGTCGGCGCCGGCCATGCAGCGTCCGCGCACCGTCGCCAGGCTGATCGCCTCGTCGAGCGAATGCACGATTTCGACCCCCTCGGCGCGCCAGGCCTCGTCGCGGGTCACCACGATATTGAGTCTGCCAGGCAGAGGCCGGCCGATACCTTCATAGGTCTTGCGACCCATGATGATAGGTTTGCCCATCGTGTCGGCCTTGAACCGCTTGAGATCGCTGGAAAGCCGCCACGGCAAACCGCCATCGCGCCCGATCACGCCGTTTTCTGCGATGGCGACATAGATCGCGACATCCATCACCCGCCGCTCCCGCCATCGCCCGAAGGTGCCAGCAGCAATATGTCGATGTCGTGCTCAGGGTAGAAGTTCTCTGCCGTCATCTCGAAACGCGTCGGCCCGACTTTCCTGACGTTTTGGCCACAGAACGAGACCAGGTTCTTCGGATCGCCCTTGTCGACGGTCAGCTTGAACTTTCCGATGGCCCCAGTCGCCCAGTTGCCGCCTGTGGTCAGGATATAGGCGATGCGGTTTTCGAAATACCTCGGAGTGCCGTCGGGATTGCCTTTCGCCGCCTTGCGGATCGCATTTTCGAACGCGCCGTCCATGCAGTAGCGGGTCTTGTAGGCGGCGTATTGGCCCTGGAACTGGCCGTCATAGAAGAAGCTGACCGAGGACGTGCCGCCGACGCTGGGCTTATAGCGGTGGGCGACGTGGACTGCCTTATTGGCCGGAAAGGTCGAGCGCCACCAGTAAGTCGAGCGCAATTGCCAGAACGGCACATGGACGGTCTTCATGCCCGAACCGTCGTCGGTGGTGTCCTCGATGATGAGGCCGCGGTCGACCCAGTCGTCGGCAACCGCTTGCGGCAGCTTCGCCAATGCCGCCCTGGCCGCGTCGCCGAACGGGTAGAACGGCACGTTTTGCGACTTAAGATCGGCACTGATGTCGATGCCAAGTGCAAACGCCTTCTGCTCGAGCTGCGGTTTTGCTGCCACGCCGTCGATCGTCACCTCGAAGCCGAGGAAATTGTCGCTTTGGCCGTCGGGGATTGCCGGCATCTCGTTCGGATCGCCTTCGATGTCGGGCATTGGAAAGGCGACGATCGCGTCGACGTCCCTGTCGGTGCTGTTGCGGAAGACATAGTCCACCGTCACTTGTTCCGGCGAGATGTAGAGGTCCTCACTCTCCATAGCGACCGCGTCGCTGCGCGACAAGATCAGGCCGCCCGTCCCCAATTCGGCGATCGAATCATTGGCGAATACGGGCGTGGCCGAAAGCGCCAGCGCGGCGGTCAGAACATAACGGAACATGGAAGCTCCTTTGGCGAGATGCCGGATGACTCTATCGCACCGGCCCGCCAATCGGAATCGATTTTAGGAAAGCACGATGCGGGGATTTAAGGTGTTAGAGCGTACTTTGTGCGTCCGATTGGCCGCACTTCGCTCTAGCCGTTTCAATGTGGCATTTCAAAGCCCTTCCGCGCACTCGTCGGCGCTTGCGCACATGCCATGCCCACCGTGCCAGGCTTGTCTGGACACCGACGTTCCGATCGGGCAGGAGTTCGCCATGCGCAAGCTTCTCGTCATCGGCATCGGCGCCGGCAATCCCGACCACATGACCGTGCAGGCCATCGGCGGCTTGAACCGCGCCGACGTGTTGTTCATTCCCGATAAGGGCGCGAAGAAGAACGATCTCGCAGAACTGCGCCGCCAGATCTGCGACCGATTCGTCACCAATCCAAACTCGCGCCGCGTCGAATTCGAGGTGCCGGTGCGGGCCGAGCCAGCCCCCTCCTACCGCTCGACCGTCGATGACTGGCACGAGGCGATCGCCGCGATCTATGAAAGCCTGATCCGCGACGAGCTTTCGCGAGATGGCTGCGGCGCCTTCCTGATCTGGGGCGATCCCTCGCTCTACGACAGCGCACTGCGCATCCTGGAGCGTGTACGCATGAGAGGCAATGTCGAGTTCGAGCTCGAGGTGATCCCCGGCATCACTGCTGTCCAGGCGCTCGCCGCCAGTCATAAGATGGCGCTGAACCGCATCGGCGATGCGGTTCAGATCACCACCGGCCGCCGGCTTACCGAGGAAGGGCTGCCCGAAAATGCCGGCAGCACCGTCGTCATGCTGGACGGCAAATGCGCCTTCGACACGCTGGATGACAAGGACCTCGTCATCCACTGGGGCGCCTATCTCGGTACGCCCGACGAGATCCTCATTTCCGGCCGCCTCGGCGATGTCGGCGACAAGATCGTGAAGACTCGCGAAGAAGCCCGCCGGAAAAAGGGCTGGATCATGGACACTTATCTGCTGCGCAAGCCCGGCGAACCGGAGGAGTAGGCTCAGCCGGGACAGATTCCACCGACCTCACCCAGCATCGATCTCCGCCTGTAGTGCTTCCATATGCGTCGCTGCTGCGGAAGCGGCGGCCCGTTCGATGGCGCGAAAGCGGCTGACCACCGCAAGTCCCACTGGTGTCAACTGCGCGCCGCCGCCTTTTTTCCCGCCGGTCTGCGCCGCGACCAGCGGCTTGCCGAACACCCGGTTCATGTCCTCGACCAGATCCCAGGCGTGTTTGTAGGACATTTCCATGCCGCGCGCCGCAGCCGAGATCGAGCCGAAGGCGGCGATCTGCTCCAGAAGCTCGATCTTGCCCGGCCCGATGCGCCCTTCTGGATCGAGATTTATCCGCAAGCTTAGCGACGGCATTCGCTCCTCCGCAGTCACGCCACATCCATCCTAGAAGCTCTCCAGCGATACCGCTATTCTAAAATGATATAGCGACAATCCTCCTGCCGGTCATCCATCCGCCTCGACAGGCAAGCCGGCGCTCATGTTCGCCGGGTCGAAGCTTACCGTCTTGATCACCGCGTAGACTTTTCGACCGAGCCGAAGTTTCAGCGTCTGTCGCGATTGCTCGGTGATCCGGGCAAGCACGGTTGCGCCATTGCAGTCTATGCCGATCTCGACCGTCGGCCCCTGCCCCGGCGCTATCGCCACGATCGTGCCCGGCAAGATGTTGAGCGCGCTGAGGCTCGTCGGCTGTTCGGTGGCGATCATCACATCGCGGGCACGGATGCGGATGCGCACCGGCGCGCCGACCGGCGTTGCCAGATGCGGCACGCGGATCTCGCCCGCCGCCGAGCCAAGCACGGTCATGCCAAAGACTTCGTCGTGACGCAGCACCGCGGTATCCAGCACCGCGCCGCCCTCGCCGCGCTCTTCCGCCGGCAACAGGTCGAGCCGCTGCATGATCGCCCCGGTTGGGCCGCAAGCAGCGACTTTGCCTTGCGCCAGCACAACGATGTCGCTTGCCAGCCGTGCCACCTCCGATACCGAATGACTGACATAGACGATCGGGATTTTCGTCTCATCGCGCAGCCGCTCGATGTAAGGCAGGATTTCTGCCTTGCGAGCCTCGTCGAGCGAAGCCAGCGGCTCGTCCATCAACAACAATCTGGGACTGGCGAGCAGCGCCCGGCCGATCGCCACGCGCTGTTTCTCGCCGCCGGAAAGCTTTGCCGGCCGCCGGTCGAGCAAAGGGCCAATGCCGAGAAGGTCGACTACGGCATCGATGTCCGCATAGCGTTCGGCCGTCGGCGTGAACCAGCGGCCGTAGCGCAAATTGCTGGCCACGCTCATATGCGGAAACAGCCGCGCGTCCTGGAACACCATGCCGATGCGGCGCTTGTGCTTCTGCACGAACAGGCCCGCATCCGTATCGACCAGTACGCGGCCGTCGGCCTCGATCCGCCCCTTCTCGGGCCGGATCAATCCGGCAATCACGTTGATCAGCGTCGTCTTGCCGGAGCCCGAGGGCCCGAACAGCGCGGTCAGCCGCCCGGCGCTCCTGAAGCGGACGTCGAGTGCCAAATCGCCAAGCCGATGGCTGATGTCGACCACGACCGTCATTCGATATCCATCCGCTTGCCGACGCGCCGCGCCAGCACTTCCGACGCGACAAGTGCTGCCATCGAGATGACGATCGAGATCAGCGTCAGCCTGAGCGCGCCGGCATCGCCGCCCGGCACCTGCGTAAACGTGTAGATCGCCGACGGCAGCGTCTGCGTCTCGTTGGGGATATTGGAAACGAAAGTGATCGTTGCGCCGAATTCGCCCATCGCCTTGGCGAAAGACAAGATCGCGCCGGTAATCAGGCCGGGCAGGATCAGCGGCAGCGTGATCGTCCCGAACACCCACAGCGGATTGGCGCCAAGCGTCCCGGCCGCCGCCTCGATTCTGCCGTCGACCGCCTCGATCGACAGCCGGATCGCCCGCACCATCAGGGGAAAGCCCATGACAGCGCAAGCCAACGCGGCACCCGTCCAGCGAAAGGAAAAGACAATGCCGAAATGCTCGGCCAGAAACGCCCCGGCCGGGCCGCGCCTGCCGAAGGAGAGCAGCAGCAGATAGCCGATAACCACGGGCGGCAGGATCAACGGCAGATGCACCAGCCCGTTGAGCAGCGTCTTGCCCCAGAATTGGCCGCGAGCAAGCACAAGCGCGATCAATATGCCGGGCGGCAGGCTGGCGATCATCGCCACCGTCGCCACCTTGATCGACAGACGGACCGCATTCCATTCGTCGGGAGTGAGGTCCAGCAACCAATTCATCTTTTGGTGTGCCTCAGTTGCTCGGCGTAAGGACCGTAAAACCTTGCGCCTTGAAGAGCTCGCCTGCCTTGGCGGATTGCAGGCATTCCAAAAATGCCGGCGCATCCTTGTCCTTGGAATCCGCCATCTCGGCAACCGGGTAGACGATCGGCGGGTGCGAATCCTCCGGGAAGGTGCCGATCACCTTGACTCCGGGCTCGGCGTGCGCGTCGGTGGCGTAGACGATGCCGAGCGCTGCCTCGCCTGATGAAACCAGCTTGAGTGCCGCGCGCACGTTCTCGGCCTGTGCCACCCTGCCTTCGATTGAGGACCAGACGCCGAGCGATTCAAGTGCCGCCTTGCCATATTTGCCGGCCGGCACCGCTTTGAAATCGCCCATGGCAAGCCTTCCGTCGCCGATCAGCCCGGCAAGATCAAAACCCTTTTCGATCCTGGCTTCGACTGGCGAATCCTTCGGCGCCACCAGCACGATCTGGTTGCCGAGCAACTTCACTTCGGTATCCGGCTTGGTCAGCTTCTTGTCGGACAGATAGTTCATCCAGTCGAGGTCGGCCGAGATGAAGACATCGGCTGGCGCGCCGCCCTCGATCTGCTTAGCCAATGCGGGGCTTGCCGCATAGGAAATGACCGCCGCCTCGCCGACATCGGCCGCGCAGGCGGTGTTCACGGCATCCAGTGCGTTCTTCATGCTTGCCGCGGCGAAGACGATCAGTCTGTCATCGGCGTGGGCAACAGGCATGGCGGCGATCAACATCGTCGTGAGACCGCCAATGGCGGCCGCCTTCAATCCGAAACCCTTCCGCACCAGCATGAAACTCTCCTGGGCTTGAAAATCCGATCGGCGCGAGCCAGCCAATCGATATATTCACCTGAATATAACAAGGAAAGAGATTTTGCCAGACATAGGCCCGGACAATCGCCCAGACATTGGCCCGCCAATGGCATTGCGTGTTGCCGCCACCGCTCACGATAGATAGCAGTGGATACAGCGCGACGTGCAAAAAGCCCGATGCTTGCGGCTCACACCGCGATCGGCGCCTTGATCGTCGCATCGGCGAGATAATTTTCCAGCCGGAAATCCTCGAAGCGGAAGGCAAAGAGGTCCTTCACCTCAGGATTGATCCATAGCGTCGGCAGCGCCTTGGGCGTGCGCCGCAACTGTTCGCGCGCTTGCTCGAAATGGTTCGCGTAAAGATGCGCGTCGCCTAGCGTATGGACGAAATCGCCGGGCTTCAGCCCCGTCACCTGCGCCACCATCAGAGTGAGCAGCGCATAGGAAGCGATGTTGAACGGCACGCCGAGAAAGATATCGCCGGAACGCTGGTAGAGCTGGCAGGAAAGCCTGCCCTCCGAGACATAGAACTGGAACAGGCAATGACAGGGTGGCAGCGCCATGGCTTCCACTTCGGCCGGGTTCCACGCCGAAACGATCAGTCTTCGGGAATTAGGATTCTTGCGTATCTCCTTCAAGAGATTGGCAATCTGGTCGATGGTGCCACCATGGCCGTCCGGCCAGGAGCGCCATTGCTTGCCATAGACCGGGCCGAGGTTGCCATTCTCATCGGCCCATTCATCCCAGATCGAGACGCCGTGCTCATTGAGGTATTTGATGTTGGTGTCGCCGGCCAGGAACCACAGAAGTTCATGCACGATCGACTTCAGGTGAAGCTTCTTGGTGGTGGTGACCGGAAAGCCGCGCGCAAGGTCGAAGCGCATCTGGTAGCCGAACACCGAGCGCGTTCCGGTGCCGGTGCGGTCACCGCGATCGGCGCCGTTTTCCAGCACGTGCTTCAAGAGGTCGAGATATTGGCGCATCAGCTTCGGCTCGATTCGGGTTACCGGCAATCATAACCGACTGGCTGCCGGCCGAACATGTCAAAGTGCAGAATGTCCCGGCAAGCGACTACATCACGGGCTGGCGCGGAAATCGCGCCAGCATTCCGCCGATGCAGGATGCCTGATGCAGGATGATTGTCAGAGGCTGGCGAGCTTGCCCAGCTCCTTGGCGACCAGATAATAGAAGGTCACGCGGCTCTTGGTGTTGTCGGCCTCCATCGCCTTGCAAGCCTTTTCGATGGCCGCGTCCGCCTTGCTGCCGTCGGCAACGCCGAGCTTCTTGGCAACCCAGTTGGCCTTGACGCGATCGAGTTCCTTGGGATCAGTGCAGGACACCAGCGAGGAATCCCGATTCCTGAGCGCAATGCCCAAATGCTTCACGATCTTGGCGACCGCGTCGGCATCTGCCGCGGCGTCGTACTTCTTCACGTCTGCGAGATAATCGGCCATCAAAATTCCCCTCGTCAGCGCCACGGAATCCGGTCGATGAGGGCTGTGGCGCGCTGCCGCAAAGTGCGCTAATCGGTAACTCCTCACCGCCGCAAAGCTTCGGTTGAGACCGTTGACAAGTCAAGTCTTCCGCGATGCTGTTTGACACAGCGGACAAAGCATCATTGAGCCCTTTCATTTTCCACGATCGGTCCCTATATCTGTTTCGTCGGCTCGACCGACTATGGCAATAAACAGGCGATGAAATAAGCCGTTCGGACCCGGGGGCGGTACCCGGCGCCTCCACCAAAAACCGCTCTGCGAAGAGCGGCTTTTGCTGGGGGCGAAATAGGATCGACGAAGGTGTAAAGATCGTACTTTTGCCCGGCATTGTACCACCGTTATCGGGCTAAACTTATAGTTGCCAACGACAACTATGCGGAAGCACGTCTCGCCGCGTAAGCGGTGCGATAGCTTCAATTCAAGCCCTAGTGGTTCGCACTTCTAGGCGGGGTTCGGAGGTACCTGGCAACAGAAACCTCCACTTCTCCCCATCCCCTCGATACTGTGATGGCAGCAGACGCTGTCTTGCCGGCAAATGCGAGCGGCCGCATCCATCCAAAGAGGCTGAAAAATGCAAAACGATTCCGATCGATTCTTCGTGCTGACCGGCGGTCCGGGTTCGGGCAAGACCACATTGATCGAAGCCTTGCGGTCGGCCGGCCTGGCCACCTCGCCCGAAGCCGGACGCGGCATCATCCGCGATCAGTTGGCGATAGGAGGGCCGGCCTTGCCCTGGCACGATCCGGCGCAGTTCGCCGAACTGATGCTGTCCTGGGAGCTGCGCTCCTATCGAGCCGCCCTCGAACAGAATGGTCCCGTCTTCTTCGATCGCGGCGTGCCGGACACTCTTGGTTACCTGCGCCTCACTGGCCTGCCGGTGCCCGACCACGTCAGGAATGCCGCCCAACGTCTCCGCTACGCCAGTCATGTCTTCATCGCACCGCCATGGCCGGAGATTTTTCGGCAGGACAGCGAGCGAAAGCAGACCCTCGACGAGGCCGAACGCACCTATCATGCGCTGACCAGCATCTACACCGAATTGGGCTATGGGCTGGTCCCGTTGCCCTTGGCGCCGGTCGAAGCGCGACTGCGATTCGTCCTCGCAGGCTTGCAGCTTGAGCCCAGACACCGAAAAGGCCGGGAATGACCCGGCCTTTCCCTGCTCTCGCTTGACAGGATCTACTCTGCCGGCGCTTCGGCAACCTCCCGCCCACGGCCGAGCGTGACCTTGGCCAGCATGAAGGAGATCACAGCGCAAAGCGTGATACCGGCCACCATCGGCAGCGGCGTGCCGTCGAAGAACAAGCCGGCGACGCCCATGGCGACCGCACCGATGGCGAAGTGCAGCGTGCCCATCAGCGCCGAGGCCGTGCCGGCTATCGCGCCATGCTCCTCCATGGCCAGCACCGAAGTCGTCGGGATCACCAGGCCGAGGAACCCGTAGCCGACGAACAGCAGCACCGCC
The DNA here is from genome assembly GCA_004020315.1 of Mesorhizobium sp. Classification (GTDB taxonomy): domain Bacteria; phylum Pseudomonadota; class Alphaproteobacteria; order Rhizobiales; family Rhizobiaceae; genus Mesorhizobium. The sequence goes on from SAQG01000002.1 coordinate 280,468, forward strand.
ATCACGTCGAGCCGGTCGACGCCGGACGCCATCACCGCGAACAGCACCACCATCGTCGTCGCATAGCCGACCACCGCGACCCGCACCACCGGCCTTAGCCCGAACCGTTCGGACAGCAGCCCCGTCAACTGCGACATGCCGATGAAGGCGACCGCGTTGATCGAGAAGAACACGCTGTAGACCGACGGCGACAGCCCGTAATGGTCGATCAGGATGAAGGACGAGCTCGACAGATAAACGAAGAAGCTCGCGATCCCGAAGCCGCCGATAGACGCCAGGCCAAGGAAGTTGCGGTCGCCCATCAGGAAGCGATAGGCCGAGAGCGCGGTGCCGAACGAACTGCCCGCACGCGCCTCGACCGGCCGCGTCTCCTTGAGCGAGGTCGCCAGCAGGATGGTGGCGAGCACCGCCCCACCCGTTACCGTCCAGAACACGGCACGCCAACCGAAATTCTCGATGATAACGCTACCGGTCAGCGGCGCCAGGATCGGCGACACCGAAAACACCAGCATCAAGAGCGACATCAGCTTGGCAGCGTCGGTGCCTGTGTGCAGGTCACGCACGATGGCGCGCGGCACCGCCATGCCTGCGCTGGCGCCGAGCCCTTGCAGGAAACGGAAGGCGATCAGCCATTCGATCGAGGGTGCCAGCGCCGAGCCGATGCCGCCGACCATGAACAGTGCGAGGCCGCCATAGAGCGGCAGCTTGCGCCCGACCATGTCGGAGATCGGTCCGACGACGATCTGGCCAAAACCCATGGACAGAAAGAAGATCAGCAAGCTCATCTGCACGGCAGCGGTGCTGGCCTGCAGATCTGCGCCGATCGAAGGCAGTGCCGGAAGATACATGTCGATGGCAAACGGACCGATGGCTGTCAACAGGCCGAGCACGACCGCGATGCGGAGGAATTGGGGATTCATGATAGCAGGCTTCTTTCAAATCTGTTTGCCGCCGCCGGCCGGCGTGTAATGCCCGGCGTGTAATGCAAGGACGTTCCATCCCATGAAATTCCGACTTCTTGTGCGGAGCGAAATCTCTTTCGTGGTAAGTCCATAAATTTAGACAGCCTTGTCTAATCCGTCAATCACCTCTATATAGTTTTCATGAAGCACGACGTTTCTCCTGACAGCATCCCGCCACGCGGCCATGAGGCAAAGCGCGCCTCCATCATGGACGCTGCCGGCGAGGTGTTCTGCCGCGAAAGCTTCGCCGGCGCCAATATCGACATGATTGCCGCCGAGGCCGGCGTTTCGCGCCAGACGATCTACAACCACCATGGCGACAAGGAGAAACTCTTCGTCGCCATCGTCCGCGACCTCACCGAGCGCTGCAATGCCGGGATCTTCGCCACCATCTCCACCTTTCCGGACCAGCCGAAGGATCTCGAGGCCGATCTTATCGCCTTCGCCGTGCGCATGAACCGCAACTGTATCTGCAACCGCGATGGGAAATTCCTGCGCAAGCTGATCCAGACCGAGGGCGAGCGATATCCCGAGCTCTTTGCCGAATGGCGCGAACAGGGACCGGGCAGGACATGGCCGGCGATCGCCGCCCGTTTCGCCCGCCTCGCCCATGCCGGTTTCCTCGACATCGAGGACCCCGATGTCGCGGCGCGCCAGTTCCTCGCCCTTGCCAATGCCGAATTGCAGACGACCTTCATGCTCGGCGGCACGCCGACCGATGATGAGGTGCTGCAATCGGCGACACATGGCGTGCGCACCTTCCTGCGCGCCTTCGGCAAGCGGCAGCCGGCCGATGCGCAAAAGCACAGCGCGCTCGCTGGCGCCTGAGCGATCAAATCTGAGGCATGCCCTCTCGCATCTGCGCTGCCGGCATCTATATCCGGTTTACGCCGCGCTCAAGCTTGATTACAGCTATGCGGACGATTCAACGGAACCCGACAGCCACATGGCCGACGACCACATCCGCTACGACATTCTGGCCCAGGAGGCATTGCGCGGCGTCATGCGCAAGGTCCTGGCCGAGGTCGCGCGCACCGGCCTCCCCGGCAATCATCATTTCTTCATCACTTTCCTGACTGGCGCCCCGGGCGTGCGCGTGTCTTCCCGCTTGCGCGAGCGCTATCCCGAACAGATGACCATCGTCATCCAGTTCCAGTATTGGGACCTGAAGGTGACCGACACCGGCTTCGAGGTCGGGCTGTCCTTCTCCGACGTGCCGGAAAAGCTGGAAATCCCGTTCTCGGCCGTGCGCGGCTTTTACGACCCGTCCGTCAATTTCGAGCTCGAATTCGACGTGAAGACGGAGACCTCGGCAGAAGAGGAACTGGCCGGCAAGCCCGCTTCGGAACCGCTGGCCGTCGTCGCCGAGAAAAAGCCCGAGAAGAAGAAGGCCGCTGACGCCGAAAAGAAGCCTGCCGTGGCCGACGCCGCAAAGGGCGCCGAAGTCGTGTCGCTCGACGCCTTCCGCAAGAAGTGATCCGACGGGCCGCGCGACATGGCCGACATCATCAATCTCCGCCAGGCCCGCAAGCGGAAGGCACGAGCCGAGCAGGAGCGCCTGGCCGAACAGAACCGGACGCTGCACGGCCGTTCCAGGGCCGACCGGAAGCGTGACCGTTCGATCGCCGACAAGGCAGAAAAATTCGTCGCCGGCCATCGCCGCGAAGCCTCGGGCGATCCGGATTCCCCGAGCATCGGACCGAAAAGTGCGACGCGGTTTTCGGATAAATCCGATGCTTGACGCGAAATGAGTCACGTCCGGTGAGCCCGGTCGAGAAACGCTCGGTGACCATTCGCGGCCATCGCACCAGCTATTCGCTCGAAAAGCCGTTTTTCGACGATCTCGTCGCCATCGCGGCCGCGCGCAAACTGACGCTCGCCGCCCTCGTCGCCGAAATCGACGAGGCCCGGCCGCGCGATGCCAATCTGTCCTCGGCGCTCAGGCTCTACGTCCTGGATTGGGCGAAGCGAGGGATGAAAAGTTCTTCCTAGATCATGATCCCGGCAAACGGGGTCACGGTCAATCGGGATGGCTATCCGCCGCCCAGCGACTTCAGCAGATTGTCGATCGACGAAGGCTCAAGCGTGGGTTTTGGCGCGGATTCTGCTGGCGGCGGGTTGTCATTGGTCGGCGGCTGGAGCGCGCGCTCGATTTTCTGCGCCTGCTCGGCGGCGGCCCTGCGTTCGGCGTCGAGCTTTGCCTTTTCTTCCGCAGCGATCCGCATCGCCTCTTCCGCTTTCCGGCGTTGCTGTTCTTTGGCCTTCGCCACCTCGTCCGCCGCTTGTTGCACCGCCTTGGCTCTCGCTTCGGCATCCGCCTTAGCCTTGGCCTCAACATCCGCCTTGGCTTTGACCTCGGCTTCAGCCCTCGCCTGTGCCTCGGCCTTGGCTTTGGCCTCGGCTTCAGCCCTTGCCTGCGCATCCGCCCTGGCCTTCGCTTCCGCTTCGGCTTGAGCCTTTGCCTCGGCTTCAGCCTTCGCCCTGGCATCTGCCTCGGCTTGCAGCCGCGCCGCCTCCTGCCGCTTGCGCAATTCCTCGGCTGCTCTGTCGCGCTCGGCTTGCAGGGCCGCGTAGTAACGCACCTCGCGCCGCAAGCGCTGTTTTTCAAGCAGTGCCGCCTGCATGGCCTCGACCCGCTGCTGCTCCTTTTCCAGCGCGCGCTGGGTCAGGAACTGCGCTAGCGGCTCACTGTCGAATTGCCGTTTCGCGGCGCCAAATGGCCCGTTGACGCTGAAATTCACAGTCGGATCGGAGCCGACCAGCGCTTCGTCGCCGGGCCGATAAGTGATCGAACCAGTGGCGGCGACCGTGCTGGCGTTCAGGTCCGCCGTGATGTCGGCGGACAGCGTCGCCGCCGGATTTTCGAGATTGATCGGCGGCGCCCTCAGCGTGCCACCGGCAATTGTGAAGGCGATGTCGGTATCCCCAGCCGGAAAACTGCCATCCGCGGCGATCTGCGGCGCGAAGCCGGCGGTCTTGGCCGCATCGATATCGCGCCCGATGGCATCGGCCTTGGCGATGAAGGCGCCAAAGGCCTCGGGGTTGACCCCGGCAATGGTCAGGCCCTTCAGCGCCGCCGTGCCGGAACCGGACAGCGCCGCAACCATCGCATCGACCGATTTGCCGCTGGTCGAAAGCGCCGCCGAGAAATCGCCGCTTCCGCTGATGCCAGCCTGTGGCAGTACGGTGGCCAGATCGGCGCCGGCAAGTTTCATCTGGCCGGAGAAGAGCCCGGTGCCGTCATTGTTCTTCAGCTCGAACAGCCCGGTAAGCGCACCGCCGGCGAACTTTGCCTTGAGGTCCGAAACGCGGATGCCTTCCTGGTCGAGCTTCAGCGAAAGCGCCGCATCATAGGCCGTGGCCAGCGGGCCGGCGACCAGCGATGCCGTGGTCAGGTCGAGTTCGGCGGTGAACGGCAGGCTGGACTTCTGGCTGAACGGGGCGGTCGGCCAAGCCCTGCCGGCGCCCAGGAAGGCCTGGTCGCCAAACAGTGCCACCGCCATCGGGTCGAGATCCAGCTCATCAAGTACCAGCGCTCCGGCAAGATGCGGCAGGCCGTCCTTGACGTCGACATTGACGTCGCCGGAAACGGCCGCCTCGTTGATGGCGCCGCTGAGGCCGGACAGCACCAGAAGGCCGTTGCCGAAATCGGCGTCGGCTGCAAGCCACGTCGACATCCCTGTCCCCATGCCCGGCAAGCCGACCCCTGTCGTCATCAGCCACGGCTCGATGTCGGCGGTTTCCAGGCTGATCTTGCCCTTGGCGGTGGGGCCTTGTGGCGTGCCCGCGATCGTCCCGTCGAAACCGGCCTTGAAGTCGTTGCCGGTGAGGTTGAAGCTCGTCGCCATGCCGCCGCCAAGCCTGCCTTTCGCCGAGACATCGGTGGTTGCCTCGCCAAGCATGCCAAGCGGCAACGCCGGCAGGCCATAAAGCGCCAGAAGTGCAGTGGCGTCGGTATTCCTGGCGTTGAAGGTCAGCGACACCGGCGCCTCGAGCAGCCGATCGGCCGCCCCTTTTCCGGACAGCGACGCCGAAAACGCCGAGCCGCCGGCCTTGCCCTGCGCGCTGACCGCGAGTCCCGTCGTGCCATCGCCATTGGCGGCGGCACTCGTCACCAGATCGATGCGCGCATCCTGGAACAGCTCGGGATAGGCCGCCACACGCCCCGCCAGCCCCCTCAGCACGGCATTGTCCGGATAGTGCTGCGCCGCGACATCGACCAACGGCTTGAGGTCGACGGCGACCACGGAGGCATCGAGCTTGCCGGTCGGGCTCACCGGGAAGTCCTTGATCCGGCCGGTGGCGCTGATCGAGGCGCCGGCAAGCCCGCCAACCGAGAGCCGGTCGATTTCCAGCAGACCGTCGCGCAGCCTGAGCGCCGTATCGACCGTATCGGCGGTCAGCCCGCCGGCACTGACCGGCCCGGCCTTGATCTGGAAATCGAGGTCGCGGTCGGAAAAACGATTGGCGCCCTTGTCGCTGATGAAGATCGAGGCGAAGGCGGCGAGCCCGTCGACATCGAGTTCGCCGCCTTCGAGCCGCATCAGCACCGAGGGCCTGGCGTCGTCGGGCTGGCTGGAATCGATGCGACCGGAAAACTTCGCCTTGCCAAGAACGAGTTCGAGGTCGCTGAAGGCTTGGCGCTTCCCGGTCAGGTCGACCTTGGCCTTGAAGCCGGCGGCCGGCAGCCGGCGGATCGCTTCGTCGACATCCTTCGACAGCCAGGCGGCAAAGCCGGAAGGCTGCGCCACGGCCAGAAGCAGCGAGCCGGTGAAGCCGAAATGATCCTCGACGCTGAGCATTCCATTTGCTTCCAGTCTGGCGCGGCCGGGCAGCGTCGCGGCCAGCGACTTCACCGACCAGCCAGCATCGGCCGGCTCGGCGGAAAGGCGCACGTCGCGAATCGTCGTGTCGCCGGCCACCACCGCCGGCAGCTTCACCTCGACGGTGCCCGGTATGGTCGGCTTGGGCAGGTCGAGCAGAGCCTGCTCCAGCGCCGCAACACGCGCCGACAGCGTCAGTCCGGCGCCGGCCGCGGCGCCGACGGCTTCGTCGAACTGCACCTGTGCGCCATCAGCCTCGATCGAGAAGCGAGGGTTCGGCCCAAGCTCGACGGCAGCCTTGCCGTCGGCGGTGTAGGGATTGTCGAGCGGCCCGGTCTCAAAGCGGAATTCGTCGACGCCAAGCCTCTGGTGATCGAGCGAAAACTTGCCGTTCAGCCTGAACCCCGGCTCCGGCTTGCCAGCGCTGGCGTTCATCATCTCACCGTCGGTGCCGTTAAGCTGCGCCGAACTCTTGCCGACACCATTCTTGTTGGAACTTGCGACCTTGAACTGACCCGAATAGATAGCGGCGCCGTTGACGATGCCGGCATTGCCATCCGCTTCGATGGCCAGCGGATAAGCGTCCGGATCGAGCTTGAGCCGAACCCGCATCTGCCCATCGCTTCCGGCCGTGCCGGTGGACGCGACGACCGTGCTGCGCAGGCCGTCGAGCCGAAGCGAACCATCCATCCGCCAAGGTCCGGCCAGCGATTTGGCCGAGATCGTCGAGTTGATCTCGGAAAGCAGATGGCTGCGCGCGCCGGCGGCATGGCGCAGCGCGATCTCTCCGTCGGTCACCGTCAGCTTTTCGATCGAGATCTGGCTGGGATCGAAGGGCGAAGACGGGCGTATCGCCCAATCCACCGTGCCGTCGGCGGCAATGTCGATCGTCGCCCTCGGCCGCACCAGCCGCATGTCGAAGATCAGCACCTCGCCGCTCAGGAAGGGCGCCAGTTCCGCATCCATCGAAAAGGTCTCGACGGTCATTGCCGGCTGGCCGCCGGGGCCGCCGGCGACAGTGACGTTCGAGAAGGTCACCGAGGGAAACGGCAGCAGTTTCGCCGTTGCATCGCCCTGTACAGTGACCTTGCGGCCCAGAATGGCGCTCGCCTCGCGCTCGAAATCGGCGCGGTAGCCCGTCCAGTCGATGAAATACGGCACCACCAGCGCCGCACACAGCACCAGCACGAAAAGGCCACCGAAGATCACGAACAGGCGTGCGAGCATGAGCTCCGAGCAGTTGATTGAAAATCAGCCGCACTCTACCCGCATCCGCGTGTCGATAAAGAGGCAAATCGATCGCCCTAAGAGCAAAAGGCTCTAGTCGGCGGGAAGTATTTTCCCAGGGTTCATAATATTCAGCGGGTCGAGCGCCTGTTTGATCGTGCGCATGATGTCGACGCTGTGGCCGAGTTCATGGCGCAGGAAGCCGACCTTACCTTGTCCGATGCCGTGCTCGCCGGTGCAGGTCCCATCCATGCCGATCGCACGCATGTTCAGCCGCGCGACAAACTCTTCCGTCGTGGCGATTTCCTTCGGATCGTCCGCGTCCATCAGCACCAGCACATGGAAATTGCCGTCACCGGCATGGCCGACGATCGGCGCGATCAGCCCCATCTCGGCGATATCGGCCTCGGTTTGCGTCACACATTCGGCAAAGCGCGAGATCGGCACGCAGACGTCGGTCGACAGCCCCTTGGCGCCCGGCCGCAGCGTCAGCGACGACCAATAGGCGTCGTGCCTGGCCTTCCACAGCTTCGTCCGTTCCTCGGCGACGCTGGTCCACAGGAATGGTCCGCCACCATATTCTTCGGCGATCATGCCGAAGGTCTCGGCCTGCTCGGCAACGCCGGCCTCGCTGCCATGGAATTCGACGAACAGGCACGGGCTTTCGGGATAGTCGAGTTTCGAATAGCTCTTCATCGCCCGCATCTGCAGCGCATTGACCAGTTCGATGCGCGCCACCGGAATGCCCATCTGGATCGTCGCGATCACCGCGTTGCAGGCCGCCTCGACGCTGGAAAACGGGCAGACGCCGCCGGAAATCGCCTGCGGAATGCCCTGCAGCTTCAGGGTCAGCTGGGTGATGATGCCGAGCGTGCCTTCGGAGCCGATCAGAAGCCGCGTCAAATCGTAGCCGGCCGAGCTCTTTTTTGCGCGCTTGCCGGTCGTGACCGTCTCGCCGTCGGCCATCACCGCCGTCAGCGACAACACATTCTCGCGCATCGTGCCGTAGCGCACGGCATTGGTGCCCGACGCCCGCGTCGCCGCCATGCCGCCGAGCGATGCATTGGCGCCCGGATCGATGGGAAAGAACAGGCCGGTGTCGCGCAGGTGCCGGTTGAGATCCTCGCGCGTCGCACCGGGCTCGACCGTGCAGTCAAGATCCTGCGGGTTGACCGCGAGGATGCGGTTCATCCGCGACGTATCCAGCGAGATGCCGCCGCCCGGCGCGTTGGTATGGCCCTCCAGCGAGGAGCCGACGCCGAAGGCAATCACCGGCACGCGGTGCGCGGCGCAGGCCGACACGATCTCCTGCACCTCCGCAGTCGTCTCCGGAAACGCCACGCCATCCGGCGCCTGGGTCGGAATGTAGGTGGTGGTGTGCGCGTGCTGAGCGCGGATCGCCTGGCCGGTCTGGAACCGCTCGCCGAGCCGCTGCTTGAGGATGCCGAGCACGGCGGCGATCCCCTCTTCGTTGCGCTCGACCGGATTGAGGTCGCTCAGAGCCATCGATTCCTCCGCGAATGGACCAGTGGCCACCCTTGTTATGGATTTATGGATGCGTAGTCTCACCGACCACGCTCTGTCCAGCCAGAAGGAAGTTTTCGATGTCCACCCCCGCCCCCTTCGTCTCTCGTGCCATGGACATCGAGAAGGACTGGATCGACTACAACGGCCATCTCAACATGGCCTATTACAACGTGCTGTTCGACCGCTGCTCCGACGAAGCGTTCGAAATGATGGGGATGGGGCTGGATTATGTGAAGCAGCGGCGGCTGACCATCTACACAGCGGAAGTCCATGTCTGCTATATCAGGGAGCTGCATCTCGACCACAAGGTCAATGTCTCCTTCCAACTTCTCGACCATGACGACAAGCGGCTAAGGGCCTACCAGGAAATCCGTCATGTCGACGGCTGGCTCGCTGCCACTTCCGAATCACTGTCGCTGCATGTCGACATGTCCGGCCCGAAGGTGGCGCCGTTCCCGGCCGATGTTCTGGCCAAGGTGGAAGCCATGCGCGCCGCCCATGCGGCACTGCCAATGCCTGAGCGCGCCGGCCGTTCGATCGGTATTCGCCGCAAGACGCTTGAACCGCAGTCGGACCGCCGTTAACCTTACCAAGGTTTTAACGTGAACAAGCCGAATTGAGGCGTTGAACGACTCAGCGCGGCGTTCGAAAACCGTCCGCACGAGCGGCGGGGCTGAAGCGGTTCGGGGAACGTGCATGAAAACCGACATCAAGGTCGAGGCGGACAGGCTGGCGGCCGACCCACGCATCACCGACTATGATTTCTGGCGCTCGCTGAAGAACCTCAACAACGAGATCTTTCACATCGCCAACAACAACGAGCCGATCCCTTTCGCCATGATCCGCTGGCGCGCCATCCTGAAGCAGGCGCGGATGAAGCGCGGCCACGCCTGATCGGTGTGGGAAGAATAGGCTCATTGTTCGATTGCTTTTTCTGAAACGTTTGCGCCGCCCCTCATCCGGCTGCCGCCACCTTCTCCCCGCATAGACCCCGTATAGAGACGGGGAGAAGGGAGATGAGGGGCGGCGCGACGTTTTCCAGTCAAGATGATGTGCTGACGAGCGACCACTTCACACCTCAAGCATCAAGGCTGGTGCTTCACTGCCGCCAGCGGCGAACGCGCCAGCACCGGCGACGACTGGATGATCGCGGTGTTGGTCATCGCAAACGGAATGATGCGGTCGATCACCCGTTCGAGCTCGGCCACCGAGCCGACATGCGCCAGCGCGATAAAACAGTCCTCGCCGGTCACCCGGTCGCACTGCGCGATTTCCGGCAAGTCGCGGATGATCTCGGCCACTACGGCCAGTTGCCCGGGCACCGGCCTGATCCGCAGCCAGGCCGACAGCTTCATGCCGAGCGCGGCCGGATTGATCCGCACCGTATAGGCCTCGATCACGCCGCTCTCCTGCAGCCGTCGGATGCGCTCGGCCACACTGGGCGCCGACAAGCCAACCGAGCGCGCCAGTTCGGCGGTGCTGGTGCGCGCATCCTTTTCCAGCAGGCGCAGGATTTTCAGATCTGCCGCATCCAAGCCAGGATTTTCGTTTCGAAGGCGTTTCAGGGAAAACTCCTTGGTTTTGGAAGATCAACGATCTCTTCGATAGGTCAACATCCATATAAACCGGAAAGTTCGCCTGCGATAATGATCGCATGGAAGATCGAATACAAGCACCCGCGGCAAGCCCTGCCCTCGCCGGCCCCGACTTTGGCAAGCTGGCGAGCTCGCTGCCGCCGCACGTCTGGTTCGGTGTGAGCGCCGTGTTCCATTATCTTGGGCCGGCTTTCGCCGTGCTGCTTTTCCCGCATGTCGGCGTACTCGGCATGGCCTGGCTCCGCATCGTCACGGCCGCCCTTGTTTTCGCGCCGCTGACCCGGCCCTGGGCGGTCTTCGCCCGCGCCGACGGGCCGACACGACTGCTGCTTCTCGCCTTTGGCGCTTGCCTCGGCGTGATGAATTGCTCCTTCTACCTGGCGCTCGACCGGCTGCCGATCTCGCTGGTCGCGGCGATCGAATTCGTCGGCACCATCGGCGTCGCGCTGGTCGGCGTCAGAAGCCCGCGCAATCTCGCAGCCCTTGCCGTTGCCGTCACCGGCACCTTGCTGCTGATCGATGTCAAATGGTCAAGCGATCCGATCGGCCTGTTCTGGGCCTTCCTCAACGGTGCGCTGTTCGTCGGCTATATCGTGCTTGGCCATCGCGTTGCCCGCGCCGGGGCTGGCGACGGCATCGCCGGCCTGGGCGCCGCCATGGCGGTCGCCTTCCTCATCGTGCTGCCGATCGGCTTCAGCGATGCGCTGCCGGCTTTCTCGGCGCCGCCACTGCTCATCGCCGCCATCGGCGTCGGCATCTGCTCGTCGGTCATCCCCTATATCTGCGACCAGCTTGCCATGTCGCGGCTGCCGCGATCGAGCTTCGCGCTGATGCTGTCGTTGCTGCCTGTTACCGCCACGCTGATCGGCGTCATTGTGCTCCGCCAGATACCCAGCCCTGCCGATTGCATCGGCATCGCGCTGGTGGTGGCCGGCGTCGCTTTTCACAAACCGGCAAATCCCTGATCAGGCAAGCTTCTCCTTGAGAAAAGCGATCGTCCGGCCCCAAGCGAGGTCTGCTGCGTTCTTGTCGTAGCGTGCCGCGGACGTGTCATTGTTGAAGGCATGATTGGCGCCTTCATAGACATAGACCGTGTACTCGACCTTTGCTGCATCGAGTTCCTTCTTGAAGGCGTCGATACCGGCATTGATGCGGGTGTCGAGCCCGGCATAATGCAGCAGCAGCGCCGCCTTGATCTTCGGCACATCCTCGGCCTTCGGCTGCATGCCGTAATAGGCGACAGCGGCAGTCAGATCCGGCGTGTTGGCAGCCAGCGTGTTCACTGTGCCGCCGCCCCAGCAGAAGCCGACCGCGCCGACCTTGCCGTTGCCGTCCTCATGCCCCTTGAGGAAAGCGACCGTTGCGACCCCATTGGCGACGGTCTGCGCCGGATCGAGTTTGGAGAACTGCTCACGCGCCTTGTCTTCGTCGGCCGGCGTGCCGCCGAGCGGCGACAGGAAGTCCGGGGCAAGCGCCACGAACCCTTCCAGCGCCACGCGCCGCGTCACATCGCGTATATGCGGGTTGAGCCCCCTGTTCTCATGCACGACGATGACGGTGCCGAGCTTGCCGGACTGGCCGGCCGGCTTGACCAGATAACCCTTCATCTCGCCACCGCTGCCGGGATAGCTGATGTCCTCGCCCGTCACGCGCGAATCGTCCTCGGCAACGATCGCCGCCCGGGCTGAATTCGCCGCCAGCAGCGGTGCGATTGCGGCGGCGGCCGCACCTGATCCGGCAAGCCTGGTCAACTGTTCCATGAAGCGCCGCCGGTCGAGCGTCAGATGCGTGTATTCATCATAGGCGTCGATCATCGCCTGAGTAATGGCGGGTCTCGTGACGGCTGGGCTGGCAGGGCTCGGTTTTGTCATGACGCTCTCCTCGGCTTGGGGAAACAGTCCCGCCGCGCAAGATAGGATAGACGCTCGCATGGTCCAGTCACGGATCAGTGAGGCCCAGCATGCAGCGCCTTCGGCGCGTCGAAGGCCTATCTTCTGGTCTCTGCACGAAAACCGTGATGCGAACGCGCCAGGCTGTAATCACATCTTTGTAATCTTTGGAAATCGCTGGCAAATCTTAACGATCCTGCCACAATATTAAGGGACCCTGTTGATAACCTCGCCTAACCTGGGCGGCTCCGACAGAGGAGAAAAGCTCCAATGACCTTCTCCACCCCGATCCTTGCAAGCGCATTCGTGCTCGCCGCCGCTGCCCTGCTGGCGCTGCGGTCCGCCGCCTTCGCTGCCGCCAGGCGATCGATGGTCACGGTGCGCAGCAACCAGCGCCGGCCTGCCGGCAACCGCTCGAAAACCAGCGACTGAAACCCAAGGCCGAGGGGAAAGACCATGAACGTCCAGGATATCGTCAGCACCGTCTCCCAGGAAGCCGGCCTCGACCCGGCAACGGCGGAAAAGGTCGTCGGCATCATTCTTTCGGTGCTCGAGCACGAAGCGGAGGGCACGACCCTCTCCAGTTTCTTCGCCAAGATTCCGGGGGCCGATGGCCTGGCCCAGAAATACGACGTCATGGCTGCCGGTGCGGCCTCGGGTGGTGGCCTCCTGTCGTCGCTGCAGGGCGCGCTCGGCGGCGTTCTCGGCGCAAAGACCGGCGCGCTGATCAACGGCGTCGCCGCGCTCAAGGCATCGGGTCTCGATCTGGCGCAGATCCGCCAGGCCGGCACGACGCTGATCCAGCAGGCCGAAACCGCCGCCGGCCCCCAGCTGACCAATGAGGTGCTTGCATCAGTGCCCAGCCTGAAAGGCCATCTCGGGCTTTAAAAGAATGCCTTATTTCGGCAGCGTATAGGCCATCACATAATCCCCCGGCTTGGTGCCGACCGAGCCATGGCCGCCGGCGACGATGACGACGAACTGACGTCCGTCGGCGACCGTATAGGTCATCGGCGTCGACTGCCCGCCGGCCGGCAGCCGGGTCTGCCAGAGTTGTCTGCCGGTCGTCAAATCATAGGCGCGGAAAAAGTCGTCGACGGCGGCACCCAGGAAAGCGACGCCGCCGGCGGTGATCATCGGGCCGCCGATGCCCGGCACGCCGACCTTGAACGGCAGTGGCAGCGGCGTCATGTCGTAGACGGTGCCGTTGCGATGCTTGTAGACGATCTTGCCGGTCCTGAGATCGACGCCCGCGACATAGCCCCAGGGCGGCGCCTGACAGGGAATGCCGAGTGGCGACAGAAACGGCTTCAATATCACTGCGTATGGCGCACCGTCATTGCGGTTTAGGCCCTGTTCGCTGCCTTTGGTGTCGCCCGGCGGCGGCACGTCCGCGCGCGGGACCAATTTGGAGATGAACGCGAGGTATGTCGGCATGCCGAACATCACCTGCCGGACCGGATCGACTGCGACGCCGCCCCAGTTGAAGGTGCCGAAATTGCCGGGATAGATCAGCGAGCCCTGCAGCGACGGCGGCGTGTAGCGGCCCTCGTAGCGCAATTTCAGGAACTCGATCCGGCAGGCCAGCTGATCGAACATGGTGATGCCCCACATGTCGGCGCCGGTCAGCGGTTTCGGATTGAAGCTCAGCTCCGAAACCGGCTGCGTCGGCGAGGTGTGGTCACCCTCGATCGCGCCGCCCGGCGCCGGCACTTCGTTGACAGGGACGATCGGCTCGCCGCTGCGCCGATCGAGTACATAGAGGTCGCCCTGCTTGGTCGGCCCGACCAGCGCCGGCACGACGCCACCGGCCGTGGTGATGTCGACCAGCGTCGGCTGCGCCGGCACGTCCATGTCCCACAGATCATGATGCACGGTCTGCCGCACCCAGCGCAATTGGCCGGTGTTGAGGTCGAGCGCGGTGATCGAGGAGGAGAATTTCTCGACATTGGCGCTGCGCCCGGCGCCGAGCTGGTCCGGCGTCTGGTTGCCGAGCGGCACATAGAGCAAGCCGAGCTTCTCGTCGGCGCTCGCCGTCGACCACATGTTGGGTGAGTTGTGGGTGTAGGTCTGATCCGGCGCCAGCGGCGTCGTCTGGTCCGGATTGCCGGAATCCCAGTTCCAAATCAGGGCGCCGGTGTCGACGTCGAAGGCGCGGATGACGCCGGACGGCTCCTGCGTTGAATAATTGTCATTGACCGCGCCGCCGACGATGATCTTGTTGGCGACGATCAGCGGCGCCGAAGTCGAATAATAATAGCCCGGCTTCGGATATGGCATGTTGGCGAGCAGGTTCAGCGTGCCACCTTCGGCAAATGCGGGACAGACCTGGCCATTCGCGGCATCGAGCGCGATCAGCCGAGCGTCGGACGTCGGCAGATAGATGCGTGATGCACAGGGTTGGCCGGCGGCGATTTTGGTATCGGCATAATAGGATACGCCGCGGCAGGTCTGGTGCTGGCGGTCCTTGTTCAACTTGATCTTGGGATCGAAGCGCCATTTCTCCTTCCCGCTCGCAGCATCGATGGCGATGGCGAAATTGTGCGGCGTGCAGATGTAGAGCGTGTCGGCAATTTTCAGCGGCGTCACCTGGTAGGTCGTCTCGCCGATGTCGTCAGGCCCTTTCATATCGCCGGTGCGATAGGTCCAGGCCGGCTGCAAATTGGCAACGTTTTCGGGGGTGATCTGGTCGAGCGGTGAATAGCGTTGGCCATACTGCGTTCGGCCGTAATAGTGCCATTCGCCGGCTGGCACATTGCCGCCGAGATCGGCGGTCGGCGTCACCTTGTCGGTGTTGAGTTCGCCGGCAATATCCTTTGGATCGGTCGTCATCGAATAGCCGGCGACGGCAAGCGATGCCAGCACCGCGAGGATCAGCGGCGCGCGTCCATCGGGACCGGTGAGCCCGCGCCGCGCCCACGGCGTCAGCAGCCACAACGCGATAAGCACGATGATGCCGCCGCGCGGACCGAGTTCCCACCAGTCGAAGCCGGTTTCCCAGACCGCCCAGCAGAGCGTGCCGATGACGATCGCCGCGTAGAGCCACAGCGCCATGGATTTGCGCCTGTAGAGCAGCCAGGCGGCGACGAGGAAGGCGATGCCGGCAACGATGTAATACCAACTGCCGCCCAGCATCGCGAGCCAGATGCCGCCGCCGCCAAGCACCAGGCCGATGAGGAAAAGAATGAGGGAGGTGATGACGACAACCAAGACGATGCTCCTTCGACTGGTGCGCGCTACGCAACGCGTCAATGGGCAACCCGGCATTGCGTCCCTGCCCCGGCACAACTTTCTCCGGCCCGCCGTGCCTGTCAAGCAAGCTCCGCGTTTTAAGCGTGGACCACGGCAAGCTCAGCGTTTTGGGGTCGCGGGCCTCTCCAGATTGCTAGTCTATGGACTGGACAGAGAACAAAACGGAGACACTTCTGGCCTTTCGCTGCCGAATCACTACATTCGGGGGAGATGTCCGGCTTTTCGGAAGATATGCCTTTTTTTGACGAACCGAACGCGCGGCCCGTGGCCCCGTCGGGCATCGCTGCGCGCGCCGTGGCTGCCCGCAGCGGCCATAACAATGCGCCCGATTATCTGAACGGGCTTAACCCCGAGCAGCGGCTGGCGGTGGAAACCACCGAAGGTCCGGTTCTGGTGCTGGCCGGCGCCGGCACCGGCAAGACGCGCGTCTTGACCACCCGCATCGCTCACATCCTCGCCACCGGCAAGGCCTTCCCCTCGCAGATCCTGGCGGTCACCTTCACCAACAAGGCGGCGCGCGAGATGAAGCAGCGCATCGGTCTGCTGATCGGCGAAGGTAATGTCGAAGGCATGCCGTGGCTCGGCACCTTCCACTCGATTGGAGTGAAGCTGCTTCGCAGACATGCCGAGCTCGCCGGGCTCAAATCCGACTTCACCATCCTCGACACCGACGACGTCGTGCGCCTGATCAAGCAGCTCATCCAGGCCGAAGGTCTGGATGACAAGCGCTGGCCGGCCAAGCAGTTCGCCCAGATGATCGACGGCTGGAAGAACAAGGGGCTAGGCCCTGCCGACATTCCCGAGGGCGACGCCCGCGCCTTCGCCAACGGCAAGGGCCGCGAGCTCTACAAGGCCTATCAGGAACGGCTGAAGACGCTGAACGCCTGCGACTTCGGCGATCTTCTGTGCCACCCGATCCGCATCTTCCGCGCCTATCCGGACGTGCTGAAGGAATACCACAAGCGCTTCCGATATATACTCGTCGACGAGTATCAGGACACCAACACTGCCCAATACATGTGGCTGCGCCTGCTGGCACAGCGGCCGGATGCCGGCCGCACTTCAACGTCAATAGATTTGCGTTCGGCCGAAGGCCGCAAGCCCGACCGGGCGTCGGCCGGCCAGGCCGCCCCCGCGGAGGCCAGCGAGCGAAGCTCGCGCGCGGCCGTGAGCGTAAATATTTGCTGCGTCGGCGACGACGACCAGTCGATCTACGGCTGGCGCGGGGCCGAGGTCGACAACATCCTGCGCTTCGACAAGGATTTCCCCGGCGCCACGATCATCCGGCTGGAGCGCAACTACCGCTCCACCGCGCATATCCTAGGCACCGCGTCCCACCTCATCGCCCACAATGAAAGCCGCTTCGGCAAGACGCTGTTCACCGAAAAGGTCGCAGAGGACGATGAGAAGGTGCATGTCCATGCCGCCTGGGATTCCGAGGAAGAGGCCCGCGCCGTTGGCGAAACCATCGAGGCCTACCAGCGGCAGAAGCACAATCTCAACGACATGGCGATTCTTGTCCGTGCGTCCTTCCAGATGCGCGAGTTCGAGGACCGCTTCGTCACGCTCGGCCTCAACTATCGCGTCATCGGCGGCCCGCGTTTCTACGAGCGCCTCGAAATCCGCGATGCGCTGGCCTTCTTCCGCGTCGTCGCGCAAGGGGCGGACGACCTCGCCTTCGAGCGCATCGTCAACGTGCCGAAGCGCGGGCTGGGCGAAGCCACCATCCGCCAGATCCACGACACCGCCAGGGCGCTCCGAATCCCGATGCTGGATGCTGCCGCCAAGCTCGCCGAGAGCGACGAGCTGAAGCCAAAGCCGCGCGCAGCGCTGCGCGAAGTCGCCGCCAATTTCGAGCGCTGGCAGAAGGCGCTGGAGACGACGCCGCACACCGAGCTCGCCGAGACCATCCTGGAGGAGAGCGGCTACACCGACATGTGGAAGAACGACCGCTCGGTGGAAGCACCCGGCCGGCTGGAAAACCTGAAAGAACTGATCCGCTCCATGGAGGAGTATGAATCGCTCCGCTCCTTTCTCGAACATGTAGCACTGGTGATGGACGCCGAGCAGAACGCCGAACTCGACGCCGTCAACATCATGACGCTGCATTCGGCCAAGGGCCTCGAATTCGAGACGGTTTTTCTGCCTGGTTGGGAGGAAGGTCTTTTTCCACACCAGCGCGCGCTCGACGAGGGCGGCCGATCCGGGCTGGAGGAAGAACGGCGGCTGGCCTATGTCGGGCTGACCCGCGCCAAGAAGAACCTGCATTTGTGGTTCGTCTCCAACCGCCGCATCCACGGCCTGTGGCAATCGACCATCCCCTCGCGCTTCCTCGATGAATTGCCGGAAGCCCATGTCGAGGTCGCGGAAAGCGGCAACTCCTATGGCGGGTACGGCAATGCCTACGGCGGCGGCTCCTTCGCCTCCGGACGGGGCGGCCAGGGGGCAGGAAGGCAGAATCCTTATGGCGCTTCGCGCTTCGACAATGTTGGCGGCAATACAGGCGGCACTGAGAAATCCGGCGCCTTCTCCAACACTTATGCGACGCCGGGCTGGCAGCGCGCGCAACAGAACCGTACCGAGGCGACCGACCGTAACTGGGGCTCGCGTTCCGGCCACCAGGTCGAGCGCATCGGCTATGGCGAAACCGACTCCGGCTATGGCGCCGGCCGCACCTCGATCAAGGGCCGCACCATCGACGGCGAATTGGTCGCCAAATCCGTCGCTGACACGCCATCCCCCTTCAGTGTCGGCGACCGCGTCTTCCACCAGAAATTCGGCAACGGCAACATTTCCGCCATCGAAGGCAACAAGCTGACCATCGACTTCGACAAGGCCGGCCAGAAACGCGTGCTGGATGGATTTGTCACCGGCGTGTGAGAAAAGCCTTGCTCAGAAAAACGGCCCATGCAGGAGGGAGACAGGCCGGCTGCGGGCGAGCCGCCGGAGTACCGGTCTTGGCGCGCCGCGCCAGCGCGCGCATCTTCGCCCGAGACGCCGAGACGGCTGAAAGACGGCGCCCAAGCCTTCCCTCCAGCCCCTTCGATCGCCTAGGATGAGCCAAGTGCAGCAGGGAGAATCCATGGGCAAAGGACGGGTTGAGGCATTTACCGATGGCGTCATCGCCATCATCATCACCATCATGGTGCTGGAATTGAAGGTGCCGCATGGCGCGGAGTTTTCCGCGTTGGCACCTCTGTGGCCGACCTTTCTCAGCTACGTGCTGTCCTTCATCTATGTCGGCATCTACTGGAACAATCTGCACAACATGTTCCACACCGTGCAGCGCGTCGATGGCCGCGTGCTGTGGGCGAATTTGCATCTGCTGTTCTGGCTGTCGCTGATGCCCGTCACCACGGCCTTCATGGGTGAAAACCATTTCGCGCCGGTGCCTGTCGCCGTTTACGGTGTTGTCCTGGCGCTTTGCGCGACCGCCTACTTCATTCTGGTCGTCATGCTGCACCGGCTGCATGGCAACAACACTATCTTCGCCAGAGCGCTGGGCACCGACCGCAAGGAAAAGATCTCGGTGGTCCTCTACATCGCCGCCATTCCGCTGGCCTTCGCCAGTCAATGGATCAGCGTCGCGCTCTATGTGCTGGTTGCCATGATCTGGTTCGTACCGGACAGGCGGTTCGAGAGGCTGGTCGAAAAATAGGTCTGCCTATTCCCGCATCGCTTTCAGCTTCTCGGCCACGGAAGCCGCGAGGTCGGCATAGCGTTCCTCCAGGCGCTCGGCGGCCTTGATCACCGAAAAATCATGGCCGAATTTCTCCAGCGCCATGCGCAGCTTCTCGACGAATTCCGCTTGTTTTTCGAGCGCCGAAAACAGCGTCCTCACTTGCGCTTCGCTGATGTCGGGATTGGCAAGCATTTGCGAAACCTCGCGGCTCATCTGGTCGCCGGTGGCGGTCTGTTCTTTCAGGATCTCGATCCAGTCGGTCAATCGGTAATCTCCTTCTTACACGGACAGCATGCGCAGCGCCTGCCGATATGGTCAACCCAAGGACACCAAAGCGGCTTGCGCGAGCCCGTCGCCGCGTTAAGTTCGGCGCAACCTGAACAAGGACACTATCGCCCATGACCACCGATGCCGAAATCCAGACCGTTCTGCCTGCCCTTGCCTCCGGCAACGTTGCCGTCATCACCGGCGGCGCAAGCGGCATCGGCCTTGCCGCGGCCAAGCGGCTGGCAGCGATGAGCCTGAAAATCGTGCTTGCCGATCTCGATGGGGCGCGGCTCGATGAGGCTGCCCGCGCCGTTGCCATGATTGCCGGCGATAGCGCGGTACTTGCTGTCGCCACCGACGTCTCGAAAGCCGACGAAGTCGATCGGCTGGCCGAAAGGACGTTCGGTGCCTTCGGCGGCGTGTCGCTGTTGATGAACAATGCCGGCGTCGGCAACAATCCCGGCAAACCCTGGGAGAACCGCGATGCCTGGAGACGGCTGCTGGACATCAACTTCTGGGGCGTCGTCCATGGCGTCGAGGCCTTCGCGCCGCGTATGCTGGCTGCAGGAAAACCGGGCCTGATCGTCAACACCGGCTCCAAGCAAGGCATCACCACGCCGCCCGGCAACCTTGCCTACAATGTCTCCAAATCCGGCGTGAAGACCTTTACCGAAGGCCTGGCGCATGCGTTGCGCAACGAGCCCGGCGCCAAGATTGCGGCGCATCTGCTCATTCCGGGGTTCACATTTACGGGCCTGACCGAGGGTGCGACCGAAAAGCCCGCCGGCGCCTGGACAGGCGAGCAGGTGATCGACTTCATGCTGGCCTCGCTGGTGCGTGGCGATTTCTACATCCTGTGCCCCGACAACGAGGCGACGCGGCGCATGGACGAAAAGCGCATGGCCTGGGCGATCGGCGACATCATCGAGAACCGCCCTGCTCTATCGCGCTGGCACCCGGACCACAAGGAAGCGTTCGCGGCGTTCATGGAAAGCTGACGCTCACGCGGCATGCGTCTTCGAGCCGTGCTTCTGCGCAGCGGCTTTCTTGACCGCCATATCGGCGACCTGCTGGTCATGCCGCTTCGCCGCGCGCTCACATTTTTCGCGGATCTCCTGAACCTCGGATTCGGTCAGATGCTCGATACCGATAAAGCTGTTTTTGGCTTTGCTGACCCGGATCAATTCATCGAGCTTCGCCTGGATCGCGGCGCCATCGCGGTTCTGGGTGTTCTGGATGAGAAACACCATCAGGAAGGTGACGATCGTCGTGCCGGTATTGATGACGAGTTGCCACGTATCCGAAAAGCCG
This sequence comes from Mesorhizobium sp., assembly GCA_004020315.1. GTDB lineage: Bacteria > Pseudomonadota > Alphaproteobacteria > Rhizobiales > Rhizobiaceae > Mesorhizobium. The sequence goes on from SAQG01000002.1 coordinate 301,003, forward strand.
AACAACGGCCCGCTCACCGCCCAGACCACGATGAACAGGCAGCAGACCGCAAATGTCGGCGCCAAGCCGGCAATGTGCGCGACCGTAGTGGCAATCCTGGTGAAAAACTTCTCGATCATCGAAAAATCCTCAATGGCATGGGGTAACAGCCGGCAGCCGTTCCGGGTTCCCTCGAAGAGGCTGATTTACGGGCACAATTAGATACACACGACAGCGCACGACCAGGAAAAACACCTTGTGGGTTGCTGCCATGGTGCCCGTGCAGACGAAAAACGTCTGGTCCTTCCCGCCTGTGCCAATCAGGGGTCGTCGTTCTCCCAACGATCGAGAAAGGCCTCGATCGGCATTGCCTGCATGTCGGGAATGGCCCTGGCGAGTTTTTCGACCGACCAGTCCCACCAGCCGAGGCTTTCAATCCGAGCAGCGGTTTTCTCGGCAAAACGCTGGCGCAGCGGCTTGGCCGGCACGCCGGCGACGATCGCATAGGCAGGTACATCGCGCGTCACCACCGCGTTGGCGCCGACGATAGCGCCATTGCCGATGGTCACATCAGGCATGATCACCGCGCCATGGCCGATCCAGACATCGTGGCCGATGGTGACCGACTTCGCCCGCCGCCGTTCCCGGAACGCCGCGTCGACGCCCAGCCAGCGAAAATATTCGTTCGGGCGGTAGCTGACCTTGTGCTGGGTCAACCGCTCAACCGGGTGCTCCAGCGCGTTGATCCGGCTGTTGGCGGCGATCGAACAGAACTTGCCGATCGTCGTGTAGATCGCCTCCGCGTGACGCTCGAAATAGGAGAAGTCGCCGACCGATACCTCGCGCAGGATGACCCGCTCGCCGATCGAGGCGTAGCGCCCAAGCTTGCACGCCTTCAATTCCGCGGTCGGGTGGATGCGCGGCTCGGGGTCTTTCAGGACAAGATTTTCGGGACGGTCCATGCCGGCGGCTTTACGCCGCCGCAAACGCTCTCGCAAGCCGAACTACAGCGCCGCGCATCCGTTTGGACGCGCAAAAGACGCTGTAGGACTTCAAATTCTATTTCGGCTTGCCGTTGGTCCACACTACGTTCTGGCCATAGAGCGGCACCGTGGTGACCGACATTTTCGCTGAACCGTCCTGCACCTGGCGCGAATGCGACAGATAGACCAGGGTTTCATTGGTTTTGTCGTAGATGCGGTTCACCACCTGCTTCTTCCAGATCAGGCTGATGCCTTGCTTGAACACTTCCTCACCGGCCTCGCTCATATCGATGTCGCCGATGGTGATCGGCCCGGTCTGGCGGCAGGAGATCGAAGAATCGGACGGATCCTCGAACCAGTTGCCCTTCTGCAGGCGATCGATTACGCCGCGATCGAAATAGGAGACGTGGCAGGTCACGCCTTCGACCTTCGGATCCTTGATCGCCTCGATGATGATGTCGTTGCCGAGCCAGTCGACGCCGACCTTGCCCACTTCCTGGGCGACAGCCGCACCGGCACCGATGACAAGGCATGCGGCCAAAGCGCCGCCGATCAGTTTTCGCAAGGAAGCCTCCTGCGGTTCGAGTTTTGCCGACCTCAGGTGGGACGGGCGGCAGCGCTTTGCAAGCTGCTCACCCTTTTGACAGGAAAGCCGGTTGCGGCAACGCGACATCTTTGCGCGCGTGAGATCAAACCGTTAAGAGTGTTCGCCGAACAGGCTTTGCGCCGATATGGCGCCAATGAAATCACGACGGACACCCAATTGATGATGCGTTCAATACTGGTCGGCATTCTCGTCCTGATGGCGGCGGGCATCGGCTGGCTCACCTTTGAATGGTACCGCGGGCACTATGGCGGCGAGCCGTTCGGCGCGCCGTTCACCCTGGTCGACCAGAAGGGCGCTCCGATCACCGAGGCTGCCTTTCGCGGCCACCCCAGCGTCGTCTTCTTCGGCTTCACCCATTGTCCGGAAGTCTGCCCGACCACGCTGTTCGAACTGGCCGGCTGGCTGAAGACGTTGGGTGACGATGGCAAGAACCTGCGCGCCTATTTCGTTACCGTCGACCCGGAGCGCGACACGCCCGAAATCATGAACGCCTATATCAGCAATTTCTCCGACCGCATCCTCGGCATATCAGGCGACCCGGACAAGGTTCGCGCCATGGCCAAATCCTTCGGCATCTATTCGAAGAAGGTCGATACGGGCAACGGCGACTACACGATGGACCACACCGCTTCGGTGCTGCTGCTCAACGCCAGGGGCGACTTCGCCGGCACCATCGCTTATGGCGAAAGCCCGGACGCTGCCATCGCCAAGCTCAAGCGGCTGGCGGAAGGTTAGAGCATGATCCCGAAAGGTGGGACCGGTTTTCGGAAAAGATCATGCTCAAACAAAAATATCGTTTGATGACCCAAACGCGACTTTATTTCACCACTGGAAAGATCGAGGCCGACCGTATCTTCGCGGCGTTCGAAGCGGCCTTCGAAGACGAGGGCCTGCCGATTGGCGTGCTCGAGGTCGACGAGGACCGCGACATCCACGAAGTGTCGCTCTATGCCGACGGCGATGTCGATGCCGTCGAGGCGCGCGTGAAAGACATTCTTGCCGGGCTCGCCCTGTCGATGCCGATTACCCGGGAGCCGGTGCCTGATATCGACTGGGTGACGCGTTCGTTGGAGGGACTGAAGCCGGTGCGGGCCGGCCGTTTCTTCGTTCACGGCGCGCATGACCGCAGGAAGCGCCACAGCGGCGAGCTCGCCATCGAGATCGAGGCCGGCCTGGCTTTCGGCACCGGCCATCACGGCACCACCGCCGGCTGCCTTGAAATGCTGGAACAGGTCGTGCGGCGCGAGCGCCCGCGCAACGCGCTCGACCTCGGCACCGGCAGTGCGGTGCTGGCCATCGCGCTGGCCAAGCTCGCCCATATCCCAGTGCTGGCGACCGACATCGATCCGGTCGCCATAACGGTCGCCGCCGCCAATGCGCGGCTCAATCACGTCAAGGCGCTCGTCGAAACGGTGACGGCGCCGGGCTTCCACCATCCGATCTTTGCCGCGCGCAGGCCCTTCGACCTCATCGTCGCCAACATACTGGCGCGGCCGCTGATGCGGCTGGCGCCCGAAATGGCCAAGCATATCACCCTGGGCGGCTCGATCGTAGTGTCAGGCATTCTCAACCGGCAGCGCGAGGCGGTGGTCTCGGCCTATATCGGCCAGCAGTTCCGCCATGTCAGGACGTTGCACCGCGAAGGCTGGGTCACGATCCACCTCAAGCGGTGACGCGCAACACCTTCAATCGCAAGCCGTAAATTCGCTCAAACGTAGCGCGACCTTGCCGTCTTCCTCAGTTCTTCGCGATCGTAGCCGTGCGCTTTCAGCGTTTCGTCGTCAAAACCAAGCAAAACGCCGCTCACATAGCGGCTCGCTTCGCGCTGGCGCGCTTCGATGAGAGCGTTCATGGCGCTTCTGAAAAATCCGCGTCTGGCTGAAATCGTGGACATGATGGTCTCCTTTGCAGGGCAATAAGACTCGTTCCTCCACATCGAAAAGGTAAGGCCTGCTGACCTATTTGAAAATCGCTGATTCTGCATGGCGTCTATGCGAAAAAGCGATGTTGCTGGACCAAACCCCACCGGTTGCCAGGCGGCGGACGCTGTAGCACTTTGATCTTGCGCTGATTTTCCGACGATCAGCGCAGCAAAAGTCGATTCCGATTTTCGGGGTCATGCGCTACGGTCGCGCCAGCATCCGAGGAGAGGCCAGATGTTCCAGACTTTTGATTCTGCCGGCGACCCCGCCGTCGGCAAGCCGCGTGTGGCGTTGCTGCGTCAATGGCTGGCGGTCAACGGGCTGGATGGCTTCATCGTGCCTCGTGCCGACGAGCACCAGGGCGAATATGTCGCCGACCGCTCGGCGCGGCTGAGATGGCTGACCGGCTTCAGCGGTTCGGCCGGCGTCGCCATCGTGCTTGGCGACCGTGCCGTCATGTTCGTCGACGGGCGCTACACGCTGCAGGTGCGCCAGGAGGTCGATCTCGACATCTTTTCGATCGAAAGCCTGGTCGACAATCCACCCGCCACCTGGATCAAGGACAATCTCGGCAAGGGCGTGCGGCTCGGCTTCGATCCCTGGCTGCAGACGGTCGGCGACATGAAGGCGCTGAAAGCTTCGGCCGAAAAATCGGGAGCGACATTGGTGCCGCTCGAGAAGAATCCGATCGACGCCATCTGGGAGGACCAGCCCGACCCGCCGCTGGCGCCGGTCGAGATTCATCCGATCGCCTTTGCCGGCGAACTGGCCAAGGACAAGCTGGCGCGGCTGGCCGAGGCCATTGGCAAGGATGGCGCCACCCACACCGTGCTGACCGACCCGTCCTCCATCGCCTGGGCCTTCGACATCCGCGGCGGCGACGTGCCGCATACGCCGCTGGCACTCGGCTTCGCCGTGCTCGCCGCCGATGGGGCGCACCTGCTTTTCATGGATCAGCGCAAGTTTTCGCGCACTGTCGCGGCCTATCTGACGCAACTCGCCGAATTGCATGAACCCAGTGAATTCGAAGCGGCGATCGCAGCCCTCGCCAAGGGCGGCGCGAAGATCGCGCTGGACCCGGTGCTGGCGGCGGAGAAGCTCAGGATGCTGGTCGAGGACAATGGCGGCACTGTCATTGCCGCGCCCGACCCTGCCCGCATCCCACGCGCAACGAAGAACCAGGCCGAGATCAACGGCGCCCGCGCCGCGCATCGCCGCGATGGCGCCGCGGTCGCCAAGCTGCTTTGCTGGCTCGACCGCCAAGAACCCGGCAAGCTCGACGAAATCGCGGTCGTCACCAAACTGGAGGAGTGCCGCCGCAGCACCGGCGAGGAAACGCAGATGCCGCTGCGCGATGTGTCTTTCGACACCATCTCGGGCGCGGGCCCGAACGGCGCCATCATGCACTACCGCGTTTCCCGCGCCACCAGCCGAAAGCTTCAGTCTGGCGAACTGTTCCTGCTCGATTCGGGCGGGCAGTATCAGGACGGCACCACCGACATCACCCGCACCGTGCCGATCGGCACACCGACCGAGGAAATGCGCGAACGCTTCACGCTGGTGCTGAAGGGCATGATCGGTATTTCCATGCTGCGTTTCCCCCCGGGCACGCGTGGCTCCGAGATCGATGCCGTGGCGCGCCTTGCCCTGTGGAAACATGGCTGCGATTTCGCCCATGGCACCGGCCACGGCGTCGGCTCCTATCTGGCCGTGCACGAGGGCCCGCAGCGCATCGCCAGGACCGGCACTGAAAAGCTGCTGGCAGGCATGATCGTCTCCAACGAGCCGGGCTACTACAAGGAGGGTTCTTACGGCATCCGAATCGAGAACCTCGTCCTGGTGACACCGGCTGAGCCGATCGAAGGCGGCGACATCGCCATGCACGGTTTCGAGACGCTAACGTTGGCGCCCATCGACACCAGGCTGGTGCGGTCCGACCTTTTGACGCGCGACGAGCTGCATTGGCTCGACACATACCACGCGCGTGTGCTGACCGAGATCGGCCCGATGCTCGACGGCGAGACGCTGGCATGGCTGGAAAAGGCAACCGCACCGCTGCCGCACGACCAGAAGATTTGAGTTTCGGAAAGGAGTGGGTCAGCTATCGGCCCGAAACCAGCATCGCCCTGAGTGCGAGACGGACCTTGGCTTGTGCTGCCCCAACAGCTGCGCGAAGCACGCCACGCGCAGACGATGTCAATCTGCAGGGAATGGCCTGTAGTCTTATTGCTGCCAACCGGCTTTCTTCAACAGATGTGCCATCTCGTTTGCCCAATGTGGATTGCGCAGCCTGAGCGGCGCCAAGGCATCGCCTGAAGGATTTTCCATTTCCCGCATCGGCTCAACGCAAGATCTTGCCTCCGGCAGGTGGCCGAGCGAAACGTAGCAGCAGGCGAGTGTTTCGTGGGCAGGCCGCCAATCGGGAGCGATCTTGCGCGCCTTGATGGCTGCGGCAAGCGCCTCGTTTGCCTGTCCTGCGAACAGATATGCGAGCGCCAGGACATTGAACCAGACGAAGTTCTGCGGATCGTAAGGGTTCAACATAAGGCCGTGTTCGAGCGGCGCTATCGCTTCGGATGCGCTGCCGCGGAAAAGCTGCCCCATTCCCAACACCAGATGGCCAAGGGCGAAGCTTGGGCTGATCTCGATCGCCTTTTCCGCGGCAAGAACGGCCTGTTCCGGTGCATTGGCGTAGATGCTGCAGATGGCCAGCGCGTAATGCGAATAGGGGTTCTTCTCGTCGAGCCGAACCGCCTTCAGGGCTGCATCCAGGCCTTCCCGGATATCCTGTGCTGGTTTGTCGCTCCAGCCGTAAGCAACGATGCCGGCGCTCACGCGGCCGAGCCAGAGATGGGCCTCTGCCAGTTCAGGGTCGAGCCTGCACGCCTCCCGAAACAGCTTGCGGGCACTCAAGTGAGTTTGACGGCCGACATGGTGGAAATGCCAGGTACCTTGCCGCACCAGGTCCCGGGCCGTCGCGTTTCCGCTGCTGCGCGCAGCGGCTGGAAGCGACTCCGTCTTGAGAAGTTCGGGCTCGATCGCGCCTGCCACCCGCTCGGCTATCGCATCCTGGACGGCGAAGGCCTCCGTCATTTCCATCTCGTATCGTTCGGCCCAGATCTGATTGGCAGAAGCGGCATCGACCAGTTGCGTCGAGACACGGATATGGCGGCCGGATCGGCGCACGCTGCCTTCCAGCACATAACGAACGCCAAGCTCGTGTGCCACCCGCTTGGAGTCGACGGGCTTGTCCTTGTAGACGAAGCTGGAATTGCGCCCGATCACGCGGAACCAGCGGAACCTCGTCAGCGCGGTGATAATGTCCTCGGTGATGCCGTCAGCCAGATAGGCCTGTTCCCGGTCGCCGCTGACATTGGCGAACGGCAGGACCGCGATGGCCGGCCTTTCGTAGAGACTCGCCGGCTGGCCGGGAGCACCGTCTGCAGCGCCGTCCAGTACACGAACGCTGCCGGCGAAACGATATCCAGTGCGGGGAACCGTGGCGATCCACGCGCTGCCGTCCGGCTGTGGGCCGAGCAGCTTGCGCAGGGCGGCAATCTGCACCGAGAGATTGCTTTCCTCTACAACAGCATCGGGCCAAGCCGCTTCCATGAGTGCCGTCTTACTGAGCACTTGCGTTGGTGCCTCCAGCAGGGCTTGAAGCAACGACAAGCCTTTTTGCCCGAGCGCAACAGGTCGGCCCTCGCGGACGAGCGCCCCGCGCAGCATGTCGAGCACGAACGGTCCGAACGCTAAGCATCGCGGTGCTGCGACATTCCGCTTATCGGCTTCGGAAGAATTCGGAACTTTTCGCCTCCCCTTTAGGACTTCGGCCGGACGTGTGGTCATTTTGGCCGTTCTTCGCCCAGACTATCACAAATGGAGGTCGAAATGACGATGTTGAAGCAATCGTCCGGAACGGACAGTGTGGCGCCAAGCGACGGCAAGGCTGTAGTCGTCAGGGGTGGCGAGGCTTATCGGGCCGAGCAGGGGTCGGACTATCTACCGGGAATAAGTGCTGAGACCGTCGGCGCGAAGGCGCTTTGGCTGGGCATTGCCACGATACCTCCGGGGAAACGGACCAAGGCCCACGTCCACGCACGCCACGAAACAGCATTCTATATGTTGAGCGGAGACGAGCTGGAGATGTGGAGTGGCGACGAACTGCAGTTTCGGGACGTCGTGCATCCCGGCGACTATCTCTATATTCCCGCCAACGTGCTTCACGTTGCCGTGAACCGGGCAAGCACGCCCGCCACCTTTATCGGCGCCCGCAACGAACCGACCGCACAGGAAAGCGTCGTTCTGTTCCCGGAGATGGATGGGAGGATACCGTAGAAGCGCGCCTTCCAGGAACGTTTCGCGAGAGCAGGGTTCTCGCGCCTGGCCGACGTGCCGGGTGTCAGAATGGAAAGACTGCGCGCGGCGTACTCAGCCGGTCCGGTTATCCGACGAACTGCCGAGCGAGGACCAGCACGGCGGCGCCGGCCAAAAACATCGCCATGAGCCCGCCCCGTAGCGACACCAGCGCGGTGACGATCAGCGCCGCCCATTCCGCCGGTCCGGCGGTAAGGGCAGCCGGCGCCACCAGTGTGGTCAGCACTGCCGCCGGCACGGCGTTCAGGCCTGCTTCGACACGCGGATGAATGTTTTCGAAGCGCGAGATGACAAGATGCCCGCCGATGCGAGTGAGATAGGTCGCGAGCGCACCGGCGATGATGATCCACAAGGTTGTGCTCATGGCTTCGCCTCGACGCCGCTGTGGTGCGGCGGCAGGATGACCGCCAGCAGCACGCCAGCCACGGCGCCGATTGAGACGTGCCAAGGCGAGCCGACCGTCTTGTAGGCGATGATCGAGGCGGCCGCACTGGCGACGACCACCGGCAACCACAGCGGCCGTTTGCGGAAGCCCAGGACCAGTCCGAGGAAATAGATCGGCAGCAGGAAATCGATGCCCAGTGCATGCGTGTTCGGGATGAGCCTGCCGAACACCGCGCCCAGCGCGCTTTCGATCACCCAAAACACATAGACCGGCAGCCCGAGGCCGAGATACCAGGCGAAGCCGACGGTTTCGCCGGCTTCCGCCTTGCGCTCGGCTACGGCGAACTGCGGATCGGTGAGGATGAAATAGCCTATCGCCTGCTGGAACAGCGGCCAGTGTGCGATGCGCCGGCCGATACCCGCCGAGTAAAGCACATGGCGGAAATTCACGGCGAAGATCGACAGCACGATCAGCCATGGCGCGACATGCTGCCCGAACAATTCGATGCCCACCATCTGGCTGGCGCCGCCGAAAACCATGGCGCTCATCAGGAAGGCTTCAAGCACAGTGAAGCCGTTGTCGACAGCGATAGCGCCAAACAGCAGCGCAAACGGCGCCGACGCCACCACGACAGGCATGCTGAGCCGCACGCCTTGCCAGAATTCGCTCTTCGCACCGTTTTCGGAGATTGCTTCCGCCGACATCAGCCACTCCCTAGAGCGCCGCTCGTCCTTTGGACGCGGACGCTCTAACGCTTTAATCCACGCCTCGGGCTTTCCGAAATCGATTCCGATTTTCGGGCCGATGCGGGGGAAAGGCCGTATGTAGGGAGCACCGCCAGCCTTGTCACACCAATTCGCTTGAGCCAATGATCAGCGGAAATGATTGGTAGAACTCGGCCAGTCTACTCGACCTGGCCTTCGATCGCCCTGCCCCAGTCGAGCAACGGCTTGGCCCGCAAGGCAAAATCGACAAGCTCGTCGACCAATGCCGGCCCATGGATTCCCGCAGGGTCGATTTCGTGCCGGACGGCGAAATGCCGGTTGCGGATGGCCGCGGCGAGATCGGGCTCCGTGACATGCTCGAAGCCGCGCGGCGCTCGCTTCATGCAACCTTCCGCATCAAGTTCGAGACGGTTTTGCTTCAGCGCCTTGATCAGCGCCCGGAAGTCACCCGGCCGCGTCGCGATGGCGTTGCGCATCGCCAGCAGCAGTGCCGGGCCGGGCTGCCACCAGGCAATGCCGGCAAAGCAGCGCTCAAGCCCGATATGGAGGAAAAATACGCCCTGTTCCATCTTGGTGCCGTCAGGCGAAAGGATTGCCGACAGATGCCGGTTATAGGGTCGTTTGTCCCTGGCGAAACGCACGTCGCGATTGATCCGGAACAGCGACTTCTTGCGATCGCCGCGCAAACCCAGCCCTACCGCCGCGAAGCGCTCGGAGAGCGTTTCGACCAGATCGCCAAAGGGGTCGCGCAGTTCGCATTCGAAGAGGTCGCGGTTTTCCAGGAACCAGTCCCGGCTCTGATGAAAATCGAGTGCCTTGAGGAAGGGAATGGCCTTTTGGCCGAAACCGTTAAATGCCACCGTCACACCTTGCCGATCCGCGCCAACCACGTATCCTCGTCGATCACTTCGATACCGAGTTCGGTGGCGAGTTTGAGCTTGGAGCCCGCACCTGGTCCGGCAACGACGAGATCGGTCTTCTTCGACACCGAGCCGGCGACCTTGGCGCCGAGCTTTTCGGCCATCGCCTTGGCCTCGTCGCGCGACATCTTCTCCAGCGCGCCGGTGAAGACCACCGTCTTGCCGGAGACGGGCGACGACACGCCACCGACCGGCTCCTCGTCGAGCACAGTTACTTCCGCCAGCAATGCATCGAGCGCCTGCCGGTTATGATCTTCAGCGAAGAAGTCGACCACCGCCTCGGCAACGATCGAGCCGATGCCGTTGATGCCGTTCAACTCCTGCCACCCAGCGCTGCCAGGGTCGCCCTTGCCGACCGGCATGACGGCGTTTTGCCCGGCTTCACGGAAAGCGGCAAAGGAAAGGAAATGGCGGGCCAGCCGCTTGGCGTTGGTCTCGCCGATGTGGCGGATGCCGAGCGCGTAGAGGAAGCGCGAGAACTCGATCTGCCGCCGATCGTCGATTGCCGCGAACAGCTTGCGTACCGAGGTCGCGCCGAAACCGTCGACATTCTCGAGCTTGGTCAGCGATGCTGCCTGCCGTGCCTTCAGCGTGAAGATGTCGGCCGGAGAATAGATGCGTAGTGATGGATCCTCGGCATGGAAGAAGAACTCAATCTGCTTCTCACCGAGCCCTTCGATATCAAAAGCACCGCGAGACACGAAATGGCGCAGACGCTCCACCGCTTGCGCGGGGCAGATCAATCCGCCGGTGCAGCGCCTTACTGCTTCACCCTCCTCGCGCACGGCGTGGCTGCCGCAGGCCGGGCAAAGCTCCGGGAAAACATATGGCATACTGTCGGTCGGCCGCTTTTCCATGACCACGTCGATGACCTGCGGGATGACATCGCCAGCACGCTGGATGCTCACCGTGTCGCCGATGCGAATGTCACGGCCTTCGCGGATCGGCTGACCGTTATTACCGATGCCCTTGATATAGTCCTCATTGTGCAGCGTTGCGTTGGTCACCACGACGCCGCCGACCGTCACCGGCACCAGCCGCGCCACCGGCGTCAGCGCGCCGGTGCGGCCGACCTGGATGTCGATGCCGGTCAGGATCGTCGTCGCCTTCTCGGCCGGGAATTTGTGTGCGATCGCCCAGCGCGGCGAGCGTGATACGAAGCCCAATCGCTGCTGCAGCTCGAGGCTGTTCACCTTGTAGACGACGCCGTCGATGTCGTAGCCGAGCGTCGCCCGGTTGGATTCGATCAGCCGGTAATGTTCGAGCAGCCCTTCGACGCTGTCGAACAGCTTCATCAGCGGATTGACCCTGAAGCCCAAGCGCTCGAACGCCGCTACCATGCCCATCTGCGTGTCGGCGGGCATGGCGCTCACCGCGCCCCAGGTATAGGCAAAAAACCGCAGCGGCCGGCTGGCGGTGATCGAGGTGTCGAGCTGGCGCAAGGAGCCCGCCGCCGAGTTGCGCGGATTGGCAAAAACCTGCTTTCCGGCCTCGGCATTGCGGCGATTGAGCTCGGCGAAATCGGTGAGGCGCATATAGACCTCGCCACGCACTTCCAGCACATCCGGAAAATCGCCTGAAAGCACATTGGGAATCTCGGCGATGGTGCGGGCGTTGGCCGTCACATCCTCGCCGACCTGGCCATCGCCCCGCGTTGCCGCCGTCACCAGCCGTCCGGCCTCGTAGCGCAGCGACAGCGACAGGCCGTCGATCTTCGGCTCGGCCGTCATCGCCAGCGGCGCGTCGGCGCCGAGCCTGAGGAAGCGGCGAATGCGGCCGACGAAATCGATCACATCCGCATCGGCAAAAGCGTTGTCGAGTGACAGCATCGGAATGGCATGCACGATCTTGCGGAATTTTTCCGACACCGCCGCGCCGACTTTGCGAGACGGCGAATCCTCGCGCACAAGGGTGGGAAACCGCTGTTCGATGGCGAGGTTGCGCCGCCGCAGCGCGTCGTAGGCCGCGTCCGAAATCGTCGGCGCGTCCTCGGCGTGGTAACGCTTGTCATGACCGGCGATTTCCTCGGCCAATCGCTTCAGCTCGCTAGCTGCTTCACTTTCGCTGAGTGAATCGACGGGTTTTTCGGACATGCACGGCTCCTCGACGTATGACCCCGAAGACCGGAACGATTTTCGGGGTCATGCGCAAAAATCAAATTGCTACAGCGTCCTTTGCGCGTCAGAAAGGACGCGCGGCGCTGCAGCGGTGGCGCGCCACAATAGATCAGGATTTTGAGAAAATCATTCCTGAACAGCAGGATGGAGCCACATCCTGACTCGATTCACACGCCGAGCATGAGCTCTGCTAGGCTGCGGTGTTTTCGCGAAGCAGCCGCTCGGCCGCCGCACGCGCCTCGTCGGTGATGGTCGCCCCGGCAAGCATACGCGCGATCTCTTCCTGGCGCGCCGTCCGGTCCATCTCGGCGATGCCGGTGGCGACACGATCGGCGCTGCCGGATTTGGAGATCAGGAAATGCGTCGCCGCGCGTGCCGCCACTTGCGGCGCGTGCGTAACCGAAAGCACCTGCACGCGCTTCGACAGCCGCGCCAGCCTTTGGCCGATGGCGTCCGCCACCGCGCCGCCAACGCCGGTGTCGATTTCATCGAAGACTAAGGTCGGTGCCGAGCCGCGGTCGGCCAGCGCCACCTTCAGCGCCAGCAGAAACCGTGAAAGTTCGCCACCGGAGGCGACTTTCATCATCGGGCCCGGTCTTGTGCCGGGATTGGTGCGCACCCAGAACTCGACCTGATCGATGCCGTCTTCCGTGCGGCTCTCGGCCTCACTTGCCATCTCGACGATGAACGCGGCCCGTTCGAGCTTCAGTGCCGGCAGTTCGGCCATTACCGCCTTGGTCAGTCCGACCGCCGCCGCATGGCGAAGCGACGAAAGCTGTGCTGCGGAAATGTCGTAGGTCTCGCGTGCAGCGGCGGCTTGCTTCTCCAGCCCGTGCAGGCGCTCCTCGCCGGCGTCGAGATCGGCGAGATCGGCGGCCATCGTGTCGCGCAATTGCGCCAGATCGTCGACCGCCACACTGTGCTTGCGTGAGGCAGCGCGCAGCGAAAACAGCCGCTCCTCGGCCTGTTCCAGCCGCCGCGGATCGTATTCGGTGGCGCGAAGTGCCGCTTCCACGCCCGATTGCGCCGCGTCGAGCGACAGCATCGCCTCATCGAGCGATTTGACCACGTCGTCGAGCAGGCCGGACGCCTCGGTCACCTTGCGCTGCAGCCGCCGCAACAGACTGGCGAGTTGCGGCAAGGGCGAGGACGGGCCCGAGAGCACATCTTGCGCGTCGTGGATTTCAGAGGCGATCTTTTCCGCTCGCATCATCGAGGCCCGCAATTCGGCAAGGTCGGCTTCCTCGCCGGGCTGGGGATCGAGCTTCGTCAATTCGGCGACCGCGGCGCGCAGATAGTCGGCCTCGCGGGCCGCCGCCTCCACCTTGGCGCGATGTCGCGAAAGTTCCTGTTCGCAGGCCCGCCAGTGCCGCCATGCCTCGCCGGTCGCCCGGACAGCACCAAGATGACCGCCGAAGCTGTCCAGTAATTCGCGATGGGCGCCGGGATCGACCAGGGCACGCTCGTCGTGCTGGCCATGGATCTCAACCAGCGCGCGACCGACGTCGCGCATCAACGTCACGCTGGAAGGCTGGTCGTTGACGAAGACGCGGGTACGGCCATCCGCCGTCTGGACGCGGCGCAGAATGATGTCGCCATCGTCCTCGATAGCATTGTCGGCAAGCAACATGCGCGCAGGATGGTTGCGCGGCACGTCGAACACGGCGATGACCTGGCCCTGTGCTGCGCCATGCCGCACCAGCGAGGCGTCACCGCGGGCGCCAAGCGCCAGCGACAACGCGTCGAGCAGGATGGATTTTCCGGCGCCGGTTTCCCCGGTCAGCACCGAAAGACCGGACGAGAAGTCGATGTCCAGCTTCTCGATCAGAACGATGTCGCGGATCGACAGTCTGGAAAGCATGGTGACGCGCCGCTCAGGCGCCGGTGATCAGCTTCCCGGCCTTGGCGATCCACGAGCCCGCATTCTCGCGCGGCTCGAGCCCACCAGTCTGCAGGAGCTTGTAGGAATCCTTGTACCACACGCTGTCGGGATAGTTGGTGCCGAGCACAGCAGCGGCAGTCTGCGCTTCCGATGTCAGCCCCATGGCATAATAGGTTTCGGTAAGGCGCGCGAGCGCTTCTTCGACATGGCGCGTGTTGGAATAGGTCTCCACCACGACGCGAAACCGTTTGACGGCGGCGATGTATTCACGGCGTTCGAGATAGTAGCGGCCGATCTGCATCTCCTTGCCGGCGAGCTGGTCGTTGGCGAAGCGGATCTTTTCCTTGGCGTCGTCGACATATTCGGAATCGGGCCAGCGCGTCACCAGATCCTGCATCGTCTGCACGGTCTGGCGCGCTTCCTTCTGGTCCTGGGTGACATCTCTGATTTGCCGGTAGTAGCTCAGCCCGATGATGTACTGAGCATAGGCAGCGTCGTCGGTCGACGGATAGAGCGTGAGATAGCGCTTAGCCGAACCGATCGCCTCGGTATAGTTGCCCTGGCGATAGTCGGCAAAGGCACCCATCACCATCGATTTGCGGGCGTATTCGGAATAGGGATGCTGGCGGTCGACCGCACTGAATTTGCGGCTCGCCTCCTGCAGGCGCCCGGCATTCAGATTGGCGAGGCCCTGATTGTAGAGAACGTCGGCCGGCTCGGTCTGCTCGACATAGGTCGACAGGTCGACATCCTTCTCGGACGACATGCAGGCCGACAGGAACAGCGATGGAACAACCACCGAAAGCGCCAGGAAAACAGCCCGATGCGGCGCTTTCGATTGACCAATTCGCTTGAAGAACATGATTGGATTCCGCCCTTTCGGCGTCATTTCAGTCGTCATTTCGCTCTGGGGCAGCAGGCATAACCATAATCGCCGTGCCCGGCAACGCTATCTCCGGCCAATCGCACATTTTTGTGGCAGCCTGGCGCAGCCCGCACACTTGCGTGATTTCGCCGGCCAATGGTGCATTCATGCAACACAGGCCGGCGGCCATAAAACCCGAAAAACGTTAAGAATCAGATCATCCAGGGCGCGTAGACAGGCGCATAGACGGCGCTCATCTCGGCGGTACGACCGCGCTCGCGGCGTGTCGTCTCGACGATCTCGAACGCCGAACGGTCCGACAAAAGGCGGCGCAGCGCTGCCGCATTCAGCCTGTGGCCGCCGCGATAGGAACGGAAGCAGCCAATGAACCGGGCGCCGGCCAGCGCCAGATCACCCATGGCGTCCATCGTCTTGTGGCGCACGAACTCGTTGGGATAGCGCAAGCCTCCCATGTTGATCACACGGTTGTCGTCGCCGATCACCAGGGAGTTTTCCAGCGAGGAGCCGAGCGCATAGCCGGCTGCCCACAGCCGCTCGACGTCCTTCATGAAACCGAAGGTGCGGGCCCGCGCGATATCGCGCCGGAAAATGTCGGCGTTCATGTCGGATGCGAAGAGCTGACGACCGATCGCCGGGCTTTCGAAATCGATCTCGATTTCGAAGCGCGTGCCGTCATAGGGCCTGAACTCCGCCCAGGAGGCACCGTTCTCGATGCGAACCGGCTTGACCACACGGATGTAGCGGCGCTTGACCGGCAGCGTATCGATGCCCGCCTGATCGATCGCCTCCACGAACGCCATGGCGCTGCCGTCAAGGATCGGAACCTCATGGCCGTCGATCTCTATGAGGACATTGTCGATGCCAAGCCCGAAAACCGTGGCCATCAGATGCTCGACTGTGGCGATGTGCTCGCCTGCCGGATCGCCGAGCATGGTGCAGAGATCGGTGGCGCCGACCTCGGAAACGAGCGCACGGAACTCGCGGTCCTCGCTTCCATTCGAAAGCTGGAACACGACACCCGTATCAGCGTCTGCCGGCAGGAAATGAACGGTAACGGAATTGCCGCTGTGAACGCCGGTGCCCGTCAGCGTCGCACGCGATTTGAGTGTCGTCTGAAAGTCGTGCAAAACAAACCCCATAGCCCGTACTGCCTACGTCCGCTTCATTAGCCCAAGGGCGCGGCTCTTTGATCGGCAGGCAGGGCCACTTCCCCGAATCCCAGCAAACCGACGTTGCTCGGGCGAAGATAGTGGTCCGGCAGAAAGTCTCCAAATCACGGTTTCTTACTATCTGTAACCGCGATCCGGAGCGGATATAGTCTCGTAAGACCCTGTTTTGCAATCGCTTTTAAGATTAACAGGCAAACAATTCCTTGTCTGCCTGTTAATAACTGTTACGGACCGTTAACAGATCAATTGGCCTGGCGGCGCAGGAACGCCGGAATCTCCAGCTGATCGTCTTCCTGGACAGCCCTGCTCTGCGGCGTCAGCCGGCCCTGGTCGTCTAGCTGGCCGCGGCGTGGCGCGTAAAGCTGCGGATCCTGGCTGGCAAGGCGGCGCACTTCGGGTGCCGCCTGGCGCAGTTTCGGCTCGCGCGGTTGCGCCGGCTGCAGCCGTGCAGGCTCCTCTTCGCGGCGGGTAAGGCCGTTCGTCAGGCGCTTGAGCAGTCCCATCGGTCCGCTGTTCTCGTGGTCGGCCGGACGGCTTTTGGCTTCCACCTCGGCTTTCACCACCGGCGGAAAGTCCTCGACGCGCGGCATGCGCTGGGGCGCTGCGGCTGCCGGCTGAAGCACTTCACGCTGCGGCGCGGGCTGCATCGCTTGCTGAACCATTGGCTGCACCATCGGCTGCGGCTGGGCCGGCGGCGCCTGGAAGATCTTGCTCTGCGGGCGGAAATCTTCCACCTGGGCAGCCGGCGCGGGACGCGCCATCGGCGCGGCATTCGCCTCGGCGAGTTGGATTGCCTCGGCTACAGGATCGGCGGCGCGTGGCTCGTAGCCTCCCTGCTGGACAGGCGCCGGACGGCTTTCCGTGACCGGAGCGGCCGGGCGGCTGACCGGCTTTGGCGGAGCCGTGCGGATGGCGATCGGCGCGGCGGCGATTTCTGCTGCCGATTTGTCGATGCCGGTAGCAACCACCGAGACGCGGATGACGCCTTCGAGATCCTCGTCGAACGTCGCACCCAGGATGATGTTGGCTTCCTGGTCGACCTCCTCGCGAATGCGAGTCGCGGCTTCGTCGACTTCGAACAGGGTCAGGTCGCGGCCGCCGGTGATCGAAATCAGCAGGCCCTTGGCGCCCTTCATCGAGGTCTCGTCGAGCAGCGGGTTGGCAATCGCGGCTTCGGCGGCGGCCATGGCGCGGCCCTCGCCGGAGGCTTCGCCCGTCCCCATCATCGCCTTGCCCATCTCGCGCATGACCGAGCGGACGTCGGCGAAGTCGAGGTTGATCAGCCCTTCCTTGACCATCAGGTCGGTGATGCAGGCGACGCCGGAATAGAGCACCTGGTCGGCCATGGCGAACGCGTCGGCGAAGGTCGTCTTGTCATTGGCCAGCCGGAACAGGTTCTGGTTGGGGATGACGATGAGGGTATCGACGCATTTCTGCAATTCCTCGATGCCCAGATCCGCCGTCTTCATGCGGCGCTGGCCTTCGAAATGGAACGGCTTGGTGACGACGCCGACGGTGAGAATCCCCTTCTCACGCGCAGCACGTGCGACAACCGGCGCCGCCCCCGTGCCGGTGCCGCCGCCCATGCCGGCAGTGACGAAGCACATATGGGTGTTGGAGAGATGATCGACGATCTCGTCGATGCATTCCTCCGCCGCCGCGCGTCCGACTTCCGGCTGCGATCCGGCACCCAGGCCCTCGGTGACATGCGCGCCGAGCTGGATCAGGCGATCCGCCTTGGACATGGTCAGCGCCTGCGCGTCGGTATTGGCGACCACGAACTCGACGCCGCGCAAGCCTGCGGTGATCATGTTGTTGACGGCATTGCCGCCGCCACCGCCGACACCGAACACGGTGATGCGCGGCTTCAGCTCGGTGATGTCCGGCTTTTGCAGATTGATGGTCATTGTCTCCGTCCTTTGCCTTTCCCGCCGCTTCGCCGCTGCGGCCGCCTATGGGGCTGTCCCCGTCGATTTAAAAACTGTCTCTCAACCACTGACTCATTCGATGCAGTTTTCCGCCTGTTCCAGTCATCCTGAGACCGGAAATTCCTTTCGCCGGATGGCTCTCGAAATTCGCCATCTGCGGGTAGATCAGAAGCCCGACCGGTGTCGAGAAAGCCGGCCCCTTGGCCGCTTCCGGCAGGCCCGCCACGCCGAGCGGACGGCCGATGCGCACATTGCGTCCGAGAATGCGGCGCGCCGCCTCGGGCAGGCCGGAAAGCTGGCTGGCGCCGCCGGTCAGCACGACGCGCTTGCCGACGGCGTTGCCGTAGCCGGACCTGTTCAACCGGTCGCGCAAAAGTTCGAGCGTCTCGTCGATGCGCGCCCGGATGATGCGCGTCATCACCGAACGCGGTATCTGCAGCGGCACCTCGCCATCCTCGCCGATCGGCTGTATCGAGACCAGGTCGCGATCGTCGGCACTGCCGGGCAGCGCCGAGCCATGCATCACTTTCAGCCTCTCGGCGGCGTCGAGCGAGGTCGACAGGCCCTTGGCCATGTCCAGTGTGACGTGGTTGCCGCCGATGGCGATGGCGTCGCCATGGACGAACTTGCCTTCCGAAAACACCGAGATCGTCGTGGTGCCGCCACCCATGTCGATGCAGGCCGCGCCCATTTCGAGTTCGTCGTCGACCAGTGCGGCAAGCCCGCTGGCATACGGCGTCGCCACCATGCGCTCGACCGAGAGGTGCGAACGGTTGATGCAAAGCTCCAGATTGCGCAACGGTGCCGCGTCACCCGTCAGCACATGCATGTCGACGCCGAGCTGGTCGCCAACCATCCCGCGCGGATCACGGACGCCGCGCTCGGCGTCGAGCGAAAAGCCGACAGGAAGCGAATGGATCACCTCGCGCTCGGCCCGGAGCGCCTGCTTGGCGCCGGCGGCAAGCACGCGCTTGATGTCGGCCTCGTCGGCCTCATGGCCGCCGAGATTGATGGTTGCCGAGAAGCTTTCGCTCTTCAGCCGGCCAGCCGTCATGTTGACGATCAGCGAATCGACGGTCAGGCCGGCCATGCGCTCGGCGGCATCGACGGCAAGGCGGATGGCGTGCTCGGCCCTGTCGAGATCGATGACGACACCCGATTTCACGCCTTGCGATTTCTGGTGGCCGATGCCGATCACCTGGATGCGATGCGAGCGCCCGCGCAGCAGCATGCCGTCCTCGCGCGGCTTGAGCTTGGCCACCACACAGCAGACCTTGCTCGAGCCGACATCCAGCACCGTCATGATGCCGGACCGGCGCGACGAGGCATCGCTGTTGCCGCCAAGCCAGCTCATATCTTCGTCTCCGGCTTGCGCTTCGGCATTTTCGGTTTTTCGTTGAGCGCTGCCTCGCGCTGCGTCGCCGCCTCCGGGGTCAACTGGACGACGAGACGATCGGAAAGGCGCATATCGACGGCGGCGATGTCGCGCGTCAGCAGCCCGTTCTCGCGGTCCATCCTGACCAGATCGGCGATCGCCTGGTCCTCGCCATCCTCGGGAAGCTTGACCGTGATGCCATTCTCCAGCTTCAGGTCCCAACGCCGTTCGCCGATGCGGATATAGCCTTTGACCCGCGCAGCAAGCTCTGGATACTTCTTGATCCTGGCCAGGAAATCCGGCGCCTTGGCCGGTGCGCCGGTGCCGACAATCAGCGGCAGCAGCGCCTGCTTGCCGCCGGAGAACGGCGCGATCACGGCGCCGGACCGCTCGATGACCGAAAGCTCGCTGCCCTGCTGCCAGAGCGCGAAGGGCTCACGCTCCTCGATGCGCACCTCCAGCGTGTGCGGATAGACCTTGCGCACCGCCGCAACCTCGACCCAGGGGAGCGTGGCTATGCGTTCCCGCGCGGCTTCGGCATCGAAGCCGATCAGCGACGTCCAGCCATCAAGCTGCATCCTGTCGAGAATATCGATCTCGGAGGTTGCGCGGTTGCCGACCACCTTGATCTGGTCGACGGCAAAGCCGGTGCGAGCTGTGATGCCCTGGACGATGCCATCGACATGTCCGCCGAGATAGGCGCCATAGGCACTGCCCGATACGAGCAGCGCCGCCGACAGCATGGCTGCGGAAAACGGCGGCACCTCGAAGTCGTCCTCGCCCAGTCGCGCCAGCACGCGCGCCGGCCGGCGAAGCAGACGCGGCAGCACGAAGTGGTCGAACGACAACGACACACCGAACAGCGTCGGCCCGGCCGCGCCCTTCTCCTTGCCCTGTCCCCACTTCAACGCAGACACGAAGCGTCCTCCACCATCCAACTCAACAAATCGCCGAACGAGTGTCCCGCCTGCGCGGCGATTTCAGGCACCAAGGACGTCGGCGTCATGCCCGGCTGCGTGTTGATCTCGAGCCAGACAATTTCGCCGTTCTCGGAGTGTCGATCATCATAACGGAAGTCCGACCGGGAAACGCCCCGGCAGCCGATAGCTTGGTGAGCCTTGAGCGTCAGTGTCTGTATTTTTTGGTAAATATTCGGTGAAATTTTTGCAGGGCATTCGTGTTTTGATCCGCCCGCGACGTATTTTGAATCATAGTCGTAGAAGGAATGGCCGGTCGGGATGATCTCGCAGACGCCGAGCGCCACATTGCCCATCACCGCGCAGGTCAATTCCCGCCCGTGCACATAGCGCTCCACCATGACGGTATCGCCATATTTCCAGTCGGACGAACCGATGACCTGCGGCGGGTGCGACTGCCCTTCGTACACGATGACGACGCCGAAGCTCGATCCTTCATTGACCGGCTTGACGACATAGGGCGGCTTCATCGGATGCTTGTTCTGGATGGCGAAGCGATTGACCACCTTCGATTCGGCCACCGGGATGCCGACGGACTTGGCGATCTTCTTGGCTTGCTCCTTGTTCATGGCAAGTGCCGAGGCGAGCACGCCGGAATGGGTATAGGGAATGGCAAGATATTCGAGGATGCCCTGGATGGTGCCGTCCTCGCCGAACGGGCCGTGCAGCGCGTTAAAGACAACATCAGGCTTGAGCTCGGCGAGCACAGAACCAACATCGCGCGAGACGTCGACGCGAGTGACCTGGTAGCCTTCCTTCTCGAGCGCATCAGCACAGGCTTTCCCCGAAGACAAAGACACGGGCCGCTCGGACGAGAATCCACCCAGAAGGACGGCCACATGCTTGCTTTTCATTTCCCGTCATTCCCTCTCACGGCGGGCCCTCTCGCGGCGGGTCTGCATCTCACACGCCCGTAATGGCCATACACTCAAACGCTCGGAGCAGTCCTTGCTCTCATAATTTCCGCAACATCGAGTCCCCGAGTCTCCCGGCAGGTTGCCCCTGACGGAAAAACGCTGGTGACGCGTCGAAACGACTCAAATCAGGAAACGCTTCAGGGCAGAGAATCAGAGAGTTGAATCGCTGGCAAGTCCTTACGATTCCGAGAGATTCACTTTCCGCAAAAACGGCAGCGAAAACTGTGTTGTGAGTCTTTATAGCAACTGTCCGAGGAATTCCTGGACCTCGTGCCCCGGCCGGAAATTGCCAACGCGCTTGATTTCCCAATGCAGCCGGATGCCCGACCTTTCGAGCACGCGCGCGCGCACCGTCTCGCCAAGATATTCAAGGTCGTAGCCGGTCGCGGTTCCCGTGTTGATCATGAAGTTGCAATGCATCGGCGACATCTGCGCGCCGCCGATCATCAGCCCCCGACAGCCCGCTCTGTCGATCTCCTTCCAGGCCGAGGTGCCCTCCGGATTCTTGAAGGTCGAGCCGCCGGTCTTTTCGCGGATCGGCTGCACGGTCTCGCGATGGTGCTGGACGGCGTCCATCGCCGCCTTGATCGCGGCCTTGTCTGCTAAAACCCCTTCGAACACGGCCGATGTGAAGATCAGCCCGGCAGGTGCTGCCGAATGGCGATAGGCGTAGCCCATATCGGCATTGCTCAGCGTATGCAAATTGCCCTTGCGGTCTAGCGCCCGCACCTCGACGACGCGCTCGCGCGTCTCGACGCCATTGGCGCCGGCATTCATCCTCAGCGCACCGCCGATGGCACCCGGAATGCCGTGGTAAAATTCAAAGCCGCCTATACCAGCCTGATAAGCAACAGCGGCAAGGCGCTTGTCGGGCGTGGCCGCGCCCGCCTTGATTGTGGTCGGCGCGATAACTTCGGCCTCGCCAAAGCCCTTGGCCGAAAGCCGGATGACGAAGCCCGCAATACCGCCGTCACGGACAAGCAGGTTCGAGCCGATGCCAACGATGGTCAGCGGTATCTCTTCGGGCACTGCTCTCAGGAACGCGGCGAGATCGTCCTCGTCGGCCGGCTGGAACAGTGCGTCTGCCAGCCCGCCGGCGCGGAACCAGGTGATCTTGTCCATCTCGGCATTGGGCGTGATGCGGCCGCGCAGGCCGGCAAGCCGGCCGCCAAGCTTGTCGATCAACGCCTGGCCGCCGCGCGTCATGAGGCGGTACCGCCTAGTTCCCTGGGCAGCGCGTAAGCCCATTGGGTGATGTTGCCGGCGCCGAGGAAGACGATGAAATCGCCTGGTTTCGCGAGGTCGCGGATAACAGGCGCAATAGTCGCAGGGCCTTCGATGTAGCGCGCGTCGCGATGGCCGCCGGAGCGGATGCGCGACACCAATGCCTCAGACGTAACCCCGTCGATCGGCTCTTCGCCTGCCGCATAGACCGGCGCCACCATCACCGTGTCGGCATCGTTGAAGCAGACTGAGAACTCATCGAACAGATCGTGCAGCCGGGTGAAGCGGTGCGGCTGGGCGATGGCGATGACGCGGCCCTTGGTGGCATCGCGCGCTGCTTTCAGAACCGCCGTGATCTCGACCGGATGGTGGCCGTAATCGTCGAATATATCGGCGCCGTTCCATGAACCGGTACGGGTAAAGCGCCGCTTGACGCCGGCGAAGGACGACAGGCCCTTCCTGATCGCCTCGGCCGAAAGGCCGAGCTCATGCGCGACGGCGATCGCCGCGGTCGCGTTGGAGACGTTGTGACGGCCGGGCATCGGCAGGCGCAGGCCTGATATAGTCGACTGGCCGCGGGTCTTGCGGTCGCGGATCACCACGTCGAATTCCGAGGTCGGGCCGTCCATGCGGTGATTGGTGAAACGCACGTCGGCCTGCGCGTTCTCGCCGTAGGTAATGACGCGCCGGTCCTCGATGCGGCTGACCAGGGCCTGCACCTCCGGGTGGTCGATGCACATGACGCCGAAACCGTAGAACGGCACGTTCTCGACGAACTGGCGGAAGGCCTCGCGCACCTTGTCGAAGGAGCCGTAATGGTCGAGATGCTCCGGATCGATGTTGGTGACGACCGCAATCTCGGCCGGCAGCTTCAGGAACGTGCCGTCGCTCTCGTCGGCCTCCACCACCATCCATTCGCCGTCGCCCATACGGGCGTTGGTCCCATAGGCATTGATGATGCCGCCATTGATCACGGTCGGATCGAGCCCGCCGGCTTCGAGCAGCGTCGCCACCATCGAGGTGGTCGTCGTCTTGCCATGCGTGCC
The DNA here is from genome assembly GCA_004020315.1 of Mesorhizobium sp. GTDB lineage: Bacteria > Pseudomonadota > Alphaproteobacteria > Rhizobiales > Rhizobiaceae > Mesorhizobium. The sequence continues at coordinate 324,422 of SAQG01000002.1, forward strand.
GCCGATGGCCACCGCCTGCCGGAAGCGCATAAGTTCGGCCAGCATCTCGGCGCGACGGACGATGGGAAGCAGTTTCTCGCGTGCGGCCTTCAGCTCAGGATTGGATTTCTTGATCGCCGTCGAGACGACCACCACTTCGGCATCGCCGATATTGTCGGCGTGGTGACCGACAAAGCACTCGATGCCCTTGTCGCGCAACCGCTGCACATTGGCACTGTCGGCCTGGTCGGACCCTTGCACCTTATAGCCGAGATTATGCAGCACCTCGGCGATGCCGCTCATGCCGATACCGCCGATGCCGATGAAATGCACGAGGCCGATCGTCTGCGGCATCTTCATGCGTGCGTCTCCTTCCTGAATTCCGATACGCTTTTCTTCGACGCAATAGCCTCTGTCAGATCGGCGAGCAACCGTGCCGCGTCCGGTTTTCCGGCAGACTTCGCCGCCGCTGCCATTGTGGTCAGCCGCTCCGGATCGTCCATCAGGGCTCCGACGAGCGCGGCGATGCGCTCGGACGAAAGCGTGGATTGCGGATGAACTTCGGCGCCGCCTGCAGCTGCCAATGCCGCGGCATTGGCCGCCTGATCGTGGTCGAGCGCGTGCGGATAAGGCACCAGCAGCGCCGGCCGACCGATCACCGCGATTTCCGATACGGTCGATGCGCCGGACCGCGACATCACCAGATGCGCCGTAGCCATGCGCGCTGCCATGTCGGTGAAGAAGGGCGACACCTCAGCCTCGACACCAAGAGCGGCATAGGCCGCCTTCACCCGCTCTACATCGTCAGCACGGGCCTGCTGCGTGATATCAAGCCGCTTGCGTTGTGCATCGGAAAGCTGTCGGACCGCCGCCGGCACCGCATCGGAAAAGAACTGCGCCCCCTGACTGCCGCCGAACACCAGAAACCGGAACGGCTGGTTCCCGGTGGACCCCGCATAGCGCGTCTTTGCCGCCTCCAGCACTTGCGGCCTGACCGGATTGCCTGTCGTCACGGTCTTGGCGCCTGCAGCGCTCGAATCTTCCGGCAAAAACCCGCCGGCGATGGCATCGACGCGACCGGCGAGCGCCCGGTTGGCGCGCCCCATCACCGCGTTCTGCTCGTGGATCATCGTCGGCACCTTGCGCCGCGTCGCTGCATAGAGCGGCGGCAGCGTCGGATAACCGCCGAAACCGACCACGACGGCGGGCTTGATCCGGCCGATCACGGCGGATGCCTGCCGCACGCCCCCCCAGATCTTCCAGAAGGCGGCGAGCACGGCAAAAGGATTCTTCGAGCCTATGGTCGCCGACTGGATCGGATGGATGCCTGCGGCCGGAAACTGGCCGGCAAAACGCTCGGCCCGATCGTCGGTGGCGAGATGCACCGTCCAGCCACGCTGATTCAGCTCGTGCGCCAGCGCCTCGGCCGGGAAGAGATGCCCGCCCGTGCCGCCGGCCGCCAGAAGGATCGAGCCTCTCGACATTTCACTCCGCCGGCATGGCGCGCTGCGACGGTGCGAAGCCCAATTGCTTGCGCTTTTCCGGCCGCTTACGGGTCAGCGCCAGCACCATTCCCATCGAGATTGCGATGGCGATCTGCGAGGAGCCGCCATAGGAGATGAACGGCAAGGTCATGCCCTTGGCAGGCATCAGCTGCAGATTGACGGCCATGTTGATGACCGACTGCAGACCAAAAACCGTGACCAGGCCGCCAACTGCATAGCGTGTGAAATCGTCGTGCTCCTTGAGCGCGGTGCTGAGCCCGCGCAACACGATGAAGGCGAAGATGGTCATGATGAAGAAGCACATGATCAGTCCGAACTCCTCGCCGGCCACCGAGAAGACGAAATCGGCATGGCTATCGGGTATCACTCGTTTGACGGTGCCCTCGCCCGGCCCAACGCCGAACCAGCCGCCATTGATCAGCGCATCGCGACCCATGTCGACCTGGAACGTGTCGCCCTCGCCGGTCATGAAACGGTCGATGCGGCCGGCGACATGCGGGAACACCGTGTAAGCGGCAAACACGCCGCCGATGCCGGCAGCGCCAAGCGCGATGATCCACAGCCATGGCAGTCCGGCCATGAAGAACATCACCCCCCATGTGCCGAGCACCAGCATGGTCTGGCCGAAATCAGGCTGCGCCACCAGCAGCGAGATGACGAGAGCCAGCAGCAGCATGGCGAACAGATTGCCGGGGATGTCCGGCTGGCGCTTGTGTTCGGCAAACAGCCAGGCGCAGATGACGACGAATGCCGGCTTCAGGAATTCCGACGGCTGGATCGACAGGCCGGCAAGCGACACCCAGCGCCGCGCGCCCTTCACCTCGACGCCGATGTAGAGCACCGCCACCATCAGCACCAGCGTGATGCACAGCATCGCCAGGGCCATGCGTCTGATCTGCCGCGATTCCAGGAAGGAGACGGCCAGCATCACGCCAAGGGCGGGAATGGTGAAGATGATCTGCCGTGTGGCGAAATGGAAACTGTCGAGGCCGATGCGCTGGGCCACCGCCGGGCTTGCCGCAAAGGACAGCACGATGCCGAGTCCCATCAGCGACAGGAACGCAGCCAGGAACCAGCGATCGACCGTCCACCACCAGGTGGCAACCGGGCTTTTGTCGAGACGGCTTTGCATTATCGTGCCCCTCCGATGAGCTTCACGCCATCAATAGTGCTCGCAGCTTGCCTGAAGGCTTCGCCGCGCACTTCGAAATTCTTGAACTGGTCAAAACTGGCGCAGGCCGGCGAAAGCAGCACCACCACCTCGCCATTATCATCGTCCCTGGCCGCGTCGTTCGCGGCATGCTCGACTGCTGCGGCCAGCGTACCGGAGATCTCGTAGGGCACCGCCTCGCCGAGCGTCGCCGAGAAGGCTGGTGCGGCCTCGCCGATCAGATAGGCCTTGGCGATGCGCGGAAAGAGGCCGCGCAACGGCTCGATACCACCCTCTTTCGGCAACCCGCCGGCGATCCAGTAGATGCGCGGAAAGCTGGACAGTGCGGGCGCTGCCGCATCGGCATTGGTCGCCTTGGAATCGTTGATGAACAGCACATGGCCCTTGCGGCCGACCTGCTCCATACGGTGCGCCAGCCCTGGAAAGCTTTCCAGGCCCGACTGGATCTCGCCCAGATCGAGCCCGACCTTGAGGCAGGCGGCGACAGCAGCCAACGCATTCTGCGCATTGTGCTGGCCGCGCAGCGAGCCGATACCTTCGAGAAAGGCAATGCGGCTGTAACGGCCGTGCACCGCCTCCATCAGATCGGTGCCATCGGCGAAATAGCCGTCGGCGAGCGGCAGGCGCTTGGAAATGCGGATGACGTGCCGGCCTGCCCGTTCCAGCCGGTCGGCGAGCTGTGCGCACCAGGAATCGTCGACACCGACGATGGCCGTCTCGCTGCCGGCCACCAGCCGTTCCTTGATCGCGGCGTAGTGCTGCATCGTGCCATGACGGTCGAGATGATCGGGCGTCAGGTTGAGCAGGACGCCGGCGGTCGGATTGATCGAGGGTGCCAGGTCTATCTGATAGGACGAGCATTCCACGACATAGTGCCGCCCGGGCTCCGGCGGATCGAGCGTCATCACCGCACGGCCGATATTGCCGCCCATCTGCGTGTCGCGTCCGGCCGATTTCAGAATGTGCGCCGTCAGCGCCGTGGTCGTCGATTTGCCGTTCGTGCCAGTAATGGCGATGAAGGGCGCTGCCGGCGCCAGCAAGGTGCGCTGCCGGCAGAACAGCTCGATGTCGCCAATGATCTCGACGCCTGAAGCGCGCGCCAGCTCCACTGTCCAGTGCGGCTTCGGATGCGTCAGCGGCACGCCGGGCGACAGCACGAAGGCCGAGAACTTCGCCCAGTCGGCGCCGCGCAGATCGCCGGTCGCGATGCCGACGGCCGCGGCATTGGCGACGCTACCGGGATTGTCGTCCCAGGCGAGCACGTCCGCCCCGCCCTCGATCAACGCGCGCGCAGTAGCGATCCCCGAACCGCCGAGCCCGAAGAGCGAAACGCGCTTGCCTGCGAAGGATGCGGCGGGGATCAAGTGGCCTCCTATCGAAGCTTCAGGGTCGACAGGCCGACCAGCGCCAGGATGACGGCGATGATCCAGAAGCGGATCACCACCTGGCTTTCGGTCCAGCCGAGTTTTTCGAAATGATGGTGGATCGGCGCCATCAGGAACACGCGCTTGCCGGTCATCTTGAAGTAACCGACCTGGATGATGACCGAAAATATCTCGACGACGAACAGGCCGCCGACGATGACCAGCACGATCTCGTGCTTGGTGGCAACCGCGACCGTGCCGATCAGGCCGCCCAGGGCCAGCGAGCCGGTATCGCCCATGAAGATCGCCGCCGGCGGTGCGTTGAACCACAGGAAGCCGAGGCCGGCGCCGATCACTGCGCCGAGGACCACCGCCAATTCACCGGTGCCGGGCACGAAATGGATCTGCAGATACTCGGCGAACACCGCGTTACCGGACAGGTAGGCGATGACGCCGAAGGACGCCGCCGCGATCATGATCGGCACGATCGCCAGCCCGTCGAGTCCATCGGTCAGGTTCACCGCATTGCCGGCGCCGACGATGACGAAGCAGGAGAACGGGATGAAGAACCAGCCGAGATTGACGAGAAATTCCTTGGCGAAGGGGAAGGTCAGCGACGACGAGAACGGCGCCTGGCCATTGTGCATGATCACCCAGGCGGCGATGCCGGCAATGACGAATTCAAGCCCCAGCCGCGCCTTGCCGGAAAAGCCAAGATGCGATTGCTTCGTCACCTTGAGATAATCGTCGTAGAACCCGATCGAGCCGAAACCCAGGGTCACCAGCAATACCACCCAGACATAGATGCTGGACAGGTTCGCCCACAAAAGCGACGAGCCGATGATGCCGCACAGGATCATCAGCCCGCCCATGGTCGGCGTGCCGGCTTTCTTGAAATGCGTCTGCGGCCCATCGGCGCGGATCGGCTGGCCTTTGCCTTGCCGCAGCCTCAGCGAATTGATGATGGCCGGTCCGAAGATGAAGACGATCAACGCTGCGGTGATCAGCGCGCCGCCGGTACGGAAGGTTATGTAGCGGAAGACGTTGAAGACCGAGATCTTGTCCGCGAATTCGACGAGCAGTGTGAACATGCGATTCGGCCCCCGGACCTGGCTCTAGGTCTGTTTGGCGGTTGTGGCTACAGCCGGAAATTTGCCGAGCAATGCGTCGACCAGCTTGGAAAACCCGATGCCTTTCGAGGATTTGATCATCACCACATCGCCAGGCTTCAGCGCCGATAGAAGCACCAGTTTTAGATCCTCTGCACCGGCGCGATACTCCGTCTCGATCTCATCAGGCAGGATGTCGGCCAGCGCCCGCATTTCCGGGCCGGCGAGAAAGACCGTGCGCGTGTCTGTGCCGACGATTAGATCGGCAAGTGCTGCGTGCAGCTTCGCCGAATGATCGCCGAGTTCGAGCATGTCGCCGAGCACCGCGATGCGTCTGCCTTCGCCCGATACCGGCGTCGCGTTGAGCAGCGCCATTGCTGCGCTCATCGACGCCGGATTGGCGTTGTAGCTCTCGTCGATCAGCGTGATCGGACCTTTCGGGTGGCGCAGCACATGGCGCTTGCCGCGTCCGCGTTCGGCCGAAAGATCGGCCAGCGCCGTCGCCACCCTGGCGGTGTCGGCGCCGACCAGATGCGCGGCGCCCAGCACGGCCAGCACATTCTGCACCATGTGTCGGCCCGGCGCGCCTACCCTGGCGGTGATCTCCTGGCCGCCGATCTTGGCGGTGATGACAGAATGATCGGCATGCAGCGCGCATTTGAGCAGCTTGAAGGTCGCACGGGCATTCTCGCCAAACCCGTAAATGTGCTCGACCCCGGCGGCTCTCGCCATCTTGTCCAGAAGCTTCCAGCGCGGGTCGTCGCGGTTGAGAAGGACGGCACCGTCCGGTTCCAGCCCCTCGAAAATCTCGGCCTTGGCCTTGGCGATCTCGTCCAGATTGCGGAAGAAGCCAAGATGTGCCGCGGCGATCAGCGTGACGATGGCGACATGCGGCCGGACCATCTTGGCCAGCGGCCGGATCTCGTCGGGATGGTTCATGCCGATCTCGAACACGGCATAGTCGCAATCCACCGGCATCCGCGCCAGCGTCAGCGGGACGCCCCAGTGGTTGTTGAAAGATTGGGCCGATGCGTGCACCTTGCCGACCACGGACAGCACATGGCGCAGCGCTTCCTTGGTGGTGGTCTTGCCCGCCGAACCGGTCACCGCAATGATCTTGGCATTCGAGCGCGCGCGGGCGGCCAGCCCTAGCTTTTCCAGCGCGGCCAGCACGTCCTGCACGACGATCATCGGCGCAGTCAGCCGCCCGAGCGACGGCAGCTTGCCCTCGGCGACTACCAGCACGCCGGCGCCGGCCTTGATGGCGGCGGTCGCGAAATCATGGCCGTCCATCGCTTCGCCCTTGATGGCGAAGAAAGCATCCCCCTGCTCAAGACTGCGGCTGTCGATCGAGATGCCGCTAATTCCCTCCGGCATCGGACCGAGCGGTCGTCCGCCCATGGCGGCGACGAGATCCTCGGAGGTCCACAGGAAGCTCATGCGGCGTGCTCCTGGAGCGCGGCGCGGACCTCCTCATGGTCGGAAAAATGCAGCGTATCGGCGCCGATTGTCTGGCCTTCCTCGTGCCCCTTGCCGGCCACGATCAGCGTGTCGCCGGCATGGAGCATGGCGACTGCCTCGTGGATCGCCTTGCGCCGATCGCCGATCTCGATAGCGCCGGGTGCGGCGGCAAGGATCGCCGCGCGGATCGTTTCGGGCACTTCCGAGCGCGGATTGTCGTCGGTGACGATGACGACATCGGCGAGCCGCGTGGCGATCTCGCCCATGATCGGACGCTTGCCCCGGTCGCGGTCGCCGCCACAGCCGAACACGACGATGACGCGGCCGGTGGTGAACGGCCGTACCGACGCCAACACGTTTTCCAGCGCGTCGGGCTTGTGCGCGTAATCGACATAGACCGGCGCACCATGGGATGTTGTCCCAACAAGGTCGAGCCGGCCCGGCGCGCCCTTCAATTTCTCTAGTGCCATCAGGGCTTTGGCGGCAGGCGTTCCAGTAGAAATGGCGAGGCCCGCCGAAACCAGGGCATTGGCGATCTGGAAATCGCCGGCCAGCGGCAGGTCGACCTCGTGGAGAATGCCATCGACTTCCACCTCGGCACGCTGGCGGTGGCGCTCATGCTCAACCCGCTTCAGTCTCAGGAACTCGCCGTGGCGGCCGACCGTCAGCACATCCAGTCCCGCCGCCCTTGCCGCCTGGATCGTCGGCTCCGACCAGGGATCGTCGGCAAAGATGACGGCCGGGGCGCCCTTCGGCAGCAGCGCGTCGAACAGGCGCAGCTTGGCGCGATGATAGTGCTCGACCGTCGGATGATAATCCATGTGGTCGCGGCCGAGATTGGTGAAACCGCCGGCTGCAAGCTTCACGCCGTCGAGCCGGCGCTGGTCGAGGCCGTGGCTGGAGGCCTCCATCGATGCGTGGGTGACGCCGGCATCCGCCAGTTCCCGCAGCAGCCTGTGCAGTTCGATCGGGTCGGGGGTGGTCAGCGAGCCATACTCGTTGCGGCCCGGCGCCACCACGCCGGTCGTGCCGATCGAAGCAGCGGCAAGGCCTGACTGCTCCCAGATCTGTCTGGTGAAAGCCGCAACCGATGTCTTGCCGCTGGTACCGGTCACCGCGACGATGGTTTGTGGCTGCCTGCCGAAGTAGCGGGCCGCACTCAGCGCCAGCGCAAGGCGCGGATCGTCGACGGCAAGAACCGGCACCGGCAGTCCGGCGATGGCGCGGCCCTTGCCGGCCACGATCGCTGCTGCGCCGCGCTTGGCGGCATCGGCGGCATAGGCCGCGCCATCGGCCTTGGTGCCGGTGAGCGCGAAGAAGACCACGCCCGGTCCTACCTGGCGGGAATCCGACGAAATCCCGGTAACCTCCGTATCGAAGGAAGCTGTCCCCTCGACAGGCAGGATACCGGCTAGGTCTTTCAGCTTCATCGAACCCCGTTCATAGCAACAAAATAGCGCGCAGTTGCCGGCGCGCCCTAAGAATCACTGATAGGAAACCAGCGTTGCGCCATTTTCATGGCTGAAATCTGGCTTCACGCCAAGCATGGAAGCCGAACGTCGGATTATGTTTGCAGCCATGACGCCAGCATTCGAGGCGGCCGTCGCACCCATGCCGGGTTTTTCCGGCTTCGGTTCGTCGGCGATCGTAAGCACGATGTATTGCGGATCGTCCATCGGGAAAGCCGCAACGAAGGCATTGAAGTTCTTGTCTTTTGAGTAGCGACCGTTGACAACCTTCTCGGCCGTTCCCGTCTTGCCGCCGACGCGATAACCTGGAACCCTGGCGTTCCTGCCTGAGCCTTTCTCGGCGTTCAGTGCGTAGAGATAGCGCATGCTCTCGGAGGTCTTGTCGCTGACAACTTTCTTGGCAACCGACATGGCCTGTTCCTGAGCGCGTCTCAGGAATGTCGGCTGGATCAGATAGCCGCCGTTCACCAGCGCAGCACAGCCGACCGCCGTCTGCAGCGGCGTCGTCGACACACCGTGACCGAAGGCGATGGTGATCGAATGGACCTGTTTCCAGACTTTGGGCTCGGTCGGGCGGGCGACCTCAGGCAGTTCCGTCTGCATTCTCTCGAGGATGCCCAGGCGATGCAGGAATTCGCGGTGCCCCTCGATGCCGACCGCTTCAGCTTCCTTGGCCGAACCGATGTTGGACGAATAGATGAACACTTCGGGCACCGACAGCACCCGGGCCTTGCCGTGAAAATCATGGATGGTCTGGCGGCCGATCCTGATCGGGCGCGAAGCGTCGAAACGGCTTTCCAGCGTCACTTTGCCGGAATCGAGCGCCATGGCGGTGGTAAAGCTCTTCAAGGTCGAACCCATCTCGTAGAGGCCGGCCGACATGCGGTTCAAGCGGTCCTTGTCGTGCGCATTGTAGGGGTTGTTGGGATCGAAATCCGGAACCGAGGCCATCGCCACCACTTCGCCGGTCTTGACGTTGAGAACGACGGCGCCCGCCGCGATCGCACGGTATTTCTCCATGCCGGTGGCGACCTCGTCACGCACGATATGCTGGACGCGCAGGTCGATCGAGAGCTGCACGGGCTTCAGGTCCTTGGCCACCGCAAGGCCCGAGGCCTGAAGGTCGCTCAGCCCCTGTTCGTCGATGTATTTCTCCATGCCGGAGATGCCCTGATTGTCGATGTTGGTGAGGCCGACAATGTAGGACGAGGTTTCGCCAGCCGGATAGAAGCGGCGCTTTTCGGTGCGGAAGCCGAAGCCCGGAATGCCGAGCTGCATGATATCCGATTGTTGCTTGGGCGTCAGTTGCCGCTGCAGCCAGACGAAGCCGGCGCCGCTCTTCAGCTTATGATAGGTCTGCTCGTAGTCGATTTCGGGAAGCACTGTCGCCAGCTTTTCAATCGCCTCGTCGGCGTCGACAATGCGGCGCGGTTCGGCAAATAGCGACGCCGTCTTGATGTCCGTTGCCAGAACTTCGCCGTTGCGGTCGACGATGTCGGGCCGAGACGCCGTCACCCGGCTCTGCGGACCGCCGGACAGGTCGGGATTCTGAAAACCCAGATAGACCAGCCGCCCGGTGATGGTCAAATAGATGCCGAAGAACACCGCCATCGTCATCACGATGCGGGTCCTGCCCTTGCCGCCGGTCGCCTTGCGGGCGCCTTCGACCACGATCGATCCGTCTTCCGGCTTGGCGGGGCGCTTCAGCAGTCTGGCGATCAATGGAAGTCTGGCGATCATTGGACGATGCCTCCGGTGACCACAGGGTCCTTGTCGCCCAAGGGTCCTTTGCCAGAATTGTCGGCCATGCCGCCCAGTCGCTCGGACGAAAGGTCCTCGATGGTGAGGGATTTTGCCGGCAGATCGTCCAGCCCGATGATCTGGCGGGCGCTGACCGGCTCGAGCTCGAGTTGCGACTTGTAGATCTCGGCCAGCTTCTGCAGGCGCGACGGCTGGGTCAGCAGGCTCCAGTCCGCCTTCAGGAGATCGATCGTATCCTCCTCGTAGCGGATCTGCGCCTGGATCTTGTGCACCGCCGCCAATTGTTCCTCGGCCTCGCGCTTGGTCTTGTAGGTCAAGGCCGCAGCCGAAACCATGACGGCGATTAGGACTATGTCGCTGGTACGAAACACGTGCTCACCTCTCTCCCGGCCGGTTGACGCCGGGAAGTTTTGGCTCAGGAAGTTTTGGAAGCCCGAAAATCGAAAAATCGCCGGCGCGCGGCGGCGCATCGGTGCGGATCGCAGCGCGCAGCCTTGCCGAGCGCGCCCGCGGATTGGCTGATATCTCCGCCTCATCAGGCGTCACGCCGCTGCCCACCTTTTTGAAGGTGGCGGTGCGCACCTGCGCCTCGGGCAGGTGCCGCGATCCGGTCGCCGCATCGGCACGATCGGCGATGAAGCGTTTGACGATGCGGTCTTCCAGGGAGTGGAACGTCACCACGGCCAGCCGTCCGCCCGGTTTCAGCACGCGTTCAGCCGCAAACAGCGCTTTGGCCAGTTCGCCGAGTTCGTCATTGACGAAGATGCGCAGCGCCTGGAAGACGCGGGTGGCCGGATGGATCTTGTCCTTCGGCGCGCGGCCGACATGCGTCTCGATGGCGTCGGCAAGGTCGAGCGTGCGCTCGAACGGGTGTCTTTCGCGACGGCTTTCAATCATGCGGGCGATACGGCCGGCATGACGCTCTTCGCCAAGAAACCCGAAGATGCGGGCAAGGTCGCCCACTTTGAAGCTGTTGACGACATCGGCGGCGCTGAGGCCAGCCTGCGCCATACGCATATCGAGCGGTCCGTCGGCGCGGAACGAAAAACCGCGCTCGGCCTGATCGATCTGCATGGATGAGATGCCAATGTCGAGCACGACGCCGTCGGCGCTTTCGACATGCTCATCCAACGTCGAGAATGGCGCCTGAACGAGCCTGAGCCTGCCGCCCGATTGTTGTTCGAGGGCACGACCCGCAGCGATCGCATCCGGATCGCGGTCGATGGCGACAACCGAGGCGCCGCTCGCCAGAATGGCTTTGGTGTAGCCGCCAGCGCCGAAGGTGCCGTCGACGATCACCTCGCCCGATTTAGGCGAAAGCGCCTCCAGCACTTCGGCAAGGAGGACCGGAATGTGGCGGGCCGGTCCGCCAACGGCGTGAGGGTCATCGCCGTAGCCCGCCATCATTCCGGTCGCTCCCCAGGCTTCGTCCCCTGCCGAAGCTGCAAAAGCCGGGCGCGAGCTTCCGCCCCATAGGCGGTGAGCCGTCCAGGTTCCCAGATCTGAAAGAAATTGCCGCGGCCGACAAAAGCCACTTCCGAGGAAATGCCGGTGTGCTCGCGGATGAAATCGGTCATCGAGATGCGGCCGTCCTGATCGAGCTTGAGAAAGGTTCCATCGCCATGGCAGAAGAACGACATGTCGTCCGCCGTCTGTAAGAAGGGGTCTTCCTGCGCGATGCGCTGCTCGTAGCGGTCGAGCAGGTCGAGCCCGCCGACATCCATTGCCGGGCGGTCCAGGCAGCGCAGCCCATAGAGTTCCGAATAGCCGCGTTTCTGCACAACCGCACGGAAATGCGCGGGAACGGACACCCGCCCCTTCGCATCGATCCTGTTCACCGCGCTTGACAGAAACCGGTCCATTACGCGTTACGGCCGCTTGCGCCGCCGCACCCCTCTGCATCTTCCCGCCCGCGCCGCCGTGGCGCGGTCCCTGCCCAAAACTCACTTCGTTCGAGGCGAAAACAGGCAAACGCGCAGCCGCCGCGGCTGCCCGATTGGCGTACGCTTCACCCTGACGCGGAACGAAGGCTTGAATATCGATATGGGATATCATGGGGCACTATGGGCGTCAACGGGAATAGGCTTCACAAACGCGCGCGCCACAACCGATGAGAGCAGCTTTGACGGCACTCCCGTCTTTATGCTCCATTAAGCCTAACGAAGCGTTTAGAGCGGTTTGCCGGCTCGGTTCGGCGCTTGCCTGCCGGTGAGACCCGGCATAGCGTCTGCGCATCCTTCTCCTCAAAGTCAGGGTTCGAAAAACCGATGTCCGAAACAGCGAAGTCGCGCGCCGCCACCCTTGCCCATTTGCGTGGCGTCAAGCTCGCCAAGGGCGACCCGGTCTCGCTGCCGCTGATAATGACGACAACTTTCCATCTGCCCGGCAGCCCGGCCGGCGTCAGCCAGTACGGGCGGTTCGACAACCCGACATGGGAGTCGGTGGAAGACATGCTCGGCCACCTTGAGGACGCGCCGTCCGTAGCGTTCCCGTCGGGCATGGCCGCGATCGCGGCGGTCTTCTTCGCGCTGCTCAAGGCAGGCGATCGCATCCTGTTGCCGTCCGATGGTTACTACACGCCGCGCGTGCTTGCCGAGCGCTTCCTCAAACCTTTCGACGTCTCGTTCGACACAAGACCGACCAAGTCCTTTCTGGACGGCGGTTTTTCCGGCTACCGGCTGGTGTTTGTCGAGACCCCATCCAATCCCGGGCTGGACATTTGCGACATGGCCGGCGTGGCGCGCCTTGCACAAGAGGCCGGCGCGCTGGTCGCCGCCGACAATACCACGATGACGCCTTACGGTCAGCGCCCGCTCGATCTCGGCGCCGATATCGTCGTTGCTGCTGACACCAAGGCGCCCAATGGTCATTCCGACGCGCTGTTCGGCCATGTCGCCAGCCGCGACGCCGGAATCATAACCGCCATCCGCGACTGGCGCAAACTGTCGGGCTCCATCCCCGGACCGTTCGAAGCCTGGCTGGTCCATCGAGGCCTCGAGACGCTGGAAGTCCGCTTCGACCGCATGTGCACGTCGGCCGAACTGATCGCCCGACGCCTGACAAATCATCGGACCGTGAAATCCGTCCGCTTTCCTGGACTGGAGGATGACCCTTCGCACAATCTGGCGACCACCCAAATGGAGCGTTTCGGCTTCCTTATCGGCCTCGACCTGGGGAGTGAAGCCAAGGCCGAAGCGTTCATCGGCGCCTGCGCCCTGATCCAGCCGGCGACCTCCTTCGGCGGCGTCCACTCTTCGGCCGAGCGGCGCGCGCGCTGGGGTGATGCGGTTCCGCCCGGCTTCGTTCGCCTGTCGGTCGGCTGCGAGCCGGTGGAAGAGCTTTGGCAGGCGATCGAGGCGTCGCTGGACGGTATCAATCGCTGAACGGATTAATCACGAAGCCAGATTATCGGCTCCGATATTGCGTCGGCCATGCAGCACGCGCAGGATCTCGACTGCATCCTCGCCGACACGATACAAGGTGAGATACTCGCCGACGACCAAATGGCGGATGCCGGGCGCAATGTCTTCGCGCGGCGCGCCCGAGAAGGGATGCAGGACCAGCAAATCCCATCGCCTTTCCAAGGTGTCCACGAGACGGACAGCAGCGTTTGGATTGTGTTCGGCAATGTAGTCGCCGATAAGTTCGAGGTCGATCAAGGCCTGAGGAAGCAGGCGGTACTTTACTCCTGAAGGCCTTTTGCCTCAGCCATTTTCAGATATTTGGCGCGCAACCGTTCCATGATTGGTGGCCCATCCAGCGCCGGTCCGCTGTCGATCCCCTCCTGCACCAGTTTGCGCAACTCCTCGACCGTATAGCCGTGCAAGTCGCGCCGGTCCTTCCATTGCCTGAGTGCGTCGCGGATCACCTCGCTCGCCGAAGCATATTCGCCGGCGGCGACCACATTGTCGACCGCCGCCGCCAGTTCCGGTGAAAGCGTGATGCTGCGTTTGTCGACCTGGCCCATGATGCGCTCCTGGTATACCCATACCTATGGTACGATTTAATCGCACCTGTTTCAAGAAACGCTTGTTCCCGCGCACAGCCCCGCAAAGCTGATTCAGTCAATAAAGCGTCTGAACCAGCAGGCGCGCCGAAGACGCCACCTGCTGATATCAGGGAGTTTCCTTGTAGAATCTGGAAGAAAATTGCCAGCTGGCCTGTAAGCCGGGTTCTGTATGGCCCTCGCCCCTTGCGGCGCGAGAACGTGGCGGCCATTCATCTTGGGCGCATGTTGCCATGCACCTCACGCAACCTACCCGGACGGTGAGCCGGAAACAGCCCTCGAGGGTTTCCCCTCGCACCGCCCCTATTCGGTCTTGCTCCCGGTGGGGTTTACCGTGCCGCTCCTGTTGCCAGTCGCGCGGTGGGCTCTTACCCCACCCTTTCACCCTTACCACGGTAAACCGTGGCGGTTTGCTTTCTGTGGCACTTTCCCTAGGGTCGCCCCCGCCGGCCATTAACCGGCACCGTGTCTCCATGGAGCCCGGACTTTCCTCACCCGCAGCCTTTCGGCTTCGCGGGTGCGGCCGCCCAGCCAGCTGGCAAGGCGTATAAAGGGGTTCACGTCCGAAAACGCAAACAAAAAAGCAGGTTCCCGCTTATTACGCCGGCGCTCCAAGCGCGGCCAACTGCACTTTGACCTTGCCGCAATAGGCCGCGGAAATCGGGTTCATCCGCTTGGCGCCATGGCCGGCATTGTATTTGAGGATCGTGCCGCAGGTCGTGCCGTCGCCGAGGTTCCGCGCCATGGCGAGGTATTTCATGCCGTATTTGATGTTGGTCTCGGGATCGTAGAGACCCTTGATCGAGCCGCTGTAACCCATCATCCGCGCCGTCGAGGGCTTGATCTGCATCAGGCCGATCTCACCGGCGCTGCCGACCTGGTTCGGCTGAAAACTGCTCTCGATCATGATGACGGCCTTGGCGAGCGAGACCGGCACACCGTTGCTGGCCGCATGACGCTCGATGATCGTCGAATACTGGCCGCTATCGCCACCGGCCGCAGCCGTCGGCGCCGCCGCCCTGCTTTTCCGGCCGATGGACGCGGTCGTCGCCTGGTCGATGCGGCTCCTGTTGCGCTTCACATGCCGCTTGGAGACTGCCTTTTTTGCAGAGGCTGGCTTTTTCACCTTAACCCCAGCGTTTTCCGCCTTTGCGGAAGCTGGCTTTTTCGCCTTTACCGCAGCAGCTTTTTCCGCCTTTGCGGGGGCCGTGCTTTTTTCCTTTGCATCTTGGCCGGCTTTCGGCGTGGCAGTCTTCTTGGACGCGGTGATGAAACCCTGGTCGGCTCGCTGGCTCAACGGCGCGCCATTGGCCGCACCGATGGCAAAAGTCATTACGCCGGCAGCAACAGCTGCCGTTACAACGGTCAATTTCTGCATGTGATCCTGTTCTGTTTGGACCGCGTGAAGAACTCACGCAGCTACGCTAAATCAACATCGGAACTTCTCGGGGGTTGTGGATCCGACAACTTGCACGGATCGCCTTTGACGGTCGATTTGGCGGCAAAGAAGGCGAGGCAAGTCACTTTGAGTGACAGATTGTAACTTAAATGGATAGGAAAAGACTACTAGGACGAAACTGCCCTGACGGAAGCAAGCAGCCTTTCCAGTGTGCGGATTGTCGATCCATCGGCCACGCCATCCACTTTGCGTTGCCGGAAATGCCTCTGGAAAGCCTCGACCACAATTTCGGTCTGCCGGTCAAAAGCGCCTGATATCTCCACGCCATAACCGTAGAGCGCCAGCATCGACTGCAACGCCTCGACCTCGGCATTCGCATCGCCGGCCTTCAGCACCGCGCCGCGCCTGACGGGTGCCGCTTCGACGAGATGGCCGACACCGGCCTCGAACAGGACCTTCCAAGGGAATTTCTCGCCCGGGTCGAGCTTGCGTCCCGGCGCCACGTCGGAGTGGGCGAGCACCCGTTGGGCTGGAATGCAATGGCGCTGAACAATTCCCTTGCACAGGCCGATCACGGCATCGATCTGCCGTTTCGGAAAATTCCGATAGCCCAGCGAATGCCCCGGATTGACGATCTCGATGCCGACCGAACAGGAGTTGATGTCGCTGCGTCCGAACCAGGAACTCTTGCCAGCATGCCAGGCACGGTCGCTTTCCCTGACCATCTGGACGATGCGGCCGTCCTCATGGACGAGATAGTGCGACGAAACTCCGCTCGCCGGATCGCACAGCCATGCTTCGGCGCCGGCGCCAGTCTCCATGCCGGTGTAGTGCAGCACGATCATGTCTGGCTTGGTCGTCTCGCGTCGTGGACCGAAATTCGGCGATACCCTTACCTCGGCGCTCGGCTCGTCGGGCAGGAAGCCGCTCATGCGTGCCGAAGGCCGCGTTCGATCATCTCATAGGCCGCGTTGATCGCAGCTATCCTGCTCGTTGCGATCTTGATGAATTCCTGCGGCAGGCCGCGTGCGATCAGCCGGTCTGGATGGTTGTCCGAAACCAGTTTGCGATAACGCTTTCTGACCTCCTCGAACGTTTTTCCCCGCTCGATGCCGAGCACGACATAGGGATCGGCCGCACCCAGATCGACGTGCCGGGCCAGAATGCTCTGGTAGTGCGCCTCCTCGATCCGGAATATCTCGGCGATACGATGCAGGAGCTGGCCTTCGCGCTCGTGGACCAACCCGTCAGCCTTGGCGATATGGAACAGCCCGTCGAGAATATCCTCCAGCATCTTGCAGTTCGAATGCCCGGAGCCGCAAAGCTGCGCCATGCGCGCGGCATACGTCTCGAATCCGGCGGTGTCGCGCTTGGCCAGATCGTAGAGCCGCGCCACATTGCGCGTCTGCTCCTTCGGCACTTCGAATATCTGCTGGAAGGCGCGCACCTCGTCCTGCGTGACGATGCCGTCGGCCTTGGCCATCTTGGCCGACAGCGCGATCATCGCCACCGAGAAGGCGACGCGCCGGCGCAGATCCGGATCGCCCGAGAAAACCGTGCGCACAGCCTCGACCACGTCGGCGACACCCGACGAGGTTGAGGACGAAACGCGCGTGATGAAGTCGCCGAGGCGATCCCAAATCGACATGAGCACCTATTAGGGCTAACCGGCCACCGCTATCAAGCGAAGACAATGCCGCAGGGCCGGCCCAGCCGATCTCGCGGGCCGCCTGAGGCAGCTGGCGCTAACCGTCGATCATGAAAATCAGCAGACGGCAGTCGGGACACCGGCCATGGCTCGAAACCGCAGGCATTGTGACATTTGCTGGTCGTTGCCAGTTGGCGGCGGGCTTCGGCTATCTCGTGTCGGGGAAACTAGTGACGCCGAGCTGACAGGTGGTCTGCTGGGCGCTATTGCTCGTGTCAGCCAGGTAATTGCTGCAAGCCTTCGTCGCCTTGCCATTTCGGCCCCTTCTGCTAGGCGAAAAAGTGACCGGCGAAACTGTGCTGTTTGCGCTGCGGCGACGGCCGCAAGGCGCGTGTCCAGAAGTCAGAAGGCCGGCATGATGCCGGCCTTCTGTACATCACACGGGGCCTACTGCGCCGGCGCAGGCTGGGCCGGAGGGGGCTCAGCTGGCTTCGTGGCGTCAGGAGCCGGCTGCATCGGCTGTTCGTTCGCCGGCGGATTGGTGCTCTGCGTGGTTGTGGCGTCCCCGCCCGTGCCGCTGTCGCTGCAAGCCGCAACGCCAAGCAGGGCAAGCGCCGAAGCCGACGCGAGAATGAGTTTCTTCATGACATCTCTCCTCTAATCACGCCCCCGCTACCGGGTGACGATCGAGGACAGAATGCATCAGGCGCCTATGAGTTTCGTAACGTTGCGTTTCCGCATGTAACATCATCTGCTTTTGCCGTTGCCGGCGAAGCCGTGGCCAACTAACACCCAGCCATGCGAATTAACACCTTGAATCAATAAAATGCCTGGGAGCAGCTGCAGTGACCGCCAAATGGGATTTCTGGATCGACCGCGGTGGCACCTTCACCGATGTCATCGGCCGTGACCCGGAAGGCGGGCTGCACCCGCGCAAGCTGCTATCCGAGAATCCTGAAGCCTATGCCGATGCCGCCATCCAGGGCATTCGCGATCTGCTCGGATTGAAATCCGGCGCGCCGATCCCGTCCGGTCTGATCGGCGACATCAAGATGGGCACCACCGTTGCCACCAACGCGCTTCTGGAGCGCAAAGGCGACCGTGTGCTGCTGCTCATCACCAGGGGATTTCGCGACGCGCTGAGGATCGCCTACCAGGCGCGGCCCGACATCTTCGCCAAGGAGATCATTCTTCCCGAGCAGCTCTACGAGCGCGTCATCGAGGTCGACGAGCGCGTGCGCGCCGACGGCTGCGTCGAACGGCTGCTCGACATCGCCGCCGTGCGCCCGGCCATCGAACAGGCCAAGGCCGACGGCATCGACGCCGTGGCGATCGTCTTCATGCATGCCTGGAAATATCCCGGCCACGAAAAGGCGGTTGCAAAAATCTGCAGAAAACTAGGGTTTCGCCAAGTCTCGGTCAGTCACGAGGTCTCGCCACTCATCAAATTGGTCGGCCGCGGCGACACCACCGTGGTCGACGCCTATTTGTCACCGATCCTTTCAAGGTATGTGCAGAAGGTGGCAGGTGAACTCGGCGTCCTCTCCCCCCTCGAGGGGGAGATGTCGGCGAAGCCGACAGAGGGGGGCGCCCAAAGCAGTGCGAGGCCTCAAGGAACGTCGAGCACTGCCGCAACGACCCCACCCGGCGGCTTCGCCGCCACCCTCCCCTCAAGAGGGAGGGAAAGCTCCCGCCTCATGTTCATGATGTCCTCCGGTGGTCTCACTGCCGCCGACATGTTTCAGGGCAAGGACGCTTTGCTGTCGGGTCCGGCCGGCGGCGTCGTCGGCATGGTCGAGACAGCAAAACTCGCCGGTTTCGACAAGGTCATCGGCTTCGACATGGGCGGCACCTCAACCGACGTCGCCCATTATGACGGCGACTATGAACGCGCCTTCGACACCGAGGTTGCCGGCGTGCGCATCCGCGCGCCGATGATGCGCATCCACACCGTCGCCGCCGGCGGCGGCTCGATCCTGCATTACGAGGCCGGCCGCTTCCGCGCCGGGCCGGATTCGGCCGGCGCCAATCCCGGCCCGGCCGCGTACCGGCGCGGCGGCCCGCTGGCCGTCACCGACGCCAATGTCATGCTGGGCAAGCTGCAGCCCGACTTCTTCCCGGCCATTTTTGGACCCGGCCAGAACGAGCCGCTCGACGTACAAACCGTGCGCGAGAAATTCGCAGCACTCGCCGCCGAAATCGGCGACGACCGCACGCCGGAGGCGGTGGCCGAAGGGTTCGTCACCATCGCCGTCGAAAACATGGCCAACGCAATCAAGAAGATTTCCGTGCAGCGTGGCTACGACGTCACCGAATATCTCCTGAACTGTTTTGGTGGCGCCGGCGGCCAGCATGCCTGCCTCGTTGCCGACGCACTCGGCATGGAAGCGGTGCTGATCCATCCCTTCTCCGGCCTGCTGTCGGCCTATGGCATTGGATTGTCCTCGGTGTTTGCATCACGTCAGCAGGCATTGCTGAAACCATTGGCGGAAGACTCGAGACCGGCGATCGACGAACTCGTCGCGACATTGCGCGAGGCCGTCATCGACGAGCTTGCCGCACAAGGCATTGCCGAGGACGCCGTCGCCTCGAAACCGGTGCTGCAGATCCGCTACGACGGCACCGACACCGCGCTGCCGGTGAATTTCGAGCACGGCTCGATTGAACGAGCCAAGGGCGATTTCGAAACGGCGCACAAGGCGCAGTTCGGCTTCGTCTACGACGACAAGCCGATGATCGTGGAATCGGTTGGCGTTGAAGGCATCGACACCGGCGGCCCCGGCCGCGAGGAAAGTGATTCAGTCCTTGAGGACATCGCCGCAAGTCCTTCGCAGCGTCGGCAAATCTTTGCCGACGGCACCTGGCGCGACGCCGGCATTTTCAGCTGCGAGGCGCTCAAACCGGGGCATCGCATTGCCGGCCCTGCCCTGGTGATCGAACCGAACCAGACCATCGTCGTCGAACCGGGCTGGCAGGCCGAAATCACCGCCAAGCACCATGTGCTCTTGCGCCGCATCGAAAAAAAGCGCCGGCAGGCGGCGCTCGGCACCGAGGCCGATCCGGTCATGCTGGAGGTGTTCAACAACCTGTTCATGTCGATCGCCGAACAGATGGGCGTCACGCTGCAGAACACCGCCTATTCCGTCAACATCAAGGAACGGCTGGATTTCTCCTGCGCCGTCTTCGACCGGAATGGCGCGCTAGTCGCCAACGCGCCGCATATGCCGGTGCATCTCGGCTCCATGGACCGTTCCGTGGAAACCATCATCCGGCTGAACTCGGGCGACATCCACCCCGGCGACGTCTTTGCCCTCAACGCGCCCTATAATGGCGGTACGCATCTGCCAGATATTACGGTGGTGACGCCGGTCTTTTCCCTCCCCCTCGAGCGGAGGGTGGCCGCGGAGCGGCCGGGTGGGGTCGCTGCGGCAGTGCTCGACGTTCCGGCGGTGCCTTCTGAGGAGACCCCCACCGCCGCCTTCGGCGGCACCTCCCCCTCAAGGGGGGAGGAGATCCTCTTCTACGTCGCCTCACGCGGTCATCATGCCGACATCGGCGGCACGGCGCCAGGCTCGATGACGCCGCTCGCCACCACGGTCGACGAAGAAGGCGTGCTGTTCGACAATTTCCGCATCGTCGATCGCGGCCGGTTCCGCGAAGAGGAACTGGAGACGCTGCTCACCGACCACCCCTACCCGGCACGCAATCCGCACCAGAACATCGCCGACCTCAAGGCGCAGATTGCCGCCAACGAAAAGGGCGTTGCTGAACTCCGCAAGATGGTCGCGCATTTCGGCCTTGGCGTGGTTGAAGCCTATATGGGTCACGTCCAGGACAATGCCGCCGAAAGCGTGCGCCGCGTGCTGGAGCGGCTGCCCGACAGTTCCGTATACGAGTATCCGACCGACACCGGCCAGGTCATCAAGGTGAAGATATCCGTCGACCGGCAAAAGCGCGAGGCGACCGTCGATTTCACCGGCACATCGCCGGTCATGAAGAACAATTTCAACGCTCCCGAGCCGGTCGCCCGCGCGGCCGTACTCTATGCCTTCCGCGTCATGGTAGAGGACATGATCCCGATGAATGCCGGGTGTCTGAGACCCATCAACATCATCATTCCGGAGGGTTGCATGCTGAAACCGACCTACCCCGCGGCAGTCGTCGCCGGCAATGTCGAGACCTCGCAGCATGTCACCAATGCGCTGTTCGGCGCCATGGGCGCAATGGCCAACGCGCAGGGCACGATGAACAATCTCACCTTCGGCAACAAACAGTACCAGTATTACGAGACGATCTGCTCCGGCTCGCCGGCAGGCCGGATGAACAACGGTCGCGGCTTTGCCGGAACCTCCGGCGTCCACACCCACATGACCAATTCGCGCCTGACCGACCCGGAAGTGCTGGAACTGCGTTTCCCCGTCCTGCTCGAGGATTTCCACATCCGCGAAGGCTCCGGCGGCAAAGGCAAATGGAGGGCGGGCGACGGCACCGAGCGCACCATCCGTTTCCTCGAAAAGATGGAATGCGCCATCCTGTCCTCGCATCGCAACCGCCCGCCGCAAGGCCTGGACGGCGGCGGCGATGGCGAGGTCGGATCGACCAAGGTCCGCCGCAAGGATGGCCGCATCGAAGTCCTGAAGGCTTGCGACCAGACGGTGCTGGAAGCCGGTGAAGCCGTCATCGTGACGACGCCGACGCCGGGTGGATTTGGTAAACTGTAGGGTCAACCGAAAGATTGACAGGCCGCGTATGCACCATCAGGGTCATAGTTGGGGGCAAGCCATGTCGAATTCCGAAGAAGACGCTCAGAAAATGCGCTGGCGCGGCCGAGCGACACTCGCTGCTTTCTGTCTTTTGGTTGCTGCATCAGCGATGACTTGGGTTGTCATACCGCACCTGCCTACGGCCTATACATGTGCATTTCGCGATACTCCGGCCCTCCGCTGGCTATGGCCGGGAAATCAGGCGACATACAACCAGATCAGCCAATGGCACGGCACCCTCAATGATCAGTGCAACCTTTTCTCAACACGATCTATGCTGTCTGTATTTTTTGCCACCTTTAGTATCTTTTTTTATATAACTTCACTCTCGAAAGCTCAGATCACCATGAAGACAGGACCCGTGATCACCACGCTGGTGATGGCATTCATGATCGTAGGTCTTTTTTCAGGTGGCTTTAACGATCAGGCGACCGGTCGTGGCGCCTGGGCAGCATACCATACGACTGATTCGACCAACGTCCTTCTGTGGAAGACTTTGCCTCGCATGTTCGCCATCTACATTTTTGGTCCGGTCTGGATCACTCACTTGAGGGTTGCGTGGCTCCAGCAGTCTTCGGTGTAAGCTGCGGACGCATGGCTGGAGGTGCCAAATGATATTGCGAGCTACAGCAAGCCGGCTGCTGTCATCCATCTGTCATCGCTGAGCGCTACCCGCTTGCGCCAGAGCAAACGGGGAATCGCCTTGTCATGACGGATCTTTCCGGAGAACTGGTTTTTCGCCGCGGCAAGGAAGTTGGCAAGGCCGTCTACCAGAACCGCCCGTTGTCGAAGGCCGGCCTCTCCGAGCGGCTCTTCGCCTTCCTGTTTTCCGGCCTCGTCTACCCGCAGATATGGGAAGACCCAGACGTCGACATGGAGGCGATGCAGCTTGGCCAGGGCCACCGCGTCGTCACCATCGCCTCGGGCGGCTGCAACATCCTCGCCTATCTCACCCGGTCGCCGGAACGGATCGACGCCGTCGATCTCAACGCCGCCCATATCGCGCTGAACCGCATGAAACTCGAAGCGGTGCGCCATCTGCCGTCCCAGGGTGACCTGTTCCGTTTCTTCGGCGCTGCCGAGACCCGTCACAATTCGCAAGCCTACGACCGCTTCATCGCGCCGCATCTCGACCCGGTCAGCCGCCATTATTGGGAACATCGAAACTGGCGCCGCCGTCGCCGCATCGCCGTCTTCGACCGCAATTTCTACCAGACCGGCCTTCTCGGCCTGTTCATTGCCATGGGCCATCGCACCGCCAAATTCTTCGGTGTCGATCCGGCCGGCATCATGGAAGCCAAAAGCATCGCCGACCAGCGCCGCTTCTTCGACGAGGAGCTGGCGCCGGTCTTCGAAAAGCCGCTGCTGAAATGGGCCACCTCGCGAAAAGCCTCGCTGTTCGGGCTCGGCATTCCGCCGGCCCAGTATGATTCGCTCATCACCTCGGGCGACGGCACCATGGCCAGCGTGCTGAAGGCCCGGCTGGAAAAGCTCGCCTGCGATTTTCCGCTAGAGAACAACTATTTCGCCTGGCAGGCCTTTGCCCGCCGCTACCCTAATCCCGGCGAGGCGGCGCTGCCCGCCTATCTCGAGAAGCGCAACTACAAGACGATCCGCAACAATGTCGACCGCGTTGCCATTCACCATGCCAATCTGATCGAATTCCTTGCCGGCAAGGATGCCGGTTCCGTCGACCGCTTCGTCCTTCTAGACGCGCAGGACTGGATGACCGACGATCAGCTCAATGCGCTGTGGGCCGAAATCACCCGCACCGCGTCGACTGGTGCCCGCGTTATTTTCCGCACCGCGGCCGAACCCAGCCTGTTGCCCGGCCGGGTCTCGAATTCGCTGCTCGACCAGTGGAGCTATGCGGACGAGGCGTCGCGCGAATTCTCGGCCCGCGACCGTTCGGCCATCTATGGCGGCTTCCACCTCTATGTGAAGCAGGCCGCATGAGCGCGACCGAACTGCCGGCCAGGCACGCCGAACCGCCGGCCAGGCACGCCGAACCGCCGGCCGGGCACGCCGAGCTGATGGACGGCGTCTACCGCTGGCAGCGCCACATCTACGACCTGACCCGCAAATATTACCTGCTCGGCCGCGACCGGCTGATATCAGGGCTGGATGTGCCCGCCGGCGGCACCGTGCTCGAACTCGGCTGCGGCACCGGCCGCAACATCATCCTCGCCGCCCGCCGCTATCCCGACGCCCGCTTCTTCGGTCTCGATATTTCGGCCGAAATGCTGGAAACGGCCACTGCTGCCATCGCCCGCGAAGGCCTGTCCGACCGCGTCAAGCTGGCGCGCGGCGACGCCACCGAATTCGACGCGAAAGCGCTATTCTCCGTCGAAAGTTTCGACCGCATTTTTGTCTCGTATTCGCTGTCGATGATCCCCGCTTGGGAGAAGACGGTTTCCGCGGCATTTGCAGCCCTGTCACCCGACGGCTCGCTGCACGTCGTCGATTTTGGCCAGCAGGAGGCCCTGCCCCGCTGGTTCCGCACGCTGCTGCGCGGCTGGCTGAAGAAATTTCACGTTGAGCCGCGTGAGGCCCTGCGCGCGGTTATGGCATCGGAGTCCGAGCGGATCGGTGCAACCTTTCGGTTCAGAACACTTTATCGCGGCTATGCGTGGCTCGCTGTGGTCGGACCGTGCAAGTAGTTTAAGTGTGTGAGATTCAGGTCAGGCCGAGCCGGAGTCGAAGACGGGCGCGAAGCGACCAAACAGGTGGTTTCCGAGAACCGGAGCGGAGCGTACTTTTGAGCACCGGAAGCGCAGGAAACTGCCGTTTGCAGGCCGGCATCACCTGAATATCGACACCCCTAACGCAGCGCTTTCACCAGCGCTGCCAGCATGATCTGCGGCCGGTAGCCGAGCTTGGCCGGCGTCAGGCCGAGCCGCACCACCACCAGCTGCTCCGAGGGGATGATGGCGACCGTCTGCCCGTCATGGCCTTCCATCCAATAAGTATCCCCAGGCAGGCCCGCAGCGATGCCGGCGCCGGGGCTCTCCTCGTCGCCCGGCGCCTCGATCACACCTGGCCCCTGCCGTAGACTTTCGAGGCGGGTGCGGCTTCCCGCATCCATGCGACGAAGCCCGCAGGCAGGATCTCCTTGCCGTTCCAGACACCATCCTGCAGCAGGAACTGGCCGAAGCGCGCCCAGTCGCGCGCGGTGGCGTAGAGATACGACGAACCGACGAACGTGCCGTGCTCGTCGGTCTCCAGTACCGCGCTCTGCATGCCGAGCGGGTCGAACAGTGCAACCCTTGGCCACGCCAGCGCCTTGTTCTTGTCGCCGATCGCATCCTGCCAGAGCCGCGACAGCATCACTGTAGTGCCGCTCGAATAGGAAAATACCTTGCCCACCTCGCCGGCCAGCGACTTGGATCCGGCAAAGCCCGCCATATCAGGCTCGAGGTAGAGCATCCGCGTCACGTCGGTGACGTCGCCGTAATCCTCGTTGAACTCCAGCCCGCTCGACATCGCCATCATGTCGGCGAGACTGATAGCGGCGCGCCCGTCCGTTTTCCAGGGTCCGAACAGGCCCTGGTTCGTCATCACCATCTTGCCGTCCTTCACCAGAGTGCCAACGATCGCGGCATTTACCGTCTTGGTCATCGACCAGCCAAGCAACGGCGTCGTCTCGGTAAAACCTTCGCCATAACGCTCGGCGATGATGCGGCCGTTCTTGACCACCACCACCGCCCGCATACCGGCGCCGATCATTGCAGGATCGTCGAGAATTTTCGCGATTTCGGGGTTCTGCGAAACATCGACCTTGTCGCCGTCTGGCCAGAGGGCGTCGAGCGGCGGTGCCGGTGTCAGCGCCGGCCCGGCGGCCGCTTTGGCCCTGGCGATGTCGCCATCCGGAACCGAAGCACAGCCGAGCCCGTCACGAACGACCGCGATGCTCTTGCCGAACGCGCCGAACAGCCCGGCCGAAACCGTGCCCTGCTCCTTGTCGACGGACACCCTCATCAGCCGCAGCAGTGGATGGCCCGGCGCCTGCACGTCGACGGCGAGCACCTGATCGGCATCGCGTCCGGCGATAAAGACATTCGAGCAGACGATCTTGGCCGTATAGCCCGAGCCGACGCGGATCAGTTCCGGCGGCGCGATGTAAAGCCAGGCGGCGAGTGCTGCGACGGCCAGCACGGCCAGCCCGAGCAGCCATTTCACGAGCCTCAGAGCAATCCGCATTTTTTCCGACTCCCCCCGGACGCTCATCTATGTCATCGATTTGCCGCCATTGCTTCGGCAAAATCGCGGTTCCTGTCGAGCGCTGTCAACGGAATATCAACCATGATCGGCGATCACTGATGCATGTCGCCCAAAAGTGCGCAGCGGTTTTGGGATAACGACATGCATAAAAACAAGATTAAGGCGCGCCGAAGCGGCGCGCTTTGGGGATAGGGGCGGTCCTGTGGGGCGATCGCTTGGGGGCACGGTCGAGGGCCACCTGCAGCAACAACCCATCAGCGGCCGGCTGAAACCGGTTCAGGAGTAGCGATGCGCCGTTTCGCGGCTTTCATCATGCTGACGCTGCTGGGCGCCTGCTCGACGGTCGACGATCTTGCGCCGTCGCTGCCCTCATCGGGCGCCCCGACCGTTGCGGTGCGCGCACCCCGTTTTGACGACTCCGACCCACATGAGTGGGAAAGCGGCGCGCCGTGGAGCTATGCCGTTCACGGCACCGACGTCTCCAAATATCAGACCTCGGTCGATTGGCCGGCGGCCAGGGCCAGCGGCATTTCCTTCGTTTTCATCAAGGCGACGGAAGGCGGCGATCGCTTCGATCCGTACTTCAACGAGCATTGGAGCCGCACGAAAGCTGCTGGAATTCCGCGCGCCGCCTATCATTTCTATTATTTTTGCACGCCGGCCGCCACACAGGCGCGTTGGTTCATCCAGAACGTGCCCAGAGACCGGTCGGCAATGCCGCCGGTTCTCGACATGGAATGGAACCCGCAATCGCCGACTTGCAAGCTGCGGCCCGATGCGGCCACGGTGCGCAGCGAGATGAGCACATTCCTCGAAATCGTCGAAAAACACTATGGCAAGAAGCCGATCATCTACACCTCGATCGATTTCTTCGACGACAACGGCCTATCGGCCTTCCGCGGCTATCCCTACTGGCTGCGTTCGGTGGCCGGCCACCCGCGCAAGAGATACGGCAGCCACCCGTTCACCTTCTGGCAGTACACCGGAACCGGTATTGTGCCGGGCATCCCCGGCAAGGCCGATATCAATGTGTTCAACGGCACGGAAGCCGCCTGGAACAAGTGGCTGCGGCAGAACACCCGTTGACAGCGGGCCTGCAGCCTGCTTTTCGACACAGCCAATGAAGGACACCTGCAACCGCCGGTAATCTTCTCGGGAGGATGGCGATGCGATTGCGCTTGGAAATTCTCGCGGCGCTGTTTCTGGCCGCCGCGGCGGCGCCGGCGATGGCACAGCAATGCGGAGGCGATTTCAAGGCATGGAAGCAGGGCGTTGCGGCCGAGGCCAAAAGCGCCGGCGTCGGCAGTGCCGGACTTGAGGCGCTGGAAACCGCCGCTCTCGATGAAAAGGTGCTGGCGCGTGATCGCGCCCAAGGCGTCTTTACCCAGACCTTCATCGAATTTTCGAACCGGATGATATCGGCCTATCGGCTGAAGCAGGGCGCGGTCATCTTGAAACAATATGCCGACGTGTTTGCCCGTGCCGATCGCGAATTCGGCGTTCAGGCCCCGGTCATTGCCGCCTTCTGGGCGTTGGAAACCGACTTCGGCGCCGTGCAGGGCGATTTCCACACGCTGAACGCATTGGTCACGCTCTCTCACGACTGTCGTCGCCCGCAGCTCTTCCGGCCGCAGATCGTGCCATTGCTGACACTGATCGATCGCGGCGTCGTGCCGGCCGACGTCACCGGCGCCTGGGCGGGCGAAATCGGCCAGACGCAGATGCTGCCTTCCGACTATCTCGGCCGAGGGGTCGACGGCGACGGCGACGAAGTGATCGACCTGCGCGGCAGCGCGCCGGACGTGATCATGACCACGGCCAACAAGATCATGTCGCGCGGCTGGAAACGCGACCAGCCCTGGATCGAGGAAGTCCGCGTGCCCGACGACTTGCCATGGGACCAGACCGGCCGCACCAACAAGCTGCCGCTGACGCAATGGGCTCAGTGGGGTGTCACCAACCCGAACGGCACGCCGCTTGTCGACAACGGCCTGAGGGCAGGTCTCGCGCTGCCCATGGGCCGCAAGGGGCCGGCCTTCCTGGTCTACGACAATTTCGACGTCTACCTCGAGTGGAACCAGTCCTTCACCTATGCGCTTACCGCGGCAAATCTCGCCGCGCGGCTGGCGGGTGCACCGCAATTCGACCCGCGCAATCCCGAACCCGGCCTCAACGGCGACCAGATGAGGGCATTGCAGACAAAGCTCGAGGCCAGAGGCTATGACGTGGGAACGGTCGACGGCATCCTGGGCACCAACACCCGCGAGGCGATCCGCAAGGAGCAGATGCGGCTAGGCCTGCCGGTCGACGGCTGGCCGACACCGGAGCTTTTGGCCAAGCTGTAAGAGATCTCGACGTGAAAAGAGGCAGCAGCGATTGCGGCCGTCAGGGATTGTTGATCGGCCGCTTTTCAGCGCAGACAGATTATTGAATGTTCTGCGTGCCGTAGTAGAAATTTTTCATATTACAACTTAGCACCTTTGCGCCGGGCTTAAAAACCTTTCGCGCCTGCGCCTTGAATTCCGCCTCCCCATTTATCGACCAAGCGTAGTTGTACCGCACTGGTGTGCCTACAAGGTCGTAGGTGAATTTCATTACAGGACGCCCATTAATTATCCCACATTTAACATCCGTAACGATTCCATGGTGTCCAAGTGATCTCATGCTTCTTGAGAACGCGGCAACCTGTCCAACCTGATCCAGTCAGTGGTATTTGCGCTGGCCGAGGTCGAGAATAGGCCGAGCGAAATCAATACAGTCAAAACCGTGCCGTAACGCCTCGATGCGATATTTGTGCTCATAGTGCCACCCCCGCCTGATGTGACAGTAGAGCATACAACAGGGTAGTTCTCTAGGCGTGTTGGGTGCCGGAAGCATAGGAAATCGCCTGCGGCGCGTCGCCCTCATCGAACGGCATCATCGCCTGGCAAGCAGGAAGTCGATGAAGACACGCAAGGCCGGCGGAACCTGCCGGGAGCTCGTATGATACAGGTAAAAGCCCGGAAATCTGGGCGACCAGGCTTCGAGGAAACGGACGAGCTTGCCGGCTTCGATCCACGGCCGAACCTGGTAATCCAGCATGTAGGCCACGCCGATCCCATCCAGGGCCGCCCCGATCATCAGTTCCGTGTCGTTAACCGTCAGACCGCCGTTCACGGCTATTTCCAACGCGCGTTGGCCGCGCGCGAACTCCCAACGATAGATGTTGCCGCCGCCTGGCCACTGGAAATTGATGCATTGGTGATGATGCAGGTCGGCGGGATGACGGGGCATGGGGTGATCCTCGAGATAGCTGGGCGCCGCCACCGCCGCCATCTCCAGCTCCTCGCTGAGTTTCACCGCCACCATGTCCTTGTGCAGCCGCTCACCAAGCCTGATTCCGGCATCGAATCGTCCCTCGACAATATCGGTCAGCATGTCGTCGACGATTATGGTGAGGGCAATATCGGGATAGGCGCGGCGGAAATCGCCGAGCATCGGAGCGATGAAACGCATGGCGGCGATGCGTGGAACATTGATGCGCAGCGAGCCTGCCGGTCGATTGCGTGATGCATGCGCATCGGCGACAGCGTCTTCCAGTTCGCTGAACGCCGGTGCTAGGCGGGCAAACAGCGTTTCGCCTGCTGCGGTCGGCGACACACTGCGGGTCGTGCGGTTGAGCAGCCGAATACCGACACGCTCTTCCAGCCCGCGTATCGTTTGGCTGAGCGCCGATGGCGACATCCTGAGCCTGGCCGCGGCGCGGACAAAGCTGCCTTCCTCGACGATCGTTGCGAACGCCTTCAGCTCGGAAAACTCGGTTCCGCGCATTGTGTACCCCAGACTTAACAGACCTGTTCGATAATAGGCTATTATCTGAGCAATAGCATGCGCCTAACTTCCACATGGAACCGCCGCTCGATTTGGAGCGGCTGTAGCCGGAAGAGAAAGGGACAGCAGCTATGCATCGTTCGCTTGAAGGCAAAACCGCGCTCGTGACGGGCAGTTCGCGCGGCATCGGCCGCGCCATCGCCGAAGGCCTCGCGGCAAACGGGGCGGCCGTGGTCGTCAACTATGTCGGCAACGAGAAGGCCGCCCGGGAAGCGGTTGCCGCCATCCGCGAGAATGGCGGAAAGGCCGTCGCCATTCGAGCCGATATCTCCAGCGTTTCCGACATTCGCCGGCTGTTCGATGAAACCGAACAGCAGATGGGGGCAATCGACATCGTTGTCGCCAATGTCGGCGTCGCCGTCATAAAGCCGTTCGTCGAGGCCACCGAAGCCGACTTCGATCACGTCTTCGGCGCCAATGCCAAAGGCACCTTCTTCACGCTTCATGAAGCGGCGCGCCGTGTGCGTGACGGTGGCCGCATCATCGCCGTCTCCACCGGTGGAACCAAGATGTTCTTCACGCAGACGGCCCTCTACCTCGGCAGCAAAGGAGCCGTCGAACAGTTCGTCCGCGTCCTCTCGCGCGAGCTCGGACCGCGCTCCGTCACCGTGAATGCGCTTTCGCCAGGCTTTACCGACACCGACCTGCTCCCAGAGCGAGACAGGGCCGTGGCCGCCGGCATGTCGCCCTTCGGCAGGATCGGGGCGCCGCGCGATGTCGCCGATGTCGCGGTTTTCCTCGCCTCCGACGAGGCCCGCTGGTTGACCGGCGAGAACATCCAGGCCGGCGGCGGCGTGGCCTGACCTGTCTGCCGCCTAGTCCGCCATCGTCTCCAGGCTGGCGAACCCCTGCGGCGCGTCGCCCTCGTCGAACGGCGTCGTCACCTCGACGAACGTGTCGGGGTAAAAGCCGTTGAATCGTGTCCTGAGCGACAGCGAATAGGCGCCGATATGGCCGATCTCGATCCAGTCACCGGTATCGACCGTTTCCGGCAGCCAGAACGGCCGCGACAGGATGTCGACGGAATCGCAGGTCGCGCCGCAGACCTTGAACGGCACAATGGTCTTCTCCTCGCCATTGCGCGAGCGGATCGCCGGGTCTGGAATGAAGCGCGCCGGCAGCGTGATCTTGCCGGTCCATGAATCCGACAGCGACGCCCATATGCCGTCATTGATGTAGAGCCGCTTGCCCTTGCGCAGCAGCACGCGCACGATCAGCGACAGGCAGCGCGCCACGATCACCCTGCCCGGCTCCGCCACCAGCGGCATCTGGTCGAACTGGTATTCCTTCAGGTCGCCCGACAGCCGCGACATGATCTGGCCGAGCGACGGCATCTCGATCTGCTTGCGGTTGGGATCATGGCCGTACTCGGCGGGAAAACCGCCACCGACATCGAGGCCGGCAATGTCGAAGCTGACGCGGTTGCGAACCCAGTCGGCCGAGGCCAGCGCCCGCTCATAGGTGTCGGGATCCTCGATCTGGCTGCCGACATGAAAGCACAAGCCGACCTTGTAGCCCGTCCGGTTCAGCCGTTCGGCCAGATCGACCGCATTGGCCGGGCCGGCGCCGAATTTCTTCGACAGTTCGTAGGCGGCCGATCCTTTCGTCTGGATGCGCACGAAAACGGTGATCGCACCCGGATCGATATCGAGCGCCCGCACCACGCGGGTCAGCTTGGTGATCTCGTCCTCGTGGTCGAGCGAGATGACGCGGATGCCGTATTTCTCCAGCGCCAGCTTGATGTCCGACTGTGCCTTGACCGGATGCATGTAGAGCATCTCGGCGTCGGGCGAGACCGCGCGCACGGCGGCGAATTCGCCGGGCGAAGCCACGTCGAAAGCGCCGACGCCGGCCTCGACCAGCGCCTTCAGCACGATCTGCTCGCCGTTGGTCTTGACCGCATAGGCGGTCTTGCCGGGAAACATGCCCATGAACTGCGCGGCGTCCGCCTTCAGCACCTGCGGGCGAAAGCAATAAATCGGATCGTCCGGGCGAAGCGCCAGCGCCGCTTCGCGCGCATTTTCGAATCGCTGCATGGACGAATCCCTTGACTTAGACTGCGCACAATTAATCCAACCTATGCGGGAATGAAAACAATTCTGTGTCTCGCACCCCTGACGCTGCGGCGCTACGGCAGATGATGGGAATGCTAGCCCACCGATCTGGTTTCGGGTGGCCCTTGCCATCAAGCAGGATATGGCTTGAACAGACGCCTGATTGGCTTGGCGTTCAGGCCATCCGGGAGGACGATCCATGGCGATCACAACCACGACTGCAATGCGCGGCCCCATGGTCCTGAAAGACTGGGCACAACTTTTGCTGCTCGGTGCGATCTGGGGTGGCTCGTTCTTCTTTGCCCGCATTGCGGTTGCAGAGATTCCCCTGTTGGTGCTGGTGCTGTTTCGCGTCGCCATCGCGGCGCTGGCGCTGCATCTCTATCTCGGCCTGCGCGGTCCGTCTTTCCGGCTCGCCTTGCCGCATGCCGGGCTGTTCTTTCTGCTGGCGCTCGTCAACAACGTCATTCCGTTCTCGCTGATCTTCGCCGGCCAGACCGAGCTTGGCGCCGGTGTCGCTTCGGTGCTCAATTCGACGACGCCGTTCTGGACGCTGATCCTCGCCAACGCGCTGACATCAGACGAAAAGCTCTCCTGGAACAAGCTTGCCGGGATCGCGCTCGGCATCGTCGGCACAGCGGTGATGATCGGTCCCGGCCTGCTTGCCGGGCTGGGCGGACCGGTCTGGGCGAAATTCGCGCTGGTCGGCGCGTCGCTGTCCTATGCGGTGGCCCTGATGATTGCCCGCCGTTTCAAGGGCGTGCCGTCACCGGTCATCGCCACTGGACAATTGACCGCCTCGACCATCATCATGATCCCGATCGTGCTGCTTAGCCACGGCACTGCCAACCTGTTTTCGGCCTCGCTACCGGTGTGGGCGGCGGTGTTGGCGCTGGCCCTGCTGTCCACCGCCTTCGCCTACATCCTCTATTTCAACCTCGTCGCCTCGGCCGGCGCCACCAACGCCTCGCTGGTCACGCTGATCGTGCCGGCCAGCGCGATCCTGCTCGGCTTTCTGTTCCTGGGCGAACGGCTCGAATTGTTCGAACTCGGCGGCATGGCGCTGATCGCGCTCGGCCTCGTCACCATCGACGGCCGCCTGTTCGGCCGCCGCTAATGCATGTCGCCCAAAAGTGCGTAGCGGTTTTGGGATAACGACATGCATCAGACGCGACGCGCTTTAGAGCTTCGCATCCAATCGGACGCGCAAACGACGCTCTAATTCGTGGAATCTTGGCATCGACCCGAAAATCGATTCCGACTTTCGGCGACGGTAGCGCTGCCACATCCATCCTTGCCCCAGCTTCGTCACATTTTGTGCACAGGGCCGAAGCGGGATTTTGCCGAAGAGTTTCAATACCTAACGGCAAAGAGCCGGTCGTGAATTCCACAATGTCGTCGCATTGCAACATATTTTCCGCTTGCCTGTGGCACAAATGACCCTAGACTCCGGCCATAGCTCTTTAAGAGGAGGCTATGACATGGGACTCACGAGGCCAATCAACGCATTGATGATTTGTGCTGCGTTTGCATTCATCGGAGCCCTGATTATGGGCTTTCTTCCGTAGACCCGCCAAAGCAACGGAAGATCCGCACAGAATAGTCCAAGTCATTGAAAAGGCCGGGTTTTACCCGGCCTTTTTTGCATTTCGAGAGACTTGACCGAGGCTTACGCCGCGGCGGACCCCGCAGCTTCAGCCTCATGCGAGCGGATGCCGATCATGTGGCAGACGGCGAAGACCAGATCGGCCCGGTTCATAGTGTAGAAATGGAAATCGCCGACGCCGCGCTCGACAAGGTCCAGCACCTGCTCGGCCGCCACCGCGGACGCCACCAGCGCATGCGTCTGCGGGTCCGTCTGCAGCCCGTCGAAGCGCTCGGCCATCCACGCCGGCACCAGCGCGCCGCAGCGCGCCGAGAAGTTGGCGACCTGGGTAAAATTGTGGACCGGCAATATGCCCGGCACGATCGGTATGTAGATGCCGGCCCGCCGTGCCCGCTCGACATAGCGCTCGTAGAGATCATTGTCGAAGAAGAACTGGGTGATCGCCCGTGTTGCGCCATTGTCGACTTTGCGCTTCAGCATGTCGATGTCGGTGGCGAAATCCGGGCTCTCCGGATGCTTTTCCGGATAGGCGGAGACCGAGATGTCGAAATCGCCGACAGCTTTCAGCGCTCCCACCAGTTCGGCACCATTGGCATAGCCGTCCGGATGCGGACGGTAGGCGGCGCCGACGCCCTCGGCCGGATCGCCACGCAAGGCGACGAAGCGGGTGACACCCATCTCGGCGAATTCCTGAATGACCTCATCGACCTCGTGACGCGCCGCATCGACGCACGTCATGTGCGCCGCTGGCGTCAGCGCCGTTTCGTTGAGGATGCGCTTGACCGTGCGCGCCGTGCGCTCGCGGGTCGAGCCGCCGGCGCCATAGGTGACGGAGACGAATTTCGGCTTGAGCGGCTGCAGCCGGGTGACTGTGTCCCACAACCTTGCTTCCATCTCGTCGCTCTTCGGCGGGAAGAACTCGAACGAAACCCTGATCTTGTCGCCAATGTCAGGGCGGCGGGAAAAGCGGAACTGGTTCATCAGGCGGATTCCCCTATCGGATAGGCATTGGCCGGTTGTGCGTGGTTGGAAGGATCGGCGATCAGCATGCGCTGGTCACGGCCGAGCCACAGTTTGACGGTGAGCCTGGGCTCGTTGCCGCCGCGCGGCTCGAAGTCCTGGCTGTCCTCGAGGTCGAGCCCGGCCTCGGAAAACCACTCGGTGATCTGCCGGTCGGAAAAGCCGAGCCGCACATGCGCGTGCACGTCGCGCAGGAATTCCAGCGCGTGCGGAGCGAAATCGACGATCACCAGCCGGCCTGCCGGGCGCAGCAGCCTTGCTGCCTCGCGGATGGCGCGGGCGGGATCGTCGAGATAATGCAGCACCTGGTGGATGGTGACGAGATCAAAGGCGTCGCGCTCGACCGGTGGCGCAAAAATGTCGCCCTGGCGCACCTGCGCATTCGAAATGCCGGCTTTGTCGAGATTGGCGCGCGCCACCGTCAGCATCTCGCGCGACATGTCGATGCCGATGCCGCGCCGGTAGAGCGGCGAAAAGATTTCGAGCAGGCGCCCGGTGCCGGTGCCAAGGTCGAGCATCGACTGGAACGGCCGCTTGCCGACGAGCTTGAGCAGCGCTGCCTCCACAGCGCGGTCCGGCGCATGCAGCGAACGGATGTGGTCCCAGCTTGCAGCATTTTCGGAGAAATATTCGGCGGCGCGATCCTGCCGCTTGCGCTTGACCGCTGCCAACCGCTCGAGGTCACGCTCGACCTGCGGGTCGGCGGCCCGAATGCCGGAAACCAGCCTTAGCACGAAATCCCGCGCCGCATCCGAATCCGACAGCCGGAAGAAGGCCCATGAGCCCTCCTGATAGCGGCCGATCAGCCCCGCTTCCAGCAGCAGCTTCAGGTGGCGCGAGACGCGCGGCTGTGACTGGCCGAGGATTTCGGTGAGATCGGAAACGGTCAGGTCGCCGCGCGACAGCAACGCCAAAATGCGCAGCCGGCTGGATTCGGCCGCCGCCTTCAATGTATCTACCATCGTGTCGAGAGCGACATGCATGCGAGCATTCTCTTTGAAAAGATATAAACATATGTTTATGTCGATTTTGACAGCCTTGCAAGCGCTATGTCGCTTCCGGACAAGAAAATGACGCATGCGTGGTGGATCGCGCAAAGCCGGAAGCAGGATCGGGGCGAAAACCATGTTCGAAACGCGCAGCGGCGAAAAGCTTCTGGAAACCGATCCGGCCGATATGCCGCCGGACGGCCATGTCGTCTTCATCGGTCGTATCGCCTCGCCCTGGACCACGCGGGAAACTTGCCCCAAGAACATGAAAGCCGCGAGGGAAACGGGACAGCCGGCGGTCCTCACGATCGACCAGCCTTATCGCGAGGGCCTGCTCGGGCTTGAACGCGCCAGCCACGTCATCATCCTGTCCTGGCTGCACTACGCGCCGCGGACCCTGATTGTTCAGAAACCCCGCCATGCGGCTGAGCCGAAAGGCGTTTTTTCGCTGCGCTCCCCTGCCCGGCCGAATCCTGTCGGGCTGCATATCGCAAAGCTCGTCGCCCTAGACATCGATACTGGCCGTATCGATCTCGATGCCATCGACGTGCTCGACGATACGCCGGTCATCGACATCAAGCCTTATTTCGCTTCGACCGATGCATTTGCCGAGGCCACCATTACCGGGCGGGACGAGCCCGGACAGGTCGGGCCAGGACGGGAGGGGCAATGAGCGCGCCGACCGGCCGCCGCCGCGCCATTGCCAAGGCGCTGACAGCGCTTTTGCCGCTGGCGCCCTATGCCGACATGGAAAAGATCCGCGCCGACGCCGGCGCGGTGCATATGAAGAGCTTGCCGCCGACGATCGCCGTGTGGCTGGCGACCATCGCTCATATCCGTCATGTGCACACCGACTACGAAAAACTGCTGGCCGAAGGCTACGACCGCGACTCGGCGCGTTTCTTCGTCATGGAACAGACCAACATCGTGCTGACCCGCTGGCGCGCCACGCGTCTGCTCGAGGATGACGATGAGGGATAACAACGTCTCTCGATGGCTCAATCCGGAAACCCGGCCTGTGTCTTGCGCCAACCCGCCGCAGCGCTCTATCGCGTCTGAACGGGATGACCTGACGGAGAACGTGATGAGCAAGTCGACCGATCCGCATGCCAAACCACTGCCCTCGCTCTCCGCCCGTCACATAGACCCGCACTCCTATCCGGAAGGTATTGCCTTCCTGGACGGGCAATATCTGCCGATGTCGCAAGCCAAGATCTCGGTGCTGGATTGGGGCTTCCTGCATTCCGACGCCACCTACGACACAGTGCATGTCTGGGATGGTCGCTTCTTCCGCCTCGACCTGCATCTCGATCGCTTCTTCGGCGGGCTGGACAAGCTGCGCATGACGATCCCTTTCGACCGCGAAGGTGTGGCCGAAATCCTCCACAATTGCGTGGCGCTGTCGGGACATCGCGCCGCTTATGTCGAGATGCTGTGCACGCGCGGCGCCTCACCGACCTTCAGCCGCGACCCGCGTGACGCGATCAACCGCTTCATGGCATTCGCCGTTCCCTTCGGCTCGGTGGCCAATGCCGAGCAGTTGCAGCGCGGCCTGCATGTGGCGATCAGCGACAAGGTGCGCATCCCACCGGCTTCGATCGACCCGGCGATCAAGAACTATCACTGGCTCGACCTGGTGCGAGGCCTCTACGACGCCTATGACCGCGGCGCCGAGACCGCACTGCTCCTCGATTCCAACGGCAATGTCGCGGAAGGCCCCGGTTTCAACGTCTTTTGCGTGGATGACGGCAAACTGTCGACGCCGGCTGTCAGCGTGCTGCCAGGCATCACCCGTCGCACCGTCTTCGATCTGTGCGCGGAGGCTGGGCTCGTCGTTACGGCGGCCGATGTCAGCGTTGCTGCGCTGCGTCAGTCGGACGAGGTCTTCATCACCTCGACTGCCGGCGGCATTATGCCGGTGACGAAGATCGACGGTGTTCCGGTCGCGGACGGCAAGGTCGGCGCGATTACCAGGCGTCTCATGACGATCTACTGGCAAAAGCACGAGGACCCGGCCTGGTCGAGCTCAGTGCGCTATCCCTGAGTCGAGCCTGGCTACGCCCGGTAAATCCACTGCTCCGGCACACGCACCGAAATCTCCTCGCCGGTGACGATGCGGCCTGGTTTTTCCACCCAGGCGACGACGCCGCGCAACCGCTTTGCTGCCTTCGGAAACAGCAGAGCGCCGGCCTCGTGATCGGCCATTCCGGCATTTTCGGCGACCGATCGCCCGGCGATGCGGCAAGGTCCGTTCTGCGCGTCGATCTTGATGGTGACGCCTCCCCTGAAGAACAGCAGCGTGCCGGACGGCAGCATGGAGAGATGCGGCAGACCTTCGATCAAGAGATTGGCGCCGATCCACTCCGGCTTGATTTCGGCGATGCCCATCCGCCGGGCGACGATCGCCAGCTCGTCCGCCGCCACGATAGACAGCTGCCGCTCGTTGCGCATCTCGGTGCCGCGTGGATACCAGGGCTCGCGCCCGCCGGAACGCCGCGTCGCGCCGGCGTGGAAATCGCCGTTGATGCCGTCGAAGCCGAGCCGCAATTCATCCACCGCGCATGTCTCGAAATGATCTGATGGCGCGACGTAAAGCGCTACCACCTGCGCGGCAAGTTTCCGTGCCGGGATGATTTCGACTGGGTTTTCGATCTCGGAGAAGAGATCCAGCATAGGCTTCGCTCCGTGCGTGATGCCAAGCAATTAGCCGCAGTGAGCTCATCAGGTCCAGTCTAAAGCACTGATGCTCCAATCAAGCAGACTGATGCGATTACACACCGGCGACCTTTAGTGCTGGTGCCATCGCGCCAAGACCGATCAGAGCATGCGCAATAGTGCCCCGCCAATCGAATAGCCGGCGCCGAAGGCGCAGAGCAGGCCGTAGTCGCCGGCCTTCATGTCGGCGTGGTTCTCCGCCAGGGCGACGATCGCGCCGGCGCCGGCGGTGTTGCCGAGGCGCTCCAGCACCATGGGCGCGCGGTCATGGCCGACCTCGTGGCCGAACGACAGTTTCAGGATCATGGCGTTCATCCTGGCATTGGCCTGGTGCAGCCAGAAGCGCCGGATCGCTTGTGGCGTCAGCCCGTGCTCGGCCAGGAATTCGACGATGAATTTGTGCCCGGCGACGGTGACTTCCTTGAACACCTTGTTGCCGACCTGTTTGATCAGATTGCCTTCCAGATTGATCATATACGGATCGTCCTGGGCGGTGCGTGTGTAATAGCCAAGATTGGTGCGGATGTTGTTGGACATCTGCGTCCAGGTCCGCGTGTCGAGCACCTCGAAACGTCCCGGCCGTTTGTCGCCCTGGGCAAGCCCCTCGACGACCATCGAGACCGAAGCATCGCCGAAGATGAAATGCGTCTGACGGTCGCGGAAGTTGAGATGGCCGGTGATGATCTCGGGCGTCGTCACCAACACGCGCCTGTGTGCGCCCGCCCGCACCAGATTGACCGCAATGTGCAACGCCGCCGCCGCCGACGAGCAGCCAAGGCCCATGTCGAAACCGGCGCCCTTCGTGCCCATCGCCTGCTGCATTTCGATGGCGATCGCCGGATAGGGCCGCTGGTGATGCGAGGCCGAGCAGATCACCAGGTCGATGTCAGATGGCTCCAGGCCGGCATGGTCGAGCGCTTTCCTGGCCGATGCGATGCCGAACTCGGCTTCCAGCGACAGCGCATCGTCGGGCCGCGCCGGAATGCGCGGCGCCATCCGGGTCGGGTCGAGAATGCCTTCCCGCTCGATCACGTGGCGGGTCTGTACGCCCGAAGCATGGACGATGAAGGCACTGTCCGATTTCTGCAGCAGCGTCTCGCCCGAAGCCTCGCGGCGGACATTCTCCATCTCGACCCAGGCATTGAAGCTGTCGACCAATTCTTCATTGGTGATCGAAGGCTCGGGGATTTCAACGCCGATGCCGCTGATGATGACGCGATGCATTTCCAGTTCGTCCCCATGCGCAGCGTTGCGGCTTGATGTGGGCGCCGCGAGAGCTCGGCGCAATATCTTTCGCACCAAGCTAGTTTATGCCGGCTTAAATCAAGTGCCTGAGCTAAGCGGCGCGCCGCGCGACGATGAACAGGCGCGGGAAACGCAGCAGCACCTTGCCGTTTGCCGTCTTCGGATAGGCTTCGGTTATTCTGGCAGTGTAGCGCTCGAGGAAAAGCCGCCGCTCGTCGTCGTCGAGCGGATCGAGGAACGGCTTCAGCCCGGTCGACTTCAGCCACTCGACGATTGCCCCGGCATCGGCCAGCGGATGATTGTAGGCGGTGTGCCAGATGTCGAGCCGGTCGGAGAACGGCGACAAAAGATCGTAGTAGAACGACACCGGCGGCAGCGGCTCGCGCGCAGCACCCTCGAGCTTCTCGGCAAACGGCATTTCGGCCGCCGTCTCCCGCATCAGCCGGTGCGAGGGCTCACCCATATTGTCCGGCATCTGCACGGCAAGCGCGCCACCGGGCGCCAAAAATCCCATCAGCCGCTGGAAGATCGCCGGATGCTCCGGCAGCCACTGGAACACCGCATTGGCAAAGATCACGTCGACCGGCCTTTCGGGCTGCCACGCCGCCGCATCGGCCAGTTCGAAGGCCACTTCAGGCAGACGCGCCCTCGCCTTCTCGATCATGTCAGGCGAGGTATCGAAACCGCTGACCCGCGCGTTGGGCCAGCGCTCGACCAGAAGCTCGGTGGAATTGCCCGGTCCGCAGCCGATGTCAACCACCCGGCGCGGCGCCGCCACCGGCACCTGTGCGACGAGATCGCGCGCCGGCCGCGTGCGCTCGTCCTCGAATTTGAGATACTGGGCGGCGGACCAGTCAGGCATCTCAGCTCCTCAGACCATTCGAGAATTCGCCGCCCTAAAACAAAAAACCTACCTGGTCAGCCGCTTGTACGTCATGCGGTGCGGATTGACGGCATCAGGGCCGAGCCGCCGGATCTTGTCCTGCTCGTAATCCTCGAAGTTGCCCTCGAACCATTCGACATGGCTGTCACCCTCGAAGGCGAGGATATGCGTCGCCAGCCGGTCGAGGAACATGCGATCATGCGAGATGATGACGGCGCAGCCGGCGAAGTTTTCCAGCGCGTCTTCGAGTGCCGCCAGCGTTTCCGTATCGAGATCGTTGGTCGGTTCGTCGAGCAGCAGCACATTGCCGCCGGTCTTCAGCATCTTGGCCAGATGCACGCGATTGCGCTGGCCGCCGGAAAGATTGCCGACCTTCTGCTGCTGATCGCCGCCACGGAAATTGAACGACGCGCAATAGGCGCGGGTGTTGGCCTCGAACTTGCCGAGCTTAACCACTTCGGCGCCGCCCGAGATTTCTTCCCACACGGTCTTGGTCGGGTCGAGTGCGTCGCGGCTCTGGTCGACGTAACCGAGCTTGACCGTCTCGCCGACGCGGATCGTGCCAGCATCCGGCTTTTCCTGGCCGGTGATCATGCGAAACAGCGTCGTCTTGCCGGCGCCGTTCGGGCCGATGACGCCGACGATGCCGCCGGGCGGCAGCTTGAATTCGAGATCCTCGATCAGCAGCGTGTCGCCAAAGCCCTTCGACAGGCCCTCGACCTCGATCACCACATTGCCGAGCCGCTCGCCATGCGGAATGACGATCTGTGTGTCGCTCGGACGCCGCTTGTCGGCTGCATCCAATAGATCCTGGAAGGCCTGAATGCGCGCCTTTGACTTGGTCTGCCGGGCTTTCGGGCTGGACTGGATCCACTCGCGCTCGCGGCCGATTGCCCGCTGGCGCGCATCGTCCTCGCGGCCCTCCTGCTTGAGCCGCTTGGCCTTGGCTTCGAGATATTTGGTGTAGTTGCCCTCGTAGGGAATGCCGCGGCCGCGATCGAGCTCAAGGATCCAGCCAGTGACATTGTCGAGGAAGTAGCGATCGTGGGTGATGATCATCACCGCGCCGGGATAGGCGCGCAGATGCTTTTCCAGCCACGCCGTCGTCTCGGCGTCGAGATGGTTGGTCGGCTCATCGAGCAGCAGAAGGTCAGGCTGGCGCAGCAGCAGCTGGCAAAGCGCGACACGGCGGCGCTCGCCGCCCGACAGCTTGGTGACATCGGCTTCCTTGGGCGGGCAGCCCAGCGCTTCCATCGCCATTTCGACCTGCTGTTCAAGATCCCACAGGTTGAGCCGGTCCATCTCGTCCTGGAGCTTGGCCGACTCGTCCGCCGTCTCGTCGGAATAGTTCATCATCAATTCGTTGTAGCGCTCGATGATCGCGGTCTTGGCGGCGACGCCTTCCGTGACGTTCTCGAACACGTTCTTGCTCGCATCGAGCGCCGGCTCTTGCGCCAGGTAACCGACGGTGGCGCCTTCGGCCAACCACGCCTCGCCGCTCCACTCCTTGTCGATGCCGGCCATGATCTTGAGGATGGTCGACTTGCCGGCGCCGTTCGGGCCGAGGATGCCGATCTTGGCGTCCGGGTAGAAGGAGAGATGGATATTCTCGAGCACCTTCTTGGTGCCATAGGCCTTGTTGAGGCCGGCCATGTGATAGATGAACTGGCGTGCCACGCGCGCTTTCCCTGAAAAATCGACTGGATGTCGGATTGAATGGAAGTTGGGCGCTATGTAGGCGATGCCGCGCCGAACGGCAAACTGTTTTGGCATTTCGAACCTGCCTTCGGGCCGAAGACGCTCATCGAACTGTCTCTGCTTTCGGTCGCTGATGGTCCGGTAAAAGGTCCGGTTAATCATTTCGGGTCAAAACGATATTGGATGGGGAATCGCCGGCAAGCCGCGATTTCTGCAGAGAGATCGGATCGACGGCGTTGCTGAACAGTTTCCTGCTGCTTGCCGAAGCGGTTCTCTATTTCGGCGTCATGGTCACGCTTTTCCGGTTCAGGCACCGTATCGGCCTCGGCGTGTTTATCTGCGCGCTCGGCGCCATGCATTTCCTGGAGACCTACCTCGCCGCCGTCTTTTACGTCGCGCTGCCGTTCGGCATGGTTTCGCCCGGTTCCGCCGTGCTGTTTTCCGGCAAGCTGGTAATGCTCCTTTTGCTTTACATCAAGGAGGACGCGGCAACCGTCCGGCAGCCCATCTACGGCCTGTTGCTCGGCAACGCCCTGATGATCGGGCTTGTGCTGATCCTGCGCCTGCACGAGATCGCACCGCTCCCCAACGGCAGGCTTCCCGACATCGGCTTCATCGACCAGATGGGTTGGCTGATGGTGTGGGGGACGACGCTGCTCTTCGTCGACGCCATCCTGATCATCCTGCTTTACGAAAAGCTTGGGCGTTATCTTCGCAAGGCGCTGTTCTCTCGCATCCTGGTCTCCGTCGCCTGCGTGCTGACTTTCGACCAGGCCGGATTTTTCACCGCGCTGCATTTCGTCACAGGCGCGCCGCTCGCGGTTTTCTTTGGCGGCTGGTTCGCCAAGATGGGGGCGGCTCTCGCCTTCAGCATCATGCTTGTCGTCTATATCAGATGGTTCGAGGCGCGGCGGATTCCGGAGCCGCGCGGCCTTTCCGACATTTTCGACACGCTTACTTATCGCGAGCGCTATGAGGCGCTGGTCGAGCATGTCGGCCGCGACGGCCTTACCGGCCTGCTGCACAGGGGCCGCTTCGACAGCGATGGCGATGCCGCCGTTGCGGCCAGCCTGCGGACGGCCAAACCGCTCAGTCTGTTGATCATCGATGTCGACCACTTCAAATCGATCAACGACCGCTTCGGCCACGCCGAGGGCGACAAGGTGCTGAAATCCGTCGCCGCCCTGCTTGGCGAGATTGTCGGTCCCGAGGACCAGGTGTTCAGGATCGGCGGCGAGGAATTCGCCATCCTCAGCTCACGTCCGCATTCGGCCGCCAGGCTGCTTGGCGAGAGCATCAGGCACGCGGTCAAGACATCCGCAAGCACCAGCCGGTTCGACATCACTGTCAGCGCCGGCATCTCCACCGTCAGCGAGACGACCCGCTGCCTTGCCGATCTTTTCGCGCTTGCCGACCAGCGCCTCTACAAAGCCAAATCGACCGGACGCGACCGCGTCATCGGCGAACCCGGCCACAAGGCCGACAGT
Source organism: Mesorhizobium sp. (assembly GCA_004020315.1). GTDB lineage: Bacteria > Pseudomonadota > Alphaproteobacteria > Rhizobiales > Rhizobiaceae > Mesorhizobium. The sequence goes on from SAQG01000002.1 coordinate 367,845, forward strand.
TTCACCGCGTAGGCCAGCGCGCGGCATCGGCGCATAAGCATCCCGCCCGGCCCGGCGTGTCACTGGAATTCGATCGGATCGACGGTGCCTTTCGGACAGCCGGCATTGTTCGTCGGCGCCGACGCCAGCAACAGCTCACCGAGCGAAGAGTTCGGACCGATCGGACCGGCCAGGCCGAGCGTCAGTTCGCCGATCAGCCGCCTGCCGCTCGAACGGTCGTTCAGACAGGAGACGCGAACCCGCTCGCCCGCTCCGGTGCCGAAAGCACTGTCGAAGGCGGCTCGGATCTGGTCGGAGGTCAGATCCCGGCCAATTTTTTGCGTGAAAAGATCACGCACTGGTGACGCATTCACCGCGCGCGTCAGGCTCAGCGCATCGGAAAAATACTCCTGCTGGCTCTTGCCGTAACAGGTGCCATGCTTGATCCACTCATGCCTGTCGAGATCGGATGCGGTGCCTGGCATCACCTGATCGAGCTCCGACCGTGTGTTCGGCTCGAGCTCGACCGGCGGCAGGTCCTGCCAGTGCGCCGGATTGTCGTTTGCCTTGTCGGCCGCTGCCACCTGGCAATAGAAATTTCCGTTCGGCTGCGGCCACAGCCCATGCAAGGTGAAATGCGTCGCGTCAAAACCGGCCGCGGTCTGCGCCTTGCATTCGGTCTTGCCGGGTTTGGTTTCGCAGAAGGCCGGCTGCCAGCTGAGCGCGAGGACATATTCGGGCTTTCCCGAAACTGGCGCAGCAGAAGACTTCTCCCGGTCGGCCGGCACGGGCGCTGCGGGTTCCGTGGATGCGCTGCCACCCGAAACATGGCCGCAATCGACCTTCACCCAGCGGCGCTCCGGATCTGCCCCCGGCACGCGGATCAGATAATGCGTGGGAGCATCCTTGTTGCCGGCCAGAAGCTGGTAGCTCTGTCCCGCATCGGTCGAGACATTGCCGGGGTTCTTGCCGCTCTTGATGGCCTGGGTCGCTGGACAGGTGGCGTCGGCTACGAAAGCGCCACTCATCTTGACCTCGGCCCGAGCAGCACCCGTCAGCGACGCGGTTGCAAGCGCCAATCCGAAAACAAGACCTGTCCGCATGCGCTACCCCCGGCTGAAAAATGCTGCAGCAACAGACTGCCGCCCTGTCTTGCTATCAAATTCTCCATGTCAGAATTGCGATACCCGGCGTTGCGACGCAAGAACAGCGCTGCGGAAAACAAGGCCAACGGATTGACGCAAAACCGGCGTCGGCGCACACAAACGTTCGCAGGCGCGAAAGACGCGTGGAGACTAAGCGACAATGTCATTCAGCCAGCAGCGCGTGCTCCGATCGCCGACCGGTGCCGAACTCAACCTTTATGTGAAACGCGCCGAGGGCCGCCCGCGCGCGGTCGTCGAGATTAATCACGGACTGGCCGAACACGCCGCGCGCTATGTCCGCTTCGCTACCTTTCTGGGTGAGCGCGGCTTCCATGTCTACGCCCATGACCATCGCGGCCATGGCACAACCAAGGCGCCAGACGCGCCGCTCGGCACATTCGCCAAAGTGGATGGCGGCGCCAAGGTCATCGCCGATGTCGCCGCCGTGCACGACCTGATCGCCGGCGAGCATCCCGGCCTGCCAGTCATCGTCTTCGGCCATTCCATGGGCGGCCTTGTCGCGCTGAATTTCATGCTTCATCATTCGAACCGGCTGCACGCCGCCGCGATCTGGAACGCCAATTTTTCCGCTGGGCTCGCCGGTCGTGCCGCGCGAGCCATCATGGCCTGGGAAAAATTCCGGCTCGGCTCCGACATGCCGTCGCGCATGCTGCCGAGACTGACCTTCCAGGCCTGGGGCAAGGCCGTCCCCGATCATCGTACGCCGTTCGACTGGCTGTCGCGGGACGCAGCCGAGGTTGACAGGTACATCGCCGACCCGCTGTGCGGCTGGGATGCATCCGTGTCGATGTGGCGCGACCTGTTCGGATTTGTCTTCGACGGTGCCGATGACACTAGATTTTCCGGCATTCGCAAGACCCTTCCGATCTGCCTGGTCGGCGGCGAAAAGGATCCGGCCACCGACGGCGGCAAGGCGGTCAGCCATCTCGCTCGCCGCCTGCGCAGGATGGGTTTTTCGAATCTCGTTTCAAAGGTTTACGCCGAGACCCGCCACGAAAGCCTGAACGAGGTGAATCGAGATATCATCATGGACGATTTCGCCGCATGGGCCGACAGCGCGCTGAAACAAACAAAATCGAGATTGGCATGATCGAGATTGGCATGATTGGGTTTGGCCCATTGCAAGAACCGTGACAGCATCACGCGGGATTGATACAGGCTGCGTTTCCGATCAATCACGGTGATCCATGACTGAGCCTCCGCTGAAAGGCGTCCGCGTAATCGAACTCGCCCGCATCCTGGCCGGACCGTGGGCCGGGCAGCTGCTTGCCGACCTCGGCGCCGACGTCATCAAGATCGAGAGCCCTGATGGCGGCGACGACACGCGCAAATGGGGTCCGCCCTTTGTCACGAGCCATGACGGCGAAAACCTTTCGGCCGCCTATTATCATTCCTGCAATCGCGGCAAGCGCTCCATCGCGATCGATTTCTCGACGCCCGAGGGCGCCGAGACGGTGCGTCGGCTTGCCTCGACATCGGACGTGCTGATCGAGAACTTCAAGGTCGGCGGGCTGAAGAAATACGGCCTCGACTATGAGAGCCTCAGGGAAATAAACCCGCGGCTGATCTATTGCTCGATCACCGGCTTCGGCCAGGACGGGCCCTATGCGCCACGCGCCGGCTATGACTTCATCATCCAGGGCATGGCCGGCATGATGTCGATCACCGGCGAGGCCGGTCGCGAGCCGCAAAAGGCCGGTGTCGCCGTCTCCGACATTTTCACCGGCCTGTATTCGGTAATCGCCATCCAGGCCGCACTTCGCCACGCCGAGAAGAGCGGCGAAGGCCAGCACATCGACATGGCGCTCTACGACACCCAGATCTCGGCACTCGGCAACCAGAACCTCAATTATCTGGTCTCCGGCAAATCGCCGGTGCAGATGGGCAATGCGCATATGAACATCGCGCCCTACGAAGTGGTGCCGGTGAAGGACGGGCACATCATCCTGGCCATCGGCAATGATGGCCAGTTCGCCAAATTCTGCACGGCCATCGGGTTGGACGACCTGCCATCGAACCCCGATTTCGCCACCAATCCCGCCCGGGTCGCCAACCGGGCAAAGCTGCGCGAGCATATAATCGAGGCGCTAAAGACCTTCGATCGCGATCCGTTGCTGGCTAAACTGGAGGCGGCAAGCGTGCCTGCCAGCCCAATCAACACGATCGGCGAGATGTTCGCCGACCCGCAGACCATCGCGCGCGGCATGCGACTCGACCTCGACGACGGCCATGGCAATCTCTTGCCCTCGGTGCGCGCGCCGATGGTCATGTCGGGCACGCCGCTGGTCTATGAGCGGCCCTCGCCGCGTCTCGGCGAACACACCGAAGAAATCCTTGCCGAACTGGAGAGGTCAGGAAAATGAAGACCGGCGGACAACTCATCGTCGATGCGCTCGAAGCCAACGGAACGGACCGTATCTATTGCGTGCCCGGCGAATCCTATCTTGCGGTGCTCGACGCGCTGCACGATTCGACGATCCGCACCATCGTCTGCCGTCAGGAGGGCGGTGCTGCGATGATGGCCGACTGCCATGGTCGCCTGACCGGCAAACCCGGCATCTGCTTCGTCACCCGTGGCCCCGGCGCCACCAACGCCTCGGCCGGCATCCACATCGCCATGCAGGATTCGGTTCCCGTCATCCTGTTCATCGGCCAGGTCGCCAGCCACGCCAAGCAGCGCGAGGCCTTCCAGGAGGTCGACTACGTCAGGTTCTTCGGCGATATCGCCAAATGGGTGGTCGAGATCGACGATGCCTCGCGCATCCCCGAATTCGTCACCCGCGCCTTCGCGGTGGCGACGTCCGGCCGTCCCGGCCCGGTTGTCATCTCGCTGCCGGAAGACATGCTGACCAGCCTGGCCGAAGCGCCTGCTGCCCTGCCCTACACGCCGGTCGAAACGCGACCGGGCGAGGCCGAGCTCGATGCGCTGGAAAAGCTGCTCGGCAAGGCAAAGCGACCCTTCGTCATCCTCGGCGGCACGCGCTGGGATGCGGAGGCCGTCGCGCGAATGCGGACGATCGCGGAAGCCTGGTCGCTGCCGGTCGGCTGTTCCTTCCGCCGACAGATGCTGTTCGATCATCTCCACCCAAACTATGCGGGCGATGTAGGCATTGGCATCAACCCGAAGCTGGCCACAGCCATCAAGCAGGCCGACCTCGTGCTGCTCGTCGGCGGACGCATGGGCGAGATGCCGTCCTCCGACTACACTCTGCTCAAGAGCCCCTACCCCGACCAGACGCTGGTCCATGTCCATGCCGACGCCGGCGAGCTCGGCCGTGTCTATCGGCCGGCGCTGGCGATCAACGCCTCGCCGTCCGCTTTCGTCGAAGCCTTTGCCGGGCGCAAGCCGGCCGCCACGCCAGCCTGGGCGGCCGAGACGCCAAAACTTCACGCTGCCTATCTCGACTGGTCGACACCGCCGGAAAGCGGCCCCGGCGCCGTCCAGATGGGGCCGATCATGAACTATCTCGAAAAAATGCTGCCCGATGACGCGATCCTCACCAACGGCGCCGGCAACTACGCTACCTGGGTGCACCGCTTCCACCGTTCCCGCCGGTTTGCCACGCAGGCAGCGCCGACCTCCGGCTCAATGGGCTACGGCACGCCGGCAGCGGTCGCCGCCAAGGAATTGTTTCCCGAGCGAGACGTGATTGCCTTTGCCGGCGACGGCTGCTTCCTGATGAACGGGCAGGAGTTCGCCACCGCGGTGCAGTACGATCTGCCGATCATCGTCGTCGTCGTCAACAACGGCATCTACGGCACCATCCGCATGCATCAGGAGCGTGAGTATCCGGGTCGTGTCGTCGCCACCGATCTGCGGAATCCCGACTTTGCGGCGCTCGCCCGTGCCTATGGCGGCCATGGCGAAACGGTCGAGAAGACGGCCGAGTTCGCGCCGGCCTTCGAACGCGCGCGTGCCAGCGGCAAGCCGTCGATCGTCGAGATCAGGCTCGACCCCGAGGCCATCACGCCGACCCGCACGATGACCCAGATAAGGGACAGGTCGTGATCCGATAGGAAGGGCGCCCTTCCGTCGGCAGAGGGACTTGGCTACATCGTCGCCGCCTTCTCGATCTGTCCGCGGATCTCGCCGTCCTTGTGGGCCGCCGTATGGATGTTGATGTAGTATTTGCCGGCCATCAGGTCGGCGGCCTGCGCATCGGTCAGAGTCGCCGCCCCCTTGAACGGGCTTTTCGGAGCGCCCTTGAACGGGACGACGACGTCGGCATTTTCACCCTTTGCTGCCGGGCCGTGAATATGTCCGGCCGTCGCCGGTCCACTGAGACCTGAATACGTCACGTTCCAGGTGAGCTGTTTCGTGGCGGTGTCAAAGACGAGAGCGGCGGTACCCTTGCCCTCCGTGGTGATGGGCGGATTCTGCTGAGCGCCATCGAGCGTCGCCTTCATCTTCATCATGTCGGCCAAGGCCGGTGAAGCGCAAAGGAAGGATGCCGAAACGGCCAGCGCCGAAAGAATCGGCGAGAAGGATTGTATGCGCATGAAAATCTCCGTTGTGGCGGTGACATCCGCTGAAGCTGGATGCACTGGAACAACGGTTGTGGCGAGCGGATGTTTCCACCGGTAACGGCTATTTTACATCCAAACAAAAAGGGGCGGTCGCCCGCCCCTTTTTCGAATTGCAGGCCGCAGAGGCCCGGTTGATCGCCTCTACCTGATGGCCCTACTTGATCGCCTTGTCGGTGATGGCGGTCGTGTAGGCGCCGGTCGGCTCCTTGGTGATGATCTTCTGGTCGAGCAGCGCCTTGGCGGTGCGCGCGTAGGTCGCCGGGTCGAGCTTGCCGTCGGCATTGTCGATCAGCTTGGCGACTTCGCCCATCATGCGCTTCTGGTGGTTCTCGTCCTGGCCGCCATTATCCATAACGATGCCGGCCGCCTCGTCGGGATTGTCGACGGCATATTTCCAGCCTTTCATCGAGGCGCGCACGAAACGCACCATCTTGTCCTCGAAGGCCGGATCCTTGAGCTTGTCCTCCAAGGCATAGAGCCCGTCCTCAAGCAGGTCGTTGCCCATGGCCGAGTAGTTGAACACGATTAGCTCTTCCGGCTTGTAGCCGGCATCGATGAGCTGCCAGTATTCGTTGTAGGTCATGACCGAAATGCAATCCGCCTGCTTCTGGATTAGCGGCTGCACGTCGAAACTCTGCTTCAGCACCGTGACGCCGTCCGGTCCGCCGTCGGTCTTCAGGCCGAGCTTGTTCATCCAGGCGTAGAACGGATATTCGTTACCGAAGAACCAGACGCCGAGCGTGTGGCCCTTGAAGTCGGCTTCGCTCTTGATCGGGCCGTCCTTCGGGCAGACCAGCTGCATGCCGGCTTTCTTGAACGGCTGGGCGATATTGACCAGCGGCACGCCCTTTTCGCGGGCGGCCAGGGCGCCGCCCATCCAGTCGACGATGACGTCGGCGCCGCCGCCGGCGATCACCTGCTCCGGCGCGATATCGGGGCCGCCCGGCTTGATCTCGACGTCGAGGCCCTCGGCCTCATAGAAGCCCTTGTCCTTGGCGACGTAGTAGCCGGCAAACTGGGCCTGCGTGACCCATTTCAGCTGCAGCGTCACCTTGTCTGCAGCCATCGCCTGGAACGCGGCAAGCGACATCGCGCCGGCCAGCATCGAAATAACAAGTCTTTTCATGTTTTTACCCTCTGGAGTTAAGTGTTCACCCTTTAGGACCAGGAGCTATCGATACGCCCCGGTTCCAAACCCGCCACCGCCCTATCCACCGCGGACGGAGGGATGCCAAAACGTGACTGCTCTCTCGAAAAGAGCGACCACGCCATAAAAGACCGAACCCGCAAGTGCTGCAACTGCGATTTCGGCCCAGACCATATCGATGTTCATCCGCCCGACTTCCGTCGAAATCCGGAATCCCATGCCGACCACCGGCGTGCCGAAGAATTCCGCGACGATGGCGCCAATCAGCGCCAGCGTCGAATTGATCTTCAGCGCGTTGAAGATGAAGGGTGCTGCTGCCGGCAACCGCAGCTTGAACAGCGTCTGCCAGTAGCTCGACGCATAGGTGCGCATCAGGTCGCGCTCCATATGGCCGGAGGCGGCAAGCCCGGCGACCGTGTTCACCAGCATCGGGAAGAAGGTCATGATGATAACGACGGCGGCCTTGGACTGCCAGTCGAAGCCGAACCACATGACCATGATCGGTGCCACGCCGATGATCGGCAGTGCCGAGACCATGTTTCCGATCGGCAAAAGCCCGCGCCGCAGGAACGGCACGCGATCGGCCGCGATGGCGGCGAAGTAGCCGGCACCGCTGCCGACGACGTAGCCGAAGATCACCGCCTTGAAGATGGTCTGCCGCACGTCGGCGGCCAGGATGGGTAGCGAATTGGCGATGCGCACGCCGATGGCGCTTGGCGGCGGCAGCAGAATGAAGGGGATGCCCGCGCCCCGCGTCACCGCTTCCCAGATGATCAGGATCCAGGCGCCGAAGATCGCCGGGATGATCAGCCTCAAAGCGGTCGCCGCCCAGCGCGAGGTCGGGCGAAGCGCGGACAGGATCGTCACGCAGCGCCAGGCCAGAAGCCATGCAGCAGCAAGCAGCAAATAGAAGGATGCGCGGGCGGTGCCTTCATTGCCGGTTATGCCGGCGAGCAGCAGCCACGCCGCGCCATGCGCACCAAGGAAGAGCAACACCACGCCAATTGCCGGTGGGAAATTATCGGCCGCGATTGCCAGGAGCAGCAAGAAGAAAATCAAAGCCGCGATTCCTATGCCGTAACCAGGCGTGGCATTGACAAGCGGCCAAAGAAGGAGCGCGCCGGCAAGAAGGACAAGCGCGGCATATCCTTGCCACGAGCGAGGCGTGATCGACGAAAGGCTCAGGAGATCGCTCATGCCGGCCTCCCTCCCATGGCGCGGTCGACAATGCGCCCGGCGATGCCAACCACCATCACCAGCAGGGCCGCCACGACCGAGCCGGCAACCAGCGCCGACCAGATGTCGATGGTCTGACTGTAATAGGCGCCGGCGAGCAGCTTGGCGCCGATGCCGGCGACGGCACCGGTCGGCAGTTCGCCGACGATGGCGCCGACGAGGCTGGCGGCGACCGCCACCTTCATCGAGGTGAACAGGAAAGGCACCGACGCCGGCACGCGCAATTTCCAGAAGGTCTGCGAAGGGCTGGCATTGTAGGTGTGCATCAGGTCGAGATGGGTAAGCTCGGGCGAACGCAGCCCCTTGACCATGCCGACCGCCACCGGAAAGAATGACAGATAAGTCGAGATCAGCGCTTTCGGGATCAGGCCAGTGATGCCGATGGCCGCCAGCACCACGATGATCATCGGCGCCACCGCCAGGATCGGAATGGTCTGCGAGGCGATGATCCACGGCATCAGACTGCGGTCGAGCGTCGCCACATGCACGATGCCGACGGCAATCACGATGCCGAGCGCCGTGCCGAAGGCGAAGCCGAGCAGCGTCGAGGACAGCGTCACCCAGGCATTGTAGACAAGGCTGCGGTTGCTGGTGACGCTGCGCAGAAACGTGTTCTCGAAGAAATTCACCGCCACCTGATGCGGTGCCGGCAGCGTCGGCTTCGGCTGCGACATCGTCTTGCAGATGAATTCCACAATATCAGGCGTCTCGCCGGCACGGCGGTCGAGATCGCGCTGGAACGGTGCGTTGAGGATGACAGCCATGATGTACCAAACGACGACCACGCCCGCGAGGATCGAGGTCACCGGAACGATCTTGTCGCGAAAGGAGTCCATCTAGCGAAGCTCGGGCGACTGGCGCCTTCCTCTCCCCAACGGGGAGAAGAAGGCCGGAGCGAAGCGGAGGTCGGGTACCTTTCTCTTCGTCATCCTAGGGCGGAGCAAGGAGCGAAGCGACGCGGCGCAGACCCTAGGATCCATGCCGTTACCTTCCCGCTCCGCAGCGATGCTGTAAATGGCTCCCTCCGCACCGCTCTGCTTGGCGCTTATTCTCGACCGTTTGCGCCCTTCGGCCAAAGTCACGGCATGGATCCTAGGGTCTGCGCACGCCGCTTCGCGGCTGCTCCGCCCTAGGATGACGAAGGCGTGGTTAGCCACTCCCTCGTGAGGCGAATGCAGAAGCCCGTTCCCCACCCGCTCAATCCTCATAGCTGTGTCCTGCCCTGAGCCCGTCGCGGACGCGCGCCGCGATCGCCAGGAACTCCGGCGTCTCGCGAATGTCGAGCGGCCGCTGCTTCGGCAGCGTCGATTCGATGACGTCGCTGACGCGGCCCGGACGCGGCGACATGACGATGATCCGCGTCGACAGATAGACCGCCTCGGGAATGGAATGGGTGACGAAGCAGATAGTCTTGTTGGTCCGCTCCCAAAGCTCCAGCAGCTGTTCGTTGAGATGATCGCGCACGATCTCGTCCAGCGCGCCGAACGGCTCGTCCATCAGCAAAAGATCGGCATCGAAGGCCAGCGCCCGCGCGATCGAGGCACGCTGCTGCATGCCGCCGGAAAGCTGCCACGGGTATTTCTGCTCGAAACCTGACAGGTTGACGAGGTCGAGCGTGCGCTTGATCCGCGCCGCCTGCTCTGCCTTCGAGAGGCCCATGATTTCCAGCGGCAGCGCCACGTTGCGCTCGATCGTACGCCACGGATAAAGCGCCGCCGCCTGGAAGACATAGCCATAGGCGCGGCTCTGGCGCGCCTGCTCGGGCGTCATGCCGTTGACTGAGATGGTTCCCGATGTCGGCTTTTCCAGATCGGCGATGACCCGCAGCAAGGTCGTCTTGCCACAACCGGACGGCCCGATAAAGGACACGAATTCGCCCTTGCCGATGGTCAGGTCGACATTCGACAGCGCCTGCACCGGACCGTCATTGGTCTGAAAGGTCAGGCCGAGCTTGCTTGCCGAAACGACGGCTGGCGATGCTATTGTCATAGGCCGCAGCCTGCCTTTCCGACCTGCTGTGACACCGGCCGGAATCCGGTTGATTTTGCCGCGATGTTGCTTTCCACTCGCCCCGTCCTATCCGACTGAGAGTTCCCACTCGATCGAGAGCATCCCAGATGTCGTCCAAACCCACCTGTCATCTTATCCGCCCTGAAAGCTCTTATGAAGGCAAGCAGGGACTGAGTTATTTCGCCGGCATCGCCGCCGAAACGGTCGGCTCTACCGGCATCTGCATGCACCTGCTCACCATGCCGCCCGGTGCCCGCGCCAAGGCGCATATGCACGAAAGCCATGAAACGGCGATCTACGTGCTCTCCGGCGAGGTCCATACATGGTATGGCGACCGGCTCGAACAGCAGATCGTCGCCAAGGCCGGCGACCTCTTCTACATTCCTGCCGGCGTGCCGCATCTGCCGGCCAATCTGAGCAACAGTTCGGCCTCGGCGGTCATCGCCCGCACCGATCCCAACGAACAGGAAAGCGTCGTCCTGCTGCCGGAACTGGATGGGCTGGTCGCCTGAGGCCGGCATCGAGGCAGCGGCCGTCATCGGCACCGTTACGAACATGGTTTCAACGGCCCTATTTCTTCAAGGCCGGGGATGGTCACGAAGAAACCGTCCGCTCCCTTGTTGGTGACCTTGACGGTCTCAGTCGTCGTTCCCTCCTCGCCTTCAGCGAAACAGGTCGAGCTCAGCGACTGCGTGCCAGGCGCCGTCACCAGTTGCTGCGCGAACCGGCAGCCGCTGCCATAGGTTTCGACGCCATCGGCGGTCAGCACGACATAGGCATCGCTGTCCTGATAACCGAGCCGTACACCGGCACAACCGACATCATTGCCATAGGAACCGGCAAGGACCTCAGCCGCTGCCGGAACGGCAGTAATACTCGCCATAACCAGTGAGACGATCGCTGCCGGACGCGCCAAACTCACACCCCGGTCGCCGGAATACCGGTGCGTTCCACCTTGCGCGGCGCGGAAATTTCCTTCCAGGTCGACAGCGCCCGGTTGACGGCTGCATTCGGCTCGCGAGCGACGAACTCGCCATGGCCGGGCTTCGCCTTGACCTCGTTCTCCTGGATCGACAGTTCGCCGCGCGAGAAGACGAAGCGCGGCAGACCGGTCACCTCAAAACCTTCGAAGACGTTGTAGTCGATCACCGACTGCTGCTTCTTGGAAGTGATCGTCTTCTTGCGCTTCGGGTCCCAGACGAGGATGTCGGCGTCGGCGCCTTCGACAATGGCGCCCTTCTTCGGATACATGTTGAGGATCTTGGCGATGTTGGTCGAGGTCACCGCGACGAATTCGTTCATCGTCAGCCGGCCGGTGTTGACGCCAGCGGTCCACAGCACCGGCAAGCGGTCCTCGAGCCCGCCTGTGCCGTTCGGGATCTTGGTGAAATCGCCGATGCCGTTACGCTTTTGGCTGGTGGTGAAGGCGCAGTGGTCGGTCGCCACCACTTGCAGCGATCCTGCCTGCAGGCCTGCCCACAGCGAATCCTGATGCACTTTGTTGCGGAAGGGCGGACTCATCACGCGCCGTGCCGCATGGTCCCAGTCCTTGTTGAAATACTCGCTCTCGTCGAGCGTCAGATGCTGGATCAGCGGCTCGCCGAAAACCCGCATGCCTTTCTGCCGCGCCCGGCGAATGGCTTCGTGGGCCTGCTCGCAGGAGACGTGGACGACATAGAGCGGCACGCCGGCCATATCGGCGATCATGATCGCGCGGTTGGTCGCCTCGCCTTCCACTTCCGGCGGGCGCGAATAAGCGTGCCCTTCGGGGCCGTTATTGCCGGCGGCCAGCAGCTTCTGCGACAGAGCGGCAACCACGTCGCCATTCTCGGCATGAACCAGCGGCAGCGCGCCAAGATCGGCGCAGCGCTGGAACGACGAATACATCTCGTCGTCGTCGACCATCAGCGCGCCTTTATAGGCCATGAAGTGCTTGAACGAAGTGATGCCCCTGTCGACGACATCAGCCATCTCGTCGAACACCTGCTTGCCCCACCAGGTGATCGCCATGTGGAAGGAATAGTCGCAGGACGCCTTCGAGGTCTTGTTGTCCCACATCTGCAAGGCCTCGAGCAGCGACTGCTGCGGCGCCGGCAGACAGAAATCGACGACCATCGTCGTGCCGCCGGCAAGGGCGGCGCGCGTGCCGCTCTCGAAATCGTCGGCCGAATAAGTGCCCATGAATGGCATTTCGAGATGGGTGTGCGGATCGATGCCGCCTGGCATCACGTAGCAGCCGCTGGCGTCGAACTCGTGATCGCCATGCAGGTCCGGGCCGATGGCGATGATCTTGCCGTGCTTGAACAGCACGTCGGCCTTCCATGTTCGGTCGGCGGTGACGATGGTGCCGTTCTTGATGACTTTGGACATTTTCTTGTTCCCTTGTTTTCTTCGCGCTTCTGCCGAGCGGCGTTCGAGGCAGCAACCTATTGCATCATTCGACAATCACCGCCGTCTCGACAACCGCGTGGAACAGCACGTCGGCGCCGGCCGCCGCCCATTCCTTGGTAATTTCCTCGGCCTCGTTGTGCGACAGCCCGTCAACGCACGGGCACATCACCATCGCCGTCGGTGCGACGCGGTTGATCCAGCAGGCGTCATGGCCGGCGCCGGAGACGATGTTGCGATGCGTGTAACCCAAGCGCTCTGCCGCATCCCGCACAGCCTGGACGCAGCCCGGATCGAAAGTGACCGGATCGAAATGGCCGACCTGCTCGATCGCATATTGGATGTCGAGAGCCTCGCAGATCGTGTCGATGCCTTCGCGGATACGGCCATCCATTGCGTCGAGCACTTCCTTTTCCGGCGAGCGAATGTCGATGGTGAAGACAGTGCGTCCGGCGATGATGTTGCGCGAGTTCGGATAGACTTCCATGTGGCCGACAGCGCCGACGGCGTCGGGCTGGTAGTCCATGGCGATCTCGTGCACCAGCTCGATCACCCGCGCCATGCCGAGCCCGGCATTGCGGCGCTTCGGCATCGGCGTCGAGCCGGTATGCGCCTCCTTGCCGGTCAGCGTCACCTGCAACCATTTCAGCCCTTGGCCATGGGTGACGACGCCGATATCGATGTCCTCGTCCTCGAGGATCGGACCTTGCTCGATATGCAGCTCGAAGAAGGCGTGGATCTTGCGGTCACCGACTTTCTCGGTGCCCTTCCAGCCGATTCGTTCAAGCTCCTCGCCGAACTTCTTGCCGTTCTTGTCGACGTGTTCGTAAACGTCAGCCTGGTCGAGGACGCCGGCGAAAACGCCGGATGCCATCATGGCCGGCGCAAAGCGGGCGCCTTCCTCGTTCGTCCAGTTGGTGACGACGATCGGATGTTTTGTCTTGATGCCGAGCTCGTTGAGCGAGCGCACGATCTCCAACCCGCCGAGAACGCCGAGCACGCCGTCATACTTGCCGCCGGTCGGCTGGGTGTCGAGATGACTGCCGACAAAGACCGGCGGCAGATCAGGCTCGGTGCCTTCGCGGCGGGCAAACATCGTGCCCATCTCGTCGAGCCCCATTTCGAGCCCCGCCGCCTCGCACCAGCGCTTGAACAGATGCCGTCCCTCGCCGTCCTCGTCGGTCAATGTCTGGCGATTGTTGCCGCCGGCGATGCCGGGGCCGATCTTCGCCATCTCCATTATCGAATCCCACAAACGGTCTGAATTGATTCGCAGATTCTCGCCGGGTGCGGCCATTCAAGTTCCTCTCATTTACTCACATATAGGGCGACGGTTCCCGTCGCCGCCCTATACGTTGGGGAGTGTCTAATCCACCGCCCTCAGCACTTCACGCACATGGTCGATCAATTCGTTGATCTGGCCCTTGGTGATGATCAGCGGCGGCGACAGCGCGATGATGTCGCCGGTCGTGCGGATCAGCGCGCCGCGTTCGAACGCCTTGACGAAGGCCGAGAAGGCACGCTTGGTCGGACTGCCGGGGATGGGCGCCAGCTCGATCGCGCCGATCAGGCCGATGTTTCTGATATCGATGACGTTCGGCTCGCCCTTCAGCGAATGCAGCGCGTCTTCCCAATACGGCGCCAGTTCCTCGCCGCGGGTCAGCAGGCCCTCTTCCTTGTAGGTGTCGAGCGTGCCGAGCGCTGCCGCACAGGCGATCGGATTGCCCGAATAGGTATAGCCGTGGAAGAACTCGATCATATGCTCGGGGCCGGTCATGAAGGCGTCGTGGATTTCCTTCTTGACGAACACAGCGCCCATCGGGATGACGCCGTTGGAGACGCCCTTGGCGGTGGTCATGATATCAGGCGTGACGCCGAAATAGTCGGCGGCAAATGGCGTGCCGAGACGGCCGAAGCCGGTGATCACCTCGTCGAAGATCAGCAGGATGCCGTGCTTGGTGCAGATTTCGCGCAGCTTTTGCAAATAACCCTTCGGCGGCAGGATGACGCCGGTGGAACCGGCCACCGGCTCGACGATGACGGCCGCAATGGTCGAGGCGTCATGCAGCGTGACGATGCGCTCCAACTCGTTGGCCAGCTCCGCGCCATGCTCGGGCACGCCCTTGGTGAACGAATTCTTCTCGGGCAGATGCGTGTGCGGCATGTGGTCGACGCCGCCGAGCAGCGTGCCGAACATCTTGCGGTTGGTGACGATGCCGCCGACCGAGATGCCGCCGAAATTGACGCCGTGATAGCCGCGCTCGCGGCCGATCAGACGGGTGCGTGAGCCCTCGCCTTTGGCGCGGTGATAGGCAATCGCCATCTTCAGCGCGGTCTCGACCGATTCCGATCCGGAATTGGTGAAGAACACGTGGTCCATGCCCTTCGGCGCGAGGTCGACTAGGCGGTTCGCCAATTCGAAGACGATCGGGTGGCCCATCTGAAACGCCGGCGCGTAGTCGAGTTCGGCGGCTTGGCTCTGGATCGCCTCGGTGATCTTCGGCCGGCAATGGCCGGCATTGACGCACCACAGGCCGGCGGTGCCGTCGAGAACCTTGCGCCCGTCGCTCGTCGTGTAATGCATGTCCTTGGCGGACACCATCATGCGAGGCGCCTGCTTGAACTGCCGGTTTGCCGTGAACGGCATCCAGAATGCGCTGAGATCGTTCGGCGTGACTTTCAGCCGGTTGGACATGACCAAGACTTCCCCTTGTAACCTGTTTCGGTGCGGCTAACGCTTGGTCTGCCCGACACTTGGTCTTCGCGACGTTTTCGTGCTACGCAAATTTTTGACCGGTTGGACAAACGTTAGCACCGCCCTGTCGGCGGTCAAGGGATTACTAGCGGAAATGCGGCAGCTGAAGCGCGCTCCACAGGCCGGAGAAAAACTGGTCCAGAGAATTGGTCCAGACGACCCTCGCGACAATGTCCTGCAGGGACGATGACTGGCATGGACACCCCCGCCCCTCGCCGCACCCGCATCCAGCAGGAAAAGCGCGAGCTCATCCTGGAGGCGGCGCTCGAGGTCTTCTCAACCAACGGCTTTCGCGGCTCGACGATCGACCAGATCGCCGAAGCCGCCGGTATGTCGAAGCCGAACCTGCTCTATTATTTCCGCCGCAAGGAGGACATCCACGAGACGCTGATGCAGCGGCTTCTGGACACCTGGCTGGCGCCGCTGCGCGAACTCGACGACATCGGCGACCCCTTGACCGAATTGCGCAGCTACATCAGGCGCAAGCTCGAAATGGCGCGTGATTTCCCTAGGGAAAGCCGCCTGTTCGCCAACGAGATTCTGCAGGGCGCGCCGCGCATCATGCCGATGCTGGAAGGCGAGCTGAAGACGCTGGTCGATGAGAAGGCCGCCGTCATCAAGGGCTGGATGCGGGCCGGCAAGATCGCCCGCACCGATCCCTGGCACCTGATCTTCTCGATCTGGGCGACGACGCAGCACTATGCCGATTTCGACGTTCAGGTCCGCGCCGTGCTCGGCCCCGACCGCGGCGGCGACGGCCGCTTCGAGGACGCGGCAAGGTTTCTGGAACAGCTGTTCGTCGATGGGCTGAGGCCGAAGGGGTAACCCAGTCCAAACCCAATCTGGCCCACGCTAAGTTCGCGGCGGCGGCTGTCTTCGGCTGAATGCGTTTGGGACTCCATCGGCGCCATTATAGCAGTATCGACACCAGGATAAAATTTGACCTGTTTGAGGCGTGTCGGATGTCCCATCTTCCACTCAGAGCAACGACATGGAGGCTCCAGGCATGGAACTGAACGACAAGACCGTCCTCATCACCGGATCGACCGACGGCGTCGGCCGTCTGGTCGCGCAAAGGCTCGGCGCCGGCGGCGCGCGGGTCCTGGTGCATGGCCGCGATGCGATACGGGGCAAGGCGACGGTCTCGGAGATCGAAGCCGCCGGCGGCAAGGCCGAGCTTCTCGTCGCCGACCTCTCGTCCCTGGCAGAGGTCCGCCGTCTCACCGAGGCCGTCCGCGCCAGGACTGACCGGCTCGATATCCTCATCAACAATGCCGGCGTCGGCACCGCCGGCCCCAACGCGAGACGGCAGGTCAGCGCCGACGGCTACGAACTACGCTTTGCCGTCAATTA
Organism: Mesorhizobium sp.; assembly: GCA_004020315.1. Classification (GTDB taxonomy): domain Bacteria; phylum Pseudomonadota; class Alphaproteobacteria; order Rhizobiales; family Rhizobiaceae; genus Mesorhizobium. Next base: position 384,406 of record SAQG01000002.1, read on the forward strand.
TCTCGCCGGCTTCCTGCTCACATCGGAGCTTCTGCCGCTGCTCAAGGCGAGCGCGCCGGCGCGCATCGTCAACGTCGCCTCAGCCGGCCAGCAGGCGATCGATTTCGACGATGTCATGCTGACCCGCAACTACGACGGTGTCCGTGCCTACTGCCAGAGCAAGCTGGCGCAGATCATGTTCACCATCGATCTGGCAGAGCAGCTGAACGGCACCGGCGTCACCGTCAACAGCCTGCATCCGGCAAGCTACATGAACACGACCATGGTCCGGCAGGCAGGCATCACGCCGTGGAACTCGGTCGAAACCGGCGCCGAAGCCATCATCAACCTCGCGACATCGCCAGCGCTCGAAGGGCGGAGCGGTCTCTATTTCGACGGCCAGAGGGAATCCCGCGCCAACGCGCAAGCCTATGACGCGAAGGCGAGACAGCAATTGCGGACACTGAGTCTCGAGCTTGTCGAGCGCGCTTCGACTTCTCCCATGCCGAAGAAACAGCATTTATGACAGAAAACCCTCCCTTGCCGTGATCGTCGGCGGCTCTTTCGGCATGGCCTCGCGACCGCGGAAAGCTGGGAACCGGTTCTCGAAAAAGATCATGCTCAACAAGAAGGCAGGTCCCCCAAGGACGGTGGCGGCTGCCTCGGCGAGGCGGCCGCCCGCATCCGCTATACCGGCTGCGCCATCAGCGCCAGAAATCCTCCGATCAGCGCGACGTTGCCGACGAAGCCGTTGATGCGGGCTGCGCGTTCCTGCCCTTGATGGTCCCAGAAATTGTGAAACATCGGCGTCGCGACAAGCAGGAACAGGATCAGGCATACGGCCGCCAAGGCGGTCCAGATGCCTACGATCACCAGACCTCCGGCGACGATCTGCAAGACGATCCCCAGCCACAGCATCAGCCGCGCCTGCGGCACGCCGCGTGTCGTCATCAGCTGAGTCAGGAAGCCTGCATTCTGGATATTGCGCAGACCGGCAAAGACGAACGCGCCGCCGAGTAGCAGGCGGGCGACAAGAAGAATCTCATTCTCAAAATTCGACAATATGTCCTTGATCCCAAAAGCAAAAAGAGACGCGCGGCGGATGGCCGCGCGTCCAGTCCCGTCTGCTCAGGCGGCCTTGGCCGCCGGTACCGGATGAATGGCGTGGAAGGGAACGCAGAGCCGGTTCCATGTGTTGATCATGCCGATCGCGACGGACAGCTTGACCAGTTCCTCTTCCGAGAAGTGTTCGAACGTTTTTGCATAGAGATCGTCCGGCACACCGCTGTCGGCGATCTTCGTCACCGCCTCGGTCCAGGCCAAGGCAGCGCGCTCACGCTCGGAAAACAGCGGCGATTCCTTCCAGGCGGAGACGAGATAAAGCCGCTGTTCGGTCTCGCCGTCATGGCGCGCCTCGCGGCTGTGCATCTCGACGCAATATGAACAGCCATTGATCTGCGACGCCCGCAGCTTGATCAGGTGCAGCAGGCTTTTCTCGAGCCCGCACTCGTCGACCGCCTTGTTGAGCGCCGATACCGCTTTCATGATTTCCGGCGCCGCACCGAAGAATTGCAGCCTTTGTTTCATCGCTTTACCTTTCACGCTTGCTTGGTTGAACTCGATTTTGCGGCCGCTGATGGCGTTCTACGAAGGCGCAGTTCGCGGCGACTGAACGCGGATCGGCGTCGCTCATATAGTCCGCAACGATGTCGGACAGCCGGGCCTCGGCGAGTGCCGCGCGGTAGGCGCGCTCGGCCTTCAGCATCGCGACATTGATGCCGCAGGGTTTGACATAGACCGAGGCATCCAGCCTGGCCGGCCCGCGCTGACGGATTTCGCCGCAGCGGAAGGCCGGTTCGCGTCCGTCCACGGCGAGCACGATGTCGAGCAGCGTTATGCGCTCCGCCGGCCGGGCCAGCCGGTAACCGCCCGATGGCCCGGGCACCGATTCCAGAATGCCCGACGCCGTCAGCGCATTGAGATGCTTGAGGAGATAGCTCGGCGACAGGCTGAATGCTTCCGCCATGGCAGCACCCGGCATGGTCGCCGCGCCTTCCATGCCGGCAAGCATTGCGGCGCAGTGGATGGCCGCTTCGACGCCCTCGCCCAGCTTCATTGTGATGATCTCCAATTCATGGATAACTAATATCGTGGATAATTTTTATCCGCAATATGTATCTCAGAAAAAAGCGGCGCTCGCAGGCACCGCTTTTTTCACTACGAGCTGCGCCCTTATTCCGCCGCCACCTTGGCCATCGGGTTGTTCGGATGCGTCGTCCAGTTGGCGTAGACCGGTGACACCGGTCTGCCGGTGCGCTGGTCGATCACGCCGGCCGCCAGCGGCTCCATGGTGATGCAGTTCTCGACCGGGCAGACATTGACGCACAGATTGCAGCCGACGCATTCGGCCTCGATCACCTCGAAATGCCTGACGCCGTTGACCAGACTTGTGATCGCCTGGTGTGAAGTGTCCTCGCAGGCGATATGGCAGCGGCCGCATTTGATGCAGGCCTCCTGGTCGATATGTGCCTTGGCGACGTAATTGAGGTTGAGATATTGCCAGTCGGTGACGTTGGGGGTGGCGCGGCCGACGATGTCATCGAGCGAGGCATGGCCCTTCTCGTCCATCCAGTTTTCCAGGCCGGCGATCATCTCCTGCACGATCTTGAAGCCGTAGGTCATCGCCGCCGTGCACACCTGCACGTTGCCGGCGCCAAGCGCCATGAATTCGGCGGCGTCGCGCCAGGTGGTGATGCCGCCGATACCGGAGATCGGCAGCCCATGCGTTTCCGGATCGCGGGCGATCTCGGCCACCATGTTCATGGCGATCGGCTTCACCGCCGGGCCGCAATAGCCGCCATGCGAACCCTTGCCGTCGATCGTCGGCTCCGGTGCGAAACTATCGAGATTGACGCCGGTGATCGAATTGATGGTGTTGATCAGCGACACGGCGTCGGTGCCGCCGGCAAGGGCGGCACGCGCCGGCTTGCGTATGTCGGTGATGTTCGGCGTCAGCTTGGTGATGACAGGCATGCGGGTGTTGGCCTTGCACCAGCGCACCACCATTTCGATGTATTCCGGCACTTGGCCGACAGCCGCACCCATGCCGCGTTCCGACATGCCGTGCGGGCAGCCGAAATTGAGCTCGATGCCGTCGGCCCCCGTCTCCTCGACCACCGGCAGGATCGCCTTCCACGCATGCTCCTCGCAGGGCACCATCAGCGAGACGACGATGGCGCGGTCGGGCCAGTCCATCTTGACCTGCTTGATCTCGCGCAGATTGACCTGCAGGTCGCGGTCGGTGATCAGCTCGATGTTGTTCAAACCGAGCAGGCGGCGATCAGCGCCCCAGATCGCCCCATAGCGCGGGCCGTTGACATTGACCACCGGCGGGCCCTCTTCGCCGAGCGTCTTCCACACCACGCCGCCCCAGCCCGCCTTGAAGGCGCGGATGACGTTGTAGGCCTTGTCGGTCGGCGGCGCCGAAGCCAGCCAGAACGGGTTCGGCGATTTGATGCCGACGAAATTGTTGCGGATGTCTGCCATGCTCATGCCCTCCCGTTCGAGGTCAGTGCCCGGTGGATCGATTCAGCCGCGTCGCGGCCTTGCGCGACAGCCGAGACAGTGAGGTCGTCGCCGCCGAAGATGCAGTCGCCGCCGGCCCAGACGTTTGGCAACGAGGTGCGGCCTTCGGCATCGACCTTGATGCGGCCGGCTTCTAGGACCAGCAAGGCGCCGCTGCCGTTGAGCGCCACCGGGACAAAGCTCTGGCCGATGGCCTTGAACACCTGGTCGGCAACCAGCGTCAGGCGCTCGCCGGTGCCGACGAGTCTCTCGCCATCCATCGCCGTGTATTCCAGTTCGATGCCCGATACCTTGCCGCCTTCGGCGATGACCCGCTTCGGCTGCAGCCAGTGACGGATGATAACGCCATTGGCGGCGGCCAGATCCTGCTCGAATTCCGAGGCGTTCATGTGCTCCTGCCCGCGCCGGTAGCAGATCGTCACCTCTTCGGCACCGAGGAGTTTCGACTGCACCGCCGCGTCGATCGCGGTCATACCGCCGCCGATGACGACGACACGCCGGCCAACCGGCAGGCTGGCAAGATCGCTCGCCTGGCGAAGCTCGGCGATAAACTCCACCGCATTGGTGACGCCTTGCGCGTCCTCGCCGTCGGCGCGCAGCGCGTTGACGCCGCCAAGCCCCATGCCGAGAAACACCGCATCGTAATTCCTGGTCAGGTCCGACAGCTGGTAATCGCGGCCGAGCGCCTTGCCGTTCTGGATGTCGATACCGCGGATTGACGTGACATAATCGACCTCGGCCTGGGCGAAATTGTCGACGCTTTTGTAGGCGGCGATGCCGTATTCATTGAGGCCGCCAGCTTTCGGCCGGGCCTCCAGAATGGTCACCTCGTGACCATGGCGGGCAAGCCGATGAGCGGCCGCAAGGCCGGCCGGTCCGGCGCCAACCACGGCTATCGTCTTGCCGGTCGGGGCGGCGCGCGTATAGAACTGCTTATTCTCAGCCATGGCGATATCGGTAGCGTAGCGCTGCAGGCGGCCGATCTGCACCGGCTTGCCTTCCGCCACTTCGCGCACGCAGACTTCCTCGCACAGCGTCTCGGTCGGACAGACGCGGGCGCACATGCCGCCCAAAATGTTCTGGTCGAAAATCGTCTTGGCCGAGCCGATCGGATTGCCTGTCGAGATCTGGCGAATGAACAGCGGGATGTCGATCGAGGTCGGGCATGCATTCATGCATGGCGCGTCATAGCAGAAATAGCAGCGGTCGGACTCGACCAGCGCCTCGTGATGATCGAACGGCGGATGCAGGTCAGCGAAATTGTCTGCATATTGTTCGGGCGAAAGCCGGCCGCCGGCAATGCCCTGCTTGAACTGGCCTTCTGGCATCCTCAGTTCCCCATGTTCTTGTTTTGGGGAAGGCTAGCACGTTTTATTTTTTTATCAATTGGTCAATTTTCGAGACAAGCCGCTGAAACGGCTCAATAAAAATATGATAATCATACTCATGTTTTGGGCTGCGCGATGGCTCTGTCGAAAGGCCGAAACGCCGCCTCGTCCAGGTGCATCGCTGCGCGCTCAAAGGAGCATAAGCTTGAGCATTTGGTATCACCGCACGATACTTTTCTATGGACGGGGTGGAACGTATCACTATATGGTACCTTCAAGAGGGCGACATGATCCGGTCTTACAAGAATACGCAGACCAAAGCGGTCGCCAACGGCAAGGGAGGGAAAGGTTTCCCCTCCGATTTGCTTTGATCTGCCCAACGCAAGTTGTTCATGATCGAACACGCTGTCGAGCTTCGAGACCTGAAATCTCCGTCCGGCAACCGGCTTGAGGTACTAAAAGGCGACCGTGCCGGACAGCACTCAATCCGCGTCAACGATCAATTCCGCATCTGCTTTCGGTGGGTAGATGGACAAGCAGAGGACGTCGAAATCACCGATTATCATTGACGACCAAGAGAACCGGAGAGCTGGTATGCTACACATTACTTCGCCGATCCACCCGGGCGAAATCCTTCGGGAGGAATATCTCATCCCTCTTGGCTTGAAGCCCTATACTTTGGCCAAGAAACTCCATGTTCCACGCACGCGCATCGAACGGCTGGTGTCTGAGCAGACGTCTATCACGCCCGACACGGCGCTTAGGCTTGGCAGGTTCTTCGATACGACCGCTCAGTTCTGGATGAACATGCAGACTGCATACGATCTCGCGACTTTGGAATCAGAACTGGCGGAGGTGATTGCAGAAATTGAGCGGATGCCATCCCCCGCCGCCGCAAACGAGGAAGAAACGCATAACAACTATGCGGAAGCACGTCTCGCCGGCTAAGCCGCCACGAAAGCGATATAGGCCGCCGGCGTTCCAGCCGGTGATATCGGGCGAAGATCCTTCGCTGTAGGAAAGTCCAAAACCACAAAGCGCGCAAGCCGCGGGCGCGGCTATGCGTCATAACTTTTTTGGCCGCTGTCGGAATTCCCTCGCGAAGATCGTCCTAGATGGGTCACGCCTGATCGATGACTGGAAACCCAAGGAGCACGACAATGCCAAAGTCCCCGATGCCCTTCTTCTGGTACGAACTGATGACCACCGATCTCGACGCCGCCGAGGCATTCTATACCGATGTGGTCGGCTGGAAGGCGCAGGCCTTCGACGGCGCACCAGGCATGCCGCGCTATATTGTCATGAATGTCGGCGAGCGCGGCGTTGGCGGACTGATGGCGCAGCCGGACGAAGTGCGCAAGATGGGCATGCCGCCGGCCTGGGTCGGCTATATCCACACCAGGGATGTCGATGCCTCGACGAAATCGCTGAAGGAGGCCGGCGGTACGGTTCACCGCGAACCCGATGACATTCCGGGGGTCGGCCGCTTTGCCGTCGTCGCCGATCCGCAAGGCGCAGCCTTCAACTTCCTGCAGCCGGATGGCCCCGACCAGCCGCCGATGCCATTGGCGACGCCCGGCAACATTGGCTGGCATGAGCTCTATACGTCCGACTGGAAGGCGGCGCTCGATTTCTACTCCAACCAGTTCGGCTGGACCAAGGGCGACGCCATGGACATGGGTCCAATGGGCACATACCAGCTCTTTGCCTTCGACGGCGAGCCCGTCGGCGGCATGATGAACAAGCCCGAGCAGATTCCCGTGCCGGTTTGGCAGTTCTATTTCAACGTTCCGCCCATCGATGCGGCAGCCAAGCGCGTCACCGACAATGGCGGCACGATCCTGATGGGCCCGATGGAGGTCCCCGGCGGCGGCTGGATCGTGCAGTGCACGGACCCGCAAGGCGCCCATTTCGCACTGGCGGCGCCGGTGCGGTAGGCGTCCTGACCAACCGAGTGCTGCCGCTGGATCATCCCAGCGTCAGCACCGCAACTTTGAGACCAGCCTTTTTGGCGCCGCTGAGTTGGACGGTCGCGGCACCCTCCGCAAGCTAGAAAGGCTCGCTTTTGCGAATGCCAGGACAGGTTTTCACGCCGCTAAAATCGACAGAGCCAACGGCATGGCCGTCCTGAACGACATCGACCCAGCCCTCGCCGGACAGGCTGATCTGGAGCGCGCCTCCGGCGGCACGCTTGCCCTTGCGCCGAACGTGCCGGCCGGGGCGTATGTTCCGGCGGCACGGCAAAGCTGATCGTATCGACCGGCAAGAGGGCCAGATCCGCGGCCTCGCCAGCGAGCAAATGAATTGCCTCAGCGCGCAAAGTCATTCCGGCGCCAGCACCGCAACCTTAAGGGTTTCTTTCTTGGCGCCGCTGAGCTGAATGGTCGCCGGGCCGGCGGCCAGCTTGAAGCGCACGCTCTTACGGATCCCCGGACAAGTCTTCATACCACTGAAAGCCGCCAACTTCACGGCTTTGCCGTCCTGGACGACATCGATCCAGGCCTCATCAGACAAACTGATCTGGAGCTCTCCTTCAGGGGGCACGGCCACGCTTGCCGTCGCGCCGAATGTACCGGCTGCCGGTGCGCGTTCCGGCGGAACGGTGAAGCTGATTGTGTCGACCGGCGCTAACGCCACTTCTGCAGCCCCGCCGACCGAAAGGTCAGCGCCGGACTGCGCGGCGGGCGCTGCCGCAAATAGGGCCTCCTCGCGCGTCACCGGCCATTTGAAAGCAGCACAGCCGGCGTCATCGGCCATGGCGACGCTGATGCCTGCAAGGATGACGAGTAGGCTAACGACGACTTTTCTCATGGCAAACGGAACCCACATGGTTTGGAGTGTCTGACATCAATACAACTATAGCGATATTTACGCAACCCTAGCGAGAACAACATTGAGGACGAGGAAGATTTCCAATCACCGATGTTGATGGCAGGCCATGCGAAGTGAATGGTCCCCTGCCGGGGGATAATCTATGGCCGGTCGGGGCAAAACCGAGTTTCGCCGGTCCGGGCGCCTTGGCGCTGGACAACCGCCGCAGCGCCTGAGCCGCCGACAGCGGCGTCTTTACCCTCGCATCCGCTCAAGATTCGCGTCGAACAGCGGCGTCGGCTGCATGCGCGCAGCGTGGCGCTTCCCCAAGAGCTCGATCTCGAAGCCGTCGGCTTCGTCGGCGATTTCCTTCGGCACATAGCCCAGGGCCACGGACGTCTCCGAATGATGCGCGTAGCCGCCTGACGTGATCCAGCCGCGCACGGCGCCGTCGAACCAGATCGGCTCGTCGCCGATGACGTCGGCGTCTGTCGCATCGACGACAAAGGCGCGCAGCCGCAGCTTGCCGCCTTGCTGGCGCTCGGCGAGTGCCGCCTGTTTGCCGATGAAATCGGCCTCCTTGCCATAGGCGACGAAACGGTCCAGCCCAGCCTCCAGCGGCCCGTAGATCGGCCGGTATTCGCGCGCCCATGAACCGTAATTCTTCTCCAGCCGAAGCGCATTGAGCGCGCGCGAGCCGAACAGGCCGATGCCGAATTCTTCACCCGCCGCCATCAAGGTCTGGTACGCGGCACGCTGATATTCCGGCGCCACCCAGATCTCGTAGCCGAGATCGCCGGTGTAGCTGACGCGGCCGACCAGGCATGGGGCCATGCCGATATCCATCTTGCGGATGGCCATGAACGGAAACGCCGCATTCGACACATCCGCCCGCGTAACCTTTGCCAGCACGTTCCGCGCATTCGGTCCAGCGATCGACAGGCCCGTCAGCTTCGCCCCCAGCGCCTCGATCACGACCGAACCGTCCTTCGGCAGATGCGCCTCGAACCAGCGCATGTGATACTGCTCGGCAATGCCGGAGCCGGCGAGGAACCAGCCCTCCCTGTTGGAATTGGGACTGCCGAGATTGGCCAGCGAGAAATCGCCGATCAGCCTGCCATCGTCCTTCAGCATCGGCGCCAGCGTCATGCGGCCGGGTTTTGGCAGCTTGCAGGCAAGCAGGCGGTCGAGCCAGGCCGCCGCGCCCTCGCCGGTCACCCTGTATTTGGCGAATGACGAGATTTCCGACAGGCCGACACTTGTCCGCACCGTCTTCACCTCTTTTGCGACATGGTCGAAATCGCTTGAACGCCGCCACGAGAACTCGTCCTTGACGCCCTCGGGCGCATACCACAGCGGCACTTCCAGCCCATAGGCGACGCCCCATTGCGCGCCCTTGGCCGACAAAAGGTCGTAGACCGGCGTGGTCTTGAGCGGCCGCCCGGCAGGTAACTCCTCGTTGGGGAAGCGGATGGAAAAACGCCGCGAATAATTCTCGCGCACCTTGGCGTTGGTGTAGGCCATCGTTGCCCAGTCGCCGTAGCGCGAGACATCCATCGCCCAGATGTCGGCGCCGGGATCGCCCTCGATCATCCAGTTCGACAGCGCCAGGCCAACACCGCCGCCCTGCGAAAAGCCGGCCATGACGCCGCAGGCGACCCAGAAGCCCGGCAGGCCGCGCACCGGCCCGACCAGCGGGTTGCCGTCCGGCGCGAAGGTGAAAGGACCGTTGATGATCTGCTTGATGCCGGTGTTCTGGAAGGCCGGAAAATGCCTGAAGCCGACCTCCAGCGACGGCGCGATGCGGTCGATGTCGGGCTCCAGCAGTTCGTGGCCGAAAGTCCAAGGCGTGGAAAATTCGGACCATGGCTTGTTGGCCTTCTCATAGGTGCCCATCAGCATGCCGCCGCGCTCCTGGCGCAGATACAGCTCGCCGTCGAAATCGACCGCGTGGATGATCTCCGTGCCGGTCTTCTGGTTCCAGGCGGCGACCTCGGGCATGTCCTCGGTGATCAGGTACATGTGCTCCATGGCCAGCACCGGCAGTTCGAGGCCGACCATGCGGCCGACCTCGCGCGCCCACAGGCCGCCGGCGTTGACGACATGCTCGGCCACCACCTCACCCTTGTTGGTGATGACGCGCCACAGCCCGTCGGCGCGGCGCACGATATCCTCGACCTTGGTGAAGCGCTCAACCTCGGCGCCAAGTTTTCTGGCCGCCTTGGCATAGGCGTGGGTGACGCCGGACGGGTCGAGATGACCGTCCTCCTTGTTGCGCACCGCGCCGACAAACTGCTTCGGGTCGAGCAGCGGCATCAGTTCGGCCGCTTCATCAGGCGAAATCTCCTCGAGATCGATGCCGAGATAGCGGCCCTTGGCGACGACGCCGCGCAACCAGTCGAGCCGCGCCTCGGTCGCCGCCAAAAGCACGCCGCCGGTCAGATGCACGCCGGTCGCCTGGCCGGACAGCTCCTCGATCTCCTTGTAGAGCGAGATCGTGTATTTCTGCAGCTTGGCGACGTTGGGATCGCCATTGATCGTGTGCATGCCGCCGGCCGCGTGCCAGGTCGAACCGGAGGTCAGCTCGTCGCGCTCCAAAAGCACGAGGTCGGTCCAGCCGTGACGGGCCAGATGGAACAGCACGGAACAGCCGACGACGCCTCCGCCAATGACCACGACCTTTGCATGCGATTTCATGGGTTTTCTCGTTATTTCAGTGAGTTGGACGGGTGACGTGAATCGGAATGACAGGAGTTGAGCGGACCGATACCAAAGATATCACGGCTCGCCCTGCCCGATCGCTTCCTTGCGTCTGGCCACATACGCCTCCAGCGCCTCGCGTACGGAAATATCGATCGTCGGCTCGAGATAGTCTCCCAGCGCTTTCTTCCACAGCCGCGTCGCCCGCGCCGTGGTGTCCAGCCCGCCGGCCTCCTGCCAGGCCTCGTAGTTCTGCCAGTTGGAGAGCATCGGCTGGTAGAAGGCGGTGGCATAGCGCTCCAGCGTGTGCGGCTCGCCGAAGAAATGGCCGCCGGTCGGCACCGCACCCAGCGCCTCGACGGCGAGTTCCGCCTCGTTGACTTCGATTGGGCGCAAAAACTCCATCATGTGCTGGATCATCTCGACGTCGATGATGAACTTTTCGAACGATGCGGTCAGCCCGCCTTCCTGCCAGCCGGCAGCGTGGTAGACGAGATTGCCGTGGCCGAGCACCGCGCCCCACAGCGCCATCAGCGTCTCATAGGCGCCCTGCGCGTCGGCGGCGTTGGAGGCCGAGCCCGGCGTCGTCCGGTAGGGCAGTCCATAGCGCCTCGCCAGCTGCCCGGAGGCGATGTTGGCCTTGGTATTCTCCGGCGTGCCGAAGGCCGGCGCACCGGACTTCATGTCGACATTGGAGGTGAAGGCGCCATACATGACCGGGGCCCCGGGGCGGACAAGCTGCGTCAGCACCACCCCGAACAGCGCCTCGGCGTTCTGCTGGGCGAGCGCGCCGGCTAGCGTCACCGGGCTCATCGCCCCCATCAGCGTGAACGGCGTCACCGCCACCGATTGGCCGAACTCGGCCATGGTCATCAGCCCTTCGGCCATCATCTCGTCGAAGCGCCGCGGCGAGTTGACCGAGATGATGGTGGTGACCCCGGGATCGTCGCGCATCTCATCAAGCGCCAGCCCTCGCGAAATCGCCATCATTTCGATGCCGTCGAGCGCCCTGCCGCGGCCGATCGCCGAGACGTGAAAACTTTTGTCGGTCAGCGTCAGATTGGCGAAGTAGGTGTCGAGATGGCGTGAATTGGCCGGCAGTTCCACCGGCGCGCAGACCTGGTTGCCCAGCATGTGGACGCAGTTGAAATGCTGCGCCAGCCGGGTGAGATCGCAATAGTCGCGCAAATTGCCGGCGCGGCGGCCGCGTTCCATGTCGTGCACATTGGGCGGCCCGGCGACCAGGGTGAAGTTGATGGTGTTGCCGCCGAGATGGACGGCACGGGCCGGATTGCGCGGCGTCAGCGCGTAGCTGGACCGCGTCGTCTTCAGTGCCTCGTCGACCATGCCGCGGTCGACACGGACAGTCATCGACGCATGATCGACCGTAGCCCCCGCCCTTTCGAACAGCGAAAGCGCCCGCGGGCTCATCACCTCGATGCCGAAATTCTCCAGAATATGCATCGACGCCTGGTGGATCGCCTCGATCTGGTCGGCCGAGAGCATCGCCATTGGCGGGTAGGGATTTGTCACGCGGCGCAACGGCAGTTGCGGAATGGCGGCCGGTCCCCTGTTGCTGGTTCGCTCGGCGCCGCGCTTGCGTCTCGGTTCGTTCATGCGGCGCATCAAAGCGCCGGCACGACGATCGGGCTGTCAAAAATCCGCCACCTGCGGGCGTGATTTTAGCCAAGGCGGCATTTTAGAGATTTCATGCCGATAAAAGCGACAGAAAACGTCGGAATATCTATCCTCGCTTTACCCGGACCAAAGCGGCCGATGGGCCGTTAAGGAACGCAGCAAGATTCCTTTTATGTTTTCGGCCTAATCCTCTTCCGATGGGCAGGTCGAGTTTTAGTAAAATTGTAGCTGTTAGCATGTTGCTGGCGCTGTCGGCTTGCGCGACGCCACCACGCCATATCAACAATGTTTGCGCCGTCTTCGACCAGAATGACGGTTGGTTCGATAACTGGCAGGCGGCCGCCGAACGCGCCGAACAGAAGCACGGCGTGCCGGTTCCAGTGCTGATGGCGACGGTGCGCAAGGAATCCGGCTTCAAGAGCAATGCCAGGCCGCCGCGCACCAAGCTTCTCGGCTTCATTCCCTGGAAACGTGTCTCCAGCGCCACCGGCTTCTCGCAGGCGCTCGACGGCACCTGGGCGCAGTATCAAAGCGAGACCGGGCGCTGGGCGGCGCGCCGCACCAGCTTCGCCGATGCCGTCGATTTCGTCGGCTGGTATCATTCCAAGACGTCAGACACGCTCGGCGTCGCCCGCAACGACACCTACAATCTCTATCTGGCCTATTATCTCGGCTGGACAGCCTATGGCCGCGGCAACCGCGGCGATGCCGGCGTGCAACGCTATGCGCGGGCCACCGAGCAGATGGCTCGGGACTACGCCGCGCAGCTACGCCAATGCGCGCGTTGATGGCGCCACGGATCTAGCCTTCCGTCAGCTTCGGCCTTTTGCCGCGCGGACGCTTGGGCGGAGCGCCGGCAAAGCCCGGACCGACGCCCTGCGGCGCGTCGTCCGGCACCCCTTCATGGGCGGCATGCTGCTTGTCGAACTTGATCACCGGCTCCATTTTCGCCAGCACATCGTCGGCAAGCCAGCACAGGCTCATATGGCCGTCGCCGAGATGCTTGACCGGCGGCACCTGCGTCTCACAAAGATTGTCAGGCACCAGTTTCTTGTAGCCGCAGCGGGTCTGGAACGGACAGCCGGTCGGCGGATTCATCGCCGACGGGATGTCACCTTCCAGCACGATGTGCTTCTTGATCACGCTGGTATCGGCGATCGGGATCGCCGATAGCAGCGCCTCGGTATAGGGATGATAGGGCGGCGAAAAGATCTGGTCGGTCGTGCCCTGCTCGACGATATAGCCGAGATACATGACGACGACGCGGTCGGCGATGTAGCGCACCACCGACAGGTCGTGGCTGATGAACAGCATCGTCGTCTTGTTCTTGCGCTGGATGTCCATCAGGAGCTCAGTCACCGCCGCCTGCACCGACACGTCGAGCGCCGAGACCGGCTCGTCGGCCACCACCACCTTGGCGTCGCCGGCAAAAGCCCGCGCGACGCCGATGCGCTGTTTCTGGCCGCCTGAAAGCTGGCGCGGCTTGCGGGTCTCGAACGCCCGCGGCAGCTTCACCAGGTCGAGCAGCTCGAGCATGCGCTGGCGGCGATCGGCGACGGTATTGCCGACATTGAACTTTTCCAGCGTGCGGATGATCTGCGAGCCAACCGAGTGGCTGGGATTGAGCGTGTCAAACGGATTCTGGAACACCATCTGGATCGACGACACCGTCTCGACGCTGCGCTTCTCGACGCCGGTCGACTCGATCCGCTGGTTGCCGAGGGTCACGCTGCCCGAGGTTGCCGTCTCCAACCCGAGCAGCACCTTGGCCAGTGTCGATTTCCCGCAACCGGACTCGCCGACGATGGCGACGGTCTCGGATTCGCGTGCCATGAAGGAGATCGTCTCGTTGGCCTTGACGACGCGGCCCTCGCTCGAGCCGAACACCTCGCTGCCGCCGACCTTGTAGTACTTCCTGAGGTCCTCGATCTTGAGCACCGGTGCGCCGGGCTCGACGCGCTCGTTGACCTTCTTGGCGCCGGGCGGCAGCGCCTCCCAGTCGATCTCGTTGAAGCGCACACAGCGCGAAAAATGGCCTTCATGGCCGTCGACCGCGATCATCGGGATTTCGGCGGCGTTGCAGACGCCCTCGACGAAATGGTGGCAGCGGGGGCCGAAATTGCAGCCCTTCGGCCGCTCGTGCGGCAGCGGCAATTGCCCGGGGATTGAGATCAGAGGCCGCGAATTCTTGTCGGCGCCGGGCAGCGGGATCGAGCGGAACAAGCCTTGCGTATAGGGATGGCGCATCCGGTCGAAGACGTCCTTGATCTTGCCTGTCTCCACCGCTTCGCCCGAATACATTACCGTGATGCGGTCGCAGGTTTCCAGGATCAGGCCGAGATTGTGCGACACGAAGATCATCGAGGTGCCGAACTTCTCGCCGAGCCCTTTGACCAGGTCGACGATGCCGGCTTCCACCGTCACGTCGAGCGCCGTCGTCGGTTCGTCGAGCAGGAGCAGCGCCGGCTTCGACAGCAGCGCCATGGCGATGACGATACGCTGTTGCTGGCCACCCGAAAGCTGGTGCGGAAAGGAGCGCATCATGCGCTCTGGATCGGGCAGCCTGACCGAGCGCACCATTTCCAGCGCGCGTCTATAGGCCTCGTCCTTCGACACCTTGTCGTGGATCAGCGGCACTTCCATCAGTTGCTGGCCGACTTTCATCGCCGGGTTCAGGCTGGCCATCGGCTCCTGGTAGATCATCGCGATCTTGTTGCCGCGGATGGCGCGCAGTTCCTCGTCGGACAGCTCGCCCATGTCCTTGCCCTGGAACTTTATCCGGCCGCCGACGATCTTTCCGATGTTGGAGAGGTCGCGCATGATGCCGAGCGACACGGTCGACTTGCCGCAGCCGGATTCGCCGACTATGCCCATCGCTTCGCCAGGCATCACCGTGCAGGAGAAGTCCATCACGGCCGGTATCTCACCCTTGCGGGTGAAGAAGGAGATCGACAGGTTCTCGATCTCGATGATCGGCTCGGCGGGATTTCGAACTGCCTCATTCATGGGTCGCTCCAATCCTTGTTCTTTCAAGCATATCGCGTCGAGAACCCGTCCATCAATCTTTCATCGATTGTTCACGCAGCGAGTCGGCCAGGAGGTTAAGGCCCAGCACGAACGACATCAGCGCGATCGTCGGCGGCAGCGCCGGATGGATGAAGGAGCGCAGCAGCCGGCTGGCATCCTTGATCGCGGTGCCCCAGTCCGGGCTTTCGGGCGCCAGCCCCAGGCCGAAATAGCCGAGCGTGCCGAGCAGGATCGTGGTGTAGCCGATACGCAGGCAGGCGTCGACGATCAGCGGCCCGCGCGCATTGGGAAGTATCTCCCACAGCATGATGTACCAGGGCGATTCACCGCGCGTCTGCGCCGCCGCCACATAGTCGCGCGTTTTGATGTCCATGACCAGGCCGCGCACGATGCGGAACACGCCAGGGCTGGAGGCGAACACCACCGCCACGAAGATGTTGAGCTGGTTGGGGTCGATATGGATGATCCTGAACGGGTCGGCATCGAAGACCAGCCCGGCATAGACCCAGCCGCCAATGATCAGCGTCAGTCCCAGGAGAATGTAAAGGCGGTCGGGCCGCTTCTTATAGCGCGTCCAGAACAGCACGCTGAAGAAGATGATCGGAAACAGGAAGAACAGGCCGGCCATCGCATAGGGAATCGGCGTCTCCATGATGCCTGGCGTCACCAAGAGGTAGAACAGGAGGATCACCGGGAAGGCGAGCACCAGGTTGGCGAGGAAGGACAGCACCGTATCGATCCTGCCGCCATAGTAGCCGGCCGGCAGGCCAAGCGTGATGCCGACCATCAGCGCGAAACCGGTCGCCGCCGGCGCGATGATCAGCACGATCTGGCTGCCATAGACCATACGGCTGAACACGTCGCGGGCAAGCTTGTCGCCGCCGAACAGGTAGACAAGTCCCGATTGCGGCTCGATCGCGCCCGGGAGTGCATCCTTCATGATCGGGATCTGGACAAGCGGATTGAAGGGCGAGATGGTCGACGCGAAGATCGCCGTGAACAGCCAGAACAGGCAGATGCCGACGCCGACGATGCCGACGCTGCTGTCGAAGAGCTGACCGTAGAGGCCAAGCCTCTTCTTGTAGGCAAAGCTCGCCCCCATCACCAGGACGAGAGCGATCCAGACCGGCCAGAAACGCGCAAGCACGCCAAGCACCACATTGAAGGCGCCGATATATTCAAGCTGCATCCGCCCGATCCTCTATTGAACTCTGATACGCGGATTGAGAAACGCGTAGCCGACATCGGAAATGAGCTGCGTTATCAGGACGATGAACACCGAGACCAGGGAGCAGCCGAGCAAAAGATCGATATCGTTGTTGCCGGCCGCCTCGACCAGCGTGTAGCCAAAGCCCTGATAGCGGAACATCACCTCGACGATGACGACGCCGGTGAGCAGCCAGGGAAATTGCAGCATGATGACGGTGAACGGCGCGATCAGCGCGTTGCGCAGCGCATGCTTGACCACAACGCTGCCGAAGGAGAGGCCCTTCAATCGCGCGGTGCGGATATATTGCTGCGTCATCACCTCGACCATCGAGGCGCGGGTCATGCGGGCGATATAGCCGATGCCGTAGATCGCCAGCGTCATCACAGGCAGCGTGAAGTTGTAGAAGGTGATGCCCCGGCTGGCCGAAGCCGCCGAACCATTCAGCACGCCGAGCCATGAGGCGAAGATGACGGTAAAAATGACGCCCGACACATATTCAGGCGTCGCCGTCGAGGCGATCGAGGCGACCGACAATGTCCGGTCGGTTCGCGAGCCCTCGCGCATGCCGGCGAGGATGCCGATCAGAAGCGAGATCGGCACCATCACCACAAGCACCCAGAACATCAGGATGCCGGTGGCGCCGAGCGCCGGGAAAAGCTTCGACGCGACCGTCGTCTTGAACTTGGTCGAGCAGCCGAAGTCACCCTGCAGCACGCCGGAGAACGTCGGCTCGACAGGATCGTTGCAGAAGGAAAAACGTCGCGCGGGTTTGCCCGTTGCCGGGTCTGTGACCGGCTGTTTGGGCACGATACCCAGCCATTGGCCATAACGGGAGAAGAAATTCTGGCGATAGCCATGATTGACCAGCCAGCTTTCGAGCTGCTCGGCCGAGGTGTGCATTTCAGTCTGACTGATCGCCAGCTTTTTCAGATTGGGATCGAGATTGATCAGGAAGAACACGACCATCGTCAGGCACAGCATCGTCAATGCCATGGTGCCGAGGCGTCGAAGGATGAAGGAAAGCATGGCGGCCCCCTGCCGATCGGGTTGGGGTCAGGTGCTGTCAACCCTTGATTTGTCGCATGAGCCGGCCTGAAAAGTCAGCACCTTTTTGCGCTGATCCCACATTTGGATCATGTTCGAAACAGGAGGGAGGGAACAACGCCCTCCCTCCCCTTTGGCTTCGATCCGATCAGGCCTCGTCGAGCCAGACCTTGCCGTAGTCGCGCTCGAAGGTCGGGTGCATGGCGTAGTTCTTAACGGCAGCCACCGAGTGACTGTAGAGCTTGCGCCAGTAGGGCTGGATGATGATTCCGGAATCCTGCAGGATCTGCTCGATGTCCTTCATCATCTCCTTGCGCTTGGCGGCGTCGGCAACAGCGAGCGCGGCGTTGAGCTTGGCATCCCATTCGGGATTCGACCAGGCGGTTTCGTTCCAGGCTTCTCCGGTGCGGTAGCCGATCGCCAGAACCTGGACGCCGAGCGGCCGCATGTTCCAGTTGGTCATCGACAGCGGATACTTCGTCCAGTCGTTCCAGAACGTCGAACCCGGCAGCACCGTGCGCTTCACCTTGATGCCGGCGTCGCGCATCTGCGCGGCGATCGCATCGCCGGTATTCTTGTGCCAGTCTTCGTCGACCGTGATCAGCTCGTGCTCGAAATCGGCCTGACCGGCTTCCTCCATCAGCGCCTTCGCCTTGGCCGGATCGCGGGCAATCTTCGGCAGCTCGTAATATTCCGGATGGATCGGGCTGACATGGTGGTTTTCGGCGACAGTACCGGCATTGGCCATGCCAAGCTGCAGCACGACGGCGTTGTCGACTGCGAGCTGCAGCGCGTTGCGGACCTTCTGATCGTCATAAGGCTTGTTGGCCACATTGGTGCGGCAGACGATGGTCGCTGCGGTGACCACCTCGTACTTGACCAGGTCGACACCGTCGAGGATCGACACATAGTCGGCCGACGTCTCGAAATTGGTATGGACCTCTCCCGATTCGAAGGCGCTGACCGTAGCCGCGGGATCGGTGCCGTAGTCGATGAACTCGATGCCGTCGAGGAAGACCTCGCCGTCCCACCACTTGTTGTCTTCGCGGCGCTTGTAGACGACTTTCTGGCCGACATCGTAGGAGACGAGCTCGAACGGGCCGGTGCCAATCGGGCAGGCTTTGAAATCGCCGCCCTTTTCGTCGAAGGTCTTGTGGACGATGAGGCCGGGATAGTCGCACACGTTGGGAATGAGCGCGATATCAGGCGTGCTGAGCTTTAGCTTGACCGTGTGTTCGTCGACCTTGGTGACTGCGCTCTCATCCAGCTTGTCGTCCTTGACCAGCGAGCCGAGACGACCGGGCATGGAATTGCCTTCGGCTTTCTTGTCGGCCCAACGCTTGAAGTTGAAGATGACGTCATCCGCGGTGAACGGATCGCCGTTGTTCCAGGTGACGCCCTTGCGCACATGCAGCGTGTATTCGGTGGCGTCGTCGTTGACGTCCCAACTCTCGAGCAGGTAGGGGCGGAACGTGAATTCGTTTGTGTACTTGACCAACGGCTCGAGTGCCTGGCGCTCGGCATTGGCGATTTCCGACCAGTCGGCCTTGCGCGGATCCTTCGGATCCTTGATCCACATGGCGACCTTCAATATGCCGCCCTTCTTGCCCTGTACGTCCTGCGCTCTCGCCGGCGTCGGGTCGGCGAGGCCGAGCATACCATAGGCCATCGCCGTGGACGCGCCGAAGACGCTGGCCAGAGCCAGAAACTCGCGGCGATCGACACGTCCGGCCCTGGCTTCTTCGGCCATTGCATGGATGTGATCCGGAACGCGATCGCCATTACTTTTGTAGATTGTCATCACGAACTCCCATTGTTGGCTTTCTGCCTTTTACCATTCCGCATCCGGGCCATGATGTCAAAAACGGCACGGATTGGGAACATGCCAAGGAATGTGCAACTTTGGAAGGGAAGCAGTTCGCGTGATAACGACAGTCTTGGCGCAAAATTGCTATTGCCCGGCAGATTTCGTTCGAATCTCCGGCATCGATCAAACTGAGACATTCACGACAGCGCCGCACGTCCTGTTGGACGCGCAAAGGACGCCGTAGCACTTTGATTTTGCGCACAATCCCTAACCGAAAATCGATCCCGATTTTGGGGGTCATGCGCGGAGCTTTGCGGAGTCCCAGCCGATCCCGGACAGGGTGTCAGAACGGCGACGACTGTCGGATTACCAGACCTTTTTCGCATCGGCAGGCTTCAGTACTCGCGCTCGTAGAAAACGCCGCCCTTGGCTTCGCCGGCGTCTGTGGCCTCACCGCGCAATTTGACGCCGCGCCCCACGTCGAGATCGATCGCCGCCTTGCCCGAACCCGGCTTGTCGCCCTTCTGGATCGTCACATAGGTGCGGTCGTTGAGATATTTGCCCGCCGAGACCGCGGTGCCGCCCTCCTCGTCGGTGATGACGTCGAGATCGTCGACGCCGATCGCGCTGCGCAGGTTCTGGAGCAGCGAGGTCGAGCCGCCGACACCGGCCAGTTGCGCGGCGGCTTCGGCAAGCTGAGCGATCTGCAGCGGCGACAGGTTCGACATCGACCGGCCGAAAATCAGTTGCGCCAGAACCTCGTCTTCCGGCAGCGCCGGCACCGACGAGAAGTTGAATTTCGGATTGGTCGCCTCGCCCGATACCACGATGGTAACGGTGGCGCTGCTCGTCGTCGACGTCGCCGTGAGGTTGAGATAAGGCACCAGCGAGCCTGAAAAGCCGACTGTGCCTTCGGTGAAGGTCAGCCGCTTGGCGAGGATCGTCAGCCGCCCGCGCTGCAAGGTGAAAGTGCCGACGGCTTGCGGCGACGATGCCGGGCCGGTCAGCCGCAGCGAACCGCCAAGCTCGGCATCGACACCCCTGCCCTGGATGAAGATCTGGCTCGGCGCATTGACCGTGACATCGAGGTTGAGACCACCGCCACCGCTGCTGCCGCTCGCCGTCGCCGGGCGCAACGCCTTATCCTGCGCGCGCACGGCAGCCGGTGCGTTCTTGTGCTTGACGTCGAGCGCCGCAAGCGAGCCCGGCAGCTTCTCGGGAACGGTGATGACGGTCTTGGCCAGGTTGATCGTACCCGAGATCACCGGCGCCGACGCGAGCGGCCCCTTGATGGTCAGGTCGCCGCTGAGATTGGCGGTGACCACCCTGCCGTCGGTGTAGCGGCCATCGACGAGCTTGACCGACAGGTCGGCCGGAAAACCTTGCCCCGGATTGATGCCGACCGTGCCGCTGGCCGACAGGCTGCCGCGCGTCGACAACGTGCCGGTCAGGCGGTTGATCCTGGCGACGCCACCGCCGATCGCCACGTCGGCGGTGATATCGTTGATTGCAAGTCCCGAGCGTGCATCGATCAGACGGGCACCCGAGGTGCGGACCGTGCCTGTGATCACCGGCGACGTCGCCGGGCCGCGCACCTTCAAATTGACGTCGGCCGTGCCGCTCAACGACAGGCCTTGCGCGGCGAGTGTCCGGGTGAGGAAGGCGAACGGCACCTTGCCGGAAAAGTCGAGATCAAGGGTGGGCGTGCCTGATGTCGTCATCGTGCCGCCGCCCTTGAGGCCGAGACCGGCGCCGTCGCTCATGTCGGCGTCGAAGGTCAGTCTGTTGCCCGAATACGTGCCGGAGGACGATATTCCCATGCCGCCGAAACCGGCACCGCGGGTCTGTGACGTCTGGACGCCTGCGGCGTCGATCTTGAAGGCGACGGCCGGATTGGCCGGCGCGCCGGTCACCTTCACCGTGCCCGAGATCGAGCCGGCGGCATCGAGGCCCGGCGAGAAACTGTTGGCGAGCGACATCGGCACCCGCGCCAGCGTCGCGTTGAGATTGAGCGCCTCCCCGACCTTGCCCGAAACCGTCGCCGTGCCGCCGCCGAGGTTGAGCGCGAGCCTGTCCAGGCTGGTCGTGCCGTTGGCGATGGTGATGGTCGAGGCCCGGGCGATCGCCGCCTTGATGCCGCGCATGGTCGCCTCGCCGGAGGTGAGCTCGACCGTCGTCGTGCCGTTGGTGATCCTGACGCGGCCGGCCGCCCTTGTGGGAATGTCCTTGACGGTGGCGCCGCCGGAAAAGCCGGTCCAATCGCCGTCGCGGGTGAGATCGACATCGATGCCGCGAATGACGGTGCCGCCGGAGGTGACGCTGTCGGCACGGTTCTTTCCGGAGATCACCGGTGCCGCGAGATAGTTGGCGATCGATGCATCGATGGTGACTGTCTTTGCCAAGACATCGCCGCGTGAAATCGAAGCCGTCGAAGCCTTGATGGTGACCTCAGGCACACTGCCGGTCTTCGAGAAGACGATCGTGCCGCGCACGTCGCCTTCCGCCTTTTCCAGCGCTAGGGCTGCGAGCGGTCCGATATCAGGCAGGTCGAGCGCCACGGTGCCATCAGGCACGAAGGCCTCATCAAGCGCCAGGTCGCCTGATATCCGGTTCTTGCCGAGCGACAGCAAAAGCCCGTTGATGGCGCGCTTGCCGTCTGACGTCGCCAGCACGGCACTGCCTTGCAGGGGCTGGCCCGCGACATTTCCGGTCAGTTGGACATTGGCCGCCGGGTTGGCGGCATCGGCTTTGCCGGTGGCGGTGAGCCTCAGCCCGGTGATCTCGCGTTCGGCCACCGAAAACCGGTCGCTGTTGACCGTCAGCGACAGGTCGGGCCCAGTGCTGGAGCCTTGCGCGTTCAGCGCGAAGGCGATGGCGCCCTTGGCATCCTTCGACAGAAGCGAGATGTCGGCCAGCGCGCCTTTGATGTCGGCGGCGAGTTTGTTGTCGGCAAGGCTGGCCTGCCCGTCGGCGGTCAGCGCGCCGGAGACCAGCCTGATCGCGTTGGCGGTGACATTGCCATTGGCATCGCGCTTCAGCGCGGCACTGAGCTGCGTCCGCTCGGCGAGCACGCCGCGCACTGCCGCCGGCAGTGCTGCGGAAGCCGCATCCGCCCTGAGGTTGAGATCGATGGCGCCATCGGCCAGCGAGACCCTTCCATTGAAGCCGGTGTTCAGCGCGTCGCCCGTCACCGACCCGCTGTCGATGACGATGGCGTCAGTGGCGAGACTGCCGGCAACTTTAGCGGTGATCTTTCCGGCGATCAGCGGCGCGATGGTCGGATTGTCCAGGCCGATCTTGTTTGCCGTCACCGTGCCGGAGATCGGCCCTGTTCGGCCCTTCACGTCGAAGGCGTCCGAATGCAATGCCAGGGTGAGCCCCTCGACCTTGGTAAAATTCGTCGCGACCGAAGGCAGGACAGCGGAGATATCGAGCTTAGGCTGCATGCCCTGCCCCGCGACCTCCACCGACAGCGCCTGCAGCTCGAGCTTGATCGGGCTTTCGGTGCTGCCAAGCGCCAGCGGCAGGCTCGGGCCGGTCGAAGCGAGGTCGAGCGCAAAATCGCTGGCGCCGTTCGGATTGATGGTGCCGGCGGCCTTGCCGGAAATTTTGTTACCGGCAAGCGTCGCGTGGTCGATGGCAATGCCGCCGGCGGACGAGAAACTGCCTGCCGCATCGACATTGAGCGGACCGAGCCCCGCCTGGCGGGTCTGGCTGGTCTCGGCGCCGGAGAGCTGCGCATCGAAACGTATGTCGGGGGCTGCCGACGGTCCCGTCACTTGCGCCGTTCCGCCGAGCGTGCCCGCGGCGTCGAGGCCGGGTGAAAAATCATTGGCAAGAGCGGCCGGCAGTTCGGAAAGCTCTGCCGCGAGGTCGAGCGTCTGGCCGGCGGTGCCGGACACGGTCAAGGATCCACCGCCGACATCGAGCATCAGCGTTTCGATGCTGGCCGTGCCATTGGCGATGCTCAGGGTCGACGGCTGCGCGATCGCTGCCTTGATGCCGCGAATGGTCGCTTCGCCCGAAGCGATTTCGACACTCGTCGTGCCGTCCGCGATCTTCACCCTGCCTTCGGCCGTGGCCGGAATGTCCTTGACGGTGGCGCCGCCGGAAAACCCAGTCCAGTCGCCGTCGCGCTTCAAATCGACACCGATGCCGCTGACGACTGTGGTTCCCGATGTGACCGTATCGGCCTTGACGGTGCCGGAGATCGCCGGTGCCTTGAGATAGTTGGCGACCAGCGCGTTGACGGCGATGGTCTTCGCTGCCAGATCGCCGCGCGAAATCGAGGCGCTCGTCATATCGATGGCAACGGTGGGCGCGCCACCATCACTCGAGAGGCGAATGCTGCCCTGCACGTCGCCCGCCGCCGTCTGCCCGGCAAGTGCGGCCAGCGGGCCAATATCGGGCGCTTCGAGTGTCAGCGTGCCGAGCGGCAGCAAGCTGTCGTCGAGAGCGAGATCACCGGAGACCTTGTTGTCGGCCAGCGACAGGCTAAGCCCGTTGATGGAACGCTTTCCGTCACGCGTGACCAACGATGCCCTGAGATCGAGCGGCTGGTCGTCGACGGACCCGGTCAGTGAGACATCGGCGGCGGGGTTGGCGATGTCGGCCTTCCCCGTCGCCGCCAGCTTGATCGTCTTGACCGTATGACCGGACGCCGTCAGGCTGTCGCTGTCGGCCGAGACCGAGAAATCCGGCGCCGTGCGCGCGCCGCTCGCCGTCAGCGCGAAATCGACGGCCCCGCCGACCGGTACGCCAACCATCGGCGACAGCACCGAAACGTCGCCGAGCGTGCCCTTGATGTCGGCCTGGATGTCCGTGCCCGTCGCGCTGGCGGTGCCGCTGGCGCTGAGCGAGCCCGAAGTGAGTTGCAGCGTATTAGCAGCAAAGGAACCTTGCGGATCGCGGGTCGCGGTCGCCGAGAATGTCACGCGCTCGCCGAGAACCGAGCGGATCTGCGGCGGCAGCGCCGTCGAGACGGCATCGGCATTCATCTTGAGCGTCATCGCCAGATCAGCCAGCGTCACCTTGGCCGTCACGGAGGCATTGAGCGCGGCACTGCGCAGCGTGCCTTGATCGACGGCAATCTCGTCCTTGCTGATGGAACCGGCGAGCTCCGCTGTCACCCTGCCGGTCACCAGCGGCGCCAGCGTCGCCACGTCGGTATTCAGGCCGCCGGCTGTAAGCTTGATGGTGACCGGTCCGCTGCGGTCCTGGATGTCGAAGCCGTCGGAATGGATTTCAGCCGCCAGATCGTCCACCCGAGTGCCGCCCGCCACCACCGAAACCAGAGACGCGCCGATGTCGACTATCGGCGCCTTGCCGCCGCCGAACGCGCGGGCCGTGGCGCCGGCAATCGCGACAGTCACCGGCTGCGCCGCAGTGCCGAGGCTGAGCACGATCGGTGGGCCCTTGGCGGCGAGCTCCACCGAAAGGTCGCTGGCGCCATTGGTGTCGATGATGCCCGCCGCGGTGCCATGCACGGCATCGCTGTCGATGCTGGCGCGCTCGACTTCGACGCCGCCCGTCACGATCGCGGTTCCAGCAAGGTCGAAGCTGGTCTTGCCGGCAAACAAGGATTTCAGATTGTCGGGCAAGAAGCGCTGGAAGTCGCCGTCGCCCTTGGCCTCGAGATAGTTGCCCTTGTCGGTGAGCTGGTGGCGACCGGTGAGCTGGGTGACGATCTGGCCGTCGACGACGAAGGTACCGATGCCGCTCCAGTTGGCGACCGGCCCCGTGCCGGTGACGACGATGTTGACCGGCGGCGCATCCGGCAATTTGAGCAGATTGGCGATAATGCCGCCGGCCGGCTCCGATGCCTTCAGATCGAGGTCGAGCTTGTTGTCGGCGGGCGCGAAATGAATGTTGGCGTCGACCTTGCCTTGCTTGCCGTCGTGGCGGGTGATGTTGAGGCTGGTTTCGAGCGCCAATGGCGCCGCGTCGGCTTTGAACGAACCCTTGGCCGCGAGCTCAGCGATACCGCTGCCGGCCAGCGCCTGCCCGAGCGCGATTTCTGGCAGGTCGATCTGCTTGATGTCGAGCGACACTGGCAGCGTGGTGGCGCCACCTTGGCTCGGCTGTGTGCCGGCCACCGGCAGCCGCGCCAGCTCGATGCGATCGGCGGCGACGCGGCCGGCGCTGAAGTTTTTCGACAGAAGCGCCAGCGGCGACCAGTCGACGGCCACCTTGCGCGCCACCAGCCAGGGGCCCTGGCGATCCTCCAGCACGACATGGTCGACAGTCAGCGCGCCGGACCAGATGCCGTCGATGCCGCTGACCGTGACCTTCCGGTCATCGGTCGACGCCATGGTCGAGATGATGCCGGCGAGATTGTCGCGGCCGCGCTCGGTCTTGGTCAGCACGACGAGCGCACCGACCACCGCCGCCACTACGATGAGCAGCGTATAAAGGACAATGCGAAGGACGCGCTTGAACATTGTCATCAGAACGCCTGGCCGATGCCGGCATAAATGCCGAAACTCGGGTCGCCGGGACCCCGGTTGAGCGGCACCGCCGCATCGATGCGCAGCGGTCCGAACGGCGTAATATAGCGCAAGCCGACGCCGGCGCCGACCTTCATGCCGGAAAAATCCGGGAATTGATTGGTCGAGACGGTGCCGGCATCGACGAACGGCACGACGCCGATCGTGTCGGTGATGGCGATGCGCATCTCGACCGAGGTCTCGAAGAAGGATAACCCGCCGATCGGCTCTCCGTCGACGTCCTTCGGACCGATGCCCTGATAAGCATAACCGCGCACCGAGCCGCCGCCGCCGGAATAGAAGCGGCGGTCGGCCGGAACATCCTGAAGGCCGGCACCGATGATCGAGCCGATGGCGACACGTTCGGCCAAGACGAACTTCGAGGCCGCGTCGAGCGACTGATAGGCCGATCCTTCGCCCCTCAGCTTGACGAAGGCCGCACCGTTCAAAATCTCGTAGCTCGGCTCGGCATAGGCCAGCGCCCTGAATCCCGTCGTCGGGTTCAGCCGGCTGTCGCGGTTGTCGTAGACATATCGCAGCGGAACGCTGGCGATCAGATAGGTGTGCTTGCCGAAGGAATCGGTGATCTTCGAATAGTCGAGCGCGACTTCCGCGGAAACCGTCTGCTGCTTGTCGAGTTCATAAGACAGCCCGGTGTTGCCCTTGACCGAGAAATGGTCGTAGGCGTCGGGATGCTCTAATACGGTATTGACGCCGGCGAAGAATTTCGACGCCGGCCCGACCACGCCCGGCTTTTCGAACATGATGCCGGCGTTGTAGTTGAGCTCGGTCAGCTCATTGCTGCCGATGCCGCTGATTGCGCCCTCGATGCGCAGCTTTTCGGCACGGCCGAACAGATTGCGGTGACCCCAATAGCCTTCGAGGCCGAGCCCCTCGGTGTTGGAGAAGGTGCCGCCAAGACCGAAATAGCGCGGCTTGCGTTCGCTCACTTCGACGCCGATCGGGATGTTGCCGTCGGCGTCGAGACCGTCGGCCTCCTTCAGCGTCACGCTGTTGAAGACCTCCAGCCCGAGCAGCCGGTCGCGCGCTTGGTCGATCTCTTCCGGCGAATATTGGCGGCCGCGCTTCAGGCCGGTCATGTATTCGGTGAAATCGCGGTCGACCTTTTCGGTGCCTTCGACCGTGGTGTCGCCGTAGCCGGCAACCGGCCCGGCCGCCACGGTCAGCGTCACGTCGAGCGTCGAGGTGGCGTGGTCGGCAACGATCTCGCGGTTCGTCACCTTGGCCAGCGGCCTGCCTTCCTCTTTGAGCGCCCGCACGATCGACGCCTCGGCCTTGAGCACGGCACCGGAACCGGCATCGCCGCCGGCGATCAGGCCGAAATCGGCGCCCGCCAGCCCCGCCGCATCGCCCTCCAGCCTGATGTCGCCAAGCGTGAACTTCGGCCCGGCCGCAATGTTGATCACCACCGGAATCGGCTGCGGACCCGAAAATTCGGCGTCGGGCGGCAAATCGTCGAGCGGCTTGCCTTCGATGGTGATGGTGACGACACCCTCGTAGCGAGCGTCCGCATAAAGTGCGGCGACAAGCTGATCGCGGTCGCCACGCGCCTTGGCCAGCAGGCCGAGCGAACCGGAGACCGGACGTTCTTCGTCGTCCTTCAGCGCCGAGGCGTTTTCGAGCTTCTCGGCGAGGTCCTCATCGGCGTCGGGCGCTTCAATGGTTACCGCGTAGCGCAGCGGATCGACGATGTCGGCGTCTTCATCCTCCGACGATCCCCACAGCTTGATGCCGAAGATCTCGAAAGCGGCCGCATTTCCGCTCGCGGCAAGCAGTGCAGTCGAACACAGCAAGGCGAAAAGCAAGGCGAGCGAACACGCGCGCCGTGGCGCGGTTCCTCCCGACATCTGCCTTTCATACGCGGACATTACGACTCTACCCTAACTCTCAAAGCTAAAATTGGAATGAAGTTCTGAATTGCTCGTAAAGGGGCCACAATCCAATTGTCTGAAATGGACAGGGCTTGGAATTCACACCTTCTGCGTCGCCGCAAGAATGCGTGATCCCTGTCCTATGGAGGTACTACCGGGCATCGGCCGGAAAGGAAACCGTTGGCAGGCGGAACCTGCCGCGTCCTCGTGTTGACAAGCTGGACTGAAGCTTGAACATGTCCGGACGTAACGTAAGCAGTGTCTGGAGGGGTGTTATGGCAATGCGCGCGGCTCGTGGTCTGTCGATTCTTTTCCTTCTCTTTTTCGCCTTGGGCAGTGTCGCGCAAGCGGCCGAAGCCCGCCGGGTGGTGACGTCGGACAATTCCGATTATTTCGGCTTCGATCTCAGATCCGACCAGAATGTCAGCCTCGACCAGTGCAAAACGACGTGTCTCGGCGATCCGGCCTGCCGCGCTTTCACTTATAACCCGAAAGCCAAATGGTGTTTTCTCAAATCCGACTATAACACGCTGAAGCCCTTCAACGGCGCCGTCGCCGGCAAGATCGTCAACGTCGATGGCGACCCCGATATCGGCGCGCCGCCGGAGCTCGCCTTCTTCCCCGCCTGGATGGCCGACCAGGCCCAGCAATACCGCAACAGGCTCACGGGTCCGGCCTACACCAAGCCCACCGAAGGGCTGACGGCCATGAAGGAGGCGGCAAAACAAGCGTCGCAGGCCGGGGATCACCGCTTGGCCATCCAAAAATACGAGGCTTTGGTTTCGGTATTGCCCGACGATGGCCAGCTCTGGCTTGAACTGGCACGGGAAACGCTTGCCGTGCAGCCGACCGCCAACAGCGCGGAGGCGTCCACCCTGCCGATGAACGCCACCTCCGCCGGCTTCAACGCCTACAAATTGCTGCGCACCGCAAAAACGCGCGCCGAAGCGCTGGCATTGCTTGGCGACGGGCTCGACCGCCGCGATCTCTCTCGGCCGGCCCTGCAGGCCTACGAAGCGAGCCTCGCGCTGGTCAGTTCGCCTTGGGTCTCGGCCGCCTATCAGGATCTCAAGGCCCGCAAGGGCTTCCGCGTCGTCGATCACACGGTCGATGCCGACACCAGCGCGCCGCGCATCTGCGCGCAGTTTTCCGAGGACCTGGTCAAGACCGGTGTCGACTACTCGCAATTCGTCACCGTCGACAACGCCGCCCCCAAGGGCGTCGAGGCCAAGGACAAGCAGATCTGCGTCGAGGGGCTCGAGCACGGCCAGCATTACGACGTGACCTTCCGCCCCGGCCTGCCGGCCGCTGTCGGCGAGGTGATCACCACCCCGGTGGTGCTGTCGATCTATGTGCAGGACCGCGCCCCATCCGCCCGTTTCACCGGCGACAGCTTCGTGCTGCCTGCCGGCGCGCGCCGCGGCATCCCGGTCGTCACCGTCAACATGAACGTCGCCGAAATGAAGCTCTACCGCATCGGCGACCGCTCGCTGACCCAGCTCCTGTCCGGCTACCAGTTCCTGCGCCAGCTTGACGGCTACGACATCTCCAACATTTCCGATCAGATGGGCGAGCCGGTCTGGCAAGGCCAGCTCGACATCGCCAACGACCTGAACAAGGAAGTCACAACGTCCTTCCCGGTCGACGAAGCGCTGCCGCAGCGCAAGCCCGGCGTCTATGTGCTGACCGCGCAACCAGTCGACGAGAATGACAACGACTATGATTCGCGCGCCACGCAATGGTTCGTCGTCTCCGATATCGGCCTGTCGACCTATACCGGGCAGGATGGGCTGAACGTCTTTGCCCGTTCGCTCGGAACCGCCAAGCCGATCGCCGGTACTGAACTGACGCTGCTCGCCAGGAACAATGAGATCCTCGGCACCGCAACCACGGACGCCGAAGGCCGGGCCGTCTTCAACCCCGGACTGACGCGCGGCGACGGCGGCATGGTCCCGGCCGTGCTGACAGCCAAGCAAGGTGACAGCGACTTCGTCTTCCTCGACATGGGCCGCGCCGGCTTCGATCTTTCCGATCGCGGCGTCACCGGGCGTCCGGCGCCGGGTGCGCTCGACGTCTATGCCTGGACCGAACGCGGCATCTACCGCGCCGGCGAGGACGTCCATGTCGCAGCACTTGCCCGCGACGGCGCCGCCAAGGCGGTCGAGAACCTGCCGCTGACCTTCATCTTCACCCGTCCCGACGGCGTCGAGAACCGCCGCATCGTCAGCGACGGCGCATCGGCCGGCGGCCATGCCGTCGACCTGCCGCTCGAACCCAACGCCATGCGCGGCACCTGGACGGTGGCGATCCACACCGATCCCAAGCAGGCGGCGGTCGCCAGCCAGATGTTCCTGGTCGAGGATTTCGTGCCGGATCGCATCGAGTTCGACCTGTTCTCCGACAAGCAGGAGGTCGCGCAGGGCGAAACTGCCAACGTCACCGTTGACGGCCGCTTCCTTTATGGCGCGCCGGCCGCCGGATTGGCGCTCGAAGGCGAACTGACGCTGTCGACCACCCGCAACTGGGACCGCTTCAAGGGCTATTCCTTCGGCCTCGCCGACGAGCAGTCGGCGGAACCGTCGGTCACGCCGTTCACTGGCCTGCCGGTGGTCGGCGAGGACGGCAAGGCGACCTTCCCAGTTTCCGTCGACCAGTTGCCCTCGACCACCAAGCTGGTCGATGCCAAGGTTACGGTCAGGATGCGCGAGACCGGCGGCCGCGCCGTCGAGCGCTCGCTCAACATCGGCATCCGGCCGCAGGGCCACATGATCGGCATCCGCCCGGATTTCGACGGCGACGAGGTGCCGCAAGGCGGCACGGCGAAGTTCAGCCTGATCGCCGTCGACCCCGACGGCAAGCGCGAGGCGCTGCGGGGCGCGCAATGGTCGCTGGTCAAGGTCGAACGCAATTACCAATGGTACCGCTCCAGCAATTCCTGGAACTATGAGCCGGTCACCTTCACCAAGTCGGTGGCCAATGGCCAAGTCGACATGACCGCTGACGGCGAGGCCACTGTGTCGCTGCCTGTCGACTGGGGCCGCTACCGGCTCGAGATCGAGACATCGGACCCGGAAGGCCCGGCGACCAGCTACGAGTTCGACGCGGGCTGGTATGTCAGTTCCACCACAACAGAGACGCCCGATGGCCTCGAAATCGCTCTCGACAAGGACAACTATGCGGCGGGCGAAGTGGCCAAGCTCAAAGTGTCGCCGCATTTCGCCGGCGAGCTGCTCGTCACCATCGGCGCCGACAAGCTCTTGAAAACCGTCACCGCCAGCGTGCCGGCCGGCGGCAGCACCATCGACATCCCGGTCGGCGACGACTGGGGCGCCGGCGCCTATGTCACGGCAACGCTGTTCAGGCCGGGCGATGCGCAGGAGACACGCATGCCGGCGCGCGCGATCGGCGTCAAATGGCTGAAGGTTGATCCGGGCTCGAAGAAGCTCGCCGTCACCTTGACGCCGCCGGACAAGACCATGCCGCGCCAGCAGCTGTCGATCCCGGTTTCCGTGGCCGGCGTGCAGCCGGGCGTCAACGCCTATGTCATGGTCGCGGCCGTCGATGTCGGCATCCTCAATCTGACCAACTACAAGGTGCCGGATCCGGAGGCCTGGTTCTTCGGCCAGCGCATGCTCGGCCTTGAGGTACGCGACCTCTACGGCCGGCTGATCGACGGCTCGCTGGGCACGTCAGGCAAGCTGCGCACCGGCGGCGACGGCGCCAACATACAGTCGCAAGGCAGCCCGCCGACCGAAAAGCTGGTCGCCTTCTTCTCCGGTCCGATCCAGCTCGACGCCGACGGCAAGGCGCGGATCGACTTCGACATCCCGCAGTTCAACGGCACCGTGCGGGTCATGGCCGTCGCCTGGACCGAGGACGGGGTCGGCCATGCCCAGTCCGACGTAATCGTGCGCGATCCGGTGGTGATCACCGCCGGCCTGCCGCGCTTTCTGGCGCCCGGTGATTCGGCCGTCATGCGGCTTGATGTCACCGACGCCGACGGTCCCGAGGGCGACTATGCACTGTCGATAGACACCACCGGCAATCTTTCGAGCGGCAGTGCCGCCCTCCCCGAAAAGCTGACGCTCGCCAAGGGCAAGCGGCAGACGCTGACCGTGCCGCTTATCGCTGAAACGCCTGGCAACGCCTCGATCACCATCAAGCTCGCTCATGCCGACGGCACCGCTGTCGAGCAGACGCTGTATGTTCCGGTGCGCCCGGCGCAATTGCCGGTGACCACCCGCATGGTGGTCGACCTCAAGGGCAATGGCGGGTCGCTGCGCGTCGACAAGGAGCTCCTGGCGGCAAGCCTGCTCGACGGCGCTTCGGTCAGCGTCGGTGTTTCGCAGGCGGCGGCCTTCGACGTGCCGTCGCTCCTGATGACGCTCGACCGCTACCCCTATGGCTGCGCCGAGCAGACCACCAGCCGCGCCATGCCGCTTCTCTATGTCAACGAGATGGCCTCAGGCATCGGCATGGCCAGCGACGCCGATCTGCACGGCCGCATCCAGGACGCCATCTATAAGGTGCTGAGCTACCAGGCCTCGGCCGGCAGCTTCGGCCTGTGGGGCCCGGGCTCCGGCGACCTCTGGCTCGACGCCTATGTCACCGACTTCCTGACCCGGGCGCGCGAGCAAAAATACGACGTGCCGGCCCTAGCGATGAACCAGGCGCTGAGCAATCTGCAAAACGCGCTCGGCTACGATCAGGACGTCAAGGGTCGCGGCAGCGAGATCGCTTATGCGCTCTATGTGCTGGCCCGCAACAAGAAGGCCTCGATCGGCGATCTGCGCTACTATGCCGACACCCAGGTCGAAGCCTTTACGAGCCCGATGGCTGTCGCCCAATTGGCGGCGGGCCTAGCGCTCTATGGCGATACGCAGCGCTCGGAAGCCACCTTCCAGGCCGCCCTGCAACTGGCCAATTCGAGCTCAGCATACGACTACTACAGGTCCGATTATGGCTCGCCCCTGCGTGACGGCGCGGCGATGCTGGCGCTTGCCGCCGAATCCAAACCGGTGCCGACGATCGTGCCGGCGCTGATCAAGCTGGTGACGCAGGAACGCGCCGCCGTCAGATGGACCAGCACGCAGGACGAGTCCTGGATGCTGCTGGCGGCCCGCGCACTGAAGGCCGGCAACGATTCGATCGCGCTGACCATCAATGGCGGGCTGCATGCCGGCGCCTATTCGGACCAGATCGCCGGCAGCGACATTGCTGACAGCCCGCTAACCGTCGCCAACACCGGCAGCAACCCGCTGCAGGCGGTCGTCACCACGGTGGCCTCGCCGATCCAGCCTCTGCCGGCCAGCGGCAACGGCTTCACCATCGGCCGCACCTACTACAAGCTCGACGGCACCGAAGCCAATGTCACGGAGGCGACCCAGAACGAACGTTATGTTGTCGTGCTCAATATCTACGAGCAGAACAAATGGCCGTCGCGGCTGGTGATCACCGATCTGCTGCCGGCCGGATTCGAAATCGACAATCCGGGCCTGGTTTCCAGCGCCCAGTTGTCGAACTTCTCCTGGCTGGCCCAGACCGACGCCGCCCATCTCGAATTCCGCGACGACCGTTTCGTCGCGGCTTTCAATCCGAACGATGGCGAAGGCGACCGCAACATCACGCTCGCCTATGTCGTGCGTGCGGTGACGCCGGGCACCTATGCCCACCCGGCGGCAACCGTCGAGGACATGTACCGGCCGCAATATTCGGCTCGCACCGCGACCGGCATGATGGAGGTCAAGGCGCCGTAGCGATGAAGAGGGACGCAAACTGGTTAGCTGCAGCTAACGACGTGATGCCGCGCTGCCCCTCACCCTTACCCTCTCCCCGTGAAGGACGGGGAGAGGGGGTCGCCAGCGTTCCGGCCAACTCCCTTCTCCCCGTCTTTCACGGGGAGAAGGTGCCGGCAGGCGGATGAGGGGCAGCGCCATGCTCTCCCGAAAAATCCTGCGCCGTTCGGCCATCGCCGCCGCCCCCCTTGCCGGCTTTGCGGCAATCGCCGCTGCCACTCTCTGGCAGCTCGACCGCGCCTTTCCGCCACCACTGCCGGCCGCGCTGACGGTATCGACCGAAGTGCATGACCGCGATGGCCAGCTGTTGCGGGCCTTCGCCACACCGGACGGCTATTGGCGGCTCGCCACCCGCCTCGATCAGGTCGACCGACAATTCGTCGACATGCTGGTTACTTACGAGGACAAGCGCTTCTGGGATCATGAAGGCGTCGACGTGCTGGCGCTGGCCCGCGCCGCCGGCCAGTTCCTGACCAATGGCCGTATCGTCTCCGGCGGCTCGACACTGTCGATGCAACTCGCCAGGCTGACCGAACCGCGCGACAGCCGCAGCCTCGGCTCAAAGGTCAAGCAGCTGCTGCGCGCCCTGCAGATCGAGCGGCGGCTCACCAAGCGCGAGATCCTCGAACGCTATTTGACGCTGGCCCCCTATGGCGGCAATCTCGAAGGCGTGCGCGCCGCCTCGCTCGCCTATTTCGGCAAGGAGCCGAAGCGGCTGACGGTCTCGGAGGCGGCCCTGCTCGTCGCCCTGCCGCAATTGCCGGAAAAGCGCCGGCCCGACCGCAACCTTTCAATCGCCCACGCCGCCCGCGACCGCGTTCTGACGCGCATGGTCTCATCAGGCTTGCTCGGCGAGCGCGAGGCCGCACGTGCTGCGCTCGACGACGTTCCCGCTATCCGTCTTACGCTGCCGGCGCTGGCCGCCCACGCCACTTATGCAGTGCTGCCCAGGGCCGTCCCTGGCAAGCCGCTGCGACTGACGATCCGCAAGAGCGTCCAGGAAGGGCTGGAACAGGTGGCCAGGGATGCCGCCACCAGGCTCGGCCCCCGCCTGTCCGTCGCCATGGTGCTGGCCGACGCCCGCACCGGTGACATCCTCGGCGAGGCCGGCTCCGCCAACTATTTCGACGCCAGCCGCTCCGGCTGGATCGACATGACCAGGATCGTCCGCTCGCCCGGTTCGACGCTGAAACCGTTTATCTACGGGCTCGCCTTCGAACAGGGACTGGTGGCGCAGGAAACGCTGATCGACGACAGGCCGACAGACTTTTCCGGCTACCGGCCGAAGAATTTCGACATGGGCTACCAGGGCGACGTCAGCATCCGGCAGGCGCTGCAACTGTCGCTCAACGTGCCGGCGATCAGTGTGCTCGACGCGGTCGGGCCGGCACGGCTGCTCGCGCGCTTCCGGCAGGCCGGCGTCACGCCGATCTTGCCCGTCAACAAGGCGCCAGGCCTCGCCATCGGCCTTGGCGGCGTCGGCATGACGCTGCGCGACCTCGTCCAGCTCTATGCCGGGCTTGCCAATGGCGGCAGGGCACACACGCTGCATGACGGCACCGAGCCGGCGAATGCCGAGCGCTCCACCGCTGCCATCCTCGACGATCAGGCGAACTGGCAGATCACCGACATATTGTCGGGCGTCAAGCCGCCCGAGGGTGCCGCCCGGCGCGGCATCGCCTACAAGACCGGCACCTCCTACGGTTATCGCGATGCCTGGTCGGTCGGCTTCGACGGGCGTTACGTGCTGGGCGTCTGGGTCGGCCGTCCTGATGCCGGCGCGGTGCCTGGCCTGTCCGGTTATGTCTCGGCCGCACCGATCCTGTTCGAGGCCTTTGTCCGCTCCGGTCTGGCTCCCGTGCCACTGCCAAGCCAGCCGGCCGGCGTCGTCAGACCCAGGCGCGACGATCTGCCGGTGACGTTGGCGCGCTTCGGTTCTGGCGCCGACGGGTTGGTCCAGGCGACGCCGACGGAAACCGCGCCGACGATCA
This sequence comes from Mesorhizobium sp., assembly GCA_004020315.1. Taxonomy (GTDB): domain Bacteria; phylum Pseudomonadota; class Alphaproteobacteria; order Rhizobiales; family Rhizobiaceae; genus Mesorhizobium. The sequence continues at coordinate 419,698 of SAQG01000002.1, forward strand.
TCTTTCCGCCCGATGGCGCCCGCGTCGATCTCGGCGCCACTGCCGCCGACGCCACGCCACTGATGCTGAAGCTGCAAGGCGGCCGTGCGCCGTTCCGCTGGCTGGCCAACGGCAAGCCGCTGGTCGGCATCGACCGGCGGCGCACCGCGACCTGGCAGCCGGACGGCGCCGGCTATTCGACCTTGACCGTGATCGATGCGGTCGGCCGCGCGGCCAGCGTGAAAGTGTTCGTTGAATAGAATGCGCCAAGCGATTCAGCGCATTGCATTTTGTGCCCTGCTGTCGGCCGCTGGTATTGCAACCGCCGCTGCTGACCTCCCCGCCGGCTTCGTTCGGCTGGCCGACGTCGATCGCACCATCCGGCAGGACATCCGCTACGCCGGTTTCGAAAATTTCCTGCACCGCAAGGCGGCAGGCTACGATGCGCCGGTATGCATCCTCACCGGGCGAGCGGCGGAAGCGCTTTCGGGCGTCCAGAAAGTGATTGCCGCCGAGGGTCTGACGCTGGTCGTGTTCGACTGCTACCGCCCGGCGCGAGCCGTCTCCGACATGGGCGAATGGACCAGGGAGGGCGGACCACCCGACCCGCAATGGTATCCGACGGTCAAGCGCAAGGACCTCATCGCCAAGGGCTATATCGGCGAACTGTCGACCCATTCGCGCGGCTCGACCGTCGATGTCGCCATCGCGCGAGCCGACCGCAACACCGCCCCGAAACCGGCCTGCGGTGTAGCAGATGCCGACACGCTCGATTTCGGCACCGGCTTCGACTGTTTCGACCCGATGAGCGAAACGGCGCACCGTCCGCTCGCCGGGGGAGCAACCGCAAACCGCAAGAGGCTTGTCGAGGCCATGCGCGCCGGCGGCTTCAGGAACTATGCTCGCGAATGGTGGCACTTCACGCTGGAAAACGAGCCATTTCCGAAGCAGCGCTTCGATTTTGCCGTCACCGCCGACTAAATCCCGACCACTGCGAAAGCAAATCCCGCTCGCACCTCCAGCCATTGCCGAGGCGCGACCCGTCTCTAGTTAGATCGCTTCATGGGCACGGATTCCGAACTGCAGCGTTGCGAGGAAAGAATTTCTTCGCCAGCCGGAAGCTCAGCGAAAAATTGCTTCAAAAGGGCAAAAAAAGCAACATTGAATGCATCTAAATTCTACCAATTCAGTAGATTGAGGTGATCTCAACGGAGGCGGAAATGACCAATCCTCATTTCAGGAAACTGCTCGGCGCATTGGTTGCCACATCTGTCCAGTTCGGCACCCTCGGTTTCGCGTTTGCCGATACCACTATCCTCAACGTGTCCTATGATCCGACGCGTGAGCTGTACAAGCAATTCGACGAGGCCTTCGCCGCCCACTGGAAGGCCGAGACCGGCGAGACGGTAACCATCCAGCAGTCGCATGGCGGGTCGGGCGCGCAGGCCCGCGCCGTGATCGACGGCCTCGACGCCGACGTGGTGACGCTGGCGCTCGAAGGCGACATCAATGCCATCGTGGAGAAGTCGAAGAAGATCAATCCCGACTGGCGGACCAAGTTCGAGAACAATTCGGCGCCCTACACCTCGACCATCATCTTCCTCGTCCGCAAGGGCAACCCGAAGGGCATCCAGGACTGGGGCGATCTGGTCAAGGACGATGTCCAGGTGATCACGCCGAACCCAAAGACCTCGGGCGGTGCACGTTGGAACTATCTCGCCGCCTGGGCGTATGCCAACGCCAAGGACGGCGGCGACGAGGCCAAGACCAAGGAATTCGTCGGCAATCTCTACGCTCATGTTCCGGTGCTCGATACCGGTGCGCGCGGTGCGACCGTGACCTTCGCGCAAAAAGGCCTGGGCGACGTGCTGTTGGCCTGGGAAAACGAGGCCTATCTGGCCCTCGACGAATTCGGCGCCGACAATTTCGATATCGTCTATCCACCGACCTCGATCCTGGCCGAGCCGCCGGTCGCCGTGGTCGACGCCAATGTCGATGCCAAGGGCACGCGAAAAGTCGCCGAAGCCTATCTGGGCTATCTCTATTCCAAGGAAGGCCAGACGCTGATCGCCAAGAACCACTATCGCCCGTCGAAGCCCGATTTGGTGCCGGCGCAGGACCTCGCCAAACTGCCTGAGATCAAGCTGATCACCATCGACGATCCGCTTTTTGGGGGTTGGAAGAAGGCGCAGCCTTACCATTTCGGCGACGGTGGTATATTCGACCAGATCTACAAGCCGGCCCAGTAGACCCAGTAAGCTAGATTCTAGATCAGGACGACATGACCACAGCACCCGCCAAGGCGGGGTGGCGGTTCAGACAGCCGAGCGTGATTCCGGGTTTCGGATTGACGCTCGGCTTCTCGCTTGCCTACCTCACGCTCATCATCCTCATTCCCCTTTCGGGGCTGATCTGGCGATCGGCCGCGCTCGGCTGGGCCGATTTCTGGGCGATCGCCACCGACCGTCGCACCATCAATGCGCTTGAAATCAGCTTCGGCACCGCCTTCATTGCCGCCGCGGTCAATGTCGTCTTCGGCACGATCGTTGCCTGGGTACTGGTGCGCTACAACTTTCCTGGCCGCCGCATCGTCGACGCCATGGTCGACCTGCCCTTCGCCTTGCCGACGGCGGTCGCCGGCATCGCGCTGACCACGCTCTACGCGCCGAATGGCTGGCTCGGCAGCCTGCTGGCGCCGCTCGGCATCAAGGTTGCCTACACGCCGCTCGGCATCGTCATCGCGCTGATCTTCATCGGCCTGCCTTTTGTCGTGCGCACCGTCCAGCCGATCATGGAGGAGATCGACAAGGAGGTGGAGGAAGTGGCCGCCACGCTCGGCGCCAATCGCTTCCAGACCGTCGCCCGGGTTCTGCTTCCGGGCCTCGCGCCCGCCATCGTCACCGGTTTTGCGCTGGCTTTCGCGCGCGGTGTCGGCGAGTACGGCTCCGTCATCTTCATCGCCGGCAACCTGCCGTACAAATCCGAGATCGCGCCGCTTCTGATTGTTATCCGGCTGGAGGAATACAACTATGCGGCGGCGACCGCGATCGCGGCGATCATGCTTGCCCTGTCGTTCGTGATGCTGCTGGTCATCAATCTGGTGCAGACGTGGAGCCGCAAGCGCTATGGCTGATCCGGAGATCAAATCCTACGCACCGCACCACGAAAGCCAGTCGGCGGCAGTGACCGAAAGCCGCCCGGCGAAAGCCGTGCTGATGATCGTGACCTTTGCGTTCCTCGGCATTTTCCTGCTCTTGCCGCTGATCGTCGTCTTCAACGAAGCCTTCGCAAAGGGCCTCAGTGCTTATACGGAGGCGCTAACCAACCCCGACACGCGCTCGGCGATCCACCTGACGCTGCTGGTGGCAGCGATTTCGGTGCCGCTCAACATTGTCTTCGGCGTCTCCGCCGCCTGGGCGATCGCCAAGTTCGAGTTCAAGGGCAAGGCCTTCCTGACCACGCTCATCGATCTGCCGTTTTCGGTCTCGCCCGTCATTTCCGGGCTGGTCTATGTGCTGTTGTTCGGCGCGCAAGGCCTGTTCGGCGCCTGGCTGAAGGCGCATGGCATCGTCATCCTCTTTGCCGTGCCGGGCATCGTGCTCGCCACCATCTTCGTCACCTTCCCCTTCGTCGCCCGCGAACTGATCCCCTTGATGCAGGAACAGGGCAATGGCGACGAGGAGGCGGCGCTGTCGCTCGGCGCCAATGGCTGGCAGGCCTTCTGGTACGTGACGCTGCCCAACGTCAAATGGGGGCTGCTCTACGGCGTCTTGTTGTGCAATGCCCGCGCCATGGGCGAGTTCGGCGCGGTCTCCGTCGTGTCGGGCCACATACGCGGGCTGACCAACACCATGCCGCTGCATGTCGAAATCCTCTATAACGAGTACAATGCCGCAGCCGCCTTCGCCGTCGCTTCACTGCTTGCGGGCCTGGCGCTCGTCACGCTGGTCTTGAAAACACTTCTCGAGATGCGCTACGGCGCCGAGCTCGCCGCGACGCGCGGACACTAATGCATGTCGCCCAAAAGTGTGTAGCGGTTTTGGGATAACGACATGCATCGACAAAAAAGGGACGGTTGATGGAAGTTCGCGTTGCCAACGTGCGCAAGGAGTTTGAGCGGTTTCCGGCCCTCCACGACGTTTCGCTCGACATCAAGTCCGGCGAGCTGATCGCGCTGCTCGGGCCTTCCGGCTCCGGCAAGACGACGCTGCTCAGGCTGATAGCCGGGCTGGAGCGGCCGACGAAAGGAAAGATTTTCTTCGGCGAGGAGGATGCGTCGCAAAAGTCGATCCAGGAGCGCAATGTCGGTTTTGTCTTCCAGCATTATGCGCTGTTTCGCCATATGACGGTCGCCGACAATATCGGCTTCGGCTTAAAAGTCCGGCGCGGGCCGACACGTCCGACGGCGCAGGAAATCCGCCGCCGTGCCTCCGAGCTTCTGGACCTCGTCCAGCTTTCCGGCTTGGAAAAGCGCTATCCGGCGCAGCTCTCGGGTGGCCAGCGACAACGCGTTGCGCTTGCCCGCGCCATGGCGATCGAACCGGCCGTGCTTTTGCTCGACGAACCGTTCGGCGCGCTGGATGCCCAGGTCCGCCGCGAACTGCGCCGTTGGCTGCGTGAGATCCACGACGCCACCGGCCACACCACGGTCTTTGTCACCCATGACCAGGAAGAAGCGCTCGAGCTTGCCGACCGCGTCGTGGTGATGAGCCAGGGCAGGATCGAGCAGGTCGGTACCGCCGATGAAATCTACGACACACCGAACTCGCCCTTCGTCTACGGCTTCATCGGTGAATCGAGCGCGCTTCCCGTCAAAGTTGAGGACGGCCAGGTCTGGATCGCCGACCGCCCGATCGGGCTGTCCGCGCCGCATGCGTCGCAGGGCGAAGCGACGTTGTTCTTCCGCCCGCACGATGTCGAACTGGTGGACGAGTGCAATGGCTGCATCGCCGGGACGGTCGCCGCCAGCCGCCGCGTCGCCGGCACCAGACGCGTGGAGCTCGAAATCGGCGGCGAGCGCCAGCGGGTCGAGATCGAGCTGCCCGTCAACCATCCGGCGGCGCAAAAAAGTCGCGTGGCGTTCCGGCCGGGACGCTGGAAGCTTTTTCCGGCCGCGTGATCCCCTATCAGGCGCTACACCAGCCAGTTCTCGACCTTCAGGCCTTTGATCCGGTTGAACTCTCCCGTGTTGGCCGTCACCAGGGTGGCGCCCAGTGCGTGTGCGTGGGCAGCAATAAAAAGGTCGTTTTGGCCAATGGTCTGGCCCATGCCTTCAAGCTCGGCGCGAATCGCGCCGTACTCGGCATCCACCGGCACATCGAGCGGCAAGACAGGAATCTCGGCCAGCAATTCCTCGATCTTCTTGAGCAGCTTGGCCGATCCCTTCCTGACGCAGCCATATCGCAGTTCCGAGGCGACCACGATGCTGGTACACACGGCGTCGTCTCCCACGCGCAGGACGGCGCTGGTGGCTCTGCCTGCCGGGTTTCGGATCATGTCGCTGATAATGTTCGTATCCAGCATGAACCGCATTAAAAAAATTCTTCGGATTTGACAGGCATATCGTCGATCTCGGGGAAGTCTTCCTCGGGACCGAGCGGCGGCTCTTTCGCCCATTGCGCGAGCAACGCCGAGAGGCCAGGTTTGCGGACCGGCTCGATGACCAAGCGATCGCCTTCACGGCTGATCAAGACCTTTTCGCCGGGGAGCTCGAACTCGACAGGAATGCGCACCGCTTGGCTGCGATTATTGCGAAACAGCTTCGCCTCTTTCGGTGGAGTTGTTACCTCTTTCGGTGACGTTGTTGAATGGCGGTGCTGGGGCATAGCGACGGCTCCTCTGTATATACCACTTGTATATGCCAGATTAAGCCGTGACGCAATCGTCTTGCCAACATATGGGCGGCCGGGGAAGCATCGTAGATGCGGACGACATCAGCACCGCTGCCCAGGTATCTCGAGAGGACCCTGCTTGAAAGAAAATCCTAACGATGGCCGGGAAAAGGAACATTTTTCTAGCGATGACGTGGCGAAGCCGTTCTACGTATCTCGTCGCCCACCATGCCTTGCCGCTATGGTTGGGTAATAAGCGCACTGCGTTGGAGGCCTGTTTTCATGAAGCTATTTTTGCTTGGCGTCGCCACATTAGCCGGCCTGTTCCTCGCATCCTCCCAAGCCTGGTCGGCCGACAAATTGCTTAACGCGTCCTATGATGTCGGCCGCGAACTGTTTGCGCAGGTCAACAAGGCCTTCATCGCCAAGCACCCCGGCGTGACCATCGACCAGTCGCATGCCGGGACATCAGCGCAGGCGCGTGCCATCGCCGAGGGCCTCGGCGCCGATGTTGTCACCTTCAATCAAGTCATCGACATCGACTTCCTGGTCTCGAAGGGTCTTATCTCCGCCGACTGGCAGAAGGATTTCCCCGACAACGCCTCGCCTTTCTATTCGCTGCCGTCCTTCCTGGTGCGCGCCGGCAATCCGAAGAACATCAAGGATTGGAACGACCTCGTGCGCGACGACGTGCAGGTGATCTTCCCCAACCCGAAAACATCGGGCAATGCGCGCTACACCTATCTCGCGGCTGCCGCCTACGCCAAGGAAGCCTTCAAAGGCGACGACGCCAAGGTGAAGGAATTCGTCACAAAGCTGTTCAACAACGTGCCGATCTTCGACTCCGGCGGGCGCGCGGCGACCACCACCTTCGTGCAGCGCGAGATCGGCGACGTGCTGATCACCTTCGAGTCGGAAACGCGCGGCGTCCGCAGGGAGTATGGCGAGGACAAATTCGAGCAGGTGACGCCTTCTGTCAGCCTTTTGGCGGAATTTCCGGTGGCGATCGTCGACACGGTCGCCGACGAGCACGGCACACGCGATCTCGCCAAGACCTATCTTGACTTCCTCTATACGCCGGAGGGCCAGGACATCGCCGCCCGCAACGGCCTGCGGGCCCGCGACGCGTCCGTAGCCGCCAAATACAAGGCCGAGTTTCCCGATGTCCGCCTGCTGACGGTGGAAGATGTCTTCGGCGGCTGGGCCAAGGTCCAGGCCGAGCACTTCGCAGCCGGCGGACTGCTCGACCAGACCTATGGCAGCCGCTGAAGCAAGCGATCTTCAAAATTGATAAGAAAGCCGGCTTTTGCCGGCTTTCTTCGTTTTCGCGCGCTGGAAACGTGATTTTCCGCACTTTCCGGGCGGACCATCCAAAACGTCACGAAGAATCAACGTGTTTGTGCCTACTGTGCCATCAGACGGCTTGTTTCGCGAAACTGCATCGCGCGACCAAAACGTCATGATTTACACACAAACAACCGCCAGATGCGGGCGGTTGGGGTTTTCATGAACTGAATCGGGCATGCTGACCAAAAAAGGCAAATACGGCCTCAAGGCCCTCGTGCATCTGTCAGGCTTGCCGGTCGGCCAGCTCGCGTTCGTCAACGACATTGCGGTTGCCAACAACATTCCGAAGAAATTCCTGGATGCCATTCTGGGCGAGTTGCGCAATGCCGGCTTCGTCCAGAGCCGCAAGGGCAAGGAAGGCGGCTACCGCCTCGCCCGGCCGGCCTCCGAAATCAAGATCGGCCATGTCGTGCGTGTCCTCGACGGCCCGCTGGCGCCGATCCCTTGCGCCAGCCGTACCCAATATCAGCGCTGCGAGGATTGCGACGAGGCGACATGCCAGGTCCGGAACATGATGCTGGAGGTGCGCCAGGCGATCGCCGAGGTGCTTGACAATCGCAGCCTGGCCGCCATGCGCGATGCCGACAATGACGATTTTCCCGTCGAACTGACGTCGCAGATCTGACCAGGCGCCCCAAAGCGAGAATCCGCGCCAGCGACCCGCTCATGAATTCAACTCGAACCGGCTCACGACGTCGGCGACAATGTCGGCGATCGGGCGCGTTGCATCGAGCGTCAATGCGTTCTCGTCTGCTGCCGGCGCTTCGAGCGTGGCGAACTGGCTGTCGACCAGGCTTGCCGGCATGAAATGGCCCTGGCGGGAACCGACGCGCCACTTCGCGGTCGCGGGATCGATTTCCAGATAGAGGAAAACGATGTCCCGGCAAAAGCCGCGCAGACGCTCGCGGTAGCTGCGCTTCAGCGCCGAGCAGGCGGCAACGACGCCTTGTCCATTGCCGACCGAGCCCGCAATGCGCCGGCCGATTGCGTTGAGCCAGCCTTCGCGCAACGCGTCGGTCAGCGGCTCACCTCTTGCCATGCGCGCGACGTTTTCCGGCGGATGCAGCCGGTCGCCCTCGACGAAGATTGCGCCCAACGCTGCGGCCAGCGCTTCGCCGACGGCCGACTTGCCACAACCGGCAACGCCCATCACCACCACGGCCGGCGCGGACCGAACCGGATCCCTCTGCATTTGTGCTGCCTTTTCGTCCACGATGCGGGTCAGCGGCTGGCCGGCGCGCGGCCATAAAGCAGGAGCATGGCGACGATCACGACGCCGTAGATGATCTGCCGCCCCGCCTCCGGCATCTGCATGACCGAAAGAATGGATTGCAAAAGCGTGATCAGGATGACGCCAGCAACCGTGCCGAGATAGGAGCCGCGGCCGCCGAGGATAGAGGTGCCGCCAAGCACGACCGCTGCGATCGACGGCAGAAGATAGGCATCACCCATCGACTGCGCCGCCTTGGAGGCATAGCCGGCCAGAAGCACGCCGCCGAAGGCGGAGAGACCGCCGGACACAGCGAAGGCGATCAGCACCACGCGCCGCGTGTCGATGCCGGACAGGTAGGCGGCGCGCTCGCGGTTGCCGATGCCGTAGACCGTGCGGCCGAAGCCGGTGCGGGTCAGCACGAAGACCATCGCAGCGCCGATCAGCGCCCAGATGACGACGGCGTTGGGCACGCCCGGAATGGCAAAGCCGGTCGCCAGATAGCGCATCGCCGGGGTCGCCGAATCCTGCGGTGAGAAGCCGCCCGTATAGACCACCATCAGCCCTTGCGCGACGGCATTGGTGGCGAGCGTGATGATCATCGAGGGAATGCGCAGATAAGCGACTCCGACGCCGTTGACGATGCCGATCATCACACCGCAGAAAATGCCGAACGGGATAGCCAGCGCCACGCCGATCGGGCCATAGGCAGCGGCCGCACAGGCCATCATCGCGCCCGCCGCCACCGACCACGGCACCGACAGGTCGATTTGGCCGAGCAGGATGACCAGCATCATGCCGGTGGCGATGACGCCGAGAAACGAGGCCACCTTGAGCTGCTGCAGCAGATATTCCGGCGACAGGAAGCTGCGCGAATAGAGGCTGCCGACAAACAGCAGCAGCACGATGCAGGCAAAGGCGGTCAACACCGCCGGATCGGCGCGGCGAATGAACTTCGGCATGCGGCCGACGATGCCGCCGACGGTCGTTTCGCTCACAGGAACCACTCCAAGCGGTTGCGGACCCTGAACAGGGCAAAGGCGCCGAGGCTGACGGCGATCAACAGGATGACGCCCTGGAACAGCGGCTGCCAGAGCGGATCGAAATCGAATACGAAGAGCAGGTCGCCGATGGTGCGGAAGGCGAGCGCCCCAAAGATCGCGCCGATGGCGCTGCCCTTGCCGCCGAACAGCGAGACGCCGCCAAGCACCACGGCGGCGATCGAGAACAGCGTATAGGCATTGCCGCTGGCATAGGCCGCCTCGCCCGTATAGGTGAAGAAGGTCAGGAATAGCCCGCCGATCGCGGCCAGCAGGCCGGCCAGCGCATAGGCGGCGAACTTGCCGGGGCGGATCGGTACGCCCGACATGTAGGCGGCCGTCTCCGACGATCCGGCCGCGTAAGCCGCACGGCCGAGCACCGACCGGCTGAACGGCACCCAGACGACGAGCACGACGGCCAGCAGCACCACCAGGCTCGCCGGCACCATGCCGAACAGCCGTCCGGTCATCGCGTCGGCGAGATCCTCGTTGACCGAACCGCCAGGGAAGGGTCTCAAGAGCAGCGCGATGCCGAAATAGACCGCGCCCGTGGCGATGGTGGCGACGATCGGCTGCAGCCGTCCGTAAATGACGATGGCGCCGTTGATCGCCCCGCACAGCAGCCCGGTGCCAAGCACCGCGACGACGCCGAACGCGGTCTCGATGCCGGTGCCGATGACCAGCCATGAGGCCAGGCAGTTGGTCAGCAGAAAGATCATGCCGACGGAAAGGTCGATGCCGGCGGTGATCACCACCAGCGTCTGCGCCATCGCGACGAAAGCAAGCAGCACGCCCTTGTTCGAAGCCGTTTGCACGACATTGGCGGTAAAGCCCGCCGGATGGTTCGAGGTGTAGATCGCAAACATCACGATGAAGATGCCGAACGCCAGCAGCGTTCCGCGTTGTTCGGCAAGCCAGTAGCGCCAATCCTTCACGCGTCCGCTCCTCGGGCTGGCGTCTTCGCCATGCCTCCAACAGGGATCGCTTCGCCATGGATGTTGAGCGCGCTGGCGATCAGCGCCCGCTCGGTGATCTCGGCGCCGACCAGCTCGCGCTTGACCGCTCCGTCATAGAGCACCAGCACCCGGTCGCAGCAGCCGATCAGCTCGTCATAGTCGGTCGAGTAAAACAGGATCGCCGCGCCTTGGTCGGCGAGCTTGCGCATCAGCTGATACAGCTCCTGCTTGGTGCCGACATCGATGCCCCGCGTCGGGTCGTTGAGCAGGATGATGCGCGGCTGCCGCATCAGCCATTTGGCGATGACGACCTTCTGCTGGTTGCCACCGGACAGCGCACCGACCGGAATGTCGAGGCCGGCAGTCTTGATCGCCAGCAGCCCGACCATGTCGTCGATCAGCCGCTGCTCGGCGGCACGGTCGATGATGCCGGCCCTCGACAGCCGGTCGAGTGCGGCGAAGGAGAGGTTTTCGCGCACCGTCATCGGCAGCATCAGGCCTTCCGTCTTGCGGTCTTCCGGGATCAGCGCCATGCCGATCCGATCACCGCGCGCCTTGGCCGGACTGGCGATCGCCACCGGTTTGCCGTCGATCAATATCTGGCCGCTAAGGCCGCGCAGCACGCCGAAGAAGGCGAGCAGCAGTTCGCGCTGGCCCTGGCCGTCGAGACCGCCGAGGCCGACGACCTCGCCTAAGCCGACCGACAGCGAGATATTGTCAAGCCGGTCGGTCCAGGACAGCTTGCGCGCCTCCAGTACGGGCACGGCTGCGCCCGGCACGCGCGCCGGTTTCGGTGGGAAAATATGGCTGTATTCGCGGCCGATCATCAGCTCGACGACTTCATTGTCGCTCTTCGTGCCTGCCGCGTAGCTGGCGACATTGCGGCCGTTGCGGAACACCGTGCACTGGTCGGCAAGTTCGGCGATCTCGTTCATCCGATGCGAAATGTACAGCAGCGCCAGCCCTTCCGAGCGCAGCCGCTTCAAGACGCCGAAGATCTTGGCGACGTCGGCCGCGGTCAGCGCCGAGGTCGCTTCGTCGAGGATCAGGATGCGCGGCTTCCTGGCAAGTGCCTTGGCGATCTCGACCATCTGCCTTCTTGAAAGCGGAAGATCCTTGACCAGCGCCAGCGGGTGGATGTCGGCGGCGCCCGCGCGCGCCAGCGCTTCTTCCGCAATGCGTCGCTGCGCCTTGCGATCGATCATGCCGAAGCGTTTCGGCGGATCGGAAATGACAATGTTGTCGGCGACGCTGAGTTCGGGAACGAGCGACAGCTCCTGGAAGATGCAGACGATGCCGGCCTGGTTGGCCGCGGCCGGCGAAGCGAAGGTCACCTCGCTTCCGTCCAGCATCATGCGGCCTTCGTCAGGGGCGACGACGCCGGCCATGACCTTGATCAGCGTCGATTTGCCGGCGCCGTTTTCGCCGAGGATGGCGTGGATGCTGCCTGGCGTAACCGAAAGCTCGGCCTTTTCCAGCGCCCGCACACCGCCATAGCGCTTGGATATGCCCTCCATGCGGAAGAGCGGAACCGCACCGTCCATCGGCCCCTCCCAAGGCGCTTGTTCTTCGGGACCGGCGCCGCGGGATATCCCGCGGCGCCGAGCGATCAGCCTACTGGTTTTCCTTGCTCTGGCCCATGATTTCCTGCGCGGTGAAATTGATGCCGCAGGTCGGGAAAGAGTTGCCGACGAAGAAATTATCGGACTGGTCGGGGAAATAGTCCTGGCCTTCCTTGAAGTTCGGATGCTCGACGATCGCCAGCGGCAGCTTCACCGCTTGCGGGACGACCTGGCCTTCGAGCGCGGCAATCGCTGTCTTCATGGCGACCGCCACCTGGGCGGGGCCGGTTCCGGCCGACGAGCATTTCAGCCCGTCTGCGGCAAATTTGGCGCAGAATTTGCGGAAGCCATTCTCGGTTTCGCCACCGAACGGCACGAACGGATGCTTGGCGTCGATCATCGCCTGGACGATGCCGGTGTCGCCGCCCTGCCCGGTGATGCCGTCGAAGGGACCGTTGGTGGCGATCGCGTCGGCCGTAGCCTTTTGCGCCACGCCATCGTCCCATTTGCCGACGACTTCGGTGACCTCCCACTTCTTGCCGGAAGCGTTGAGGACCTCATGGATGCCGTTGTGGCGGTCGGTGTCGACCGACGTGCCGGCAACGCCGCGCACCTCGAGGATCTTGCCACCATTGGGAATATGCTTGATCAGCCAGTTGGCCCACAACTCGCCAAGGCCTTTTTGGTCGACATTGACGTTGATGGCGTCCTTGGTGTCGAGAATGTTGTCGAAGGCGACCAGCACGACGCCGGCTTCCTTGGCGCGCTTAATGACCGGCCCGAAAGCCGTTGGATTCTGCGCGTTGACGACGATCGCGTCATAGCCGGAATCGATGAAGTTGTTGATCGCCGAGATCTGCGCCGGCACGTCTTCGCCGGTCGACACGACCTTGAATTCCTTCAGTTTGGCCGCGACCTCCGGCTGCGCCGCATAGGCCTTCGCTGTCTGCACCATCTGGATGCGCCAGGTGTTGGCGATGTAGCCATTGGCGAGCGCAATGCGGTAAGGGCCTTCCTTCTTGGGGAATTTGAAGAACTGCGTGTCGGCGGCCCATGGCGCGAAGCACTCCGGCTCGGCGGACGGGCCCGCGACGATTTCGGGCTCGGCGAGTGCCGACGAGCTCAGCATGACGAATGCAGTGGCGGCAACGATGCCACCAACGAGTGACTTGAACATCGATATTCCTCCCAGTTGCAATTCTGATTGTTTTACGCGTCTCGCGCGCCTGGCCCGGCACCTCCGCCTTGCCCGTCGCGCTTTTCAGGTGGCTAGGTGCCGACCCGATCTCCTCCCTTGTCGCTCGGCTAACCGAAGTAAAAACTATCATATTATACATAATAAACAAGCATGAGCTGTCGCTTATATATAATAAACAGACTTCGGTCTTTGCCGTGAGCTCTCTGCCAAAGCAGATGGTAGCGCTACCCATGACGCCGTGTAAAGCGTCATTTCGCGGCGCCTGGAAGTGCTTTCAGCGGGCCGTACTCTCGCGGCACCTGAGTTCGAAGCCGAGGTCGACCACCGGCTCTTGCGGGCGCTTGCCTGCAATCGCCGCGAGCGCCATGGCGACCGACAGCCGGCCGATCTCGTAGCGAGGCGTCCGGATGCTGGTGACCGATGGAAAGGCCACTTCCATCATATCGAGATCGTTGAAGCCTGTGATGCCGATCGTCTTCGGCACGGCGATCGAGGCGCGGTGGCACTCGAACAGCACGCCGAGCGCGATGTCGTCATTGTTGCAGAAAACCCCGTCCAACGTCGGCACCTTGGCCAGTGCGTCGCGAAACAGTTCGCGCCCGAGCGTCACGCTGGACGGCACCGGCGTGGTGGTGATCAGCCGCGCGTCGAACAGACCGGCCGCCTCCATCGCCGCGCGATAGCCGGCCAGGCGACGCTGCGAACGCGGGTCCATGCGCGCGCCGATGAAGCCGATGCGGCGATAGCCCACCTCAATCATGTGCTCCGCCGCCACCCTGCCGCCGTCGAAATGCGAGAAGCCGACCATCATATCGACCGGATCGGGCCCGGTCTCCATGACCTGCACCACAGGGCAACCGGCCGTCTCGAGCAGTCTTCGCGACGTTGGCGTCTGGTCGATGCCCGCCACGATCAGCGCCGCCGGGCGCTGCGGGCCGAACACCTGCAGCAGCCGTTCCTCCTCTAGGCCTGAATAATGGGTGTTGCCGAGCTGGATGCGATAGGAGCTGTCCGACAGGCTGTCATAGATCCCGCGCAGCACTTCGGCAAAGACGCTGTTGGTGAGCGACGGCACCAGCACGCCAAAGACCTCGGCGCGCGCCGAAGCCAGCGCTCGCGCATTCGGGTCGGGCAGATAGCCGAGCTCATCGACAGCCGCCTGGATCTTGCGGCGCAGATCCTCCGAAACACGCCCCGGCTCGCGCAAGGCGCGTGAGACGGTGATGGCGCCGACGCCGGCCTTGCGCGCGACATCGGCGATCGTCGGACGGCCGCCGCCGCGGCGCGAGCGCGGTTTGGTCACAGCCCTGCCCTAAACGCGGCGCCGAAGCGCGGCCGCGAAATGCTGTTCAGCGTCTTTGCCACTGTCGCCATGCCAACCCATACCAGAGATTATGGCTGCCGCCGCACTCCGTCTGGCGTCGCGCAGCCCTCAGCGATTGTCAAGCGAACGGGCCAGGACCCTAACTCGGGTAGTGTCTCACTTTGAATTTCGGCTGGGGGTGAGCGGGCGTCTTGTGGCCTGTCGTGTTTAGGCCTCTACGCCGTGCGTCGTCCGCTGCGCCACCTCGTGGCATAGGGCAACGCGAACAAGTACAGACCGCTGAGCATGAGCAAGCCGAGCGGGATCAGCGGCATGAGGTATACCCAGTAGGCGGGCTCCACACCTACGCCCAAGGTGATGAAGATGGCAGCGACGACCGCCGTAAAAATGATCGACAGCCAGCGGTGGAGTTGCCGAATCCATGTGTTCCAGTTCATTTAGGACCTCCTCTGAAGACAAGCCGAAGCGGATCGGGCGATCGCTTGGCCGGCGGCCTTCTTTGCCACGTTGTTTGATTTGACGGACGTCTTGTTGGGGATTGCGTTCACCCGCAATGCCTATTTGGTGCCGGCACGCCTATTCTATCCGCGCCAGGACCTGCTCCAGGTTCGTAAAGAACCGCTGCCAGCCGTATTGGGCACCCTGGTAGTACTGCTGCTGATCCGGCCGGAATCCCAACTGCTCCATGCGCAGATGGGTCCCCGTGCTCGTAGGGGTGAGCGTCCACGTGACGACACTCCTAAGATCCTGGTATCCCACGTGTAAGACAGCGTCTTGTTGGGCTCGACTGCCTGGACCTGACAGTCGACCGCCCCCCAGTCAGCGCTAAGATTGAAACGGTGACCCTCGTCTGGCTTGAAATCGTTCTTCATCAGCCACTCCTCGATCAGGTGTGATTGCGTGAGCGCGCGCCAGATCTTTTCCGGCGGAAAAGCGACCTCCCGTTCGACAACGACGGAGCGCGTTTCGGTCTCAGTATTGGTCATTGGTCCATCCTTTTGAGCAGATCTTCGAGGTTGTCGAACCGGCTTTGCCAGAATCCAGCCATCTGGTTCGTCCAGTCGATCAGCGGCGCCAATGCGCCGAGTTCGGCGCTGTAATGCGTGTTGCGGCCTTCGTGGCGGTCGCGCACCAACCCGGCCTGCTTCAGGACCCCAAGATGCTTTGACACGGCCGGTTGCGAGACCCCAGCCCGAGCGGTCAGTGCCGCGACGGTCTGGTTTCCGTCGCGACACAGCCGTTCGAAGATGGCCCGTCGCGTCGGGTCGGCAAGCGTTCTGAAAAGGATCTCGTGGGGCTGTGACATGGCAATCGATAACCCTATGGCTATTGATAAACCAATAACCACCGAGATATGTGTAAGTCAAGCAGGAGCGTGGCCCGGCATCCGCATCACAGGAGCCATCGGCCATGTCTCTTCCATAGGCTCTGGCCATCGGCAGCCAACGGGGTCAGTGCTCAGGCCATCGCCGCGGCGCTGCGCCGTGCCTTCCACAGCAGCAGCACCATGGCCGCTATGTTCAGCAGGTTCCAGGCAATGCCGTTGAGGAATGCGGCGGCGTAGGAGCCGGTCAGATCGTAGATCCAGCCCGACATCCAGCCGCCGATCGCCATGCCGAAGATGGTTGCCATCATGACGATGCCGACGCGCTGGCCGGCTTCTTTGGCGGGCATGTATTCGCGCACGATGATCGCATAGCAAGGCACGATGCCGCCCTGCGACAGACCGAAGACCAGCGAAACGACGTAAAGCGAGGCGAGCCTGTCGAAGGGAATGTAGAACAACAGCGACAGGGCTTGCAGCACCGAGCCGATCAGCAGGGTTTTCACGCCGCCGATCCGATCGGCAAGGAAGCCGGATGCCAGCCGGCTGACGACACCCGCCGCCATCATGATCGACAGCATGTCGGCGCCCCGCGCCACGCCGTAGCCGAGGTCTATGCAATAGGCGACAATATGGACCTGCGGCATCGACATCGCCACACAGCAGCCAAGGCCGGCGACGACGAGCAGCACCTGCAGCGCTGCCGGTGACAGCGAGATCGGCTGGACGGGCCGGCTGCCGGGGGAGCCGGGAGCCGCGCCACGTGGCGCGCCGCGCCTGAGCAGCAGGATCAGCGGCACCATGGTCGCGAGGCAGACGACGCCGATCAGGCCACAGGTGAAACGCCAGCCTTCGCTCTGCATGACGTAGGGCATTGCCAACGGCCAGATCGCCCCGGCGAGATAGCTGCCGGCAGCGGCAGCCGTCACCGCTACGCCGCGGCGGCGGTTGAACCAGTGCGAGATGTCGGCGATCAGCGGCCCGAAGATCGCCGACGTGCCGACGCCGATCAAAAGTCCCTGGACAAGAGTGAATTGCAGGATCGAAGTGGTCAGCGACGCCAGCAGGAAACCGGCACCGAGCGCCACCGAGGCAATAAGCGCCGGGACCCAGTAGCCCATGCGGTCGATGGCGCGGCCGACCAGCACATTGCCGACGGCGAAGCCGACCATGGTCGCGGTATAGGGCATCGACGCAGCGGCGCGATCGACGCCGAATTCCGCCTGAACGGCGGGCAGCACCACGACCACCGCCCACATGCCGACGCCGCCGATCGTCGCCAGCAGCACAGAAATGCCGAGCCGCATCCAGGCATAGGCGCTATCGATGCCGCGGCTGCTTGCCTGGCTGGAGACGGTTGTGATCAAGGCATTTCCTGTCGCGGTCCTGCGAAATCGACCGGTTCGACACCACTATCGACACATTGGCGGCGCCGTGCAGCGCCACATCCCGCAAATCCGTGGCTCCAGGGATTTAAGCTGCAGTGGAACAGTGGCCGCCGTCCCGGAGTTTTTCCATCAACTCACCAATGGAAGGAGCCCTATCATGACCGCGAAAAGGAAATGGTCGGCCGAGGTGACCGAGCACAGCGATGCGTTGGACCTCGAGGAGCATATCTTCGAATCCCGCGATCCCAAAAAGATTGCGGCCTCGCTGAAGCGATCGGCCGAACACAGCGACCGGCGCAAGGCGGAGCCATTCCAGTCCGCCATGTCGATGCTGAATTTCTACATCAACCGTGCCGGCAAGAACCTGCCGGCCAAGCAGAAGAAAGTGCTGGAGGACGCCAAGGACGAACTCCGTGCCGCGTTTGGTCGACCGAGAGAAGATTAGAGGATCGACCTACCTCGACTTGATGACGCTATCTGTATTGGCCAGGAGCTTGCGCACCGCATTGCGTGCCGCATCCGGCCGCTGCAGGCGGATGTTCTTTTCGATCGCCTCGTGCAGCTTCTGCGCGTGCTGCAAATCGTCCACTTCCCGCGTCGTATAGGCGAACAGATGATCGAACGCCGATTCAATCAGCACACCGAGCGGCACCAGAAGGTCGTTGCCTGACGCCCGCAGGATGGCCAGATGAAAACGCGTGTCGGCACGTGTGCGCTCCTGCAGCGTCGTCGCCTCGCCCATTTCCCGGCAGGCCTGGCTGATCTCGGCCATCTGTGCGTCTGTGCGGCGCATGGCGGCAAAGGCGGTC
The DNA here is from genome assembly GCA_004020315.1 of Mesorhizobium sp. Classification (GTDB taxonomy): domain Bacteria; phylum Pseudomonadota; class Alphaproteobacteria; order Rhizobiales; family Rhizobiaceae; genus Mesorhizobium. The sequence goes on from SAQG01000002.1 coordinate 437,666, forward strand.
GCTTCAGGCTCGATGATGTGCCGGAACTCCTGCACCGTTTTCAGGAACACCTCGCGGTCCGGCGATGTCGCGTACCAGGCCAGCACGTCGCGATCGAGCAGGTTCCAGCGCTCTTTTGGTTCGACCCAGCTGCCGATCTTGGGGCGTGAGGCCAGCAGGCTCTTGGCCATCAGCATCTTGATCGCTTCGCGCACCGCCGAGCGGCTGACGTCGAAGGTCTCCGACCATTTGGCTTCGTTGGGCAGGATGGTTCCCGGCGGATAGTCGCCGCGCACGATCCTGAGACCGATTTCGTTGGCTAGCGACGCATGCACGCTCGACCCAGGCATACGCGCCGCATCGGCACGGCGAACGACAGCCGGGCGCTCGGCGGACGCCGCCTTGGCCGGTGTTTTTCCCTTATTCGGCTTCCCGTCCCGCATGCGTTCACAAAGTCCGGATTCCGAGGGCTGTCAAGCACGGGAAAAGCCTCGGGCTGCAAAGCCTGCTTCTGCGCACAGATCAGCCCGGGTGCATCGACCCCGTCATGCCGTCTTGACGTATTTCCGCCAGCTATGTTCCGGGCGGAACCCGAGCACATCCCGCGCCTTGCGGTTCGAAAGCAGCGTCTCGTATTCGCCGAGTTCAACCTTGACCGGCACGCCGGGATAAAACCGCTTCAAGAGTTCAGCCGTCGGCAGGTCGGACGAGGTGTCGTCATTGGCGGCGTTGAACACCTGATAGCCGAGCCCGTCCTTCTCAATGGCGCGCAGCGTGATCTGGCCGAGGTCGCGCGCGTCGATATAGCTCCAGGCGATCCGCTTGCGGAAACCCGGATCGGCGAACCATTTCGGGAACAGCGAATATTCATGCGGCTCGATGACGTTGCCGATGCGCAAGGCATAGATGTCGATGCCGCTGCGCAGGGCGAAGGCGCGCGCCGTCTTCTCGTTGACGATCTTGGACAGCGCGTAGCTGTCCATCGGATCGACATCGTAGTCTTCGTCGAGCGGGAAATGCGTCGGGTTGCGCGGCTCATTGGCGAAAACCAGCCCATAGGTCGTCTCGCTGGAGGCGATCACCACCTTGCGGATGCCGAGCTTCACCGCAGCCTCGATGACATTGTAAGTGCCGAGCGCGTTGATGCGGAACACCTCGTTATCGGGCGTGATCATGATGCGCGGGATGGCCGCGAAGTGCACCACGGCATCGACCGGCTGCGCGCGCAACGACGGGTCGAATTCATGCAGGCCCATATAGCTCGACAGCGCATTGAACACCTGCCCGCTGTCGGTGATGTCGGTTATCAGCGTGCGCACCTTGGAATTGTCGAGCGGCTTGGTATCGATGTTGAGCACCTGGCATCCCTGCTCGACCAGATACTGCACGACATGACGCCCGGCCTTGCCGCTGCCGCCGGTGAACATGATCCGCTTCGTCATTTTGCTCTCCACATTCCCTGGAATTCATGTGTATTGTCAGACAATATCGAACTCTGCAATCGCCTGCCACCGCCTGCGGCGAAAACCCGCTTCAACAATTCGCCTGCCAAAGTGCAGCGCCGTCATCGAGACCTCAACACAGGATTACATGCCATGAATACGACTGCCGCGAGCGAAAAGATCGGCTTCATCGGACTTGGCTTGATGGGGCACGGGATCGCGAAGAATATAGTCGACAAGGGCTATTCGCTGACGTTTCTCGGCCGCAAGAACCGCGCTCCGGCGGAAGACCTGCTCGGCCGGGGTGCGAAGGAAGCCGCGACCTCGCGCGACGTCGCGGCGGCATCTGATATCGTCTTCATCTGCGTCACCGGCTCGCGCGAGGTCGAAGCCATCATCCGAGGGCCCGGCGGCCTCAAGGAAGGCCTGAAGAAGGGTTCGGTAGTCGTCGATTGCTCGACCTCGGATCCCACCTCGACGGTAGCGCTTGCTGCCGAACTCAAGGCGCTCGGCATCGATTATGTCGACGCCCCGCTCAGCCGCACGCCGAAGGAGGCCTGGGAAGGCACGCTCGACGCCATGGTCGGTGCATCCGACGCGGTCTTTGCCCGGCTGAAGCCGGTGCTCGACACCTGGGCCGGACGTATCGTCCATATCGGCGACACCGGCGACGGCCACCGTATGAAGCTGCTCAACAATTTCATCTCGCTGGGCTATGCGGCGATCTATTCCGAGGCGCTGGCGCTGGCCGAGAAGGTCGGCATCTCGCCGCCGCGCTTCGACAGCGTCATCCGCAACGGCCGCATGGATTGCGGCTTCTACCAGACGTTCATGCGCTGGACGCTGGAAGGCGACCGCGACGCGCACAAATTCACCATCGCCAACGCCTTCAAGGACCTCACCTATCTCGAATCGATGGCGGGTGCTGCCGGCATCGCCAACCCGCTCGGCAATGCCACGAAGAACGCTTTCGCCGGCGCCTTCGCCGCCGGGCCGGCCGATCAATATGTGCCGATGCTGGCCACACATATCGGCAAGGTCAACGGCGTTGACCTGACGCCGCCTACAGCGCCACGCGTCCGATAGGACGCGCAATGAAGGCCTGCAGAGCCGACATGGAATTTTCATGAGAAAGCCTGATCCATTGCAATAGAACCAGGCGCTATGCTCCTGTTTGATCATCATCTTCCGAGCCGAACCTTTAGGACTATCATCTATGGGCAAACCCGATCAGCCAGCGCAAATGGCCAAGATGGGTAAGAATGTTGCCATTCGTCTCGTCGATGAGAACGAGCAAGTGGCGCCAATTGCCGACCTTGCCAGCGACGCCGGAAGGTAAAGTCTCGCCCCCAAAGGAGGCGCTGGCGAAGGAATCATCCCTCGCTGGTCGACAAGGTGAGCGCTGTAGAAGCGACGAGCGGGTGCGGGCGCGAGCCCCACTACCCAAGCTTGTGACAAAGTCGATCGAGAACGTCTCGAAGCGCATTAGCGGCTTGGTCACGCTCGTCAGCAGACATCAGCTCGGGTTCAGCCTCCAGCCTGAGATGCGGCAGCACGGTTCGAACGGCGCTGCGGGCGGCGACCATATTGGCCATCAGATCGAGGACGCGATAGGTGGCGACGGGATAGGCGATACCCCTGACCTGGATGTGTCCCAGTTCCACGCAGGCGATAGTGTCCTTCACTTGCGCAAACGTCTCATAGGAAATGAGCACGGCGCCCGGCGGCGCCTCCTGCTCGAGGCGTGAGGCGAGATTCACGGCGCCGCCGATGATCGTGTAGTCCATCCGGTCTTCGCTGCCGAAATTGCCGACGGTGCAGTAGTCGGTATGGATGCCGATGCGGCAGCGCAGCGGCGTTTCGATGCCGATGTCACGCCAGATTTCGGCAAGGTCGGTCATCCGCTTCTGCATGGCGAGGGCCATCTCGACGCAGGCGAGCGCGTCCTCCTTGACACCGCGAGTCTCCGGATCGCCGAAAAACATCAAGATCGCGTCACCGACATACTTATCGATCGTCGCGCCGTGATCCGAAGCAATTTTCGACATTTCCGTCAGATAGTGGTTGAGGAGCTGGGTGAGATCCTCGGACTCCATCTTGTCAGTGGTCTCGGTAAAGCCAGCGATGTCTGAGAAGCATATGGTCAGCTTCTTGCGCTGGCTGGCGATCCTGACGTCCTGACGGCCAGAAAATATCGATTTGTACACCTGCGGCGCAAGATACTTGGCCAGCTTGTTGGAAAGCGCCTCGAGAGCCGCGGATTTCTCGGCGAGGTTCTCCTCCCGTTGCTTCAGCTCCGTGATGTCCGAGTAGACGGCGACCGTTCCGCCGCCGGTGATCCGCCGCTCGCCTATCATGATCCATCGTCCATCGCCGCGCCGCTGCACCCAGGGGTCGCCAGGGTTGCGGTGCCGAGAGAGCCGCTCGGCGACCCATTCCTCGACCCGCCCCTCAGCATCCTTGATGTAGCCGCGCTCAGCGGACCGGCGGATGATGTGCTCGAACGTCGTGCCGGGCGTCATTTCCTCCAGGCCGGCGTAGAGCAGTTCGCGATAGCGGCTGTTGCTGAGGACGAGCCGGTCCTGCCCGTCGTAGAGAGCGAATCCCTCGGAGATGCTCTCGATGGCATCGACGAGCCGCTGGCGCGCCTCGGCGACCTCGCGCAGGTTCTTTTCCTCGACCTCGACCGCGGTGTCCCGGAACAGCCTGAGCGCCTCGGCCATGCGGCCGATTTCGTCTCGGCCGGCCGCAGGTAGGGGCGCTCGAAGATTGCCGCCAGCGATCGCGAACATGCCTTGGCTCACCGCCCCCAGCCGGGCGAGAAGGCTTCGGTCAACATAGAGCCAGACCACCAGAACCGAACTCAGAAGACTGAGGAAGGCGGAGCCAAGGACAACTCCGGTGCCGTAGCGCTGGACGACCGCGGCTTCGAGACCGGACGCGGTGATCTCGCGGTCCGCCGCGGCGACCAGCCGATCAACGGCAGCGGTGAGGCTGCGCGACAGCCGATTGTTTTCGCCGAGAAGCTTTTCGCCCTGCGCCAGGACGGCGAGCTCGTCCTGGCGGGCCTTGGGGATGCTCTTTTCGCCATCGATCAGCGCCTTAAACTCGTCCACCCGTTGTCGGAAGCGGACCTGCAGCTTCACGTCGATCTCGGCGGAGATCGTTTCCAGAGCAGCAAGGGACCGGCGCAGCGGAAACAGGGCCAACGCCAGATCGCCCGGCGTCGACGCGTCCGCCGTCCTGACCAGAGCGTCGTTGACCGCCGATATCTCCTGGTGCGCCCTCTGTTGGGGGATGTAGGCTGCAATCGCCTGGACGAGATCGGCCATGACCGCCGCGCTTCGATCCGGCGCGAGCGATGCGTCGGCCGCAGCCGCCCGCCACTGCGCGAGCTTGGAATTCATCACCAGGATGCCGGAGGCCACGAGACGCTGGCCTGCAATTGTCGTCGCCGACAACCGGCGCAACAGCCCTTCCTTGCGCGCGACCACGGCGAGGCGCGTGGCAACAAGGTCGTCGAGAGCGTCGAGGTTGCGCCTGAGACCGAGCACCGCAGCCTCGATCTCAGCCACCGCTGGCGTTTCGAGCGCGGCACCCTTGAGCGCGGCCAGCAGCTCCTCGAGGCGCGTCATCTCGACCCCGATCGCGGCCGAGACTTCGTTGTGCCGGGCTTTGCTAATCGACGTCAGCACGGCCGGCGCAATGGCCGCGACCCGCTCGGCCTGGCGCGACAGCTGGAGGGAGGCAAGCGCCGACGGCACCCGATCTCTGGTGATGCGGTCGACGACGTCGCCGACCTGGAGAAAGGCATACAGGGCAGCCGCTGTTGCCAGCACTGCAAAGGCGCTGATCCCGAAAAAAGCCAGCAGCAGGCGGCCGCGTATGCCGAGGCGTTCAAGCATCGCGGCAACGCTTTGATCCGAATGAACCCGCTAAGGTGGTCTGCATCAGATATCCCATGCGGCGCGCCGTCGAATTGGCCCTTACTCGACCGGCACGTACTCTCCACTTCGCCACACGTACCATACCCATTTCTGGGTCGAGAGATCGCCCTTGTCGTCGAAATCGATCGAGCCCAGGACAGTGTCGAACTCCTGCCCGCGCAGGGTCGCGATGACCGTCGCCAGCTCCAGCGAACCTGCCTTCTCGACCGCCTGCGCCCAGACCTGGACGGCAGCGTAGCTCAGCAGCGTGTAGCCTGCGGGCTCGAAGTTTTCGGCACGGAATCGCTCCACTACCGGGGCCGCTTCGGGGTTTCGCCGTGGGTCCGCGGAGAACGTGAAGAGGGTCCCCTCGGCCGCGGGGCCGGCGATCAGGGCAAATTCCTCGGTCGCCAGGGCATCGCCGGAGATGATCTGAACCGCGTAGCCGCGGTCGCGTGCGGCGCGAGCAATCAGCGCAACCTCTGCATGATACCCACCGACATACAGCACGGCGATGCCAGCGGCCTGTAGTGCAGCGACCTCGGCCGAATAGTCGTCCTTGCCTGGGGTGTACGCGTCGTAGACAGCTTCGGTCACGCCCCGCTTGTTCAGCTGCTTTCTGGTCTCATCGGCGAGACCTTTCCCATATGTCGTGCTGTCGTGAAGGATCGCGACCTTCTTGTCGCCCCAGTGATCGGCTAGGTGGTTGCCGGCCACGATTCCTTGCGTATCGTCGCGACCAATGACGCGGAAGACGTTGGCCCGACCCTGTTCGGTCAGCTGCGGATTGGTCGATCCCGGCGAAATCTGCAGAACTCCCGCCGCCTCGTACACCTCCGATGCCGGGATCGAGGCTCCGGAGCAGTAGTGACCGATGACGAGCACCACGCCATCAGCGACCAGCTTCCGGGCTGCCACCACCGCCTGCTCGGGATCGCAGAAATCGTCGACCGCGATTAACCCCACCTGCTGGCCGAGAACGCCGCCCGCCGCATTGAAGTCGGCAACAGCCATCTCTGCCCCACGCTGCCCCTGCTCGCCAATCCAGGCGAGCCGTCCCGTCATCGCGGCCGAAACCCCGACCAATACCTCCGCCCGCGCGGGGCAGATGAACAACGCCGCGAGCGCCACAAAAGCCACTGTGATGATACGGTGCATGGATGACACCCAAACCGTGTAGTTTACGCCAATCCCGTCAACGCCGACAGTCCTTTCCGCGAACGTGGATATCTTGGCTGTTCCTACAGCGCACTCGTCTCGTCGTTGATTAGGCTTATACCTGGATTTGCCATATCCCTGCGCGGGTTAGTTGACGGCTGAAGCGCTCGCGCTTGCCGAGGTTCTCAACAAAATCGGGCCCTAAGCGGTTGTTGCCATCGCGTGCTACGAAGTGGATTGCCCCCTTTGCAGACGTTCCGGCCCGACCTACGAAGGTCGCTTTCGGGTCATGGGCGGGAGTTCGGCCGGGCGCGAACGAATTTCCGCTTAGAGCCGAACTTGGCCGTTCAGAGTGATTGCGTTTGACCTTACCGCCGCGACCGCCCGATAACGTCGTCGGTGTTGGCGAGCAGCCTGTGCACGGCATTCCTTGCCGCCGCCGGACGCCTGAGCCGGATGTTCTTTTCGATCGCCTCGTGCAGCTTCTGCGCCCGAGGCTGGTCGCTGGTTTCGCGCGTGACGAAAACGAAGAGGTGGTCGAGTGCGGATTCGATCAGCACGCCGAGCGGCACCAGAAGGTCGTTGCCCGACGCCCGCAGGATGGCGAGATGAAAACGCGTATCGGCGCGGGTGCGCTCCGGCAGTGTCGCCGCCTCCCCCATCTCACGGCAGGCCTGGCTGATCTCGGCCATCTGCTCGTCGCTACGCCGGATTGCGGCAAACGCGCTGGCTTCCGGCTCGATGATGTGGCGGAATTCCTGAACGGTGCGCAGGAACATCTCGCGATCGGGCGCCGTCGCGTACCAGGCGAGCACGTCGCGATCGAGCAGGTTCCAGCGCTCCTTCGGCTCGACCCAGCTGCCGATCTTGGGGCGTGAGGCCAGCAGGCTCTTGGCCATCAGCATCTTGATCGCTTCGCGAACCGCCGAGCGGCTGACGTTGAAAGTCTCGGACCATTTGGCTTCGTTGGGCAGGATGGTTCCCGGCGGATAGTCGCCGCGCACGATCCTGAGACCGATCTCGTTGGCCAGCGACGCATGTACGCTCGATCCGGGGATCAGCGCCGCGTCGGTACGGCGAGCGCCGGACGGACGGGCAGCCAGCGCCTTGACATTGGCCCGTGCCCTGACCTTGGTGAGTCGCTTTTTTAATCTTGCGTCCGACATCCATGTTCCCCGGCACAGGCTGAACTCAAGGCGCAGCAAAGCAGGGGCGGTTCGCCCCAGCACTGTCACCTCGTAGGTTTTCGTGAACCGGTGTGACGGGGCGCCCGTCGATCGGACGCCCCGAAACTGCAAACCTACTTCTGGATGCAGGTATCGGCCGTATCCTTGGTGCACTCGTCGAGACCGGTGAAGACCGGATCGGCGACGGGCTTGCCTTCGATCAGGTCGATCATCACCGAGGGCGCCTTGTAGCCCATCTCGAACGGCCGCTGGCCGACCAGTGCGGTCACCAGACCCTCCTTGGCAATGGCCACTTCCTCGCCGATCGTATCGGCAGCGCCGATGACGAACTCGTTCTTGGCGATCTTGTCGGCCATCGGCTTGAACAGGTCGCGATAGGGTTGCGGCGCGCCGAACAGCGGCCAGCCGCCCATGATGCCGAAAGCGTCGAGATCGGGATTGGCGGCGAGGATATCGGTCATCGCCTGCACGCCCTTGGCGCCGTCGTCATTGGTGAACACCGGGCAGCCGGCGACCTCGGTCCAGCCGCCCTCGCCGGCGAGCGCCGGGAGATCCTTCTGGCCTGTAAGCGCGTCGCGCATGCCCTGTGCGCGGCGCAGGATGTTGTCGGCCGCGGGATTGCCTTGGATGGTGCAGATCTTGCCACCTTCCGGCTTGGCCTTCTTGATGTACTCGCCGATCTTGTAGCCCATCAGGTAATTGTCGGTGCCAAGATAGGTCTTGCGCAGCGCCGCATCTTCCTTGCTGAGGTCTGCGTCGAGGGTCATGATCGGGATCGACGGATTGGCGCTTTTAAGGGTCTGTGCGATCAGCGGCGCGTTGGACGGCGAAATCGCCATCGCCGCCGTGTCCGGCTTGCTCAGCATGTCCTGGACGATCTGGGCTTCGCCGGCCTCGTCCGAGGTCGACGCCGGACCGGTGTAGAAGCACTCATACTCCGAGTTGGCGTTTTCCTTGTTCCATTTCTGGCAACCCTGGTTGATGGCCTCAAAGAACGGATTGTCGAGCCCCTTCACCACGATGACGAGCTGTTTCTTGGCCAAAGCCGGCCCGGCGCCCAACGCCAACACGGCGACAGCAGCGAGCAATAGTGATTTCCTCATGTCAGTCCTCCCTTGAAACAGACGGACACGGCGTGCCCGCCACACAGACCAGCCCGGATGCACGATGACAGAGGTTCGTTTCGCGAGCGCTCGTGTCGCCAAGCCGGGCCGATAAGTATTTCCAGATGCGGTCGCAGACCAGCGCGGTACGGACGCTGCCAGATCCTCGACCGATAAACCTCCGCCGATTCCGCCCGGCGCGCCGGAACAGGAGATCGGCATAATCTCCTCCGACGCTTAGCTAATATCGGCTCGCGACCAACGTCAATTGCTATTTGTCCTACAAAACGGATTTTTCGAAAGAAGCCGCTGTTGACGGCAAGGGGGCATGTGCGTAAATGGGCGAAAGCGCTGTTCCCGGGAGGAGCTGGGAGAGCGAGGCCGCGGCAGAACCGCAGCCGGAAAGCACGGGGAGGAAGCAGTCTGGTGTCGGTTCTCGAACTCGCCAACATCTCGAAACATTTCGGCGCCATCCAGGCCGTCAACGACGTTTCGCTGTCGATCGAGGCCGGACAGGTGGTCGGCCTGATGGGCGATAACGGTGCCGGCAAGTCGACGCTGGTCAAGATGATCGCCGGCAATTTCCGCCCGAGCCACGGCACGATGCAGATGGACGGCAAGGAGCTGATCCTGCACAAGCCGGTGGAAGCGCGCCAGCACGGCATCGAGATCGTCCATCAGGACCTGGCGCTGTGCAACAATCTGACGGCCGCCGCCAACGTCTATCTCGGCCGCGAGCTGCGCCGCGGCGTCGGGCCGTTTCGTATCCTCGACTACGCCGCGATGTACAAGCGTGCCGGCCAGATCTTTGCCGTGCTGAAATCCGAAACCCGCCCGCGCGATTTGGTCAAGCAGATGTCGGGCGGCCAGCGGCAAGCGGTGGCGATTGCCCGCACCATGCTTTCGCAGGCCAAGATCGTGCTGATGGACGAACCGACGGCGGCGATCTCGGTCCGGCAGGTCGCCGAGGTGCTGAACCTGATCCGTCATTTGCGCGACCAGGGCATTGCGGTCGTGCTGATCAGTCATCGCATGCCCGACGTCTTTGATGTTGCCGATCGCGTCATCGTCATGCGGCGCGGCCGCAAGGTCGCCGACAAGACAATCGCGTCGAGTTCGCCCGAGGAAGTCACAGGGCTCATCACCGGCGCCATCGAACAGGTTTGATGTCAGCGGTTCACCACGCAAGCAGATAAAGGTCGACGATGGCAGTAACTCTTGACCAGACGATCGCGCAGAAACAGCACACTTTGCTGACCAGGGTGTTTGCCAGCCAGACCTTCTGGGTGGTGATCGCGGTCATCCTCGCCTGCCTGTTCCTGTCCGTAGCCACCGATTCCTTCGCCACGACGAAGAACCTCTACAACATCACCCGCAACGTCACCTTCGTCGCCATCGTCGCGCTCGGTATGACCTTCGTCATCATCACCGGCGGCATCGACCTGTCGGTCGGCTCGGTGCTTTGCCTGTGTTCGATGGTGCTGGCGGTGACCATGCATGCCGGCTACGGCATCGAGATCGGCATTGCCGCTGCGATCGCGACAGCGCTGATCATCGGCGCCTTCAACGGTATCTTGATCGCCTATCTCGGCTTTCCGCCGTTCGTGGTGACGCTCGGCATGCTGTCGATTGCGCGCAGCCTTGCCATGGTCGCCTCCAACAACACCGTCGTCTTCCAGTTCGGGCCCGATCACGACAAGCTTCTGGCGCTGGGCGGTGGCGCCTTTGTGTTCGGCATCGCCAATCCGGTGCTCTACACGATCGTGCTGGCGCTGATCACCGGCTTCGTCCTGCGCTGGACGAAATTCGGCCGGCACATCTTCGCCATCGGCGGCAACGAGCATGCGGCGACGCTGACCGGCGTTCCGGTGCGCCAGATCAAGGTCGCGGTCTACATGATCTCGGCGCTGGCCGCCGGCATTGCCGGCATCATCCAGACCGGCTGGCTGGGCGCCGTCACCACCAATCTTGGCAACGGCATGGAGCTTCAGGTCATCGCCGCCACCGTCATCGGTGGCGCCAACCTGGCCGGCGGCATGGGCACGGCCTTTGGCGCCGTCGTCGGCGCGGCGCTGATCGAGGTGATCCGCAACAGTCTCGGCCTGCTCGGTATCAATGCCTTCTGGCAAGGTGTATTCATCGGCGGCGCGATTCTGCTGGCGGTCCTGTTCGACCGGCTCCGCAATTTCAGGCGCAACGAATAGGCCGCGATCACGAGCGCTCATCGTTTCCGTTGCTATCGCTCAGTCTGAAAATCGGCCGGCACGGTCCATGACGGGCGCCAGGCGTGCGCATGCGCCTTGACGCGGACACAAAGCCCGCCGCACAATCCCCACTGCAGGCGAAGGGAGGCCAGTCGCCTGCGGGAGGATATACCCATGACGGAAGCGATCAGGCTCTACTGGGGCCGGTTCGGACATGTTTCTGTCCTGAACGTCGCCAGCGACTTCGTCACCCATGCCCATGTCGAGGCGCATATCATCATCTGGCTGGAAGGCACGGCCGGCGAGATGACCATCGGCCGCGAGACAGTGCGGCTTGGACCGGGCACCGCTGCCGGCATCAATTCCTTCCAGCCGCACAGCCACGCTTTGTCCCGCGACGGCCGGCCCGGCCTGTTCCTCGCCTTCTACATCGATCCGGACTGGGCGCGCCGGCGCCGCGACCTGCCGTCCGCCGCGCCGCTGTTTTCAGCACCGGCGATCACATTGGAGCCGTGGCTGCACAAGGCGGCAGGCAACCTTCTCGACCATCTCAGCGACAATGAGAGCATCGACGACATCGCCAATTACGAGATCGAGCGCTTCATCGACAGCGTGCTCGACGCCGCCGACGCTTCGGCGCCCCAGGTGGCGCGCGCCCCCGTCCACACAATGCAGGACTTCCGCGTCCGCAAGGCAATCCAGCTGATGAGGGCCAATGTCTGCGAGCGCATGTGCTTCGACGATGTGGCGCGCAGCGTTGGCCTGTCGCGGCCGCATTTCTTCGCGCTGTTCAAGGAGCAAACCAATCTGACGCCCAATGTCTACTGGAACACGCTGCGCATGGAGGAAGCGGTGCGGCAGTTGCAATGGTCGCAGGAGCCGCTGATCTCGGTCGCCTGCAATCTCGGCTTCACCACGCAGGGCAATTTCTCGCGCTTCTTCCGCGACCATGTCGGCGTTCCGCCGACACTCTATCGCGAGGCGGCGCGGGCTATTTCCTGAACCATTTTCGGGCTGCCTTTTTTCATACTGCCCGTTTTTTCAGACTTATTGATAGGCGTTCAAGACGCATTGATAAGCGCCGCCGGGCCCGCCGCCCTACCCTTCTGAGTAGCTAACTCGCAAGGGAAGTATCATATGACGAAAGTCACTATCTCCAGCGTCATCGACGCCCCGGTCGAAAAAGTCTGGGCGCGCATACGCGACTTCAACGGCCTGCCGAACTGGCACCCGCGCATGGTCGAAAGCCATATCGAGGACGGCAAGGATGCCGGCACGATCGGCTGCGTGCGCAATTTCCAGCTCGCCAGCGGCGCCCGCCTTCGTGAAAAGCTCCTCGACTTCTCCGACGACAACTTTCTCGTCAGCTACTCCATCCTGGAGACGCCGCAGCCGCTGACAAATCACAAGGCGACGCTGCAGTTGCGGCGGGTGACTGATGGCAACCGCACCTATGCCGAATGGACCGCCAGCTTCGACGCGCCCCCGGAAGAAGCCGACAAGCTGGCTGAGGGCATGGGCGCTAACGTCTTCCAGGGCGGCTTCAACGCCCTGAAGACCCATTTCGCCGGCCAAGGTTGAACTGAATTGGGCTGACAACAGGAGCGTTCCATGGCGCTTGCGCTGCAGACTTTCTCGACGGTAAAGGAGGCGAATGCGGCGCTGACAGTCGCCGGCACCCGCTATCTCGGAGGCGGCACGCTGGTCGTGCGCGCCGCCAATGAAGGCGATGTTTCGGTCTCTATCCTGATCAGGTCGACCGAGCCTTCGCTGTCGGCGATCACCGTTTCCGGCGACAAGGTCCGCATCGGCGCTTCGGTGACCATGGCGGCGATCGCCTGTCACCCGGATCTGTCTTCCCTTGCCCACGCGGCGCGCGCCGTCGGCGGCCCGGCGATCCGCAACATGGCGACGGTCGGCGGCAATCTCTTCGCCCCGGCGCCCTATGGCGATTTCACCGTGGCGCTGCTGGCACTGGACACCACCGTCAGCACCAAGGACGGCGAGGTGCCTATCGAAACCTTCGTGGCAAAACGTGAAAGCAACCACGCTATCGTCACTGCGGTCGGCTTCACCCTTCCGGTGGACGGCGGCTTTCGCTTCCTGAAAGTGTCGAGGGTCAAGCCGACGGGCGTCGCGGTGCTGAGCATTGCCGCCGTGCTGGAACAAGCGCCGGACGGAACCGTGTCTTCGGCACGGATAGCCCTTGGCTGCATGGCCGACCGTCCGATGCGTGCGACGGCGGCGGAGAAGGCGCTGCTCGGCAGGAAGCTCACCAGCGACGGCATCGAGCCGGCGTTGGCCGTCGCGCGGGACGGCACTTCGCCTATCACCGATCCGATCGCCAGTGCCTGGTATCGCAACGAAGTCCTGCCGGTCCATCTCGGCCGGCTGCTGCTTGCCTGAAATACCCATTGGGGAAGCGTGCTTGCCCGCACGGCAAGCGCGCAAGGAGGAAAAAATGGCAAAGGTCCCGGTTCAGTTCACGCTCAACGGCGCGGAAAAGGCCGAATTCATTGACAGCGGCACAACGCTGCTTCATGCGCTACGCGACAAGATCGGCGACACCTCGCCGAAGGGCGGCTGCCACCAAGGCACATGCGGCGGCTGCTCGGTCATCATCGACGGCGAACTCAGGCTCTCCTGCCTGACGCTGGCCGAGACCTGCAACGGTGCGGCCATCACCACGGCATCGGGGCTTTCGGAAGGCGGCGTGCTGCATCCGCTGCAACGCGCCTTCCTCGACGCCTTCGCCACGCAATGCGGCTTCTGCACGCCGGGCATGATCATGGCCGCCACGGTGCTGCTCGACCACACGCCCAATCCCAGCCGCGACGAGGTGGTCGAGGCGCTGTCGGGCAACATCTGCCGCTGCACCGGCTACGAGCCGATCATCCAGGCGGTGCTGACCGCCGCGCGGTCCAATTCGCAGAACGCGGCTTGAGGGAGTAAAAAGATGGAACTCCGCAAGAGCTACTTCGCCGACCAGCGCAAGGACGATCTGCACGAGATCGGCCAGCCCCGGCCGCGTTCGGATTCACCAGGTCATGTCACCGGCAAGACCGCCTATTTCGCCGACCGCAATTTTCCCGGCATGCTGCATCTGAAGATGGTGCGCAGCCCGCACCATCACGCTCGCATCCGCAGCATCGACATATCAGAGGCCGAGAAACATCCGGGCGTGGTGAAAATCCTGACCGCCAAGGACGTGCCGCACAATGTCTACACCATCCTGATCCTGATCCAGATCGGCCCGGAGGACGAGACGGTGCTAGCCGACGGCAAGGTGCGCTGGAAGGGTGAGGCGGTGGTGGCGGTGCTGGCCGAGACCGAGCGTGCCGCCCAGGAAGCGGCGGCCAAGGTCAAGGTCGACTACGAGGTGCTGCCGGCCGTCTTCGACATGGAGGAAGCGCTGAAGCCCGGCGCGCCGACAGTGAACGAATATCACGGCCGTAACTATTATCTCTACGACAGCGGCGAATGCCGCAAGGTGCGCTTCGGCGATGTCGAGGCCGGCTTCGCCGGCGCCGATCACGTGCTCGAACAGACCTACCAATCCTCGCCGATCGAACACGCGCCGACCGAGACAACAGGCTGCATCGTCGTGCCCGAGGGCAATGACCGCTTCACCTGCTATACCAACACGCAAGCGATGTTCTTCACCCTCGACAATGCCTCGATCATCCTGCAGATGCCCGGCAACAAACTGCATTTCGTCGGCGGCACCGTCGGCGGCGGTTTTGGCGGCAAGGTCGACGTCATCGTCGAGCCGATCGCCATTCTCGGCGCCAAGCTGACCGGGCGGCCGGTCTCGTTCATCTACAGTCGCGAGGAAGAGATGCAGATTTCCTCTCCGCGCGCGGCGGAAAAGGTCGTCATCAAGGACGGCGTCATGAATGACGGCCGTATCGTCGCCCGCAAGGTCACCGGCTACACCGATGCCGGCGCCTATTCGCGCCATTCGCCCTATGGCGCGCAGAAGGGCGCTGGCCACTATCCCGGCCCTTATACGATCCCGAACGTCTGGATCGACACCTATTGTGTTTACACCAACCGCACACCCTCCTCCGCCATGCGCGGCTTCGGCGTCACCATCGGCGACTTCGCGCTTGAGGTGCAGATGGACAAGCTCGCCCGGCTGATCGGCATGGATCCGCTCGAATTCCGCTTCATCAATGCCTACCGCGACGGCGACATGAAGGCGCATCGCCAGCCGACCGAGGGCGCGGCGCTGATCGAGTGCATGCAGGAAGCGTCGCGCGCCGCCAACTGGCCGGTGGCGGAAAAGTACCTCTCTATGTCGTCCTACGCGAAGGGAGTTTGAGATGGCGATCAGGCGCGGACGCGGCGTCGCCGCGATCAACTATCCGACCGGCATGAATCTCGGCGGCGACCCGACTCAGGCGCTGGTGCATTCGACGCCGACCGGCAACTTCATGGTGACACTGTCGAGCGTCGATCTCGGCCAGGGCATGAAGCAGATCATGGCGCAGATCTGCGCCGAGACGATCGGCGTGCCGACTGACCGCGTCGTCGTCGACACCGCTGACACCGACACTGGCCCGCACTGCATGGGCACTTTCGCCTCGCGCGGCACGCACCGCGCTGGCAATGCCGTCATCCAGGCCGCCAGGGAAGCCCGCCAGGTGATGCTGGAAGTGGCGGCCGAGGAGCTGGAAGTGAATGCCTCCGACCTCGAGACCGACGGCCAAGGCAACATACTGGTCAAGGGCGCGCCACAGAAGTCGATTTCGATCTTCGATGTCGCGCTGTCGGCGCATTTCAAGCGCGGGCGCTCGATTTCCGGCCGCGGCATGTTCCTCATCCCACGCTCCTATCCGGAGAAAGAGACCGGAGCGATGAAGCCGTCGACCTGCTATGCCCACGCCTGCACGGTGGCGGAGGTCGAGGTCGACGACGAGACCGGCGAAGTCACCGTGCTGACGGTGAAGAATGTCTTCGAAATCGGCCGCGCGCTGAACCCGAAAATGGTCGAGCAGCAACTCGTCGGCGGCTCATGGATGGGCGTCAGCCACGCACTCTACGAGACGACCGAACCCTATTATCCCAATCGCGATCATGGTGGCACCGACTTCAACCAGTATCTGATGCCGGGTCCTGGCGATCTCGCGCAAACCGAGATCATCGTGCTGGAACGGCCCTCGGCCGACGGCCCGTACGGCGCCAAGGGGCCGGGCGAAATGTGCGCCAACCCGCAAATCCCGGCGGTCGCCAATGCCGTTTTCGACGCCGTCGGCGTGCGCATCGACACGCTGCCGATCACGCCGGAACGCATTCTGCGGGCGCTGAAGGCGCAAGCATCGAACTGAGTGTTGGAAATGCCCAAGAGAAGCGCCGAGACAGTCGCGATCTCGCCGGAGGCGGTGGCGTCGCGCCTCGCCGCCTCGCGCTATCTGGCCGACGAGAGCCTGGCCACCGCCATCTTCCTGGCGATAAGGCTAGGCAAGCCGCTGCTGCTCGAAGGCGCGCCTGGTGTCGGCAAGACCGAAGCGGCGAAGGCGATAGCCGATGTGCTCGGGCGCGATCTGGTTCGGCTGCAATGCTACGAGGGCATCGACGCTGCACACGCGCTCTACGAATGGAACTACCAGCGCCAGCTGCTGGCCATCCGCCATGCCGGCGAGCATGAGGTCGACATCTACGACGACCGTTTCCTGATCGCGCGGCCGCTGCTGCAGGTGCTGAAGGCACCGGAAAAGCGCGTGCTACTGGTCGACGAGATCGATCGCTCGGACCATGAGTTCGAAGCGCTGCTCCTGGAGTTCCTTTCCGATTTTCAGATCAGCATTCCCGAGCGCGGCACTATTCGCGCCACGACGCAGCCGATCGTCATCCTGACGTCGAACCGCACGCGCGAATTGGCCGAGGCGCTGCGGCGGCGCTGCGTCTACCACTGGATCACCTATCCCGACGCCGAGCGCGAGGCCGCCATCATCATGCTGCGCGCCGGCGACGTCGCCGAGGCAACCGCACGCGCCGTGGCTGCTGCCGTGCGCGACATCCGCGCCCGCCCGCTGGCCAAGCCGCCCGGCATCGCCGAGGCGGTCGAATGGGCCAATGCCGCGACGATCCTCGAGAAGGGCGGCAGTCCGTGGCCGGAAGCGTTCCGCCGTGCCATCGGCGTGCTGATCAAGGACGAGGAGGATCTGTCCTACATCGCGCCTGAGCTCGGCCGGATCGTCGAGGAGGCATTGGCGTGAGTGCCGCGGCCCTGCCCCGCGCGGCTGCACCCTTGCTCGGCTTTGGCCGGCTGCTGCGCCGCTATGGCTTTCCGGTGGCGCCGGAGCAGGTGTCAGGCTTCATGCAGGCAGTGACGCTGCTCGGGCCCCGCTCGATGACCGATATCCACGAAGCCGCCCTCGCCACGCTGGCACCGCCGCCCGACCGCCGCGACGAGTTCGAGGCGCACTTCCAGAGCCATTTCTACGGCAACACCGCGGCCTTGGGAGAAGGCGAGGCCGACGAGGAAATCCGCATTAAGGACGACGGCGGCACCAGCGATGAAGAGATCGAGGTGGCGCGCCAGGAGAAAGGCGGCGAGCTGTCGTCCGGCGCCGAACAGTTGAGCGCCCGCGACTTCCAGCGCGACGGCGACGGACTTTCCGCTTTCCGCCGCAAGCTCGCTACCGCTTTGCCCACCCGCCGCTCCTTCCGCACCGTGCGCACGCACGCACGCGGCAAGCTCGATCTGCGCCGTTCGCTCCGCGAAATCGTCAGTGCCGACGGCGATGTGCCATCGCCGCTGCTGCGCCGCAGGCAGACCGTGCCGCGCAAGCTTTTGCTGCTGATCGACGTGTCGGGGTCGATGAAGCTGCACACATCGGACTATCTCAAGCTGGCGCATGCCGCGGTGCAAAGCGCGGACCGGGCGGAGATATTCACCTTCGGCACGCGGCTGACCCGCATCACCACCGCGCTGCGCATTCGCGACCGCGACCAGGCGCTGGCCCGCGTGGCCGCGCAGGTCGATGACTGGGACGGCGGCACGCGAATGGGACCGACGCTGCTCGCCTTCCTCTCTGTGCCGCGCTTCTCAGCCTTTGCGCGCGGGGCGGCGGTCGTCATCCTGTCCGATGCGCTGGAGCGCGGCAACCATGCCGAGCTGGAAATGGCGATGGGCCGGCTGAGTGCCCGCGCCTTCCGTCTCTCGCTGGCGACGCCGCTGGCCGGCGATCCGCGCTTTCGGCCGGCCACGGCAGCACTTCGCGCCATCCTGCCGGTGCTCGACGATCTGGTCGATGGCTCGTCGATCTCGGGTCTCACCGATTTCATCCTGTCGCTCGCCCGCCCTGCCCCAGCGGCCGCAGCAATCTGGAAGAGGGTTTCATGATGCAGAAGGCGATCGACGCGCATTTTCATATCTGGCGCCGAGAGGACCAGCCCTGGCTGCGCGGGCCGATGGTGCCGCGCATCTTCGGACCTTACGAACCGATCCGCCGCGACTACCCGATCGACGAATTCCTCGCCGACCAGCAAGGCTCTGGCGTCGAGAAGGCGGTCTACGTCCAGACCAACTGGGCCAAGGAGGATTTCGAGACCGAGGTCGCCTTTCTACAGAAGACATCGGACGAAACTGGCTGGCCACACGCCATCGTCGGCTATGCCGATATGACTGTAGACGACGTGCGCCATCAGATCGACCGACTGATCAAGTACCCCCTGCTGCGCGGCGTGCGCATGCAGCTGCACTGGCACGAGACGCCGGCCTTCCGCTTTGCCGCGTCCGCCGATCAGGTCATCGACCCGAAGGTGCGGGCCAATGTGGCGCGGCTGAAAGATTATGACCTGTCCTTCGACCTGCAGCTTTTCCCGGCCCAGATGGAGGACGGGCTGACGCTTGTCGGCGAAAATCCTGAGACCAATTTCATCCTCACGCATGCCGGCATGCTGACCGACATGTCGGAGGAAACCACGGAAGCCTGGAAAGCCGGCCTGCGCACGCTTTCAGCAGCACCCAACCTCTGCGCCAAGCTCTCCGGCCTCGGCACCTTCGTCCACCGCAACGACCCGGCATTGATCGCCTATATCGTCGACAACGCGATCGACATCCTCGGCAGCGAGCGTCTGATGTTCGGCTCGAATTTCCCAATCGAGAAACTATGGACCAGCCACGCCGAGCTGATCAAGGCGCACCGCGAGGCGGTGGCCAAGCACGGCGCGGCGGCAGAGGCGGATATCTTTTGGAACACGGCTGAACGAGTCTACAGGCCGGTGTAAGGTGAGCCCTAAAGAAATTTGCCGACGCCAATGAACAACCATCTCGATCCGCGTCTAAGGGCCGGATTGCTGACGAGCAGTTTTGCAGCCGCTGGGCTAAAGAAATAGTAGAACTGCGTAATGCCTCTCCCGAGCGGATTGGAAAGCAATCTTCCATCTCTAAATCGCAAAAACTTCTGCAGCGTCTCACCCCGATATTCCCCATTTAGAGCGGTTGCCATGAAGCAAAACTTGGCAGTCATTACATCTTTCATTTAGCCCTCTTGGTTAAATATAGTATTTCGTAGATTTTCAAGGCTTGAATGATACGAGTAATTGCGTGATAGTCAACGTTGTATACCGCACGATGGGGGGAACGATATGCGGGGGATTCTTGTCGCGCTATTCTTGGCTTTAGCTTCACAAACAACCGCCGCTGATCCTCCCCCAAATTCCTCATTCACGGCAGAAGACGAGACCCATAAGTCACCAAAAGAACAGCCCGCTCAAAGTCCGGCCGCCGAACAGACCGCCATAGACTCGAATTCGCCTCCTCCAACTAGGGCGTGAACTCATTAACGGCTGGCAGAAGGGCCAGGAAGTGAGATAGCGC